>CAZXJI010000013.1:0-92987 GCA_964640955.1 uncultured Oscillospiraceae bacterium | reverse complement strand
CCTGTACTCCGGAGAGAAATTCTGCGCCCCTTTGACGAGCGCAAGCCCGAAGGTTTCCAAAGGGCGACCGGAAAGCCCTTTGGTCGCACCCGCAGGTGCGATTCCCCAGGATTCCAAAGGGATTTTCCCTTTGGTCGCACCCGCAGGCGCGATTCCCCTGCGTCCCTTGCGCCGAGGGGAGCAAAACCCCCTCAACCCCCTGCCTTTCAGGCGGGCATCTCAACTTCTATTGCCAATGGTTTCTGTCCCAGCAGTTCCGCACTGCGCGCGTCGGGCTGGCTGCCGCCAACGTAGAGCGTGAAGCGCTTGCCCTGCGCCACCCGCTCGCCTTCGCCGTTCACGGCGGCAAACGCCTCCGGGCGCACGGGCAGGGTGACGACCGTCTGCTCGCCCGCCTTGAGCGATACGCGCTTGAAGGCGCACAGGCTGTGGTTGCGCACGGCGAAGGGCGAATCGTGATCCTTCACGTAAACCTGCACCACCTCGTCGGCGTCGGCAGCGCCCGCGTTGCGCACGGTCACGCTCACCGCGCCGTCCGCGTAGGCCGCGCCTTCGTACTCGAAGCGGGTGTAGCTCAGGCCGTAGCCGAACGGGTAGAGCGGCTCGCCGTTGAAGTAGCGGTAGGTGCGGTTCTCCATCGCGTAATCCTCAAAATCCGGCAGTTCGTCCACGCCGTGGTAAAAGGTTACGGGCAGGCGGCCACCGGGCGACACCTCGCCGAACAGGATGCGCGCGAGCGCCGTTCCGCCCGCCTCGCCGGGGTACCAGGCTTCCAGGATCGCGTTGCCCTGCGTAACCGCCAGGGCGCTGCCCGAAGCCAGCACGACCACGGTCGGCTTGCCCGTCGCCAGCACCGCGTCAAGCAGCTTGCGCTGACAGGCGGGCAGGTTCAGGTCGCGCTTGTCGCCCGAGGAATACTCGTTGCCGGTGTCGCCTTCCTCGCCCTCCAGCGTGGCGTCCAGCCCCAGGCAGAGAATGTTCACATCGCAGCGTTCCGCCACGCCCACGGCCTCGGCCAGCCGGTCGTCCGCCGTGGCGAGGTTGCTGATACGATCCATGTACAGGTGGCTGCCCTGCGAGTAGAGCACACGCGCCTTGCCCTCGCAGGCCTTGCGGATGCCCTCCAGGAAGGTGACATAGCGCGAGGAGGTGCCGTTGTAATTGCCCTCCAGGCAGGGGATGCTGTTGGCGTTGGGGCCGATGACCCCGACCGTGCCGAGCTTGTCAAGGTCAAGCGGCAGGATACCGTCGTTTTTGAGCAGCACCATGCTCTTCTCCGCCACGGCCTGCGCAAGCGCGGCGCTCTGCTCGGTGTCGTTCCGCTCGTAGGTCACGGCGTCGTATTCCGAGCCGTCCTCGCCCAGAATGCCCAGCAGATAGCGGGTGGTCATCAGCCGTTCGCACGCCGTGGTGATCTGCTTCTCGGTGATCCGCCCCTCCTGATAGGCCGCCAGCACCTGCAGGTACACCTCGCCGCAGTTGAGGTCGCAGCCGTTTTCCATCGCCAGCGCGGCGCTCTCGGGCGCCGTGTCGGTCACGTGATGGTTTTCGTGGAAGTCCTTGATGGCCCAGCAATCGCTGACCACATGCCCCTCGAACTTCCATTCGCCGCGCAGAATGTCCCGAAGGAGCACCCTGCTGCCGCAGGCGGGCTCGCCGTTGACGCGGTTGTAGGCGCCCATCACGCTTTCCACGTGCGCTTCGGTCACCAGCGCTTCGAAAGCCGGCAGGTAGGTTTCCCGCAGATCCTTTTTGGATACCTTCGCGTCGAAGCTGTGGCGGATCGCCTCCGGGCCCGAGTGCACGGCGAAGTGCTTGGCGCAGGCCGCGGCCTTGAGGGTTTCGCCCTTGCCCTGCAAACCGTTTACGAACGCCACGCCCAGCCGGGCGGTGAGGAAGGGGTCCTCGCCGTAGGTCTCCTGCCCGCGGCCCCAGCGGGGATCGCGGAAGATGTTGACGTTGGGCGACCACATGGTGAGGCCCTTGTAGATATCGCGGTCGCCGTGCGCGGACTGCATGTTGTACTTGGCACGCGCTTCGGTGGAGATGGTGTCGGCGATCGTCTCCATCAGCGTATCGTCGAAGGCCGCGGCCATGCCCACCGCCTGCGGGAATACCGTGGCCGTGCCCGCGCGGGCCACGCCGTGGAGCGCTTCGTTCCACCAGTTATAGGCGGGCACGCCCAGCCGGGGGATGGCCGGCGCGCGGTAGCGCAGCTGGGCGGCCTTCTCCTCCAGCGTCATTTGGGCGACCAGCCCGCGGGCAAGTTTGCGTGCGTGTTCCCTGTCCATCCTATACATCCTTCCGCTGCCGGCAGGCGGATCGGCCCAGTCCCGCGGCAGTATTTATTCTGCCTCTTTTATACGCGCCGCGGGTGCGGTTTTCCTCTTTCGCGCGCGGGAAGTTTGCGCGGAAAGCGTCACTGCGGAGGCAGGCATTCCAGCAGGTCGCCGGGCTGGCAGTTAAGCGCCTCGCACAGCTTTTCCAGCGTAGAGAAGCGCACGCCCTTGGCCTTGCCGGTTTTGAGGATGCTCAGGTTGGAGGGCGTCACGCCGACCTTCTCGCTGAGCTCGTTTAAGGACATCTTCCGTTTGGCCAGCATCACGTCCAGGGTTACGTTTATCGACATATGCTCACCTCAAATCGTCAGTTCGTTGTCCTGTTCGATCTCCGCGGCTCTGCCCACCAGCGCGGCCAGCACGTGGAACACGATGGCCGCCACGACCCCCACGTAGGTCGCCCCCAACAGACACAGCAGAATAAACGCGGGGATCACCCCGCTGATGATCAGAAACGCCGCGAGGATCAGCACCAGCCCCAGGTCACCCAGCGCCAGCCGCCCGATAAGCCGGAAGCGCCGCGCGTTGGGCAGCGAGAACGCCTCGTTCTTCGGCAGGGTATCGAACACCCGCCAGAGCAGAACGATCGCGACCAGCACCGGCACGGCCATCGCCGCTGCGTACAGGTCCATCGGCAGCGCCCACACACCGAGGCTCGGGCGCACGTACGTAACGTGTCCCATGTAGCGGGGCACGCCCCAGCATACGACGAACAGGATCGCCAGCGCGCTCAGCACCAGCACGATTTTCAAAAGCACCGTGGCAGTCGTGGTTTTCATTGGTTTCGCCTCCCGTATTCCGATTGTGAAGAATCGCCTACAGAATAACGCGATCATTGCCGTTTGTCAATGATTATTTATCGTATTATTTAATTAATCGCTGTTTTGGTTGGTATGGTAGGGGAAAATCAGCCGCTTCCGCCGGGTGAATAGCATTGTAGCGCCCGTGCTTTCGCACGGACGCCACAACGCCGTATTTCCGTATCCGCAGGCAGATTACCGCCGCCCGAATTTCCGGATCAACCCGTACAGGGAAGCCGCCAGCTTGTTCTGCTCCTTCTTGGGATGGTCCCGCATCTGTTCCACCAGCTCGTTCAGGCGCAGCGCCGCCGCAAGCAGCTCCCCGTAGGGCGTTCCGTCCGGGCGGGGCTGCTCGCGCCTGTGCTCGGGCTCCTTCGCGTGCGGCCTGGCCTCCTCCGCCTGCGGTTCGGGTTCCATCGCTTCCTCGGGCCTGCGGCGCTCCACCTTGACGCGGGTACCCTCGGTCAGCAGCACGTCCGCGGTCAGGTCCCAGCATTCGCCGTTATAGGGGGCGGTGGCGCTGCGGCCCAGATCGTCGTGCAGGCGCTTGGCAAAGCCTTCGGCCACGCTGTCCTCTCCGTGGGTGACGAACACGTGGCGAATGTCGCCCTCAAAGCTCCCGATCCATTTCAGAAGGCCGTTCTGGTCGGCGTGGCCGCTGATGCCCGCCAGTTTGCGGATATCGGCGGCCACTGAGATGGACTCGCCGAAGAGCTTCACCTTTTTCGCCCCGTCGGTCAGCAAACGTCCGAGCGTTCCCTCGCCCTGATAGCCGACGAACAGCACCGTGCATTCCGGCCGCCAGAGGTTGTGCTTCAAATGATGGCGGATGCGCCCCGCGTCGCACATGCCGCTGGCGGAAATAATCACCTTGGGGGTCGGCTCCTCGTTGATCTGCTTGCTGTCGTCCGCCGTTACGGCCAGGTGCAGGTCCTCGAAGCGGATGGGGTTCACGCCCTGCTTGACCAGCGCGAGCGTGTCCGCGTCCATGCAGTCGTACATGTGCTCGTTGAACACCTCCGTAGCCTCAATGGCCAGGGGGCTGTCCACGTACACGGGAAAATGCGGGTGGTTTTTGATCAGCCCGTCCTGCTTGATCTGCCGGAAGAAGTACAAAAGCTCCTGCGTGCGGCCCACGGCAAAGCTGGGAATCACCACGTTGCCGCCCCGCTCGAAGGTCTCGGTCAGGATGTTCACCAGATCGCTCACATAATCGGGCACGGGGCCGTGGCTGCGGTCGCCGTAGGTGGATTCCATAACCACATAATCGGCTTTGGTAATGTATTCCGGGTCGCGCAGCAGCGGCTGGTTTGAGTTGCCGATGTCGCCCGAAAACACGATGATCTGGCTTTTGCCTTCCTCCGCCACCGTGATCTCCACCGACGCGGAGCCCAGCAGGTGCCCCACGTCCACCAGCCGGAGCGTGATGCCCTCGCAGACGTTCACGTCCCGGTCGTACTTGCAGGGGGTGAACAGCTTGAGCACCGCCGCCGCGTCCTTGGTGTCGTAGACCGGCACGGCAAGCTCCTCGCCGCTGCGCATGCACTTGCGGTTCTTCCACTCGACCTCCATCTCCTGAATGTGAGCGGAATCCATCAGCATAATGCCGCAAAGGTCGTGCGTCGCCTCGGTCGCGAAAATCTGCCCCCGGAAGCCCTGTTTATACAATAGCGGCAGCCAGCCGCTGTGGTCGATGTGCGCGTGGGTGAGAAAAACGTAATCCACCTCCGCCGCGGGCACCGGCAGGGGCGTGTTTACGTAGACGTTGGCGCCCTGCTCCATTCCGTAGTCGATCAGCACGCGCTTGCCGCACGCCTCCAGATAGTACCGGCTGCCGGTCACCTCGCGCGCCGCGCCCAGAAAAGTCAGTTTCATGAGGGGTACCTCCCGTTGCTGTTGCGCCGCCGTTTTCCGGCGCGCGGACGGCGCAGCGGAAAGGGCGGCGGATGTTGCGCCCATTATACCAAAAAGAGCGCGGGTTATCAATTCGGTGCACGGACGCCCGCGGCCCGATAACCGATGAAAGGAAGAAGGGAAGGGGTTAACCCCTTCCCTTCTTCCCCCTCTCCAGTACCGGCCCCAGGAACTGCCCCGTATAACTCTTTTCGCATTTCGCAATCACTTCCGGCGTGCCGGCGCACACCAGTTTTCCGCCGGCGTCGCCCCCCTCGGGCCCCAGGTCGATGAGGTAGTCGGCGTACTTCACCACGTCCAGGTTGTGCTCGATCACCAACACCGAGTTGCCGCCCTCCACCAGCCGATCCAGCACCGAAAGCAGCCTGCCCACGTCGTCCACATGCAGGCCGGTGGTCGGCTCGTCCAGCAGGTAGATGGTGCGGCCGGTGGCGCGGCGGCTCAGCTCCGTCGCCAGCTTGATGCGCTGGGCCTCACCGCCGGACAGCTGGGTGCTGGGCTGGCCGATTTTCAGGTAATCCAGCCCCACGTCGTAGAGGGTCTGCAGCTTGTTGACGATGGGCTGGTGCGCCTCGAAAAACTCCAGCGCCTCCTCCACCGTCATCTCCAGTACCTCGTAGATGTTCTTGCCCTTGTAGCGCACTTCCAGCGTCTCGCGGTTGTAGCGCATGCCCTTGCACACGTCGCAGGGCACGTACACGTCCGGCAAAAAGTGCATTTCGATCCTCAAAAGGCCGTCGCCGGAGCAGGCCTCGCACCGCCCGCCCTTGACGTTAAAGCTGAAGCGGTTCTCGCGGTAGCCGCGCGCCTTGGCGTCGGGCGTCATGGCGAACAGGCGGCGGATCAGGTCGAAAAGACCCGTATAGGTGGCGGGGTTGCTGCGCGGCGTGCGGCCGATGGGGCTCTGGTCGATGGAGATGATCTTGTCCAGCTGCTCCACGCCCTCCATGCCGTCGAACTTCCCCGCGCGCGTCTTGGCGCGGTTGAGCACGCGCGCCAGGTGGTTGTAGAGGATGCCGTTGACGAGGCTCGATTTGCCCGAGCCGCTCACCCCCGTCACCACGCAGAACACCCCCAGCGGAAAATCGATGTCGATATGCTTCAGGTTATGCTCCGCCGCGCCCCGCACGGTCAGCCAGCCCTTGGGCTCGCGCCGCACTTCCGGCACGGGAATGGCCTTTTTGCCGCACAGGTACTGGCCGGTGAGCGAATCGGGGTTGTTCACAATCTGCTCGTACGTGCCCTGCGCGACGATCTTGCCGCCGTGCACGCCCGCGCCGGGCCCTACGTCCACGATGTAGTCGGCCTCGCGCATGGTGTCCTCGTCGTGTTCCACCACGATCAGGGTGTTGCCCAGGTCGCGCAGGCGCTTGAGGGTCTCGATCAGCTTGTGGTTGTCGCGCTGGTGCAGGCCGATGGAGGGCTCGTCCAGAATGTAGAGCACGCCCATGAGGCTGGAGCCGATCTGCGTCGCCAGGCGGATGCGCTGCGCCTCGCCGCCGGAGAGCGTGCCCGCCGCGCGCGCCAGCGTCAGGTAGGAAAGCCCCACGCTGTCCAGAAACGTCAGCCGGCTGTCGATCTCCCGAAGGATCTGGGAAGCGATGATGGTCTCCTTCTCTCCCAGCTTCAGCCGGCGGAAGAAATCCCGCGATTTGGTCACCGACAGATCGCACACGTCGCTGATGTTCCGGCCCCCCACCGTCACGGCCAGCACTTCCGGCCGAAGGCGCCGCCCGCCGCAGGCGGAGCAGGGCTCGGTGCTCATGTACTCCTCGTAGACCGCCTTCATGCCTTCGCTGCCGGTTTCGCGGTAGCGGCGCATCAGGGTGTTGATGACGCCCTCGAACGTCGTATTGTAATGCCCCTGACCGTTGGCCCCCTCGTAGTACACGGTGATCTTCTCGTCCCCCGTGCCGTACATCAGGAGGTTTACGACCTTCTCGGGCAGCTGGTTGAACGGCGTATCCATACTGAAGCGGTACCTCTTCGCCAAAGCCTTGAAGTAGGTGTTGGCCACGCTGCTCTGGTCGGCGATGTTCCAGCCGCTGGCCTGTATCGCGCCCTCGTTGAGGCTTTTGGTCGGGTCGGGCACGACGTTGTCCACGCTGATGCGCTGGATGGTGCCCAGCCCGTCGCACTCCGGGCACGCGCCGAAGGGGCTGTTGAAGCTGAACATGCGGGGCGCCAGCTCCTCGATGGAAATGCCGCAGTCGGGGCAGGCGTAGTTCTGGGAAAAGAGCATTTCCCCCTGCTCGAACAGATCGACCAGCACCAGCCCCTCCGCCGCGCCCGCGGCGGTCTCCAGGCTGTCGGCCAGACGACGGCGGAAATCGTCGCTGTCGCGCACCACCAGCCGGTCGATGACGATGCTCACGTCGTGCCTGACCTTTTTGTCCAGTTTGGGCAGGTCGTCCAGCTCGTAGGTTTCCCCGTCGATCTTCACGCGCACGTAGCCCTGCCGCTGCGCGTCCTCTAGCAGCTTCTGGTGTTCGCCCTTGCGCTGGCGCACCACGGGGGCCAGCACCTGCATTTTCGTGCCTTCGGCCAGCAGCATGATCTGGTCCACCATCTGGTCCACGGTCTGCTGCTTGATCTCCTTGCCGCACTTGGGACAGTGCGGAATGCCCACGCGGGCGAAAAGCAGGCGCAGATAATCGTATACCTCGGTCACCGTCCCCACGGTGGAGCGCGGGTTGCGGCTGGTGGTCTTCTGGTCGATGGAGATGGCGGGAGACAGGCCCTCGATGCTGTCGATATCGGGCTTGTTCATCTGCCCCAGGAACATGCGCGCGTAGGAGGAGAGGCTCTCCACGTAGCGCCGCTGGCCCTCGGCGTAGATGGTGTCGAACGCCAGGCTGGTCTTGCCCGAGCCGCTCAAGCCCGTGAATACGATCAGCTTGTCGCGCGGAATCTCCAGCGTGACGTTTTTCAGGTTGTGTTCGCGTGCGCCGCGGACGATCAGTTTGTCCTGCAAAGTACATTCACCTCGTTTGTCGGTCGTTGCGCGCCTTCCGAAAGGAGGAGCACTCATGTTTCCGGAACGTCAGTTCTTCCATAAATGGGCGCACGAAGCCCCGGAATGCCGGGATCCGCGCCGCCCGTTCGAGGCAAAATCGCCACGAGATCGATGCGTTAAGGTCTTGAAAGAGTTTCACACCTCAATCAGCTCGTAGCGCGTCGTGCCCAGCCCGATGCGCTCGCCGTGCTCGACGCCCACGCGCCAGTTGGTGATCGGGTGCATGTCGTGGAAGTGGTCGCCGGTGCGGTTCGGCTTCTCGGCCAGCGCGCTTCCGGGCAGGGGCTCGGTTTTCAGCAGGGCCTCGGCGCAGGCGGTATCCAGCGCGACGGGATCGAAGCTGGCGAACATCCCCACGTCCGGCAGCACCGGCGCGTCGTTCTCGTCGTGGCAGTCGCAGAAGGGCGAAACGTCCGTGACCAGCGAAATGTGGAAATGTGGCTTGCCCTGCACCACGGCCTTGGCATATTCGGTAATCTTGCAATTGAGCAGGTCCACGCCCCCGTCCGCCCCGCCGATGGCGCCCTGCTTGTAGCACGCGCCCACGCAGCGGCCGCAGCCGGAGCATTTGTCGTGGTCGATAACCGCCTTGCGCCCGTTCGGTGTTTGCGTAAGGGTGATGGCGTCCGATCCGCACTGCCTGAGGCACATGCCGCAGCCGACGCAGGCGCCCTCGTCGACGGTTGGCTTGCCGTCGCAGTGCATTTCCCGTTTGCCGGCGGTGGAGCCGCACCCCATGCCCAGGTTTTTGAGCGCTCCGCCGATGCCGGTGCCCTCGTGGCACTTGAAGTGCGTCAGGCTGACGATCGCCTCCGCGTCCACCACGGCGCGGCCGATGAGGGCGTGATCGCAATACTCGCCCTCAACGGGAACGCTTACAAAATCCGTGCCCAGCAGGCCGTCCGCGATAATCACGTGGCAGCCCGTCTGCAGCGGTGAAAAGCCGTTGAGGTACGCCGCGTCGATATGATCCAGGGCGTTGCGGCGCATGCCGGGGTACAGGGTGTTGCTGTCGGTCAGAAACGGGCGCGCGCCCATGCCCTTCAGCTCGTCCACCACGGCCCTGGCGTAGTTGGGCCGCAGAAAGGCGAGGTTGCCCGGCTCGCCGAAATGAATCTTGATCGCGGTAAACTTGCCCGTCAGCGGCATGCCCGTCATGCCGGCCCTGCGCATCAGGCGGTGCAGCTTGTCCGTCAGGCTCAGGTTGGCGGCGGTGCGAAAGTTGGTGAAGTAAACCCTGGCTTTCTCCATCGTCTGATGACCCTCCCCGATCCGGTATGGGATGAGTATATCATAGTTTTTTGAAAGTTCATAGCATTTTAAGGCGAAAATTTGTTCCCGTTTCCTTGTGCGATTTACACAGAATAAAAAAGGCCGCCCCCGGCGGGTTTCCGGCAGGCGGCTTCGGCCTTTCGGCCGGGCGTCACGGTTCCTTTTTGCGGTTGCCCAGCTCGTCGCGCACGTAGCCGGCCAGGATATCCACCACGCGCGCGTTGCGCCCGCCGTGGGCCACGATGACGTCCGCCAGCTCGATGTAGTTGCGGATGTGCTTGTCGTACATGGGCTTGACGGTAGACAGGTACTGGACGCTGATGTTGTCGATGTCGCGGCCCCGCTCGTTGATGTCGCGCTGGATGCGCCTCAGCAGGCAGATGTCCGGTTCCACGCTCATGTAGAGCTTCAGAAACATCAACTCGCAAAGCCGCTCGTCGTAAAAAACGTGAATGCCTTCGATAATCAGCACGTCCGTCGGGTAGATCAGCTCCTGCTCGCGGTCGGCGCGGCGGTGCTGGGAATAGTCGTACGCCTTGCGGGTGATGGGCCGGCCCGACAAAAGCGTTTTCATGTCCGCAAGGAACAGCTCGTGGTCGAAGATGCCGGGCTCGTCGTAGTTGAGCAGCGACCGCTCCTGAAAGGTGAGGTGGGGATGATCGCGATAGTACGAATCGTGGTTGATCACCATGCACCCGTCCCCGATGGCATCGCACAGCTCCGAGGCGAGGGTGCTCTTTCCGCTGCCGCTCGCCCCGCAAATCCCGATGATCAGCATGCCTTTCGACCTCTTTACACCGTTTTTACAAACGATACCCGATGCGCGGGCGAATGTCAATCCCCCGCGGGGGAGCGCCGCGCCGCGAAAGCCGTTACGGTGTCGCCTGCGTATCGCGCTCCTGGGTGAGGAACTTCTTCATCACGTAGCCTTCCACGGCGTCGGTGCGCACGTGCACCCAATCCTCCTGCGGGCACTCCTCCAGAACGATCAGCTTCTGGTTTTTATACAGCTTCATGAGGACCTCGGCGGAAATATCCGGCGCGGCGCGCAGGTTGAGGCTGGAATCGTCGTCGATCTCGGTCACCGAAGCGTACCACGCGCCCTCCGGCAGGGTTTGCGTCACGGGCATCAGGGTGGGGCGCGGCGTGGGCGTGGGCACGGGCCCGGCCGTTTCGGCAAGCGGCCCGGTCACCTCCGGCAGGGCCGCCTGGGCCGTATCCACGCGCATCAGGCTCATGCCGGGGTAGTAGAAGGCCAGGATCTCCGTGTAGGTCTTCTGGTAGGTGCCCGCCATCCACTGCGCGCCGCGCTGGCTCAGGCCCACGCCGTGGCCGTAGCGGCGGGACTCGATGGTGAAGCTGTCCTCCTGTTCGGTCACGGTGATCATTTCGTTGTCATAGTAGTTGATGCCCAGCGACAGCCATTTCTCCGCGTCCGGGAAAATGGGAATATCCAGCGTCACCGCCTCGCCCTGGGAAACGAAGGGCCCGTAGCTGGGCGCGGGGGTCGGCGTGGGCGTGGGTTCCGGCGTCGCCGTCGCCGTGGGCGCGGGCGTTTCGACGGGGGACGGCGTCGGCGTGGCGGTGGGCGCCGGGGTATACAGGCTCACTTCCTCGTCGTCGGCCTCCCAGTGCGGGGTCGGGGTCGGCGCGCCCGGATCGACGAAATCGGTGCGGGTGCGCGCCGAATACGTAAGGGTCATGTGCAGCATCGTGTACAGCCGGGAAGGCGCCTCATACATGGGCGTGTCCACCCACACCGCCGTCACCGTGTCCACGCGCAGGCTTTCGGGGGCCGCGTCGTACCCGGCGGCGGTCAGGGTATCGGCCAAAACGTTGCTCAGCATCAGCCGAAGCGCGTAGGGCGCCTGGGTCACCTCGTCGGTCGATTTGGGGAGGGTCACGCTCTGCACCTTGCTCTGCGGGTTTTCCAGGTCGTAAGGATCGTCCCGCATGTCCAGGTAGCCGTCGTCGGCCTTCGAGCCCCACACGTGGCTGGCCAGCTCCGTCTGGCCGCCGTTGCTGGCGCTGTAGTAGCACATGGCCAGCGCGCCGTTGTAAAAGCCGCAAACGCCGGCGGTATCGTCCACCGCCTGGGTCGCGTTGGGATAGTCCACCCGGCGGCCGCGGTAGACCTGGTCGTTGGTGTTGTCCACCAGGTCATAGTCCCCGCCGGCATTGAGGACGGCCTTGCTGACGGCGTAGGTGCGCGCCGCCACCGCCTGCGCCTTGAGCGCCTCCAGCGGGAAGCTGTCGCTCATTTCGTAGGGCACGACGCCCTTCACGTAGTCCTCCACCCCGATGGTCAAAAGCAGGCTCAGCTTGCCGTCGGCCGTCACGGACAGCCGCAGGTCGCCCTCGTACACGGCGGGGTTGTTGGCGAACACCACGCCGTTGAGCGTGCCTTCCTCCACGGGATGGCGCGCAAGCGTCATCTCCGTTCCGGCGTCCACCCGCATATCCATATAATACAGGTACAGCCGTCCGTCCCGGAGCAGGACGGTCACGTCCGCGCCGCGTCCGAACATTATCGATCCGCCTTCCGTCTCCGCACTGTAGGAGCCGTTGAGCGTCATATCCAGCCGGGTGAAAGCGGAGAAACGCGTTAAAAGCACGCGCACGCTCTGCGGCGCGTCGATCGACGCCGTGGGAAACACGCTCTCCTCCTCCGCGCCCGTCGCGCTCAGGGACAGGAGCAGCACAAGCGCCGTCAGGCACGCCAGCAGCCGTCGAATCCGTTTTGCAACCATTTTAGCCTCCGTTCCGGGGTCGCCCCCGCAGCGAAACGTTCCGGCCGCCCGTGCGGCGGCCGCGCCGAAGATTTGCCCTTATGGTATCACGCCGGGCGCCAAGTTGCAACCGCCCGGCGCTCAGTCGTAGCGCAGCGTTCCGGCCAGGCGTTCGAGCGCCTCCCGGTCCGCGACGCGGTAGCCGCCCTCCGCCCGGCGCACGTAACCGCGGTCGGTAAAATCGCGCAGGGTGCGCAGAAGGTGGCGGTAGCTGGTGCCCGTCAGTTCGCTCAGCCGCGTCAAGTGCAGGGGGCGGCCCTCGTCCGCCGCGCCCTCCGGCTGGGCGTAGAGCAGGTAGGCCGCCAGCCGCGCCGCGAGCGGGTAGAGCCGGTCCTGCGCAGCCAGCCGCGAGGTGCGCTCCAGCTTGCGGGCGACCTCCCGCCCCAGAAAGCGGAGCATCGCCGCGTCCGACAGCAGCTTTTCGCGCGCCGTCGACAGCGGCACGCAAAGCATCGCGCCCGCGGTGGACGCGCGGACGCTTCCGGTCAGAACGGGGGAATCCGTCAGCAGTTCCACCTCGCCGATCGTCTGCACGCCGCGGTACTCCGTCAGCAGCGCGGCACGGCCGTTTTCCATCGCGTTGAACACCGTGGCGCATCCCTCCACCACGAAGCACAGGCGCGTGAACGGCTCGCCGGAGGCGGCCAGCATCTGCCCCGGCGAAAAGCGCTCCATGGCCAGGGGATACGTGCCAAGCGGCGGCAGCGCCGCCGCGTGGCGCCCGAGCAGTTCGGCGGCCGTCGCATCCATACTTCCATCTCCTTTTTTTGTTCGGATTAGGACATATGTCATCACCCGTCGAAAGGAAAACCTGCTATGCTCCCCGTGACGGGAGGAATGAACCATGACGGCTTTTCTGGCGGCGCTTTCCGGCGCGCTGGCCGCGATCACGGTGGCGCAGAACGGCGATCTGGCGCTGTACCTGGGCAATCTGCCCTCGACGGTCGTGGTGCACGCGGTAGGACTCACGACCATCCTTGCGTGGATCGCCATACGGCGGGAGAAAATACGCCGGGACCGCTCCACGCCCTGGTACGGGTATATGGGCGGCGTGCTGGGCGTGTTTACGGTGCTGGGCTGCAACGCGAGCTTCGCCAGGCTCGGCGTGGCGGTGTCGGTAGCGCTGATGCTGCTGGGGCAGACGCTGCTGGGCGCGGCCATCGACCAGTTCGGGTGGCTGGGCGCCGACAGGCGGCCGTTCAAACCGCGCCACGCGCTGAGCTTTCTGCTCATCGTCGGGGGCATCGCGGTCATGATGCTGGGATAGGGAGGGGAAAACGGATGATCTTCATAGCAGTGTTCATCGGGGCCAACACGGTGCTTTGCCGCTACCTGAACGCCCTGTACGCCAAACATAACGGACTGTGCATGGGGACGCTGGTCAACTACGTGACGGGGCTTTCGACGTCCCTGCTCTTCCTGCTCCTGGCGGGGCTGCCCGCCGCCCTGCCAGCGCTCGGGCCGGCGACGCTTCGCACGGTGGCGATGTTTTTCGGCGGCGCGGTGGGCGTGGTGATGGTCCAGCTGCTCATCTACGTAACGCCGCGTCTGCCCGCCTTTCTCTCCACGGTGCTGGTCATCGTCACCCAGCTGGGCATGGGGCTGGTGCTGGACTATGCGATGACGGGCGTTTTCAGCCTGAACAAGCTGCTGGGCGGCCTGATGGTGGCGCTCGGCCTGTGGCACTACGTGCGGGTCTCCGCCCGCGAAGGCGGCGCGGCGTAACGCGGCTGCGTCTCCCCGCCGTCAGTGTACCACGACGACGGCGAATTGCAACCGCGGCTTTCGCTTCCCGTACCCGCCGCCGGTTTCGGCCGCCGTTTGTTTCGGCGGTCTTTTCATTAGTATGTCCCCGTGCCGTATTCCCGGGGCGAAGCGGTGCGATCCGTTTGCGATAACCGTTGACAAGCCCCTTGCCGCATGGTATTATGTTATGGTTGCCCGTTGTGCGCACACCCGTCAGGGAATATGTGGCAAAATCTGCCGCATTCGGTGCGTTCGCGGGCAAAGAGGACATCCTCGGGGAGGGACGACCGCATGGAAGGGCAGCTTCGCGAACCCGGCAAGCGCGTGGTGGGCACCAAGCAGGTGCTTCGCGCCGTCAGGGACGGCCGCGCGGCGCGCGTTTTTCTGTGCAGGGACGCGGACGAGTACATCTACCGCCAGGTCGAATCCGCCTGCGAGGAGCACCGCGTGCCCGTCACCGTGACGGACAGCATGGAGAAGCTGGGCAAGCTTTGCCTCGTCGGGGTCAAAACCGCCTCGGCCGCGCTTCTCAAATAACTTCGCCGTAGATCGCTCCGGGGGTTGCGGAGCGTTTATGGAACATAAACTCGGAGGTGTTATCTTTGCCCACGATCAATCAATTGGTTCGCAAGGGGCGGCTGAAGCTGGAAGAACACTCCAAGGCGCCCATTCTGCAGGGTTGCCCGCAGAAGCGCGGCGTATGCCTGAGCGTGAAAACCGCCACGCCCAAAAAGCCGAACTCGGCCCTTCGCAAGATCGCGCGTATCCGTCTGACCAACCAGATCGAAGGTACGTGCTACATCCCCGGCGTCGGCCACAATCTGCAGGAGCACAGCGTGGTGCTCATCCGCGGCGGCCGCGTACGCGACCTGCCCGGCGTTCGTTACCACATCATCCGCGGCGCGCTGGATACCGCCGGCGTGGCAAAGCGGATGCAGGCTCGTTCCCGTTACGGTGCGAAACGGCCCAAGAAGTAAGCCGTCCTTTGCGCTGCCCATGCAGGAGTCCTTTCGGAGCGGGCGCAGGCGCTTAACGACGGCGCGCGTTTAACCCGCGCGCGCCTCGCGACGCACACCGCGTGGTTCTCCGCCTCAAGGCGGAGCGGCCGATGCTGACGGCCGCCAGAAAGCCCGTGTACAGCGCGCAAACACCCGTAAGGAAACGAAAACCATCCGCCCGCGACGGCTACGCCGTCGCCAATGCCAATGTTTAAGGAGGGAATCTCATGCCCCGTCGTGGATTTATTCCCAAGCGCGAGGTGCTGCCCGATCCCGTACACGGGACGACGGTCGTCACCAAGCTGATCAACCAGATCATGCTGGACGGCAAGCGCGGCACCGCGCAGCGCATCTGCTACACGGCGTTCGACACCATCGCCGAAAAGACCGGCAAGGACGCCAACGACGTGTTCACCGCAGCGCTGGCCAACGTAGCCCCGCAGCTGGAAGTGAAGGCCCGCCGCGTAGGCGGCGCCACCTACCAGGTGCCTATCGAAATCCGCCCCGAGCGCCGGCAGACCCTGGCGCTGCGCTGGCTGGTGGAATTCAGCCGCAAGCGCGGCGAAAAGACCATGGCCGAGCGCCTGGCGGGCGAACTGCTGGACGCCGCCAACAATACCGGCAACGCCGTGAAGCGCAAGGAAGAAATGCACCGCATGGCCGAGGCCAACAAGGCGTTCGCCCACTACCGCTGGTAAGCGGGCGCGCCCCAACCGCGTTAAGAAGCGTTTTCGAAAGGAGACCCATCGTATATGCCTAGAAGTCACCCCCTGGAAAAGGTGCGGAATATCGGCATCATGGCACACATCGACGCCGGTAAGACGACGACCACCGAGCGCATCCTGTTTTATACAGGCCGTACGCATCGCATGGGCGAGGTGCATGAAGGCGCGGCGACCATGGACTGGATGGAGCAGGAGCAGGAGCGCGGCATCACCATCACTTCCGCCGCCACCACCTGCCAGTGGAAAGGTCACCGCATCAACATCATCGATACTCCCGGCCATGTGGATTTCACCGTCGAGGTGGAACGCAGCCTGCGCGTGCTGGATGGTTCCGTCGCCGTGTTTTGCGCCAAGGGGGGCGTAGAGCCCCAGAGCGAGACGGTTTGGCGTCAGGCTAACCGCTACAAGGTGCCCCGTATCGCCTACATCAACAAAATGGACATCACCGGCGCGGACTTCTTCCGGGTCATCAACATGATGAAGGAACGTCTCAGCGCCAACGCCGTGCCCATTCAACTGCCCATCGGTTCCGAGGCCGACTTCAAAGGTATCGTCGACCTGGTGCGCATGAAGGCCGAAGTCTATTACGACGACGAAGGCAAGGACGTGCGCGACGAGGCGATTCCCCAGGCGCTTGTGGCGCAGGCCGAAGAGTACCGCCAGAAGCTGATCGAGGCCGTCGCCGAGCAGGACGAGACGCTGCTTGAGAAATTCTTCGACGGCGAGGAGCTGACCGAGGAAGAGATCAAGTCCGCCATCCGCCGTGCGACCATCGCCAACGAAATGACGCCGGTGCTGTGCGGCACCTCATACCGCAACAAGGGCGTACAGCCGCTGTTGGACGCGGTGGTGGACTACATGCCCTCCCCGCTGGACATCCCCGCCATCCGCGGCACCAAGCCCGATCATCCCGAGGTGGAAATCGACCGCCACGCCTCCGACACGGAGCCCTTCTCCGCGCTTGCCTTCAAGATCATGACCGACCCGTTCGTGGGCAAGCTGGCGTTCGTGCGCGTGTACAGCGGCACCCTCTCCTCCGGCAGCTACGTGTTCAACTCCACCAAGCAGAAGCGCGAACGCGTGGGCCGCTTGCTGATGATGCACGCCAACCACCGCGAGGAGGTCGAAACCGTCTACAGCGGCGAGATCTGCGGCATCGTGGGCCTCAAGGACACCACCACCGCCGATACGCTGTGCGACGAAAGCAATCAGGTCATCCTCGAATCGATGGAGTTCCCGGATCCCGTGATCCAGGTCGCCATCGAGCCCAAGACCAAAGCCGGTCAGGATAAAATGACCATGGCGCTGATCAAGCTGGCCGAGGAAGACCCGACGTTCAAAACCTACACCGACCAGCAGACCGGACAGACCATCATCGCCGGCATGGGCGAGCTCCACCTGGAAATCATCGTGGATCGCCTGCTGCGCGAGTTCAAGGTCGAGGCCACCGTCGGCAAGCCCCAGGTCGCCTACCGCGAAACCATTCGCAGGGCCGCCGAGGCGGAAGGCCGCTACGTGCGCCAGACCGGCGGCCACGGCCAGTACGGTCATTGTAAGATCCGCATCGAGCCGGTCGAGCCCGGCGTCGGCTATTCCTTTGAAAACAAGATCGTGGGCGGCGCGATTCCCAAGGAGTTCATCGCCCCCATCGACGCCGGTATCCGCGAGGCGTCCCAGAGCGGCATCCTCGGCGGTTTCGAGGTCGTCGATTTCAAGGCTGTCGTGTTCGACGGCAGCTATCACGAAGTCGACTCCTCCGAAATGGCCTTCAAGATCGCCGGTTCCATGGCTTTCAAGGAAGCCCTTGCCAAGGCCGACCCCTGCCTGATGGAGCCCATGATGAAGGTCGAGGTCATCATCCCCGAGCAGTACATGGGCGACGTGATCGGCGATATTTCCAGCCGCCGCGGGCGCGTGGAAGGCATGGAGGCCCGCCTGGGCGAGCAGAGCGTGCACGCTTTCGTGCCGCTTTCCGAGATGTTCGGTTACGCCACCAACCTGCGCAGCCGCACCCAGGGACGCGGACTGTTCACCATGCAGTTCGACCACTACGAAGAGGTGCCCAGGAGCATCGCCGAACAGGTGACCGGCACCCGCAAATGCAACTGAAACCCGTTAACGAACCTGAAGCGTTGAATCGCTTTTACATCTGTTGTTAAGGAGGAACTAACCATGGCCAAGGCACATTTTGAACGCACCAAGCCGCACGTAAACATCGGCACGATCGGCCACGTGGATCACGGCAAGACGACGCTGACGGCGGCGATCACGATGACGCTGGCGCAGCTGGGCGAAGCGAAGGCGATGCGCTACGAGGACATCGATAAGGCACCGGAGGAGAAGGCGCGCGGAATCACCATCAACACGGCGCACGTGGAGTACGAGACGCCCAAGCGTCACTACGCGCACGTGGACTGCCCGGGCCACGCCGACTATGTCAAGAACATGATCACCGGCGCGGCGCAGATGGACGGCGCGATTCTGGTGGTATCGGCGCCGGACGGCCCGATGCCGCAGACCCGCGAGCACATCGTGCTGGCGCGTCAGGTGGGCGTGCCCTACATCGTGGTGTTCATGAACAAGACGGACATGATGGACGACCCGGAGCTGCTGGAGCTGGTGGAGATGGAAATCCGCGAGCTGCTGGCGCAGTACGAGTTCCCGGCGGACGATATTCCGTTTGTGAAGGGCTCGGCGCTCAAGGCGCTGGAGTACCTGCAGAACGGCGGCACGGACGTGAAGAACGCGCCGGAGTGCAAGTGCATCTTCGAGCTGATGGACGCGGTGGACAGCTACATTCCGGATCCGGAGCGTGCGACGGATCAGCCGTTCCTGATGCCGGTGGAAGACGTGATGACGATCACCGGGCGCGGCACGGTGGCGACGGGGCGCGTGGAGCGCGGCGTAGCCAAAGTGGGCGACACGGTGGAGATCGTGGGCTTGATGGACAAGCCGCGCTCTACGGTGGTGACGGGGCTTGAAATGTTCCGCAAGACCCTGGATTCCGCGCAGGCGGGCGACAACGTGGGCGCGCTGCTACGCGGCGTGCAGCGCAACGAGATCGAGCGCGGCCAGGTGCTGGCCAAGCCGGGCAGCATCCACCCGCACACGCACTTCGTGGGCCAGGTGTACGTGCTGACCAAGGAAGAGGGCGGCCGTCACACGCCGTTCTTCAACGGCTACCGTCCGCAGTTCTACTTCCGCACCACGGACGTGACGGGCAACATCAAGCTGCCCGACGGCGTGGAGATGGTGATGCCGGGCGACCACATCGACATGGAAATCACCCTGATCACGCCGATCGCCATCGAGCAGGGCCTGCGCTTCGCTATCCGCGAGGGCGGCCGCACGGTCGGCTCCGGCGTCGTCTCCAAGGTGATCGAGTAATTCCCCCGCCGGGAGCCTTTCCCGGATCATCCCGCCGGTGCGGCCGTTTGCGCGGCGCCGGCGGGCGGGGCCCCAACGTACCAACCGTCTCCGGCCCCCGTATGGAGCGAAGGCCGGAGCCCGACAACCGGACAGTAGGAGGTGGCGGACGTGGCTAGCGTTGCCCGCAACAAGGTTATGCTGGCTTGCACCGAGTGTAAGCAGCGCAATTACAACTCCATGAAGAACAAGAAGAACACCCCTGATCGCATCGAGCTGAACAAGTACTGCCGTTTCTGCAAGAAGCACACGCTTCATCGCGAGACGAAGTGACGCGCTTAGGCGGCAAGGAGTGAAAACGATGGCAGACGAAAAAAAGGCCGTAACCAAGGCTCCGGTCAAGGGCAAGAAGGAAAACTTCTTCGTCCGTTTCGGGCGCGGGTTCGTCGGCTTCTTCAAGAAGATCGGCTTCGCGTTCAAAAACATGTGGCACGAGCTCAAGAAGGTTACCTGGCCGACCAAAGACAAGCTGATCAACTATACGATCATCGTCGTCGTGGCGATGGTGTTCCTGATGGTGATCATCGGCTTGCTGGACATGGGTGCGTCCTCGCTGGTCAACCTGATCATGTCCAACTAGTAAGGAGACCGCAATGGCCGAAAAAAGCAAGGAGCCCTGCTGGTATGTGGTGCATACCTATTCGGGTTACGAAAACAAGGTTAAGGACAACATCGAGAAGTCTGTCGAAAACAACGGCATGCAGGACCTGATCCTCGACGTGCGCGTCCCCGTGGAGGACGTGGTGGAGATCAAGAACAACCGCCGTGTGAAGAGCCAGCGCAAGGTGTACCCCGGTTACGTGCTCGTGCATATGATCGAGACCAGCGAAAGCTGGTATCTGGTGCGCAACACCCGCGGGGTGACCGGCTTCGTGGGTCCCGACAGCAAACCCGTGGCCTTAACGCCCGAAGAAGTCGATATGATGCTTTCCACGCAGGAAAACAGCGTGGAGTTCGGCATCGCCATCGGCGAGGAAGTCCGCATTCTCTCCGGCCCGTTGGAGAACTTCACGGGCATCGTGGAGGACGTGGACACCGTGCGCCAGAAGCTGACCGTGAAGGTCAAGATGTTCCTGGGCCGTGAAATGCCCGTGGAAGTCGACCTGCAGGACGTGGTCAAGGTCTGACCCCCGTTATCCCCGGCGCAGGCGCGCCGCACAGGCGGGCGACCGCCGCTACACCCGTCTCCCCCGCCGCGCGAACCGCGCCGGGCCCGGCGGGTCGTGGGAGGAACAGTTGCGTTCCGCATTACCACAATCTGAGGAGGTTCCAACACCATGGCTAAGAAAGTCCAATCCATGATCAAGCTGCAAGTTCCCGCCGCCAAGGCGACGCCCGCGCCCCCCATCGGGCCGGCGCTGGGCCAGCACGGCGTGAATATCCCGGGTTTCTGCAAAGAGTTCAACGAGCGTACGGCCAAGGAAGCCGGTATGATCATCCCCGTGGTGATCACCGTGTACACCGACCGCACCTTCACCTTCATCACCAAAACGCCGCCCGTTCCCGTGCTGATCAAGAAGGAACTGGGCGTTGAACACGGCAGCGGCCGTCCCAACCGCGACAAGGTCGGGATGCTCACTAAAGAGCAGGTTCGCAAAATCGCCGAAATCAAGCGCCCCGATGTGAACGCCACCGACCTGGAGAGCATCGAGAGCATGGTTCGCGGTACCGCCCGCTCCATGGGCATCACGGTTGAGGAATAACAAAGCGTTTGTGGGAGGACATTGTGCCGCTAATACCACAGGGAGGAATTGAACGATGAAACACGGTAAGAAATATACGGACAGCGTCAAGCTGATCGATTCCCTCAAGGCCTACGATCCCGAAGAGGCCTGCGACCTCGTGTGCAAAACCAGCACGGCGAAGTTTGACGAGACCATCGAGTTCCACTGCCGCCTGGGCGTCGACCCCCGCCACGCGGACCAGCAGGTTCGCGGCGCGGTTGTGCTGCCCAACGGCACCGGCCGCGTGGTGCGCGTGCTGGTCATCACCAAGGGCGACAAGGTGAAGGAAGCCGAAGCCGCCGGCGCGGATTTCGTGGGCGGCGAGGAAATGGTGCAGAAGATCCAGGCCGAAAACTGGTTCGGCTACGACGTGATCGTTGCCACGCCGGACATGATGGGCGTCGTGGGCCGCATCGGCCGCATCCTGGGCCCCAAGGGCCTCATGCCCAACCCCAAGTCCGGCA
Source organism: uncultured Oscillospiraceae bacterium (assembly GCA_964640955.1). GTDB lineage: Bacteria > Bacillota > Clostridia > Christensenellales > Aristaeellaceae > CAXXOK01. The sequence goes on along the minus strand of CAZXJI010000013.1, from coordinate 71,774 downwards.
CGGTGACCATGGACCTGACCAAGGCGATCAACGACATCAAAGCCGGTAAGGTCGAGTACCGCGTGGACAAGACCGCCATCATCCACTGCCCCATGGGCAAGGCTTCCTTCGGCGCCGAAAAGCTGGGCGAGAACCTCAAAACGCTCATGGACGCCATCAACAAGGCCAAGCCTTCCACCGCGAAGGGCGTTTACGTGCGCTCGCTTTACCTGAGCTCCACCATGGGTCCGGCCGTGAAGGTCAACCCGCTGAAGTTCTAAAAAGTCCTATATGCGCTGAAAAACGGAGACTCGAAAGAGTCTCCGTTTTTTCATCGTTTATGCAGGCCTTCGCGCTTCCGCTTCTCCCCTCCCCCTCCTGAAGCGCCGCCGACGCCGGACTGCAGAAAGATTTGCAATTGACAATCCGGCCGGAAGTCCTATACTGGACATAGAGACAATTTTATCCTGCGTCGCCGCCCGCCTGGAACGGGAAGGAGATAGGAAATATGTGGAAACGCCTGATCGCGCTGTCGCTTCTTCTGATGCTGATCCCGGCCTGCGCGCTGGCCGGGCGGCAGTACATTATCCCGGACAGCGATACCCGTTCCCTGACGGAGGACGAACTGTGGGAATGGGATTACGAATCGCTGGGCTATATTCTCAACGAAATCTTCGCGCGGCACGGCTATAACTTCATCGCGGGCGGGAAGTACGACAATTACTTCTCCGCGCTCGCCTGGTACGCCCCCAACGCCAACCCCGACAACAGCGCCGCCTGCTATTCTCAGCTGACCTCGCTGGAATGGACGAACGAACACCTGGTCAAGCAGGTGCGAAACGAAATGAGGGCTCTGGACACCACCAACCCGGGCGGCAAGAACTACCTGGACTACATCAGCTTCGATCATTTCGACATTCTTTCCGGCTTTACGTACATCGCCCTGAAAACCGGCCAGAAGCTGGCGGTGTATTCGGCGCCCGGCACTTCCTCCTGGCGGGGCGCGAACGGCAAGGCGCTGGTCAGCACCAACGGCAGCGTGTACGCCGCCGGCTGGGACGGCAACTGGCTTTTGGTGATGTATGAAACCAACAACGGCGCGGTGCGCGTGGGGTATGTGAACGGCTCCGACATCAAGGGCAGCGCGCAGAGCGGCAACCTGCAGTTCGGCGCCCAACCCGCGACCTGCGCGCGCAGCGCAAGCCTCACCGACGATCCCGTGGCGACGCTGACCACCATCCGCACCCTCCAGGCGGGGGAGACGGTCACGTACCTGTCGGCGTTCCAGAGCGGCAATGCCTCCTGGGCATACGTTCAGACCACCGTGGACGGCAAAACCGCGCGCGGCTTTATCCCCTACGACGCGCTGAACCTTGGCGGTCTGACGGACGAGAACGACGACTGACGCTTCCGCGTTGTTTCGTTTCCCGACGACGGGTCCTCCTTCGGGGCCCGCCGCCTTTTGTGTTTTGCTTTTCCGCGCCCGATATGGTATGATGAGAATTCCGTTGGGCCCGCGCAAACGGCGCGCCGATCCCGACGGCGGAAAGGATGTTTGGATGAATTTCAATCAATTGCCGCTGATCCCGCCGATTTTGAAAGCGACGCGGGCAGCCGGCTACGAAGAACCCACCCCGATCCAGCGGGAGACCATCCCCTTCGTGCTGGAGGGCAAGGATGTGCTGGGATGCGCGCAGACCGGCACGGGCAAGACCGCCGCGTTCGCCCTGCCCATTCTCCAGCGGCTTACGGAGACGCCCGCGAAAACGCGCAACCCCCGCGCGCTGATCCTGACGCCCACGCGCGAACTGGCGATACAGATTCAGGAGAACTTCGTGGACTACGGCAAGTACCTGCCGCTCGTCTCCTGCGTCATCTTCGGCGGCGTGAGCCAGGCCGGGCAGGTGGCGCAGCTCAAGCGCAACCCCGCGATTCTGGTGGCGACGCCCGGCCGCCTCAACGACCTGATCGGGCAGGGGTACATCCGGCTTTCGGATATCGAAATCTTCGTGCTGGACGAGGCCGACCGGATGCTGGACATGGGCTTTATACACGACGTGAAGCGCGTCATCGCCCAATTACCAGCCAAACGGCAGACGCTGTTTTTCTCCGCCACGATGCCCAAGGAAGTGGAGGCGCTCGCCATGAGCATCCTCCACCAGCCGGAGAGCGTGAAGGTCGACCCGGTCAGCAGCACCGTGGACGCCATCCACCAGACGCTTTACATGGTGGATAAGGCTAACAAGAAATACCTGCTGGCCGATCTGCTCAAAAAGCCCGAGGTGGAAAACGCGCTGGTGTTCACCCGCACCAAGCACGGCGCGGACAAGGTGGTTCGCGAGCTGGATCACATGGGCGTGAAGGCCATGGCCATCCACGGCAACAAGAGCCAGAATGCCCGGCAGGATGCCATGGGGAAGTTTAAGAGCGGGGAGCTTAAAGTACTCATCGCCACCGATATCGCCGCCCGCGGCATCGACGTGGCGGGGCTTTCCCACGTGTTCAACTACGACCTGCCCAACGAGCCGGAAGCCTACGTGCACCGCATCGGCCGCACGGGCCGCGCCGGGCTTGACGGCGACGCGATCAGCTTTTGCTGCATCGACGAGATGAAGCAGCTCTACGCGGTGGAAAAGCTGATCGGCAAAAAGATTCCCCGCAAGGAAAGCGCATGGCCGATGCAGGTGTTTACCGAAACGGTCAAGGAGCCGCGCCCGCCCCGCCCCGCGCGCGTGAAGAACGTGAACCTCCGCGGCGAAGCCGTCGCGCCCAGGGCGAAAGGCACGCCGGCAAGCCGCGCGGAACGCCCGCGGGAGCCGCTGAGGGGCACGCCGCTGCAGCGGCCGCAAACCGTTCGCGCCCCGCAGGAGCGCCGGTTCGGCCCCGCGGCGGTCACCGCGCCCGCCGAGCGCCGCCCGGTTCCCTCATCGCAGAGTCGCGACCGTGCGGAGCCGCGCGCCCGGCATGCCGAACAGTCGAGAGCGCCGCACGCCGAACAGCCGCGCGTCCAACGCGCCGAGCAGGGCGAGCACAGGCCCGCCGCACGGCAGCCCAGACGGAAATTCACATCCCGATAAAGCAGCCTGCCCAAAGGCCGCCCGCGTCCAACGCGGGCGGCCTTTGCATCTGTTTCCTATGGCATCCGCCTCAGTTCTTCGCAGGAGACGGCAGCTTGATGTTCAGCTCCTCCGCCAGCGCCACCAGCTTGTCCAGTGCTTCCACGATCTGCTCGGGCTTGTGCTCGCTGATCACGCAGAAGCGCAGGCGAGCCTTGTTTTTGGGCACGGCGGGGTAGACCGCCGGCGGCACGAACACGCCGCGCTCGCGCATTTTGTTGGAAAGCAGGAAGGCGTCCTCGTCCCGGCCCACCAGCACGGGGATGACCGCCGTGTGCCCCGCCAGGCAGATGTCCAGGTCGCGCTTCTTCGCCTCGGCGGCGAAGCAGTCGATGTTGCGGCGCATATCCGCCATGATCTGCGGATTGCGGCGAATCTGGCGCACGCTTTCCAGCGTCGCGGCCGCCAGCGGCGGGGAGATGCCCACGCTGAACACGAAGCCCGGCAGGTTGTAGCGCAGGTACTCGATCAGCGTCCGGGAACCGGCCAGATAGCCGCCGCATGCGCCCAGTCCTTTGGAAAGCGTGCCCATCTTGATGTCGATGTCCGTGGGCGCAAGGCCGAAATACTCGTCCACGCCGCCGCCCGTCTCGCCGATGACGCAGGCGCTGTGCGCCTCGTCCACCATCAGGAAACAGCCGTATTTCTTCTTGAGCGCCACGAAGGCGGGCACGTCGGCGATATCGCCGTCCATGCTGTAGGCGCCCTCGATGACGATGAGCACCTTGGCGTAGCGGCTGCGCTGCGTGCGCAGCACGCCTTCCAGCGCCTCCGGGTCGTTGTGCGGGAAGGGCTTGGCGGTCGCGCGGCTGAGGCGGCAGCCCTCCTCGATGGAGTTGTGGGCCAGCGCGTCGTACACGATCAGGTCGTTCTTGCCGCAGAAGTTGCCGACCAGCGTCACGTTGGTGGAGTGCCCGCCGACCAGCACCAGACAGTCCTCGGCGTGCTTCCAGTCCGCCAGTTCGCGTTCCAGCTCCTGATGCAGCTTCTTCTCGCCCGCCAGCAGGCGGCTGCCGCTGGCGCTGGTGCCGTACTTGTCGATGGCGGCCTTGGCGGCCTCCATCACCTCGGGGCGGCCGCTCATGCCTGCGTAGTTGTAGGAGCCGAAGTTAAGCACCTCGTGCCCCGCCATCAGGCTCTTGTCGCGCAGCGGCGACTCGTGGCAGACGAAGTAGGGGTTGTCCTCGCCCGAGGACATCAGCGAATCCATGCGCTTCTGGAAGGCGATGCACTCCGGCGCGTCCTCAAAGCGCGTAATGGGGACGATCTCCTCGTCCGGCTCGGACTGGTTTTCGTACGCGCCCACGCCGTTAAGCTTCGCGTAAATCAGCGCGCTCATGTCGCTTACGGTGGTGCAGCGCCCGTACTCCTCCACCGGAATGGTGACGCTGAACTGCTCCTCGGCCTTCAGCGCGGCGGAAAGCACCTGAAGGCTGTCCCCGTTCAGCTCGTCGATGAAATGCGCGTCGTCGGAGAAGCTTCCGGCTTCCGCGCCCAGCGCCTCGGCGTAGAGCGCGCGCACCTTGTGCTTGATCTCCTCCATCGCAAGGTCGGTGGGCTTGACCTCTTTGGCCACCACGTCCGGCGCGGGCGCCTCGGCGGGCGCCGTTTTGGCGGCGGTCATGCGCAGGTCGCGGTAGGCAAGCTTGTTTTGCTCGATCTGCGCCTTGAGCGCCAGGCGCTTCACCTTGATGCCGTTGACCAGCGGCAGCTTTTCCGGGGTGACCAGCACGCGGCTCAAGCGCTTCAGGGGCGCGAGTCTCGCGTTGAGCTCCGTCACGCGGCGCATGAGGCCTTCCAGAAACGCATCGTCGCGGTAGCGGTCGCCCACGTTCAGCACCAGCGTGATGTCCTCGTACTGCTGGTGCTTGCCGGGCTTCTTCACGCCCAGCACCGTAAACTGCTCCACACCCTCCAAGGCCGAGAAGGTGTCCTCCAGCTCGTCCGGGTAGACGTTCTCGCCCGATTCGTTGATGATGACGTCCTTGCAGCGGCCCTCCACAAACATGCGGTCGCCCTTTTCCAGGCGCACCACGTCGCCGGTGGGGTACCAGCCGCCTTCCAGCGTATCCGGCGGGAGGAGCTTTCCTTCCACCAGCCGCCCGGTATGCAGGCTGTTGCCGCGAATGAGCATCTCGCCCCGGCGGCCGCGCGCCTCGCCGGGCGTTACGCGGTATTCCACGTTGGTCAGCGGTCGGCCGACCGAGCCGCTGACGCGTTTGCGCAGGTTGAGAGTCGTCTCCACGCTGGTCACGGCCGTTTCCGTCATGCCGAAACCGCAGACGGTGTAGTAGCCCAGCGCGTTGAGCGTGCGCAGATGCTCGCTGGGGGTGTGGCTTCCGCCCAGGATGATCACCTTGATGCTCGTGCCCAGCAGCTTGGCGTCGACGCTCTTGAACAGCGCCTTTTCCGCCAGCCACAGCCCCAAGCCCGGCGCCACGGCCTGCAGGCCGAGGCTGACCGCTTTGAATGTCTTGAACATGCCGCGCTTGAAGGCGCTTTGCTGTGAAAGGGTCCGCTGAAGCCCCGCGCAGAAATTGTTGGCCAGCAGCGGCACCGTAATCAGCAGTTCCGGCCGGCAGCGCTGCGACGTTTCCAGAATCGCCTGCGGGGTGCGGTTTTCCAGGTAGATGTTCGCATAGCCCACGAAGGAGATCCACATGAGGTTCGCCATAAAGCCGAACACATGGTGATAGGGCAAAAACGCCAGCGCACGGCGGTGCTCGTTGTCGATCATCCGCTTCTGGGCACGGTAGAGAAGCTCGGAAGAAAGCACCTGCTCCACCACGGCGCGCCCCTCGTACACGAAGATGCGGCTGGTGCCCGTAGTGCCGCTGGTGCACAGCGCGACCTGGTTGCCGAACACGGGGATGAAGTCGTCCGGGGCTTCGGGCGCGGCGTAGAGCGTTTCGGCCGGGATCAGCTTCACGCCCGCGGGCAGCGCGCGCGCTTTGGTGGTCACCAGCGCCTTCGCGCCCGCCTGCCCGAGCAGATAATCGGAAATGTCGTCCGCCTGCGCCACGTTCAAAAGCAACGCGTTGTAGCCCGCCTGGATCAGCCCCCAGAAAACAGGGAACCACTCCTTGCAGGTGTCCATGGCGATCGCCACGTATGCGCCGGGCTCGGCGCCCACGGCCGCGCGCGCCGCGGCGGCGGCGTTGCGGGTGAGACGGGTGTAATCGGCGAACGTCCACACCTTTTCTTCGCCGTTTTCAAGCCATACGGCGGCCTCCTCGTCGCCGTACCCGCAGATGATGCCGTAGAGGTTTTCCAGGCGCATATCCTCGCGCAGGGCGCGGCTGATGCGGGCGATATCGTGTTGAATCATGCGCTCGCGCCTCCCTTGCCATAATAGCCGATAAGTATTCTTTCGTTCAGTCGGGGCGTCACGTCGTGCAGGATCACGGCCAGGCGCTGGTCTGGTTTGGCAACGCGCAGGCGGAAGCGCATGCGCGCGCGGTTGGCGTTGCGCACCACCGCGCGGGCCAGGCGCGCGGGCGGGAGCCCGCCGGATTCGTCGCGGCCGATCTTGTCGCAGGCCGCGCGGTAGGCGTCCGCGTAGGGGGAAGCGTCCCCCTCGCCCCGCGCGTGCAGCCGCGTGTGTTTGCTGCCGTTGCGGTGGTCGCCCGGCTCCACCACGCTCACCTGCACGCCGAAGGGCCTGACTTCCATCGCCAGGCATTCCGCGTACCCCTCGATCGCGTGCTTGGATGCGGTGTAGGCGCTTTGGAACGGGATGCCCAGCAGCCCGTTGATGGAGGAAAACAGGATGATTCTTCCGTTCTTTTGGGTACGCATGGCGGGCAATACCATCCGTACCATGTCCGTCATGCCCAGGAAATTGGTCTGCATCACGCGCTCGTACTCGTCGTGCGAGGTCGTTTCGCACGCGCCCAGCACCAGCACCGCGGCGCAGTAAACCAGCGCGTCCACCCGCGGGCTGATGGCGAAAGCGGCCTTTGCGAAGTCCTCGCGGCTTTGCGCGTCCGTCACGTCCAGCCCGAGCGTGCGGACGCCGTCGTCGGCCGGGTCGCCAGCCGCCGGCGCGCCGAAAGAGCGCGCCCCCGACACCGTCAGCCACCCGTCCGCCGCGAAGGCTTTCGCCGTCGCGAGGCCCAGGCCGCTGGAAGCGCCGATGACCCATACGGTTCCCTTGTTCACGTCGTACCTCCGAAATCATTGCGGTATGAATACGGTTAAATAAACAGTCGAATTATACCGCAAAATCAGGAGGCTTGCAACCAAATTCGTTAGATACTCTAATCAATTTGTGCGGCCGTTTCAGCCGTTGCGGGCGTCTCCGCCGGGCCGGAAAAGCGTGCTATAACAAAGCGGGCCGGGCTCCGTACGAGCGCTTCGCACGGCCGGCCCCGCCCGCTTTTAATCTGTATTTTACGCTATTTCAGGTTCTTTTCCAGAATATCGGCGATATACTCGCTGGTGTGGCCGTCGCCGTAGGGGTTGGCGGCGTGCTGCATGGCGCGGTATTTCTCCGGGTCGTTCAAAAGCCGCGTGACCGCCTCGTAGATGGATTGCTCCCCCGTACCCACCAGCTCCAGCGTGCCCGCCTCCACGCCTTCCGGGCGCTCGGTGGTATCGCGCATCACCAGCACGGGCTTCCCCAGGGAAGGCGCTTCCTCCTGAATGCCGCCGCTGTCGGTCATGATGAAGTACGAGCGCGCCATGATGTTGTGAAAGTCCAGCACGTCCAGCGGTTCGATCATGTGGATGCGCTCCTGGCCGGAAAAGCAGCGCTTGGCCATTTCCCGGACGCTGGGGTTCATGTGCATGGGGTAAATCAGCTTGACGTCCGGCGTCTCGTCCACCACGCGGCGAATGGCGGTAAACATGTGGCGCATGGGCGTGCCCAGGTTTTCCCGGCGATGGGCGGTCATCAGCAGCAGGCGGCTGCCCTTCGCCCACTCGATCTCCGGGTGCCGGTATTGCTCGCGCACGGTGGTGGAAAGCGCGTCGATCACGGTGTTGCCCGTGACGTAGATGGTCTTTTCCGGCTTGCCCTCCCTGAGGAGGTTTTGCCTGCTCATCTCGGTGGGCGCGAAGTAAAACTTGGAGATCAGGTCCACCGCCTGACGGTTGAACTCCTCGGGAAAAGGCGAATGCAGGTTGTAGGTGCGCAGGCCCGCCTCCACGTGGCCCACGGGAATCTGCAGATAGAAGCACGCGAGCGACGTGACGAACGCCGTGGAGGTGTCGCCGTGCACCAGCACCACGTCCGGCTTTTCCGCCTCCAGAATATCGCGCAGCTTCAGCAGGATGTTCACCGTCACGTCGAAAAGGGTCTGCTTTTGCTGCATAATGCACAGGTCGTACTTCGGCGTTACCTGAAAGCACTCCAAAATCTGGTCCAGCATCTGCCGATGCTGCCCCGTTACGCATACGACGGTCTGAAAGGAGGGATGACGCTCCAGCACATGAACCAGCGGGCACATCTTGATGGCTTCGGGCCGCGTGCCAAAGATGAGCATCACTTTTTTCATTATAAACGAACCAACCTAACCCGCTGCGTACAGCGATTGTCTTAATCTTTGTTATTGTACCGCATCGTCCGGCGAAATGCAACACGCGTCCGCCGCGCGCAACGCCTTCCGGAACAGGGCGCGCATGCGCGCGGGTATGGCTTCGCCCGGCTCGGTGGAAAGGAACACCGGCTCGCCCGGTCGGGCCTCCGCGCCGGTGAAAAACGATTTGAGCAGGTCTTTTTGCGCAAGCCTCCGCCTTAGCTGGCGCGCGGTACCCTCGTTGCCGTCCACCAGCGCGACGCCTTCGGGCAGGAAGGCCGCAAGCGCGGGCCTTAAAAACACGTAGTGGGTACAGCCGAGCACCACGGCTTTCACGGGGCCCCTCAGGTACGGGGACAGCAGCTCGTCAAGCCTGTCCGTCACGCGCGGGCCATCCGTCTCCCCCGCCTCCACCAGTTCCACCAGCCCCGGGCAGGGCACGGGCACGGCGTGGCTGCCGTAGCGCTCCATCAGGTGCTGGAACTTGGGCAGTTTGAGCGTCATGGCGGTAGCCATCACCAGCACCGCGCCTTCGCCGGGCAAGAGCGAAGCGGGCTTCAGCGCCGGTTCCATGCCGATGATCGGCATCGCCCATTCGCTCCTGAGCGTTTCCGCGGCGGCGCTGGTCGCGGTGTTGCAGGCGATGAGGATGGCCTTGCAGTTAAGCGCGTTCAGCCTTTCGACCGCCTCGCGGGTAAAGGCGAGCACCTCGTCGGGCGTCCGGTCGCCGTATGGGGCGCGGCGGTTGTCGCCCAGAAAAATGAAGTCCTCCCCCGGCAGCAGCCGCGCCGCCGAAGCCAGCACCGTCACGCCGCCGAAGCCGCTGTCGAACACGCCGATGGGGCGCTCGTCCACCGTTGCCACCTCCGTTGCCAAGCCGCCCGGAATTCCGCCGGGCGCGGGTGCGGCGCGCCGCCGTAAGGGGCGCGCCGCCGAATATGCCGTTTGCGCCGCGTCAGCTTTCGCTCGTGCCGATCAGCGCGGTCGTCTGCGCCTCCAGATCGTCGATGGCGTCGGTCAGCGCGGTGAGCGCTTCGCTCACCTTCTGCCCGCTGGAAAGCTTGGCGTCGTATTCGTCGATGATGCTGTAAATGTTATCGAACACCGATTGCTTATACAGCCGGCCGACCTCGCCGAACATGCTCACGTTCAGGTCGTTGATAATCTCGATGCCGTGCACGTACTGGCGCACCTTGCCCAGCACGTTGCTGGTCGTGGTCGCTCCCAGGCGGGAAAGCGTGTTGGCCTGGCTCACGGCGTGCTGAATTTCCGAGCGGAGCTTGGCGTTGCGCTGATTCTCGAAGTTCGCTTCGCTCATGCCGCCCACGCCGACGAGCTTCAAAAGCAGAAACGCCGCGATGATGATGACCACGATCACCAGAATCGGCCGGTAGCGGTTGGAACGCATGACCGAATTGAAACGGCTGCGGTTGGAATACTGGTACACGGGCGTTCCTCCTCCGATGCGCAGGGGTCTTGTTTTTACCGGTCTGAACGCGGCGCGGACGAGCGCGCCGGTTGTGGGTATTATACCATAGCTTTTCCGGAGGGTAAAGCGAACGGGATCGGCGCGCCGCAATTGCCCCGCGCTCCCGACTGTGGTATGATGGGGCGCGTAAAGAACCCGATCCCAACGAAAACACGGAGGCCCGACCCATGGAGATACGCACGCTCACGCGCCCTGCGCGCGCCGAGTTTCGGCAGGCGGCGGCGGTTTTGACCGACGCTTTCTGGCAAACGCCGCTTTTCAACGGTTTTCTGTTCCGCGGGCGCAGGGGGCCCGCGCGGACGTTCCTGCGGCTGCTGCTCCGCTTTGAGTTGAGGACCGGCCGCGTATACGCGGCTGTGGAGCCGGACGCGGGCGTGGTGGCCTGCGCGCTGTGGTCGCACCCGGACTCGCCCGAGTTCGGCCTGCGGTCGCTCCTCCGTCTGGGCCTGTGGCCCGGGGCGCTGCTCCTTTTTGTACAAAGCCCGGCCGCGGTGGGGCGGATCGGCGAGCTTTTCCGGATGCTCGACCGCTTTGCGCCGGAAACCCCCTGCGTGACGCTGGAGTTTCTTTCCTCCCGGCAAAAGGGGGCGGGCGCGGCGCTGATGAACCGCGGCATCGCGGATTACCGGGGCCAGACCCTGTATGTGGAAAGCATCGTGTCCAGGGACGACCACGCCTATTACCGCCGGTTCGGCTTCCAGCCCTTCGCCCGCACGGTTTTCCACGGAACCGACTACGCCTTCCTGCTGCTGCCGCCCGGGGAACAAACGTGATCCGGGGCTTGACAAACCGTTCCGACTCCGATATAATCAATCCAATTTCAACGCGATGAACGGGCGCGGCGAGCGCAAAGCCTTTGTAGAGAAACGCCGGACGGTGCAAGGCGCGAAAGGCTGCGATTGCCCTCTCTCCCGCGAGCGGCCGACGGGAACGGCAGTACCGGCGGACGGGAACGCCCGATACAGCGATACGAGCGGGAGCGCAGGCTCCAAGCGAAGTGGTACCGCGGAAGCATCAGCCTCCGTCTTCGATCCAACGAAGACGGAGGCTTTTTTGAACCGACGGACGAGCTAAAGGAGGACGCAGCATGGCATTCGTACCGACGACCGAATTGCACGATAACACCTTACCGGGGTTGCTCCGTCGCAATGCCCGGAACCTGCCGGACAACGATTGCGTCGTCGCGCCCGAGTTCGGCGTGCGCTGGAGCTGGAAGGAGTTCGACCGCCGCACGAGCGTCGTGGCGCGCGGGCTGTACGCCATGGGCATTCGCAAGGGCGACCATGTGGCCATCTGGGCGACCAACGTGCCGGAATGGATGCTGATCATGTTCGCCTCCTCCAAGCTCGGCGCGGTGCTGGTGACGGTCAACACCAACTACAAGCAGTTCGAGCTCAATTACCTGCTCACCCAGAGCGACACCAAGATGCTGGTGATGATCCCGGAAGTGAAGGGCAACGACTACATCGACCACATCACCGGGCTTATGCCCGGCCTACTGACCGAAGAGCCGGACGAGATCGAGGAAAAAAAGCTGCCCTATCTGAAGCGCGTGGTGCTCATCGGCCAAAGCGATAAAAAGCCCAAAGGCATGCATTCCTTCGACGAGCTCTACACCCTGGCCGAGACCGTGCCCGAAAGCGTGGTGGAGGACCTGATCGCCTCCCAGACGACCCATGAGGTGATCAACATGCAGTACACCAGCGGCACCACCGGCTTTCCCAAGGGCGTGATGCTCACCCACCACAACATCACCAACAACGGCCAGTTTCTGGGCGACTGCATGAAGCTGACCGGCGACGACCGGCTGCTGATCGTCGTGCCGCTGTTCCACTGCTTCGGCTGTGTGCTGGGCGTCATGAGCTGCCTTACGCACGCGTCCACCATGGTGCTCATGACCCGCTACCATCCCCGGCAGGAGATGGAATACATCCAGCAGGAGCGCTGCACGGCCGTGCACGGCGTGCCCACCATGTTCATCGGCATGCTGGAACACCCGGACTTCGACCAGTTCGACTTTTCCCACCTGCGCACGGGCATCATGGCGGGCAGCCCCTGCCCCATCAAGACCATGCGGGACGTGACCGGGAAAATGCACCTGCCGGAGCTGACCATCACCTACGGGCAGACGGAATGCTCCCCGGGCATGACCATGAGCCGCACCGACGACCCCCTCGAGCTGCGCGTATCCACCGTGGGCAAGCTTCTGCCCCAGACGGAAGGAAAGATCATCAGTCCCGAAACCGGCGAGGAGGTGCCGCGCGGCACGCCGGGGGAGATCGTCACCCGCGGCTACCACGTGATGAAGGGCTACTACAAAATGCCCGAGGCCACGCGCCAGGCCATCGACGAAAACGGCTGGCTGCACACCGGAGATATCGGCACGATGGACGAGGACGGCAATTTCCGCATCACCGGCCGCCTGAAGGACATGATCATCCGCGGCGGCGAGAACATCTATCCCCGCGAGATCGAGGAGTTCATGTACACGCACCCCGCAATCAGCGACGTGCAGGTGGTGGGCGTGCCGGACGAGAAGTACGGCGAGGAGGTCTGCGCCTGCGTGATCTTCAAGGACGGCATGAGCGCCGCCGAGCAGGAGCTGATCGATTTCGTCCGCGCGGGCATGAGCCGCTTCAAGGCTCCCCGGTATGTGATGGTGCTCAAGGAGTTCCCCATGACCGCGAGCGGGAAGATACAGAAGTATAAACTGCGGGAAATGGGCGTGGAACATCTGGGCCTGCAGAGCGCCGCGAACATCGAAACGGCGTAAACCGCTTTCCCGAACGTTCGGAGTTCAAAACGATTCGCAGCATTTGCGGGCCGCTCACAGACGGCCCGTTTTTTGTCTTTCGGCAGGCCCTTTTCCCGCATCCGGGCGCGGCGGCGAAACGCCCGCAAACCCTTTCCGTGCTTGACGAACCGGCGAAAGCGTGGTACATTGAACTATGGATAAAAACCGCTTTGATCGACAAAGAGGTAATGGAATGGACGAGCGGAAACCCTACGATCAATACGAGCCCAACGGCCCCGCGCCGGATGCGGAGCGCAAAAACAGAAGAGCCTCTCCCTATGCGCGGCCCCCGGCCGAGGAGCCGCCGGTTCCCGTGCGCCCGGAGGACGAGCAGGAGTGGCCGATCGACGTGTGGGGCAACCCCGTACCGCCGGATCGTTCCTACGCCCAGCTCACGTGGGACGAGGAAGAATACCCCGAAAGCAAACCGGAAAACCTCCCCAAAAACGCGCGCCGGCAAGCCGGGCGCACGGAGGCGGAGGCCCCGGAAGTCCGCGAAAAAGGCGGGGAAAACCCCTATATTCGTCCCACGTGGGACGAATCCACCTATCCCGACCACAAGGCGGGCGAAACGGGGGCTGCCCCCGAGCGCCGCAGCCGGGCCGCCGCCCTGCATTTTGACGCGGACGCCGACACCTCCCCGAACACCGCCTACGCGAGCCCGGAAGAGCCGGAAAACAGGCCCGCGTCCCTCAACCCCTATGCCCGGCCGACGAACGCCCCGGCGGAAGCGGCCGGGGAGGCGAGCGAGCGTTTTGCCCCTCCGCTGCGCTTCGTGCTGCCCAAGGACGACTATGTGACCCCCATCCCGATCGAGGCTCCCGCCGAGCCGCCGCAGCCCAACGTTTACCGGCGCCGCAGCCCCTTCGCCGAGTCGCCGGGGGACGAGTCCGCTCAGCCGCGCGGCGCGCACCCCTACCGTGTGGAAACGGACGGGCCTTCCGCGCCGACGCCGGAAAAGAAGCGGCACACCCTGCGCCGCTGGCTGATCGCGCTTTGCATCCTCGCGGTGCTGGCCGCGGCGGCCTATGTGGAGCGGGACTGGCTTCTCGGTCAGGTCGACCGGCTGCTGGGCACGGAAACGTCCGAGACCGCCGGGCAGACCGCGGGAAGTACGTCCAGACAGGTTACTGGGTATGATCCGGCGCCCGTGCTGCAGGCGAGCGACCGGGCCAAAAAAGGCATCGCGGCCGTTTCCGGGGACGTGGAGCTTCAATCCTACGCCGTCACCAACCGCAACGTCGTGGGGCGCGTCGCCCTGGGGAACGGGCTGTACGACTACTACCTGTTCGCCTCCGCCGACGGAAAGCTGCTGGGCTATTACGACGCGCTGCCGGAGGACGGTTTTCTGGTCTGCCCCGACGACGTGTTCTACGTCGCCATACCGCCCTACCTGATCGACGAGAACGGCCTGGCGCTGATCGATACCACCCGTTATTTGAAGAGCGTGGGCGACGACCCGGTGCTGGGCCCCATGATCGACGGATGGGCGCTGATCTGCGACCGGAATTATACGACCTTCAACTACCTTAACGCCGACGGCGCGGCGCTGAGCACGCTGTGGTTCAGCAAGGCGTACCCCTTCACCGCCGATTCGACCGTCGCTTACGTGGATACCGGCAACGTGACCAATTCCGAGGAGCGCTACGCCCTGTACGAGCTTACGCAGAGCGGCAGCGCCACACTGTGGCGGCATACCGCCGATATGAGCGCAGTGCTGGGCTGCGCGTGCGGCATCGTCCAGATGGACGACGGCGAGATGATTTTGCTGGACGGCAATCAGACCGTGCTGTGCACGACCGACGACGTGTCGGTGTACGCCGACTGCGGCGCGATCGTCGCGCGCGACCCCGAAACGGGCAAGTACGGCCTGTTCGTAAACGGCGATCCGTTCTACGATTTCGCTTACGACAGCATCGCCCCTGTCGAAACGGCGGAGATCAGCTGGCGCGAGGAGCAGAACGGCTTCTACCGCCTCTATACCGTCGAAGGCATGGCGTACCCCCTGCCGCTTTCGCATTACTTCCGCCTGGAAAAGGGCGGGGAGGAGGAGCTGGTCGCCCTGTCCACCGGCTCCGTATATCCCTTGCTGCTCAGCCTGCAAGAATAGGAGGTCACGCCGATGAAACGGGCTTTGGCAATCATTCTTTCCCTGTGCCTTTTGCTGGGTTCCGCCGCCGCGGCCGAGGACGCCGGGGAAACGCGGAGCGTGGAGCTTCAAAAAGACGGCGTTACGGTCTACCGCGTCGGTTCCGAGGGCGACACCGGCACGCTACAGTATAAGGTGGAGTATCCCGCCTTCGAATGCGAGGATCAGACCCTGGCCGATTACCTGACCCGCGTCGTCGCCACGCCGCTGCTCGCCCTGCGTAAGATGGAGCCCATGAGCGCGGAGGACGCCTACGCGGACGGCAGCCGGGACTATGTGCGCGTGAGTTTCACCGTCAACATGGACTTCGACGGCATCCTTTCGCTGGAGGCGTCGGCGGGCAACCGCTCCGCCGACGGGACGCTCAACGAAGTGCTGTTTTTTTACCGTATCATCGACCTGAACAACCGCAAGGAACTGACGGTGTACGATCTGTTCACCGAATCCCGCAGCGCGGTGGACGCGGCCGTGCGCAACGCCGTGTTTGCGCAGGAAAGCGGGCAGGCCGGTGCCGTCGTTTCGGACGCGTCGCAGGTACCCGCGCCCAACTCCTACTTCCTTTCCGCGGCGGCGCTGCGTTGCCTGTACGCGGCGGGCGCCATCGCTACGGACGCGGCCGTGGTGGACATCTCCTGGTCGACGCTGGGCCTTACGCAGTCCGCCCTGCTCACGGGCGAATCCGCCGGGGACGAAACCGGGGTCGCTACGGACGACGCGGCTCTCGGCCTGAGCAATACAATTGCCCCGACCGGGGAAGCGCCGCAGGCAACGGCCACGCCTACACCCACGCCCACGCAGGCGCCCACCCTGCAGCCGTTAAGCGAGGTCGTTACCCCCACGCCCATGCCCGTGACGGGGAACGACGCGCAGATCGTCGCCTTCCTGACGCAGGGGCTGTGGAAGCCGCTGGGCGCGGACGGGAACACCTACTACCAGTTCACCGCGGACGGGAAGCTTTTAACCATCCAGGTTTCCGATTACACGGTCGCGGACGGGGTGGTGGACAGCGACGTGATGACCGGCACCGTGTCGCTGGGCGGCACCGCCTTCACCGTCATCGAGTCCAACGGCGACCAGAACGGCTATGTGCTCAACCGTGCCGGCGCGACCGTCGAGCCTGCGGAGCTCGTGACGCCTTCCCCCACGCCGACGCCTTCTCCGACCCCCACGCCGTCCCCGGCACCGACACCCTCCCCCACGCCTTCTCCGGCGCCGACGCCCTCCCCCACGCCTTCGCCCACCCCGACGCTCGCCCCCACGCCCACGCTTTCGCCCTACGAGCGGGCGGTGCAGAGCGCTCCCACGCTGGTGGCGCTGGGCGACGAAGTGAGCTTTGAAAAGCGGCAGACCTTCAAGGTGTACAGCGCTCCGGACGAGGCGAGCTACCGCAACAGCAAGGCGCAGGTCACCACCGACGACAAGGTGGACATTTACGGCGTCACCGGGGACTGGGTGCTGGTGGGCTATCCCATCGGCAACGGCTCGAAGGGGCGCATCGGCTACATCGGCAACGGTACGCTCAGCGACGCGGCGAACGTGGCGCAGCTGAGCTTTGCGGATATCGACATCACCCTCACCAAGGACGCCAACGCCACCGACGATCCGCTTTTGGGCCACGACAAGCTCTTTTCAATCAAGCAGGGCACGCAGGTCAAGCTGCTGGCTTTCCTGGGCACCGACTGGGCCTATATCGAGACCACCTATCAGGATAAGCGCTGCCGCGCCTTCATCCCGCGCACGGCGCTGATTGAGGAATAACCGCAAGCATCGTAAAACGGGAAAACGGAGGGACGCAAGTCCCTCCGTTTTCCCGTTTTGTACGTTCTCCCTTATTCGGCGGCCGTCGCGGCATCCGCGGGGGTGAAGGTGGGCGCGAAGCCCGAGGAGACGATCAGGTCGTACACCTTCTGGGTGTAGATGACCGACTTTAACGCCTCCACCCAGTCCGCATCGGCGTTTTCCGGCCGAACGGCGATCAGGTTTACGTAGTTCTGCGCGGCGAGGCTGTCCGGCCCTTCGGCGTACAGGCCGTCCACATAGGGCACCAGGTCGGCAAGCACCGCGTTGTTGCCGTTGATGACGGCGTAAGCCACGTCGCTGCGCAGGCCGGGGATCAGCTCGGCGTTGACCTCGTAGATTTCCAGACCGTAGGGATTATCCACGATGTCCAGCGGCGTGCAGGTGCTCTCCAGCGTCGCGTCCGCGGGCAGGGTGATCAGCCCGGCCTCCTGCAGCAGCAGCAGCGCGCGGTTTTCGTTGGTGGGGTCGTTGGGGATGGCGACACGGTCGCCCTGCGCGATATCCGCGAGGCTTTCCTTAGTGCCCGCGTAGATCGCCATGGGCTCGAAGTGGGTGTACACCACGCCCACCAGCTTCTCGTCGTCGCTCACGCTCTCGTTATAGCTGTTCAGGTAGGGGATGTGCTGAAAGAAGTTCGCCATCACCGAGCCGTCGGAGGTGGCGGGGTTCTCCACCACATAGTCGGTCACCACGGTCAGGTCCAGGTCGTAGCCCAGCGCGGCCAGGTCGTCCCTCACCAGTTCCAGGATCTGGGCGTGCGGGTTTTCCGTGGCGATGATGGAAATCTTCTCGTTGGCCAGCGCGGAGGAAAGCCCGACGCTCAGCGTCAGGGCCAGGGTCAGGATCATCGCAAGCAGTTTTTTCATGGGGGTTCTCCTTCCTGTTTTAGCGTCGTTTATGATCCAGCCCGCGCATGAGGCGCGTGCCGAACACCGTGATAATCTGCACCAGCGCCACCAACAGCAGGC
Source organism: uncultured Oscillospiraceae bacterium (assembly GCA_964640955.1). Taxonomy (GTDB): domain Bacteria; phylum Bacillota; class Clostridia; order Christensenellales; family Aristaeellaceae; genus CAXXOK01. The sequence goes on along the minus strand of CAZXJI010000013.1, from coordinate 53,960 downwards.
TGGCGGAATACATAACGTCGAATTTCCGGATGTTCAGGCCCTTGACGATGGCGATGGCGCCCAGTCCGCCGCCGCCCGCGGCGCTGGCCAGCGCCGTGTACGCGAGGATGGTGGTCACGCTGATGGCCGCCCCGTTGATCAGCGAGGGAACCGCCTCGGGCAGAAGCACCTTGAACACGATCTGCACGTTGGTCGAGCCCATGGACTGGGCCGCCTCGATCACCCCGCGGTCGACCTCCTCCAGGGAGCCCTCCACCATGCGGGCGATGTAGGGAAAGGCGCTGACCACCAGCGGGAAGATGACCGACGTGGTGCCGATGGCCGTGCCCATGACCGCGCGGGTTACCGGGAAGAGGATCGCCAGCATGATAATGAAGGGGATCGAGCGCAGGAAGTTGACCGTCACGCCGAGCACCGCGTTGAAGGTGGGATGGGGCATGATGTGGCTGCGGCGGGTGACCACCAGCAGCACCCCCAGCGGAAGCCCGATCGCGTAGGAAATGACGCTGGCCCAGAGCGTCATGTACACGGTTTCAACCGTGCCCTGCCATAGCAGGGGGCCGAGTTGGCTCAAGCTCATTCGGGGTACACCTCCTCCACCGTCAGGCCCTGTTTTTGAAGATAATCGGTCAGCCGCATTCGGTCGGTCGCGTCCCGGGGCATGGCCAGCAGCATCTGCCCGTACACCTTCCGGTTCAGCTGGCGGATGTCGGCCGAGAGGATGCTGACGTCCATGTCGCACTCCCGTACCATCCGGCTGATGATGGGCTTTTCCGTCGAAGCGCCGTCGAACACCACGCGCAGCGCGGGCTCCGCGGGCAGCCGTTCCTCGTTTTGCGGCAGGATGCCGAACAGGCGCTTGCCCGCGGCCGACTTGGTATGCAGGAACACGTCGTCCACACCGCCGTACTCGGCCAGCTTTCCCCCATCCAGAATGGCGACCTTGTTGCAGATCTGGCGAATGACGGCCATCTCGTGGGTGATCAGCACCACGGTAATGCCCAACTTCTGGTTGATCTCCCTAAGCAACTCCAGTATGGACTGGGTCGTCATCGGGTCCAGCGCGCTGGTCGCCTCGTCGCACAAAAGCATCTCCGGGTCGGCGGCCAGCGCCCGCGCGATGGCGACGCGCTGCTTCTGCCCGCCGCTCAGCTGGCTGGGATAGGCGGACGCCTTCGCCTCCAGCCCCACCATCCCAAGCAGCTCCGCCACGCGCGCGTTGGCCTGCTTCTTGGGCACGCCCGCGATTTCCAGCGGGTAGCGGACGTTCTTCTCGACGGTTTTCTGCATCAGGAGGTTGAACTGCTGGAAGATCATCGCCATACGGCGGCGCGTCCTGCGCAGTTCCGCGCCCTTCATGAGGAGGATGTCGCGCCCGTCGATGAGCACCTCGCCGTCGGTCGGGGCGTCCAGCCGGTTCAGGCAGCGGATGAGGGTGCTTTTGCCCGCCCCGCTCATGCCGATGATGCCGTAGATATCCCCCTTCTCGATGGTCAGGCTCAGGTCGTCCAGCGCCACCACCTCGCCCTCGGCGGCGGGGTAGACCTTGCGCAGATGCCGTATTTCAATCTGCGGCGGCGCAGCCTTGCCCGTTTCGGTTTTCAAAGGATCGTCCCCTTTCGTTTCCGGCGATCAAAAAAGCCCGCCTCGCGCAGTGCGAAGCGGGCTTAACAGCTTTTAACCCTTTAAGCGACGCAACACAAACAGCACGAGCTGGAATCGCACGCGCACATCATGTTGGTCGACATGGCACATAGGTTCGTCACGCGGACTCCTCCTCGCCTGGCGTTGCCGCCTTATTGGCATTTATCATACCACGCGTTTTTTTCACTGTCAACCGAAACGGAGCGTTTCGCTCTGTATACATTACGCCCGTTCAACCGTGCAGATACCGTTCCTGCGCCGGCGTCAGCGAGTCGATGCTTACGCCCAGCGCCGTTAGCTTGCGCGAGGCGACCTCCGCGTCGATTTCGGCGGGCACCGCAAGCAGGGCCCGGGGCAGGTCCTTTCCCTGCTCGGCCACCCGCCGCGCGCACAGCGCCTGCAGGGCGAAGCTCATGTCCATGATCTCCGCCGGGTGCCCGTCCCCCGCCGCGAGGTTCACCAGCCGCCCTTCCGCCAGCAGGTAGACGGTGTTGCCGTTTGGCAGCTCGTAGCCCTCGATGTTCCGGCGCGCCGTAAAGTGCCGCACCGCCAGCTTCCGCAGGCCCGCCGCGTCTACCTCCACGTCGAAGTGCCCCGCGTTGCACAGCATCGCCCCGTCCTTCATTTTGAGCATATGCTCCGGGGTCACCACGTCGCGGCAGCCCGTGACGGTGATAAAGACGTCGCCGATCTCCGCCGCCCTTCCCATCGGCAGCACCGTAAAGCCGTCCATCACGGCCTCGATGGCCTTCACCGGCTCCACCTCGGTCACGATCACCTTGGCACCCAACCCCTTGGCGCGCATGGCGACGCCCTTGCCGCACCAGCCGTAGCCGCCCACCACCACGGTGCTGCCCGCCACGACCAGGTTGGTGGTGCGCATGATGCCGTCCCACACGCTTTGGCCCGTACCGTAGCGGTTGTCGAACAGATGCTTGCAGTCCGCGTCGTTGATGTTGAACATGGGAAAGCGAAGCGTGCCCGCGCGCTCCCGCGCCTGAAGCCTGAGGATGCCCGTGGTGGTCTCCTCGCAGCCGCCGCGCAGGTTCGCGGCCCATTCCGGGTGCTCCTCATGCAGGATCTGTACCAGGTCGCCGCCGTCGTCCACGATCAGGTCCGGGCAGGCGGAAAGCGCTCGGCACTCATAGCGGTGGAAATCCTCGGCGTTGCAGCCGTGGGTCGCCAGCACCGTCACGCCGCTTTCGGCCAACGCGGCGCATACGTCGTCCTGCGTGCTCAGCGGGTTGCTGCCGGTCGCGTAGACCTCCGCGCCGCCCATGTTAAGCACCTGCGCCAGATAGGCGGTCTTGGCCTCCAGATGGATGCAGATCGCCGCTTTGAGCCCCTTGAAGGGCTTGTCGCGTAAGAATTCCGCCTCGATGCCGCCCAACACCGGCATATGCCGTTTCACCCATTCGATTTTCTGCCTGCCCGACGGCGCGAGCGCCGCGTCGCGTAGGATCGATTCCATACCGTTCCCTCCGTTTTCTCTCTCCTCGCCCTATTATAACAAAAAGAGCCGCCCGGCGCCAACCGGAAATGGGCGTGCTAAAACCCGGCCGTGAAGTTCGCGACCGGGTTTTGATATTCTTTTATCTGCGGGGCGTACCGCGTCAAAATCCGCCGTTCGCCCCAGGCAGGAGGAAACCCGCCTGCGGAAGCGTCAGCCGATCATCCGGCGGATGGCTTCCTTGCCGCGCGCGCCGATGGCCTGCTGGGCCACCTTGCCGTCCTTGAGCACGATCAGGGTGGGGATGCTCATAACGCCGTACTTGGCGGCCAGTTCGGGAGACTCGTCCACGTTCACCTTGCCGACCTTGTACGCGTCGCTTTCCTCGGCAAGCTCGTCCACCAGAGGGCTGACCATCTTGCAGGGGCCGCACCAGTCCGCGTAAAAATCGATCAGCACGGGTTTCGTGCTCTTGAGCGCTTCCGTTTCAAAATTCGCCTTCGTAAGTTTAATCACTGCCATTGTGATTTCCTCCTTTCATTGGGAACCGATATTGTTATACCCCCGCTGCGGAGGGGTGAAACACGTCCCGCAGAGATTTCAGCTTTTTTGCGGCGGTTTGTTTCGCAGGGAGGCGTATTCGGCCGCCGTGCGTCTGTGGGGCGCGTTTTCGCTGGAATAGAGCGGGCCCAGGCGATAGTTGAACATCACGCCCGCGTCGGGGAAACGCCGGTAGAAGGCCCGCTTCAGACGCTCCATGACCAGATGCCCGTTTTCGGTGCTGACGGTCGGCAGGAGCAGGGCGTACTGCGAGGGCCTGAACCGCGTGAGCGTATCGCCTTTACGAAGGTTCCCGCGCAGCACCTCGCTCAGTCCGTCCATCATCCGCATCAGTTCCGGCGGCGCGAGCGGCCGGCCATCCGTTCCCGACAGCATGACCACCGCCAGAAAGATGCTCGATCCCAGGCGTTCCAGGTTTCGAACCTGCAGGTTGTAAATTTCGCGGAAGATGGCGTACTCGCACTCGTAGGCGCCGTGGGAGGCGCTGAAGTCCATCAGCTCCTCGCGGATGGTATCCAGGTTGATGTCCAGCGTATCCCCCGCCTGGATAATCTGCCGGTAAAAGTCCTGCGGCGTCTCCACCGTTTGGTCGCCCAGATGGGGAAAGTGCATGCCGGACAGGTGTCGGTACTGCATCGCCGCCTCGTCGCTGCGGCCGGTTTTCGTCAGCGCCTGCAAAAGCTCCAGCTGCAGCCGCTCGTCAAGGGGATCGTTTTCCAGCGCGACGCGGCATTGCCGGATAATCTCCTCGTAGCGCTCCGCCTTTTTAAGCAGCGTCAGATAGGCATACACGATGCGGATGTAGCGCCCGTGCAGGCTTTCGGTGCGGCTGACGGCCCAGTCCTCCCGGTGGTCGCCGCAAAGCAGGTCGCCCGCGTACAGGGAGATGGCTTTGCCGAAAAGCGCTTCGGTTTCCGCGGTCAGCGTACCCCGGCCCTCCAGTTCGGTTTCCAGGCGTTCGAACTCGTAGAGGTCCACCGTCATCTCCGGCAGGAGCCGGAAGCGATACCCGCCGTGGTCGGAAACGATGGAGCCGCCCAGCCCTTCGGCGCATTCGTTGAGCAGGGCGCGGTAGCGGCTGACGAGGGTTTTTAAGGCGTTTTCAGGGTTCGCGTTTTCCTCTCTGGGCCAGAGCGTTTCGATGAGCCGCTCGTTTTTCACCGCGTCGCCCTGCCTGAGGATCAGGTACTGCCAAAGCGACGTGCCCTTCCTGGCTTTCGCGAGCACGCGGTCGCAGCACCCGTCGTTCACGAACAGGCTGAAACCGCCGAACATGCGGATGCGAATCTGATCGGCCATGCGTCGCTCCTTGCTTGCGGCCCGTAAACGGCTCGTTTCGAAAGCTCTCCCTAGGTAACCGCTGAACAAATACCCTTCACGTCTGCCTTTATGGAAACAGTATAACCGCATCGTGCCCTCAATACAAGAAAAACATGGGCGCGCCGCCCTTTGCCGCTGAAAAGAGGTTTGGGCGGAGCGGGCCGCGAATACTGTAGGGATGAATTTCGGCCGTTCGAACGTGTATTGAATGGATACCCGGACGGCAAGGAGGTTGTCGGTATGGAAAACGCCCATCGTCCGCCCGAACCGCCCCGCGAGCCGCGCCACGGCAAGCGGCGTGGAAGGGCAGGCCGCTTTTTCCGCGGTTATCTGATGATCGCGGGCGCCCTGGCGACGGCCTACGTGCTGGAGCGGCTGCTCGTATTGCTGTTTATCGAAATCGGCAAGTGGCTGTAGCCCGCCCGGCGAACCGCCGGGAAACCCGACGCGGCACGCCCCCTGCGGGCGCCCTGTGGAAAGGATGTGACCGCCGCATGCGTCAACCGCCCCCCAACCCCAACCCGGAAGCCTATCCGCCTCCCCGGCGGCGCAGGTTCAGGCCGCTGCGTTTTCTCAAGCGGCTGATTTTGCTGCTCCTCTGCCTGGCGATCGCATTTCTGGCCATCCGCTACGGCCCCGATCTGTACCGCCGCTTCTTCGGCGACGGCAACACCACTTGGGTCAGCGAGCGCTTCAGCGAAGAAATGGAGGAGAAAAACGAGCTGGTCGTGTACCAGACCACCCTCACCGGGCAGGAGACCGTCTCCCAGGACGCGTGGATTCTGGGCACAGTGCAGAAGGTGACCATTCCGTACTCCTTCTCGCTGAGCTTCTCCGTGGACCTGAGCCTGGCGGACGTGAGCGTGGACGTGGCGAGCGACACCATCGTGGTGCGGCTCCCCTCGCCGAAAGCCTCGTACTACAAGCTGACCGTGGACGAGGATCAGGTGCAGAAAATCGACTGGCTCTATCCGCTGACGCCGGAGCGCTATTCCGAAATCAAAAACGAGATCGAAGAGAAGCTTTATGACGAGTGCGCCGCCAAGCAGGAATACCTGGACGCGGCTTGGCAGGCAACGGTAAGCAGCATGGATTCCCTGTTTGCCAACATCGCGGCCGCCAGCCGGGACGGTGTCACCTGCACCATCACGGTAATCCGGGATGACGGCCTCGCCGCGGCGGAGACGATCGACACGGCGGAAACCGCCGCGACGCCCACGCCCGCGGCGACGTAACCGGTTTTTGCAGGCACGTTGTCAGCCTGCCCAAAAGGCCCGAGATGCTAGGAAGCAAGGGTGGCAAGGAATTGAGCTTACTCGTTCGTAAGTGATATTCCTTGCCATCCCGCAGCTGACACCGCAGATTGGGCTTTTTGGGCAGGCTGCGGCCGCCCGCGCCGTTTGGCGCGGGCGGCTCTGCCTTACAGGTCATGTGCGCTCACTCCGCCAGCTTGAAGATCGCCTCGATATCCTCCCGGTACAGCCGGATATACGCGCCGGTCGAAGCGTTTTCGTCGGGCAGGGCGCGCGCGGCGAGCTTCCGGGCGTCCAGGTCGGTGATCCCCGCCTCGCTCAGGCGCGTGGGCATATCGAGCGTTTTGTAGAAGGCTTCCAGCCGCCTTACGCCCTCCAGCGCCGTCGCGGTTCCGTCACCGAAGGCGGCGGGAACGTCGAAAATCTCCGTGGCGAACTGGGCGAGCTTCTTGGGGTACTGCCGGATCGCGTACTTCATCCATGCCGGGAATACGATGGCCAGGCCCGCGCCGTGGGCAATATCGTACTCGGCGCTCAGCTCGTGTTCCACCTTGTGGCTGCCCCAGTCCCCGATGCGCCCGGTCTGCAGGTAGGTGTTGTGCGCCAGCGTTCCCGCCCACATGATTTCGGCGCGCGCGTCGTAATCCGTCGGGTGTGCCATCACGACGGGCGCGTTGTGCAGCACGGTTTTCATCCCGGCGGCAATCAGCCGGTCGGTCAGCTCCACGTGTTCGACGCGGGTAAAGTACCTTTCCATCATGTGCGCCATGATGTCCACGCAGCCGCAGGCCGTCTGGTAGGGCGGCAGGGTGAACGACCATTCGGGGTTCATGATGGAGAAGGTCGGCACGTTGGTGATGGAATTGTAGCCGCGCTTGAGCATTCCGTCCTCGTTGGTGATCACGGAGGAATAGCTCATTTCGCTGCCCGCCGCCGGCAGGGTGAGGATCACCCCCATGGGAAGCGTCCTGCCCGGCATACGCTTGCCCACGTAGAAGTCCCACACATCGCCGTTATCCGGCACGCCGTTCACGATGCCCTTGGCCGTGTCGATCACGCTGCCGCCGCCCAGCGCCAGCACCAGCCCGACACCCTCGCGCCGGCAAATGTCGATGCCCTCGCGCACGCGCGCGAGGCGCGGGTTGGGCACGATGCCGGGCAGCTCCCACACCTGAATGCCGTTCTCCTGCAGGATCGCCGTAACCTGATCGTAAAGCCCGATGCGCTTTACGCTGCCGCCGCCGTACACCAGAAGCGCCTTGCGGCCGTATTGCAACGCTTCCCCACCCAAATGGGAGAGGGCGTCCCTGCCGAAAATGATTTTCGCCGGGTTCTGGAAAACAAAATCGATCATTGGCTGTCGCTCCTTTGCTGACGCGTTTCGCTACGGTATCCATTATACATACCCCACCGGCATACGTAAAGGGAACCCGCCGTCTGAGCGGGCTCCCTCCAGCTTGCCTTAAAAGCCCAATCTGCGTTAAAAGCGATCCGCTTACACCGGCATGGTCTTTTCGTCTTTGTCCAGCATGGTGCTGTCCACCTTGAGCTGCTTGGCCTGCCGGTACTGGAAGTACTTCAGCGCCACCTGCGGGAACAGCGCGTAGCTCAGCACGTCCTCCTCCTGCTGGTAGTAGTCGCGGATCTCTTCGCGGTACTTGTCCAGCTCGGGCGGGATATCGTCCGCGGGGCGGTGGGTGATGACCGGCTCGTCGCCGATGACCTTCTTGCGAACCTTCTCGTCCACCGGCGCGGGCAGGCGGCCGTATTCGCCGCGCAGCAGCGCCTTGGATTCCTTGGTGACCATCTTGTAGCGTTCGCCGGAGAGGATGTTCATCACGGCCTGCGTGCCCACGATCTGGCTGGTGGGGGTCACCAGCGGCGGATAGCCGAAGTCCTTGCGCACGCGCGGCACCTCGGCGAGCACGTCGTAATACTTGTTCATGGCGTTGGCCTGCTTGAGCTGGTTGATCAGGTTGCTCAGCATTCCGCCGGGCACCTGGTAGAGCAGGGTGTTCACATCGGTCGCCAGCACGCGGCCCGGATCGCGGAAGCCTTCCTTGGTCAGCTCCGCCGCCACGCCGCGGAAGTAGCCGGCCAACTCCACCAGCAGCTTCAGGTCCAGCCCGGTGTCGTACTCGGTGCCCTGCAGCGTCGCCACGATCGATTCCGTAGGCGGCTGCGCCGTGCCGCCGCCCAGGGGGCTCAGCGCCGTATCCACCACGTCCACGCCCGCCTCGATGGCCTTGAGCAGCGTCATGGCGCCGGTGCCGGTGGTGTCGTGCGTATGCAGCACGATCGGCAGACCGGTCTCCGCCTTCAGGCGCTTGACCAGGCTGTAGGCGGCGTACGGCAGGAGGAGGTTGGCCATATCCTTAATGCAGATGATGTCCGCGCCCATCTCGGCGATGTCCGCGGCGAGCTTGACGAAGTAATCTTCGGTATGCACGGGGCTGATGGTGTAGCTCATGGCGACTTCGGCGGTGCCCTTGTACTTCTTGGTGGCCTTCACGGCCGTTTCCATGTTGCGCAGGTCGTTGAGCGCGTCGAAGCAGCGGATGATGTCGATGCCGTTTTCGAGGGTCTTCTTGACGAAGAACTCCACCACGTCGTCGGCGTAGTGCTTGTAGCCCAGGATGTTCTGCCCGCGCAGGAGCATCTGCAGTTTCGTGTCGGGAATGCCTTTGCGGATCGTGCGCAGCCGCTCCCACGGATCCTCGTTGAGGAAGCGCAGGCAGCTGTCGAACGTCGCGCCGCCCCAGCATTCCAGCGAATAGTAGCCAACCTTGTTGAGGTTTTCAAACGCGGGTTCCATTTGCGATATCCGCATGCGCGTCGCGGCCTGGCTCTGGTGCGCGTCGCGCAGAATGGTATCGGTAATGCCGACTTTAGCCATTGTTGTATCTCCTTTCAAACCTAAGCCTTACGCGCCGAACATGCTCAGCAGGATGCCCGCCGCGATCGCGGAACCGATGACGCCCGCCACGTTGGGGCCCATCGCGTGCATCAGCAGGAAGTTGCTCGGGTTGGCTTTCTGGCCTTCCACCTGGCTGACGCGCGCCGCCATGGGCACGGCGGATACGCCCGCGGAGCCGATGAGCGGGTTGATCTTGCCGCCGGACAGCTTGTTCATCAGCTTGGCCAGCAGCACGCCGCCGGCGGTGCCGCAGCTGAACGCCACGACGCCCAACACCAGAATGCCAAGCGTCTTCCAGTTGAGGAAGGTTTCCGCGCTGGCCGTAGCGCCGACGGTTACGCCCAGGAAGATGACGACGATGTTGTTCAGTTCGTTCTGCGACGTCTTATTCAATCGGTCGACCACGCCGCTTTCCCTGAACAGGTTACCCAGCATCAGCATGCCGATCAGCGGAGCGGCCGAGGGCAGCAGCAGGCTTACGATGATCGTCACCGCGATGGGGAAGAAAATCTTCTCCCGTTTGGAGACGGGGCGAAGCTGCTCCATGACGATGGCGCGTTCCTTCCGGGTGGTCAGTGCGCGCATGATAGGCGGCTGAATGACGGGCACGAGCGCCATGTAGCTGTACGCGGCCACGGCGATGGGGCCCAGCAGATGGGGCGCCAGCTTGCCGGTCAGGTAGATGGCGGTGGGGCCGTCCGCGCCGCCGATGATGCCGATGGAGCTGCTTTCAGCGGCCGTGAAGCCCAGAAGCTGCGCGCCGATGAACGTTACGAAGATGCCGATCTGCGCCGCGGCGCCCAGCAGCAGGCTCTTGGGGTTGGCAATCAGGGGACCGAAGTCGGTCATCGCGCCCACGCCCAGGAAAATCAGCGGGGGATAGATGCCCAGCTTCACGCCCTGGTAGAGGTAGTACAGCAGGCCGCCGGTCTGCTTAACGTACTGGTAAACCAGCGACCCGTCCGCCAGATAGACGGGCACGCCGCTTTTGCCCAGGTGTACGGACTCGTTGAAGTACTCGTACGTCGGGCCGTCCATCAGCCCCGCCATGGGCAGGTTTGCCAGCAGCATGCCGAACGCGATGGGCAATAGCAGCAGGGGTTCGTATTTTTTCACGATCGCCAGATAGATCAGCACGCAGGCGATCACAAGCATCACCAGGTTCAGCGGCGTACTTGCCAGCCCCGCGATGCCGGAGGATTCCGCCAGCTTGCGCAAGCTTTCGCCAACATTAATGCTCTCCATGGTCGTCCATCAACTCCTTCTTGTTTAATCCTGATGACCGCTTGTCCGGCCGGGCGCACATACGCGGCGGCAGGCTGCCGGGTATGCCGCAGCGGAAAGGCCGCCGGCGTGCGGGCGCACGGACGCGGTCACCTTGGAGAGCGGTCGCTTCAGCCGATAACGACCATCACGTCACCGCTGTTGACGGAAGCGCCCTTGGCAACCACGACCTGCTTAATCGTCCCGTCGGACGGGGCGACAATCTCGTTTTCCATCTTCATGGCTTCCAGAATCAGCAAAACGTCGCCCTTCTTCACGGCGTCGCCGTCCTTGCACTTCACGTCCAGAATGGTGCCGGGCATGGGCGAGCTGATTTTAATGCCCTCCTCGACGCTCGCGGCGGCGGGGGCGGCAGCGGGGGCGACGGGAGCGGGAGCGGCCGCCACGGGGGCGGGGGCGGCGACAGGCGCCGCGGCCACGACGGGCGCGGCGGCGCCGGCGGCGACTTCTTCCACGGAAACCTGATATCCGATGCCGTTGACGGTAATGTTGAATTGACGCATAGGGGATGTCCTCCTTCACTATTTTACCGGTGTGGATAATGCTCAATGATATTTTGGGGTTCGCGCGGGCCGATCGCGGCTGCCTGCCGCCGCCCGCGCGCCGCGGAGGCTACATGCGGCTGTATACCTGATCCTCGCGCCCGGCAACGTTCCAGGCGGCGGCGTTGTGGATGCGGCGCACGCGGCGCACGATAAAGCCGCTTTCCCCTTCCCAGACGGCGGCGATCGCCGCGGTGATGGCGGCGATGGTCTCGGGCGCGATGCCCAGGGCCGCCTGCGCGGGTGCGGGCACGCTGATGCGGGGCGCCGGTGCGGGCGTCGCCTTGGGAGCCGGCTCTGCGTTTTTCTTCTCCAGCGAGTTGGAAATGTACGTGATCAGCTTGATGCAGTAAATCAGCAGCACAAGGCCCGCAAAGACGACCAGAATGCCCACCGCGGCGACGGAAAGGCCGAATAACAATTCGTTCATCGTTTTCCTTCCTTTCGCGGTTACAGGGGCATGTTGCCGTGTTTTTTGGCGGGGTTGCTGTCGCGCTTGCTCACCAGCATCTCCAGCGCGGCAGCCAGCAGCTTGCGCGTCTGGGCGGGGTCGATCACGTCGTCCACCAGGCCGCCCTGCGCGGCGTTCACCGCGCCGGCGACGGAATCAATATATTCCTGGGCATATTTCGCGCGCGCGTCGGCGGGCGAAGCCTTGTCGGCCTTCACCTCGTCCTGATACAGCACCGCCACGGCCGCCTCGGGCGTCAGCGCGCTGATCACCGCGCCCGGCCAGGCGTAGGTCACGTCCGCGTTCGCCTTGCCGCCCATGGCGACGTACGCCTGCCCGATCGCCTTGCCGGTGACCACGCACAGCTTGGGCACGGTCGCGGTGGCGTAGGCGTATAGCAGCTGGCTCTGCGCGTTCATCAGCCAGCTCTGGTTATCGAGCTTGTCCACCTTCACGCCGTCGGTGTTGACCAGGCTTACGACGGGGAGGTTGAAGCAATCCATAAAATGCACGAACCGCGCGGCCTTCTGCAGGGCACCCGCGGAAAGCGTGCCCGCGGCGGTCGCCACCACGCCCACCGAGCGGCCCGCGACGCGGCCCATGGCGGTGCGCACGCCGGGTTCGTAAGCGGCCTTCATTTCCAGCATCGTGCACGCGTCGAAAAGCTGGGAAAGCAGCGCCGTCACGTCGTCCGGATCGGCGACGGAAAGCAGGCGGTTCATATCGTCGCCCTCGGTCAGCTCCGCATCCTCCGCGTTGCAGCCGGGCAAAAGCGAAAGGGTCTGCGCCGCCATCGCCAGCGCGCCCTCCTCATCCTCGGCCACCAGCGAGCAGGCGCCCTGCGCGGCCATCATGTCCGCACCGCCGAGCTTCTCGATTTTCACGTCCATGCCGTTCATGGCGGCCAGCACCTGCGGGCCGAAAACCATCATGGAACCGACGTTCTTCGCCATGATGCTCACGTCCGCCAGCTGCGCGATCAGCGCCGCGCCGCCGATGCAGGGGCCCAGCACCACCGCGACCATGGGGCAAACGCCGCTCAGACGCGCCATGTTGCGGTAAATCTCGGCGTAGGCGTTCATCGCGTCCGCGCCCTCGTCCAGCCGGACGCCGGCGCTGTCGCACAGCGCGAGCACGGGCGCGCCGGTTTTAAGCGCCATATCCAGCGTTTTATTAATTTTCTGGGCCTGCAGCTTTCCCATCGCGCCGCCGTGGACCGTAAAGTCCTGCGCGAAGAGATAAACCGGCCGATCCTGAAGGGTTGCATACCCGGTTACCACGCCCGCCGCGCCGCCGTTTTCGCTCACCAGCGCAAACAGCTCCACAAAGCTGCCTGCGTCCACAAGTTTGGCAATGCGCTCGCGCGCGGTCAGCTTGCCGGCGTCGCGCTGCGCTTTGAGGCGCTTCTCGTCGCCCTCGTTCAGAGCGTCGCGAAGCGCCTGCACCTTGGTAAGGTCTTGAGAGTTCAGCATTTCCGTTCTCCTTCCATCGGGTTAAATCAGTTCATTCTCGGTCAGGATTGAAAAATCTCAATTCTTTCCCGTTTCGTCCTGTTCTACAGTTGCCTCCTTTATTCCTGCCTGTCTGTTAGTTATTTGACAATTTTCATCGTATTTCCGCTGTTTTTCCGCGCGGCCCGGGAAAGCCAGCAAAAAGACGCAAAGCCATAGCCATGCGCCTTTGCATCGTCGGTGCGGCGGACGGGCCGCCGGGGATTCTCAGGGGCGAAACCCGACCTCGAGAATGGGATAGGCCCGGTCGAACACATAGCCGAGCTTCTCCGCCAGCGCGAGCGACGCGCGGTTGGCCGCGTCCCAGCCGGGGCGCCAGCCGCGCCGGAAGCACGCAAGCATCAGCTCCGCCGCACAGGCCGTCGCCAGCCCCTGCCTGCGGCGGTCGGCGCGCGTGTCCACCTCGATCTCGATGCCGCCGTCAAACACCGCGTAGGACGAGGCGCCGGCGACCGGTTCCTCCCCCTCCAGCGCCATGATGCCCAGCCCGCGGGCGAGAAAGTCGCCTTCGTCCGCGAACAGGCTGACGAAATCGCGCGACCAGTCCGCCTGAAGCGCCTTGCGGTACAGCGCTCCGTCGATCGGCCGGAGCCTCACGCCCGGCGGCAGCGCGCCCGCGTACACCGCAAGCCTTTTGGAATCGAAACGGTCGATATCCTTGCGCAGGGCGTAGCGTTCGCCCGGCACGGCCCGGTCGCCCCACGCCTTTTCAATCACTGCGCGCCAGGCGGCGTTGGGCGGCGTCAGCAGCAGCGCGTCCCCGCCGTATCCCTCCGGCAGGTGCCGCGCCAGCGCGGCGGCGTCCGGCGAAGCGGCGTTTCCCGCGAGGAGCGCAAAATCCCCCACGGTAATCCGCGCCGCCGTGCGGGCGTCGTCGGCGACGATCTCCCCCATGTGCCCTTCCAGCGCCGAATGCACGAGCGTATCGTCGAAACCGACGAACAGAGGCGCGACGGACGATGGCGACGCAACGCGGGAAATGCCCACGCTATCCCCTCCAGCCTTCCAGTTCTTTTTGGATGTACGCAAGCGCCGTGAGCTTCTCCATCACCTGCTCCACGGTCAGCAGCTTGGTGTTGCTGCTGTTGAACTCCGTAAGGGTGTTGCGCTCCACCTCGCCCTGGACGAAATACTTGTCGTAATTCAGGTCGCGGCTGTCGGCGGGCACGCGGTAGAAGTCGCCCATGTCGATCGCGTGCACGCATTCCTCGTTGGTCAGGAGCGTTTCGTACATTTTCTCCCCGTGGCGGATGCCGATGACGCGCACGGGTGCGTCGGAGCAAAACACGCGCCGGACCGCCTCCGCCAGTACGCCCACGCTGCAGGCCGGGGCCTTCTTGACCAGAATATCGCCGGTCTGGGCGTGCTCGAAGGCGAACAGCACCAGCTCCACCGCCTCCTCCAGGCTCATGATGAAGCGCGTCATATTCGGATCGGTCACGGTCAGGGGCTTGCCCGCCTTGATCTGGCTGATAAACAGCGGGATCACCGAGCCGCGGGAGCACATCACGTTTCCGTAGCGCGTGCCGCAGATAAGCGTCTTTTCCGGGGAAACGGTGCGGGATTTGGCTACGAACACCTTTTCCATCATGGCCTTGGAGGTGCCCATGGCGTTCACGGGGTAGGCCGCCTTGTCGGTCGACAGGCAGATGACCTTCTTCACTCCCGCCTCGATGGCGGCCGACAGCACGTTCTCCGTGCCCAGCACGTTGGTTTTGACCGCCTCCAGCGGGAAAAACTCGCAGGAAGGCACTTCCTTGAGAGCGGCGGCGTGAAACAGGTAATCCACGCCGTATATCGCTCCGGCGATCGAATCCCTGTCCCGCACGTCGCCGATGTAGTACTTGATTTTGTCGCTCAGGTAGCGGTGGCGCATGTCGTCCTGCTTTTTCTCGTCGCGGCTGAAAACGCGGATCTCCCGAATATCCGTATGCAGAAAGCGGTTCAGCACCGCTTCGCCGAACGAGCCCGTACCCCCGGTGATCAGCAGGGTCTTGCCGTTAAACATGTCAGGCGTCCTCCTCGTTGCTCTTGAATACGCAGCCGGTCAGGCGGTGGAGCACCTCGCGGTAGGCGTCCTCCACGTCGCCCAGATCGTGGCGGAAACGGTCGATGTCCAGCGGCTCGTGGGTACTGGCGTCCCAGAAGCGGCAGGTGTCGGGGGAGATTTCATCCGACAGGAGGATCTCCCCGTGAAAGCGGCCGAACTCCAGCTTAAAATCGATCAGTTCGATGCTGATTTCCCGAAGCACCTCGGTAAGGATGTCGTCCACGCGCAGGGCGATCTGCTCCATGCGGCGTATTTCGTCTGCGGTCGCCAGCTCCATGGCCGTGATGTGGGTGAGGTTCACCAGCGGGTCGTCCAGATCGGCATCCTTGAGGCAATACTCGACGACCGTGTTTTTAAGCCTCGTGCCTTCCGGGTAGCCGATGCGCCGCGCCAGGCTCCCGGCGACGATGTTGCGCACCTTCACCACCACGGGGATGATGGCGACGCGCTTCACCAGCGAGCTTCGGTCGTCGATGCGGCGAATGAAATGGTTGGGCACGCCCTCGTTGGCCAGCAGCGTAAAAAGGTACTCGCAGATGCGGTTGTTGATCTCCCCCTTGCCGATGATCCGGCCGCGTTTGAGGCCGTGGAACGCGATGGCCTCGTCCTTGTAATACACCACGGCTTCGTCCGGGTTTTCGGTGGCGTAGACCCGTTTACCCTTGCCTTCGGTGATCGTTTCCCCGATGTTCATGCTGCTCATCCTCCCGCGGGCCCGGCCCGCGACCCAAAGCGCTCCGGCTTTCCGGTACTATTCTACAATACCGTTACATTGTAACACGTTCCGGCACCGGCCGCAAGCGCGGGAGCCCCGCCGATACGGCAGGACGGCACGCTGCGAAGGCAGCGTGCCGTCCTGTTTTTCCGGGTCCAATCCCCAGCGCTCGGGCTTTGGGAAAGGCCCGTGGGTATTCGGTTATTCCTTGTCGTCCTCGGCGCTCTCGGCAGTTTCCTGTGCGGGAGCGGGCTCCTCGGCGGGCGCTTCCTGCGCGGCGGGTTCGGCTTCCTTGGCGGGCGTTTCCGATTCGGCCGCCTGAGCCTCTTCCTCCAGCTGCTGGCCCATCGCCTGGATGTCGACCGCAACGGCTTCCTCGCCGTCTTCGACCTTCGGCTCTTCCTCGGCGGTTTCGGCGGCCTCCTTGCGCTCCTGCTCCAGCAGGGCGCGGATGCTCAGGCTGATGCGCTTGGCCTCGGGATCGATGCTCAGCACTTTGACGTTCACCACGTCGCCCACGTTCACCGCGTCCTCGACCTTATTGATGCGGGTCAGCGCGCACTGGCTGATGTGCACCAGGCCGTCCACGCCCGGCTCCAGCTCCACGAAGGCGCCGAAGGTCGTGATGCGGACCACCTTGCCGGTGACCACCGAGCCCTCGGGATACTTCTGCGGCGCCAGGTCCCACGGCTTGGGCTGCATCTGCTTGAGGCCAAGCTGGATGCGCTCGCGCTCGGGATCCAGGCTGAGAATTTTGACTTCCACTTCCTGGTCGGGATGCACGATCTCGGACGGATGCTTGACGTGCGCCCAGCTCAGGTCGGTCACGTGGATCAGGCCGTCCACGCCGCCGATATCGACGAACGCGCCGAAATCGGTCAGCCGGCGCACGATGCCCTTGATCACGTCGCCCTCGTGCAGCGTGCCCCAAATCTCTTCCTTGCGGGCGGTGGCCTCCTCCTTGAGGACGGCCTTGCGGCTGGCGACGATGCGGCGTTTCTGATCGTCCACCTCGATAATTTTGAGTTTCAACGTCTGGCCTACGAATTCGCCGATCTTTTCCACGTAGCGGTTGGAGAGCTGCGACGCAGGCACGAAGGCGCGGATGCCGTCGACGTTGCAAATCAGGCCGCCCTTGACGACCTCCTTGCCGACGCCCTCGACATACTCGCCCTTTTCGTACTTCTCGACAAGCACAGCGTAAGCCTTGCGCGTGAGGATGTTGCGCTGGGACAGCAGCACGTTGCCCTCGCCGTCGTTGACCTTGACGACTTCCACCTCGATCTCGTCGCCCATCTTCACATCCTGCGTAACCAGGTCTTCGCGCTTAATCAGGCCGTCGGATTTGAAGCCGATATTGACGCAAACCTCGTCGTCCGTGATCTGGACGACCGTGCCGGTTACCGACTGTCCGGGTCTGATCTTGACCAGAGTGGCTTCCACGTCAGCCATAAAGCTGCTCTTGTCCGCCTCCTCGCCGGAAACCCGCTGATCCAACTGTTCCTTGTCAGTCATGCGTGTGACAACCTCCTTAAGTGACCAATCCGGCGTGCTCGCACCGGCGGTGATTCCAATGGATTCCGTGTGGATATCTGCAAAGCCCGGCGGTATGTCCGCCGCGCGCTCCACCAATAACGTCCGCTTGCAGATGCGGCGGCAGGTGTCGTAAAGCTTTCGGGTGTTGGCGCTCTTGAGCCCGCCCACCACCAGCATGGCGTCCACCCGCGCGGCCAGCTGCCTGGCCTCGTTCTGCCTGAGTACCGTCGCGGTGCAGATGGTGTCCTCCACCGTAAGCGTTTTGACCTTCCGGCGAAGCACGGGGAGGATCGCTTCCCACTCTTCATGGGGGAAGGTGGTCTGCGCGACCGTCAGCGCCCGTTCCATGTCGGGCAGGGCTTCGGCTTCGGCGGGATCGCACACGGTGAATACCGGTCCCAGGCACCAGCCGATGGTGCCCACCACCTCGGGGTGGTCGCGCTTGCCTACGAGGATTACCGACCCGCCGCCCTCGCTGTATTCGGCGACGATATCGTGCAGGCGCTTGACGAACGGGCACGTCAGGTCGACGGTCTTGACCCCCCGGGCGGAAAGCGCCCGATACACCTCCGGCCCCACGCCGTGGCTGCGGATGATCGCCGTGCCGCTCCCGGCTTCGGCGGGGGATGCGACCGCGCGCACCCCTGCGGCCTGGAGCCGGTCGATCACCTCGGGGTTGTGCACCAGTTCCCCGACCGTGACGATCTCCCGTTCCGCAGCGGCGGCTTTCATCGTTTCGTCTACCGCACGACGCACGCCGCTGCAAAAACCGGCGTGTTTGGCGATGATAACAGGCATGCTCAGTTCTCCGCCGTCCTTTTCGGAGCAGAATCAATTGTGCTATTCGCTAAAACTCTCATGATTCCTTCTTTTTTTAAGATGGAAACCACAAAAAACGTACGTCACGCCTTCTCCGCCTCGTGCGCGAGCGCCATATCCCGGTAAAGCGCGGTGATCTTGCCCATCAATTCCCCGATCGTTTCGCGGTTAACGCCCTTTCTGGCGATGTCCGCCGCCGTAAAGGGCTTGCCGTAGTAGCAGTCCGTACGCCGGAAAAACCGGGGTTTCCCCGACACGTACGCGGGCAGGATGGGCACGTTTCCCTGCAGGGCGATCATCGCCATGCCGCTTTCCATTTCCTCCATGAGGGTTTTCTTATAGCGCGTCCCTTCCGGAAAGATGCCCAGCACGTGCTTCTCCCTGAGGCTTTTGAGGCACGCGCGCACGGCCGCCATGTCCGTTCCGTGGCGGCTGACGGGAATCATGAGCATGTTGCGGTAGACCGCTCGCATCAGCGGGTTTTTGATCAGCTCCCGCTTGCCCAGGTAGCGAATCTGGTAACGTTTGATCTTCCAGCCCACCAGCAGGGGATCGAGCATATGGTTGTGGTTGGCGATCAGGATGTAGGGCGCGTCCAGATCGGCGTTTTCCAGCCCGTGGTAGCGCACCGGCAGAAGGGTGTGGAAAATCAGGTACGACAACCCCATGGCCATGCGGTAGAAAAACGTGAGGCGCTCCCGCGGCCTTGGGCCGGAAAGGCGCTCGTTCAGCAGCGAAAGGATGTGCTCGGTCACCTGCTCCCGGGTCATGCCGCTCGTGTCCAGCGTCACGGCGTCCTCCGCGGGCCTGAGGGGATCGATCTGCCGGGTGGAGTCCTGCCGGTCGCGGACGATCACGTCCGCAAGCACGGCTTCGTATTCCGCCTGCCCGCCTTTGGCGATCGTTTCCTCGTAGCGGCGCCGCGCGCGCACCTCGGGGGAAGCGGTCAAAAACACCTTGAGCGTCGCGTCCGGCAATACCCGTGTGCCGATGTCCCGGCCGTCCAGCACGATGGACTCCCGTCCGGCAATCTGCTGCTGCAGGGCGACCATCAACCGGCGCACGGCGCCCACGGTGCCGCAGTCCGACGCGCCCATGCTGATTTCCGGGGTGCGGATCAGCTCGGTCACGTCCGTGCCGTCCGCGTACGTCCTTTGGCGTCCGTCCTCGAAGCGCACGTCGATCCGCACGCGGCCGGCCAGGGCCTCCACGGCTTCCGTGTCCGAAGCGCTCAGCCCTTCCTTAAGCATCCGCCAGGCGAAGGCGCGGTACATCGCGCCCGTGTCCAGATGCGGCACCGAAAGCTTCCGGGCCAGATCGTCGGCCACGGTGCTCTTGCCCGCGCCGCCGGGGCCGTCGATGGCGATGGTAAAGTGTCTCAAACGGTCTCTTCCTTCCCTGTGCGGCTCGTCCGCTAAATGGCGCGGTGCCCCAGCCCCACGCAGATTTCGTCCAGGTGCCCAAGCCCGATGCCAAAAAACATCGCCACGGCCACGTGATCGTGGTAGCGGGCCACGCCGATCTTGCCGCCCACGCTCAGGCCCAGGGCCTTGGGGGTGATCTGGTTGAGGGCCTCGCGGGCCGCGCCGGCCACGCCGCCTTCCTCCAGGTGGCTTTCGCCGATCACCCCTTCGCGCCGGGCGGCGACCACCGCCCGCTCCACGATGCGAATGATGGAGGGCACAAACTCGCCGCCGAAGTCGGCCGCCGCGGTGACGATCTCTTCCAGGGCAAGGGTTTTCTTGATCAGCAATTCTTCCTCGCGCGAACGGGACATGCTCATTTCGATCGCCGCGCGCGCCACGTCGCGGCTGCCGGGGATGATCTGCATACGCCGTCTCCTTCCATGCGAGCCGCGGGGGCCGCATCGGACGCATCCAAGCGATGACGCCGGGTTATCAGGCTTCGTCCCGTTCATTATACCATGCTTTGGACGCATGGCAACCGTTTTTCCCATGGGGCACAGGGACGCAGAAAGCCCTTCCGCCGGTTGGGCCGGAAGGGCAACTGAGTTCCCAAAGTGCCGCTGCAACTGGTTTTTTCACCCGCTATGTATAGCAGGCTGGTGCTCTACCGCCAGCTTTAATCTTCCCCTGACGTCTTTCGACGGGGGCATGACAGCCGCTGAGGGACGCGAGCTCCATTTGTGAAGTGTGGGTAAAAACAAGATGCTGGCGCACACCTCAGGAAGACCTCTACCGTTATTATAGGCCCGCGGGGCGTGCCTGTCAAGCCGCGGCGGGAACGCCTGATACCAATTCAAACCTTTAGCACTGGTTTGAATCCGTATCACGGTTTTCGTACATTCTCCGGTAATAGTCCCGGTAATCGCCGGCCAGAATATCCTCCCACCATTTACGGTGATCCACATACCAGCGCACCGTGCGGCGGATGCCCTCCTCGAAAGGCGTCTGCGGCAGCCACCCCAGCTCGCGGTGGATTTTCGCCGGGTCGATGGCATAGCGGCGGTCGTGGCCGGGACGATCGGCAACGAAAGTGATAAGGCTCTCGGGCTTGCCCAGTTCCCTGAGGATGGTCCTGACCACGTCGATGTTGGCGCGCTCGTTGTGCCCGCCGATGTTGTACGTTTCGCCCGGGCGCCCCCTGCGCATCACCAGGTCGATGGCCGCGCAGTGGTCCTCCACGTAGAGCCAGTCGCGCACGTTTTCGCCCTTGCCGTACACGGGCAGGGTCTGGTCGTTCAGCGCCCGGCTGATCATCAGCGGGATCAGCTTTTCGGGGAACTGGTAGGGGCCGTAGTTGTTGGAGCAGCGGCTCACGCTTACGGGCAGGCCGAAGGTGCGCGCATAGGCCAGCACCAGCAGGTCCGCCCCCGCCTTGCTGGCGCTGTAGGGCGAGGAGGTGTGAAGCGGCGTTTCCTCGGTAAAGAACAGGTCGGGCCGGTCGATGGGCAGATCGCCGTATACCTCATCGGTGCTCACCTGGTGGAAGCGCCCGACGCCGTACACGCGGCAGGCGTCCAAAAGCGCCTGCGTGCCCATGACGTTGGTGCGCAGGAACACCTCCGGGTCGGTGACCGAACGGTCGACGTGCGTCTCCGCCGCGAAGTTCACCACGATATCCGGCTTCTCCCGCTTAAACAGGTCGTTGACCAGCCCGCGATCGGCGATATCGCCCTTTACGAAGGTGAAGCTCTTTTCCTCGATCACCTGCCGAAGCGACGCAAGGTTCCCCGCGTAGGTCAGCGCGTCCAGGCAGATGTAGCTGTCCCCGGGATGGTGTTTGAACTCGTATTCGCAGAAATTGGCGCCGATGAAACCCGCGCCGCCGGTGATGACGATTTTCATGGGTCGTATGCTCCTTTCGGCCGGCGTTCGGGCTCAGTCCGCGTTTTCGTCCGAACGATCGTACTGGATGCGTCCTTCCGCTACGCGCCGCAGGTGCTCCCCGTAGGGGGATTTGCCGTAGCGCTCGGCGGCGGCCGTCAGCGTGGGTCTGTCGATCCAGCCGCGGTGGTAGGCGATCTCCTCCAGCGCGGCGATCTTGATGCTCTGGCGTTTTTCCACGATGCGAACGAAGCTGGTCGCCTCGGCCAGCGTATCCATGGTGCCGGTGTCCAGCCACGCGAAGCCCCGGCCCATGATCTTGGCGACCAGGGTGCCGTCCCTCAGGTACATGTCGTTGAGCGAGGTAATCTCCAGCTCGCCCCGCGCGCTGGGCCGGACCTGTTTGGCCAGTTCGCACACGCGGCGGTCGTAAAAGTAAAGCCCCGTGATGCAGTAGTTGCTCTTGGGGTGCTCGGGCTTCTCCTCCACGGAGAGCACCTTGCCCCGTTCGTCGAACTCCACGATGCCGAAGCGCTGCGGATCGTCCACAAAATAGCCGAAGATGGTCGCCCTGCCGCTTTCGGCGTTGCGCGCGGCCTCGGCCAGCATGCGCGAAAAGCCGTTTCCGTAAAAAATGTTGTCGCCCAGCACCATGGCGCACGCGTCCCCGCCGATAAAATCTTCCCCGATCAGAAAGGCCTGGGCCAGCCCGTCGGGCGAGGGCTGCACGGCGTAGGAGAGCGAAAGGCCGTACTGGCCGCCGTCGCCCAGCAGATCGCGGAAGCGGGGGGTGTCCGTGGGCGTGGAAATGATGAGAATCTCCCGGATCCCCGCCAGCATCAGCGTGGAAAGCGGGTAATAGATCATGGGTTTGTCGTACACCGGCAGAAGCTGCTTGCTGGTGACCATCGTCAACGGATACAGCCGCGTGCCCGTGCCGCCCGCCAGGATAATCCCTTTCATGGTCCGACGCCTCCTCATGGGAAAAAACGCCCGCGCCGCGCCCTGCGCGCATCCGCGCGCGTTTGCGTTTTCTCCTTTTCTTTCCGCTGTATTATACAGGATTCTTCCCCGCCGCGCAACCGGCGGGGAGCCTGTCAAGAAAGTGGACCTCGCCACTTTTTTGAGCTACGGGTTACGTTTGCGGCAAAGCCGCAAACTCCCCGCCCGCCCGACAAAGCCAGTCGATACGAATACAGTCGGAGGGTTGCGACCCTCCGACACCACCCGTACAAAAAGCAGTTTTTTGACACTCTGTCCCGCCGGACGACTGGCGGGCCAGACTCGCTCCGACAAACGCGCATACGGCCCTTCGGGCCGCGCCTGCGTTTACCCCAGCGCCACGTCCAGAAGCATCATCAGGGCGAAGCCGACGGCCGCGCCGATGGTGCCTATGTTGGTGTGCGGCTCCTGCTGCGCCTCCGGGATGAGCTCCTCCACCACCACGTAGATCATCGCGCCCGCCGCGAACGCCAGCATGTAGGGCAGCGCGGTGGAGACGGCGGCGGTCAGCAAAAGGGTGAGCACGGCGCCCACGGGCTCCACCACGCCCGAAAGAAAGCCGTAGAGGAACGACTTTTTCCGGCTCATGCCCGCGCTCATCAGCGGTGCGGAGATAATCGCGCCTTCGGGAAAGTTCTGTATCGCGATGCCGAGGGCCAGCGCAAACGCTCCCGCGACCGTCACCACGTCGCTGCCGCTCAGCACGCCGGCGAACACCACGCCCACCGCCATGCCCTCGGGCAGGTTATGCAGCGTGACGGCCAGCACCAGCATGAAGGATTTCTTGATTTTCGCGTGAACGCCCTCGGGCCGGTCGGCGTTCATGTGGAGGTGCGGGATCAGCGTATCCAGCCCCAGCAGGAAGCCCACGCCCACCAGGAACCCCACGGTCGCGGGCAGCCAGGGCACCCCGCCCGACGCCTCCGTCATTTCAATGGCGGGAATCAGCAGCGACCAGACCGAAGCCGCGATCATCACGCCCGAGGCAAAGCCCAGCAGCAGTTTTTGCAGGTTTTGGCTCATTTCCCGCTTCAGTACGAACACCATCGCCGCGCCCAGCGTCGTGCCGGCCAGCGGGATCATCAAACCCAGGAAAACCGTGCCCCATTGGTTCATGCCGTATCTTTCCCCCGCTCTATTTCGCTTTGCCCTGCTGCGCCACCTTGCGGATCTGCTCGGCCACCTTTGCCGCGTCGCCCAGGTAGGCCTTGCCCGTTACCTCGCCGTTGGACGACAGATCGTACACCAGCGGGATGCCGGTGGGCAGGTTGAGCCCGGTGACCATTTCGGGGGTCATCTGCTCCAGGTACATCGCCAGTGCGCGCAGCGAATTGCCGTGCGCGGCGATCAGCACGTGCTCGCCGGCGGCGACGCGCGGCCAGATCGCCGTCCGGAAGTAGGGGATCACCCGGGCGACCGTATCCTTCAGGCTTTCGGTCAGCGGCAGTTCCTCAATCGGCACGCCTTTATAGGCCGGCAGGCGCGCCGGATCGCGCTCGTCCCCGCGCGAAAGCGGGGGTGGGGGCACGTCGTAGGAGCGCCGCCAGATGTGCACCTGCTCCTCGCCGTATTTCTCGGCGGTTTCGGCCTTGTTGAGGCCCTGCAGGGCGCCGTAATGGCGTTCGTTGAGTTTCCAGCTTTTCTCTACCGGAATCCATTCCCGGTCCATCTGAAAGAGCGCCAGGTTCAGCGTGTGAATGGCGCGTTTCAGGTACGAGGTAAAGCAACGGTCGAAGCTCAGTCCGGCGGCCAGCATCGCCCGGCCCGCCTGTTCGGCCTCCCGCTTTCCGTTCTCGGACAGATCCACGTCCGTCCAGCCCGTAAACCGGTTTTCCAGGTTCCATTCGCTTTCCCCATGGCGTAGCAATACCAGTTTCATATACTCGCTCTCCTTTGCGGCCGGAATGCCGCGGTTGCGGGGAGATCGGCTAATGTTTCATGTGGGATGCGGTCGCACGGCGTTCCCGCTTCCACCGTAGTCTTCGCCGCGCGCCGCGGTATTCCTGCCTGCGCAAGCGTATCGCGGCCCGGTTTTCCGTCGATTGACAGGCTCCGGCCCGTATGCTATGATCATCGCGAAGTTGAGCCGAAAGGTCGTTTGCCTATGAACGTCCCGTTTTTTGATCTGTCGCGCCAGTACCGTGCGCTCCGGTCCGAGTTGGACAGGCAGGTTTGCGATACCCTGGGTGAATGCGCCTTTATCGAAGGTCCGGCGGTCAAAGCGCTGGAGGAGGAGATGGAGGCGTTTCTGAACGTCCGCCACGCCGTTTCGTGTGGCAACGGCACCGACGCGCTGAAGATCGCGCTGCGGGCCCTGGGGATCAAAGCGGGCGACGAGGTGATCACCACGCCGTTCACGTTTTTCGCCACGGCCGAGGCGATCGCCGCGGTGGGCGCGACGCCGGTATTTGCCGATATCGACCCCGATACCTTGAACCTCGACCCCGAACGCGTCGAAGCGGCCGTGACGCCCAAAACGCGCGCCATCCTGCCGGTGGACATCTTCGGGCTGCCCGCGGAGATGGACGAGATCGACGCCATCGCCAAACGCCGCGGCCTGCGCGTGGTGGAGGACGCCTGCCAGGCCGTGGGCGCGCGCTACCGCGGCCGCATGGCGGGCGCGCTGGGCGACGCGGGATGCTTTTCCTTTTACCCCACCAAGAACCTGGGCGCTTACGGCGACGGCGGCATGATCGTCACCGACAGCGA
Organism: uncultured Oscillospiraceae bacterium; assembly: GCA_964640955.1. Taxonomy (GTDB): domain Bacteria; phylum Bacillota; class Clostridia; order Christensenellales; family Aristaeellaceae; genus CAXXOK01. The sequence continues at coordinate 28,909 of CAZXJI010000013.1, read as the reverse complement.
CGACACGGCCATCCTCTGCCGGGCCCTCAAGGCCCACGGCAGCGGCCGCAACGGCAGGCAGGCCGCGGAGCTGCTGGGGCTTGACACCGGCGAAACGGCGCTCCCGTCGTCCTCTCCGGCCGGGGGGCTGAACGACCCCTGCAAGTACTACAACTTCCTCATCGGCGAAAACTCCCGCCTGGACAGCGTACAGGCAGCGGTGCTGCGCGTGAAGCTTGCGCACCTGCCGGCGTTCCAGCGCGCCCGCACGCACAACGCGCGCCTCTACACCGAGGGCCTGGCCGATACCCCCCTGCGCCTGCCCGCGCTCTCGCCCGAAGGCAAGGTGCCCTGCTGGCACCAGTACGCCGCCATGGCTCCCGACAAGGAGGCGCTAACCGCGGCGCTTTCCGCCGCGCATATCGGCACGGGCGCGTTTTACCCGGTGCCGCTGCACCTGCAAAAGGCGTTCCACTCGCTGGGTTACGTCCCCGGCAGCCTGCCCGAAGCCGAAAGAGCCTGCCGCGAATCCGTCTGCCTGCCGGTGTTCCCGGAGCTGACGGCGGAGGAAAGCGACTACGTCATCCGTACGATCCGCGCCCATTACGGGCTTGCCTGAGCGTTTTTTTACACGCTGCCGGCCAGAGAAAGGGCCGCCTTTGGGAGCCTATTCTTCTTTCGGGCCGGGATAATCCGCCGTCATGGAGCAGTTGGCTTCCTTTCCGCATCGGCGCAGGTACGCCGCGCCCCAGTCGTACACCGTGAGCAGAATCGGGCGGATGCTTTCCCCCAGCTCCGTCAGCGAATACTCCACCCTGGGCGGCACCACGGGGTACACCGTGCGGGTTAAAAGCCCGCTCGCTTCCAGCTCGCGCAATTGCTGCGTGAGCATTTTGGGCGTCGCCTGGGGAATGAGCCTGCGCAGTTCCCCGAAGCGCAGCGTTCGCGTCAGCAGATGCCACAGGATCAGCGTTTTGTATTTTCCGCCGATCAGCTTGAGCGTCGCGTCCACGGGGCAGTTCACATCGTCGCAGGTGCGCTCCATCGGGAAGCCTCCCCTCTTCGTTGCGGTATCCGCGTCCGTCCCGGCGCCGGACGGGTTCGTTGCGATTCAATTATATCCCATGCATTCACGATGCGCAAACGCGTCCGGGCCGCTTTCCCGCCTTCCCGGGCGCTTTGAGCGCCGGATAGTACCTAAAAGGGTAGTAGCGCACAAAAAAGTGCGTACTTGTCATAGGCTCCCCGTGTTGTAAAATGGCATTGGGCAGTTAAAGCCCTTTAACATACCGAAGGTTTCCGGGTCTCCGGAAAGGAGAAGGGGATTATGACGAAAAAAGTGTTCGCCGTCAAAGGCATGACGTGCGCCGCCTGCGCACAGCGCATCGAAAAGACGGTCGGCAAGCTGCCGGGCGTCGAGCAGGCCAGCCTGAATTTTGCCAGCGAAAAGCTGTTTGTGGATTACGACCCCGCCGAGGTCGCGCCGGAAGCGGTCGAGCAGACCGTTCGCCGCCTGGGCTACGAGGCCGCGGAGGAGACCGGCACGCAGACGGTCTCCATCCCCGTGGGCGGCATGACCTGCGCGGCGTGCGTTCGTCGGGTGGAAAAAGCCGTTGGCGGCGTTCCCGGCGTGCAGAGCGCCTCGGTCAACCTGGCGACCGAAAAGGCGACCGTCGTTTACCGCCCGCAGGAGGTACGCCCCTCCGCCATCCGCGAAAGCATCCGCAAGGCCGGCTACCAGCCGCTCGCCCCGCAGGCGGGAAACGCCGTGAGCGAGCAGCAGGAACGCAAGCGCAAAGAAATCCGCGTCATGTGGACGAAGTTCACCGTCGCGGCCGCCTTCGCGCTGCCGCTGCTCTACCTCGCCATGGCGCCGATGCTCTCCCTGCCCGTGCCCGCGGCACTTTTGCCGGCCGCCCACCCGCTGCGCTACGCCCTCTTGCAGCTTCTGCTCGTGCTGCCGGTGATGGGCGCGGGGTACCGCTTTTATACCGTCGGGTTTCGCGCGCTCTGGCAGCGCAGCCCCAACATGGATTCCCTCGTCGCCGTCGGCACGGCCGCGGCGTTCGGCTACAGCCTCTATAACCTCTTTCAGATCGCCGGGGGCAATCCGACGGCCGTGCACTCGCTCTACTTCGAGTCGGCGGGCGTCATCATCACCCTGGTCATGCTGGGCAAATCCATGGAAACCGTCTCCAAGGGCCGCACGGGCGAGGCCATTCGCAAGCTGATGAGCCTGGCCCCGAAAACGGCGATCATCCTGCAGCAGGGGAAGGAAACCGAGGTGGCCGTGGAGGAGCTGGAACCCGGCGACATCGTCGTGGTCCGGCCGGGCGCGAAGATACCGGCCGACGGCACGGTCGTCGCCGGCCACACCGCCATGGACGAGTCCATGCTGACCGGCGAAAGCCTGCCGGTGGAAAAAAGACCGGGCGATTTGGTATACGCCGCGACCCTCAACACCACGGGCGCCGTGCGTTTCCGCGTGGATAAAACCGGCGGGGATACGGCCCTTGCGCAGATCATCCGCCTGGTGGAGGACGCCCAGGGCGCCAAGGCCCCCATCGCGAAGCTTGCGGACGTGGTATCCGGCTATTTCGTACCGGTGGTCATGCTCATCGCGCTGCTGACCGCCGCCGCGTGGTTCATCGGCACCGGCGGGGACGTGAAGTTCGCCCTGACCATCTTCGTGTCGGTGCTGGTCATCGCCTGCCCCTGCGCACTGGGGCTGGCGACGCCCACAGCCATCATGGTGGGTACGGGCAAGGGCGCGGAGTACGGCATCCTGTTCAAGAGCGGGGAAGCGCTGGAAACCGCCCACGTTGTGGACACCGTGATTTTTGATAAGACCGGCACCCTCACCTACGGCAAGCCCGCCGTGACCGACGTCCTCCCCGCCGGGGATTTTACGGCGGAAACGCTGCTCGCCTTCGCCGCCTCCGCCGAAAAGGCGTCCGAACATCCGCTGGGGCAGGCCATCGTTTCCGCCGCGGCGCGTAAGCAACTCGCGCTGCTCCCGGTGGCCGATTTCCGCTCCGTTACGGGTCGCGGCATCGTGGCCGAGATCGACCGCCGGCAGGTGGTGGCGGGCAACCTGCAACTGATGGAGGAGCGGCGCATCTCCGTTTCCGGCCTGCAGGAGGACGCCCGCAGACTGGCGCAGGAGGGTAAAACCCCCATGTTCGTCGCCGTGGACGGCAAGCCCGCCGGTCTGATCGCCGTGGCGGACGTGCTGAAGCCCGGCAGCCGCGAGGCCGTCCAGAGCCTGCACCGCATGGGTATCCAGGTCGCCATGATCACCGGCGACAACCGCCTGACCGCCGCGGCGATCGCCCGGCAGGCGGGCATCGACCGGGTGCTTTCGGAGGTGCTCCCCGGCGATAAGGCCGACGAGGTGAAAAAGCTCCAGGCCGAAGGGCGCAGGGTCGCCATGGTCGGCGACGGCATCAACGACGCGCCGGCGCTGGCACAGGCCGACATCGGCGTGGCCATCGGTTCCGGCACGGACGTGGCGATCGAAAGCGCGGACGTCGTGCTGATGCGCTCCGACCTGAACGACGTGCCCACCGCCATGGAGCTGAGCCGCAGAACCATACGCAACATCAAGCAGAACCTGTTCTGGGCTTTCGGGTACAATACGGTCGGCATCCCGATCGCGGCGGGGCTTTTGCACCTGTTCGGCGGCCCGCTGCTCAACCCCATGTTCGCCGCCGCAGCGATGAGCCTGAGTTCCGTATCGGTCGTCACCAACGCCCTGCGCCTGAAACGCTTCAAGCCGGTGGACGCAAGCAACCAGCCGGCGTTCCCCCGGGAGGAGGAAGTGGCCTGAGCGGCGGGAAAGTCAGGACGCGCGCTTCCCTTCGTCGTCGGTCGGGCGGCATCGTTCCGGCGGCGATCACGTCACGGCGCTTTTGCGAAAACGACGGAACGGCCCGGAGGCCGTCCGGCCGCGTGAAGGCGGCAAGAAGCCCGGCCGCGGTTGTAAAACAGCGCGCCGAACGCGCCTCTCTCATGGAAAACGAGCGCCGAGACGCGTATAATGGAGGCAGGAGATGGTGACGAATGGAAACCTCAAAGGACTGCCCCCGTCGTTTTATCAATTACGCGCATCGCGGAGCCAGCGAATACGCCCCCGAAAACACGTTGCTAGCTTTCTATACGGGCGTATCCATGCACGTCAACGGCATCGAAACCGACGTTCAGCGAACCCGGGACGGCGTGCTCGTCCTGTTTCACGACGCGACCCTGGAACGGGTGACCGGGCAACCGGGCTGCGTATCGGATTACACGGTAGCGGAGCTTCGCGGCTTTTACGTTCAAAAAAACGGCCTGCGGGACAGGATCGTTACGCTCGAAGCCTTTCTGGAAGCGTTTTCTTTCATGGATCTGCGCTTCGCCATCGAGCTCAAGCAGGCGGACCTTGAAAAGGATGTCGTCGATCTGCTCAACGAATACGACATGCTGGAAAAGACCTGCGTTACGTCCTTTCAGCTCGGGTATCTGAAAAACGTCCTGCAGTATGACCCGCGTTACCGTGTCGGCCTGCTGACCGAGAGCACGGAGGACGGGCTGATCGCGGAGCTTTCCGCTCTCGGCGTCGCGCAGGTTTGCCCGAAGGCTTCCGACGTGACGCCCAAACTGGTTTCGAGGCTCCATGCCGGGGGATTCCAGGTCAGGGCCTGGGGCGTGACGGACGAGCGTGAGATGCGGCGGGTTTACGACGGCGGCGCCGACGGCATGACCGTCAACTTTCCCGACCGGCTGGAAGCCTACATCAGGGAGCGTGGCACACGCGAAGCGCGGAAGCCCTGATGCTCATTCAAACCTTTAACGACTGACAAACGCAGGGGCCGCGCATTCGTTCCGGATGCGCGGCCCCTGCGTTGATGAATCTGTGCCCTTCGTCAGAAAACGTCCACGGGCAGGCCCCTCTGCCGGAGATAGGCCGCCATGCCGGGCCGGTTGGCCCCGAAAAACGGCCTGGGCAACTGCTCCGGTGGGAAAAACCGCAGGCTGTCCACCTCGGCTTCGTCCGGCTTGAGTTCGCCCCGGTACTTTCGGCAGACAAACAGGATATCCACGTTGCTCACCTGATCGCCATTGGGGTAGGTAAAGCGCATCTCCTCGCCGGAAAAGACCCCCAACAGCGTCATTTCCTCGGCGATCAGCCCCGTTTCCTCCCGCAGCTCCCGGGCGGCCGCATCCTCGACGCGCTCGTACAGCTCCACCGCGCCGCCCACGTACGCCCAGTCCTTGGTATCGGCACGCAATTCCAAAAGCACCTCGCCGCGTTCGTTTTCAACGATCACCGACGCGCCGCACTGCATCAGGGGGATGCGTCCCACCAGCCGGCGCATGTCCCGCATGTATTCGCCCATTTGCTCTGTAACCTTCCCGCGCCGTTATGCTTCCAGCGCCTTTTGAAGCGGGGATACGTCCACGCCCTCCGCGTGCCCGAGCGCCCCGTTCAGCTGAGAGAGGATCGCCTTCACCCCGCCCTGCACGTCGCTTTCCACGTTCAGCGGCATGACCGGGTCGTGCACGGACAGCCGCAGGAGGAACCAGCCGTTGTTGAGCCCTCCGTCCAGATCGAAGCTAATGCGCACGCCCTCCCGGTTGTCCGGCGCGATGTGCCAGCCCGGCTGCCAGGTGGCGTAATCCATCACCTGTTCGATCAGCACCTTGCCGGTCTGCGCGAAATCCTTCGTTAAAATGGGCAGGCGAATCTCGGTGCTTTCCACGGGCTCCTTGAGGCCGTCCAGCAGCGATCCCAGCTCCTTACCCTGCTGCTTGAGCTGCATGGCCTTGATGATCAGCATCGTCACCAGGTACATGCCGTCGTCCAGAAAATGGTTGTCCCTGAGCGCCGCGTGGCCGCTGGTCTCGATGGCGAGCGGGCAGTCGATGCCTGCCGCGTTGAGCCGCACGGCCTCGTCGATCACGTTGCGATAGCCGCGCTTGTAGCGGTAGTGCACGCCGCCCCATTCCTGAATGAACTCCGCCAGCCCCGAGGAAGTCACGCTGTCGGTGACGATGGTCGCGCCGGGGTCGCTTTCCAAAAGGATCGCGCTGATCAAGGCGATGAGACGGTTGCGGTTGATCTCCCGGCCGTCCTTGTCCACCATCGCGGCGCGGTCGCAGTCCGCGTCGAAAATCACGCCGAGGTCCGCGCCCACGCGCAGCACCGCGCCGGCGAGCGACGCCATGGCCTCCTCGTTTTCCGGGTTGGGCACATGGTTGGGAAAATGCCCGTCCGGGTCGAGGAACTGGCTGCCCTCCGTCCACGCGCCGAGGCTTTGGAGCAGCTCGGCGTAAAAGCCGCCCGCGCCGTTGCCAGCGTCCACCACCACGTGCAGCCCCAGCAGCGGCTGGGTGACGTCCGGGTTGACACCCTCGATGATCAGGCGTTTGAGGTGATCAGCGTAATGCGAAAGGAAGGGCTTCGCCTCGATCTTCCCCCGCGCGGCGCCCGCGGGCGCGGGCCCGGACTGCGCGAGGGTCAGGATCTCCATAAGCTCCTTAAAGCCCACGCCGCCCTCCGCCGTGAAAAACTTAAGCCCGTTGAGCTTCCAGGGATGATGGCTCGCCGTGAGCATCACGGAGCCGTCCGGGCGGAAGCCGTCCATCACCGTCGCCATATACATGGACGGGGTGGTGCACATGCCGTAGTCCTGGGCCGTCGCGCCCGCCGCGGCGATGCCCTCGGCCGTCGCCTGCAAAAGCGCCGGGCCGGACACGCGGCTGTCGCGCCCCAGCGCGACGGTCACCTTTCCGGGCGGAAGGCCCTTCTTTTTCGACAGAAAGGACACGAACGCCTCTCCCAGGGTTTTGGCTACCTCGGGCGTCAGCACGGCATCCTCGCCCACGGCGATGCCCCGTACGTCCGAACCGCTTTTCAGCGCCAGATAATCCATAAAATCTCCTTTCGGTATTCGCGGCGGCCGCCCGGCCGCCTCAGCCTTCCAGCGCGGCCATCCCCTCGTCCGCGGCCCCGCGCAGGAGAACGTAGAGAGGTTTCAGGCGAAGCACGTCCTCCGAGCAACGGCGAACGAGCTGCGGCGTGTACGCGGTTTTCAGCGGCACGCCCGTGCGCTTTACATACAGTTCCTTCAGCGGGTAGATTTCCTTGAGCGTCTGCGCAAGCCCGTCCGGCACGGCCATGCGGCTGTAACGGTCGCCGTAAAGCTCCAGGTCTTTGTCGGGCACCCTCGCCATGCGAAGCGCGTTCATAACCTCGTCGGGCTTTTCACGCATGCGTTTGCGAAGCACATCCATAGCGGGCCGGTTGTACCCCCAAAAGCCCAGCCCCCATTCCACCCGCTCCGGCGCCAACTCGAACCAGTACATGGCCGATGTATCCCGCACCTCGCCAGCGCGGCGGAACAGCAGCCACAGATGGTCGCGATACGGCGATTTGTCCCGGCTGAAACGGGTGTCCCGCCGGATGCGCGCCAGGCATTTGGCGGGCCGGAGCTCCATATCCTCGGCGATCTGCCCGACCGCGGGGGCCATTGCCTCGATGAAGGCATAGAACGGCTCGCGCACGTTCCGTTCGTATTCGTCCCGGTGCGCGTTGAAGAAAGCGGCTTCGTTATGGAAGCGCAGATCGAGGAAAAAACGGATCGTTTCCTCCGGAAAACCTTCGAACATACGGTCTATCACCCTCCCGCGGCTCTCGCTTATTATACAGGGATTTTCCGCGAAACACAAGCGCAAAACGCCCGTGAAGACTCTCTTCACGGGCGTTTGAACCGGTCGCTTGCGACGTTATTCCTTTCCGTCGTCCTTGCCGCGGCGGGTGAACGTGCGGCGCTTCTTGGCCGCGTTTCCCCTGCCGGCGCGCGGCGAAGCTTCGGGTTCTTCCGGTTCGGGCGGCACCGGCTCGTGAAAGTACTCGTCCCGTTCCCGGTAGGCCCGCAGTTCCTCGGCAAGCGTCGCCTTCGTCTCCTGCTGAGGCGCTTCCGCCTCGGGCGGCGGGGCGGACGGCTCCGCTTCCCGCGGACGGCCGTAGATCTCCTCCCGGTTGTCCGGTGTCGGGGGTTCGGGCTCGCCGGTCGAGGGCGCGTCTTCCAGCGGCGCGGCGCCGGAGGCGGCTTCGCGCGCGTTCCCCGCGTGCTGGTAGGCGTTACGCACGTACTTCATGTGCGGCAGTTCTTCTTCGGTAATCGCGTCCGGCTCCGCCGGCGCCGAAACAGGTGCGTCCCCGCCGGAAGCGGCGTCCGCGGGCGCGGGCGGTTCGGCCTTCGGCGCGCCGTCCGCCTCCTCGTTGGGGGCGATATAATCTCTGCGTTTGGCGCGGTCGAGGTGATCCAGCGCCGCCTCGGAAGCGTGCTTTTCATCCATGCGCTTCTTGGTGGCGATCAGCAGCAGCACCGCCGCGACAATCAGCAGGATGCCGCTCACGATCATCAGCGGGTAGAAGAACACGCGGATCAGCTTGGGCGCGGTGCCCACGCTCGGATCGCTGATGGGCACGTAGGTGATCGCCGCGTAGGTCGGCTCGGCCGTGGGCTGCGCGGCCGGCGTCGGCGTCGCGGGCGCGGGCGTGGGCACAGAGAAGGCGATCTGGATTTCGTTGCTGTCGAAGGTAACCGCGTTTCCCAGCGCATCCGCCGTGGAGGCGGTAAACTGGTACTTGCCCGCCATGCTCAGCGACGCGTCGCGGGTCAGGCTGCGGGTTTCCCCGGCGGGGATGGAGGCGAAGGTGTACAGGGTCGTACTCGCCTCGGTAATCTTCACGTCCTTCGCTTCCACGGCGCTGTCGTTGGTGATGGTCAGGGTAAAGCGCACGGTGCCCGGCTGCGAGTAGACCTCCGTGCGGTCGGCCGCCGCCACCAGCGTCAGGTGCACGATCTGCGTGGGGTCGACCACCGTCAGCGTCAGGGAATCGACGTCCACCTGCGTTTCGGTGCCCGTGCTGTCCGTGGCGATCACGGTGAACTTGTACTCGGCCGTCGCTTCCAGCGTAATGTCCTTTTCCAGCGTCAGCGTTTCCCCGGCGGGCAGCGACTGGTCGGTAAACACGTCGCCCAGCGTCGGGTCGGTTACGCGGATGTCCGTGTAGTCCACCGTACCGCTGTTTTTAAGCTCCAGCGTAAGCTTGACCGTTTCGCCGACCGCCCCGCCCTTGGCACTTGAGGTCAGCTTGGCGGTCATGGCCGCCTCTCCGTAGACGATCTTCTGCTCGTCCACCGTTTCGGTCAGCTTCTCGTCGGAGCCGCCGGCCGTGTAGGTAACGGTGGCGCTGCTGGTCAAGTCCTTTTTGCCCATGGTCACGGGAATCTTGACCTGCGCGGCGTCCCCGGCCTTCATCTCGGTGGCGACGGTGATGGACTTGGCTTTGATATCCTTGTTTTCCTGCAGCGTCACGTTTTTCAGCGTCACGGTGCCGGTGTTGGTGATGTCGTAGATGATGTTGACCGTTTGCCCTTCCTTGGCGGTGCCGGGCGTGATGGTGCGCTTCACCTCGATGGCGGTCTTGGCCTCCGCCACCTCCAGCTTGCCGCGGATGGGCTGGCTGGTCACCTGGCGGTCACCGTTCTCATCGAGGAGCGCGTATTTGACGAAGTAGACGATCTGGCCGTTGTCCAGGGTGTGCTGGTTAACCTCCCACGTGCCCGACCAGGTGACGGTCTCGCCGGCCTTGAGGGTGACCGAGCCCTTGTCGCCAAAATCGGTGACGACTTCGCTGGTGGGGCTGTAAAGGGTCAGCGGCTCCTGCATGTCGGTATCGCCCGAATTGGTGACGGTGATCGTCACCGTTACCTCGCCCGGTTCGACAAGGGCGCTGGGCGAAACGTCCATACTGCATACGATGGGATCGGTCGCAGCCAGCGCGGCGCCGCACACGAGGAACGTCGCAAGCAACAACAACGCTGCGAAAAGCAGTTTTCGTTTCATCGTTCGTTCGGGCGTTCCGGGGTACGCCCTACCTCCCTTCGGCGTTTCAAGGCCGATTTTCACTTTACGTGCGGCGCGGCGGTGAGTACGCGCGGCGGCGGTCACGGGGGCGGAACCTTATGCATCGGCGCGCCCGCGGATGTCCGCAGCGCGGCGTATGCGTGCGCTCGGGCCGGACATTGACCGACGAAGGCTCTTTGTATATTGTAGTTCATCGGTCAGGACGTGTCAAGCAGAAACGGCTTGCGGGCGCGCGTTCGCCCGCCTTATAGAACGTTTCCGGGGTCCAAAAGCCTGCCGGACGCACCGCCAATGTTCTCCCGAGGCCGCCGGCGCGCCGTGGCGCGGCCGAAAGGCCCGTGCCCGCGGCGGGCGGGGCGCCTGCGCCACCCGTCCGTTTTTACACCCGCCCGCTGGGAAAACCCGCCGCCTTATGGTATAATGAGCCGGAAAAAGAGGCTTCCCTTTCCTTAGTCAAGGAGGAAAACGCATTGTATCAGCCGCCGTACGATCCCCGCGGGGAGCAAGGGCCGGACGAACCCGTTTACACCGTCGAGGACGCGCCCACCGCCTACGAGGACGATCCCGCCTATCAACCGCCGTCCCCGGACGACGCGTATTTTACCGCGCCCAAGAAGTTCTCCATTTTCAAGCCCCGCCTCTCCAGGCCGAACTTTATCCTTTCGGTGCTGGTGACGGCGGTACGGCTGACCGCGATCGCCGTCGTCCTGTGTGGGCTGGCGCTGACGGGTGCGGTGATCGGCATCGCCAAGGCGTACATGGAGACCGCCCCGACGCTCGACCTGGCTTTGCTCAGCGAGCAGGATAAGACCAGCTTTATTTACGATTCGCAGGGAAACGTGATTACCGATTATAAAGGCACCGAAAACCGCGTGATGGTCAGCATATCGCAGATGCCGACCAACCTGCAAAACGCCTTCGTGGCCGTGGAGGACGCGCGCTTTTACACCCACAATGGCATCGACCTCAAGCGCATCGTGGGCTCGTTCGTCAAGAACTTCGTTTCCAACACCAACGAGGGCGGTTCCACCATCACCCAGCAGGTGATCAAGAACCTCGTGCTCAGCAGCGAGCTGAGCTACAAACGCAAGATTCAGGAAGCCTACCTCGCCATGCAGCTGGAGACGATGTACACCAAATCCCAGATCCTCGAATGCTACCTGAACACCATCTACTTGGGCGAGAACTACTACGGGGTGGAGGTCGCCGCGGAAGGCTACTTCGGCAAAAGCCTGTCGGAGCTTTCGCTGCGCGAGTGCGCGATGCTCGCGGGGCTCACCAATAGCCCCTACTACTACAACCCCCGCCGCAATTTTTACATTCGCCAGTCCGACACCACCGATTACAAAGCCATCACCAACAACCGTACCGATTACGTGCTCAAGTGCATGTACGAAAACGAGTTTATCACCTATCAGGAGTATCAGGACGCGCTGAACACCGCCACCGCCAACGTTTTGGAAACCTCCACCACCGAGGGCGAGGGCATGTACCAGTACGCCCACTACGTGGAGTACGCCGTCAAGGAGGTCGTGGACGATTTTCTGGAGCTGCGCGGGCTGGAGGACACCAGCGAAAACCGCTACGCGATGGAGAACGAGCTGCGCACCGGCGGCTATCACGTCACCCTCGCCATCGACACCGAGATACAGACGATCGTCGAGGATACGCTGGAAAGCTGGGACAACTATCCCGCCCTGCGCGACCCCAACGATAAAATCTACCGCGCCAAGAACAGCGACGGCAGCTATACCGAGATCGTCGAACCGCAGGCGGCGGCCGTGGTGCTGGACTACCGCACGGGCGAGCTGAAGGCCATCGTGGGCAGCCGCACCAAGCCCACCCAGCGCAAGACCCTGAACCGCGCCACCGACATGAACATGCCCGTGGGCTCCGCCATCAAGCCGATCTCCGTGTACGCGCCGGCCATCGAGCTGGGCGCGTCGCCCGCGACCATCGTGTACAACATGCCATTGCCCATCAGCGGCTGGACGGACGAGGACGGCAAGGATACCTGGCCCAAAAACTACGGCGGCGGCGGGTACACCGGCCCCGTCACCCTGCGCACCGCCATGAAGCGCAGCCAGAACGTGAGCGCCGCCTATACGCTGATGAACCTGGTCGGCGTGGATCGCTCGGTGGATTTCCTGCTGAAGCTGGGCGTCGACCGCGACCACATCAACGCAACCCCCTTCGGCCTCGCGCTGGGCTCCAGCGGCATCACCCCCGTGCAGATGGCCGTCGCCTACGGGGTGCTGGGCAACGGCGGCGTGTACCAGGAGCCCATATCGGTCCTGGGCATATCCGACAGCGCGGGCAACGTGGTGTGGGACAGCCATCAGCAGCAGGAGCGCCGGCAGGTATTCCGCGCCTCCACCGCCTGGCTGGTGGTGGACATGATGAAGGACGTCGTTTCCTCCGGCACCGCCACCAAGGCCAAGATCAAGGGCCAGACCGTAGCCGGCAAAACCGGCACCAACAGCGACCAGCGCGGCATTTTCTTCTGCGGGATGACGGGGTATTACTGCTCGTCGCTGTGGATCGGCCACGACAACTACAAGCCGCTCTCCTCCAAGGCCTCCGGCGGCAACAGCGCGACGCTTCTGTGGCAAAGCTACATGTCCGCCATCCACAAGGCGAAAAACCTCGACGACAAGGATATTCTGGACGGCGATCCGTCCGACTACGGGCTGACGAAGGTCACCACCTGCGCCGTAAGCGGGCAATTGGCCACCGACGCCTGCCGCAACGACGCCATGGGCTACGGCACCGTGACCGACTACTGGTACACGCCCACCGTGCCCACGGTGCAGTGCCAGATGCACCGCAACGCGACCGTGTGCACCGAAACCGGCATGATCGCCACGCCGTACTGCCCCTCCACGACCGTCAAGGGCGTGGTGGTGATTCCGGAGGGCCACCCGCTGTACAAGTTCGTCAACGATTCCAAGTACGCCTCGGTTATCACCGAGTTCCTGGGTTCGCCTTCCACGGTCTGCACCCTGCACCAGTACGGCTACACCACCTCCAGCGGGGACGATACGCTGGTGCAGAACACCCTGATTCCCGACGCGCGCACGCTGATCCAGAGCGCGCAGGGCCTGCTGGGCGGCCTGGACAGCACGGGCGACACGTATCTGAACATCGTCGCGGCCATCGCCAACCTGCAAAGCGTCATCGACGGCGATTCGCCCGCAAGCGCGGACGTGGCCGCGGCCATGGCGCAGCTGACGCAGGCGATGGCGGCGGCGTACTGACGGCGGCCGGGGCCGCCGTGGGAAACGCCTCGCCTCCACCCTCCTGGAAAGGCTATGTATCTTCTTGACAGCGAAAGGCCCGAATCGCGCCTCAGGACAGCGCGATTCGGGCCTTATTCTCTTTACGAGGGTTTTGTTCAGCGCATCCCCAGCGCCGCGAGCGAACGCGGGAGGCTTTGCACGAAGGGTTTGAGCGCTTCCGGGTCCGCTTCCTTCGCGCGCACCGCGGGCACCGCCCAGGCGACAACCGCCGCGTCCGCCGCGGCGAGGAACCCGCCGCGCAGGCGCGCCGACGCCGCAGCCACGAACCGGTGCATGCCGCGCAGCTCCGTATCCGAAAGCGGCGCACCCGCTTCGATCATCGCCTGTGCGAGCCCGGCCAGCCATTCCTCACCCTTGGGCATCAGCGAAGAGCTTTCCTCGTATAACGCGCGAAGCGACTTGAGCGAAACGGGTTTGAGCGGGGAAGCGTCGGGAACCTGTCCCGCGTAAGGTTTATGCGCGGGCACGGCGACCACCGGCCGCGCCACGGCCGTCAGCCCGTCCGCCCGGTCCGTGACGCAGACGGTTTTGTGACCGAAAGCGGCGATGCTCGCGCGGTCCGGCGGGCATACCTCGACCGTCGGGGTGCGAAGCCCGTTGTCGGTCAGCAGGCTTGCCACCTGCAGGCATACGGAGCCGTCGGTGAAGGCCGCGACGTCCGAAAGCCCGAGGCTTTGCACCAGCGTCCTTGCGCACAGCTCCGCCGCGCCCGGCGTATCCGCCGCAAGGGTGAAGGCGTCATCCAGCGCGAAGTGCAAAAGCAGCTCGGTCGCGTCGTCCTCGTTGCAGGCAAAGCCGCAGCGGCCCAGCGCCGCGCGCACATCGGCCACCATGGCCTCCGGCGCTCGCAGCACACCGATCGTCGGCGCCAGCGCAAGGGCCCGGCCGTCGGCGGCGCACAGCGTCGCTCCGGCTTCGGCCAGCGCATCCAGCGTTTTGGCGCGCGCTTCTCCGCCCAGGGTGCGCAGCGCTTCGGTCAGCGCTTCCAGTTCCGCGCGGGCGCTTTGCGTCCTGGCTTCCAGCTGCGAAAGCTCCTCGCGCTTCTTTTGGGAGAGCTTGAGGCGGAAGGCCTCCCGCTCGCGCTTGTCGTCGCTCTTCAGGTTTTCCAGCTGCATCAGCAGGCTCAGGCGTTCCGCCTCGATATCCTCCAGCTGTTCCCGGGCGGCCTGTACGGCGCCGGGTTCCTGCCCGCGTTCCCGCAGATATTTGAGGAAAGCCTGGGTAAAGGCCTCGTTGCGGCTCAGTTCGTCCAGCACCTGCCGGCGCAGGTCGGGCGAACCCCACGCCGCGTCCAGCGCCGCATCCAGGTTTTCCAGGGGATTGTCGATATGGGTAAAGTCGCTGGGATAGGCGTCCGGCTCCCGCTGCGCCGCGCGGATCTGGTGCTCCACCACGTTGTGGAAGTCCTCGCCGCGGCGGACGGGCTTGGGAATCTTTACGCCCATGCGCATCAGCGGCGTGCCGTTGACGCGCGGCGGCGCGCTGTTGTCGGCCGCGGGCTGGGGTGCGCTGGGCTGGGCCAGCAGGTTCGCCCCGGTGGACAGTGGCTGATCCAGCTTGGAAATCTGCTCCTCAAAGGAGATCGTCTGGTCCAGAATATCCAGCTTCGTGCCGATGGGCAGCGCCGCCTCAGATTCTTTCCGCTCGGGGGCGGGTGTGGGGACGGGCGTGGGCACTGGCGCGGGAACGGGCACGGGGTCGGGCACCGGCGCGGGGATGGGCGCGGGCTTAAACGGTTTCGGTTCTTCGCGCAGCCGGGTTTCCGCCTCCTGCGCGGCTTCCTCCGCGTCGTCCTGCGCCAGACGCGGCTTGCCGCGCCTTAAGGTACCCCGGCGCTGCCGCCAGTTGACGGTCTGCTCCGGGTTCCAGTAAAAGCAGCGCTGCGCGCCCTCGGGAATCTCCACGGTGTGCAGCAGGTAGCGGTCGTTGCCGAAGGGCTTCATCGCGGCCCAATCGATCCGCTCCGTGCGCTCCACCGGGCCGTAAAGCACCTTGCCGCGGCGCACAAGCACCTGCGGCGACAGCGCACCGGCAAAATCCGCGTCTTCGTCGAACACCTCGAAAACGCCCTCGTCGGCAAACTCGCAGATCACGTCGGAATAAATCGCAAACTGGTTGTTTTCGCCCTGTCCGGGGTCGTAGTTGCGGTTTTGGCGCACCTTGGCCAGTTCCTTGCCCTCGCTGCACAGGTGGATGGCGCACAGGCAGCCCATGGTGCGCATTCTTTCCTTAAAGGTACTCTGCTCCCGCTTATCCGGTACGATTCTCAGGCTGCCCTGATCCGGAAACTCCGTCGTTCTGCCGTGAAAAACCACGCCTTCCCGCGTGCAAAGCGGGATGACGCGGAAGATCACGCGCTGTTGATTGTCCTCTTCTAAAAAAGAGAGCGTGATCGTCCCGTTCAACTGCTTCATAATCAGTCCAAAAACCTCCAAAATATGCGCTATTATCTCCGGCGATTTATATTCGATCGCGTTTACATTCAATATTTAGTTTAATCTCCATAAACGTTTTCGTCAATAGCCTGTGCGGTTTGACGCAAAAATCTTTCCGTTTTTACTACCACCAGTCGCATTCCGCGTCGTTTCCAACTGTAAAACTCATCCTCCCGCGGGTTGACAGTTCCACCCTGTGTGTACTATATTGTGTGCGAGCAATTGTTTTCTCACTCTCCAAGGAGGTTATCGATGATTTTACGCCATTCGTCTCCCGTACGCACGCTTTTCCTGCGCCGCGCGGCCGCGATGACGCTCGCCGTTTTGCTTGTTTTCAGCGCTTCGTACCTCGCGCCCGCCTATGCCGAAACGGTCGGCACCTTAACCGCGCGGGTGGTGCTGCGCAAATCCGCCGATCAGGATTCCACCGCCCTGCAGACCCTGCCCGACGGCGACGAGGTGAGCGTGCTCAGCCTTTCGGGCGACTGGTACAAGGTCCGCTACGGCAAGTACACCGGCTACGTGATGAAAAAGTACGTGAGCGTCGACAGCAACTCCGTCGTCGCCAACGCTTCCAAGATCGCGGCCCTGGGCGACGCGCCCGGTGCGCTGTACCCCGGCGACGAGGGCAGCGACGTGAAAAAACTGCAAAAGGCGCTTCGCATTCTTGATTATTATTCGTTGAGCGTGGACGGCGTGTACGGCGACGGCACCAAGGTCGCCGTGGCGCTCTACCAGCAGGCCGCCGACCTGGAGCCCGACGGCATTGCCGGCAAAGCGACGATTACCTCCATTTTCGGTTCCTGCGCCAAGACGGCCGACATTACCGTATCCGGCCGCGACGCCGAAACGGAGACGACTTCTTCTTCGTCCTCGTCGTCCTCATCGTCCTCTTCTTCCTCCTCCTCTTCGTCCGGCGACGACAACACCGTTTCCAGCATCGAGGAGATCGGCACCACACCCAGCGCCAGCAAGGAAGGCGACAGCGGCAAGAACGTGGTCAAGCTGCAGCAGGCGCTTAAGCTGCTGGGCTACTACAGCGGAACGATCGACGGCGATTACGGCGCCAAGACCACCGCCGCCGTCAAGCGCTTTCAGAAGAACCGCGGCATGACCCAGGACGGCGTCGCCGGCGCCGCCACGCTGCGGGTGCTGTTTAACACCGGCTCATCCTCGTCCAGTTCTTCCAGTTCTTCCAGCTCTTCCACGAAGAAAAGCTCGTCCTCGTCCAGTTCCTCCTCCACCACGACGTACACCACCGAGGTACTGGACTGGTTCGCCGACAACGTGACCAGCGTGATTCCCAAAAAGGCGGTTTTCACCATCAAGGACGTGCGCACCGGCAAAACCTTCAAGGCCAAACGGTGGAGCGGTTACAACCATCTGGACGCGGAACCCCTGACCGCGGACGACACCGCGACCATGAAGAGCATCTACGGCGGATCGTGGAGCTGGAACCGCAGGCCCATCCTGATCCTGTATAAGGGCCATGTGTACGCGGCGTCCATGAACGGCATGCCTCACGGAACCACCACCATCGACGATAATGATTTCGACGGGCATTTCTGCATCCATTTCAAGAACAGCAAGACCCACGGCACCGACGTCGTGGACGCGGCGCACCAGAAGGCCGTGACCGCCGCGAGCAAGGCGACGTGGTAGCGGGGCGTTAATCGCCCCTTTGGGGAAGGGACGCGGGGCGATTAACGCCCCTTTGGGGAAGGGACTGCGGTCCCCTCCCCAACCTTCCCCTTGGGGGATGACGGCGAACCGCATGAACCGCTCAAGAATATACAAGCCCCTCTCCGCAAAACGGAGAAGGGCGTTTGTTTTAGTACAATCCGTTGATGTCCGTTCTCGCTTTACGGCCGCGCCTCGTCCTTCTTTTTCTCCCGCAGCACGAAGCGGATGGGCGTGCCCTCCAGCGCGAAGCTCTTACGGAAGTGGTTTTCCAGGTAGCGCTCGTAGGCGAAGTGCATCAGCTCCTGGTTGTTGACGAAAAACAGGAACGTCGGCGGGCAGGCCGTCGGCTGCGTGGCGTAATAGATCTTCAGTCGCCGCCCGCCCTGCATGGGGGGCTGCAGGCTCGCCTGCGCGTCGGCCAGCGCCTCGTTGAGCACGCCCGTGGGGATGCGGCGGCGGTAGTTCTCGTACACTTCCTTCACCTTGGCAAGCACCGTGTTCACGCGCTGCCCGGTGAGCGCCGACAGGAACAATACCGGCGCGTAGCTCATGAATTTCAGGTCGTCCAGCACCTTTTTGCGCACGGTTTCCATGGTGCCCGTGTCCTTTTCGACCGCGTCCCACTTGTTGACCACCACGATCACCGCCTTGCCCGCGTCCAGCATCAGTCCGGCGATCTTGGTATCCTGCTCGGTCACGCCCGTCTGCGCGTCCAACAGCAGCAGCGCCACGTCGCAACGGTCGATGGCCGCGATGGAGCGAAGCACGCTGTATTTTTCGAGGCTCTCGTCCTCGACCGCTTTCTTTTTGCGCATGCCGGCGGTATCGATGACGTTGAAGCGCGTGCCGTCCGCGTCCGTGAAGAGCGTGTCGATGGCGTCCCGCGTGGTGCCGGGAATATCGCTGACCATGGTGCGCTCCTGGGCGAGCAGACGGTTGCACAGCGAGCTTTTGCCCACGTTGGGCCGCCCGGCCACCGCCAGCTGGATAATGTGCTCGTCCTCCTCCGCTTCGCCGGGCTGTGGCGGGGGCAGCAGCTTGACGATCGCCTCCAGCAGGTCGCCCAGGCCCAGCATGTTCGCGCTGGACACGGCGATGGGGTCGCCCAGGCCCAGGTTGTAATACTCGTAGAGCGCATCCTCCTGCTCGGGGGAATCCACCTTGTTCACTACCAGCAGCAGCGGCTTGCGGGTCTTGCGCAGATAATCGGCGACCTCCGCGTCCTCGGCGGTGAGGCCCACGCGTCCGTCGCAGAAAAAGCAGATGACGTCCGCCGTGTCCATGGCGATCTGTGCCTGGCGGCGCATCTGGGACAGCAGCACGTCGTCGCTTCGCATGTCCAGCCCGCCGGTGTCGATGAGCGTGAAGCGGCGGCCCATCCACTCCGCGTCCGCATAAACGCGGTCGCGCGTCACGCCGGGCGTATCCTCCACGATGGAGATGCGCTTGCCGGCGATGCGGTTGAAAAACGTCGATTTACCCACGTTGGGGCGGCCCACGATGGCCACCAGCGGCTTTGCCATGATTTATTCTCCTTCTTGGGCCCCGCGTCCCCGCAGCGCCAGATACAGGTCGTACCCGTCCTCCGTAACACGCACGGGCACGGGCAGCCGGCGCGTAAACTCTTCAAACGTCATGTCGTCCAAAAACAGGTCCCGCTCGTGGCGAAGCATGTTGCGGCTGATGAACACCGCGTCCGCCCCGGCGAGCGTCTCCGGCGAAAGCTGCGCAAGCGTATCCCCGCCGGTTAACAGGCCGGTGACCGTCACCGTTTCGCCGAAGAAGCGGTTTTGGATCACGGCGACCCGCACCCGCGTGCCTTCGGGCTTGAAGCGCTCGGCGAACCGCCGCATATGCGGCGCGGCGGCGACCCCGGAAACGATCACCCACGTGCGGGGCGGGCAGGCCCGCTTCTCCGTTTCGTCGGCTTCGGCCTCCAGCAGTTCCTGCTCGAATTTCGCCAGCATCCCCACGCCGTTCTCAATCTGGGGGAAGCCCTCGTACCATGCGGCGGGCGGCACGGGCGCGCCGCTTAGGCAATAAAACTCGTCGCTGGGGAACACGAACGTGGTGCCCAGTTCCTTGCGGCATTCCTCCTGGAACGGGGCGAGCATGGCAAGCAGCGCCGCGGCGCCGGCCCGGTCGAAGGTCCGGAGCGGCGTAAGCCCCTCCCGGAACCGGGTCAGCCCCACCGGTACCACCGCCACGGAGAGCGCCGCGGGCGCCAGCGCCCGCAGGTCGGCAAGCGTCCGCATCAGCGCTTCGCCGTCGTTCCATCCGGGGCAGCACACGATCTGGCAGTGAAAGCGGATGCCCGCCTCCGCAAGGCGGTTGAGCCGCGCAAGGATATCCCCCGCGAAGCGGTTGTTCATCATGCGCGCGCGCAGCGTCGGATCGGTGGTGTGCACGCTTACATACAGGGGCGAAGCCTTGCGCCGGATGATGCGGGCAAACTCCTCCTCGTCCACGTTGGTCAGCGTCACAAAGTTGCCCATCATCAGCGAGTATCGCCAGTCGTCGTCCTTTACGTACAGGGAGGGCCGCATGGCGGGGGGCATCTGGTCGATGAAGCAGAACACGCAGCGGTTGCGGCACGTGCGGGGCCTCAGCGCCATGCTTTCGCCGAAGCGCAGGCCCAGCGGTTCCCAGTCCTCCTTGCGAAGCGTGACCGTCTCCCGCGTTCCGTCCGCCCTTTCCAGCGAAAGGGCCGGGTCGGCGCGGGCGCTCAGGGCCTGGTAATCGATCTCGTCGAGCACCGGCTCGCCGTCGATGGCCGTGATCGCGTCGCCCTCCTTAAGCCCGTACCGCTCGGCGACGGAGCCGCGCTCCACGCCGCAAATGACCTGTTTCATGTTTCGCTCCCAACCTGCAGTTTCATGGCGCCGCCGGACGCGCCCGTTCCGGCGGCAGGTACTATTATCCTTTGTTTCCGGCGGTAAGTCAAGCCTCCCGCCCCGCGGCCGCCGCCCCGCCGGCCCGTAACAAAATCGCGCGATCCCTGTACGCAGGTTGACCCCGTGTGCTATAATACTATGTCATGGAACCGGCGGGCGGAAGGGGGAAGAACGCCGCATGGAAACCTCTGTTTCTCAGGCGCGGTTGATTCTGGCTTCCGGCTCGCCACGCAGACGCGAGCTGTTGGCTTATTTAGGCATTCCTTTCGCCGTCGTCCCCTCCGACGCGGAGGAGAACGCCTCCGGCTCCGGCCTGGAGCGCGTGGCGGCGCTCGCGCGCCTCAAGGGCGCGGACGTTTTTGCGCGTTATCCGTCCCTGCCCGTCCTCTCCGCCGATACGCTGGTCTGCGCGGACGATCTGATTTTGGGCAAACCCACGGACGTGCCGGACGCGCAGAGGATGCTCGGCATGCTTTCCGGACGGTGGCACTCGGTCTACACGGGCGTGTGCCTGCACATGCCCGGGGGCGCGGTGCATGAGCGGGTCGAAACCACCCGCGTCAAGTTCCGCAGGATGGCCCCGGAGGAGATCGTCCGGTACGTGCAGACCGGCGAGCCGCTGGACAAGGCGGGCGCCTACGGCATGCAGGGCGTCGGCGGCATTTTCGTGGAGCGTATCGAGGGCAGCCCGACCAACGTCATCGGTTTGCCGCTTTCGGCGGCGGCTGCGCTGCTTTCGGCCGCCGGCATCGCCTGGGAAGTGGAAAGGTCGCGATAAACCAACCCGGTATGTTTTTTTGATAACAGGAACGGATGTGTAAAGAATGGCTTTCGTAGCGCATGACCTGGGCATCGATCTGGGCACCAGCAATACGCTCGTTTTCGTTAAGGGCAAGGGCATCGTGGTCAACGAGCCCACCATCGTCGTAGTGGAAAGCACCAACGAACGCAAGGTGCGCGCCGTGGGCGACGACGCCAAGATCATGCTGGGGCGCACCACCGAGGGCGTCATGGCCGTGCGGCCCATGCGCGAAGGCGTGATTACCGATTTCGACATGACGCAGATCCTTCTGCAGTACTTTTCCCGCAAGGCCATCGGATCGAGCTACCTGTTCAGACCCCGGCTGTTTTTAACCTATCCGTGCTCCATTTCGGGCATCGAGCAGCGCGCGGTGATGGAGGCCGCGCGCGTCTCCGGCGGGCGTAAGGTGTACCTGGTGGAAAAGCCCTTCGCCGCGGCGCTGGGCAGCGGGCTGCCGGTGTTCGACCCCAGCGGCTGCATGATCGTGGACATCGGGGGCGGCACCACGGACGTCAGCGTCATCTCGCTGGGCGGCGTGGTGATCAGCCACTCCATTCGCGTGGGCGGGGTGAAGATGGACGAAGCCATCATCAACTTCATCAAGCGGGAGTTCAATATCCTCATCGGGGATCGCACCGCCGAGGAAGTCAAGCTGGATCTAGGCGCAGCGCTCCCCATCCGGGAGGAGCGCCGGGCGCGCATCCGCGGCCGCGACATGGTCACCAACCTTCCTCAGACCACCGAAATCACTTCCACCCAGATCTACGAGGCCATTCACGAGCCGTGCTCCGCCATTTTAAGCGCCATCAAGTGGGTGTTGGAGCGCACGCCCCCGGAACTGGCGGCGGATGTGATGCACAACGGCATCTACATCACCGGCGGCGGTGCGCTTTTGTACGGCATGGACCAGATGATCGCCAGCGAGCTGGGCATCCCCGTGCTGCTGGCGCGGGAGCCCATGGATTGCGCCGCGCTGGGGCTGGGCAATATTATCGAGAATTTCGAACTGCTCCAGCACCTGGGCCGGACGAGCTTCCTCAAGCAAAGCTGAGGAAACGGCGAACCAACGTTACCGTGACGCCGGAGGAGAATGAATGAGGCTCAAGGAACCCAAAACGAAACGCAGAAAAGACGTTAAAAAGCCCAGGCCCGTGCTGCGCCGCATTTTGATCATCGTCGTGGTGCTGGCCCTGCTCGGGTTTGCTGGCTCCCACCTGTTGTGGCTGGTCACGGAGGACAGTTCCTTCACCGCTCCGGAAAACGCCGTGGCGGCGGTGCTGACCCCGGTGCAGGCCGGTTTTTCCAGCATCGTGGAGTCGGTGGTCAATTATCTGTACAAGCTTAAGCTGCGCGCCAATCTGGAGCTGGCTTACAACGAAGTAAAACAGCAGAACGAGCAACTCGTCTACCAGGCCATGCTGGCGGACGAACTGGAATACAAGCTGTCCGTCTACGAGGATCTTTACGACGAAATTTCCGTGAACGAAAGCCTGAACCCGCTGGTTGCCACGGTCATCAACCGCGAATTGGGCAACTATTTCTCCGTGTTCACGATCAACAAGGGTTCCAACGACGGCGTGGAGGACTACATGGCCGTCACCATGGACGGCGCGCTGGTCGGCTACACCTACAACGTCACCGCCACCAAGTCCAGCGTGCGCACCATCATCGACAGCGAGGCGAGCATCGCCGCGCTTATTTCCTCCACACGCGACCAGGGCACCGTGCGCGGCACCCTGGACGTGGACGGCACGGCGATGTGCCGCATGTACTACCTGCCGGACGATCATCTGCCGCGCCCCGGCGATTCGGTGGTCACCTCCGGCGTGGGCATGTCCTTCCCCAAGGGCATTCCCATCGGCACCGTGCGGGAAAGCACGCGCGGGATGGAGAGCAACAAAAGCTACATCGTCGTGGAGCCCACGGCCGACTTTGAACATATCGAATACGTGATCGTCCTGCGCTACCAGCCCGAGGCGGAGGCCGTGGAGGCGCG
This sequence comes from uncultured Oscillospiraceae bacterium, assembly GCA_964640955.1. Lineage (GTDB taxonomy): Bacteria > Bacillota > Clostridia > Christensenellales > Aristaeellaceae > CAXXOK01. Next base: position 5,900 of record CAZXJI010000013.1, on the reverse strand, counting down.
CACCAGCAGCAGCGACTCCCTCACCTTTACCCCGCTGGATACCGAGCAGCCTGTTCCCACCATCCAGATCGGTTCGGATTTCTACCAGCTCGCGCCCACCCCCGTGCCGACCGCCACGCCCGCGCCCTCGGAAGGGGACGAAACGACGACCACCGTTTCGCCCGACGCGGAGCCTACCCAGACCCCCGCTTCCGACACGAACGTTTTCGAGTACCAGGTGCCCAGCAACCTCGAAACCGACAACACCTACGGCTTCACCCTCGCGCCGACCGCGACGCCCACCCCCACCCCGCCCCCGCTGGATATTTCGGTGGAGGATGATCAGTAGTGTTCAGAAGAGGCTTCAAATTCGCGCTGCTTGTGCTGCTGACCTACCTTTTGCAGTCCACGGTGGCGGCCTACATCGCCGTGGGGGGCGTGGCGCCCAACATCGCGCTGGCGGTGTGCGCCGTGGTCAGCGTCGGCCTGGGCCGCAAATACACCTTCGTCCTCTCGCTGACCGTCGGATATCTGCTGGAGATCATGGTGCCGGCGCTCAATTACCTGAACCTCATCCTTTACCCGGTCTGCGCGATGCTGGGCGCCCTGGCTTTCTCGGACAAGAGCGAGCGCAAGCTGGAGGAGGAGCGCACCCTGGGCAAGCACGGCGGCAACCTGCCCGCGCACCTGCGTACCGTGTTCGGCGCGCTCGTCAGCATCTCCATTTTCGAAGCCGTCAACCTGCTCTACATCTACCTAAACGGCATCCAGCTGGGTGCCACCCACTACGGCCGCGCGCTGATTTCCGTATGCTATACCGCCGCGCTCGCCGGCATCCTTCAATTCCCCATCCGCTGGTGGTTCGGGGTGTATAAGCTGAAAAAAGCGCGCTGAGCGCCCCACCCGTTCATTTTGCGCCGTACTTCGCGCACACCGCCTCTTTTCCCCGGCGGGGCGCGCGAATGCAGAAAGGAGTGCGTATGCACGGTTCCCCCAAACGCAGGCTGGATCGCGGCGAATACAATCTCAGGGCCCGCTACGTGGTGTTTTTGATCATCGTGCTGGCCATGTTTGTGTATCTGGTCTACGGTCTTGCCAACATCCAGCTCAACTCCGGTGAGGAATACGCCCAAAGCGCCGAAAACCGCCGCACCACCAAAATCACCCTGCGCGGCAGCCGCGGCATGATTACCGACGCGGACGCGGTGATTCTCGCCAAGGACGAGATGATCTACAACGTCACCTTCTACCGCGACGCCTCGCAGAACAGCAAAACGGACTATGCCGAGTTTACGCAGTCCATTTCGGACGCCATCGACATTATCGAGGAGAACGGCAACGAGCTTTCCGTCGATTTCGTCATCGAGCATGACCCCGATAATCCGGACGAGTGGCAGTTCGACTTCGGCTCCGGCGTCAGCGAGGCGGTGCTGCAGACCCGCGAAACGCAGTGGCGCGACAACAACTACTTCACCACCACCAGCGTCCCCACCGCAAACGACGCCATTGCCCGCCTCAAGAGCCGCTATCAGATCCCCGACGACATGAGCGAAGAAAAGATGCTCAAGGTCATGGCGGTCTATTCCGAAATGCAGATGAACCTGTACAACTCCCAGCCCATCGTCATCGCCGAGGACGTGCCCTACGAAACGGTCATCGAGATCGAGACCCGTTCCATGACCCTGCCGGGGCTGGAGATTGCGGTGGGCACCAAGCGCATCTACCCGCGCAGCACCCTGGCGGCGCAGGTGATCGGCTACATCGGGGCCATTCCCTCCCAAAGCAAGTGGAAGGAGCTGGAGGCCAAGGGCTACAAGTACAGCGATACCATCGGCCTGGACGGCATCGAGTCCTCCATGGAGGACTGGCTGACGCAGGATAACGACGCCCGCCAGGGCTACAAGATCGTCGAACGCGACAGCGTCGGCAAGATCACCCGCGAGCTGAGCTACGTCGAGCCTCAGGACGGCAACAACGTCAAGCTGACCATTTACGCCAGCTATCAGCAGCAGGCCGAGCGCGCCTTGGCCGAAAACGTGGCCAAGACGCGCGAGACGCAGGAAACCAAGCTGATGCTCAACAGCTGGCTTGAAAGCAACAAGGCCGACATCGAAAGCCGCAACTGGGAGAAGTACCCGCTTTCGCTGGCCGACCGCGCCGCCATGATGGTTATCGATATGCAGGGCCGCGTGCTCGCCATGGCCAACTACCCCACCTACGACCTGAACGCCCTCGTTGCGGCCGGCCCCGAAAGCATCGAGATTCTCAGCGACGACCGCAACCTCCTGATGAACTACAACATCCAGGCGCGCGGCACGCCGGGATCGATTTTCAAGATGGTTTCGGCGCTGGGATCGCTGATGGAGGGCGAGCTGAAGCCCAACGAGACCATCAGCGACGCGGGCTACTTCACCCTGTATACCACCGACCTTTCCACCGCCCCCCGGTGCTGGATCAGCGAATCGCAGCGCTACAAGCACCAGTACCAGACGATCGTCGAGGGGCTGGAGCACAGCTGCAACTATTTCTTCTATACCCTGGGCGCGCGCCTGGGCGAAACGCGGCTGTACCAGTACGCCTCCGAGTTCGGCCTCACCAGCAAGACCGGCGTCGATCTGCCCGGCGAGCAGCGCAGCATCGTGGGCTGCCAGACGAGCCTTTACGACCCCGACAAGGCGATGGACGAAGCCTCGCAGGATACGGCCGTGCCCATCATCGTGTTCAACTCCATCAAAAAACACCTCAAAAACCAGGGTGCCATCCGCAACATCACCTACGACGACGAACACCTGAACCGCTGCATCAAGCGCCTTATGGATATGGCGGTCAACACCAACCAGACCGACTGGGTCGTTTCCATGCGCCCGATCCTGATGGAAGAACTGAACATGACGCGCGAGATGGTCTACCTGCAATCGGTAATCGGCGACATCTACAACTACCTCAACGATATCAAGTGGGGCGGCGCGCAGACCATACAGGTCGCCATCGGACAGTCCATCACCACCGTTACGCCCGCCGCCGTCAGCCGCTACGCAGCGGCGATCGCAAACGGCGGTACCGTGTACAACCTGATGATCGTGGACAGCATCACCTCCCCGGAGGGCGACATCTTAAGCCAGCGAACACCCACGGTCATGAACCAGTTCGAAGACGAAAACCTGGACGAATACCTCACGCTGATCCTCAAGGGGATGAAAGGCGTGGTTGACGAAAGCGGTACCGCTGAAAAGTACTTCCGCAGCTGGGACTACACCGAGGACGTCTGCGGTAAAACGGGAACCGCCGAGGTGACCAGCATCGACCTTGAGAACAACGCATGGTTCATTATGCTGGCCCCCTACGAGAATCCCGAGATCGCGGTGGTCGTGTTCATCCCCAGCGGGTACAGCGGCGGCGAAGCCAGCCTGGCCGCGCGCGAGTTCGTGGGCTGGTATCTGGACCAAAAAACGCTGCGAACGGACAGCGGGGTGTTCCCCGGCGGCAACATGCTGGCGCCGTAGCGGGATTGGGAGGGAAGCCGATGAGTCAGACCTGGATCGTCCTCTCCGGAAAGGGAGGCGTGGGCAAATCCACCGTGACGGCCGCGCTGGCGGTCGCCCTGGCGCGCCGGCAGCTGCCGACCGTCGCCGTGGATATGGATATCGGCCTGCGCAGCCTGGACATGATGCTGGGGATGCACAACCAGATCGTATACGACGTGATCGACGTGGCCCATAAGGACTGCAAGCTGAAATACGCGCTCGCGCGTTATCCGCAGGCACCGGCGCTTTCCCTTCTGCCGGCGTCCCAGCTGGGCAGCGCAGACGATATGACCGACGAAATGATGGAGCGCATCGCCAAAAAACTGCGCAAGCGCTTCTCCTACGTGCTCATGGATTCGCCCGCGGGGCTCGACCGCGGGGTGGTGTGCCCCCTGCGCAGCGCCGACCACGCGCTGCTGGTGGTGACGCCCGACGACGTGAGCATTCGCGACGCGGAGCGCGCGATATCGCTTCTGGAAGCCAACCACAAGCCCCGGCCGATGCTGGTGGTGAACCGCGTCGTGCCCGAGCTGGTCGCAAGCGGCGACATGTACAGCCCCCAGACCGTCGCCAATACGCTGGACGTGCCGCTTTTGGGGTACGTGCCCGAGGATCGCCGGGTGCTGCGCGCGCTCAACCGCCACCATACCGTTTTGGAGGAGGAAGGCCCGGCGCAGGAGGCGTTTACGCGCATCAGCCAGCGTTTTCTGGGCGAGTACGTGCCCATGCCCGCGTTCAGGCGCCGCCGCCGTTTCTTCGGCCTGTTCGGCTGATACTCTTCCAAACCTTTAGCGCTCATTTGCCGCCATCGTCTTTTCGTCGTGGTCACGGCAAAAAACCTCGGCAACAAACCGGCGTTAATGATTTGAATGAGTATGAGCCGCCCGTCCGCCTTTTCAACATCCGGGGAGGGATCGTTAACCCATGATGCTCAACGAGTCGCGCCGCTCCAAGGCGCATTTCGACTTCTGGCTGACGGCCATGGTGTACACGCTGTCGGCCTTCGGCGTGCTGTGCGTGGCCGTCGCCACGTTTTCCACCTCCTCCAGCACGGAGAATACGCTGCTCAACTACATCGTCTCCTCGTACTACGGCCTGCGGCAGGCGATCTTCTTTCTGATCTCCCCCATCGTGGTGGGCGTCATCACCTTTTTCCCCTACGAGTTCATCCGCCGCCGCTCCCAGCTTTTCTACTACTTCGCCTGCGGGCTGCTGCTGGTGGCGCTGGGCGGCCAGGCCACGGGCGTGAAGGCGTGGATCGACATCCTGTGGGGCTACACCCTGCAGCCTTCCGAGTTCGTCAAGCTCGCCTGCATCATCGTCACCGCGAAATACCTGGAAAAGAACAGCGACCCCATGGGCAGCTGGAGCAGCGCCCTGCGGCTGGCCGCGCTCATGGGCATTCCGTGGGTTTTGACGCTTGCCCAGCATGAAACGGGTTCCGTGCTGGTCATGGTGTTCGTTTTCGGCGTGATGCTCTACTTCGGCGGCATCCGCATGCGGGTGATGGGCGGGCTGATCGCCGTGGCCGTCATCGGGCTGGCGGTGCTCTACGCCGTGACCGTCGCCTCCGGTTCGACGGATTACCGTATCACGCGTATCCTGTCCTTCCTCAACCCCGATCTGGTGGACGAGGCGGCCACCTATCAGGTGAACAACTCCAAAATGGCCATCGGCTCCGGCGGCCTCAACGGCATCGGTACGTTTATACAGGGCAGTTTCAGTCAGTTGGACTACGTTCCGGAGGACTGGACGGACTTCATTTTTTCCACCATCGGCGAGGCGTTCGGGTTCATGGGCGCCATGTTCGTAGTGGGCATATACCTGCTGATCGTTCTGCGGCTGATGTACCTGGCGCGCTACACCATGGACCGCTTTGGGCAGATGGTGATCATCGGCGTGATGGCGATGATGCTTTTCCACGTGTTCGAAAACGTCGGCATGACCACAGGGCTCATGCCGGTTACCGGCATACCCCTGCCGTTCCTGAGTTACGGCGGCAGCAACCTGATCACCAACATGGCCGGTATCGGCCTGGTGTTGAACGTGGTGCGCAACCGCAGCGTGACCAACTCGGAGCTGCTCACGCCGCAGACGCGGGTGCACGGCAAGTATTTTCGGTAGTTTCGCGCCGGGAGCGCGAGCGTGGGGTTCCGTGCCTGCGGGTGCGGGCGCGCAGGGAACTGCCTCTGCGGAGGCAGAACGCAGGGTTCCGTACCTGCGGGTACGGGCAGGGGCTTTCCGCTCGCCCCTGCACCCTTCGGGTCGCCTCCTTATACGGCGGGCTAAGCACGAGGGATCGTGCTTGAAGCACAGGATAGTCGTCCGGCCGCACAGCGTTCGTCCGCCCGCCCTGCGGGCGTGCGTACGCGCAGTACGGCCGCCCGACAAGCCTGC
>CAZXJI010000012.1:0-102647 GCA_964640955.1 uncultured Oscillospiraceae bacterium | reverse complement strand
TAAAGACCCCGCCACCAACATCGACCGCCCATGGATGAAATAGGTTTTCGTTGTTCTCCGCCCGTGCAACCGAACGGTATGGACGGCGTTGGGCAAGCGCCGCAGGCCGCGAAAAATGAACCCCGCGCGGTACCACTGAGCCGGATGGGCAGGAAGCCCTGTTTTCGCAGCAGACAACGAAGAAACCCGGCGGGCGTTGAGAAAGAACAAGTCTACAAAGGCACTGCGCCCCGATGCAGCCTGCATCGGGGCGCAGATGATTATTGGGCTCTCTAGGCGTCGGAGCGGGAAAACGCGTTTTTCATGTGGTTGCTCTGTTCGTTGAGCACCTTGCCAAGCGTGTCGGCAGCCTCCCGCCGCACCATATCCGCCACGGCCTGATTGGCCTCTTCCCGCAGGGCGGCCCGCCTGGACGTGTCCGACTCCCGGGACAGAAGCACATCGTAACGGCCGATCAGCTCGTGTCCCTGCGCGTGCACGGCCAGCTGATAGCGCTCGATGTGGGAAACGGCTTTGCCGTAGGCGGCATCCGCCAGCGCGGCAATCAGGCGGCTGACCCAGTAGAAGCTCTCGGTGCTCACGGCCTGCGTGGTCTGGGAGAGATAGGCGGGCGTCGTGGATACGTTGGCGTAGAAGGGCGCCATCGCGTTAAACGCGTTGGAGGCAAAGGCGAGCCATTCCACGGCGCAAAACTCTGCCGACGCCTGCGGGCGCAGCTGCAGAAGCGCCATAAAATCGTTGCGATTGATGCCGATGGCACGGTAGGCGCCGCGCGGCGCCGGATCGCCGTGGGTATCGTACGGGTCGTACGGCGTACCCTGATAGTGGGAGGAAAGCGCGTATTTCACGTCCTCCGGCGTAATCTTCTTCTCCGGCACCATGCACCAGGGCAAATCGTCCGAACGAGGGGTGTACGCCGCAGCGGGGCCGTCCCACGCCTTGGTGCGGGGGTTGAAGTACCGCAGCATGAACCAGGCGCGCGGCGTGTTGTATACGTGATCCGCGTCCTCGCGGCTGCCGAAGGCGTCGCGCGGGTTCAGCCCGCCGCTCAGCGACAGGTTCAGGTGGCTGTGTTCGATAAACTCGCGCAGGTCTTTGGAGCACAGATACTGCTTCTGCTCGCCGAAGGCATCCCCAAGATCGAATTGATCCAGCCCCAGCTGATTGGGCATCACGACGTAGCTGTCGTCCGGCACGCGCCTGGCAATCCAGTGGTGGCCGCCGACGGTTTCCAGCCACCAGATTTCGTCCCGATCCTGAAAGGCAATGCCGTTCATCTCATAGGTGCCGTAGGTTTCCAGCAGGTCGCCCAACCGAAGCACGCCCTCGCGCGCGCTGTGAATGTAGGGCAGCACGAGGCATACGATATCCTCCTCGCCGATGCCACCGGCCATTTCGGGGCGGCCGTCCTGCGCCGGCCGGTATTTCACCAGCGGATCGGCGCCCAGCACCCGCGGGTTGGAGGTGATGGTTTCCGTGGCCGTCATGCCTACGTTGGCCTCGTTCACCCCGCTGGCGGCCCAGATGCCCTTGCCCGCGACGGCGTTGGGCACGGCGGTATACCGCATGGCGTCGGCCGGCAGCGGAATCCGCACGTGGGACAGCACGGACTGATACGGCTCCGGCTGTTGCCGGGCCGCCACCACCGTGAATTTTTTCGGGGTAAAGCCGCCGGAACCCGAATCGTCGTTCCGGGCGATCATCGTTGAGCCGTCATAGGACGCTTTTTTCCCAACCAGAATCGTTGTACAAGCCATAGGCACGCCTCACAATAGTTTTATTGCCGTTCCCCGGAGGGTACGAAGCGCAGCGCCGCGGGCGTTCGCCGTCCAGGGGCTTCCGACCGCATTGTACCGTTTGCGGGGCGCGGCGTCAAGCCGGGGGAGAAGAAAACACGACCTCAACGGCTTGATGTCGAGCCCAGGCGAACTGCCCGGCGGTATCAACGCAATAAGATTCTTGGACGCGTCGCATCCCGTTTCCTTTTTCCGCGTCCTTGGGCTTCCTTCGGATTGGCGGCGGATGGTAGAATAATTTCAGATATTCCGAACCAAACCCTTCCGCCGAACCTCATAGTATACGCAACCGGTTGATGAAACCCTTGGGAGGTGCACAATGGACGAGCAGACGTTTACAAACGCGGTACGGCAATACCAAAAACTGTTGTTTCACATTGCCTACGCCATGCTGCACAGCGAACAGGACTGTGCCGACGCGGTGCAGCAGGCGTTGATGAGCGCCTGGCGTTCCCGAGGCAAGCTGAGAAACCGGCAGGCGATGAAGGCATGGTTCACGCGGATCCTGATCAACGAGTGCAACGCGCTATTGCGCAAGCGAAAGCGAATGCGCTTAACGGAGCTTCGCGACGACCTGCCCGCTCCGCCGCAGGCGGACAATATCCGGCTGCATAACGCGCTGGAAGAACTGCCGACCACTTTGCGTTTGCCCGTAGTGCTCTCCTATCTGGAGGGTTTCACCATCGCGGAAATCTCCCAGGCCCTGCATATCCCGGAGGGCACCGTCAAAAGCCGCATGTCGCAGGGACGCAAACGGCTGGGCGAACTGTTATCAGAGGAGGACAGATCATGAGTGTGAGTCGTGATGAGATGCTTTCCGCTTTTCCCAAGGATTCCCCCCTGTTTGACAAGGCTGTGGATCAAGCGCTGGACCGCATTCATTTCGAGGCCGCGCCGGAGAGGGAGAAGCAGCCCCGCAGGAGCCGCAAACGTATTCTGGGCTGGGCGCTGGCGGGCGTGCTGTTGATTCTGGGCGCGCTTGGCATTGCCGAGGGCGTGCGACTGGGCGTGTTCGATTTCCTGATCGGAAGGGACAAAGTGCTGCCCCAGGCAACGGAGCTTACGCAGAGCGATCTGGCGGAGATGACCGTGGGGAACACCACCCTGCGCGTAACAGAAGCGGTATACGACGGCCAGGCGGTTCGCTTCGTGATGAGCGTGCAGAACGATACGGTTTCGCGCCCCTTAACGGAGGAGGAGGCCTATGGCGACGGCGCTTTTGGCGAAGCGCTGGCGGCGGACGGCGTTACCGCGCTGTACAGCTTCGACTGGTTCACCCTGGACGGAGAAGTGTTCGGCATGACCGGCGGCAGCGGCGGGCAAAACGCCGTAGGAACCGATGATGGCGAAGCGCTGATCTATTTTGAACTGCTGCTGACGGAAAGCGAGGGCAAGCGGATCGCCGCACCGACGCAAGACTTCACGCTGGGCGTTCCGGTAAAAGCAGCGGACACATTGGAAGAACAGCAAATGCTGATCCCCGTCCGCTATGTGGCGGCAAATCTCCTGCGGGACGTGACGCCGACGGCACCCGCGACCTTTGGCGAAGGGGACGATTCCTATACCGTCACCGTGATCGAGGCCAAACTCTCCCCGATCTGCAACACGGTGGAACTGCGCGTAGACGTACCGGACACCATGAATGCCGAAACGGCGTTGGCGTGTATCCGCCCGTGGTACTCCATCGGGCTGGTAAACGAACAGGGGCAGGTGCTGGGGGACCGTGCTACGAGCTACTACGGTTTGCCCGCAGGCGAAACGGACGAGACGCGGCACTTCGTAATCCGTATTGAGGTTACGCCGCTGGAAAGCTACCCGGACAGGATGTTTGTCGCGCCTACGGGAGACTACGGTGCGGACGGCGTACAGGAAACGGATATGAGCCTGGCCATTGAGCTAAATACGGAGGGCCAATAGGATGAAAAAGAGCGAGAGCCGTTTAATGCCGACGATTAGAACAGGCTGAAGTTATCGTGATATAATCAGGGAAAGACGAATAACAGCAAGTCGGATCAAGCGATGATTCTCCCATTGCTTTATGATGGAAGCTGATCGGACCAGGCGAGGTGAACGGACGAATGTACGAGTGGCGGCAGCAAATACAGGTCATCGTCGATGAAATGGACAGGTGCATCAAAGACCATAACGACGAGGCCTTGACGCTGCGCTTTCTTTCCCGCAGGCTGGGTTATTCCGAATTTCATACGACGAGGAAATTCAAAGAGATATCGGGCATGCAGTTTCGGGATTATCTGCGGAAGCGAAAGCTGGCCTTTGCGCTCAAAGAGGTAAGGGACAGCGGGAAGGGCCTTCTGGACATCGCATTTGACTACGGCTTTTCATCGCACGAGGCCTTTACAAGAGCCTTCAAGGCCGCATACGGCGTGGTGCCAAGCGAGTACCGCAGGAAGCCCAGGCCCGTCGTTCTTCGGACGAAAATAAACGCCTTTGATCGCTACTTATTTGGAATGGGGGAGATCGGCATGGCAAAATCCGACGGCGACGTTCAAATCTACTTCGTAACCATACCCGCGCATAGATTCCTGCACATCAAAAACTACGAGAGCAACGGCTACTGGGATTTCTGGCAAAAGCAAAGTCTTGTTCCGGGGCAGGACTGCGATACGATTTGCGGCTTGCTCGACAGCATCAAGGGAAAACTGGATGACGACGGGGGAAGCGAAACCAACAGCGGCAACGGTCAGGTAATGGCATACATCAGCGATCCGGAAGGCAGGCTCTGCGACTGGGGTTTTCCACGCACGGAGTGCTATGGCGCGCGGCTTCCCTCAGACTACAAGGGCGAAGTGCCGCCGCAGATGCTTCTGGCCGATATTCCCCAAGCCGAGTATATCGTTTTTGAGCACGGGCCGTTCGATTATGAGCAGGAAAACCGCAGCGTGGAGGAAAGAATCGAAAAGGCGATGGCCACTTTCGATTTTACTGGCACCGGCTACCGCTTTGACACCTCCCCCGGCAGAATCATTTACCTGTACTACAACCCGGAGCGGGTTTTCAAGTATGTCAGGCCGGTGCGGAAGGATAACGGCTGCCCGCCCGACGGCCCGTGAGAGAGCCTTCCCCGCGGCGGCGCGATGCGAATAACAGTACCCAACCGTCCGACGGCGGCTTTGAATGATCTTTCAGAGCCGCCGTTTTCCTTGCAAAGTGGGAACCCGAAGAGCAGCGAAGCCCCCTTTCCGTTTCCGTCGGCGTGAAAATCGGAAGAATCCGCCCTCCGTTTCCGTTTGATTCGTAGTACGGTTCCGTGCGGAAAGGAATGATCCTGTGAAACGCTTCGCTTCTTCTTTTCTGGCCTTGGTCATGCTGTGCCTGGCGGTTTCGGCTTCCGCCAGCGTTTTCTTTGTGGAGGAAGGCAGCCCGGTCATTCACCGCGATCCGTTCTGCGAGGATATCGCCCCGGGAGACCTGCCCGAGAAGATGACGGTCGTCCGGTTCTCGTCCTGGGACGAGATTTACGCCTCCGCGGAAGGCTACCTGCCCTGTCAGGACTGCTGCCCGCTTTATCCGTTTACACAGGACGACGCGGAGACGCCCGAGTGCTACTACTATAATCCGGAAGGCGGGCACATGCTGCATACCGACCGCAACTGCCCGACCGTCGCGGCCGAATTTCGGCCGCTGCAGGGCGTGATGGACGCCGTGAACGGGGATATCGGCGGCTTCACCTTCTGCCCGATCTGCGCGGGCACGAGTCAGGCCGTTCATGAATTCACGCTGGCCGATTTCTTTTTGACGCAGGAGCAGAAAGCCGCTCTGCTGCCCGGCGTGTGGACGCTGCCCTCCGAGCAGGCGATATCCGAAGAGGACGCCCTGCAGGTTACCCGGGCATACGTGCGCGGGCGGCCGGAGTTCATGCGGTATTTCTCAAACGGCCTTTTCACCTGCGGCGTGACGCATTACGACGTCGGCTGCGCCTCCCACCCGCAGGAAACCTACAAGGTGCTGGTCACCACCGTACTGCGCAAACCCGTCGGCATCGTTTATGTGGACGCGATCAGCGCGGAGGTATACGTAAGCTTTTGCAGGGACGATTGAGCTTTCCGCGGCGGCGTATTGTTACAATCGAAAGCTTGACACAGCCGGGTAGACAAGTGTAGTATATGGTAGACAAATGTAGTACGGAGGGATGCGCAATGAGAAAGCCTATCCAGCTTTCCGACGCGGAGTTGAAGATTATGCAAGCGCTCTGGGACCGCAGCCCGCAAACCATGGCGGAGATTACCAAAGCCCTGTACGACGAAACCGCGTGGACGAAGAACACGGTCATCACCCTGCTCAAGCGGATGATCGCCAAAGGGACCGTTCGCGTGGACGAATCGGTTTATCCCAAAACCTATTCGCCTCTGGTGGATCGCCGGACGCTGGGGCAGCAGGAGACCAAAAGCCTGCTCAAGCGCCTGTTCCGGGGCAACCCCACGATGCTGATGAGCAACATGGTCGACAGCGGCAGCATTACCGACGAGGATCTGGACGAGATGATCCGCCTGCTGCAAAAAGCAAAGGAGGAACGCGCATGATTCCCCAAAGCGTGCTGGATTTTTTCCACGCGGGCAAATCCCTGCCCTTTCGCAGCATGACCTTCTTCAACTTCCTGCTGGAGGCGACGCTGGCGGGAAGCGTGCTGATCCTGGTGGTGCTGGTTTTGCGCATGGTGTTCCGCAGAAAAATCGGCAGCCGGCTGGTCTACCTGGCGTGGGTGCTGGTGGCGATTCGCCTGCTGCTGCCCGTCGCCATTCCCAATCCGCTGATGGATTCGCTTCGCCCGACCCTTTCGACCGACGCGGGCGCGCGCCCCGTGGCCGACCAGATTCGCGTCCGTTATCAGGACGCGATGAGCGACGTGTCCTACCGCCTGTCCTCCTCCGCCTACGAAAACGACTCGGCATTCGAGGATGGCCTGGCCGACGTGGCCCGCGAGCTGTCCACTTATACCTCCTACGGCTGGCTGGGCAAGGCGTACCTGCTGTGTTATGCCGCGGGCGCGCTGCTGGTGGCGCTCCTCTTTGCCGGGCGGCACGCCCGCTTTCGGCGCAGGCTGCGAAAAAACACCGTGGGCCCACTGGAGGGACAACAGCTGGAACGGTACCGGGAACTGTGCGAGCAGCTGCGCGTAAAGCCCATCCCCGTGATCTACGCCGATCCGCTGCCCTCCCCCTGTCTGGTCGGCGTGTTCAAACCCGTTATCGCGCTGCCCCTTTCGCTTACGAAGGACGGTTTTGACGAGGCGCTCATGCACGAGCTGAGCCATTATAAAACCGGGGATTCCTGGTGGACGCTGCTGCGCTGCGTTTGCTGCGTGGTGCACTGGTTCAACCCGCTTATCTGGATCGCGCAGCGGTTTGTGAAAACGGATTGCGAGCTTGCCTGCGATGAGCGCGTAGCCGTCCGGTTGAACCGGGAGGAACGGCTCCACTATGCCGATACGCTGATCCGCACCGCCAAACAGGCATACGCTCCCCGCGCGGGTGTGCTGGCCACCGGCATGACCATGACGGGCAGGCAGCTCAAACGGCGCATCGACGCGATTCTGCACCTGAAGGCCGTGCAGAGGGTCGCGGCGGCGCTGGTAGCCGTGGCGCTGGTGCTTTTGACGGTCGCGGCGTTTTCCACGGCGGAATCCGCCACGCAGACCGTCCGCCTGACGACCGATACCTCCGCGTTTCCCTTTGCGCAAAGCGACGTGTACCCGACGCCCGAGAGCGTTCCGGGCGCGCCTGTGACACTGACCCAGCTGAACGACGCGGCGGCGGCCGGGGCGCAGGCGAAGCGCTACCTGTGCGCACTGTACCCCGAGGATCAGACGAACATCGAAACGCAGTATCTGTATCAAGTACGCCAGACCGGCCAGGCCGGCTGGGAGATCGTCGTGCTGCCGCCGGAGGACGGGGATACGTCGCTGTACTATATGGAGCTGACCGGCGCCGGCAAGCTGGTTTCCGTGTACAGGACGGATGTCTTTTCCAACGGGGACGAGCAGTACAACAACCCCTCGGTGTTGCCGGCCAATCTGCCGGACGTGCTGCTGGCCTACGGGGCGCAGGTCAGCGAGGCCGTGCTGCAAAACGTCGCGCTGAACAGGATCACCCTCCACGAGGATATGGAAACCACGGAGGGGCGCTACGTAGCTTTCGACCTGTCCAGTACCGACGACGATTCCGTGCGGGTCAGCCTGTCCGCGCAGATCGCGCCGACGTTCCGCCTGACCGGCGTCTACGACGCGACGGACGACGGCGGCGCGCCGACAAGCCAACCCATTACGCAGGGGACGCGGCGGCTTGTCTATTCCAAGGATGCTTCACTCGCTTTCGACGCCGTCTTCTGGGGGAATACGGACAGCCGGTATACGCTGCCGGCGGATACGACCCTGACCCTTCAGCAGGCGTTCGATCTGGCCGTGGATACCATGCTTGAGAAAAGCGGGCTTTCCAGCGAGGCGTTCCTGAAACTGACGCTCTGCTACGGCTATTACGACAAGTCCAACTTCGAGGGAGATATCAGCGTGTGGCGGTTCGTCTGGTACGTGAACGAGAACGATTCCTCAAACCGCTACTGGGTGGACTTTCAGGATATGCCCGAACCGCCGGATATCAGCCTGTCGGCGCCCGGGGAAGGATTGGGCTGAGGCGAAAACGCAAGGCATTTGCGATCGGCATCGAGGCATGCTTTTAAAAGCCGTCCCAACCGGGCGGACGCAGGCCCGCGAGCGACCGGTGCCGATAAAGGAGGAGAGAACCGGATGGTGAAGAAAGCGGCCGGGATCATTCTTGTAATCCTGCTGTTGGCGCTGCAACCCGCCGCCTGCGCCGCGGTGCGCCCCGAGGGGTCCTTCCGGATCGGCGGAGGCGGGAAGGATTCCCCGACCTGCGCGCCGCTCGTGCTGCCCAACGGCGACCTGGTTGTCGCCGTCTCCACGCAGGGCGGGCTCGGCGGCGAGCCGCTGGACACCGACGGGGAATACAAAACCTATCTGGCCTGCCTGGATTACGAACAGAACGTGGTGTGGCAATCCGTGTGGACGGGTACCGTTTCACTGTACGGGCTTGACGAAAACGGCGGCGTTCAGGCGTTCTGGCGTTACAAGGACGGAGGAGAAACGTACGTCCGGTTCACAACGCTAAGCGCCGACACGGGCGAACAGACGGCGCAGAAGCAGCCCATGAAGCTCGTTTCAACGCAAACGGGGGCCGACCCACATATCTATTCCCAGGCGCTGCCGGATTATGGGTTCGTTACGGAAATCCACGATCCCGAAGCGACGACCGAACCGCGCTATTTCAGCCTGTGCGCGCCGGACGGCGAGGAGCTGTGGCGAAAGAACCAGAAGGAACTGGTCGTGCAGAACGTGGAGGAGATTGCACAACTGGACGACGGCATCCTGCTTTTGGGCAGCAGCGGAGAACTGAGCGAGGACGTATACTACCTGCCGATCGTCGTCAAGGTCTCCCTGACGGGCGAACTGCTGTGGCAGTATATCCCCTCGGAAATGGAGAGCGGTTCGCTGCTTCATTTTCAGCGCGGCGGGGAAGGCGACGTGGTCGTGTTCGGCTACGGGCGCATCGGCGAGCTGACGGCGGACGCATCGACGTGGCAGATCATCGCGTCGCTTGACGAAAAAAGCGGCGAGGTGCGATGGGAAAAGGAATACCGGGATACGGAAACACGGGTATCCGGCCGCAGTGATGTGGTCGCCGTGCCGGAGGGATACGCGGCCGTCTGCTTCAACGCGGACACGCAGGCTTTTTCGTGCAGGCGGTTCGGCACCGCGGGCGAATTGCTGGACGGCTGGTCGGTATCCGCGCCGGGATTCATCTATTATCGCTCCCCGTTGCCGTTCTACTGGCAGGGCGAATTGTGGGTGCAGGCGACCGCGGATAACGATTACCGCTGGGACGCGCACTATCAGCGGGTGGACCCGGCCTCGGATGCGGGATCGTAAACGGGCTTGAAAACCGATCGGGAAGCGGGGTTTCCGCTTCCCGTTTTGCTGTGTTCCACTGTTTTGCTCGTTTCACGGGGGCCGATACGCGGGCGTTTTCGAGCGATGAACTTACAAAACCGTTTCGCCCCTTCGCTCGTCCTATATACGAAGCCCTTTGCAAAGGAATGCCTGAAAGGAACGGCCTGACTCCTTCAGGCTACGAAAGGAGAGAATCCTGTGGACTCCGTAACGTTTCAAGCGGAAGCCATGCGAATGGAAAGGCTCATGTACCATGTGAGCTACTCCATGTTGCGGAACAACGACGATTGCGCCGACGCGGTGCAGGAGGCGCTGACCCGGGCATGGCAAAAGAGGGGGTCGCTTCGCAGCATGGACCGGTTTCGCCCCTGGCTGATGCGTATACTCGTCAACCAGTGCAACGACATGCTCCGCAAGCATCAAAAACGCAGCTTCTTCCCATTGGCGGAAGATACCGTGGCCGTAGAGCCGCCCCAGCCTCCCATTCCGCTGCGGGAAGCGATCGACCTGCTAAAGCCCGAATGGCGGGTGGTCGTTACGCTTCACTACCTGGAAGGATACTCCGTTCAGGAGATCGCGGATCTGCTTGGTTTGCCTTCCGGAACCGTTAAAACGCGCATGCGTTTTGCGCGCATGCGCCTGAGCGACCTGCTTCGTGAGGAATGGGAGGAAAACTCATGAATAAGAATGATCGCAGACAGCAGCTTGCGGAAATTATCCCGGAAGTTCCCGAGGTTTTCCACAACGCCGTATGCAATACGCTGGGCGGCATCGTCGCCCGCGAAAACATCGCGCGTACCGGTTACAGGCGCACCATGCCCGTGCTTGGCGCCCGGCGCCGGGGGCGGGTGCTGGTGTTGGCGCTGCTCATCGCCCTGCTGTTGGGGGCGGTGGCCCTCGCGGCATACCATTGGCAACTGTTCGACGCGCTGAGCTTTCTGACCGGCGCTTCGCCCAAAATGGCGGACGAGGTGATGCAAAGCGACCTGGCGCAGGTGACGGTCAACGGCGTTACGATCACCGTGGAAGAGGCCGGCTACGACGGCAAGACCCTGTTCCTCAGGTACACGTACCTTATCGCCGACGTGGATACCCCGCTGGGCGTCTACCGCTACGGCGAGACGGGCGAAGGCGTGACCGAAGAGGATATGCAATTGCTGACCGACCGTAACGTGGGCTGGTGGATCGACCACCTGTGGATCGACGGCCGGTGTGTGGACATGCCCAACAATTCCGGCGCCGTCACCAGCGGCAGCGCCACTCCCGGCGAGCTGGTGCAAACCGAGTACTGGCGGCTGGACAACGAGGACACGCGGCTTTCCGGCAAGGTGGAAATCTCGCTGCCCATCGGCGAGCGCCAGTCGCTGGAGAATTACAGCCTGTTGAAGCATCCCGAAATGTACGACGAAAACGGCCTGCTGAAGCTGCCGGAAAAAGGCGTGGTGACCTTCACGCTGGATACGTCGGACACGCTTGCCAAAGTGCGCACCGAAAACCCCGGCGTGCCCGTGGTAACGCCGTACGGCACCGCCGAGGTGAGCGAAGCGTGCTATACGCCGCTGATGACCTACATCACGCTTAAGCTGGCCGCAGACCCGGACGTGGTGGCCGCCTATCAGGCGGAAAACGGCGTGGGCTTCTACGGCGAGGACGGCACCCTGCTTTGGGAGTACGGCGGCGCGGATGTGTTCAGCGACTGGATTTACAGCCTTAACCTGGTGGACGGCGACGGCAACATCCTGTTCCCGGACGCCTGCGGACAAAACGGTTACGGCGACGAATGGGCGGAGTTCGATTATCCGTATATCGAAACCCTGCCGGATGCGCTGTACCTGGCGCCCGTTACGGACGACGGGACCGTGGATATGACCTACGCCGTCAAGGTGCGATAAACGGCCGGGGCGGGCGGGCAAAAAGCCCGCCCGCCTTGCCTGTCGGCCGTGATGCGGCAAAAAGCTCAACAACTATTGGGGGGAACGGGAGGTGCTGTACGGCGATTACGACCCTCAGGCGCTCTGTACGTTCCCTGTGCGATCTCACCTTCGGCGACATCTGCGACCAGGTGAAGGCGCTGCTGACGCAGTTCGGATACGATCCTTCGGAGTACCGGGTGGATCAGCCGGCCCGGGTGGGTGTAACGCATATGTTCTACTGGGGGTACAAAAAGGACGCGCTGGCCGGCGGTATCAACATGGATTTCGGGCAAACCCTGTACGGCATACCGCTGATGACCCACATCGAATGGGCCGTGAATATGGGCGATTCCTATACGGACGGCGGACTGTGCGACACGGAATACTACGTTTTTTTGAAAACAACGATTATGCGTACAGCGCTTATACCGGCAAGCGAAACGGTTGTCCGTAACCCACTGGTCCGCCGTGCGAATACAAGGGTTTTCTCGGCTGGGACGACGTAAAGGAGGAATGAACGCCATGGCGTGAACGGTGCGCAGGGAGGATTGCCCCTGCCTGCTTCCGGCGGCGTTTCATTGTCAGGCGGCTTTCCCGAACGGAAAGCCGCCTTTTCACGCGCCCGGGAAGCCGACGGTGCCGATTCGTTATGATTTATGATGAACCAAACCTTCTTATTCTCCATCTTATGAGGTGTACGGAGGATACGAAGTTGCGAAAGACATGGATGACAATCCTGATCCTGTGCCTGTTGATGAACGCGGCGACGGCGGAAACCGAAATCACGCTGACCTTCGGCGGCGATTGCGTGCTGGGCACGCGGGAAGAATGGGTGGGCGACGCCGGTAACTTTGAGGACTGCGTAGCGGCGAACGGTATGGACTGGTGCTTTTCGGGCGTCGGCGACCTGTTTCGGCAGGATGATCTGACGCTGGTCAACCTGGAGTGCGTGCTGCAGGACAGCTTCAAAGGCCATAACAATAAAAAGCAGCACACCTTCCGCGGCAAGACGGCCTACGCGCAAATGCTGGTGGACGCCGGCATAGAAGCGGTGAACATTGCCAACAACCATTACATCGACTACAACCGGAGCGGCGAAGAGAGCACCAAGGCCGCGCTGGAGGCGGTAGGCGTCGAGTACTGCGGGTACAAGAACCTGTTCGTGTTCGAAAAGGACGGGCACAAAATCGGCTTCGGCGGCTGCCGTGAGACCGTTTTCTTACAAAACAAGGCGATCGTCTACCGCGACATTCAAAAGCTGAAAAAGATGGGCTGCGACGTGATCGTCTATTCCTGCCACTGGGGCGTGGAGTACGACCCCAGGCATGACGGAAAGCAGGAACGAATGGCGCAGTACGCCGTGAACAGCGGCGCGGACATCGTGGTGGGCACCCACCCGCACGTGGTGCAGGGCGTGGAAAACCGGGACGGCTGCGCCGTGCTCTACAGCCTCGGCAACCTGGTTTTCGGCGGTACGAAAGACATGAAAACCTTCGACGCCGTGCTGGCCCGCGCCACCCTGCGTTTCGACGATGCCGGCGCCTATCTGGGCGTCGACATCGACCTGATCCCCGTGCTCACCTCCGGAAGCGCCCCGGAGAACGACTTTCGCCCCGTGCTTGCCGAGGACGAGGACGCGGCGCGCATCCTTCAACTGGTGCAGGACGATTCTGAAATGGACGTGTCCCAATCCCTATGGATACCGAAGGAATAAGCGCGGTACGGTCGGCAAGGCCCGGCTGCGGCGCGGGATCAGGCATGCCTACTTTTCGATGACCGCCAGTATTTCCTTCATGGAGGCGTTAAATTCCGCGTCGGAATTGTTGTTGAAAATCAGCAGGTCGTCCTTCACGGCGGGGTCGTCCAGCTCTTCGGGGATGGCAAAATTGACGCCCGCCACGTATTGGTCCCAGTGTTCCAGCTTCCATTTGTCGCGGTCGCTGTTGCGGTTGATCATGCGCCGGTGGCACACCTCCGGGCTCGTTTGCACCCAGATGACGGTCAGCCTTGCGCCCTTTTGCCGCAGCCGGTCGCGCAGGGCGTCCATATAGGTTTTGTCGCGTATCTCGCGGGAGAAGGGCGCGTTGATCAGCACGATGTCGTCGTATGCCAGCGCGTCCAGAGCGAGGTCTACGATGGCGGCGTATTCGTAATCGCGGATATGCTTTTCAAAAAAGGGCGAACTGCGATTGTATTCCTCGTGAGCCACCGCGAAGATCTGCTTGGAGAGCACGATCAGCGTATCCTTGTCCAGGTACACCACGTGTTTGAGGTTCTCGGCCAGCTTTTTGGAAACGTAGGTTTTGCCGCAGGCGGGCGGCGAGGTGACCAGGATCAGCCTTTTCATAAATCTCCTCTTTTCCCTTGTTCTGTCGGTCGGCAAGGCAAAGCGGTGGCGGGGCGGGTGCGTTCCGCCCGCTCAGTGGCGTTACCCGACCTCTTTGCGGACGTCCTCGACGATGGCCAGGAACACCTTTCCGGCTTCCCGTGCGGGTTGGCCGGACAGGGCTTCGGCCCTGCGCATGATCTCGCGCAGCGTCCGGATTTCCTCCCGGATGAACAGCTCGCACAGGGCCCGCTTCATGCGCCCGTTGTTGTAGCGTTCCAGCGCGACGGTCAGCAGGTCGGCGCGCTCCGCATACTCCCCGTACCAGGCGTCGAAGCCCTCCGCCGCGACCCTGCGGCAGGTTCTTTCCTTGACGTGGTTGGTGTTCAGGTCGCTGAAGTCGCCCATCTTTCCCAGCTTTTCGCAGGGAAAGGCGGCGCAGGCTCCGCAGTGCGCAAGTTCCTTGGCCCGACAACAGTGATGGACCTTGCAGGGTTCCGTGTAATACCCGTCGTGGGAGCATCCGGGGCACCGGCTCGTGCCCACCGTCCGGTAACGCGTGCACAGGGCGCACGGCATCCCGCAGTACCCGTAGGCGTAATCCGCCATTTGCGTCTCCTCCCGTCAGGTCGGTTTTTCGGCGGCACGGGGGCCTCAAGCGCTTTTGCGGTGGCCGGGCCCGGCGCCTTTTGCTTATTATACCATAAACCGCCCGACAGCCCTTGTCAAAACCGCACGATCCGTTTATCCTTTTAGCAAGGATGTTCTTTGAAGCGGCGGGAAGGAAGAAGGGGGAGCGCACATGAGCAAATATGACGCCCTGTGGGAGTATGTCCGGCGGCGCGGGGACGCGACCTTCAAACTGACCTTTGAGGAGATCGGCGAAATCGCCGGCATACCGCTCGACCATTCTTTCCTGAACTACAAAAAGGAACTCGCGGCATACGGGTATCGGGTCGGGAAGATTTCCATGAAGGAACGGACGGTTCTTTTCAGCAAGCTGGATTGATCGGCGGCCGCCCCCGCCGTTCTTTCGAGGGTCGCGAGGGGTGATCGGTATCCGTCTGTGACGGCGACAAGTCCATAGTGCCTTCGCCCCGCTCTTTCCGACGCGAGGATCAGCCCCGTTTGCCGCGGGCCGTCGCGCCGGGTTGAACGTTTTTTTGAATTTTGCGTCAAAACATATTGACAAAAATCGATCTGAACGCTATAGTGTGTTCACATCAACTATTTTTGATGTGGGGTGATCGCATGGATGCGGTTTACGGGGAACAGGCAAAGGTGTTCAGGGCATTCTGCGATGAGAATCGGCTGAGGATACTCGCGCTGCTCCGCGGCGGGGAAAAATGCGCCTGCGTGCTGCTGGAACAGCTGGACCTGGGCCAATCCGGCCTTTCCTACCATATGAAGGTGCTGGTGGAATCCGGCATCGTCCAAAGCCGGCAGGAAGGAAAATGGACGCATTACAGCCTGAGCGGAGAGGGCGCCGCCCGCGCCGCGAGCCTGCTCAAGCAGCTGACGACGCCAAACGGGGTCCCGGATGCGAATCTCTGCTGCCATCCGGCAAAGCCGCCCGGCTGACGGCCCTTGCGGCGCTCGGCCGCATCGGTTCCGGTTTGCATAATCGCCCCAGGTAACCGCTGAACAAATACCCTTCACGTCTGCCTTTGCAGAGCACCGCACCTTTGGGCTCGAAAAGCCTTGAAATAGCCCCACTATTCCTTCGGCTTTTCTCACCCGAATCTGCGGCACGCTGCTTTGGTAGCCGCAAAGCGATTGAATCGGCGGTTACCTAGGGCTCCATTGAAAGAGAGGCTCACCCCGCGATGCAACGACTGAAGGCGATCTGGGATTTTTTCCAGTATCAGGTCCTCGGCATGAAATGGCTGGACGGCCTGCTGAACGGCGGCCTGTCCGCCCTGGGGCTCGATACGTCCGCCCGCCTGGGCGGCAGCGTCGAGTTCTTCCTCTACGACGTGATCAAGATCACGATCCTCCTGTGTTTGCTGATCTTTCTCATCAGCTATATCCAAAGCTATTTCCCACCGGAACGCAGCAAAAAAATCCTCGGACGGTTTCACGGCGTGTGGGCCAACGGCATCGCGGCGCTCCTGGGCACGGTGACGCCTTTCTGCTCCTGCTCCTCCATTCCGCTGTTCATCGGCTTCACCTCCGCCGGGCTTCCGGTGGGCGTCACGTTTTCGTTCCTCATTTCCTCCCCGATGGTGGACCTGGGTTCGCTGCTTCTGCTCATGAGCATTTTCGGGGCGGAAGTGGCCGTGATCTACGTGGTCGTCGGCCTGGTGATCGCGGTCGTCGGGGGCACGATCATCGAGAAGCTGCATATGGAAAAGCACGTGGAAAGCTTTATCCTCAAGGCCGGAAGCGTGGACATCGAATCGCCGGACCTGACGAAGCGGGATCGGCTGGCCTACGCCAGGGAACAGATGCTGTCCACCTTCCGCAAGGTATTTCCCTACATCCTCGTCGGCGTGGGCATCGGTGCGGTGATCCACAACTGGATTCCGGAGGAATGGGTGTCGCTCGTGCTGGGGAGCCATAATCCTTTCGGCGTCGTTCTGGCAACCCTGATCGGCGTTCCGATGTACGCCGACATCTTCGGCACCATCCCGATTGCGGAAGCGCTTTTGTACAAGGGAGCGCAGCTGGGCACCATCCTGTCTTTCATGATGGCGGTCACCACGCTCTCGCTTCCCTCCATGGTCATGCTGCGCAAGGCGGTCAAACCGAAGCTGCTGGCCCTGTTCATCGCCATCTGCACGGTCGGGATCATCGTCGTGGGCTACTTCTTCAACGCGATTCAGGGGTTCATCCTGTAAGGAGACGACGACGATACGCGGTATCCGGTAATGGGTTCCCGGGTCTGCGCGCAAGGAAGCACGCGCGTTTCCATCAATCAAAAAAAGGAATGGGTGTAACATGGCAACATTCGGTCGGGGAAACGGAAAATCATGCTGCTGCTGTGGGGGAAACTGCGACGCGGAAAGCATGGCCGGGGCGGAGAACGCCAGAACGGGAGGCGCGGGCGTGAAGGTGCTGGGCAGCGGATGCGCCAAATGCAACCTGCTTGAGGCGGCGACCGTCGAAGCCCTCGGGCAGCTCGGCATGGATACGGCCATCGACCATGTGACCGATTTTTCGCAGATCGCTGCGTACGGCGTCATGTCTACGCCGGCCCTCGTGGTGGACGGAAATGTGGTTTCTTACGGCAAGGTATTGAAAACCGAGGAGGTTGTGAAGCTCCTGAGAAAGGTCAGGTCGTGCTGAAGGGGGTTTTTCGATGAAGAAAGGCAATGCCGCGGGCATTCTCGTCAGGATCGCCAGCAACACGAAAGGATGGTTCTCGGCTTATGGAGTTACAAGTCAGGAAAATGCTTGAGGGGGACTGGACGGAGCTTCGAGGAAATCGGCTTCTGGGCGCTGCAATCCGGCATCATGCAGGAGAATGTGGCGACCGGTTCGGTTGCGAGTGCGGTTCCGCGTGTGCCTGCTGTGGGGAAGAGGCAGGTGCCGCGCAGTGAGGAACCCAGATGACAGACGAAACACCGGTGATCCGAACGGATCACCGGTGTTTCGTCTGTCAATTTTATTTTCTGTCATGGAACCCTTTTTCCGGGGCCCACTCGCAGCTGCCTTCCAGCTGATAACGGCAATCGCAACAATCGTCTCCGTCGCCGAGCGTTTTCGTGCGATGAAAACCGTTGCCCATCAGCCAGGCGAACAGGTAATCCATCCGGCAGATGCCGGGAAGCATCCCCTCCGCCCCGTGCTCGCGGGCGAACCGTTGCATGGCGCAGCGGGTGATATCGATTTCAAAGGCATTCTCGTCGGTTTCCCGGTAGCGGATCGTCCAGTCCCATGGGTGCAGCTCGCCCCGCTGCTGACGCTCTATATGCGCGGAAGCCTTTTTTCGGAAGCTGGAAAAATAGGCGCGGCCGACCGCGTGCAGAAAGGGTCGGGGGACGAGCGTCGCGAGACGCTCGCTGAGCAGCCAGATCATTTGGTCGGCGTCGGCGCGGTCTACGCCCATTTTGACAAGCGCCAGATGCCAGGCGGCGTAGGCGGGCGCGAACTGGAAGTTGAAGGCGAACAGGCTGCCGCGAAGATCGGGAAGCTGCGGGGCAAGCAGCCGGAAAAGAGCGCCGGAGCATTGGCTGAAACGAAGCCAGAACGGCTTTCCATACTCCGCTGTGATCGGCTTTTTCCCTCGCGCCATCGCCAGGCGGTAAATCAACGTTTTCATGCGTCGCTCCGTTTACTTGCGATCGCCTTCACCAATTCGTACCAGAGCGTGGAAACCAGCGCCATGCCAAGCACCGTCATCAGCTGCGCGCCGTTCAGCGGGGCCAGCTTAAGCACTTCGTGAAGCGGCGTGTACAAAATGGCGGCGAGTCCGGCGAGCGTCAGCAGGTTCACGGCCCACATGACCTTATCTTTAGCTAGCCGGCGCGCGGTTCGAAAGATGAAATCCCGTTCGGAGGCGTTCACCTGTACCAGCAGGAGATTGGCCAGCATCACGATGCTCAGGCCCATCGCGCGCGCCGCGGGGGCGTTTACGGGGTTGCCCGCCAGCGCCCACAGATACGTTCCGAACGCCGCTGTGAAGATCATTAGGCCCTGCGCCAGGCTTTTGACCAGCAGGCCCTTCGTGAGCATCGGCTCCTTCGCGTTACGGGGAGGACGCCGCATAATATCCTCCTCTGCGGGCTGGCGTTCCAGCACTACGGAGCACGTGGGGTCGATAATCAATTCCAGCAGCACCACATGCAGGGGCAGCAGAAACAGCGCGCCCGGCGCAATGCCCATCAGCGGCGCCAACAGCGAGGAAAGCGCGATGGGGATATGGATGGTAAAAACATAGCCGATCGCCTTGCGGATGTTATCGTAAATCCGGCGGCCGTCGCGCACCGTATCCACGATCGTGGTAAAGTTGTCGTCCATCAGAATCAGGTCGGCCGCCTCGCGGCTGACCTCGCTGCCCCGTTTGCCCATGGCGATGCCGATGTCGGCGTATTTGAGCGCGGGCGCGTCGTTCACGCCGTCGCCGGTCATGGCGACAATCTCGCCGTTATCCCGGAACGCCTTGACGATGCGCATCTTATGCTCGGGGATCACGCGGCTGAAAATGCTGACGGTCTTGACTTTCTCCCGCAGTTCCTCGTCGGTCATGCTTTTCAGCGTGTCCGCCGTAATGATGTTCTCGGCGCCCGGGATGCCGATTTTCCGCGCGATGGCGGAGGCGGTGATGCCGTTGTCGCCGGTGATCATCACCACGCGGATGCCCGCCTTGCAGCATTGGGCGATGTCGCGCGCCACGCCTTCCCGGGGCGGGTCCGCAAGCCCGACGAGACCCAGAAATCCCAGTCGGCAGTCCGTGAGCTTTTCGGGGATCGCGCTTTCGTCCGCGAGCCTCATGCGCCCCACGGCGATCACGCGCAGCCCTTCCTTGCCCATTTTGAGCAGCGTATGGCCGGCGGTCTCGCGTTCCTCCGCCGTCATGTCGCACAGCGGCAGCAGACGCTCGGGCGAGCCCTTGGCGGCCACGAGCAGCCTGCCGCCGCGCCGCCATACGTGGCCCATCATTTTCAGCTCGTTGGTAAACGCGTATTCGCTCACCAGTTCGCCGGAAAACAGGTGCTCTTTCGGTATACCCATGTCGTCGCAAAAGGACAGCATGGCTTTTTCCATGGGATCGTACGCGTCCGTCTCGCAGCCCAGGCCCATCGTTTCGCACAGCGCGTGTTCGTCGCCGCCCGGCGCCCATATTTCCTGCACGGTCATCCGGTTCAGGGTGATGGTGCCCGTTTTGTCCACGCAAAGCACGCTCACGGCGCCCAGCGTTTCCACCGAGGGGAGCCTGCGCACGAGCGAGTTTTTCTTGGCCAGCCGCCACGCGCCCATGGACAGGAACACCGTGAGGATGACCGGGAATTCCTCGGGAATCATCGCCATCGCGAGCGTGATGCCCGACAGCACGCTTTCGATGAAGCGTGCTCCCGGAGCGTGGTCGGGGATGTTCAGGTAGGTCGCCGCGCCGACCAGCGCGAAGAGCACCGCCGCGATGCCGGCGCAGGTTTTGACCAATCGACCCGTCTGCTTCTGCAGCGGGGTGGGTTCGTCGGGCGCGGCGGCAACGTTTACGCCGATTTTACCGTATTCCGTAGCGGCGCCGATCTTCTCCACTTGTATTGCGGCCGTGCCCTGCGTGACCAGCGTACCCGCGTAGCAGTGGTCTTTGCGCCAGTAATCTCCCGTGGGTTCGGCGGCGGCGTCCACCGCGCTCTTCCATACGCCTTCGGCTTCGCCGGTCAGCGAGCTTTCGTCCACGCACAGATCGCTGCATTTGAGCACCCGTCCGTCCGCGGGGATCTTGACGCCCTCGGACAGCAGCAGCACGTCGCCCGGCACCAGGTCGGCACTGGCGATTTCCCGTTCAACGCCGTCGCGGACAACTCGCGCGCGCGGGGCGGACAAATCCTTAAGGGCGCTCAGCGTCTTATCGGTTTTCCATTCCTGAATCACGTCGATGGAGATGACGCCGAGCACGAAGATCAGCATGATCGCGCCGTCCCGCGGCTCGCCGAGGATAAAGTAGATCAGCGCGGCGACGATCAGCAAAAGAAACATCGGTTCCGCCAGAATGTGCAGCACCTTGCGCGCGAAACCCGCTTTCTTCCGCGGTGTCAATTCGTTACGGCCGTACTCGACCTGCCGCTTTTTCGCCTGTTCGCTTGTCAACCCGACCGTGGGAACCCCTGTGTTTGTCATAGAAACCCTCCTGGTGCCGCAAGGGCATAAGTTGTTCTATAACACTACAACCAGCTTGTTCCGACGATGTGAATATAAAGAAACACACCTGCGGAACAACTACTGTCCCGCAGATGTGCAATTGCTTCCATCTGCTGCCGTTTATACGGCCCAGCCCCACGAACCCCCGGATACACGGTGATTCATCGCCTGCTCAGTTTGTACTGTTGATCGCGCATTCTCTCGTTTGGGAGGGAACGGTTTGCAGTGCAAAGAGACAAGTGCACTATATCAGAAAAACGGGCCGGTGTCAACGCCCTGCTGCGGCCGCCCGCCTCACCTTCCGCCAATCGTCCGCCCTTTGCCGAAAGCCATGGGGCAGCGCACCCTGCATGCGTTGCAGTTCACGACGCCGAAACCCCGCGCGTTCGTTTCGTAGGTGTGCTTCCGGCAAAGGAACTGGTTCACTTTTCCGTTGCCGATCGCCTGAACGGGGCAGCTGTCGACGCAGATATGACAGCCGGGTATGCAGATGCTTTCAGCAGGCTCGTCCGAAGGCAGGGGCAGGTTGGTCAGCACCGCGCCGATGCTCAGCATGTTCCCGTACCGGGGGTTCAGCAACAACGTATTCTTGCCCAACGTGCCGATGCCCGCCCGGACCGCAGCGTGCTTCATGGAGAGAATCCCACGGCCCTCCGTTTTTTCCGGATTCCAATCGTCGTAAGGCCCGTCGGCGGGCAGGGGAACCGCGACGGCGTGCTCGTAGACCCGCTCGATTTCGTTGGAGGCCAGAAAGGCGATTCTGTCCAGCTCCACAGGCCCCAGCGCGTTGAAGTGACCGTATACGATCCGCGGGTTTACCAGCGCCGTGCCTTTTGGCAGCGGCACGGCGAAAACGATCACGGACTGGCAGCCCGCGTATACGTCCGTGGGCCGGAAACCCGCCGGCATATCGGCAAAAGCGTCTGCGGCCGCTATCCCGCACACCGCGGCGCCCGCCCGGATAAAGACCTCCCGAATCTCTTCCTTCATGCTCTCACGTCCCTCCATTCAACGACGACCGTCCAAACGGGCCGCCCGTGGATTTCTTCACCGGCGTTATGCCCGTTCCCTGCATGCCGCGAACGTCGCCACACAATCGTCGATATCCTGCCGGGTCGTTTGCCAGGAGCAGACGCTGACCCGGACGACCGGTTCGCCCCGCCATACTGAGCCCCCGCACCAGCACCGACCGGACGATTGGATGTTGCGAAGCGTCCGTTTCGTCCGCTCGGGCGTGTCGCACCGGAAAAGCACCTGATTGAAAACGACGTCGTTAACAACGGCGAACCCGTTTTTCGTCAAAGCTTCGGCAAAATAGGCCGCGTTGTCGCAAAGCGTGTCCACAAGCTCGCCTGTGCCGCTTCTGCCCAGATACTTGAGCGCCGCCCACAGCTCGACGCTTCTGGCGCGCCGGGACATTTCGGGCGTGTAGAGCATTCCGTCCCGTTCGTCGCTGAACTGCAGGTAAGCGCCCGAGGCCCGCATCGCGTCGACGAGCGCGCCGCGTTCCCTGCACAGCACGATGCCGCAATCATAAGGGACGTTCAACGTTTTATGTGCGTCCGTGGACCAGGAATCGGCCTTTTCCAACCCCCGGATCAGCCCGCGCCTTTTTGGGGAGGCGGCGGCCCAAAGCCCGAACGCACCGTCGATATGGACCCAGGTGCCCGCCTTGCGAGCGGCGTCGCACAGCGCATCCACGGGGTCGAACGCGCCGCTGTTTACATTGCCTGCCTGCAACACCAGCAGCGTATGCTCGTCCAACGCAGGCAATCGATCAGGAAGGATGCGGCCCTGGTCGTCCACGGGCGCGGTAGTTACGTTTGCTTTTCCAAGCCCCGTCAGGGCCAGCGCTTTCCAAACGGAGGAATGCGCCTGTTCGCCGACGACCACCCGAAGCGGCGGCGCGCCGAAAAGGCCACGCTCGCCCACGTCCCAGCCCTGTTTACGCAGAAGCGCGTTGCGGGCGGCCGCGACGGCGCAGAGAATAGCGGTCGAAGAGCCGCTTACCAGCCCGGCGGCCGTTTCCTGCGGTAGGCGGAACAGCTCCGCCAGCCATCTTTCGCAAACCGTTTCCAGCTTCGCCGTCACCGGCGACTGGACGAACACCGCGCCGTTCTGGTCCCACGCGTCGGCCATCCACTTGGCGGCCAGACACACCGGTAGAACGCCGCCGCATACGAAACCGAAATACCTGCCGCCGCTTTGCGCCACGGTGGCCCCGGAGCCGCGCTCGTTCAGCAGACGAAGCAGATCGGACGGTGCGCACGGGCCCTCCGGAAGAGCTCCGTCGAACGCGCGAAGCCCTTCGACGGTTTGCGCGGACGGATAGACGTCCGCTTCGCCCAACCCGTCCATATACGCATAGGCATAGGCTTTCGCCTGCTCGAACAGCTCCTTGCCGGCGAGCTGATCCATCATCACCCGCTGAAATCCCGTTTCCCGCATGTCCTATCCCTCCGAAAATTGTGTGACTTTAGTGCATTATGCCTTGACATTGTATGGATGTCAAGGCATTATTGTATTACATACAATTGGAGGCAAACGAAGATGTGGAACCTGAGGGTTATCGATACCGACAAAGCGCTTTACGTCGCCATCGCCGACGCGATGGAACGGGACATCCGCAACGGAACGCTTGCGCCGGGCGAAAAAATGCCCACGCACCGGGAACTGGCCAGAGCCGTTGGGGTCAACGTCACGACGGTCACGAGGGCCTACCGGGAGGCGGAGAAGCGCGGACTGGTCATAACGGTCGTCGGCAGCGGTACGTACGTGTCTTCCGATTCGGGCTGCAACACGTCGCTGGTCGACACGGACAGGGATACGGGCAAGCTGATCGAAATGGGGCTGGTACATCCGCTTTACGGCATGGAGCCGGACATTCGGCCGATCGTCGAAAGCGTGCTGCATCAAGTGCATTTGAAGGAACTGATGGCCTATACCCCGCCACAGGGGCTGTACCGGCACAGGCTGGCCGGCAGCGAATGGATGCGGCGATACGGCGTGAATGCCGGCCCCGACGAGGTGATCGTGACGGCCGGGGCGCAGCACGCGCTCAACTGCATCTTTTCCTCCGTGTTCCAGCCCGGCGACCGAATCGCCGTGGATTGCCTCGTTTATCCCGGCGTCAAAACGGCGGCCCGGCGCTGCGGCGTGCAGCTGGAAGCCGTGGAAATGGACCGGGAAGGGATCACGCCGCAGGCGCTCGGAGCGGTTTGCAGACGCGAATCCGTAAAAGGCGTGTATACCGTTCCCACGATGCAGAACCCCACGAACGCCTCCATGTCCGCGCGAAGGCGGGCCGAGATCGCGGAGATCATCCGTCAATACGATTTGACGCTGATCGAGGACGACCAATACCGGTTCTTGTGCGAGGAGAAGGACGCAACCCTGTCCCGACTGCTGCCGGAGCGGAGCATCTACATCGCGGGCATCTCGAAGGCCTTTTACGCGGGACTGCGGGTCGCCTTTACCGCCGCGCCGGCCCGGTACTGCAACCGGATCGCGCAGGCCGTGGTCGACACCCAATGGATGGCGCCCGCCCTGAACGTCGAGATCGCATGCGAATGCATCGCAAGCGGCACGGCGGACGAGATTATCGCGCGTAAGCGCGAGGAGATCCGGCGGAGAGCGGAGCGGATGGAAACGCGGCTGTCCGGCTATCGCTACCGCTATCTGCCGGGCAGCATGTTCGCCTGGCTGGAACTGCCCGGGGACTGGAGCGCCGGCGACTTCGAAAAAGCGGCGAACGCCAACGGCGTCAACGTGATCGCCGCCTACAAGTTTTCCGTGGGGGGCTCCGTGCCGCCGAACTGCGTGCGCATTTCCCTGACGGGCGCGGACCATTGCGAAGACTTTGAAAAAGGGCTGGAAATCCTCCGCCGGATGCTCGGTTTCGAAATCGGCCCACCCCCTTCCGTTTTATAGGGCCCATGGCGTTTCAGGAAAACGGCGGAGCGACCGCCGGAGGAGTCGATCAATCATGAGCCATCTGTTCAACAGCACGGGTTACCCGGTTTATGCTTCCGATATCGTCCGGGGGCGGGGGTGCTATGTCTATGACGCGACCGGAAAGCGGTACCTGGATCTGGAGGCCGGCGTCTGGGCACTGCCGCTGGGCCATTGCGACCCGGAGGTTACGCAGGCGATGCACAGCCAGATCGATACGATCATGCACGTCGGCTACGCTTACAACCAGCCCGTTGCGGAGCAATGCGCGGAAAAACTGCTTAGCCTCTCCGGTATGGGCGAGGGGCAGTGCGTGTTTTTAACCTCGGGCAGCGAGGCGGTCGAGTACGGCGTCCAGCTGGCCGCGGCCGTCAGGCCGGGGCGGAAATTAGCCTGCCTGCGCGGGCAGTACCTTTCGGCCTACGGGCTTTGCCGGGAGCAGGCGCCGGGCGCGTGGCAATCGATCGATTGGGACGCTCACGAACGAAGGAGCGCGGACGACTGGTACTTGGCCCTGAAGACGAAAATCGATTTTTCGCGGATTGGGGTGTTCGTCTTCGAGCCCGGCAACAGCTCCGGGCTGGTAAGGCTACCGCCGCGCGACCTGGTGGCGGCGCTGGAGCGTATCGTGAAGGAATACGATATCGTCACCGTCGTGGATGAGGTGACCTGCGGCATCGGCCGGACCGGCAAGTGGTTCGGCTTCATGCATTACGACCTCAGACCGGATATCGTCGCAGCCGGAAAGAGCCTCGGAAACGGCTATCCGGTCAGCGCGGTGATCATCGGTGGTCGGACGATACGAGAGGCCGAAAAAACCGGTTTCCATTTCGCCCAGTCGCATCAGAACGATCCGATGGGGTGCAGGGTCGCATACGCGGTCGTGACGAAGATCGAAAGGGACGGCCTGCCGGACAGGGCGCGGGCGCTGGGGGAAACCTTCCGGGCGCACTGCGCGCGGCTGGGGCGGGAGGTGCCGGTGATCCGTGAAATACGGGGAATCGGCCTGATGAACTGCATAGCGCTTGACGAAACCGTGAGCCCGGAAACGATGCGGGCGATAGGCCGGGGGCTGTTCGACCGCGGGATGATCGCGGGCGTCAAGCCGAAAGAGCGGGTGATCCGAACCTATTGCCCGCTGATTATAACGACGGACATGATCGACGAGTACATCCGGGCACTGAAGGACGTTTTGCTTAACGTCGCCTGAACAGCCGCGGAAAGGGCGGTGGGAGAGCCGGCCGGCCGCCTCCCGGGCACTTGACATTCTCCCGCCGATCCGTTACCATACGCTTGTACGTCGACAAACGCCCCGCAAGGGGCCGCGCGGCGCGCCGCAATGAAGCAGGCGCGCCGCGCTTTGCTGTTGGGAAAGGGGGACGGGCCCGTGTCGATCCAGCTGAAAAAGCTGTACGAATGCGTCAAAAACCAGCCGGAATTCCAAATCAGGCTGCTGGCGGGGGAAAACGGGCTGGACAACGTCGTGACCTGGGTGCACATGGTGGAAGGCGAGGAAATCTCCCGGTTTCTGGAGGGCGGGGAGGTCGCCTTCACCACGGGTATCGCACTGTCCGGCGGCGAGGAGCTGATCGACCTGGTGAAAACCATCCAGCAAAACGGCGCGAGCGGGCTGGTGATTAACTGCGGGCCGTATATCCCGGCGGTGCCGGCGGAAATCGCCGATTTTTGCAACGAAAACGATTTTCCGCTGTTCAGCGTTCCCTGGCACGTGTATATGGCGCAGATCATGAAGAAATTCTGCGAGGAAATCACCACGGCCGACCGCACGAGCATGGAGCTGACCTCCGCCGTCAAGAACGCCGTTTTTTTCCCCGCGCAGGAGGAGCTGTACGTGCCGATCCTGGAACGCTACGGCTTCAGCAGGGAACTGCCCTACTGTGCGGCCGTCCTTTCCGTGGTCAGCAACGATTGTGACCGGAAAAACGCCGTCAACTACGTGCGCATGGCGGAGAACATCGGCAACTTTATTACGCCCAAGTACCCCGGCAGCCTCGTTTTCGAGCTGAACGGCGCGGTACTCGCCGTGTTCATGCATTACACGGACGCGATGGTGCTGGCCGCCGTGGGGGAGATGATGAAATACGGCAAAAAGCTGCTGCCGGACGGGGACGGCCTCTACTGCGGCATCGGCCGCAACACCAAGAGCGTGCGCTGCCTGTGCAAAAGCTACCGCATCGCCCAGAAGGTGATGCGGCTGCAGGTGAGGCTCGGCCGGGAGGATACCGCCGTCGCCTACCGCGACCTGGGGGTGTACCGCATCCTTATGGCGGTGGAGGACGACGAGATGATCCGGGAGTACTACACCGATACCATCGAACCGCTGATCCAGTACGACGAGATCAACGAAACGGGATACATGGACTTCCTGAAGGTGCATTTCGAGACGGGCGGCAACATCCAAAAGACCGCCGGAAGGCTGTACATGCACCGCAACTCCGTGATTTACAAAATCCACAAGATCGAGGAGATACTGGGCTGCGACCTGTCCGACCTGAACGTGCGCACGGAGATCAACCTGGCCGTGAAGCTGCACGATCTGCTGTGAAAAGCGCCCATTTCAAAGGGGTGCGGCGCTGTTTTGTACGAATGGCCAAAAACAATCTCCACTTTCGCCAGTTGACTGTGCGCGCAAATTCCGCTATCATAATCCCTGTCAATATCATATCAACCCAGTCGCAAAGGCGCGTATTGTGAAAGCAATATGCGCCTGTTTATTTTTAGAGGATGAGTGATTTATGGCGAAATTCATTTTCAAAAGGCTGCTTTTCTCCGTTCCGATCTTCATCGGCATTACGCTGGCGGTCTATATTATGTCCAACATGGCGCCGGGCAGCATCGTGGATCAGGTGGTGGCGGCCAGCGACACGGGCATGTCGCAGGAGCAGATCCTCCAGCTCAAGGCACAGTACGGGCTGGACAAACCGGTCGTCGTGCGCTATGCGCTCTGGCTGGGCGACATCCTGCACGGGGATCTGGGCACCTCGTACAAAACCAACCAGCCCGTATCCTACGTGCTGGGGCAGCGCATCGGGCCCACGCTGGTGCTGACGGGTTCCTCGCTGCTTCTGGCGCTGCTTCTGGGCATACCGCTCGGCATCGCGTCGGCCTATAAACCGCGATCCGTGTGGACGTCGATCGCCAACTTCTTTATTTACATAGGCTCCTCCGTGCCGACATTCTTTTTCAGCCTCTGCCTGATCTACCTGTTCTCGGTCAAGATGAGCGTGCTGCCGGCTTCGGGCATGTACGACGCGGCGGGCGCCAAAACGGTCGCCGTGCTGGCGCGCCATCTGCTGCTTCCCTCCGTGGTGCTGTGCTTCAACGTCATGGGCGGGTTTATCAAGCAGACGCGCGCGGGGCTCACGGAGGTCATGGGCGAGGAATACATCAAAACCGCGAGATCGAAAGGGATACGGGAGTTTACGGTCGTCGTGAAGCACGGATTCCGCAACGCGCTGATCCCCATCGTCACCCAGATCGGGTTGATGGTGCCCTTCCTGGTCGGCGGGGCCGTGGTGGTGGAAAACGTGTTTGCCTGGCCGGGCATCGGGAGTTTGATGAGCACCTCCATCAACTCGCGGGATTATCCGGTGATCATGGGGGTTGCGGTGCTGATTTCCACGGTGGTCATCGTGGTAAACGTGCTTCTGGACATCACGTACGCCTACGTCGATCCCCGAATCAGCTACGATAATTAGGAGGCCTGCCGCCGCATGAAAAAGGCTTTGAGAACCAGGGGCAAAGATACCTTTTTGACCAAGTTCGCCAAAAGGAAGCTCGCGCTGATCAGCCTGATCCTGATTCTTGTGGAAATCGTGCTGGTGACGGTGCTGCCGCCGCTGATGAACCTGGACCCCTATTCTTCCACCGTGTTCAACGCGCCTCCGGGCACCGAGGGGCATCTGCTGGGAACGGACGACGTGGGCCGCGACCTGTTTGCCCGGCTCGTGTACGGCGGCCGCGTATCGCTGATGGTCGGGCTGGTTTCCACCCTCATCTCCATCGCCATCGGGCTGCCGCTGGGCCTTTTCGCCGGGTACTACGGCGGCGTGGCGGGCAACGCGCTGATGCGTATCGCGGACGTGTTTCAGGCGTTCCCTTCGATGATCCTGATCATGGTCATCGTGTCGATCACCGGCCCGTCCATCGCGGTGGTGGTCGTGGTGATCGGCGTCATTCAATGGACGCAGTTCGGCCGGCTGGTGTACAGCAACGTCCTGTCCGTCAAGAAAAAGGAATACGTCGAAGCCGCAAGGACCTCCGGCGTGGGGGATTTCGGGATCATGTTCCGCTACATCCTCCCCAACGCCGTCTCGCCGGTCTGGATGGCCATGACCAACAGCATTTCCTTCGCCATCCTCATCGAGTCGGCGCTGAGCTTTCTGGGCCTGGGCGTGCAGTCCCCCAAGGCGTCCTGGGGGAACATCATGAACGCGGCGCAAAGCTACGTCAATTTCGCCATGCGGCCGTGGGTGTGGCTGTCGGCCGGCCTGTGCATCGTGTTTACGGTGATCATCATCAACTTCGTCGGGGACGGCGTACGAAGCGCGCTGGACCCGAACATGAAGTGAGAATCGTACCCGACGCGCCTAAGGAGGGGGCCGGACGCCCGCGCGGCGGAAGGAAGGCGCGAAAGGTATGGTTTTATACATCCCGCGGCATTCTACTTAAGCCGCTTATGCGGCGGAACGGAGGTCATCGTATGAATCGTTCCGGGACATGGAGAAAACTGACCGCGCTGTTGCTGGTGTTCGTTATGGTGCTGTCGCTGTCGGCCTGCAGCGGCACCACGTCCACACCGGCGGCGACCGCTACCGCGACGACGGAACCCACGGCGGAGGCGACGGCGGAACCGACCGAGGAACCGACTGAGGCGCCTACGGCCACGGCGGAACCGACCGAAACACCGACCGAAGAACCGACGGCCACGCCCACGGCGGAACCGACGGCCACCGCGGCGCCGACCGAAACGCCCGCCGCGAGCGTCGACTATTCCGGCATCACGGTCGTATACGCGTCGGCCGGCGCATGGAACATGCTCATGCCCTATAACGCCACGGAAAGTTACAGCGGCATCGTGTGGGATCAGATTTTCGACCGCCTCTTCTACGTTTCCGGCAGCTGCAAGCTGGAAAGCAGAGCCTGCACCGGCTACGAGGTTTCCGACGACGGGCTGACCTGGACGTTCCACCTGAACCCGGCTTCCCTTTGGCACGACGGCGAGCCCGTTACCGCGGCCGACTGGGTATGGACGTTACAACTGCTCTCCAGCCCCGATTTCCAGCCCACCACCCGCGCCATCGCCAACAAGGTGGCCGGCACGGACGACACCGGCGTGGAGCTGTCCGCCGACTCCATCCAGGCGGCGGTCGTGGACGACTACACCTTCACCATGACCATGAAAACCGCCCTGCCGTTTGAAAGTTTCTGGCTCACGTACGACAAGACGTTCTACGTTCTGCCCGAGCACCTGCTTTCCGGCATCGCGGAGGCCGACCTGATCAAGGACGATTTCTGGTTCAGCCCCGTCGGTTCCGGCCCCTGCAAGTACGAAAGCGACATCAGCGGTTCGGAAATCACGCTGGCCAGCTTCGCCGATTATTACCAGGGCGCGCCGAAGTTCGGGCACCTCGTGATCCGCGTCATGGATCAGTCCAACTTCATCAACTCCCTGCTGGCCGGCGAAATCGACCTGGAGTGGATTTTCCTAGGTCTGGACGACGCGCTCTCCATTCAGAATCAGCCGGGTATCCAGATCATACAGAACGAGATCGCGGATTTCCTGCAGCTGATCGTGTACAACGACACCAGCCTGAGCGACTACCGCTGGCGCGAAGCCTTCACCATGGCGATCAACCGCGAGGCCATCAACCAGGGCTTCTACAGCGGGATGGGCGAGTATTGGGACATCTGGATTCATCCGGATAACGCGTACGTGCCCGAGGGCGCCGATTACGTGTATCCCTACGATCCCGAGGCGGCCAAGAAGCTGCTGGACGAGTCCGGCTTCGACTACAGCCGCGAGATTCAGATCGTGTGCAACACGGCCTCCCGCGAAAAGCAATGCGCGCTGGTGCAGCAGTACCTCTCGGCGATCGGCGTCAAGTCCACGGTGCAGTACCTGGATTCGACCACCATGTGGTCGGGCATGTACCAGGGCAAGTACGATCTGTGCATGATGGGATTCATGCCCACCACCGACGCCTATACGCTGGAAACCGTATACGATCCCTCGATTCTGACGCTCAACTGCCTGACCGATACCAGGTACGCCGAACTGTACACCGAGGCCAAAGCCGCGGCTACGGACGAGGAGCAGGCGACCGTCCTCCATACGCTGATGGATTACATGTACGAGCAGGCGCCCAGCTGCAACATTATCTGGCAGAAGTCCATGGCGGGCATTTCCGCACGGCTGAGCAACGCGGATATCTTCGCCGCGAACTACTACAACAACGATACCTGGAACTGGGTGGTCGCGACGTCCGACTGACGCGCGACCGAAACGCAAGCGCCTCGCCGGGAAGGCGGTCAACCGCCTTCCCGGCCCCAAAGGAGTGTGGCCGGTGGCTGAGCCGATTCTTGAAGTCAGGGGACTGACCGTGAACTTCCTCTCGGGCAGGAAGGAGATCACGGCCGTTTCGGATGTGAGCTTCTCCATCGAGCGGGGAAAGACCCTGGGGGTCGTGGGCGAATCGGGCTGCGGCAAGAGCGTCACGGCGACCTCGCTTCTGCGGCTGCTGCCCAAGGGCACCTGCAGGATTCCGAGCGGCGAGATCCTGCTCAACGGCAGGGACCTGGCGAAGCTTTCGGACGAGGAAATGCGCAGGGTGAGGGCTTCGGAGGCCTCGATGATCTTCCAGGAGCCCATGACGGCCCTCAACCCCGTGTACACCGTCGGCATGCAGATGGTGGAAGCCATTCGCGCGCACGACCGGACGATCCGCAAAAAGGACGCCTTCCGCTACGGCTGCGAGATGCTGGACAAGGTGGGCATCCCCCTGCCCGAGCAGCGTATGCACGAGTATCCCCACCAGCTGAGCGGCGGCATGCGGCAGCGCGTGATGATCGCCATGGCCCTTTCCTCCAACCCTCTTTTCCTGATCGCCGACGAGCCGACGACGGCGCTGGACGTGACCATACAGGCGCAGATTCTGCAGCTGTTGTCCGACCTGCGCGAAAAGTACAGCACCGCCGTCATGCTGATCACCCACGACATGGGTGTGGTGGCGGAAACGGCCGACGACGTGATGGTCATGTACGCGGGCAAAGTGGTGGAACACAACAACGTCAAGGAGATTTTCAGGCATCCCCGGCACCCATATACGCAGGGACTGCTCAAGTCCCTGCCGCGTCTGGACCAGGACACCGAGGAGCTGGCGACCATCGAGGGCGTGGTGCCGTCGCTGACCGAAATGCCCGAAGGCTGCCGCTTTTGCACCCGGTGCCCGGAGGCGACGGACGTCTGCCGCAGGCTCGACCCCGGGTTGATCGCCGTGGGGGAGGGCAGCGTGCGCTGCTGGAAATACCGCCGGGACGGAGGTGAGGGCTGATGGCCGATACGAACCGGGAGCTGCTGACGGTGCGGGGTCTGAAGAAGCACTTCGTCGTTAAAAAGAGTATGGTTCCGGCGGAGCGGAAGGTGCTCAAGGCCGTGGACGGCGTCGACCTGGATATCGCCGCGGGCGAGACCCTGGGGCTGGTGGGGGAATCCGGATGCGGCAAATCCACCCTGGGCAGGACGCTTTTGGGGCTATACCCGGCCACCGGTGGCTCGGCGGTTTTCAAGGGGCAGGACGTCACCAGGGTGTCGCCCAGGCAGATGCACGAGCTGCGCAAGGACATGCAGATGATCTTTCAGGACCCCTACGCCTCCCTCAACCCGCGCATGACGATACTGGATTCGGTCAAGGCGTCGCTGGACGTCTATAAAATCGGCACGCCGCGGGAGCGCGAGGAAAAGGCCGCGGCGCTGCTGGAATACGTGGGGCTCAAGTCCGGGTTTCTGTACAAAACGCCGCAGAGCATGTCCGGCGGGCAGCGCCAGCGGGTGGTCATCGCGCGGGCCATCATCATGGAGCCCAGCTTCATCGTATGCGACGAGCCGGTTTCCGCGCTGGATGTGTCGGTGCAGGCGCAGGTGCTGAACCTTATGAAGCGCATCCAGAAGGAAAAGGGACTTTCCTATCTCTTCATTTCACACGATCTGAGCGTGGTGCGCTACCTTTGCACGAAGGTGGCGGTCATGTATCTGGGGCGCATCGTGGAGATCGCCGATAAAACGACGATTTTTACCCGGCCGCTGCACCCGTATACGAAAACGCTGCTGTCGGCCATCCCCATTCCGGACGCCGAGGCGAAGTCCCAGAGGATCATTCTGCAGGGCGACCTGCCCAGCCCCGTCAACCCGCCCTCCGGCTGCCGGTTTCACACGCGCTGCCCGTACGCCAAAGAGGAGTGTTCGGAAGTGAAGGAGAAGATGAAGGAAGTTGAGCCCGGGCACTTCGTATCCTGTTTCCGCGCCATGGAACTGGCATGAAGGCTTCGCCCCGGCCGCGCGAACGGCAAGACTCTCCGATAATTGGAAGAAGGTATGCGGGAATGAGCAAAATCTATCACAACGGCAACATCCTGACCATGGAGGCGTACGGCGTGTACGCCCAGGCGCTGGCGGAGGCAGACGGGATCATCCGCAAAATCGGCTCTCCGGAGGAACTCAGGGAAGCGTTCCCGGACGCGGAGATGGTGGACCTCGAAGGAAAAACGCTGATGCCGGGGTTCGTCTGCGGCCACGGGCATCTCTCCATGGCGGTGCAGATGGCGCAGAAGAAAGACCTCGGCCACTGCGCGGGCTTTGAGCAGATCGAGGACGAACTGCGCGCGTACATCCGGGAAAACGGCTACGGCAGGGACGACGTGGCCGTGGGCTACAACTTCGACCACAACGCCATGCCCGGCTACGCCCATCTGGATAAAACGGTGCTGAACCGTGTCTCCACGGAACTGCCCGTGTGCGTTTTCAACACCTCCTTCCACATCGGTTACGCCAACGACGCGGCTTTGCAGGCCGCGGGGATCACCGCGGCCACGCCCGACCCGCAGGGCGGGAAGATCGGCCGGGATCCGGAAACGGGCGAACCGACCGGCTACCTGGAGGAAACCGCGTTGTATGTGCTGTACGCGGTGACTGCCACACGTACCAAATACGACCCCGTCGGGTCGCTTCGGATGGCGCAGGAAATGTACTTTTCCCACGGCGTTACCACCGCGCAGGACGGCGCGGCCAACGCGGAGGACATTCGCCTGCTGCGCGCGGCGGCGGCGGAGGGGCGGCTGAAAATCGACGTCGTCGCCTATCCGGTCGTCAGCGCGGACGCGCGGGAATTGTGCGAAAAGAATGCCGAATGCGTAGAGAAATACGTGGATCACTATAAGATCGGCGGCTATAAGATGTTTCTGGACGGGTCGCCGCAGGGAAAGTCCGCCTGGCTCACCAGGCCGTACGAAAACTCCGGCGATTACCTGGGCTATCCGCGACAGACCGACGCCGAAACGGAAGCGTGCTGCAAACAGGCGATCGAGGACGGACGCCAGCTGCTGACGCACTGCAACGGCGACGCGGCGGGCGATCAATTGCTGGCCTGCTACGAAAAGGCCTACGCCGAAACCGGGCATAAAAAGAAAAATGATCTCCGCCCCGTGATGATCCATTGCCAGACCGTGCGGGACGATCAGCTGGACCGGATGGCGACGCTTCATATGATCCCTTCGATCTTCGTGGGGCACGTGTACTACTGGGGAGACGTGCACCTGATGAACCTGGGCCGCGAACGGGCCGAAAGGATCAGCCCCGCGCGCTCCGCGCTCAAACGGGACCTGCGGATGAACTTCCATCAGGATACGCCCGTCACCCCGCCCGACATGTTCCATTCGGTGTGGTGCGCCGTCAACCGCCGCACCCGGAGCGGCGCGGTGCTGGGCGAGCGGCAGTCCGTGGGCGTGTACGACGCGCTTCGGGCCGTGACGATCAACCCGGCTTACCAGTACTTCGAGGAGGGGAGCAAGGGGAGCCTGAAGGAGGGCAAGCGGGCGGACATGATCATCGTCGACCGCGACCCCGTGACCGCCGATCCGGCGAGCCTGAAGGATATCCGGGTGCTTGAGACCATCAAGGACGGCGAGACCGTCTACGTAAGCAGGTGACCAGGCTCCGGCGGCCCCGGACGCCCCGCGCCGGCGAAAGGAAAAGACCATGAAAAGAGCTTTTATCAACGGCACCGTGATAACGATGGACGACGAAAACCCGTTTGCCGAAGCGGTGCTGACGGACGGCAACGCGATCGTCGCGGCCGGTACCACGGAAGCGGTCATGCCGCTTGCGCACGGCGCGGAGGTCGTCGATCTGCGGGGGAAAACGCTTATGCCCGGCTTTATCGACGCCCACGGGCATTTCACGCTGCAGGGCATGGGCGTATGCGCCTTCGCGGACGCGCGCTGCGCGCCGCTGGGGAAGATTAGAACCATCCGGGACCTGATCGACGAATTGAGGGCGTACGCCGGGGTCCATCCCGGCCCGGAGCCCATCGTGGCGCTGAACTTCGACGATACGCTGGTCGAGGAGTACCGGATGCCGGACGCCAAAGATCTGGATCAGGTTTCCCGGGACAGGGAAATCTGCGTGCTGCACAGCTCCGTGCACATGGCGTCGGTCAACACGGCGGCGATGGAGCGTGCCGGGATCGTGGACGAAAGCTTTCGGGTGCCCGGCGGCACCGTGTACTTCGAAAACGGCAGGCCGACCGGCGTGTTTGAGGAAAACGCGATGTTCCCCTTCATGCGCAACCTGAACCTGCCCGGAGCCGCCGAGGCGTTCGAACAGGGCATCGGGCGCGCCGCGGACCTCTACCTGTCCCAGGGCGTCACCACCGTGTGCGAGGGCGCCGGGGAGAACGAGGCCATCCGCATGGTGATGCGCAAGTCCGAAAGCGACGAGTTCAAGCTCAGGCTGATCATGTGCCCGCTGATGCACGGCGACGTGCCCGAAAAGACGGGTGCCAAAGACCCGGACAGGATCATCGACGGCCCGGTGAAGATGATCCTGGACGGAAGCATCCAAATCTATACGGCGGGCCTGTCCCAACCGTATTACACGCAGCATCCCACGCGTAAAAAGTCTGCGGAGTACGCAGGCTTCCTGCGCATGACGCCGGAGCAGCTGCGCGAGAACATCGAAAAAATCGTCGACGCGGGGCGGAGCTTCGCGGTGCACTGCAACGGCGACCGCACCATCGAGACGATTCTGGATGCCTTCGAGGGCGCGAGGAACCGCGAAAAGGCGCAGCAGGGGCGAAACATCCTCATCCACTGCCAGACCGTGCGGGAAGACCAGCTCGATCGCATCAGGGCGGACGGCCTTCTGCCGTCCTTCTTCCCGGAACACATTTACGTGTACGGCGACAGGCATTACGGAACCTTCCTGGGCCCCGGGCGGGCCGACCGCATCAACCCCGCGGGCAGCGCGCTGAAGCGGGGCATCGTGTTTTCCCTGCACAACGACGCACCCGTCACGCCCTGCCGCCCCCTGTCGCTGGTCAGGCACGCCGTGTGCCGCCAAACCTCCGGCGGACGGGTGCTGGGCGCGGAATACGCACTGCCCGTGTACGACGCGCTCAAGGGCGTTACCATCAACGCCGCCTACCAGTACGGGTTGGAAAACAGGCTGGGCAGCATCGCCCCCGGCAAAAAGGCCGACTTCGTGCTGCTGGATACCGACCCCCTCGCATGCCCGCCGGAAGCGATACGCGACATCACGGTGAGCCGGGTGTGGATCGACGGCGAGCCCGTCTGGGAAGCGCAGGGCGCATGACGCCCCACCGAAGGGAGACGGCTTTCCGTTGATACGTTACGCGGCTTTCATGCTGATTCTGTTCGTCGCCAACACCGTGCAAACCATCACCGGCTTCGCGGGAAACCTGCTGGCCATGCCGCCGTCCATCCGGCTGATCGGGCCGGAGAGCGCATCCGCCGTGATCAACGTGTTCACCGTCGTGGCCTGCCTGATCATCGCCGTGCGCAACCGGCGGTATATCCGCGTGCGGATACTGGTGAAAATGGTCGCGCTGATGCTGGTCGGCATGGCGATCGGCGCCTGGCTGCTCAAGGCGGTCGCCTTCGACCTGCTGCTGACCCTCTACGGGTGCGTGATTCTGGCGGTGGCGCTGAACCGGCTGTTCTTCCACATCCGGCTCGACCTGCCTCCGGCCGGCCAGTGCGCCGTGCTCGTCGCGGCGGGCGTTATCCACGGCATGTTCCTTTCGGGGGGCGCGCTGCTGGTGATCTACGCCGTTACGGTGCTCCCGGACAAGGACGAGTTTCGCGCGACGGTCGCGCCGGTGTGGGTGGTGCTGGGCACGGCGCTGATCTTCACGCACTGGGCGGAGGGCTATTACCAGCCGCCGAACCTGTGGCTCATCCTCGCTTCCATGGTGCCGCTGGGCCTGTCCGTTTACGTGGGCGGCAAGCTGTACGCAAAGCTCAACCGGGAGAACTTCCTCAGGCTTACGTACGCGCTGCTGATCGTCGCGGGACTGGTAGCGATCGCATAAGTCGGGCGGATTGTGTTTTTGTCAAAAAGGAATTGGTCATTCGTACGTTGACGCGCAAACGCGGGATTTGCTATCGTTTAAACAGGCCGGACGCTATCGGGACGGCCGCCAAACTCGGAGGAAAGGGAAGAACGGATCCTTCCGCGCAATCCGTTCGCGGCGCACGGCATGGAAAGCAAGCTTGGAAACGAAGTAATTCAACTCCAAAAGGATTACGTGATGCAATCCTGGTCGAAATCGGGCCTGGATACGCTGCCCATCGAGCGGGCGGAGGGCATCTACCTGTACGATTACGATGGAAACCGTTACGCGGATATGTCCTCGCTGCTGGTGAACATGAACCTCGGCCACCAGAACAAGGCGGTCGTGGACGCGATTGTCGAGCAGGCGCAGAAGATGTGCTTCATGGCCCCGGCTTATTCCACGGAGCCCAAGGGCAG
Organism: uncultured Oscillospiraceae bacterium; assembly: GCA_964640955.1. Lineage (GTDB taxonomy): Bacteria > Bacillota > Clostridia > Christensenellales > Aristaeellaceae > CAXXOK01. The sequence goes on along the minus strand of CAZXJI010000012.1, from coordinate 64,804 downwards.
GCTGGCCAAGCTGCTGGTGGAAGTCGCGGGGGCGGATACGTACCGGCGGGTGTTCTTCTGCAACGCCGGGGCGGACGCCAACGAGAACGCCATCAAAATGGCGCGCATGTTTACGGGCCGGGCGAAGGTGTTCAGCTGCTACCGCAGCTACCACGGCGCGACGCTGGGCGCCTCCAACGCCTCCGGGGACTGGCGCCGGTTCGCCGCGGAGATCGGCGGAGCGAACGGATTTGTGAAATTCATGAATCCGCATATGTACGAGGACGGCTACACCCGCGGCGTGGACGACGCCGCGTGCACCGCCGAGTACCTCAAGCGGATGGAACTGCAGCTAGCCTACGAGGGGCCGGAGAACGTCGCCTGCATCATCATGGAGAGCGTCGTGGGCGCCAACGGTGTCATTCTGCCGCCGGACGGCTACATGGAGGGCGTTCGCGCGATCTGCGACAAGTACGGCATTCTGATGATCTGCGACGAGGTGATGGCCGGGTTCGGCCGCACGGGCAAGATGTTCGCCTGGCAGAACTACGACATCAAACCCGACCTGATTACCTTCGCCAAGGGCGTCAACAGCGGGTACGTGCCGCTGGGCGGCGTGATCGTCACCGGTGCGATCGCCGAATTCTTCGAGCACCACGTGCTGCAGTGCGGCCTGACCTACAGCGGCCATACGTTGGCGTGCGCCGCGGGCCTGGCGGCGGTCCACTATTATCTGGACAACGACATCTGCGGGCACGTGGTGGAGATGGGCAAGGTACTGGGCGATTTTCTCAACTGTATGGTAGAAAAGCACGCCTGCGTGGGGGAGGCCCGGCAGATCGGCCTGTTCGCCGCGCTGGAAATGGTGAAGGACAAAAAAACCAGAGAGCCGCTGGTCGCGTACAACCACGGCGGGCTGCCCGGCATCATCGCGGAGCTCAAGAAGCGGAAATTCCTTACCTTCGGGCGGGAGAACAACATCAACGTCTGCCCGCCGCTGATCATCACACGGGCGGAACTGACGGAGCACCTGCCCGTATTGGACGAGGTGCTCACCTGGGTGGACGAAACCATGCTGGGCTGAGCACCCTTCCGTCCCGCGCATTTTCCCGGCAAAATACCCCCATGCGGAGGCATTATGTGGAGCTATCGGCAACCGGTAGAAATTCTCTTCGGCAAAGGCAGGGTGAAGGAACTGGCGAACGCCGCGGCCATGGCTGGCGGCGGCGAAGGCCTGCTGGTTACCAGCCCGTTCTTCGTGAAAAGCGGCATGGCGGCGGATATCGTCGCGCAAAGCGGCGGAGCGCTGGTCGGTATGTACGCCGACGTTTCGCCCAACCCGGACGTGACCGAGGCGGACGCCTGCGCGGCGATGCTCAGGCAAACCGGGGCGGATTTCGTGGTCGCGCTGGGCGGCGGCAGCGTAATGGACTGCGCCAAGGCCGCCGCTACCGTCTGCCTGACGGGCGACTCCATCTGCAGGTATCACGGCACGGGCGTGCCCGTGCCGCAGGCGCACCTGCCGCTGATCGCCGTGCCGACCACGGCCGGCACGGGCAGCGAAGTGACCGGCGTATCGGTGCTGACCGACCATGAGCACGGCAAGAAAGCGCCGATCGTCTCGGACGGCTTTTACCCGGCGGTAGCGATCGTCGATCCGGAGCTGACCTATACGCTTCCCGCGAAGATCACCGCAAGCACCGGGCTGGACGTGCTCTCCCACGCGCTGGAAGGCTACTGGAGCAAGGGCCATCAGCCGATCTGCGACGCGCTGGCGGCGCACGCCGCCGACCTGGTGTTTACGTACCTCTGCCGGGCTTACCGGACGCCCTGGGACGAGGAAGCACGGGAGAAAATGGCGGAGGCGTCGGTCGCCGCGGGGCTTGCGTTTACGCTGCCCAAAACGACCGCGCCCCACGCCTGCTCGTTCCCGCTGACCAACCTGTACGGCATCCCGCACGGCGAGGCCTGCGCGCTGACGCTGGACTGGTTCACCCGCGTCAACGCGGCCGCGGAAAACGGGCGGGTGAACCGGCTGGCCGCGCGGCTGGGCTTCCGGAACGCCGAAGCGATGGCGGACGCCATCGGCGACCTGAAAAGGCAGACGGGCATGCGCCTCGACCTGAAGGACCTGGCGCTTACGGACGCGCAGGTTGCGGAGCTCGTAAAGGTCAGCCGGCACCCGAACCTCTACAACAATCCCGTCGAGATCACCGACGACATGCTTTTCGCCCTGTATAAAAGTATGCGCTGATCGCCCGCGTCGGCATCGGGAGACGTCAAACGAAGCGAAGGAGGGGACGACATGGGCACTTTCGTCGTGACCATCGCCCGGGGATTCGGCAGCGGCGGCAAGCGCATCGGCAGCCAGCTGGCCCGAGAACTGGGCATCAACTGCTACGAAAACAGGATTTTGACGCTGGCTTCGCAGTACAGCGGATACGACGAGCATTATTTCGTGGAGAACGACGAAAGGCTGAGGGGCCCGTTTCTGGTTAACCAGCTGGGCAAGCTGGCGCGCACCACCAAGCCCAAGCCGGTGCTCAACCGCTTCACCTCCGACCCCAAGCTGTTCAGCTATCAGGAGATCATCATCAAAAGGCTGGCCGAGACCGAATCCTGCGTGATTCTCGGCAAATGCGCCGATTATGTGCTGCGGGAATACGACAACGTCGTCAGCGTATACATCGAGGCGCCGCGCGCGCACTGCCTGCGCAACATCCTGCGGCGGATGGACCTGACCGAGGAGGAGGCCAACGAGCTGATCACCAAAACGGACCGGTACCGCGCCGACTACTACAAGTTCTATACCAACGGCAATTACTGGACAAACCCCGTCAACTACGACCTGACGCTCAACAGCGAGCGGGTGGGGGACGAGAACTGCGTGAAGGTGATCCGGGATTATCTAAGGATCAAGAACCTGCTGTAAACCGGCCCGGGCGAACGGGCGCGGAGCCCTGCGGGTGGATATACGAATCGGTCATAAAACATAAAAAGCCGCCGTTTTGCACGGCGGCTTTTCCCGTTTTGCACGGCAAAACGGTCCGTTTCCGGCGGGGAAACCGGGCACGCACCGCCGCCTTCGGCGCGCCGTGCGCCCGGCTTGCGCCGCGCGAAGGTCCAAACGGAGCGAAAAGGGCGAAACAGGCGGTTATTCGGACATTCAATATAACTTAAAACAATTAAATAAAAGACTTGGAAGCCGAAGACGGTGGCCCGATTGATTCGGGAGCATCGCAAAAGATGGATCATATCAGCGAAAATCGCCCATACGGGACGGTTGCAACAAGGCAGAAGCCACGGAAATTATTTTTGAAGACGGCTTGACAGTACGAATCGATTGTGCTACCATGCAATTATTAAATAAATTAATAAACAAAGGCGGGAGCCAAATTGCGATATGAACTGAAATGCAACGAGAGCATCGTAAGCGCGCAAGAGCTGGAACGCTACGAGAAAACCGTAAGCGAACGGATTAAGCGGGTGGACGGACGAGAAGGCTTCGACGGCTGCCTGGGATGGACGGACGTCAAACGCCGTGCGGACGACGAGACGCTTGACGCCATACGGCGCACGGCGCAGGACATACGCCATATGGCCGACGTATTCGCGGTGGTGGGCATCGGGGGTTCCAACCAGGGCGCCCGCGCCGTGATCGAGGCGCTGCCGGAGCGGGCGAACGGAAGCCCGAGGATCATCTACCCCGCGCTGTCGCTGTCGGCCGAGGCGTTCCGCCGCACGATGGCGGAGGCGGAGGGCCGGTCGCTGGTGATCGACGTGATCGCCAAGAACTTTAAGACTTTGGAGCCGGGGGTCACCTTCCGGCTGCTGAGGGACTGGATGGCGGCGCGCTACGGCGAGGAGGACATGCGCGGGCGCGTCATCGTCACCCCGACGCCCGGACTGGACGCGCTTCACGCCCTGGCCGCGGAACACGGCTACCACATGTTCCCCTTCCCGGAGGACGTGGGCGGCCGCTACTCCGTGTTTACGCCCGTGGGCCTGCTGCCCATGGCGGTGGCCGGCGTGGATATCGACGCGCTTCTTCGCGGCGCGGCCGACGCGCAGGCGGACGTGGAACGCGGCGGCCCGCACAGGCGCATGGCGCTGGATTATGCCTTGAGCCGCAACCTTTTATATCAAAAGGGGTACGACGTCGAGGTCATGGCGTTCTTCGAGCCGTCCTTCCTGGCGCTGGGCAAGTGGTGGCGGCAGCTGTTCGGCGAGAGCGAAGGCAAGGAGCTGCGCGGCGTTTTTCCGACGGTCGCGCAGTATACGGAAGATTTGCATTCGTTGGGGCAGTTTATGCAAGCCGGAAAGCGCCACGTAACGGAAAGCTTCCTCCACATGCGTCCGGAGGCGCCCGACGTGCGCATCGGTACCGGCGCGGGGGACCGGGACGAGTGGGATTACCTGGCCGGCCAGACGCTCGACGGCCTCAACGAAGCGGCATACCAGGCGACGGTGCAGGCGCACGGCGAGGGCGGCGTGCCCTGCCACGTTTTTGAAATCGAACGGGCGGACGAGTATCATCTGGGCGAGTGGATGTATACGATGATGATCAGCTGCTTTTATTCCGCGGTGCTCCTCGGGGTCGATCCGTTTGACCAGCCCGGCGTGGAAGCGTATAAAACCGAGATGTTCAGACGTTTGAAAGCATAAACCCGCCGCGACGGTCTTAACGGGAGGTCAGTCAATGGACAGGATCAGGGTGGGTATCATCGGTACGGGCTACACCGTGGGCATCGCGGGCATGCACGTGACCGGATACCTGAGCAGGAAAGACGAATGCGAACTGGTCGCGCTTTACGACGCGGTGCCGGGGCGCGCCGCGCAGTGGGCGCGGGAAAAGAAGCTGGAAAACGTAACGATCTGCCAAAGCGCGGACGAACTGCTGGGCATGGTGGACGCGGTGAGCCTGTGCGTGCCCAACAGCGAGCATATCCCGCTGCTGATGAAGGCCTTCGCCGCCGACAGGCACGTGTTGTGCGAAAAGCCGATCAGCGTGGACGCGGCGACCGCCGAGGCGGCGCTGCGGGCGGAGCCGCGGGGCAGGGTGCACATGATCGGCTTCAGCTACCGGGGCATCCCCGCCCTTCGCTACATGAAGCGGCTGCTTGACGAAGGGCGTATCGGGCGTGTATACACCTACCGCGAAACCCTCGGGGGCAACCGCATCGCCAACCCGGACGTGAAGCTGGAATGGCGCATGCGCCGGGAAACCTCCGGTTCCGGCGCGCTGGCGGACTTCGGCTGCCACATGGTTGATCTGTGCGACTGGCTGCTGCGCGAAACGCAGGGGCCGATCGTCCAGGCGTGCGGCATGGTCGCCCGCTCGATTCCGACGCGGGCGGACATCGAAACCGGCGAAATGAAACCCGTCACCAACGACGATTCCGCCAGCTTCACCCTGCGGCTGGAAAGCGGCGCGCTGGCCTCCTTCGTGGCCAGCAGGCTCGGCGTGGCCCGCCATACGCTGGAGATTTACGGCGAGGGCGGAATGCTCCTGTTCCGGGACGACAGACCCAACGAGGTGGAGCAGTGGCTCAAGCTCATGGGCGGCGGCTACGACCCGAAGGACAGGGTGGAAAGCCTTCCGGTGCCGCCGGGACTGGTGACCGTTCCGTGGCAGAACGCCGAGTTTGCGGAGTTCCTCGCCTGCATCCGCGAGGGGCGCAGGCCGGAACGCTCGCTGGAACGCGGCGCGTATATTCAGTCGATCGTGGATCGGACGGACGAGGCGTGCCGCAACGGCGGATGGATCGACGTGAAGGCATAAAAGGACTTGCAACAGGATAAGCCGCTTAAGACGCCAAAAGGACATGGCAACGAAAGCCGGAGGAGAGGTGCGTAGAGATGCTCCATATGGGATTAATCACCAACAGCCTGACGGGCGTGGGCGTAAACGACCTGGCTGCAATCGCGGGTTGGGCGGCCGACAACGGGATTTTTGAACTGGAGGCGGGACCGGCCATACCGCTGGACGAGGGAAAATGGGGCGAAGCGCTTGCGAAAAGCCGCGTGACCGTCGGCGCGCTGATCTACTGCCGCAATTATATCAGCGACGATCCCACCGAGGCCAAACGGCACACGGACGCGCTGATCGAGCGCATCCGTTTCGCGGGCAGGATGGGCATCGGCAAGGTGGTCTGCTCGGCCGGGCAGCTGAACCGCTCGGTCGAAGGGCTGGAGTACCGCCCGGAAAAGAGCCTGGACGCGTCCGTCGCGTTTTTCAGCCGGATGGCGGAACTGGCGGAGAAGAACGACGTCCGCCTGTGCTTTGAAATGTGCCCGTGGATGTGGAACATCGCGATGGCGCCCAACATGTGGGACCTGCTCTTTACGCGCATCGGCAGCGATCGCGTCGGCCTGTGTTACGATCCCTCCCACCTTGTCTGGCAGATGATCGATCCGTACCGGGTGCTGAAAAACTACCGGGAGAAGATCTTTCACGTACACGGCAAGGATACGCAGCTCGACCGGGACGCGCTGGACCGCTGCGGCGTGCTGCAGAACACCAGATGGTGGCGTCACCGGCTGCCGGGACTGGGTGAGCTGGACTGGCGGCGCATCGTGGACATCCTCAACGAGATCGGCTACGACGGTGTGATCAGCATCGAGCACGAGGATCCCGTCTGGGAGGGCAGCGAGGATAAGGTGAAGCGCGGCATTCTCATCGCGCGCGACCATATTGCGCAGTTTATTCGGTAACCTTCAGCATGGGATGCTGAAAGAATAGAACACTACACTCAAGGAGGAGAAGGAAATGAAACGGTTACTGGCAATGGTAACGGTACTGGCAATGCTTCTCGCGTGCGCCGTCATTCCCGCGGCGAGCGCCGAGGACGTTGTGGAGCTGACGGTCTGGCATACCTGGGGTGCCGGCGTCGGGCTGGACGCGATGACCCAGGCGATTGAACAGTTCAACGATACCGTCGGCAAGGAAAAGGGCATCCACGTCAGCAACGACTACGTGGCGTCCAAGACCTCCGGCAACACGCAGACCATGGAAAAGCTGATGGCCGCCATCGCTTCCGGTGACGCTCCGGACGTTGCGCTGCTGGACAACTTCCAGGTTGCCAGCTGGGCCGCGCAGAACGCGCTGACGTCGCTGGACGATCTGATGGCGGGCGTGGACCTGACGCTGGACGGCATGTACGACTGGGCGAAGGAGGGCTCCATCTATCAGGGGAGCACCTATTCCATCCCCTATAACGGCGACGTTCGCGCCCTGTACTGCAACATGGACCTGTTCGCCGCGGCGGGCCTGACCGAGGCGGACATCCCCCGCACCATCGACCAGCTCAACGACGTGGCCCAGAAGCTGACGATCAAGGACGACAACGGCGGCTTCTCGCAGGTGGGCTTCATCCCGTGGGCGTCCGCCGGCAAGCCGATCTACACGTGGGGCTGGGCCTTCGGCGGCAGCTTCTACGACAAGGAAAACAACGTGCTGACCGTCAACCAGCCGCAGATCATCGAAGCGGTGCAGTGGGAGCATGACTTTGCCGCTCAGTTCGGCCTCTCGGATTTCGTGGAGTTCGCCAACGGCGCCATTTCGGGCAGCGGCGCGACCGACCCCTTCGTGGCCGGCAAGGTGGCCATGATCGTCAAGGGCAACTGGGATATCGCCAATATCGCCGCCTATAACCCCGACATGAACTACACTATCTCCTACATCCCCACCAAGGACGAAAGCCTGGTCACCACCTGGGCCGGCGGTTGGGGCTACACCATTCCCCGCGGCTCCAAGCATCCGCAGGAAGCGATTGAGTTCCTCAAGTACATGGCCAGCGAAGAAGCCCAGACCATCATGGCGACGGTCAGCGGTTCGCTGTCCCCGGTCGAGGATGTCAGCGAAGCGGTTTTCTCCAACAACCCGCGCTACGACGTGATTCTGCAGCTGATCCCCTACGCGGAGATCCGTCCGTCCGTTCCCGTCGGCCAGTTGCTGTGGGACAGCTTCAACACCGTTCTGGACAACGTGCTCTATGAGAAAGGCACGCCCGAGGACGAGCTCAACGCCCTGTACACCAGCATCAACGCGGAACTCGCCGACTATTGACCCTGGCAGGCGGCCCGCGGGGGGAGGTTTTCCCCCGCGGGCGCCCGTTAACGGACGGAGGAGATTTGGATGAGCATGCAGGTAAACGCCGGTGCCGGGTTGCGCCGCAGACGGCCGTGGGGCATCGAAAAGAAAAAGGCACGGCTGGGGCTACTGTTCACCATGCCGTGGATACTGGGCCTGCTGATCTTCTACGCCTATCCGCTGATCTCTTCCATCTATTACAGCCTGACGACCTACAGCATTCTCAACCCCGGCAAGTTCATCGGCCTGCGCAACTATCAAAAGCTGTTCGCAGACCCGCTTTTCTGGAAAAGCGTGACCAACACGCTTTATTTTACGGCGCTTTCCGTACCGGTGAACATCGTGGTGGGCCTTGTGGTCGCGCTATTGCTGAACCAACGCATCCGCGGCGTGGGCATCTACCGCACCATCTTCTTCGTGCCGGTGCTCGTGCCCGTGGTGGCGGCCGCCACCGTGTGGAAATTCTTGCTGGATTCCCAATACGGGCTTTTCAACCAGATGCTCAACCTGCTTGGACTCGCATCCGTCCCGTGGCTCACCAGCGAGCACCTGTCCAAAATCAGCCTCGTGATGATCGCCGCGTGGGGCGTCGGGCAGGCGGTGATCATCAACCTGGCGGGCCTTCAGGATATTTCGGTCACGTATTACGAGGCCGCCGAGGTGGACGGGGCCAACGGCTGGCAGAAGCTGCGCAAAATAACGCTGCCGCTGCTTACGCCCGTGATCTTCTACAACCTTGTGATGGGCGTCATCAACGCATTGCAGATATTTACCCTGCCCTACACCCTTACGGGCGGAGAGGGCACGCCGGTCAACTCGCTTTTGTTTTACGTCATGTACCTGTACAGCAACGCCTTCGGCTACATGAAAATGGGGTACGCCTCTGCCATGGCGTGGATTCTGTTCGTCATCATACTCGCCCTCACGCTCGTCATCTTCCGTTCGTCCAAGAGCTGGGTGCACTATCAGGATTAGGGAAGTGAGAGCATGAAGAAAAAAGCGAGAATCGATAAGCTGTTCGTTCATCTGCTGCTGATCATCCTGGGCGCGTTTTTCCTGCTTCCGTTTTTCTGGATGCTGTCCACGGCCCTGAAATCCGACGAGCAGCTTTTGATGATCCCGCCGGTGTGGATTCCTTCCCCGCTCCGATGGGACAACTTCGCGCGGGCCACGACCTACATTCCGTTTTTCCGCTATCTGGGCAACACCACGCTGGTCGCCGTACTGGACGTGACGGGCACGGTGCTGATCGTACCGCTGGTGGCCTACGGCCTTTCCCGCCTGGAGTGGCGCGGCCGGGACACGCTGTTTTTTATCACCATCGCGGTCATGATGATCCCCACCGAAGTGACCATGGTGCCCAGCTTCATCCTGTTTTCCAAGCTGGGCCTGAACGGCACGTATGTGCCGCTGTTCATCCAGTCCTTTTTCGGCAGGCCGTTTATGATCTTCCTGCTTCGACAGTTCTTCATGAACCTGCCCCACGACCTGGAGGACGCGGCGCGCATCGACGGCGCGAGCGAGCTGATGATCTACGCCAAGGTCGTCCTGCCTCTGGTGGTGCCGGGGGTGCTTACGGTGGCGCTGTTCCGGTTCATGTATTCGTGGAACGATTTTATCGGCCCGCTGCTCTACCTGAGCAAGGACGACACTTACACCCTTACGATCGGGCTGCAGATGTTCACCACGCAGTACAAAACCGAGTGGGCGCTGCTGATGGCCGCCTCGCTGCTGACCACGCTGCCGGTGGTGAGCGTGTACTTCCTGATTCAGAAACGGTTCATCGAAGGAATTACGTTCTCCGGCATCAAGGGGTAAAGGAAACGCCCGCGCGCCGTCGAAAGCAAATCATTGGAAGCCGTCGTGCATTTGCGCTATCCCCCGCGGCCCGCCGCAGGAAAGGATGATCCCAGCGTGTCCAGAATCACCGGCGTCAACCTGCCCAAAGCCAACCGGCAAAACAGGATCGCCATTAAAGAGATTCTCTATAAGTATGGGCCGATATCGCGCGCCGATATCGCCTCCATGATGGGGCTGACGCTGCCGACCATCACCACCAACATCGCCGAGCTGATCGCCCAGGGCATGGCGACGGAGCTGGACCAGGCGGCGGTCAGCGGCACCGTGGGCCGCCGGGCCAAGCCGGTGGACGTTATGGCGGCGTACCGCTACGTAATCGGCGTGGAGGTGGCTCCCTACCGGTGCACGCTGTGCATCAACGACCTGCGCATGGGCCACATGATCTCCGAGGAGGCGGCGCGCGACAACGGCGATTACGACGAGATGGTGCGCTATGTGGCCGGGCGGATCGAGGCGCTGATTCAGGAATCGGGCGTCGACCGCGCGAAGATCGCCGGGGTGGGCGTGGGCGTACCCGGTTTTGTGGAGCGCAGGACCAGCGTCATTCGCAGCATGGGCCGCTTCGGTTGGAAGGACAAGCCCATGGGCGAGGACCTGAACCGGCTGATCGGCCTGCTTGTGTGCGTGGAGAACAACGCGCGCGTCCGCGTGATCGGCGAGGACGTGCTCAACGGCCGCATCCGGCCGGACACGTTCGCCTACCTGTTCGTTTCACTGGGCATTGCCTGCCCGCTGATGATCAAAAACAGCCTGTTTTCCGGCAAAAGCGCCGGCGCGGGCGAGATCGGCCACACCATTATGCAATTGGACGGGCCAAAATGCGACATGTGCGGCAAGCGCGGCTGCCTGGATTCGCTCGCCAGCGACTCGGCCATCCTCAAGCATTGTCGCAACGCCATGGAAACGGGCGGCGCCCAGGTGCTTAAAAGTTACGCGGACGCATCCGGCCAGCTGACCATGAAGGAGGTCGTTCAGGCCCAGCAGACCGGCGACCCGGTGGTGCGGGCCATCGTCATGCAGGCGATACGCTATCTGGCGATCGAGCTGGCCAACGTCATCAACTTCATGAGCCCGGAGCAGGTGGTGGTGGACGCGTACGTGATGCGCCTTGCGGAAAACCGGGAGGCGTTCATGCGCACGGTGCGGGAATACCTTTTCGGCATCAACGACACGCAGGTGTCCGTCGAGTTCAAGGATTTCGACCCGCTTTCGGGCTGCAAGGGCGCCTCGGCGCTGGCGATCCGCCAGTTTTTTATCCGGGATTAGGCGACAGGGGAGGGAAGAGCCTTGTTTCGCATCGGGGTCATCGGCTGCGGCCGCATTTCCAAGGTGTATCTGTCCGCGTTCGCCGCGATGGGGGACACCGTGCGGGTGTGCTATTGCGTGGACAAGCGGATCGAGCGCGCGCGGGCCTTCGCGGCCCATTTCGAGGGCTGCGGGTATTCGGACGCGCCGGAGGACCTGCTTAAGCAGCCGTTGGACGTCGTACACGTGCTGACGCCCCATTTTCTGCACCGCGATCATGTCATCGCCTGCCTGAAGGCCGGTTTCCACGTGCTGACGGAAAAGCCCATCGCCATCGACCCGCGCGACGGCCGCGAGATGATCGATACGGCCCGGGCCTGCGGCCGGCAGCTGGGCGTGGTGTTCCAGAACCGTTACATCACGGGCATCCGCGAAACGAAGCGTCTGATCGAACAGGGGCGGTTGGGCGACATTGGCGGGGCGTGGTCGCAGTTGAACTGGTGGCGGCCGCCTTCGTATTACGAATGCGACTGGAAGGGCACGTGGGCCAAGGAGGGGGGAGGCGTGGTAATCGACCAGGCCATCCACAGCCTCGATCTGGTGCGCTACCTGCTCGGCCGGCCCGTGCGGAGCGTGCAGGCGCATACCGACACCCGCATCCTGACCGGCATCGAAGTGGAGGATGTGGCGGACGCCGCGATCGTGTTTGAAAACGGCGCTGTGTACTCGTTTTTCGCCAGCAACTACTACACCTCTAACAGCCCCATCCGCATCGAGATCAGCGGTGAGAAGGGCACGGCGCTGCTGACCGGCGACAGCGTGACCCTCCGCCTAGCGGGAGAGGCGGAGCGGACGATTCCCATGGAGGACGTGGGGATCGGCGGCGGGGAGGATTACTGGGGCAGCTGCCACCGGCTGATGCTCAAAGATTTTTACCGGGCGCTGGCGGCCGGCGAGCCCGTGCCCGTCGACCCGGAGGACGCGCTGAAAACGCTGGAACTGGTGCAGGCCGTGTACCGGTCGTCGCGGGAGAACGCGAAGCTCATTCTATCATAATCGCGAGGGACAATATGCACGAGAAAATGCTTGTCATTCATGGCGGCGGGCCGACGGCCGTCATGAACGGTTCCCTGTACGGCGTTTTGAACGGGGCGCGCGAACGCGGCGTTCGGCATGTGTACGGTGCGGCGGGCGGCCTGGGCGGCGCGCTGCGCGGGCGGTGGCTGGACCTGTCGCCTCTTGCCGGAGCGCGCATGGAAGCGCTTCTGCGCACGCCGGGAACGGTGATCGGCACGGCCCGCGAGCCGGTCGCGGAGACGGATTTCGACCGGATCGCCGATACGGTCGCCCGCGCGGGGTTCACCCACGTGCTGATGAGCGGCGGCAACGGCACCATGGCGGCCTGCGAAAGGCTGGCGGAGTGCTGTCGGCCGCGAGGCATTCCCGTGATGGGCATCCCCAAGACCATGGATAACGATCTGGCGCATACCGACCACAGCCCCGGCTACGGTTCGGCGGCCCGGTACATGGCGGTCTCCGTGGCGGAGGTCTGCGCGGACGTGCGCAGCTGCCCCATCCATCTGGTGATCGTGGAAGCGCTCGGGCGCAACGCCGGCTGGGTGACCGCCGCCTCCGCGCTCGCGTCGGACATGGGCTGCGGCCCCGACCTCATCTACCTGCCGGAGCGGCCGTTTTCGCAGGAGGGGTTTCTGGCCGACGCGCAGGCTTTGCTTGCGCGCAAGGGCAGCGGCGTGATCGTGGTGAGCGAGGGGCTGCGCGACGGTACGGGAGCGCCGGTCGCGCCGCTGGTGTACCGCAGCGGCCGCGCGGAGTACTTCGGCAACGTGTCCGGGCATTTGGAGCAGCTGGTGATCCGCGAACTGGGCGCGAAAGCGCGAAGCGAAAAGCCCGGTATCCTGGCTCGGGCGTCCGTTGCCCTGCAGTCCCCCGTGGACCTTTCGGAGGCGATGGAGGCCGGGCGGTTTGCCTGCGCGCAGGCGCTGGAGGGCGAGACGGGAAAGATGGTCACGCTCACGCGCGAGCCGGGGGCGTACCGCGTCGGGTACGGAACCGTCGAGCTGACGAAGGTGGGCCTGCGGGAGCGGACGATGCCGGAAGCGTTCATCAGCGACGAAGACAACCATGTGACCCCGGCGTTTATCGATTGGCTCCGCCCGCTCGCGGGGCCCCTGCCGCCGCGCATGGCGGATATGCTGGAAGCGGGAGGCGATGGGAAATGAGCCTGATTCCGCTGCGCCCCGTGCTGGAAGCCACGGCGAAGTACGGCTACGCGCAGGGCGCCTTCAACGTTAACGCCGTCGCGCAGGCGAAGGCCGCCGTGGAGGTGCACGAGCAGTTCAGAAGCGCGGCCATCCTGCAGGGGGCCGATCTGGCCAACGGCTTCATGGGCGGGCGCGTGGATTTTCAAAACGCCACGGTGGAGGACAAGATTCGGGGCGCCAGGAACATCGGCGACGCCGTGAAAAAGTACGGTGCGCACAGCGCCGTGCCGGTGGTGCTCCATTTGGACCACGGCCGGGACATGGACAGCGTGAAGGCCGCCGTCGCCGGCGGTTACACCAGCGTGATGATCGACGGCTCGGCCCTGCCGTTTGACAAAAACGTGGAGCTGACCCGCGAGGCGGTGAAGTTCGCGCACGCCCGCGGCGTGACCGTGGAAGGGGAGCTGGGCGTGCTGGCCGGCGTGGAGGATCACGTTTTCAGCGAAACGTCCACCTACACCAACCCGCTCGCCGCGGTCGCATTTTTCAGGCAGACGGGCGTGGATTGCCTGGCCATCAGCTACGGCACGATGCACGGGGCCTGCAAGGGCCAAAACGTGAGGCTGCGCCGCGAGATCGCCGTGGCGATCCGGGAGTGCCTCCTGCACGAGCACCTCTTCGGCGTGCTGGTCAGCCACGGTTCCTCCACGGTGCCCGCGTATATCGTGGAGGAGATCAACGCGCTGGGCGGAGACGTGCAAAACGCGCACGGCATCGCGCTTTCGGAACTGAAGGCGGCCATTCCCTGCGGCATCGGCAAGATCAACGTGGATACCGACATCCGCCTCGCCGTGACGCGCAACCTGCGGGAGTTGTTCGCCGCGCGGCCGGCGCTGCAAAGCAGCCCTTCCGTCGGCGGCATCTACGCGCTGCTGTGCGAAAAACGGGGACAGTTCGACCCCCGGGCGTTCCTTGCGCCCATTATGGACACCGTCATGTACGGCCGGGTGCCGGACGGGGACGTGGCCGCCGTCTGCGACTGCGTTGAAAAAGGCGTCAAGGAGATCGTCGGCACGCTGATCGTGGAGTTCGGCAGCGTCGGCAAGGCGCGGCTGGTGGAAACGGTCACGCTGGACGAAATGGCCGAGCGCTACCGCAAGGCCGGCATCTGACCCGAAGGGAGTTCTGGGCATGAAGCACGTTTACCTGAACCTGAAGCGCTTCGATATTTCACCCGCGCGCGGGGGCGTCAACCGTATCGCGCCCGTCCGCGACTGGGGCGCGGCGATCGTGAAAGCGACGCAGGAGGCGCTTGCGGCCTACCCGCGGGACGCGGCGGAATTCACAATGTTCTTTCCGGAAGCCCATCTGCCGGGCGCGGGGGCGGCGCTGGACGGCTCGGGCGCGATCCGCCTGGGCTGCCAGGGCGTGTACCGGGAGGATACGGCGCCGGGAGGCAACTTCGGCGCCTTTACCACCAACCGCACGGCCAACGCCGCGGCCGAGCTGGGATGCGAGAGCGCGCTGATCGGCCACTGCGAGGAGCGGGCGGACAAGGCCGGGGTGCTCGCGGAGGCGGGCGTCACGGACGCCGGAGCGGTCAACCGCCTGCTGAATCGGGAGGTGCTGGCGGCGCAGAAGGCCGGGCTTTCGGTGCTTTACTGCATCGGCGAAAAAACGGAGGAGCAGCCCCGCTGGCAGGCCGTGCTGGCCGAGCAGCTACAAATCGGCCTGAAAGACGCGGACCGGGCGCGGATCGTAATCGCCTACGAGCCGGTGTGGAGCATCGGGCCCGGCAAGACCCCCGCCGACGAAGCCTACATCCGGAAGGTTGCCGCGTTCATCAAGGAGGCGACC
Organism: uncultured Oscillospiraceae bacterium; assembly: GCA_964640955.1. Lineage (GTDB taxonomy): Bacteria > Bacillota > Clostridia > Christensenellales > Aristaeellaceae > CAXXOK01. The sequence goes on along the minus strand of CAZXJI010000012.1, from coordinate 49,549 downwards.
GGCGGCATGGACGTGGTGTACGGCGGCGGGCTGAAAGCCGACAACGCGGCGATGCTCGCTTCCATCCCGCAGGTCGACGGCGGGCTGATCGCGCTGACGCGCTTTGCCGGGGAAATCGGCTTTTATCCCGAGGAATACCTGCGAATCGTGCGCCTGTACCTGGGGGATACGCCGCTTGCCCGACGCGCGGAAAGGGAGGAGAAACGATGAAACTGGATTTTGAATACGGCGCGGGCGTGATGAGCGCGACGCTTCCCGATACGACCGACGTGTTTATCCCGGGGACCACGGTGCCCGACCCGCCGCATATCCCCGAAAGTCGCCTGCGGGAGGAAACGCTGCGCTCCCTGCGCAACCCCATCGGGATGCCGCCGCTGTCGGCGCTTGCGCACCCGGGAAGCAAGTGCGTTATCGTGTTTCCCGACCGCGTCAAGGGCGGCGAGCAGCCCACCGCGCACCGCAAGGTATGCATTCCCCTGATTCTGGAGGAGCTGTACGCCGCGGGCGTCGCGAAAAAGGATATTCTGTTCATCTGCTCCAACGGCCTGCACCGCAAGAACACCGAACGGGAGATACGCGGCGTGCTGGGCGACGAGGTGATGGACGCGTTCTGGCCGAGCCACCAGATCATCAACCACGACAGCGAGGACTACGACCATCTCGTCGATCTGGGCACGACCGAGTGCGGCGACCCGGTGCTGATGAACAAGTACGTATACGACGCGGACGTGGCGATCCTCATCGGGCACGTGCAGGGCAACCCCTACGGCGGCTATTCCGGCGGGTACAAGCACTGCGCCACGGGGATTACCCACTGGCGCTCCATCGCCAGCCACCACGTGCCGCAGGTGATGCACCGGCCCGACTTTACGCCGGTCAGCGGGCATTCGCTGATGCGCACGAAATTCAACGAGATCGGCATGCACATGGAAAAGTGCATGGGCAAGAAATTCTTCTGCTGCGACGCGGTGACGGACACCCTGAGCCGCCAGATCGCCGTGTTCAGCGGCTACGCCGCGGAGATGATGCCGCTCTCCTGGCAGGTGGCGGACAGGCGCACCTACGTGCACTGGGCCGAAAAGAAATACGACGTGCTGGTGTTCGGCATGCCGCAGTTCTTCCATTACGGGGACGGCATGGGCACCAATCCGATCATGCTGATGCAGGCGCTTTCCGCGCAGGTGATCCGCCACAAGCGCATCATGAGCGACCGCTGCGTCATCCTGTGTTCGAGCCTGTGCAACGGGTACTTCCACGACGAGCTGTGGCCGTACACCCGCAAAATGTACGACCTGTTCCAGCGCGACGGCATGAACACCCTGCCGGACATGAACCGGTTGGGAGAATACTTCGCGACCGACGAAGAGTACATCCGCCAATACCGCTACTGCAACGCCTTCCATCCGTTCCACGGCTTTTCCATGATCTCCTGCGGGCACATCGCGGAGATGAACACCAGCGCCATCTACATCGTGGGCGCGCAGGCGCCGGGATACGCGCGCGGCATGGGGCTTAAGACCCGCGCCACGTTCGAGGAGGCGCTGGCGGACGCAAAAAAGAAATTCGTGGGCGACAATCCCAATATTCTGGCGCTGCCGCTGACGTTCAAGACCGCCGCCGTTCACCTGTGCATGAAGAACGCCGGCGGGGACGGCGCGGCGGCCGATACGGACGGACACCCGTGCTGCTAGGGCGCCGGGACGGCGTGGACGGAAGAAACGGAAAAGACGACCAACGGAGGACGGGCGTTATGGCCCGCCCTCCGTTGGCCGTTCTCTGCTGCGATGCCTGCGCCCGCGGTTATTCCCCGCTCGGGTCCACGTCGATCAGCACCTTCATGGTCGTTTCGCGGTTGGCGTCGATATAGCGGTACGCCTCCGCGTATTCCGCAAAGGCGAAATGCCTGCTCATCAGGGGTTTGAGCGCGATCTTCCCTTCCTGAACCAGCCGGATGGCCTCCAGATAGTCCTCGTGGCGGTACATCATGGTGGTGTTCAGGTCCAGCTCGTGATCGTTGAGCACGGCCAGGTCGACCTTCGCCATGGCGGCGAACACCGCCACCAGGATGATGGTGCTGCCCTTACGCGCGCAGCGGACGGCCTGGTTGATGGTGATGTCGTTCCCGGCGCAGTCGTAGAGGACGTCCGCCTTGTCCGGGCCGAAAGCGTCGACCAGCGCGCGCCCGAAATCGACGTTTGCGGTGTTCACGGCGGCGTCGGCGCCGCAGGCTTTCGCCAGCTCGAGCCGGTAATCGCTCACGTCGGTGACCATCACCTTCGCGGCGCCCATGGCTTTGGCGCACTGCGCCACCAGATTGCCGATGGGCCCCGCCCCCAGCACCCCGACCTGCAAACCCCGCACGTCGCCCGCGCGCCTTACGGCGTGCACGGCTACGGCGAGCGGCTCGATCATCGCGCCTTCGTTATAGGTCATTTCGTCGGGCAGGGGCGTGACCCTGGCGGCGTCCACGGCGAAGTATTCGCTCGCGGTGCCGGTGGTCTGGAAGCCCATCACCTTGAGCTCCTCGCACAGGTTATACTTGCCGTGGCGGCAGGGATAGCACTTCCCGCATACCACCTGCGGCTCGATGGTCACGCGCTGGCCTGTGCGCAGACCCCGCACGTTTTCGCCCAGCGCGGCGATCTTCCCGCTGACCTCGTGCCCCTGCGTGACCGGATACTTCGTGAAAGGGTGCTTGCCGTGGTAGACGTGGATGTCGCTGCCGCATACGCCGATGCGCATGATTTTGACCAATACCTCGCCGGGCCCGGGCTCGGGCGTGGGAATCTGCCGAAATTCGATGGTTCCGGGCGCGGTCATCACCTGCTGAAGCATGCCGATACCTCTTTCCTGATCCGAATAGGCGGAATCGTTTTTTCGCCGCGGGCGTACCTTACGGAACGACGATCACCTTTCCGTTGCGCGCGCCGGGGCCGAACGCCTGGCCGATGTCGTCAAGCGCCACGCGCTTGTCGATCAGCGGTTCCAGCTGCAGCCTGCCGGAGGTAATGATGTCTGCGGCGCGGCCCTGCGTGTTGGGGTTGACGAAGGAGGTTTTAATCGTCAATTCCTTCTTGAAGGCTTCGAAAGGCTTATAAGGAACGGCGCAGTCCGGATCGGTCAGGCCGAAGATCATCACGGTCGCGGCCTTGCCCGCATAGCGGACGGCGCTTTGCACCGTTTCGGCGCGGCCGACGCACTCGATCACCACGCGGATGTCGGTCAGGCCGTTCTCCGAAAGCCGGGCCTCCACGTCGTCCTTCAGCGGGTTGAGGGTCAGATCGGCGCCCAGCGTTTTGGCCAGGGGGAAGCGGCTTTCGTTCACCTCCAGCAGCACGGTGCGCACCGCGCCCGACATGCGCGCCAGCTGCAGCATCATCATGCCGATGGTGCCGCCGCCCACGATCATCACCGTGTCGCCCGCCTGAATGCCGCACAGGTCGATGCCGTGCAGGCAGCAGCTGACCGGCTCACACATCGCCGCGTGCTCGAAAGGCACGCTGTCGGGGATGACGAAAACCTGCTTTTCCAGCACCTTGCAGTATTCGGCGAAACCGCCGTCGTGGTTGACGCCGGTGGCCGTCATGTTGTCGCAGAAATGCGGGTTGCCCCGACGGCACTGGGCGCAGGCCTCGCAGGAGATGTTCGGGTTGACGGTCACGTGATCGCCGGGCTTGACGCGGGTTACGGCGGAGCCGACTGACGTCACGATCCCGGACAGCTCGTGCCCCAGGATGACCGGCGGATTGCAGTCCGTGGCGCCCTGCGCGCCGGAGAAGATGTGCAGATCCGTGCCGCATACCCCGCAGGCCTTCACGCGGATCAGCACCTCGCCATCGCCGGGGACGGGCGTCGGGTAATCGGGATCGAGCCGGATGTCGCCCTTGCCGTAAAAAACAGCCGCTTTCATCTTGTTCATGCCTCCGTCGGCGGTCCTGCCGCCGCAAAATTGTGATCTGTGCGGATCGCCCGCGCCTTTTGCTTTCGCCGTTTGTACACGAACGCCCCGCATCGAAGTGCCCTCACCATAGCACCCCGCCGAAACGATGTCAATAGCCGCCGCGGTCCGCGAAACGGCCGAAACGGGAAGCCGCGGGTATACCGCGCCGGTTTCCCGTTATGCACGGACAACCCGAAGAGACGGGCCCCGGTTCCCGCGAGCAGGCAAAACCGCCGCGACGAAATGAAAACCCCGCGATCGATTCAAAAAAGGGGCTCCACAAACAGGTGAAAATGCGCTATAATATGTACGTACATGCGACCGTCCATCAAGCGCTTTCCTCCGCCGGGCCCTACGCGGCCGAGCCGGCGCGGAGGAGGTCGGTGTTTGCACGGTTCCGGCGCGGGTCGCCGAGGGTGAAGAAAACCATACTCCGGCAGCGAAGCGCGGGCCGGAAAACGAGGAGGAAAACCGAATGCTAACGGGTTATGAGTTCTGGTTCGTGGTGGGTTCCCAGTTCCTGTACGGGCCCGAGGTGCTGGACACCGTGGCCGCGCGCGCGGCCGAAATGGCGGACGAGATGAACGCCGGGGGCAAACTGCCCTGCAAAATCGTCTACAAGGTGACGGCCAAAACCAACGCCGAAGTGACCGAGCTGGTGCGGCAGGCCAACTACGACGAGCGCTGCGCCGGCATCGTGACCTGGTGCCACACCTTCTCCCCCAGCAAGATGTGGATCAACGGGCTTGCGTCGCTGCAAAAGCCCTATTGCCATCTGGCGACACAGTACGGCGAGGCGATCCCCAACGAAGCGATCGACATGGATTACATGAACCTCAACCAGTCGGCCCACGGCGACCGCGAGCACGGCTTTATCGCCGCGCGACTGCGCATGCCGCGCAAGGTGATTGCCGGGTACTGGAAGGACGAGGGTGTGCAGCGCCGCCTGGGCGAGTGGATGCGTGCCGCGGCGGGCGTGGCGGTTTCCAAAAGCCTCAGGGTGATGCGCTTCGGCGACAACATGCGCGAAGTGGCCGTGACCGAGGGCGACAAGGTGGAAGCGCAGATCAAGCTGGGCTGGCAGGTGAACACCTGGCCCGTGGGGACGCTGGTGGAAACCATGGATGCCGTGACCGACGCCGAGGTGGACGCGCTGGTGGAGACGTACCAAGGCGAGTACACCGTCGCCACCGACAACATGGAATCGATCCGTTATCAGGCGCGCGAGGAGATCGCCATGAAGAAGATGCTGGATGCCGAAGGCTGCAAGGCTTTCTCCAACACCTTCCAGGATCTTTACGGCATGAAGCAGCTGCCCGGCCTGGCCTCCCAGCACCTGATGGCGCAGGGCTACGGCTACGGCGGCGAGGGCGACTGGAAGGTCGCCGCCATGACCGCCGTGCTCAAGGCCATGGGTGAGGGCAAGACCGGCGGCACCGCCTTTATGGAGGATTATACCTATCACCTCGTCAAGGGCGAGGAGTTCAGCCTGGGCGCGCATATGCTGGAGGTCTGCCCTTCCATCGCCGCCGGAAAGCCCCGCATCGAGGTGCATCCGCTGGGCATCGGCGACCGGGAGCCGCCCGCGCGGCTGGTGTTTGAAGGCCATGCCGGCAAGGCGATCGTGGTGAGCCTGGTGGATATGGGCGGAAGGCTTCGCCTCATCTGCCAGGAGATCGAGTGCGTTCCCCCGGCCATGACCATGCCCAATCTGCCCGTGGCCCGCGTGACGTGGAAGCCTCTGCCCGACCTGACCACCGGCATCGAGTGCTGGATCATCGCCGGGGGCGCGCACCATACGGTGCTCTCCTACGACGTGACGGCCGAGCAGATGCGGGAATGGGCCGCCATGATGGAGATCGAATACGTCCATATCGGCGTGGATTCGACCCCCGAAAAGCTGGAGGACGAGCTGTTCCTCAAGGATATCGCCTGGAAGCTTCGATAGCAGACCGTCATAAAATAGCATCAAAAGGGGGATCGCCTTTCGGCGGCCCCCCTTTTCCGCCTGTGAAAATGTAAAATGAAGGAAAGCGCGCGCCCACGGCGGTAACCGCGCTTGACAAGCAGGTTCGGGCAGGGTACCATACGCTCAGGCGGAGCGCGCTCCGTTTCGGCGCGCGATTCTGTCGCAGGGAGGAGAAAACGGAATGGGCAAGGTAATCAAACGGTGGCTTTCGCTGCTGACGGCGGTTGCGCTGTGCCTGTCGGCGTGCGGAACGGCCGCCCTGGCCGAGGACACGTCTCCGGCCGCGGAGGCGGCGCGGCTGGCCGCGCAGACGGACAACCCGCTGATTAACAAATACGCGACCGTGATCACGGACGACGAGAAGATTTCCCTGTCCTCGGACGTGATTAACGTCCTTCTGCTGGGTATCGACAATCAGGACAAAAACTATACCTATCGCACGGAAATGGCGCACACCGACGCCATGCTGCTATTGTCCATCAACCTGGCCGCCGACCGTTCCGGGCCGATGTTCAACCTGATTTCCATTCCGCGGGACACCATGGCCTACGTTCCGGCGGTCAAAGGCATCTATAAAATCAACTCGGCCATCAACTGCGGGGACGCGCTGGGCGTGGGCGTGAGCCGCGCCGACGACGACGCGGTCGTCGGCGAGTCGCAGGCCGGGTTCAAAGCGGTCTGCGATACCGTTTCCTGGCTTTTGGGCGGAATCGGCATCGACTATTACTGCGCCGTGACGATGGACGCCATGGAAGAGCTGGGCGACGTGATCGGCGGCATCGACTTCGATGTGGAAATGTCCTTCACCGGGCATAGCAAAACCTACTACAAGGCAGGTTATCAACACCTGGACGGCCTTGGTATTGTTGACTACATCCGCGCCCGGAGAAACGCGACCGTCTCCACCGGCAGCGACCAGGCGCGCACGGGGCGGCAGCGGGACATTATGGAAGCGATCATGGACAAATTCGTGGCGGATAAATCGCTCCTCTTTACGATCATCAAGAGCCTGACGGACAACCAAAACGTGAAGAGCGGCTTTTACGCCAATCTGGACGCCGCCGCCATGGCGAAGTTCATGACCATCGGCCTGAGCCTGCTGACCAACGCCGGATCGCTCGACATGAACGATCTGTTCGGCTCCTATTCGATCGACGGCAGCTATATCAACGCGTTTGGCAACTGGAAGTTCCGCTTCATCGACCAGGAAACCCGGATACAGGCGATCGCCGACGTGTTTGGCGTGCAGGTGCCCAAGCTCAGATACGTCACCTCCGAATACGCGGACTGGCTGTATCCGACGGGCCTCAAGGCGGTGCGTTACCTTGCCGTGGCGGACGGTATCCGCTCTTTTATCGAGGAAAACTATCAGTATACGAGCGCTTATACCGCTCCGGGCGAAACGGCCGAAGCCGCGCAGGGCACGCTGGCGCTCTCGGATAAGCAGCGCTCCGCGATCGACGATTTCGACAGGGCGTACCTGCGCACGCTTACCGGCTTTTTGACCGCCGCCGAAGCGGTGGACGAGGCCGCCCTGAACGGCACGGACTTCGACGAAAGCCTGACCACGGAGGTGGAAAAAGCCTACGCGGAACTGAGAACCTGCGGAAACGCCCTCGCCAAGCTGGTCGGCTACCCCAACGGCGTCGGCAAGAGCTTCAAAAGCTTCGACTGGAGCACCGGCGTGTATCTGGACGAGGATCCGCTGATCAACGAAATCTACGTCAATTTCCGCTGATACTGATTCAAACCTTAAACGCTCATTTGCTGCCATCGTCTTTTCGTCGTGGCTACGGCAAAAATACTCGGCATCAAACCGGCGCTTAATGATTAGAATGGGTATTAGGGCCGACCCGGCTTTGCCGCGGGGAACGGGCCGGCGAAACCGGCCCGCTCGCCTTTTACACGGCAGCCGGGGACGACCGGAGGAGGAAACGAGGAGAGAGTATGCGTATACCTGCGCTTTTTTTGAGGAAGCTGCCGAGGCGGGCGGCCGCGGGTGCGCTGGCCGCGATGCTGACGCTTTGCTGCCTGCCTTTCGCGACGCGGGCCGAGGCGGCGGAGGCGTCGCAATCCGGTGCGGAGACTGCCGTTGCGTATGATAATCCGCTGATCGAACCTTACGTTTACACGCCTCTGAGCCGGGAGGCGTATCCACAGCTGCAAAACGTGATCAACGTCCTGCTGATGGGCTTCGATCAGGATCATAAGTTTTACGCCGAGGACGGCGGCGAATCCCATTCCGACGCCATGATGGTCGTCTCCCTCCATACCGACACCGGCGCCGTCGACCTGATCACCCTTCCCCGGGATACGCTGACCTACGTGCCGGGCATCCGGGGTATGTACAAGCTCAACGGCGCCGTGAACGCGGGCGGGGGCAAAACGACCGAAAGCGGCCGGGAGAAGGCGCGCGAGGCCGCCTCCATCCTGCTTGGGAACGTGCCCATCGACTACTATTTCGCCATCGAAATGGAAAAGGTCGTGGACGTGGTGGACCTGCTGGGTGGCATCGACGTAAACGTGACGTACGGCTTCACCACGCGGGACGGCATTTATTACTCAACCGGCCCCCAGCACCTGGACGGGGAAGCGGTCTACAGCTACACGCGCTTCCGCAAGACTTTCGAGGGAACCGATATCAAGCGCACGCAGCGGCAGCGGGACGTCATCTCGGCGCTGATCCGGAAGATTCAGCAGCAGAACCTCTACCTGCGTTTGCCGGAAATCCTGACGACGCTACGGGACGGCTATTACACCGATATCGACGTCGCCGCGATGCTCAGGCTTCTGCCCGCCGCCCTGGGCGCGGACACGGACGATATCGAACTGTATACGTTGCAGGGGTCGCTGCGCGCGGCGCTCAACGGCTGGAACATCCACTTCGTGGATCAGGACGCGCGCGTCAAGCTGCTTCACGACGTGTACGGCATTGACGCGAAACCCCTGCCATACTGCTCGTTTGATTACTGCGAATGGCTGGTGGGGGACGGCACCGCCGGCAACGGCGCTTTGGGCGTCATCCGCTACCTGTACGTAACGCAGCGGATAGCGGCCTACGCTGCGGATGCGGCGGAGACGAACGCCGGGATCGCCGCACAGCGGGAGACGCTTATGGCCGACATCGAGCAGTTGAAAGCGCTGTTCTGCCAAACGGCGGACGCGGTGAGCGATTATAACGGCAGTTACCTGAACAGCAAAACGGCGCGGGACCTGTACGCGGAGCTGAACACCGCGAAGCATGCGCTGTGCGAAGAAGCGGAGGCGCTGGCGGAGGCCACGGGTTTCCCCGGCGATACGGACGACGCGGTGCTCGGCTACGGCGACCTGCGATGGGTCTACCAGTGCCGCTGGGAAACCGACCCGGCGATCAACGAGGTGTACGTGAACTTCCATTAAGGAAAGTTGCGACCAGAGCGAAGCGCCGCCCGAAAGGGCGGCGCTTCGCGGTCATCACTGCTTTTCGTATACAATGCACAGGGTGCTTGCGTAGCTTTCGATGGAGAACAGCGCCCGGTAACCCTCCGGCGGCGCGACGCCGTAGATGTTGGCGTAAGTCGTGTTATAGAACAGGTAGGGCGCGTCGTCGTCCTCGGTTACGGTCAGGGCGGCCCGCTGCGCCGCGCCGAGCACCGTGTAGCCGTGCCGGACGCCGAAGGCGCTCATGGTGTCCCGGCTGCCCAGCACCAGCGGCAGGCTCTGGTCGCGTTCGGAGCTATCGCAGAGCGCACGCATGGCATTCACCGTGCTTACGTCCCAATAGTCCAGCTCGTAGCGTTCCTGCACGTTTCCAGCGAGCAGGTTGTAATACGCGTACTGGTAGGGGTGGTTGAGGGCGATCCCGGCCGCCTGCCACACCAGCAGCGCGCACAGCGCGGACGCGGCGATGATCCGCGGCGCGCGGCGGCGGCGGACCAGCGACCAGACCGCCTGCATGCCCACGCCCGCCAGCGCCGCGACGGACGCGTACAGGAAGTAGAAGTGCCGCCAGCCGTTGTACATCAGCGGCCGCGCGAACACTGCGTACAGCAGGGGGAACAGCCACAGCGCCGTCAAGACCACAAGCATCGCGCGGCGGCCGTCCCCGCCGTCCCGTTTCCGCCGCAGGAGCGACAGCGCGCGCACCTGTCCCACGGCCGCCAGCAGCAGAACCGCGACAGGGGTGGTCAGCGCGATCATCACGGGCAGGTAGAGCCGTGGCAGCGGCAGGCCGCGCGAGGGGTTGTAAAAGACGCCGCCGAAAAACACCACGCCCGTCCAGCGGGAGAAGGCCGACGCGTTGACCAGCACGTAGCGCAGATAGCCGCCGGGGTCGGGCCACAGCGCCGGGGTCAGCAGCGCGTAGAAAAGGACGAAAGCCGCAACGGCGCACAGCCCGGCCCAAAGCCGGCCGGGCGTCAGCCCCCGCAGGCGGATCAGCCGGATCAGCGTCGCCAGGCCGACCAAGCCCCACGCGAAGGCTCCGACGATCTTGGTGTTGGTCGCCAGCGCGCCTGCCAGCGAGAAAAGCAGCGCGCGGGGAACCGACGGGTCCTTGAGGAACCGCGCGCCGCTCGCCAGCGTCCACAGCGTGAGCGCAAGCAGCACCACGTCCTTGTTGTTGTAGTGGCCCTCGGCGAAAAAACGGGGAGACAGGTATAAAAGCAGCGCCGTCAGGCAACTCAATACGCGCGAAAGCCCCAGCGACCGCATGAGGCGGTAGAGCGAAAACACCCCGACCATGAACCACAGCCACGTGGCCGCGTGCCAAAGCGTGGTCATCGTATCCGGCGCCGTGTCGGCCAGTTGCAGGATCGGCGCGACGAGGTAATAGGCGGCCTCGCCGTGGTCGCGCTCTTCGCTTTGGGAGATGGGGACGATCCCAAGCACCGTGTAATACGCCGCGGGCGCGCTTTCGTCGCCGAGCAGGCGCTGGGCGTATTCCATGAGGTTGGCGCGCAATATGTCCTGCTCCTCGGGCTCATCGCAGGGGAGGCCGTAATCGGCGGCGGTCAGGAGGCCGATCAGCGTGAGCAGCGCAAAGAAAACCACCGTGAGCAGCTTCGGGGAAACCCGCCGCCCGCGCGCCCTCATGTGCCGCCGCCTTCCGCGCGGGCGTACACCGTGCATACCGGCAGGCCGAAGCTCTCGGCGGTAACGACGGCCTCCATACTCGCCTCTTCCTGCCAATCGCCCAGCACCGCGTAGGTGCGGTTGACCAGCACGTATGCTGCGGAGGCGTCGCCCGCGTCCAGCACGGTCAGGTGCGCCTGCTCCGGGGCGGACAGCAGCGCATACGCGGCGGCAAGCCCCGTCTGTGACCACAGCTCGCTGCCGGCGATCGTCACATTCGCTCCGGCGGGAAGCCTGGAAAGCAGCGCGCGCAGCGTGGGCAGCACGGATACGTTCCAGTAGTCCAGCTCCAGCTCGTCCGCCACGTCCGTGCGGCTCGTCAGAACGTTATAGAAGGCGTACTCGTTGGGGTGCGAAAGCGCCGAGCGCGCGCCGGTGACCGCCATGCACAGCGCGAGCGCCCCCGCGCCGACCCGGCGCGGCCAAGCGGAGCGCCGCGCCCCGAGCCACGCCCACAGCCGGTGCGCGCCGTAGGCGGCCAGCGCGAGCAGCGGTCCGTACAGGAAGTAGAAGTGCCGCCAGCCGTTGTACAGAACGGGCCTGCCCAGCACCGCGTAGAGGAACGGAAGCAGCCAGGTCAGCGTGACCAGCGTAAGCATGAACGCCGCGCTGCCTTGCCTGCGCGTCCGGATGGCCCGGACAACCTGAGCGACGGCGAACAGCTGCCCCGCTCCCGCAAGGACTACGATCCACAGCGGCGTGGTGACGAGCATCATGTAGGGGAGGTAGTACCGGGGCAGGGATTCGGTGCGGAGATGGAACACCGTGCCGCGGAACAGCACGTAGTTCTGCCAACGGCTGAAGCTGAGCGCGTTGCCCAGCGTGTAGCGCAGGTATCCGGCCGGGTCGGGCCACAGCGCGGGGGTCAGCAGCGCGTACAGGCCGGCGAACGAAAACAGCGCAACCAGCGCCACGCCCCACACGCGGCCCGTCATGCGCCTTTTGACGATCTGGTACAGCAGCACGAACAGCGCGCAAAGGCCCCACACCGCCAGGCCGATGATCTTCGTATTGGCCGCCATGGCCCCGGCCAGCGAGAACGCCGCGGCGCGCAGGAAGCCGGGCTTCTCCCAAAGCCGCACGGCCAGCCACAGCGTGAGCAGGACGAGCGAAAACAGCACGATGTCTTTATTGTTGTAGTGCCCCTGCGCGAAAAACCGGGGCGAGAGCACCAAAAACAGCACGGCCGCGCCGCTGAAAACGCGGCTTAGGCCCAGACGGCGGCAGAGCAGCCACAGCGCGGCCGCGCCCGCCATGAACCACAGCCACGTGTACAGGTGCCACACAAGCATCCGCGTCGCTTCGGACACGATTTGGCTGTCGACCAGCCATAGCAGGGGGTAGTAGGCGCACGCGCCGTGATCCTTCTCCTCGCTGTCGGCGATCAGCCCGCTTTGGGGCGCGTCCATATCGGAGCGGAGCTGCGCGCGGCGCTCCACCCCCAGTGCCGCCAGGTACTGGTTGCTGTTCATGCGCAGGATGTCCTGCTCCCAGGGCTCGTCCCACGGCTGGCCGTAGTCCCCCGCGGTCACAAGCCCCAGTGCCGTCAGCGCGATAAAAAACAGCGCGGTCAGGAGCGCGGCGCGGCGCCTTGCGTTTGTCGACCGAGGCACGGGCATCCCCGCTTTCTTGTCACGTATCCTTATGAAAGCCGCGGCGGCGCGGGCACCATGCCCGGCTCAGCGCTTGGCTTCGTCGCGCATGGCCGTGAGCCACGCCTCGCCCCGGCGCAGGGAAGCTTCCACCGCTTCGGGCGCGGGCCCGCCGCGCAGGCGGCGGCGCTCCACGCAGGCCCTGAGCGAGATGGCCTCGTACACGTCACCCTCAAACGCGGGGGACACCTCACGCAGTTCCGCAAGCGACAGGTCGCCAAGCTCCCGGTTCTCCTTCACGCACTTGCCCACCAGCGTGCCGCTCACGTGGTGCGCGTCCCGGAAGGGCACGCCCTTGCCCACCAGATAGTCGGCCAGGTCGGTGGCGTTGGTGTAGCCCAGCCCCGCGCTTTTTGCCATCACGTCGGGGTGGAAGGCGGTGGAGGCGAGCATGGGGGTGAAGGTGTCCAGGCACTTGCACAGCGTATCGTAGGCGTCGAAAAACGCCTCCTTGTCCTCCTGCATGTCCTTGTTGTAGGCCAGCGGAAGGCCCTTCATGACGGTCAGGAGCGTCATCAGATCGCCGTAGACGCGGCCGGTTTTGCCGCGGGTCAGCTCGCAGGCGTCGGGGTTCTTCTTTTGGGGCATGATGCTGGAACCGGAGGAAAAGGCGTCGTCCATCGTCGCGGTGCCGAACTCGTTGCTCGACCACAGGACGAGCTCCTCGCAGAAGCGGCTCAGGTGCATCATGGCAATGGACGCGGCCGCGAGGAAAGACAAGAGAAAATCACGGTCGCTTACGCCGTCCATGGCGTTGTCGGTCACGTCGCCGAAGTGCAGAAGCTCCGCCACCCGCTCCCGGTCCAGCGGGTAGGTGGTCCCCGCCAGCGCGCCGCTGCCCAGCGGCATGACGTCCGCCTCGTCGTAGGCGAGGCGGAAGCGCTTCACGTCGCGTTTGAACATCTGGAAATACGCCATCAGGTGGAAGCCCAGCGTCACCGGCTGCGCCTTTTGCAGGTGGGTGTAGCCGGGCATCACGGTGTGGGTGTGCGCCCGGGCGAGGGTCAGGAGCGTTTCCAGCAGCTTGCGCAGCCTTCCGTCCACCGCGAGGCAGGCCTCCCGCGCGTACATGCGCGTGTCCAGCGCCACCTGGTCGTTGCGGCTGCGACCCGTGTGCAGGCGCTTGCCGGCCTCGCCGATGCGACGGGTCAGCTCCGTCTCCACGAACATGTGCACGTCCTCGGCGCTCATGTCGATTTCAAGCACCCCGGCGTCGTAATCGACCAGGATCGCCGCGAGCCCCTTGACGATCGCGTCGCTGTCGGTCCGGGAAATGATCCCCCTTTCGCCCAGCATCGTCGCGTGGGCGACGGAACCGCGTATGTCGCAGCGGATCAATCGTTGGTCGAAGGGGATGGAGGATTGAAAATCGTCCAGCAGCGCGCTGGTCGGCTTATCGAAACGGCCCGCCCAAAGCTTGTCCATAGCTGATATCTTCCTTTACGCAGGCGCGGCGCGCCCGGAATGCCTTGATTATAGCACATCTTGCCGCCGCGTGAAAAGGGCGGGCGGAGACGCGGAATTCTTTTGACAAACGCGGCGTTCCATGCTACGCTAGTACGGATTTTGGCAAGGAGGGTGACCATGCTTACCGTATCGGACGTCAGCCTGCAGTTTGCGGGCGATTTGCTTTATAAACACGTGGACCTGCTTTTCCAGCGCGAGCACTGCTACGGCATCATCGGTGCGAACGGCGCGGGGAAAAGCACGCTTTTGCGCATCATTTCGGGGGAGCTCGCGCCCACGTCGGGCACGGTGACCATTACGAAGGAAGACCGCATGAGCGTGCTGGAGCAGGACCACTTCAAGTACGACGCCTATCCGGTGATCGACACGGTCATCATGGGCAACCGCAAGCTGTACGCCATCATGAAGGAAAAAGAAGCGCTCTACGCCAAGCCGGATTTCAACGACGCCGACGGCGAACGCGCGGCGGAGCTGGAAGGCGAGTTCGCCGAGATGAACGGCTGGGACGCGGAGACCGAAGCGGCCCAGCTGCTGACGGGCCTGGGCGTGCCTTCGGAGCTGCACACGGCGCAGATGGACGGCCTGGACGGAAGGCTGAAGGTGAAGGTGCTGCTGGCGCAGGCGCTGTTCGGCCAGCCTTCGATTATCCTGCTGGACGAGCCGACCAACGGCCTGGACGTGGAAAGCACGGACTGGCTGGAGGAGTTTTTGATCGATTGCCCCGCCATCGTCATCGTCGTAAGCCACGACCGCCATTTTCTGAACGCCGTTTGCACCAACATCGTGGACGTGGACCACGCCACCTGCAAAATGTACGCGGGCAACTACGACTTCTGGTACGATTCCAGCCAGCTTTTTCAGCAGCTGATGCGCAACCAGAACAAGAAGCGGGAAGAGAAGATTCGCGACCTGCAAGAATTTATCCGCCGTTTTTCCGCCAACAAATCCAAAAGCCGGCAGGCTACCAGCCGCAAAAAGGTGCTGGAAAGCATGCAGATCGACGAAATGCCCGCGTCCAGCCGCAAGTACCCCTACGTCGGCTTCGAGCCCGAGCGCGAGGCGGGCAAGGACATCCTGTTCGTGGAAGGCCTCAGCAAGACCGTGGACGGCGTGAAGGTGCTGGACAACGTTACCTTTACCGTCAACCGCGGCGACAAGATCGCCTTCGTGGGCGACAACGAAGCGGGCGCGACGGCGCTGTTCAAGATTCTCACGGGGGAGACGGAGCCGGACGAGGGCACCTTCCGCTGGGGCGTGACCATCACCAACAGCTATTTTCCCAAGGACAACACCCGCTTTTTCGCGGACTTCGACGGAACGCTGATCGAATGGCTGCGCCGGTACTCCGCCGATCAGACCGAGACGTACCTGCGCGGCTTTCTGGGCCGCATGCTCTTTTCCGGCGACGACGTGTACAAGCCCGCCAAGGTGCTTTCCGGCGGCGAGAAGGTGCGCTGCATGCTCAGCCGCCTTATGATGAGCAAGGCCAACGCCCTGATCCTCGACCAGCCGACCGACCACCTCGACCTGGAAAGCATCACGGCGCTTTCCGGCGGGCTGTCCGCCTACCCGGGCAACCTGTTCTTCGCCTCCCACGACCACCAGTTTATCGACGAGGTGGCCAACCGCGTCATCGAGATTCCGCTGGGGCAGCCCGGCTGCCTGGATCGCGTCGGCACGTTTGAGGAGTTCCTCGCCTGGAAGCACGAGCGCTGAGGGGCGCCGGGCCGCGGGGAGTGCGGCCGCTACGGATGAAAGAAATTTCCGAGAAACGGAAAAACAAGAAATTTAAGGCGCGCAAAGCATTCAAAATAAACGCTTTGCGCGCTTTTATACGCGGTTACGCGGGACGATAACCGCCCGGCGGGACAAAAATGGGTATTGCGCTTTTTTCGCCCCTGCGGTATGATGGCGCCATGCGGTACGGTAAACGCCCATAGGGCGAAAAGCGTCCCATGCCGGCAGGGCGACGGGACGCCGTACCGAAAGCGTATCATCCGCCGTCATTCCCAATCGATGAAGGAGGCTTTCCCATGGAGCGAGTGTACAATTTTTCGGCCGGCCCCTCGATGATCGACCTGAGCGTGCTTCAGAAGGCCGCGGAGCAGATGACCTGCTACGGCGACAAAGGCATGAGCGTACTGGAGATGAGCCACCGCACGCCGATGTTCATGGACATCTACAGCGAGGCGCTTTCCCTTTTCAAAGAAGTGATGGGCGTGCCGGAAGGCTACGAGGTGCTTTTCCTGCAGGGCGGCGCGACCCTGGAGTTCAGCGCCGTGCCCCTTAACCTGATGACCGTGAGCCGCACGGCCGATTACATCGACAGCGGCAATTTCGCCCATCTGGCCGCCGAGGAAGCGAAGAAGTACGGCGCCGTGAACGTCGTGGCGTCCAGCCGTGAGGATAATTACACCTATATTCCCGATCCGGGCACCGTGCGCTTCAACCCGGACGCCGATTACGCCTACATCACCACCAACAATACCATCTACGGCACGCGCTACACCCGCCTGCCGGACACGGGCAGCGTGCCGCTGGTGGGGGACTGCAGCAGCAACATCCTTTCCGAGCCCATCGACGTGAGCCGCTTCGGCGTGCTGTTCGCCGGGACGCAGAAGAACATGGGTCCCGCCGGGCTCGCCGTGGTCGTCGTACGCAGGGACCTGATGGGCCGGGAAAGCCCGCTGTGCCCCAAGGTGATCAACTGGGCGCTTCAGGCGAAGAACGACAGCATGGTCAACACCCCCAATACCTTCGCCATCTACATGATCAAGTTGGTCTGCGAATGGATGAAGGAACGCGGCGGCGTGCCCGCCTTCTACGAGTATAATCGGAAGAAGGCAAAAATCCTCTACGATTATCTGGACCGGAGCAAGCTGTTCCACAACCCCGTGCGGCCGCAGGACCGGTCGCTGATGAACGTGACGTTCGTCACCGGCGACGCGGACAAGGATGCGGCATTCGTCAGGGAGTGCGGCAGGAACGGGCTGGTGAACATCAAGGGCCACCGCAGCGTGGGCGGCATGCGCGCCAGCATCTACAACGCCATGCCGATCGAGGGCGTGGAGAAGCTCGTTAAGATTATGGCGGACTTCGAGAAGGCCAACGGCTGAACCGGACAACGGGAAAGGGGGAGCGGGCATGATGCTTGCGGAAATCTACGAAAACCAGCCGACCCTGGAAAACGAGCTGATCCGGCTTCGGCCCATCGCAGCCGGGGACGCGGAAGCACTGCTTGCCTGCTACGGCGACGCGAACGCCGTGCCGTTTTTCAACGCCGACAACTGCAACGGGGACGACTTCCACTACACGACGCTTGCGCGCATGCGCGAGGCGATGGATTTCTGGGCGTACAGCTATCGCACGCGCCAGTTTACGCGCTGGGCGATGGAGGATCAATCGCTGGGCGCGGTGGTGGGCACGGTGGAAATGTTCCATAACGACGGCGTGGATCAGGGCGGCCCGTGGGGCGTGCTGCGCATCGACGTGCAAAGCCGGTTCGAGACGCGCGCGTTCCTCTACGCGGTGATCAGCCTGTGCCTCAGGCATTTTTACGAGGGCTTCGAGGTGGACCGGATTTTCGTAAAGGCAATCCCGCCGGCGACGGAGCGCCGCGCCGCGCTGAAAGCCGCGGGCTTTGCGGAGGCGGAGGACGGTCTGCGGGGCCACCCCTTCTATTTTCTGCGGAGTCGAACCGTTTAACCCAAACACGATAAGGAGCGATGCGACATGTACAAGATTCGGACGCTGAACGCCATTTCCGACGTGATTCACCAGCATTTGAGCGCTGAGAAATACCTGATCTCCGGCGAGGAGCCCGTACCCGACGGTATTCTGGTGCGCTCCGCCGATATGCACGGACAGCCGCTGCCCGATAACCTGCTGGCCATCGCCCGCGCGGGCGCGGGTACCAACAACATCCCCGTGGACGAGTGCAGCAAAAAGGGCGTGGTGGTGTTCAACACTCCCGGCGCCAACGCCAACGCCGTGGCGGAGCTGGTTACCTGCGGGCTGATGCTGGGCGGGCGCAACATCGCGGGGGGCATCGCGTGGGTGCAGACGCTCAAGGGCAAAGACGGCGAGGTGCCCAAGCTGGTGGAGAAAGGCAAAAGCCAGTTCGTCGGCCCCGAGGTGCGCGGCAAGACCCTGGGCGTCGTGGGGTTGGGCGCCATCGGCGCAATCGTCGCCAATACCGCGGCGCAGGGGCTGGGCATGGAGGTGATCGGCTACGATCCCTTCATCAGCGTGGAAAGCGCCTGGTCGCTGAGCCGCTCCATCAAGCGGCGCAACAACCTGGACGAGGTGTTCGCCGAGGCCGATTACCTGACCGTGCACGTGCCGCTGACGGAAAAAACCGGGCGTCTGATCGACGCCGCGGCGATCGCCAAAATGAAGCAGGGCGTGCATCTGCTCAACTTCAGCCGGGGCGAGCTGGTCGATATTCCCGCCGTGATCGCGGCGCTGGCAAGCGGACGGGTCGCCAGCTACGTGACCGATTTCCCCGTGGACGAGCTGATCGGGGTGAAAAACGCGGTGGTCATTCCGCATCTGGGCGCGAGCACCCCGGAGAGCGAGGAGAACTGCGCCCACATGGCCGCGCAGGAGCTGCGCGACTATCTGGAGTTCGGGCAGATTAAGAACAGCGTCAATTTCCCCGAGATCATCCTGGGCGGCGTGGAAGGAAGCCGCGTGTTGGTCATCCACGACAACGTGCCCAGCATGGTCAGCGCCATTTCCGCGGCCATCGGCGAAAAGGGCATCAATATCGACAACATGCTCAACAAGAGCCGCAAACAGGTCGCCGTGACCGTTCTGGCGCTGGACGACCACCCGGACGACGCGCTGATCGGCGAGATTCGCGCGCTGCCGGGCGTCATCCGCGTGAGGACGTTCGAGGCAAACTGAAAACGGAAGATCAACCGGTCGGGGCCGTCCAAAGCGGGCGGCCCCGTTTTGCGTTACCCGTTCGGTACGGATGCGTCCGGCAGGCTATTGTTTTTTCGGCCGGAGGGGAGTATGATAAAAAAACAAAGATCCGTACGCACCGACGCGCCGGATTTTGTTTTCCATTACGAACCGAAAAGGAGCGCGACATGATCAAACGCAATCTGGAAAAGCTGGGCGTGCAAACGTCGCTGCTGGGCTTCGGCTGCATGCGGCTGCCGATGACCGACCGGAAGACCATCGACGAAGAGCGGACTGCGCGCATGTTCGATATGGCCTACGAGGCGGGCGTGAACTACTACGATACCGCTTACGGCTACCACGACGGCGCGAGCGAACTGGTTGTGGGGAAGATGCTTAAGCGCTACCCGCGTAATACGTTCTTCGTCGCCACGAAGCTGCCGATGTACATGATTCAGTCCCTCGAGCAGGCCAAAGAGGTCTTCGAGGAGCAGCGGACAAAACTGCAGATGGACTCCATCGATTTTTATCTGCTGCACACCCTGAACCGCGATTCCTTCGAGCGGGCGAAGAGACTGGGCATCATCGATTACTGCGAGCAGCTGAAAAAGGAGGGGGAAATCCGCTTCCTGGGTTTCTCCTTCCACGACGAATACCCGGTGTTCGAGCAGATTCTCACCGACCGGAACTGGGATTTCTGCCAGATTCAATACAACTACCGCGACCAGCGGTTCCAGGCCGGCACCCGCGGCTACGAGCTGGCGGCGGCCAGGGGCGTGCCCGTGGTGGTGATGGAGCCCGTGAAGGGCGGAATGCTCGGCAAGCTCGACCCCACCGTCGCCGAGCCCTTCCGCAAGGCCGCGCCGGGTGCGAGCGACGCCTCCTTCGCGCTTCGCTGGGTGGCCGATCATCCGGGCGTGAAGGTGATTCTCAGCGGCATGTCCACCGAGGAGCAGATGGCGGACAACCTGCGCACCTTCGCCAAAGACAACCCGCTTTCCGGGACCGAGCAGGAAGCGATCCGCGAGGTGGCGCGCCGCCTGGACAGCCGGATCAAAATCGGCTGCACAGCCTGCCGCTACTGCATGCCCTGCCCCAACGGCGTGGATATTCCCGGCAATTTCAGCGTATGGAACGACTATGGCATGTACGGCGAAAACGCAAGCTTAAAAAACCGCTGGACGCGGTTCTTCCCCGACGCGGCCAAGGCCGCCCGCTGCGTGCAGTGCGGCGAGTGCGAGAAAAAGTGCCCCCAGCACCTGCCCATCATGGAATCGCTGAAACGGGTTCAGGCCGAGCTGGACTGGATTTGTGGTCTGTAGCCGCACGCGGAAGCTTAAAACCGATCCATAAGGCTAGCGCCCCGTTCCGGCATTCGGAACGGGGTGCTTATCTGTTCGGGGCTTACAGCTTCGCCAGATACCGCTTAAAGTTTTCGCCCGCGAAATCCACCACGGCCTCGTCGGAGAAGCCACGCGCCTTCATGCGTTCAAACAGCGCGTACACCTTGCCGGCGTGTTCCAGCCCTTCGGGATGGGTCGCGATCCCGTCGAAGTCCGATCCCATACCGACGTGCTTGGCTCCGCCCAGCTGCGCCATATGATCGATATGGTCGATCACCGTATCGATATCCGCCTTGTTGTCGGGGGAGAGGAACAGGGGGAAGAAGTTGACACCCACATAGCCGCCCATGCCGAAAATGGCCTTGAGCTGATCGTCGGTCAGGTTGCGGGGATGGTCGCAAAGCGCGCGGCAGCAGCTGTGCGAGGCGAGAATGGGCTTTTTGCTCATGCTCAGCGCATCCGTGACGCCCGCGTCGTTCAAATGGCTCACGTCCACGCCCATGTGGCGCCGGTTCATTTCCTTGATCAGCTTCTGGCCCAGCGCCGTAAGGCCGGCGTCGCTCTTGCCCACGGCGGGATGGGCGAAGGTGTTTTCGTTGTTCCACACGATCGCGGCGAGGCGCACGCCCCACAGCGCGAACGCCTCCACGGCCTGCGGCCCGCTTTCGAACGCCTCCCCGCCCTCGATGGTCAAAAGGAAATTCGCCTTGCCCGCCTGCGCTTCGCCGATCGTGCGCACCTGCCGGAAGCCCTGCTTTTGCAGCCCGTCCAGCGCCTGCATCTCGCGGTCGATCAGCCCGACGTCCTTGCCCATCAGCCCTTCGGGGCCCGTCCACAGCGCCAGCGCCTGCACGCGCACGTCGGTTTTGCCGCCGGCGGTCAGGTATTCGGCGGTGACGTCCAACGGTTTGGAGGCGTCGCGGGTCTGATCCTGCAGGGCATAGAGGGTATCGGCGTGGGTATCGCAGATGAGCATGGTTCGTACCTCCCGTTAGAGTTTTCGGTTCATGATGGAAATGATCAGGTTTCCGTTTTCGAATATCTTGGCCAGCGCGCTTTGCGAAACCAGATCCTGGAACTGGTCCAGCGGGATTACGCTTTGCAGGAGCGGCATCGCCGTAAAGACGATGAAGCACAGCACGCAGCCGATGAAAAAACCGAACGCTCCGCCGGCGAGCCAGTCCAGCTGTTTGAGCACCGGGAAGCGGAAAACGGACTTGAGCAGGTTGATGACGATGGTCACGACGATGAAGCAGACCAGAAAGCAGACGATGAAACACAATACGTTGATGCTCACCGACAGGATGGTTTGGTTCACGTAGTCGCCCACGGTGGTCGCCAGGCTGCCCAGAGGGCTGAACACCTTCTCGGTCAGGTTGGCCTGCAAAAGCTTGCCCATGGGATCGGGCAGGTTGGCCTTGGCGACGATGGCCTCGATGTTGCTGGCGCTGAGGGTGCTTACGGCCCGGCTGCTCAGGTCCAGGTCACCCAGGATGCTGCCGGAATCCGTGTAGCTGCTGATGAGGCGGACGATCTCGGTGTTGCCGGAAACGGCGTCGGCCAGCGTTGGAAACAGGAAAAACGCCCCCGCGAAGGAGAGGAGGCTTCCCCCCAGGTTGAGAAGCGTCTGCAAAAAACCCCGATAGCAGCCGAAAAGCACGCACAGCGCGATGAGGAGGATGATGCCGTAGTCGATCGCATTCACGCAGGAAAGCTCCTTTCCGGAAACGGGCCTGAATCGCCGCTATCGGCCCGACGCCTGAGGCAGCGAGCACACGTAGACCTCGCTGCCGCACGCCAGGAGGATATGGCCGTCGCTCATCACGCCGATGTAGCGGTCGGCCTCGGCGTCGAGGGGCAGGGCATAATCGGAGAAGCGGTTGTCGCCGACGGCGGCGCGGTAGAGCGTATCGCCGCTGACGGCATACACGTTTTTATTCCACACGGCCGCGCCGATGCAGGTGTTGGGGAGGCTGTAGCGGCGGTCGGTGCTTCCGCTGATCAGGCGAAGCTCGCGAATGTCGAAATCGCTGTCCGTCTGCGCGGTGGGGGCGAAAAGCATCAGAGCGTTGCCCTTGTCGGGAATCTCGCTGCCGATGAGCCGCCAGCCGTACACCAGGACGCTTGCGGAGGTGTCCTCGGTGCCGCGGTAGTTGAAGCTGAGCATCTTGCGCGTGTTCACGACGCGCAGAACGCTGTTTTCGTACAGCACCGCGTAGGTGATGGAGTCGCCCAGCGAAACCTCGCCGGTGTTCATTTTGCCGACCTCGAAAGTGTTGAGGATGGTGTTGGCGGCGGTGCCGAACACGTCCAGCGAAAGGGTCCACATATACTCGCCGTTTTTGCCGTAAAAGCCCACGTCCAGGATCAGAAGGCCGTCGTAGGCGTCGGCTTCCTCGTCCATGTGCGAGCCCTGATGGTCCTTCACCAGAAGGCGGGGGGTGGTGCTGTCGCCGATGACGGCCGCCACGTACTGCTTGCCGGCGCGCGCGAACTGGATGGGCTCGCCGAGATTGTCGTTGTAGGTGGAGTTGCCGTTCTCGTCGATGATGTAGATGGTGTTGCCCGCCCAGGCGGCCACCACGTCGTCGGTGCAGTCGAAGCCGGCGCTCGCGCCCAGCTGGAACGACCAGCGCACCGCGCCCGTGTTGCTCATGCAGTGGATGCTGACGCCGTCGTAGTATAAAACGTTGGAACCGAACGGTTTAATGCTGTCGTTGTACTCGCAGGGCAGGCGGTTGGCCGTAACCTTGGTGACCGGGCGGTTGGATACGAGGGTGACGATCAGGAAAACCGCACCCGCGATGCCGGCGAGGATGCCCAGCAGGATCAGCAGGGACCGCCATTGCCTTTTCTGTCTTTGCAGCTGCACGTTTTGCATAGCTTCTCCTTCAACCGCGCCCGCCGTCACGCGCAGGCCACGGGCCCCGCGCGCGCCTCGCCTTGCGAACGCTGCCCTTTATTATATCCAAAAGCGCGGCGGGTGGCAAGCGCAAGGAAAAGACGGGGCACGGAGCGGAGGAAAACCGTGAGCGCAAGGGCCTGAAGGCAAAAGAAACACGCGGGAGAAGCTTTGCGTTCCCCCGCGCGCCGTATGCCGGGCATCGCCCGTTTATTCTCCCCGCAGGCGTCTCGCCGCCGCGTCGACCTGCCCGCCGTGGATGGCGCTGAGCTTGGCCTCCGGCGCGATGTGATCCAGAATCAGCTTGACGACCGTCTCCATGGGGCCGTCCTTCTGGTAATCCGCATGGGAAACGTAATCCACCCGGCCGTTCAGCAGCATCCGGTCGACCGTTTCGCTGCGCTCGCCCTGATACACGGCGATGGAATGGCCGCCGTTGACCTTGGTCAGCTTCATGCAGGGGACGTCGGTCAGCCCGTCGCCGATGTAGATCATGTTGGAAAAAGGAACGCGGCGCTTGCTTTCCGGGGTGAATTCGTTGAGCTCCCGGTTTTCCGTCACGCTCAGAATGCCCTTGTTGATGCGGAAAAGGAACTGCGTTTTGCTGGTGTAGTTGACGGCCATGGCGGGCCACACCGGCACGCCGCGCTCGTCGTAGCAGAACTCGGCGGCGTAGATGGCTTTGAACCGGTCGGCGATCCGCGTGCCCTCGATGATCTCCTTGAGGCCCGAGGAGATAATGTAATGCTCCACCGTAAGCCCAAGCTTCGCCGCGTAGCGGTTGACGCGTCCGAACCACGTGCCGACGCCCGGGAACAGCTCCACGCTTCGGCCCAGCTTGTGAAACTCGTCGCGGTTCAGCAGCATTTTGCCGCCGGCCTTCCGCAGCATCACGTACATATAGGCCAGTATCTGGTCCATGTTATTCTTGAGCATCGTTTGCAGGCATTCCTGCCAGAAGGCATCCACGTCCATGCCCACGCCGGGGATGAAGGCGTATTCCTGCATGTCCCTGGGCGAGAGCGTTTTGTCGAAATCGTACATGATGGCGACGATCGTCTGCTCCGGCATGGGGGCTCCTTTCGGGAAAAGGGGGAGGGGAAGGAATGAATTTACAGAATGCGGTCAACTTATTTTACGACAGGGAGAGGGAATGCACAACTCCGAATTTGCGCTCAACTTAAGGGAAATGTAAAAGGGACGGCCCCTTGCGGAGCCGTCCTCTTGCGCATCGAATGCCGTAAGTGCTGCTTACTTTCCGAAGTACCGCTTCAGCAGCCCGTCGAAGCCCTTGCCGTGACGGGCCTCGTCCTTGCACATTTCGTGCACGGTGTCGTGCACGGCGTCGTAGCCCAGTTCCTTGGCGAGCGTCGCCAGGTCCTTCTTGCCCTTGTTGGCGCCCCACTCGGCTTCCACGCGCATCTCGAGGTTTTTCTTGGTGCTGTCGGTCAGCACTTCGCCCAGCATCTCGGCGAAACGGGAGGCGTGGTCGGCTTCCTCGTAGGCATAGCGCTTGAAGGCCTCGGCGACTTCGGGGTAACCCTCGCGGTCGGCCTGCCGCGCCATGGCCAGATACATGCCCACTTCGCTGCACTCGCCGGCGAAGTTCATCTTCAGGCCTTCCACCACGCGCTCGTCCAGGCCCTTGGCCACGCCCACGTGATGCTCGTCGGCGTATACGCGCTCCTCGGCCATCTTCACGAACTTTTCCTTCGGCGCGCCGCACACCGGGCATTTTTCAGGCGGCTCGGCACCCTCGTATACGTAACCGCAAACGGAGCAAACCCATTTCATAAAACATTCCTCCTTGTCTGTAAGTCAATCCTTTGGCTCGTGCTCTATGCTACCCGGTTGCGCGCAGGGGTGAAACGAGAAATTCGCCGCGGTATGCGGCGAATTTCTCGTTGATTTCATATGGGGTGGGCATCAGCCCAGCTCGGCGAGCAGCGCGGCCTCCATGCCGTCCTTGTCGCAGACGGCTTTGTGCCGCACGGGCAGGCTTTGCAGCTGTGTGATCTGACTGGGGATGGGCACGCCCGTATGCTTCTCCAGCTTCTCGGCGCACTCGAATGCGGACAACCCTTCGGCGGCTTCCCTGCCCAGCAGGGAGGCGAGCACGTCCTCGGGGAACTTGTAGGGACTGGCGGTGGAAACGACGACCGTGGGCGACCGGTCGCCGGACAACTTGCGGTACTCGGCCAGCACGTGGCTGGCGACCGCAGTGTGCGGGTCCATCAGGTATCCGGTCTGCTCGAAGACCCGGCGCACCTCCGCGGTGGTCATCACATCGTCGGCGAAGCCCGCCGCAAACGTCTTTTGTAGCTCGGCCAGCCGCTGCGCGCCGATGGAGAAGCTGCCGCAGCCGCTGAGCAGATCCATCCACGAGCGGACGATCCGCCCGTCCCGGTCGGCGCTTTCGTACAGGAGCCGCTCCAGGTTGGAGGAAACGAGAATGTCCATGCTGGGCGACATGGTGGTGAAAAACGTGCGGTGCGTGTAGTAGATGCCGTCGGTGAAAAAGTCGCTGAGCACGTTGTTGCGGTTGCTGGCGCAGATCAGTTTGCCCACGGGCAGACCCATGCGCTTGGCGTAGTACCCGGCCAGAATATCGCCGAAATTGCCGGTGGGCACCACGAAGTTGAGCGCCTGTCCCATGCGCAGCACGCCCCGGTTCATCAGGTCCGCGTAGGCGCTGAAGTAGTAGGCCACCTGCGGGGCCAGACGCCCGAAGTTGATGGAGTTGGCGGAGGAGGGCAGACGGCCCGCCGCGGCCATCTTCTCGTGGAATTCGGCGGAGGAAAACAGCTTTTTCACGCCCGCCTGCGCATCGTCGAAATTGCCGCGCACGCCGATGACGTGCGTGTTGTCGCCGCCGGTGGTGATCATCTGCAGCTTTTGCAGGGCGCTTACGCCGTTTTCGGGGTAAAAAACCGTGCAGCTGGTGCCGGGCACGTCCTTAAAACCCTCCAGCGCGGCCTTGCCCGTGTCGCCGCTGGTAGCGACCAGAATGCTGATTTCCCGCGTTTCCTCGTTTTTCTGCGCGGCCAGCCGCACCAGATAGGGCAGCAGCTTGAGCGCGATATCCTTAAAAGCGAGCGTCGGGCCGTGAAACAGCTCCAGCACGTAAGTGTTGTCGTCCAGATGTCTAACGGGCGCGATGGCCGGATCGTCGAAGGCGGGAGCGGCGTAGGCGGCGTTGACCGACTCCGCGATCTCGCCGATGGAGTAATCCTCCAAAAAGGCGCGCAGCACGCGCTCGGCAATCTGCTGATAGCTCATCTGGCAAAACGAGGCGATCCGCTCCTGCGAGAGCTGAGGGAACATGGAGGGCACATACAGGCCGCCGTCCTTGGCCAGGCCCCACAGTACCGCCTGCGACGCGGTCGCGCATGCGCCGCCGCGGGTAGAATAAAACGACATACGTTCCACTTCCTTGGTCGATTGAGTGCCGCGAATCAGAAACCGGCCGAAAACCGGTGCGGGGCAAGCCGTCCGCCGCCGCGGATGCGGCGCAGGGGCTGAACGGGTCGCGAATCCCCGCCGGGCAAGCATACCATAAAAACCCACCCGGATGCAAGCGCATCCCGACGACGGATGAGCGAGGTTAGTGCAATACGAAGCGGAAGCCCGAAGGCTTCCGCTTGTGTATGAACGCCGGGATCAGATGACGTACTTCTTGATGAAATCGGGAAGCTGGTCGGGCGCTTCGCTGATCGCGAGTACGAAATCGACGCCGTGTTTTTCGCTGAGGGATTCCAGCCGCTCAAACAGCCAGCCGGTGGTGGAGAGCTCGCATTTGATGAGCTTTACGAAAGCGTCGATCAAAATCAGCCCCACGTCGAAGTTCTGGGCAACCGCGCCCGCCAGGAACCCCATGAACATCTGGTCGCTGAGCAGGTTGTACTCCCCGGCGTTTACGAAGCGGACTTCGTGACGAAGGTCGAACATGTAGCGGTTGTCATCGTCGATAAAAACGATATCGTGTTTGCTGTCCTGCGCAGCTTTATTGGCCATGTCAATGATCCGTTTGGTTTTCCCGGAGCCCTTCTTACCGGCAATCACCTGAATCAACGGTAACGCCTCCTTAACGTTTTATGAATTTCTCCAGTACGGCCGCCCGCCGTCGGCGGGGCCGCTTTCCGTTTTCATTATACATGATCCTCCGGGGATGCGCAAGGTTCGGGACGTAAAAGTCGCAGTTTATGTAAGACGCAGGTAAAAGCGGGGTTAATCGCCCGGCGCGCCCGCCTCCGCCTCGCCCAGCAGCCGCGCCAGATCCTCCATTTTCATGGCCGCGATCTCCCGCGCCCGCGCGCCGCGCGCGTCCGCCCCGAAGCCGCATACGCCGCGCAGGTCGCAATAGTCGCAGCTGGAAGCGCCGCCGCTTACCGCGGGGCGGATGGACGTGTCCCCGCCGTAGAGCGCCTCGGCCAGCTCCGTGGCCTGCCTGCGGCTGTGTCGCAGAAGCGCCTGCATCTGCGGCATGTCCAGCACCCGGGCGTCCCTGCGCAGGCCGCCGCCTTTGGTCAGCGCCGCGGGGATGACGACCGGCGTATCGCCGCGGTCCATCGCCGAAAGCACTTCCTCGTCCGCCAACGCGACACCCTTCATTTGCAGTTGTTTGGCAATATCGGCCTCGGCCTGCGCGGGGTCGTCCGCGTCGAGCCGGGCCAGCGGATCGGCCACGTGGAAGTAGAAGGCGCCGGCGGGCTTCGCGCCGAGATAGCCGTTCACGGCTGCGTCCAGGTAGACCGTCAGCTGCAATTGCAGCCCCCACCAGGTTTTGGCGGGCTCCAGCGCGGTGCTCCCGCTTTTGTAGTCGATCACCCGCAGGTACGCGGCCTCCGGCGAAACGTAACGGTCGATGCGGTCGATCTTCCCCTGCAAAAGCACCTCCGTGCCGTCCGCAAGCAGGAGGGGCACCGGCGGCAGGCTGTCCGCCTCGGGATAGCCAAAGCGCGCCTCGGCGCGCACCAGCGAAAAATCCCCCGCGGCCAGCTGCCGGGTAACGGTGGCACAGGCGCGCCGCACGATGCGCCGCGCGCGCTCGAATCCCGCGAGGCTCCGGGGCGTGTCGCCCATGGGGCCGGAAAGCAGCTTTGCGAGCAGCGGGGCCACGGCCTCGTCCGCCATGCGCGCGGCCTCCCCGGCCGAAACGTTTGGGTAGCCGGGGCTGCGGGCCGCGACGGCGGCGAAGTTTTGCAGGCTGCGGTGGTAGAACACGCCCAGGTCGACCGGCTCCACGCCCCAGTCCTTGACGATCTCCGGGCGCAGGCCGTACTCCACAAAATGCCGGAATGGACAGGCCGCGAACTCCTCCAGCCGGGAAACGGAAATCGTGCGGTCGTCAAACAGCGCGCGGGCGGCGGCGGGCGCGAGCGGCTCGCTGTGCACGCGGTACTCCGCCGCGCGCAGGAGCCGCGCGGCCGCGGGGGAGGTGCGGGGGTGGCGCAGGAGCCGGGCGAGCCGATCCTTCCACACGGGCGAAAGCGGCCTGGGCGCGCCGTCGGCATAATCGCGCAGCTTCTCGCTGAGCGCGTTGAGCGCCTGGGTGGCCGACACGGGCAGCTCCTCAAACGGTACGGGGGTCTCCGGCAAACCGTTAAACAGGCGCGTTTCCAACGTCGCAAGCAGGTCCAGCGGGCGCAGGGCCGCACCGGCGGGATCGGTCTTGGCGTAGCTCAAGAACAGGTATTTTTCCGGCAGCGTCATGGCGCGCTTGACGTCCATCTTCGCAAAAAGCGATCGGCTCTCGTCCGTCATACCCAGGTACGCGCCGGTGGCCTGCTGGGTATCGGCGCGCTCGACCTCGGTGAGCAGGCTGTCCGCCGTGCGGGAAAGCACGCCGTCGTTTAAGCCCAGCAGGAACAGCGCGTCCGTTTCCCCCGGCAGGGAGTGGCCCAGCACGCCCGCGTGCAGCATGTGGCCGGCGGGCGGCAGCGCGGCCAGCGATACGGCCGAAAGCCCGCTGTCGAAGCGCTCCGCCATATGGCTGAGCGGGATGCGAGTCCCGTCCGACAGGGTGTGGAGCTGGTCGAACAGCGTCATAAGCGTCTGCCACATCTGGCTGTTCTGCCCGGCGCGCACCGGCATGCCCTCCGAAAGCAGCGCCTTTTCCTCCGCTTTCAGGGTTTCGTAGGCATTGACGTCGGTTAAAAGCCCCATGACGGCCGCGAGCGAGGCGCGCGTGTCCCGGGCGGCCACAACGGCCTCCCGCGCTTTGACCAGCGGATCGATCAGCTTCCGACGGAGCGCCTCGCAACGGGCGGCGCGCTCGTCGTCCCCGCGGGTGAAGGGCGAAAGCCACGCCCGGCGGTTGACGCCGTATTCCCGCGCGTAGTTTTCAAGCGCGCAGGCTTCCTCGAAGGTGAGCGGCGCATAGCCGGACTTCATGACCGCCACGACGTCCTCGCGGGCGTAGCCGCCGGCCATGGCGCGCAGGGCGGCCAGCAGGAAGCGCGCCAGCGCGTGCGTGGAGGCGGGTAGCTTTTCGTCGGTGTAGTAGGGCAGGCCGCTGTCGGCGAGCGCAGCGGCCACGGCGAAGGCGTAGCCGTTGCGATCCGGGTAGAGCACGGCGATGCGGTCGATGTCCGTGCCCTGGGCGCACAGCCGCATGATCTGCCGGGACGCGACGGTGGCCTCCTCGAAGGGGCTCATGTGCTGAGAAAGGAACACGCTTTGCTGTTCGCTTGTAAAGCGGTGCTCCGGGTAGGCGAAAAGCGCCTCGTCCAGATGATCGATGGCCGGCGCGCGCCCAAGCGGCGTATCCGGCAGCTGTTTTTGCGCAAGCGAAAGCCCGCGCTCGCCCAGCGCCGCGGCGAAGCGCGCCACGCTCTGGCGCACCGGGCGGTACAGGTCGCCGTCGGGGGCGGTTTCCGCCCGACACAGCAGGGCGACGGTCAGGCGGCGGCACAGCGCGCCGATCTCGCACAAAAGCGCCGTCATCTGTTCCGGCAGCGCGTCGAAGCCGTAGACGAACACGTTCTGTCCGTCCATCAGCCCGCTTTCGGAAAGCCGGGAGGCGACGTAGCGAAGCTGATCCTCGCTGTCGCCGAAGCGCCCGGCCAGCGTCGCCTCGTAGGCGGCGAAAACGGTCGCCAGATCGGCGAGCTTTGCCTTGCGCATCCCCTCGGGGAGGGTTTCGGCGTATTCGGCGAGCATTTCGGGCGCAAGCCCGCCGCGCTTCATGTCGCCCACGAGCGCGGAAAGCTTCTCCGTAAAGCCGCGGCGGCCCACGGAGGACTGGTAAAAAGTCAGTTCCTTCTCGCACTTCTCCAGCGCCAGACTCACGGCCATGCGGCGGCCCGCGGCGGAAAGCGGCTCCCGCTCGTCCGCGCCCGCGGCGGCGAGCACCCGGCGGGAAAGCCGGGAGGGCGAAAGCACCTCGATGGTGAAAAAGCCGGGAAGCTTCAGGCGCGTAAGCAACTCCCGCTCCGTTTGCAGGGTCAGCTGTTCCGGCACCAGAAGGATGCAGGGCTCGCCCGCCTCGTGCAGCCTGCCGATCTCGCTTGCGACCGGCGCAAGCAGCCGGTGCGCGCGGCCCGTCCAAACCTCGACGTTCGACACGGGCGACCCTCCTTTCCGGGGTGAATCCATCTATGGTATAATAGCACAGAAAAGACCGTTTGGGGAGGCTTGCGGATGCGGGATACTATCGTGGGCGTCGCCACGGCGCCGGGGGAAGGCGGCGTGGCCATCGTGCGCGTGAGCGGGGAGGATGCCGTGCGCCTCTTCGAGCAGGCGTTTTGCGCGTCCGGCCGCACGCCGCCCTACGAGGATCACCGGCTGATGTACGGCCACGTGACCGATGGAAGCGGGCGTCCGCTGGACGAGGCGATGGGGGTCGCGATGTACGCGCCCCACACCTACACCCGCGAGGATGTGTGCGAACTGCACGTGCACGGCGGGTACGCGGCCGCTGCGGCCGCGGTGCGCAGGCTTGCGGAGCTGGGCGCACGCCCGGCGGAACCGGGGGAGTTTACCCGCCGCGCGTTTCTCAACGGGCGCATCGACCTTGCGCAGGCCGAAGCGGTAATGGGCGTGATCGGCGCGCGCTCGGCCGCGGCGCTTAGAAGCGAGGAAGCGATGCTGTCCGGCGGGGCGAGCCGGTTCATCCGGCAGGCGCAGGAGAAGCTGACGCGGCTGATCGCCGGGGTGGAGGCGCACCTCGATTACCCCGACGAGATCGACGAAGCCGAGGCGACCGCGGGGCTTGCGCGGGGGCTTGAGGAGCTTTCGGGCGAGCTTTCCGCGGCGGCGGACGAGCGCGGCGCGCGCATCCTGCGCCAGGGGCTTCGCGTGGCGCTCTGTGGGCGGCCCAACGCCGGAAAGAGCACGCTGTTCAACGCCCTGCTGGGCGAGGAGCGCGCCATCGTCACCGATATACCCGGCACCACGCGGGACGTGCTGGAGGCGAGCTTCACCGTAAACGGCCTGAACGTGCAGCTAATGGATACCGCGGGCCTTCGCGACAGCGGGGACGAGGTGGAGCGTATCGGCGTGCGGCGCGCGCGGGAGGCGGTGGCGCACGCGGACGTTGCGCTGCTTTTGATCGACGCCACCCAACCGCTGGACGCGGAAGGGCTGGAACTCCTCGGGCTGCAAACGGACTGCCCCTGCGCCGTGCTGCTCAACAAGGAGGACGCCCCGCCCGTGGTGACCGCCGCCGAGGTGGCGAAGCTCACGGCGCACGCGCCGATCCTCTCCCTGTCGGCCAAAACCGGGCAGGGATTGAGCAGAGTGCGCGAATATCTGGCGGAGCAGGCCAAACTGCCTCAGGAAGGGATGCTGACGCACCAGCGGCACATCGCCGCCGCGCGGCAGGCCGTGGAGCGGCTTTCGCAGGCGCGCCGGGCGCTCGCGGACGGGCTGCCGCTGGACGTGGCGGCGGTCGACCTGCGCGAAGCGCTGTGGATACTGGGGCGCATCACCGGCGACAGCGTGGACGACCGGCTGCTGGACGAGATTTTTTCCACCTTCTGCGTGGGGAAATAAACCGGTTCAACCGGCATCGGAAGCAAGAGGAACGAACCGCGAAAGGAGTGGTTTATGTGAAACGTCTGCTGATGCTGTTGGGGATACTCTTGTGCATAACGCTCGCGGGGCTGCCCGCCGCGGCGGAGGACGCGACCGGGGCCGCGGAAACGGCCGCGGAGACGGCCCCGACGGCGACGCTTCTGTACCAGGGGCACGCCAGCCTGCGCATAACGACCGTCGAGGGCAAGGTGATCTACGTCGATCCTTACGCCGGCGACGGGTACGACGTGCCCGCCGACCTGATTCTGGTCACGCACATGCACTCGGATCACGACCAGGTGAAGCTCATCAAGCATAAAAACGACGACTGTCAGACCATCACCAACAAGGAAGCGCTGGTGGACGGCGAATACATGACCTTCGACCTGGATTACGTTACGGTGGAAGCCGTGCAGGCTGGCAACAACAAGAACCACGACATTAAGGTATGCGTGGGCTACATCCTCACCCTGTCGGACGGAAAGACGATTTACATCAGCGGCGATACCTCCCGCACCGACCAGATGGCCACGCTTGCCGAACGCAACCTGGATTACGCCTTTTTCTGCTGCGACGGCAAGTACAACATGGACGCGGAGGAGGCCGCCGCGTGCGCCGATCTGGTGGGCGCGAAGCACAGCATTCCCTACCATACGCAGGTGGGCAAGCTGTTCAGCCAGAAGATCGCCGACAAGTTCAATCCGGAAAACAAGCTGGTCGTCCAGCCCGGCGAGGAAATCAGCATCGAGTAAAATCCGTTCAGATTCCGAAGTTCACAGATCGTCGAAGAGCCGCGTGCTCTCGGCGGTCAGAAAGGCGGGGGTGTAGGCGGTCTGCGCCGCCTCCTTCGCCTGCAGGTAGCCCTCCAGCCCGAGCGAAAACAGCCTGTCGCGCGCGCGGGCGTATTCCCGTGCGGTCAGGCGGCGATCCATGCCCTTGACGGCGATGCCGTTCATGGGCGTGTACTGCCTCATCAGGCTCACGGGCGTGCCGGGAGGCAGCTCCCGCGCGACGGTTTCCAGAATCGAAAGGGTCTCGTCCACGCGCATCGGCAGCACCAGGTGCCGCACCAGCGTGCCCCGGACGAGCATGCCGCTTTCGTCGTACACGGGCGCGCCGGTCCGGCGGCACATGGCCCGTATGGCGGAGAGCGCCACGGGGAAATAATCCGGCGCGCCCGCGAGCTGGGCGGCGGTGGATGCCTTATAATACTTGAAATCCGGCAAAAACACGTCCACCAGCCCGCGCATGGCCTCGACGGTTTCCACCCGCTCGTAGCCGTTGGAATTCCACACCACGGGAATACCGGGTTTGCGGATGCGCAGCGCCTCCAGCACCGCGGGCGCGAAATGCGAAGGGCTGACGAGGTTCAGGTTATGCACACCCAGCGCCTCCACCCGCGTGAAAAGCGTCGAAAGCGCCTCGGGTGTAAGCGTATGGCCCTTCGGCGCGCCCCGGCTGATGGTTGCGTTCTGGCAAAACGCGCAGCCGAGCGAGCAGCCGGAGAAAAACACCGCGCCGCTGCCGCGCGTACCGCTGATACACGGCTCCTCCCAATCGTGGCGTGCGGCGCGGGCCACCACGGGCAGCGTGCCCGCGCGGCAAAACCCGTTTCCCGTGGTCGGGGTGCGTTCGGCGTCACAGCGCCGCGGACAGAGGTTGCATTTCATGCGGCCGGGCCTCCCTTTTCAAACGCCCAAAGCATACCACAGCGCGGGAACGGAAACAAGCGGACGAAAATGCCTTGACGCGCGGACCGCGCGGGGGTATGCTGACACAAGAAACGGATTCGGCCCGGAAAAACGCGGAAGGAAGGCCGCGCCGAACCGGGCCGCGACCGCAAGGAGGAAATCCGATGGACATGCTTCAAAACCTGCGCACCAAAAACCCGACCCTGCCCTTTTATTCGGTGTACGATCCGGCGTTTAAGCCCTTCGGCCGCGTGGCGGACTTCGACTCGGCCGCGCTGAGGGAGATGTGCGCGAAAACCGCGCCCATGCCCGAGGCGGGCGTCGCCTACGTGCCCGACCTGCCCGCGCTGGAAGCGATGCCCGACTTCGGCCGCGTCAAGCACGCGCTGCGCGGTGCGGGCGGCTGTCAGATCGGCTGCTGCTGGGGATACAATACCCTGCTCAACGCCCTGGAATACCACCGTGCCAGCGAGCACAATATCGCCGTGACCGATCTGGTCGTCCTGCTGGGCCTGCAGACGGACATGGAAGGGCTCGACCTGCCCGCGGGCAAGGTGACGGGTTTCTACGTGCCGGCGGGCACGACGGTGGAATTTTACGCTACTACCCTGCACTACGCTCCCTGCCAGGTGAGCGACGAAGGCTTTATCGACATCATCGTCCTGCCCCGCGGCACCAACCACGCGCTGGAGTTGCCGCGGCCCGAAGGGTACGACGGCCGTCTGCTGTGGGCCAAGGACAAATGGCTGATCGCCCACCCGGACAACCGGGCGGATGTGGAGGCCGGGGCGTACCCGGGGCTCCATGGGGAAAACTTCGACGTGAAGTACTGAGGAAAACGGAGAGTAAACAGGGAGCGCCGCCCCGCAGGAATACGGGGCGGCGCTCCATTCATGTCATCGGGATTTACGCGTCCCCGGGCTTCGTGCCGCGAAACAAACGCTCCACGGGGCTCAGATCCGCCTCGCTCTCCGGCTCGTCCGGTTCCGTTTCTGCGTCGTCCGCTTCCGTTTCGGCTGGCGAAGGGTCGTTCGCCTCCGTCGCAGCGACGGGCGCGGCCGTGGATCCGGGCGTTTCTTCCGCTTCCGCCTGCCGTTCGGCCGCCTGCTCCTCGCCCGCCGCGGCGCGGATGTCCGCGCTGGTCAGCGTCATCAGCTCTTCGCGCGTCACCCGGTTCATCGCCGCCAGCCGGTCCGCCTGCGCGCTGACCGCCCGCTCGAAGAGGTTACGCACCCCGCGCGCGTTACCAAAGCCCTTCACATTCAGGCTCAGCAGTGCCAGCAGCCCCTTGAGCAGGCCGCGCGCGTCCTCGGCCAGCGTATAACCGCTCTTTTGGCAGCGCATGTCGAAAATGGCAAGCATCTCTTCCACGGTATAGTCCGGGAAGAGCATAAAACGGTTGAAACGGCTTTCCAGACCGGGGTTGGAGTGTACGAACTGCTCCATGAGCTCCGTATACCCGGCCACGATCACGACCAGATCGTCGCGGTGATCCTCCATGGCCTTGAGCAGCGTATCTACCGCCTCCTGGCCGTAGTCGTTCTCGCCGTGGTCGGTCAGGGCGTACGCCTCGTCCACGAACAGCACGCCGCCCAGCGCCTTCTGTATCGCCTCGCCGGTCTTGATGGCGGTCTGGCCTACGTAGCCGGCCACCAGCCCGCCGCGGTCGACCTCCACCAGTTGCCCCTTGGTGAGGATGCCGAGGCTTCTGTAAATGCGGCTCATGAGGCGCGCGATCATCGTCTTACCGGTGCCGGGATTACCGGAAAACACCATGTGCAGGGAAAGGTCGTCCACCGGCAGGTCGTTTTGCCGGCGCAGCTTTTGCACCGTGACGAAGTTGATGAGGCTCTGTACCTCTTTTTTGATGACCGAAAGGCCGATGTAGCCTTCCAGTTCCTTTTTCAGCTCTTCGATGCTTTCCGGGGGCGTCGCTTCCTCCTGCGTTTTGGGTGCCTCGGCCGACTCCTGCCGCTGGGAAACGGCGGCGGGTCGCGCCTCCGCGGGCTGCGCGTCCGCGGGCGCGCCGGGCTCCTTGACGACCGGCGTTCCGCCGCTCTGCAGCGTGGGAACGCCCCACAGGTCGTCCGCGATGCGCCGCAGGTTGGTTTGGGTCATTTGGTTGATGACGTCCATCTGCAGGCGGATAATCTCGTCCTTGCGATTCATGCGCTTCTCCTCGGGCCCCGCGCTTTGCGGGCCGCTACTGTTTTTTCGGTTTTCATTATATCATCGCAAACGCGGGGGCGCAATCGCAGTCGGGATCCGTTTGACAACAGGCCGCTAATCCTCCACATAGGCCAGCGGCGTGTCGCCCGGATGGTAGCAGACCAGAAAGGACCCCTTGCTGTTGGCCTCCCGCACGATGATGTCGCTGGGGTAACGGCCCTGCGATTTGCGTTCGCTGTTGGGGTCCACCACGATGAGCCGGTCGTATTGGTCGATGCCGATGATCAGGATATAGTGCCCGTCGTTGGAAAAGAAGCCTTCGCCCATATAGGCGATAATGGGGCAGCCGTGGCGAAGCGCCCGGCGGAACAGCTTGGCGCTGCCGCGGAACCATTCGCCCTCCAGATCGCCGTTTTCAAGCATGGTCACCATTTCCGCATAACCCAGGCCCACGCCGGTGTACAGGTCGTTTTCGTAGGCTTCCAGCAGGAGCGCTTCCGGATCGTACGCGCTCGAGTCGCTCAGATAATTCATCGCCATGGCGAGGCATACCGTGCTGCAGCCGCAGCCGGCCACGGTTTTCTCCTCGCCGTGATAGGTGAACAGAACGCTGGTGTAGTTCGCCTGGTACAATGGCGTCACGTCCAGAATCGCTTCGGTGCCCGCCTGCGCCGTCGCGCTTGCGCACAGGAGGATCGCCAGGAGGATGAAAGCCGGTCGCCTTTTCATATCGCACGTCCCCTTCGCTTTTCCAAACGGCCGCCGCCGCGCCGAAGGGCGCGCACGAAACACGGCAAGAAACGCGGAAGCGCCCTGCCTGAAAGCCGTTTGCATTTAGTTGTCGCTTCACGATAAAATCCGTCTGTGAACATGGCCTGACGATCCGCTGAAAATTCCGGCTCCGGAGGTAAAATGAAACAATTCCCGCGCACAGCGCGGGAAGACCGGCCCTTGCGGAGCACAGACCGGCTGTGGTATGCTGAATCAATCCAAAAAAACGGAGCCGGGGGGTGCATGCGGAATGGTGGCGATCCTGCTTTCTTCCATGGCGCTGGCCTTTTCGGGTTCCGTGATGCCCGGGCCGCTGCTGACCTACACCATCCGGCAGGCGCTGAACAGCGGAGGCAAATCCGGCTTTCTGATCATCCTCGGGCACGCGCTGCTGGAGCTTTTGCTGATCGTCCTGATTTTCTTCGGTTTCGACCTCATTTTGCAGTCCGGCGCGGCGCAGATCGCCATCGGGCTGATCGGCGGGGCGCTGCTGGGCCTGATGGGCGCGGGGATGCTCCGCAGCGCGCTGAAAAACACGCTGACCGTCCGGATGGAGGAAGGCGGCGACGGCGCGAAAAACATGGTCGTTTCCGGCGCGGTCATCAGCGCCATGAACCCTTATTTTCTCCTCTGGTGGGCGATCATCGGGCTGGGGTTTTTGCTCAAAGCCTACCAGACCTTCGGCGTGCCGGGCGTGGCGGCCTTTTACATCGGCCATATCTCCATCGATTTTCTCTGGTACGGGAGCATTTCCGTGATCATCGGCAAAACCCGCCGGTTCATCAAACAGGGGCTGTACCGGGTGATCGTGGGTGCGCTGGGCGGAGTACTGGTTTATTTCGGAGTCGTGTTTTTCGTAAACGCCGTCAAGGCGATCGGGTCGGTCGGCTGACGGCGCGGCCCGCCGGGGACCTGGAAAGCGGGGGAGCGGCATGTTGGTCACGATGAGAAACTATACGCCGGAGCCGTTGTTTACCGACGACTATCAAAAGGTGCGCGCGTTTTTGCGGGCCGTCAACCGAGACCGCCTCGCGTATCCCGGTTTTACCTGGGGCCGCTGGGAATGGATGACCACGCACGCCATGCTGGATCGGTCCGCGCTGGGCCGCATCGGGCTGTGGGAGGAAAGCGGTCGGATCGTCGGCCTGGCCACCTATGAAAGCGTTTTGGGCGACGCCTATCTGTTCACGGCGCGGGGGTACGAGGCGCTCAACCGCGAGATGCTCGCCTATGCCAAGGGCGCGCTTGCCGGCCCAAGCGGCCTGCGTGTGAACATCGACGATAACGACCGCGCGCTTCAGCGGGCGGCGGCCAGCTTGGGCTTCGTCGCTACGGCGGAGCAGGAGAACACCGCGATGCTCGATATTTCCGAGCGCCTTTCCTACCGCCTGCCCGACGGATACGGGTTCGTCAGCATGGCCGACGGGTGGGATTTTGCCCAATACAACGCGGTCATGTGGAGAGGCTTCAACCACGAGGGCCCGCCGCCGTGCGCGCCGGAGGATATCGCGGTGCGCAGGGAGATGCTTTCCAGCCCCATGATCCTTCCGCAAATCGTGCTGGCCGTTACGGCGCCCGACGGGAAATACGTGGCCCACTGCGGCATGTGGTACGCGCCCGGCGATCCGTACGCGCTGATCGAGCCGGTCGCCACCGATCCGGCGTATCGCCTGAGGGGGCTCGGCAGGGCCGCCGTGCTGGAGGCGGTCGGGCGGTGCGGGCGGATGGGCGCCAGGACGGCGCTGGTCGGATCGTCGCAGCAGTTTTACTACCGTATCGGGTTTTATCCCGTTCACACGGGCAGCTGGTGGACGATTCGATAACGCCGTTGCTAGCGGCAAAACGACAAAAAACGACGGGATTCCCGGCGCCTTTCGAAGGCCGGGAGTCCCGTCGTTCTGGTTACGTCTAAAGGTGAAGCCTACTTCGCCTGCTCGTCCTTCCCCGCGACGCTCAGCGTACCCGCGTCTATGCTGGGCGCACCGAAACCGCCGGAGGGGAAGCGCAGGTCGCTGCCCACCGCGCATACGTTTTTCAGCAGCTCGAAAAAGTTGCCCGCGATGGTGATCTGCTCCACGGGGCGGACCCGCTTGCCGTCCTTGACCGTATAGCCCTTGGACAGCAGCGAAAAATCGCCGCTGACGGCGTTGGCGCCCGCGTGCAGGCCCTCGACCTCGGTGATTACCAGACCGTCTCCCATCCGCGACACCAGTTCCTCGAAGGAGGCTTCGCCCGGCTCGATGAAGAAGTTGCTGGGCGCCACGTGCACGGAGCCCGCGTACCCGGCCCTGCCGGCGTTGCCGGTGGAAGCCACGCCGTCCTTGCGGGCGGTTTTCAGGTTGTGCAGGAACGTCTTGAACACGCCGTTTTCGATCACCGCGTTGCGTTTGCCGGGTACGCCCTCGGCGTCGAAGGGACGGCTGCCGAAGCCGTCCGGGCGCAGCGGATCGTCCACGACGGTCACGCAGTCGGCGGAGATTGCCTCTCCGAGCTTGCCCTTGAGCAGCGACAGGTCCTTCTGTGCCTTTTCGGCGGAGAAGGCGGGGGAGAAGGTTTCCAATAGATCGGTCATGGCGAGATTCTGGATAATCACACGGTAGCAGCCGGAGGCGACCGGCGAGGCGTGCAGCGCGTCCGTCGCCTTCTTGGCGGCCGAACGGCCCAGCGCCGTCGCGTCCAGCTTGGCGAAATCGCGCGTAAAGCGGATGTCGAACCCGGTCGCGGTATCGTCCCCCTCGTGGGCGACGGGCTGCAGGTAGGCCCCGCAGACGCTTTCCTCGTATTGCTTGTCCATGCCGTGGGTGTTGGTCACGCGCACCTTCACCCGGCCGGTGATCACGGTGTCGTAGCCGACGTGCGTCACCCGCGGGTCGTAGGCCTTGGCGGCCTTCTCCATTTCCAGGGCGAAGGCGAGCTTGTCGGCGGCGGGGGCGTCCGAACCGGTCAGGGTCAGCGCCGCGACGGGTTCGCAGCCGTCGTAGATCGGCGCCTCGGCGGGATCCTCGCAGAAGGTCGCGCTGTCGCGCGCACCGTCGATCAGCCAGCCGACGGCCGCGTCGTCGAACGCCTCGGTGGAGGCATAGCCCATGCGGCCGTTCAGCAGAGCGCGAAAACCCAGTCCCCGCGTCGCGTGCGAGGAATACTCCGTAATCTCCCCGTTGGTCGCCATCGCCCTAAAGCTTTCGTCCTCCGTCATATAGGCCTCGGCGACCGTAAACCCGGCCGCCCCGGCGGCCGCGAACAGCTTTTGAATAAATTCGTCCATTTTCACGGATTGCACTCTCCTTTATGCTTTACGCGCGGCCACCGACGGTCATCTGCGTGACGCGGATCATCGGCTGGCCGACGTTGACCGGCACGCTGCCGCTGATGCTGCCGCAGAGGCCCTGCGCCATTCGCATGTCGCCGCCGACCCTGTCGATTTTCATCAGGATGTCCGCGCCCTTGCCGATCAGGGAGGCGCCGCGCACGGGGTGGGCGATCTTCCCGTCCTTGACCAGGTACCCCTCCGCGACCGCGAAGTTAAACCCGCCCGTCGCGGGGTCCACCGAACCGCCACCGAGCTTTTTGGCGTACAGGCCGTCGCCCATGGTGGCGATCATCTCGGCTTCGTCGTCGTTGCCCGGTGCGATGAAGGTGTTGCGCATGCGCGAGGTGGGGGCGAAGGCGTAGCTCTGCCGCCGCCCGCTGCCGGTGGGCGCCATGCCCATGCGCTTGGCGTTGAGCTTGTCGATCATGTAGTGGGTCAGCACGCCGTTTTCGATGAGCACGAGGCGGTTGGTGGGCATGCCCTCGTCGTCCACGCGCAGGCTGCCCCATTCGTAGGGCAGCGTGCCGTCGTCCACGGCGGTTACGCAATCCGCGGCGATCTTCTGCCCGAGCTTGTCGCAGAAAACGCTCATACCGAAGGCGACGCTGGTGGCTTCCAGGCTGTGGCCGCACGCCTCGTGGAAAATGACCCCGCCGAAGCCGTTGTCGATCACGACCGGCATGACGCCCGCGGGGCACTCCGGCGCGTGGAGCATCAGCACGGCCGATTCGGCCGCCTCGCGCCCGGTCCGGGCGGGATCCACGCGGGTTGAAAACAACTCGTAGCCCGTGCTCGCGCCGGGGCCCTCGTGGCCCTGCTGCTTTTCCTTGCCGTCGGTCGCCACGGCCGCGCAGGAAAGACGCGTGCGCACGCGGGCGTCCTCCACGTAGAGGCCCTCGCTGTTGGCGATCAGCACGTCCTGCTCCTCGTCCATCAGCGTGCAGTTCACCTGGCCGATTTCGGGGCTCACGGCGCGGGCCGCCGCGTCCGCCGCGCGCAGGTAGGAGAGCTTCTGCCTCGTATCGGTCGCGGAAGGAAGCTGCCGGATGGGCAGCGCCGCGGGAAGCGCCGGCACGACGAACGGCTGCGCGCGCACGAGCGCCCTGCGTTGCTCGCGCACGGCCGAGGCCGCCTGCCGGGCGCAGCGCAGGAGGCCCTCCGGATCGGTATCGTTGGTGTAGGCGTACACGGCGTTCAGACCGTCGAACACCCGTATGCCCGCGCCGTGGGCGCGGTTGGAATTGACCAGCTCCAACTGCCCGCCGAGCATCTGCAGCGAATGGGAGCGGTTGTCCTCCAGAAAGATCTCGGCGAAATCCCCGCCGGTGCTCAGCGCCGCGGTCAGCGCGGCCTGCATGGAAGTTTTCATAGCCTTGTTCGTCTCCTGTCCGTTAAGGATTTGAAATAGCATCAGGTGTCGAGTATGGCGGCGAAGTCCGCTTCGGCGAGGCTTTTGGCGTGGAAGGCCGCCGCCGGGTTGGCCGCGGCGGAGCCCACGCCCAGCGCGAGCATGCCGCCCGCGACCGCCGCTTCGACGCCCGCGTCCGCGTCCTCCACCACGACGCATTCGGCGGGCGGCAGCCCAAGCAGCTTGGCCGCCAGCAGGAACACCTCGGGGTTGGGCTTGCTGTGGGTGATCTGGTTGCCGTCCGCCACCGCGTCGAACGTGTCGGAAAGCCCGATCTGCTTTAGGATGATGGGCGTGTTGCGGCTGGAGGAGCCGATGGCGATCTTGACCCCCCTGTCCCGGAGCAGCCGGAGAACGTCCATCGCGCCGGGAAGAATATCCCCCGGCGTCAGCGCGCCGATCAGCTCCACGTAATAGGCGTTTTTGCGCGCGGCGAGCGCCGCCTTTTCCTCGGGCGTATAGGCCTTTTGGGTGCGCTCCAGGATAATCGCGAGGCTGTCCATGCGGCTTACGCCGCGCAGCCGCTCGTTGATCGCCCGGTCGAAGTAGATATGCTCCTCGTCCGCCATGCGCTTCCACGCGCGATAATGACAGTCGTCCGTGGAAACGATGACGCCGTCCAAATCAAAAATGACGCCTTTGACCATGCGTATCCCTCTTTTCAACGCTTTCTGCGCGTACCGCAGGACGCGCGACGAAAGTATTATAACACGGCCCGCGCGGAAAAGCACCCCCGCGCACCGCGCCGGTCGCGGTCCCTCCGCGGCCGTGTCGAAAGGCCAAAAAGTGAAGGATTTGGCCGATTGTCGTCCAGCCTGTCCATCGTGAACAAATGACAGAATTAAACTTTGGTCAAATACACTATTTGCATTTTCGGGTAAACCCGGTATAATAATGGCAAGACGAACGGCTGCCCCCTATTTAGCCGCTCCAAAAAAAGATGAGGAGGACTTTTCATGGCAAGCGTATCCCTCAAGAATATTTACAAAGTATACGCCGGTAATGTGACGGCCGTCAGCGACTTTAACCTGGACATCGAGGACAAGGAGTTTATCGTTCTGGTCGGGCCTTCCGGCTGCGGTAAATCCACGACGCTGCGCATGGTGGCGGGCCTGGAGGAAATCTCCAGCGGCGAGCTCTACATTGGCGACCGTCTGGTCAACGACGTGGCCCCCAAGGACCGCGACATCGCGATGGTGTTCCAGAACTACGCCCTCTACCCGCATATGACGGTGTTCGACAACATGGCTTTCGGCCTGAAGCTGCGCAAGGTGCCCAAGGCGGAGATCAAGCGCCGCGTGGAAGAGAACGCCAAGGTTCTGGACATTTACCACCTGCTCAACCGTAAGCCCAAGGCGCTTTCCGGCGGCCAGCGCCAGCGCGTTGCTCTGGGCCGCGCCATCGTCCGTGAGCCGAAGGTCTTCCTGATGGACGAGCCGCTGTCCAACCTGGACGCCAAGCTGCGCGTGGCGATGCGTACCGAGATCACCAAGCTTCACCAGCGCCTGCAGACCACCTTCATCTACGTTACGCACGACCAGACCGAAGCCATGACGATGGGCACGCGCATCGTGGTCATGAAGGAAGGCATCATCCAGCAGGTGGATTCCCCGCAGAACCTGTACGACTATCCCACCAACCTGTTCGTGGCCGGCTTCATCGGCAGCCCGCAGATGAACTTCTTCAACGTGAACCTGGAAAAGGAAGGCAAGGACGTCGTTGCCAAGTTCGGCGACAACAAGATCGTCATTCCGCCCAGCAAGCTGGCCAAGTTCGCCGATGAAAGCAGCATCGGCAAGGAAGTCATCATGGGCATCCGTCCCGAGAACATCCACGACGAGGACGTGTTCGTGCAGGCCGCTCCCACCGCCGTGATTAACTGCGAAGTGGAAGTGACGGAGCTGATGGGCTCCGAGACCTACCTGTACCTGAAGACCAGCGGCAAGGACGAAAACATCATCGCGCGCGTCAACCCGCGCACCACCAGCCGCGCCGGTCAGACCATTCAGGTCGCTTTCGACGTCAACCACCTGCACTTCTTCGACAAGGATACCGAGATCACCCTGCTGACCCGGTAAACCGGATCGCCGCAAACACAGTCCCGCCCGCGCCGTAAGACGCGGGCGGGCTTTTGCCGTTTCGGGACGGCGCGTTACGCTTTGGCGGCCGGAGCGAACGGGCGAAGCGTTTGCACGATTTCCAAAAGCGGATACTCGCGGTAGTACCCGCCGACGACCTGCACACCGACGGGAAGACCGCTTTCCGTTTGCCCGATCGGCATGGCGACGACCGGGTGCGACGTGAAGAACGGCGTGGTGTAGCCGAGGTTCGCGGTGGCGTAATTCACGTTTTTTCCGTCCACGTCGAAGGAATCGTATACCGGCTGGATGCCTTTCATGCGGTCCGGCTTTTGATGGGGAAACGCGGGCGTCGCCGTAACGGGAACGATCAGGCAGTCGAAGCGCTCAAACAGGCGGTCCAGCTGCCGGATGCAGCGTTCGCGTACGTTCTCGGCCTCAAGGTAGTCCGAAAGCCGGTTGCTGAAAAACCGGTTTTTGGCAAGGACGCGCTCCGCAAAGACGGCGGGAGGCGGCACCCGCG
Organism: uncultured Oscillospiraceae bacterium; assembly: GCA_964640955.1. GTDB lineage: Bacteria > Bacillota > Clostridia > Christensenellales > Aristaeellaceae > CAXXOK01. The sequence continues at coordinate 5,291 of CAZXJI010000012.1, read as the reverse complement.
CGGCGATCGCCCCGTAAAGCAGCCTGAGAAAGCCGGTGCGGGCCGCGTTGAAGTCGTAATCCGAGGGTTGGAGGCGGTACCACGCCCCGACGCGATCCACTTCCCGGCGGAAGCGCTCGAAGCATGCCGAGGTGGCTTTGGACAGCGGCAGGCCGCCGCAATCGTCCGACCAGGCGACGGCCGGCCTGGCCGGAGCGTGCTCCGTGCTCGCGGGATAGCCGCGGCGGAGCAGCGCGGGGAGAACGAAGCGGATATCTTCGGCCGTTTTGGCCAGAAGCCCGATGCGAAGGATGTCGGATAACGTGCTTCCCATCGGTTCGCCGCCGGCGAACCCGTCCAGCTCGACGGCATCGGGGGAGGGCACAAAGCCGGACACGCCGCAGAAACCCGCCGGGATGCGCACGGAACCCATGATGTCGTTGCCGATATCCACGTCGCTCAGGCCGAGCGCCACCGCGCAGGCGCCGCCCCCGCAGCTGCCGCCGCATGTCCGCTCCGGGAAAACGGGATGGTTCGTGCGGCCGTAGACGGGGTTATCCGTCTGCACGTCCATGGCACCGGAAGGCAGGTTGGTTTTGCCGAGGATCAGCGCGCCTTCCGTCCGGAGCCTGGCGACGGCGTCGCAGTCCGACGCGGCCACGTTGTTTTTAAGCCTGGCAAGGCCCGCGGTCGTTTTCAGGCCCTTGACGTTCAAATTGTCCTTTACGGTCACCACCGTCCCGGCCAGCCGGAAGGACCGGCCTTCGGCCATTTGCCGATCGATTTCCCTCGCCGCGCGGATGCACTCGTCCGGGTGGTATTCCACCACCGCGTTCACACGGGGGTTTTCCTGTTCCAGCAGCGCGAGCCGTTCGCGCGCCACGGCCTCGACGGTCAGGTCGCCGCCCGCGATTCGGGCGATGTGGCGCAGCATCTGCGTATCCATGAAACGCACCTCCTTTATCTGGAGGATACGCCTGTGCGCCGCTCCTTTCTTTTCATTTCTTGCCATCTTACGGGCACGCAGAAGCGGATGACGACCGCATCGCTTTCCTGGGCATAAAACTCGACGAAGGGGCGGTTGTCCGGATAGCAGCCGGCTTCGGGCATATAGCGGCCGTACAGGTAATCGGTCACGCGGAAGAAGGTCCCGGCGAAATCCGGCCGGGTCCGGTCGAGCGAGAACTGCAGGTAGGGCCCGGCCGTCGGGAACGTACGAACGGAAACGCAGCCCTCGGACCGCACGTCTCCTCCGACGGGAACGCAGGCGAAATAGCGGCACTCGGCGAAGGATACCACTTCCGGGGTATCCAGCGTGATGCCCGTCACCTGCGTGCGCCCGTCCAGCAGGCGCTTGCCCGCGAGCCAGGCGAACAGTCTGTGAAACGCGCGCTCGATATCCGCGCTTCGAAAATCCTTGGACAGCCCTTTGCACACGATACCCGCCACGTGCAGATCCGGCAGGGTGACCGCGGAGAAAAGCGCGTCGACGGCCGGGTCGGGCGGATAGCGCGGGACGCGCGCCCCCGCCGGACCGAGCGGCCTTCTGCGCTCCTTGTTCCTTCGGTATTGCGAGGGCGAGCAGCCCATTTCCCGGCGAAAGGAGCGAACAAAACTGCTGGAGGAGGAAAAGCCGCAGTCCATCGCGATGCGGGTAACGGTGGCCGTATCGTACATCAGTCGGCTCGCGGCCGCGTTGATCCGCCTGTCAAGCACGTACGCACGCAGGGTTGTGCCGGTGAGCGCGTGGAAAATACGGTGAAAGTGGTATTCCGAATAGCCGGAGATCCGCGAAAGAGCGCTCAGGCTCAGGTCCTCCGACAGATGATCGTCGATATGGGCGAAGACCCGGTTCATTCCATCGTCGTAGGTTCCCGCACGCGTCACGCCGTTCCGCCTCCCTTGCGCCGATGTTTGCCTTTTTCTGATAAGTTCGACCTTTCCGCGGCGTTTCCATGCACGGGGTGCGTAAAAACGGTTTTTTTTGATGGCGGGCGTGAAGCGCTCCCCACGGAGATTGTGCCGTCGAAGCGTTTTGTGGTATGATATGGATTGTTTACGCCGGGTTTTCCGCGATCCCAAAGGCGGAGCCGCGGCGACGAAAACGGGCCGGCGGTCGACGCGGCCGGGGAACGGGTTTGACGCCCGCTGTCCCGGCCGGCCGCATGCCCCGGGAGCGAAAGATATGCGTGCCTTTTTCCGATCTCTTTCCAAGGATACGCGCCGCATCCTCGGCGCGTGCTTTCTCGCCTTTTTCTCCAACGGCATCCTGACCATGATGATCGGCTCCGTGCTTCCCGACATGAAGCTCGCCTACGGGCTTACGGACACGCAGGCGGGGCTGATGCTCTCCGGCCACTCGGCGGGGAACCTCGCGGCCTGCTTTTTAAGCGGGCTGGCGCCGCTGTGGCTTGGGCGGCGTAAATCGATCGTGCTGCTCAGCGCCATGGCGGCCGTCGGGTTCGTGATGATGCTTGCGTATGGCGATCCCCTGTGGCTGATCGTCGCGTTCGTGCTGACGGGCACGGGCCGCGGCAGCGTGAGCAACTTCAACAACGCGACCGCCAACCGCGTGACCGGCGGAAGCCCCGCGGCCAGCAACCTCCTGCACGGCTTTTTCGCGGTCGGCGCGATCAGCGCGCCGCTGGTGTTCCTGTTTTGCGGCGGCATCGGCGGGTGGCGTACGGCGGTGGGGGTGATCGTCGTGCTGGGGATCGCGGTATCGCTGAACTTTTCCCGTATCCGCCTGGAGGACGACCGGCCCGACCGCCGGGACAAGGCGAACAAGAGCATGGCGTTCGTGCGCAACCGTACCTTTCTGATCCTCGCGGGCATGATGTTTTTCTATCTGTGCGCGGAATACTCCATCAACGGCTGGCTGGTGACCTATCTGCAAAACAAGCCGGAGCTGGCCGCGCAGTTTGCCGCAAGAACGGCGGGCGCCGACGCGGCGCTGGCAGCCTATTCGCAGAAGATGGCGACGGTGTTCTGGTGCGTCATGCTCGTCGGTCGGCTGGCGAGCGCCGTGCTGACCCGCAAACTGCCCCAGAAGCGGCTGATGCTTCTGGACAGCGCGGGGGTCATCTGCTTCTTTACCTTGCTGCTGGTCAGCGATCGTATTATACTGGTCACAGCCGCCGTGGCGGGGCTCGGCTTTTGCATGGCCGGTATCTGCCCGATGATCTATTCCGACGCCAGCTACATCACCAACCGCTATCCCATGGGGACGAGCACGCTGCTGGCCGTAGGCTCGCTGGGCGCCATCCTGATGCCGGGGCTGGTGGGCGTGCTTGCGGACGGCTGCGGCTTTACGGGCGGCATGAGTGCGATACTGGCCGGCATGGCGGCGCTGCTGATACTGGCGTTTTTCAACGACCGTCTAAAGCCCGTGCCCGTGGAGGACGGCGGCCCGGCCGCGGGCGGCTGTACGCCGTGCGGAACGTGAAATGAAAACGAATGCGAAGGAGGAAACGAAGATGGATTCCAGAGTCGTCAAGTATGAAAACGTCGCCCCGCAGGAGCTGGGCGGCGGCGTAACGCGCAGGGTGCTTGCGCACCTGCCGACGGAAATGATGGTGGAGGTGCGCTTTGCGCCCGGCGCGCGGGGAGACGTGCACACCCATCCCCACACCCAGTGCACCTACGTGCTGGAAGGCGAGTTCGTCTTTACCATCGAAGGGGCGGAGCACACCGTGCGCCCCGGCGACACGCTCGCCTTTGCGCCCAACGAGGCGCACGGCTGCGTATGCCTGGCGGGCGGTGTGCTGATCGACGTTTTCGCCCCGATGCGGGAGGATTTTATCCGGTAAGGGAGGCCGTTCGAATGGGCGCGACGATCACCTACGACCGCAACGACAAGCTGACCATCTCCGGCATCGACTGCCGTTGCGGGCTTACGCACAACCTGCCCACGCAGGACATCTACGTGGGCCGCGGGCTGATTCCGCGCGTGCCGGAGTACGTGCGCGCGCGGGGGCTGGGCACGCACTGCGTGCTGGTGGCCGACGACAACACCTATCCCCTCGCGGGCGAGAAGGTGGAAAAGGCGCTGACCGACGCCGGCTTTTCCGTTATTGCCTGCGTCATCCGCCGGGACGGGCCCATGGACCCGGACGAGCGCGCCTGTGGCGAAGTGCTTTTGTCCATCCAGCCGGAGACCGAATTCCTGGTGGCGGTGGGCTCCGGCAGCATTACCGATACGACGCGCATCAACGCCATGCGCTGCCGCCTGCCGTTCGTAAGCGTCGGCACAGCGCCCTCCATGGACGGGTACACCTCGGTGGTCGCGCCGCTTCTGCTGCGCGGGGTGAAAATCCACCGCGCGGGCGTGTGCCCCGAGATCATCGTCTGCGATACGGACATCCTGCGCACCGCGCCGCTGCCCATGGTCTGCTCCGGCGTGGGGGACGTGCTGGGCAAGTACATCGCCAGAACGGACTGGATGCTGGGCTCGATCATCAACGGGGAAACCTACTGCGACGTATGCGGCGAGATCGTCACCGACGCGGTGGAGAAACTGCTTGACAACATTCCCGAGATCCGCAGCCGCAGCGAAAAGGGCATCCGCATCCTGATCGAGGCGCTGCTGCTGGCGGGTGTGACCATCATGATCGTGGGGCACACGCGCGCGGTAGCCTCGGTGGAGCACAACATCGCCCATTATTGGGAGATGATGCAGCTGCGCCACGGCAACCCGCCGCCCGCGCACGGCGCGTCGGTCGGGGTGGCAACGCTGCTGGCGTGGCCGCTGTTTGCCCGCTTCGCTCAAGAGGATTTGAGCGGGCTCGACCTGGACGCCATCCGGAAAAAGCACATCACGCGCGAAGAACGCGAACGCTGGATGCTGACCGCCTTCGAGGAGGAAGCCGCCCGCAGCATTATGCGCGAGAATCCGGAAGACTTCCTTCCCTGGGCGGAGCAGGAGCGCCGCGTAAAAACGGCACAGGCCAACCAGACGGAGATTCGCCGCGTTTTGAACCTGCTGCCCTCCTACGAGCGCATCTACGGCGCCATGCGGGAACTGGGCGCTCCGTTGACCCCCGCCGAGCTGGGCGTGGACGAAAGGCTTTTGAACCTGTCCATGCACTGCGCCAAGGATTACCGCTCACGCTACACGCTGTTCAAGCTGATCGACGAGTGCGGGCTGGAGGGGGAGTATTTAAAGGAGTATCCTCTTTCGGAAAGAGGATAAAGAAAGGGCGCCCTGAAGGGGGCGCAGGCGCGGGGGTTCCGTGCCTGCGGGCACGGGCCGCGCGGAGAACTGCCTCTGCGGAGGCAGGCAGGGGCTTTCCGCTCGCCCCTGCACCCTTCGG
>CAZXJI010000011.1:0-122693 GCA_964640955.1 uncultured Oscillospiraceae bacterium | reverse complement strand
GGATGATAATCGCCACGAACCACAGGATGTTGACCAGCGAAGCCTGAAACAGCTGGTTTTTGAGCACCATCACGTAGTTGGTCAGCCCGATGAACGTGCTTTCCCCGTAAAACTTCCAGTTGGTAAAGCTTTTATCCACCGCCATGACCAGCGGAACGTACACGAATACCGATAAGAACAGCAACGCGGGAAACACCATCAGGTAGCCCGTGCGCCGGTCCATTTTCCGCGTGGCGGCATGGGAACGCCCGCTTTTTTCCCGGACCATGGCAGCCATCTCCTTACGACGCGTAATACTATTTCAGATCCTTAACGCTTCTATCTCGTGGCGTTTTTACTCTCTGGCTTCGTCGCGAAGGCTCGCCGTAGCCCCGCTACGCCTTCGCCTCCTCTCCTCGTCATAGAACAAAACCGCTCGCGATCTATGACGCATTAAGGATTTGAAATAGTATAAACGATAAGAACGGGGAGGGGCCCTGTGTCCCCTCCCCGGCGCGAAGCGCCTTACTGAGGTTTCTTCGTGGCGTAATCGTTGTTGGCGATGAACAGGTCGATGGCGTCCGCGGCGGTCGAAAGCGCGTCCTCGGCCGTCTTACCGCTGGTTACCACCTCGCCGATGGCGGTCAGCATATCGGCGCTGATGTCCCAGGCGTAGATCGGTTCGGCAATGCCGTAGGGCACGATCTCGGTGGAAATCGCCTGCATCCACTCGTCGTCCGCGGCCGCGGTGTTGGCCGCCAGGTATTCGTCCACGGATTTGCGGGGCGAATACTTGCTGAAGCTGGCCGTCTCGAAGAAGCTGCCGGTACGGGCCGCGTCGTCGCACAGCAGCCACTGGATGTAATCCGCCGCGCCTTCCGCGTTCTGGGACTTGGCGTCGATCAGGTACGTCCAGCCGCCCAGGGTGCTGTGGAAGGGGGAGCCGTCCTGGGTGGGCGCGGCCGCCACGCCGATCTTGTCGGCCATGTCGGGATAGTTGTTGAGGATTTCCGCGATGCCCCACGAACCGCTGAAGCACATGGCGACGCTTTCGTCGCCGATCAGGCGGGCGGAGCCGTTATAGGCTTCCAGCGCCTGCAGGGGCACGGACTCGTCCACGTACAGGCCGTTGATAAAGTTGAGCAGATCCACGTAGCCCTGATCCTGGCAGTTGGCCGCCGACCAGTCGTCGGCGATGGGCCAGTGACCGGCCGCGGTATACTCCCAGCCCCACATGGACCATTCGTAGTTCATGGTGGCGCCGTACATTTCGTCCGTGGTCAGCGCCTTGGCGGCGGCGGCGAACTCATCCCAGGTCTTGGGCACGGAGAGGCCGGCTGCTTCCAGCAGGTCCTTGCGGTAGTACATGACCACCGCAGGCTCCAGCAGCTGCGGATAGGCGTAATGCACGCCGTTGACGGTAATCATGTCCTCGATGTTGTCGTAAAGGTCGTCCCACGCCGCCTGCGGAATCAGGTCGTCCAGCGGCATAAAGTAATCGTTGGTCACGCCCCAGGGAATGTTGGAGTAGTTGACCAGATAAACGTCGGGCATCGTGCCGGCGGCGCGCGCCGCGGCGATCTTCTCGTCCCACGCGGAGCCGTCGATAAACTCCTGAGTCACGTAGTAGGGATTGTCGGGAATCGCGTTGTACTCCGCAACCATGTCCTCGCACCAGGCGCGGTTCCAATCCTCGAAGATTTGGTTCCACAACACGATTTCCGTTTTTCCTTCGGTCGTGGAGGCGGACTCGGCCATCGCCATGGGCACCAGCGACAGGGTCACGGCTACGGTCAGCAGCAGGCAAAGCACCTTTTTCATTGCAACAGATCCTCCTTCGTATTCATTTCGAACATGTAAAGCTCCCGCGGTTCCAAGACGAAAGGCCGATCCTCACTTCGGCCGCGGGCCAACATGTCAAAATCGGTTAAGCGCAGGGCGTCCCCGCCCCGGAAACGGTACAGCGCGGCCCGACAGCCGCCGAAACGCTCCGCCAGCGCATTTAGCGGCAGTTGAACCGTCAGGGGTTCCTCCCCCGGGCAGACCATGAACAGGGCGACGCGGCCGTCCGGGCTCTGGAAAAGCGACGTACGCACCGCGGAGCAGGAATACTCGCCCCGCGCGCGGTAAGAGGGGTCCTTCTGGTCGTGGTTATAGTGGTACCAGGCGAGCTTCCGCACGGGCGCGTCGATCGCCGGGGCAGGGAGCATGCGCCCGTAGACCCAGTACGGGTTGGCCCGTCCGAGGCGCGCCGCGGCGAAGCGCCCCACGTACCCGGCCCGCTCGCCGCTGTAGGCGCAGTGCTGGGGATCGAAGCGGAAGTAGTGCTCCTCCGGCGGGGTTTCCACGCCGTCCAGCTCCTCCATGGGGCTGTATTCGTGGTTGATCTCGTACAGGCCGCCCCACAGGTAAGTCTTGGCGACGGTATCGAAAAACAGCTCGCCGATCGCGTCCGTCAGCTTCCCCCATCCGTCCATGCGCACGACGCCGTACTCGTGGTACACCATGTCGAAAAGCGGGATCATCCTCGCCTGTCCGCTGAGCATCTGCTTACGCAGGGGCCAGGTTTCCAGCGTGGAGCAGGGCTGGGCCCAGGCTCTGGCCTGATAGAAATCCAGCCGGTCCAGAAACACCTCGCACATCTGCTCGGTTCCCAGCGGAATCGGCCGGCCCGCCTCCCGGCTCAGCGCGGCGCCCGTATCGGCGTAGATGTCCCGGTAGCCCTCGGTGATCTCCCGTCCGCCGCCGGGCGTGTGGGCGTGGGTCTCCGCCGTGCAGACCTTGAGGAGGTTGTTGGCGGAGATATCGTAGTACATGGCGTCCACGTTCGCCTCGCGCAGCACCTGCACGTCCCGCTCGCGGTGGAACGCCTTGGTGAAGGGCTCGCAGGGGCAGAGCATGTTGAAGCGATAGGCGTCATGGCTGAACGTCGGCGAAGGGAAGCGCTGCAGGGCAGCCGCGAGCTTCTCCCGGTCGTGCTGGTGAAGATTGACCAGAAAATCGAACTCGAAGGGCGCGAAACGGTCGCCGTTTTCGCGGACGGCCGCGAGCGTCTCCGGGGAAAAGCGCGTAGGCAGCCAGTCCTCCATGCCGCCGGGCACGCCGCTGCCGAAGGTCTGCGGCTCGTGGGTCCAGTCCGGCCCCAACACGTGGAAGCCCGGGCACCCGATGTCCTCCCGGTACCTGCGAAGCCACCGGCTGCGGTCGTGCCCCGCGTCGACGCCGAAGGTGCAGTACCCCACGTCGTTATGCAGCCAGTCCCCTTCCGGGTTCCGTTCGGCCAGCGTTCCCCGGGCGCACCAGGGCTGCGCAAGCGCGAAGGTTCGGTACAGCTCGGCCGCTTCCTCCCAGCCGTTCCCGGCGGTGAGGCGCACGACGAAATCGTAGGGCATGAGGGTCGGGGCGCCGGGGCGCAGGTCCTCCATGCCCGCCATGTGCGAAAGCGTCAGCGCGCCGTTCTCGGTATAGGCGTTGAGCCATTTCTGGCGGCCCTCCCCATCGTGCGCCGCCAGGTACAGCCCGGCCGTATCCTGATGATAGTAGCTCATCAGCTGCATGGACGCGCCGGAAAAGCATTCCGGGTACGGCGCAAAGCGCAGCGCACCCTCGGTGGGCAGGAAGGAGGCCGGATCGTTCATCAGAACACCGGTGGTCCAGCTGTGGGCCAGCCAGGTTCGTTCGTTCAGGCTGGTCAGGCCCCCGAGAAGCGGGTATTCCAGGCACTGCGGGGGCGTGTCGGCGCCGCGCGGGCGCGACGAGGCGCGAAAGGCGGCCCCGTCCGCAAGCAGCCGCACGGTCGCGGTTACGTCGGCGGCGTCCGTGCGCCAGAAAAAGCGCAGTTCACCGGGGTTCCGCTCGCAACTGAAGTCGGCAAACGCCTCGCAGGGCGTGCCTTCGGGCAGCGAAAACAGGCGGAAAGGCACGCCGGAAGGGCGGGCGACGTGCTCAAAGCCGCGCCGGACATCCGTAAGCCCGATCAGCGCGCCGCCGTCCGCCGAGAAAAGCAAACGGACCGCTTCGTTTTCCAGCACGATTGGGTGCATCCCGCGGGCCTCCTTTCGAGTCGGGTGATGTTGATGACATCGATGCCACTTAAGGGAAAAAGAAAAACCACCCGCTTCTTGGCATCTGTTCCGTATTCACAGCCATCGCCAGCCTTTTCATTCGACCGCGGCGCGGTCGAATGTCGTCTTTGTTTCTGACATCCTTACCATATCCAAAGCATAGCGTGTTATCCCCGAAATGTCAAGACCCATTTTTCCTTTTTTCACTCGAGGCGCGCAAGGCCAGCTGCGGTTGAAGCCGCACCACCTTTTTCTCGCGCGGCCCGTGCAGGATACGGTCCATCAGCAGCCTGGCGGCGTTGCTGCCGATTTCCTCCTCGCACATCTGCACGGAGGAAAGGTTCATGCAGTTGGCCAGTTCGCTGTCGTCCATGCCGATGATGGCGATATCCTCCGGCACGCGGATGTGCGCGTCCAGGCACACCCGGTACGCGCCGATCGCCATCAGGTCGTTGGCCACCACCAGCGCCTCGGGCAGGGCGGGCTGGGCCAGCAGCTGGCGCATGGCGGCCTCGCCGGAGTCCATGGAAAAATCGCCCTGGCAGAGGTAACGCTGGTCTATGTTCACGTTGTGGTCGCGCATGGCGCGCAGGAACCCCTCGAAGCGCTCGCGCCCCGTTTGCACGGATACGTTTCCGCCGATGTAGCCGATGCGCGTGAACCCTTCCTCGATAAAGTGTTCGCAGGCCATGTAGATGCCCTGGAAGGTGTCGATGTACACGCAGTCGAACCGGTCGTCCCCCGTGGGGGACTGGTAGTTGTTGGTGAGCACCACGGGGCGGTTGCAGCGGTTGACCACGGAGATGTTTTTGGGGGAGAAGTCGAAGGACACGAACACCATGCCGTCGCCGTAGCCTTCCTGAAGGTTGCGCAGCATTTTGAGCTCCGTTTCCAGCTGGCCCTTGGTAAAGCAGAGCAGCGGCAGGTAATCGTACTGTTCCAGCACGTCGCTCACGCCGCGGATCATGCGGAAATAGAAGGGGTTGTAAATATCGGGGATGCAGAAAAGCACCTTGTTGGTGCGGTTGCTTTTCAGCGACCGGGCCGCGTGGGAAGGGATGTAGTTCATCTTTTTGGCGATGGCCAGGATGCGCTCCCGGTTTTCCTGGCTGCAATAGCCGGTTCCGCGCAGGGCGCGCGCCACGGTGGAGGGCGATACCCCCGCCTCCTGGGCGATTTCGTATATCGATGCCATATTCAAAACCCCTTCTTCCCTAAAGCGCCGAAGCGGGCCGCATGGGAACCGTGTTCAGTATAACACAACTCCGCGCCCGAATCCAACGGTTTCTTTCGTTTCGGAAACACGGGAAAGCAAAATAGCGCTTGACAATTCGCAAAAAGCTTTCTATGATAGCATTATCGAATGTGATATCAATGTCACACGCTGAACGTCCCATCCCGAAAGGAGAGGCCCGCATGCCGTTCGCATCGTTTTCGGCCAAGGACCGGCACACGGTTTTCCCCGTCGGCGGCATCGGCACGGGCACCGTGGGCGTGGACGCCTGCGGGCGTCTGTGCGAGTTTGAAATTTTCAACCGGCCGCAGCGGGGCAACAAGCTCCCCTATTCCTTTTTCGCCCTGCACTGCGAGGGGGAGGGCGTAAATGACACCCGCGTGCTGGAGGCGGAAGGCGCGCCGGATTTCGATCTGGCGCGCGGCTATCACCCGCAGGAGGTCCGGGGTCTGCCGCGGCTGGCGGACGGCCGTATGGACGTACGCTACCCGTTTTGCGATATTTCGTTTATCGACGGCTCGCTGCCGCTGTTCGTCCACCTCACGGCCTTCAACCCGCTCGTTCCCCTCAACGTTCCGGACAGCGGCATTCCCGCCGTGCTGCTGCGCTACCGCGCTAAAAACATCTCCGCCGTGCCGCTCGATGTGCTCGTCTGCGGTTCCATGCCGAACTTCTACGGCTTTCAGGGCTTTGACTGCTTCGACAACTACCGCACCGTGCCGGGCGCCTATAACCGCGCGGTGCGGGAGGCAAACCGCAGCGGCATCCGGATGCTGGGCGAAGGCGAGCCCGCGGGCAGCCTGCGCGAGGCGCAGGGCGCGCTGATGACCCCCGAAGCGGACGCGGAGTTGCTGCCCGCCTGGTACAAAGGCGGCTGGCAGGACGGGATCACCGCTTTCTGGAAGGCGCTCTGCCGGGGACGGCTGCCCGAGGGCGAGCACGGGGGCGAGGCGCGCCAAAGCCGCATCGGCCCGGAGGGGCTCACGGTGGGGAGCGTCGGCGTCCGCAAACGGCTCGGCCCCGGGCAAGAGGCGGATTTCGTTTTCGTCTTCAGCTGGTACGTGCCCAACCGCATTTGCGGCTGGTTCGCCGAAGACGCGAAGGGCCGCACCATGCGAAACGCCTACGCCGCGCGCTTTACGGACGCGTGGCAGGCCGGGGCGTACCTGCTTAGTCACCTCCCGCGTCTGGAAGCGGACAGCCGCCGCTTTGCCGAGGCGCTCTACACGAGCACGCTGCCCGCATCGGTCGTCGAGTCCGCCGCCTACAGCCTGACGGTGCTGCGCAGCAACACCTGTTTTCTTGCGGAGGACGGCGCCTTTTACGGCTGGGAGGGCTGCCACGAGCAGGAGGGCAGCTGCCACGGCACCTGCACGCACGTGTGGAACTACGCCCAGACCGTCGCCTACCTGTTCCCCGGGCTGGAGCGCAGCGCGCGGGCGAACGAGTTTACGAACGAGACGGACGCGGAGGGCAAGATGTGTTTCCGCACCCAGCAGCGCTTCGGCCTGCCGCCCTTTGATATGCCCGCTGCCGCGGACGGCCAGCTGGGCACGCTGGTGCGGCTGTGGCGGGAATATCAGCTCAGCGGCGACAAAGCTTTCCTGACCGAACTGTACCCCACCGCGCAACGGGCGCTGGCTTACGCCCGCCGCACGTGGGACGCGGACGGCGACGGCCTGCTGGAAGGTACGCAGCACAACACGTACGACATCGAATTTACGGGCATAAACCCCCTGAGCGGGGTGTTGTACCTGGCGGCACTCCGGGCCATGGCGGCCATGGCGGAAACGCTCGGCCGTGAGGGCGACCGCGCGGCGTATGAGGCTGCCTTCCGGCAAAGCGCTGCCGCACTGGACGACCGCTGCTTTAACGGCGAGTGGTACGTGCAGCGCACAGGGTCCGACCCGCCGCCCTACCAGTTCGGCGAGGGCTGCCTGAGCGACCAGCTTTTCGGGCAGACGCTGGCGTTTCTGACCGGGCTTGGCGAGCTGCTCCCCCGCGAACACCTCAAAAAGGCGGCCGCGGCGATCGTGCGGTACAACTTCGGCGACGGCTCCGTGCCGCGCCGGTGCCTGCAGCGCTCCTTCGTCGCCCCGGACGAGGCGGGCCTGCGCCTGTGCTCCTGGCCCCACGGCGGGGAGCCCGCGTTTCCCTTCGTATACTCCGATGAGGTGTGGACGGGCGTAGAATACCAGGTCGCCACGACGCTCGTGTACCTGGGAATGACCGCCGAGGCGGAGACGCTGGTCAACGCCGTGCGCGCGCGCTTCGACGGCAACCGCCGCAACCCCTTTGACGAAATGGAGTGCGGCTTCCACTACGCGCGTTCCATGGCGGCCTGGGGGCTGATCCCGGCCTACGCCGGCATGACGCTTGCGGACGGCACGCGCTTTGCGCCCCGCGTCAGTCCGGATCATTTCCGGTCCATCTTCTGTGACGGACAGCGTTGGGGCGTCGTTACGCAGACGCGGGACGAAAGCGGAACGCTCAAACAGCAAATCACCCTTCTGGGCCCGGCCGGGCCGGAACCGACCGGGGTGCGCCCGGAATAACAAGGAGGTACCAGTATGACGATGGAACATCTCAGCCGGTTGGAACCACACGTGACCCGCTCCATTTCCCCGGAGAACTTTACGGGGGCCAAGGGCGGCGGCGGCCGCTGCCCGCTGGAGCAGGGCAGCGCCAGACTGGCGGCGCGCGACCTGGGCACGGGCTGGAAGGTGAACCCCTACATCGTGCTTCAGCCGGGCGAAACCTTTACGATCTGCGATATTGAAGGCAGCGGCATAATCCGGCATATCTGGCTTACGCCCACGGGCCGGTGGCGCAACACCATCCTGCGCATGTATTGGGACGATCAGCAGAATCCCAGCGTCGAAAGCCCGGTGGGCGATTTCTTCTGCATGGGATGGAACGAGTTTGCGCAGCTCAGCTCCCTGGCCGTGTGCGTAAACCCCGGCAGCGCCTTCAACTGCTATTGGCCCATGCCGTTTCGCGCCCGCGCGCGCATGATGCTCACCAACCTGGCGGAAGAGCCCGTGACCATGTACTACCAGATTGATTACTGCCTGTGCGACGTGGCTGCGGACGAAGCCTATTTCCACGCGCAGTTCCGCCACGTCAACCCCTTGCCCTACAAGGAGGATTACACCCTGCTTGACGGCGTGCGGGGCAAGGGCAAGTACGTGGGCACCTATATGGCCTGGGGCGTGAACAACAACGGCTGGTGGGGCGAGGGCGAGATCAAGTTTTTTATGGACGGCGACCGGGAATACCCCACCCTCTGCGGCACGGGCACGGAGGATTATTTCTGCGGCTCCTACGATTTTGAGGATCCGGTGACGCACGCCAACTACGTGCCCTTCACCACCCCCTACGCGGGCCTGCACCAGGTGATCACCCCCGATAAGCTCTACCACAGCCAGTTCCGCTTTGGCATGTACCGCTGGCACATCACCGACCCGATCTACTTCGAAAAGGATCTGCGCGTCACCATACAGGCGCTGGGCTGGCGGGAAGGCCGGCGCTACCTCCCCCTCAGGGACGATATCGCCTCGGTGGTCTACTGGTACCAGCAATTGCCCACCGCGCCCTTCCCCGCGCTGCCCGGCAAGGACGACCTGGAAGTGATCTGATTCCGGCCGCGCCGGGTTGCCACCTCCGCCCGAACGCCTCGCGGCCCCTTCGCCGCGGGGCGTTCGCCTGCGCTCCGTCACGGACAAGCGGCGCAGTTTCATCGCCGTCCGGCACATTTCCGCATGACAAACGGCCCGTACCCGTTATATAATAGCGGCGACGCTTTCGTAAAAAAACATAAAAAGGCGGTGCCCCATGGCGGTCATCGAAGTAACGGGTCTTGGCAAGACGTTCGAGTACACCAAAAAGGAAGAAGGCATGAAAGCCTCCTTCCACAGCCTGTTCCACCGGGAAAAGCTGTACAAGGAAGCCGTGAAGGGCATCGACTTTTCCCTGGAAAAGGGCGAAATGGTGGGCTTTCTGGGCCCCAACGGCGCGGGCAAGACCACCACGCTCAAAATGCTCTCCGGCATCCTGTTCCCCACCGCCGGGCAGGCGACGGTCATGGGCTACGTGCCTTGGGAGCGCAAGAAGGACTTCAAAATGCGCTTTTCCATCGTCATGGGGCAGAAAAGCCAGCTGTGGTGGGATTTGCCCGCGGCGGAAAGCTTTGCGCTGAACCGCCACATTTACGAGATTGAGGAAGCGGAATACCGCAAAACCCTGGGGGAACTGACGGAGATCCTGGACGTCGGCGACCTGATGGGCGTGCAGGTGCGGCGGCTGTCGCTGGGCGAGCGGATGAAGATGGAGCTGATCGCCTCGCTTCTGCACAAGCCGGAAGTGATTTTTCTGGACGAGCCTACCATCGGGCTGGATTTCATCTCGCAAAAGCGCATCCGCGCCTTTTTGAAGGAATACAACCGGGAAAAGCAGACCACCGTGCTTCTGACCAGCCACTCCATCGGCGACATCGAGGATTTGTGCCGCCGCACCGTGGTGATCTCCGAGGGCGTCATCGCCTACGACGGGGAGCTGAAAAGGATCAACGGGCTGTTCGGCGAGCGCAAGCGCATCCAGGTCACCTTCGAGACCGAGGAAGCCGCGCAGATGGACCTGAGCCGCTTCGGCACGGTGTGCGGCCGCGAGGGCGTGCAGGTGGTGCTGGAGGTGGCCCGCGGCGAGGTGCGCGAGGTATCCCGCACGATGCTGGAAACGCTGCCGGTGACGGATTTCAACATTACGGACATCCCCGTGGAGGAAGGCATCGCAAGGCTGTATACGGGGGAAAACGGGCGATGAGGAAGTACCTGTACGCTCTGGGGTTGGGCGTGAAGGAGACGATGGCCTACCGCGCGGATTTCTGGATGAGCGTCGCAAGCGCCGCCTTCCCCATTTTCATTCAGGTGTTCATGTGGCAGGCGCTCTACGGCGGCTCCGGCGGCGGGGAGCTGTTCGGCCGCAGCTACGCGCAGATGCTCGCGTATTCCGTATCCGCGTCCATCCTGTGGCGGCTGATGAAAACCGGGTTCGAGTACGAGATCAACGAGGACATCAAAAACGGGGGCCTGAGCAAGTACGTCGTGCGCCCCGTGGAATACCTCCCCTACCGCCTCAGCTGCTTTCTGGGGCAGAAGATCGGCGTGCTGCTCAGCGGCCTTGCGCTTTTGGCGCTGGCGCTGACCGGCGTGGGGCTTTATTTCCATGCGTCGCCGGTGGGGCTTGCGGGAGCGCTCATGTTTCTTCCCGTGCTGTTTCTGGCGCTGATCCTGAACTTCCTCATCTTTTTCTGCGTGGGCATGTGGGCGTTCTGGCTGTCCGAGATCGGGTTTCTGTTCGAGGCGGTGCGCATCGTGATCGTGGTGCTGAGCGGCGGCATTTTCCCTTTGGAGGTGTTCGGGGACGCGGTCGGCGGGGCGCTGAAGCTGCTGCCGTTCTCCTACGCCGTGGGCTTCCCGGTGGATGTGCTGACCGGCGCGGCGGTCGGCGGGCAGGTCTTGTGGGGGATGCTGTTCCAGCTGGTGTGGATCGGGCTGATGGTCGCCTTCAGCCGCTTCCTGTGGAACCTGGGCTCGCGCAAATACCTGGCGGCGGGAGGCTGAGCACGTGAAAGAAATCAAAAAGCATCTGATCCTGTGGGGAATGCTCATCAAAAACAGCCTGATGAGCCAGCTGGAGTACCGCGCCAACTTCTTTACGGGCATCGCCATGGAGCTGGGGTATTTTCTGGCGAAGATCGTGTACATGATCGTCATCTACAAAACCGGCGTGCCCATCAACGGGCTTACGCCGGACGAGGTGCTGGTGTTCTTCGGCACCTACATGGTCGCCACCGGCCCCTACGCGGGACTCTACATGATGAACCTGTTCGACATCGGCCGCCAGGTGCAGACCGGCGAAATGGACCTGCTGCTGGTCAAGCCCGTGTCGCTGCAGTTTATGCTCACGCTCAAGCGCAGCGACGTATCGCTGTTCACGGTGGACGTGGCGCTGGGCATCGCCGCGGTGGCGGTGGGGCTTTCCCGCATGGCGGTGCAGGTGGGCGTGCTGGACCTGCTGGGCTACCTGGGGTACCTGGTCACCGGTTCGCTGATCGCCTACTCCATGTTCCTCCTGCCGCAGGTGCTGGCCTTCCGGCTGGTGAAAACCAACGCGCTGGCGGGGCTGGTGGACTCGTCCTGGGACTTCAACAACCTGCCCATGGGCATCTATAACCGGTTCGTGCAGCAAGTGGGCGTGTTCGTGCTGCCGATATTCGTCATCACCAATTTCCCGGCGCTGTTCATCTTAAAAAAGATGGACCCGCTCTACGCCGTGTGGGGCGTCGCGGGGCCGCTGATCTGGTTTGTGCTGAGCAGCCTGCTGTTTCGGCGCGGGCTTCGGCATTACCAGAGCGCCAGCAGCTGAAAGCCACCCGCGCTTGCCTGGAGCGACCGTCCGGGCTATACTGGCGGTAACCGCCGCGCGGCGGCGAAACAAACCGTGAGGAGCACACAACGTGAAGATATCCAAAAAGGACGCGCTGACCTGGTTTACCTTCTTCGCTTCCCTGCCGGAGGACGAGGAACTGACGAACGTGCAGCAGGAGATCGTCTATGCCGTTTTCGCGCAGCTCGAGGCGGCGGTAAACGAGCGCCGCCGGAAGCTGGCCGCGGAAATTCCCAACCTCAAAACGTATGAGAACCGCACGTATTTCGTGGGCGACGAACACCGGTTTCCCGGCGGGTGCCGCTCCTGCCTGACGGGCACGGGGCTGGGCGCGGTGCGCAAAACGAACCGGTGCAACCTGAACTGCCCCTTCTGCTACGACTTTGGCGAGCTTTCCAACCAGCCGCCGGTCGGCGAGGGCCTGTGGGAGATTGGCGGAACGAAATTCTACGAAAAGGATCTGGACCTGCTTTTGTCCGTCCAGCGCAGGCCCACCGGCATCGCCTACGTCTATCTGGAGCCGTTCATGGAGATCGAAAAGTACTACGGCGTGATCCGCAAATTCCACGAGGCGGGAGTGTACCAGCACCTGTACACCAACGGCACCCTGGCCACGGAGCAAAACCTGCGCGCACTGGGCGAGGCGGGCCTCGACGAAATCCGCTTCAACCTGGGCGCCACGAACTGCGCCGACAAGGTGATCGCCAACCTGAAAACCGCAAAAAGGCACATCCCCGCCGTCGGCGTGGAAACGCCCATGACACCGTCGTTTTACCACACGTTCCTTTTTAAGCAAAAGGCGATTCTCGAGGACGCGAAGCCGGATTTCATCAACTGCGCGGAGCTGCACCTGAACCCGAACAACTTTTGCAACTACGCGGGCGAAAACCTGTACGTGTCCCGGCAGGGGTACCTTTCCCCCGTCTGGAGCCGGGAACTGACCCTGAAGCTGATGAAAACCGCCGGCGACGAGGACTGGGAGACGCTCGTGCACGATTGCTCCAACGACACGAAATTCGCCCGCGACCTGAACCTGCGCGCCAAGGAAGGCGGCTGGTTCGGTTCCAGCAGCTACGCAAGCGAGTTCGACCGCACG
The DNA here is from genome assembly GCA_964640955.1 of uncultured Oscillospiraceae bacterium. Lineage (GTDB taxonomy): Bacteria > Bacillota > Clostridia > Christensenellales > Aristaeellaceae > CAXXOK01. Next base: position 109,873 of record CAZXJI010000011.1, on the reverse strand, counting down.
CCCTACGAGGCCTTTTTGCCGGTGCTGGGCGACGAAAGCTTCGCGTTTCTGTCGGAGGAGCCCTTGCCCGAGGGTTACCGGCCCGGCGACCTGGCATATTGAACGGGGCAGGGAACGGAAAGGAAGGACTTTCATATGAGTGAGCATCCGCTGTTTTTCGTGGGCACCTATTCGCGGGGCGAGGGCGACCTGTTCACGCTGCAGCTGGACACGGACCGGGCGGCGCTGGTTCCGGGCCCGGTCTACGCCGGGGTGGAAAGCCCGAGCTTCCTCGCGCGTAGCGGAGCGCGCCTCTACGCGGTCAGCGAGCGCGAGGACGGAGGCGCGATCGCCTCCTTTACGGCCGCGCCGGACGGCACGCTGACCCGCACGGCGCTGATCGACGCACCCTATCCGGGCCTGTGCCACGTATGCGTGTGGCCCGACCGCACGGCGGTCTCCTTCGCCAGCTATTTCGGGGGCGGCGCGCTGACCTGCGCGCTAAACGCGGACGGCGCACTGGGCACGATAACGCAATGGCTGCCCAACGAAGGCCGGGGCGTGAACCCCGCCCGGCAGGAGAAGCCGCACGTGCATTCCCTCACGGCCGACCCGACCGGCCGCTTTATCGTCGAGGCGGACCTGGGCATCGATAAGCTGCGCGTCTTTCGGCCGGAAGGCCTGAAGCTTGTGCCGCACGCGGAGGTCGCCGTACCCGCCGGGGACGGGCCCCGCCATATGGCGTTCCATCCCTGCGGCCGGTACGCCTACCTGGTGACGGAACTGAGCAGCCACGTGATCGTCTTCGACTGGGACGCTTCTTCCGGCACGCTCACGCCCCGGCAGCGCGTCGCCCTGCTGGACGGCGAACCCGGCGATCGCCTCGCCGCGGACATCCACCTGACGCCCGACGGCGGCGATTTGTACGTATCGGTCCGGGGTGTGAGCGATCTGGTTCGCTTCCCCGTGCACGGCGACGGGTCGCTCGGCGGGCGGACGGTCGTCCCCTGCGGGGCCGCCGCGGTGCGCAACTTCGCCGTCGATCCCGCCGGGCGCTTCCTGCTGGTAGCCGACCAGAGGGCGGACGAGGTGCGGCTGTTCTCCCTGGAAAACGGTTTGCCGGGCGAATGCCTGAGCGCCGTGCGGATTCCCTCGCCGGTGTGCGTGATCGCCGCCGGGCGTTCGTGTGATCAGAAAGGATAAGGAGGAAAAAGCATGAAAGCGTTAACCGATTGTTACCGGCTGAGCAACGGGGTCGAAATCCCCTGCGTCGGCTTCGGCACCTGGCAGACCCCGGACGGCGAGACGGCCGTTTCCGCCGTGCTCAGCGCCATCGGGGCCGGGTACCGCCACATCGATACCGCGGAGGGTTACCGCAACGAGCGCAGCGTCGGCGCCGCCGTCCGGAAGAGCGGCCTTAACCGGAAAGATCTGTTCATCACGTCCAAGCTTTGGAATACCGAGCACGGCTACGAAAAGACGCTTGCCGCCTTTGAGCAGTCCCTGCGCAAGCTGGGCACGGATTACCTCGACCTTTTCCTCATCCATTGGCCCAACCCCGTCACGTTCCGCAACCGCTGGCAGGAGGCGAACGCCGGCACCTGGAAGGCGTTTGAGGAGCTCTACGCGGCCGGGCGCATCCGCGCGATCGGCGTGAGCAACTTCCGCCCGCATCACATCCGCGCGCTGATGGAGACCGCGACCGTCGCCCCCATGGTCAACCAGATCCGGCTTTGCCCCGGCGAGACCCAGGACGAGGTGGTGGACTACTGCCGCCAAAACGACATCCTCCTGGAGGCGTACAGCCCGCTGGGAACCGGCATGATCTTTGGCGTCCCGGAGATGAAGGCGCTGGCGGCCAAGTACGACAAATCCATCGCCCAGATCAGCATCCGCTGGAGCCTGCAGCGCGGATACCTGCCCCTGCCCAAATCCGTTAACCCGGAGCGGATCCGGGAAAACGCGCAGGTGTTCGATTTTGAGCTGGAACCGGCGGACGTGCAGAAGATTGCCGATCTCAAGGGCGTCGTGGGCTACTCCGCCGACCCGGACACCACCACCTGGTAGGCCCGGAACGGCGGCTTGCGCGCCGAAGCCCGGTTATCAAAAAAACGGCAGAAATGCCGTTTTTTTGTTTTCCCTTTTTTCATAGAAGTTGCGCGGACGCGTCCGGGCGGCGCGGGGTTTCAGGCGCGCAGGGGCGCCTGTTTTTTGTCGCGCCCGCTTACGGGCACGGTTTCCTCCGGGGCGTTGGGCCGCGTGCTGCCGCGGCGCACCAGCGACACGGGCAACACCGTCCGGTTGGCCACGATCTCCCCCGCGGCGGCGTTTTGCAAAAGCGCCACGGCGGCGGCGGCCATTTCCCGCAGCGGCTGGTGCACGGTGGTGATGGTCGGGGTGGTGAGGCGGGCGATGTTCACGTCGTCGTAGCCGACGAGCTTCAGCTTTTCCGGCACGGCGATGCCCAGCTGCGCGCAGACCTGCAGCACCTGCGCGGCGATCAGGTCGCTGCTGGCAAAAATGCCGTCCACGTCCGGGTGCTCCCGAAGAACCCGGTGCAGGAAATCCCGATAATCCATGTTATTGTATTCCTGTTCGTTGGTCGTGACCTCGCAGTGCTTTACGCCGGCTTTTTCGCACAGGGTCGCGAAGCCCACGCTGCGGTCGTCCGCCGGCATCTTCACCTCGTGAACGCCGCTGATGTGCAAAAGCGATCGGCAGCCGCAATCGATCAGTTCCGCCGCGGCCAGCCGCCCTCCCTGCTCGTTGTCGCACTCCACGGAGGCGTTGCCGTCCTCCAGATAGCGCTCGATCGTCACCACCGGGATGTGCGTGCCGGAAAAATTGTGCGTGGAAAGGGTGCCGCTGCACAGTATGATGCCCTCCACGCGGTTGGACGCGCACAGGTCCAGGGATTCGATGAACTTTTCCGGTTTGTCCTGCGTGTTGAGCAGCAAAATCTTCAGCTTCTCCTTGGCGGCGGCCGCCTCCAGGTTGCTGATGAGATCCGCGAAATAGGGGTGCCGGATATGCGGCACAATCACGCCCAGAACATTGGAGGACTGGCGTATCAGCGACCGCGCCAGCTCGTTGGGCCGGTAGTGCAGGCGCTCCATCACGTCGTAGACGAGCTTGCGCGTCTCCTCGCTGATATAGCCCCGGTTGTTGAGCACACGGGACACCGTGCCCACCGCGAGGCCCGACTCTTTCGCCACATCCTTGAGCGTAGTCATCCGTTTTCCCCCCTTCTCGTTCAGCGAAGGACTCCGAAGCGACTTACGTCGCTCTTTCCCGCCTCGATCCGCACGACGTTCGAGGAGAGGGGCAGAGGTATGTCAATCGCTGAATATATTATAGCAGAATCACCGGTAATTTCAAGCAGCGTTCCGTCCAGGATCACGGAAAACCTGCCCGTAAACCGTCCCGTCCGGATGCGCTCCTCCCCCGCGTACAGCACCCCGTCCTCCCACGAATACCGCAGGGAAAAGCCGCCGATATTCCAGCCGACGTCGCAGGGGGCGAATACGTCCGTTTCCATCATCAGCACGCCGTCCGCCGGCAGCGCGGCCTCTTTCCCTTCGGCGCAGGGCCGGAAGCGGCGCAATACCTCCGCCGCCGGAGGCTTTCGCAACAGCAGCCGGCCGTCGCGCCGCGTAAGCCCCAGTTCCCTCGGCAGCCCCATGGCGCCCGTATAAGGCCGCCCGCGGTTCTCGCAGCGCAGCCACGGCACGGATATCACGCGCCCCGGCACGTTGGAAAAGGTCTGCGCCGCATACGGCAGGGCGTTGCAGTACGCCGCGTGCGTTTCGCCGTCCCAGCGGAAGGCAAACCCGTCGAACGCGCCGGCGTACCACGCCCCGCTTCCCGTCCAGAAAACCCATACGGTTTCCGGCCCGCCGTCGACCGGAAGAGGAAACAAATCCGGGCATTCATAGCCGCCGGGAAGCGTAAGCCGCTGCGAAAGCGTCCACGTGCGCAGATCGGCGCTTCGGAACAGGCCGAAATCCGCGTCCCTGAGCCACAGGCACATGATGTAGGCGGCGCTGGGCCCGTGCCAGAACACCTTGGGGTCGCGGTTTTCCCTTTCCAGGGTCGGCAGGGTCAATTCCTGCAGGATGCGCAGGGTTTCTCCCCCGTCGGTGCTGCAGGCGGTTCTCTGCACGAAATCCTTGCCCGCGCTTTCCGGGGTGGTATGCCCCGCCGCGGTATAAAAATAGAGCAGGGCGTCCGACGGCAGGCCCAAAAGCCCGTGATCGTTCACCACGGCGCTTCCGGAAAACGCCATGCCGTCCTCGTCCGGTTCCAGCACGTCCCGATGCTGCCGCCAGGTGGTCAGGTCCGCGCTGACCGCGTGGCCCCAGCCGATGCGGGCCCACTCCACGCCGTCTGGATTGTGCTGAAAGTACAAATGCCACAGCCCCCCGGCACGCACCAGGCCGTTGGGGTCGTTCATCCATCCGGATCGGGGCGTAAAATGAAGCACGGGACGGCCGGGGTTGCGCTCGTTCGCTGTGGGCTCCATTCGCAGGGCACCGCCTTTGTTCTAAAATAGGCGTGTGGCACGCGCCGAAACAAAACGCCAAATGAAATCTCATTCGGCGTCAGGCAGGCAAAACCCTTTCCGCCCGGCGCTCAGGTGTGCCTGATCCGGTACGAATAATCGGTGAGGTTCACTTCCAGCACGGCGCTGTGTCCGCGGTATGTGCGCCGGATGCGCATAAGGTCCGGCCGGGGCAGGTCCGCCTCCAGCTCCCCTTCCACGGCGAAGGCGGGGTGGGTGTTTCTCAGGCGCATCAGCTCCGTAAGCCTTTGCACCACGGGGCGCCGCGTTTCGGCGGCGATCTCCGCCTCGGTGTACCCGTGGCGGTTGATGTCGCGGCCGTTCCGGGTCTGCTCCATCAACTTCACATCGTTGCGGCCCGCCAGCAGGCCCACGTAGTATACCTGCGGGATGCCCCTGGCAAAAAACTGAATCGCGCGCGCCGCCAGGTACATTTCGTCGTGGTCGCCCAGCGCGGAAAAAAAGGTGGTGTTCATCTGGTAGATGTCCAGATTGTTGTAGGCGGCGGAGCTGTAGACCCTTTTGACGTTCGCGCCCTTCTCGTACATGCGGGCCTTGGTGAATTCCACCTGCTCGTCGGGTAAAAGGTCCTTCACATCCACGATGCCGATGCCGTCGTGGGTATCCAGGGTCGTAAACTGCTTTTTCGGCGATTGTTCCAGCCAGGCCCGCAGGTACCGGCCGTCGTGCGCGTACAGGGCGTGCAGAGTGAGCACGGGCAGCGCGAAATCGTAAATCCAGTAACCGTTTTGCGAAAGCCTCATCTGAATGACGTAGTGCTCGTGGATCTCCGGCAGAATCGATACGCCGAAAGGCGCCACGATGTCCCGCAGCCAGCCGAGCAGCTCCCACACCTCCGGCTCCACGAAAAAGCAGCTTGTCCCGGCCTTTTTGACCGTGTAGGCGAACGCGTCCAGACGGATCAGGGAAGCCCCTTTCCCGCACATGGCCGTCAGCGTTTCCCGGATAAAGGCGCGGGTGGCCGGCTTGCGCACGTCCAGGTCGATCTGCCGGTCGCCGAAGGTACACCATACCTTTTCCTTCGTACCGTCCGCAAACACCGCTTCCACGAAGGGGTCGCGCGGCTTGCGCTTATAGATTTTCGCAAGCTCCCCGGGCGTCGGCTCTCCGCCCGGCCAGAAGTCGGAATAGCGGATGAAGTAATCGCGGTAGGGCGAGGCGTCCTTCCGCTTGAGAAAATCCTGATAGTAAACGGATTCGGAGGAAATATGGTTGACCATAAAATCGAACATCAGCGGGTGGTCTTTCCCGATGGCCTCGATATCCGCAAACGTGCCGAAAGCGGGGTCCACCCGGTCGTAGCCCAGCGGCGCGAAGCCCCGGTCGTCGCTGGAGGGGTAAAACGGCAGGATGTGCACGCCGCCTACCGCACCCCGGAAATATCGGTCCAGGGTGCGGCGCAGCGCGGCCAGGTCGCCGCCGAGGCCGTCGGCATAGGTGATGAGCATAATGCGTTCGTCCATACGTATCATCCTTTTCCGATCAGGTCTTCACCGCGCCGGCCACGACGCCGCTGATGATCTGCCTTTGCAGGAACAGGTACAGTACGACGATCGGCGACACCGTCAGGATCAGCCCGGCCATGATATTGCCGTACGCCGCCGAGTAGGTGCCGTAGAAAAGGTAGGTGGACAGCGGCAGCGTGTACAGCTCCTTTTTCCCCAGCACCAGCGAAGGCAGCAGGTAATCGTTCCAGAAGGCCAGCACGTTCAGGATGATCAGCGTGGCCGTGGTTGGCTTCAGCAGTGGAAATACCACCTTGAAAAACGTCTGCGTCCGGGTGCAGCCGTCCAGATAGGCCGCCTCCTCCAGCGACATGGGGATGTTGCTTTTCAGGAAGCCGGAATACATGAACATGCTCATGCTGATGGCAAACCCCGTATGCAGGAAGACGAGCGTCAACCGGTGGTTGAGCATCCCGAGCTGCGCGCCGTAGATGGAGACCAGCGGAATCATGATCGCCTGAAAGGGGATGATCATCGAGGCGATCATGACGGAATACATCACCTTGCCCGCCCGGTTTTTCGCCCGCACGATATAGTAGGCCAGCAGCGCGGACAGCAGAATTACCAGCAGCGTGGCCAGCCCCGTGATGAACAGGGAGTTGCCAAACGCCCGCAGGAAGTTCATTTTGTCAAAGGCGGTGGTGTAGTTGTCCAGCGTCACGCCCCCGGCGGGCGCCAGAGAAAAGGGGTCCTTGATGATGTCCTTTTTCTGCTTGAAGGAGTTGAGCAGCACCAGCAGGAAGGGCATCATATACAATGCGAACATGATCCCCATGCCCGTTATTTTGCCTGCCTGCGCCACCCGCGCCCGGGTGCCGCCGATGACCGTTTTCCGCGTCGCGGCCATGCTCATGCTTCCACCTCCCGCTTTTTACCCAGGTAGACCTGCAGTCCGCTGATGATCGCCACGGTGGCGAAAAGCACCAGCGCTTCCGCCTGGCCGATGCCGTACTGCCGCGACGTGAAGGCCTTCTCGTACACGTGCATGGCGACCAGCCTTGTGGTGCCGTAAGGCTCGCCGCCGGTGAGGGTGAGGTTGACGTCGTAAACCATGAACGCGCGCGACAGCGTAAGAAACAGGCAGATGACGAACGACGGCACCATCAGCGGCAGGATGACATGCCACATCCTGCGGAAGCCGGATGCGCCGTCGATGCTGGCGGCCTCCAGCACGTCCGTGGAAAGGCTGGTAAAACCGGCCACGTAGATGAGCATCATATAGCCGGACAGCTGCCACACCGTTACGATTACCAGGGCCCAGAACGCCTTTTCCGGGTCGGAGAGCCAGGAGGTAACGAAGATGTTCCAATCGGTGAACGAGCCGAACTTCACCAGCACGCGGGAAAACACGAATTGCCATATGAAGCCCAGCACCACGCCGCCGATCAGGTTGGGGGTAAAAAAGCCGGCGCGGAAGAAGTTCTGTCCCTTGAGTCCGCTGGTGAGCACGTACGCAAACAGGAACGCAATGCCGTTGATGAGCAGCACGGAAAAGAAAACGTAGCGGAGCGTCAGGAGCATGGAATTCCAGAAAACCTTGTCCTGAAACAAAGCGGCGTAGTTTTGGAAGCCGACGAGGTTTTTGAGGTTGGAAACGCCGTTCCAGTCGGTAAACGTCAGATAAAAGCCGTAGCAAAACGGGATGATGACAACCGCAAAAAACACCGCGAAACCGGGAAGCGCAAACGTCGCAAAGCTGCGTGCCCGTTCGCGTGGCGTTCTACCCAATCCGCCTTCGTTCATAATCGATATCCCCTTTCTCCGCCCTGTGGCAAGGGGGCTCCACGGGATACCCGCGGAGCCCCCGGGTGAAAGCGCGTTACTGCTGCGCGGTCCAGTAGGCGTCGATCGCGGCAGCCAGCTCATCCTTGGTCTGCTTGCCGGCGATGTACTTCTGCATTTCGGCGCCCAGCACGCTCCAGTGATCGCTGGGAGCCTTGATGGTGTAGGCGGAGCTGAACGTATTGCCGGCGGCCATCTTCGCCTGGATGTCCTGGCCCAGCGGGTCGGTGGCGGGGTTGGGGTTGTTGGTGCAGGCGGGGATGACGTTGCAGGTGTCCGTAAGCGCCTTCTGGCCGTTTTCGTCGTAGACCAGCCAGGTCAGGAAGTCTTTGGCGGCCTGAATCTGCGCTTCGCTGGCCTGCTCGCGGTCGATCATGACGCACTTGGTCGGCGCGGCGTCGATGCCGTTGTTGGCAAAGTCGGCCGTGTCGTTACCCAGCACGTAGGGCAGGAAGCCGTAACCGTCTTCCGCGGTCGCGCCGGCTTCGGCCAGGTTCGGCCACGCCCAGTTGCCGTTGAACCAGATGGCCGCTTCCTGATCCGCCACGAAGATGGGGTCCTGCTCGTAGAGCGCGCCCAGCGGATCCGCCTTGTTGATGTTGTACTCCAGCAGCAGGTCCAGCGTGGAGATGAACTGCTGGAAGCGATCGACGTTCTCGATTTTGATGGAACCGTCCTTAAGCCCCGCGATCAGCGCGAAAGCGCCGTCCGAAGTGCCGTCGTAGGTGTCGTACACCATACCGAGCTGGTGGGCGCCGAGACTCCAGTCCTCCTTGGAGATGACGACCGGGTTCTCCATGCCCGCCGCACGCAGGCTTTCCAGCAGGGCTTTGAGCGCGTCGTAGGAGTTGACGGTGGCGGGGTCGAAGGTCGTGCCGAGGGTGCTCTCGATGGCGGCCTTGTTGTAGATCAGGCCGCGGGCCTCCACGCAGAACGGGAAAGCGTAAGCCTTGCCGTCGATCTTCAGCAGGGAGGTTTCACATTCCTTCGTCCAAGTCTCGCCGCTCAGATCCACGGCTTTTTCTTCCGCCAGAGACATGATGTCGTTGGGATCGAGCATCGCCATCGTCGGGGCGGTGCCGGAGTTGTACATGCTGGTGATCTTGGTGTATGGGGACTCGCCCTCTCCGCAGGCAAGCACGTTCACTTTGACGCCGGTCTGCGCCTCGTACGTCTCGGCGACTTCCTCCAAAGCGCTTTGGATTTCACCCTTGCTGTTCAAAAAGGTGATCTCCGTGGTTTCCGCCGAGGCGACCGCCGCCAGAGACAACGTCATCGCCAGTACCAGACAGAGTGCCATGATCTTTTTCATGAAACCGAACCTCCTTTTTCTTTCCCGGGTTATCGGAACAGCGCGCGCCTGTTGTCCGTTTCTCCGTTGAGGAAAGCATAGCACAGATATTTCTCTATGTCAATCGTTTATCATAAAATATTTTCCATTTTTGTTTTTCGCTGTTGTTTGGTCGATTATCGGTTCCAAAATGGGTCATAACGGGCCGATTTTGCCACTGATTCCAGGTTGTACGAACAAATAAGGCGCGAAAATGACCACTTATGAAATGTCATTCGTTTGATCGTTTATGGCCTTTTGCGGATTTGGAGTTAGGCAGAATCGGCCTCCCGCTTACCAGAGAGCACAGGCAAAAGCTTTTCTTTTCGGTTCCAGGTTATCGGGCTCTCGCTTATACTGTTTTACACACAACAGTCATATTGATCCGACTTTCATTGCTGTCCCCTACGCGCATGGGAAACGGGGGCCTTCCGGCCCCCGTTTCCCATGCGCGTCCGCTCGCTCAACCGGCAACCGATTTCGCCAGGGATAACGCCGCGTAATCGCCGATGTTATCGCCCAGAAGGGCAGGCACGATTTGGCAGGCGTCGACGGCGATCGGCGTGGCTTCCTTTCGCAACGCCTCGCGCATGCCCTGTTCCAACAGGTCGCGGCAGCGCGCGTAAATGGAGCCCAGCACGATCCGGTCTGGGTTCAGAAAATCCAGCACCAGGGCCAGTCCTTTGCCGAGGAAGGAAGCCGTGACGGCGAACACCTCCAGCGCGGCCGCATCGCCCGCCCGGGCCGCCTCGGCCACGGTTTTGACATCCGTTTTTTCATACCCCACGGTTTGCCCGTTCTGCCGATATTTGAGCGCCGTGGTCCGGGCCAGCTGCGCCATGCCGCCGCCGGAGCAGAAGCCTTCCAGGGAGCCCGGTTTGCCGTAGCCGCTGGGGCCGAAATCCGCCATGCGCCAATGGCCCAGTTCTCCCGCGTTGTCCGACGCTCCCGGCAGGATCCGGCCGTCGATCACGATGCCCGCCCCCAGCCCCGTGCCGAAGGTGAGAAAAACCATCGTTCGGCTGCCCCTGCCGGCGCCCCACGTCCACTCCGCCAGCGCGCAGGCGTTGGCGTCGTTGCCGAGCGCCGCCGGCACGCCCAGCCGCGCGGTAATCTCCTGCGTAATGGAAACGCCGCTCCAGCCGAGCAGGTTGGGCGGGTTCATCAGCACGCCCTTTCGGGCGTCCATGGGCCCGCCCGCGCTGACGCCGACGGAGAGGATATTCTCCTTCCCCGCCAGCCGAAGGGCCAGCGCGCACAGCGCCTCGATGGCCTCCCGCTGGTCCTTCGGCGTGGGAAACGCCTCCCTGGCCAGCAGCGCAACGGAATCCTGCTCTTCCCTGCCCACCGATACGGCGCATTTGCTTCCGCCGATATCGAATCCCACTACGACGCTCACCGTTCTTCAGCTCCTCCGAAAAACCTTTCTTCCAGCGCCGCGCACAGCGCGTGGTAAAGCGGCAGGTGCAGCTCCTGCACACGGAAGGTCTCTTTGGCCGGCACGCTCAGCGCAACGTCGGCCAGCCCCGCCAGCCGTCCGCCGCCTTCGCCCGTCAGGGCGATCACCCGCCCGCCCCGCGCCTTCACGGCCACGGCGGCCAGACAGACGTTTTTGGCGTTGCCGGAGGTGGATATGGCCAGCAGCGCGTCGCCCTCCCGGGCGTAGGCGAAGGCCTGCTGCGCGAGGGCCGCGGTCCCGTCCACGTCGTTTGCAAACGCGCTGGTCAGGGCGGGCAGCCCCGTAAGCACCAGGCACGGCAGGCCACGCTGCAGCGTTTTGCCCAGCCGGCCGTCGTCCCCGGCGGCCTCGAGCGCCTTTCGTTCCTCCTCCGTCAGCGGGCGTTTGAGCAGAAAGCCTTTCATCAGTTCCCCGGCAATGTGCTCGCAATCCGCGCAGCTTCCGCCGTTGCCGCACAACAGCAGCCTGCCTCCGCCCCCGAAGCACGCCGCGATCGCCTCCAGCGCCCGCTCCAGATCGCCGCGCAGGCCCGCCAGCTCGGGGTGTCTCTCAAAAAGCTCGTCCAGTTTATTCATCAGCCTTCAAACCTCCCTGTGTCGATGTCCTGTCATGGGGCCGCCGGCCGAAAAGGCCGCCGTGCGCAAAGCCCCGCGCCTCCGGCGGCGGCGACCAGCCGTCCGCCTTTTGCGAGCCGGCCCAGAAATCGTGCCACGGCGCGCTGGGCGGCAGCGAAACGAACTCCTCGCGCCCGTACGTCGCCTGCACCCGGCCGTCCCGCACGCGCACCAGCCGATCCGCCAGGGACAGCGAATCCGCCAGGTTCACGGCCAGGATCAGCACCGCGATGCCCTTGCCCAGCAGGCGCTCCACCAGCTTCCACACCTGCATGCGCCGCTCCACGTCCGCGCCCATGAACGGCTGCACGCATACCGCCAGGCTGGGCCGCTGCAGCAGCACGCGGGTGTAGACCAGGTCGTACTTCTGCGCCTGCGTCAGCGCGTCGCACGGGGTATCGAACACGTCTGCGCCCAGCACCGGCGCCAGCTCGCGCCGTATGCTTTTTTGCGTCGCGCCGCGCCGCCAGATATTGGTGATGCGGTGGTCCAGCGTGAAACAGAGGTTGTCCATATAGCTCAATTCCGGAAAGACCATCGTCTCCGCCGGCTGCTGCTGGATCACGGCGATCTTTCGCCTGCGCGAAGGCCGGAACGCCCTGCCGTCCACGAGCACTTCGCCGCCGTCGGGCCGCCGGTCGCCGCTGAGCAGACGGATGAGGTCGTTGAGAATGTGGTTGTTCAGGTCCTGCAGCACCACGCACTCGCCCTGGGCGACCGCCAGGTCGAGCGAGGCGATATTGCCGTAGCGGAGGCGGTTCAGGGTCAGGGCGGGCGTCGTGCCGGCGCCCCCGAACCTTACGCGCTCCTGCCGCCTGACCATCTGCGTGTAAGCCTCCACGCCGAAATGCTGCTGCAGAATCTCCGGGCTCGTTTCGGCGGTGGAAACCACCTTGGCGATCTGTCCGTTGATCATCACCGCCGCGTGCGTGCAGATCTGGCGGGCCTCCTCGTAATGGCGGCTGACGTACAGGAAGGAGAAGCCCTTGGCGGCGTAAAAGCGCAGGATTCTCTGCAGGCTTTCCAGCCGCGCGTCGCTGACGATGCTTCCGGGCTCCATCAGCACGATCAGCCGGCAATCCGCCACCACGGCTTTCACCAGTTCCGTAATAAAGCGCTGAAACCCGGTCAGGTCCCGCACGCAGGCGCCGGCGGACAAGTCCGCCCCGGTTTCCCTCAGAAACGGCTCCAGCTGGCGGTTGAGCACCCTGCGGTGAATCAGCATCTTTTTGAATCCCTGCCGCAGCACGAACACGTTGTCCGCCACGGTCAGGTCGTCGGCCAGGCCGCTGCGGCTTTCGATGATGCCGATCTTGTTGAAGCCGTAATCCGGCTTGCGCCAATGGTTGACCAGCCGCCCGCGGTAGTATATGTAGCCGTAGTGCAGCGGCAGATTTTGCCTCAGCAGCTTCATCAGGGCCGCCAGCCCCGTGTCGTTGACTGGAATCAGGCCGATGATCTCCCCCGCGTCGATATCCAGGCAGAAATGGTTGAGCTCCGTAATACCCTGCTCGATATAGGTGACGCGGTCCATGCGCAGCACTTCTTCTTTCATGGAAGCACCTCGCCGGGCGGCAGCTCACGGCTGCTGGTGATGATGGGCAGGGTGATGCGCACGTCGGTGCCCATCATGGGGATGGAAAACACGTGCATCCCGTATTCCTCGCCGAACAGCAGGTGGATGCGGTTGTTCACGTTCACCAGCGCCACGCCGCCGGTCTGCTCGCCCTTGTCCTCCTGAAAAGCCCGCCCGCTCTTGTCCAGCCGCTCGTTCAGCTGGCCCAGCACCTTTTCGTCCATTCCTACGCCGTCGTCCGATACCAGAATGGTCAGCAGCTTTTCCGTGCGCTCCAGCTTCACCATCAGCCTGCCCGCCCCTATTTTCAGCTCCGTGCCGTGGATGATGCTGTTTTCCAGAATCGGCTGCAGCGTCAGCTTGGGGATGAGGCAGCGGTAGATTTCCGCCCGATCCTCCGGGGCGCACTCGATGCACAGGGAAAGCCGGGGCCCGAAGCGGTATTGCTGAATGCGGAAATAGGTTTCGCAGTTTTGCAGCTCTTCCTCCACCGTCACCAGGTTTTCCACTTTGCTGATGGTGTAGCGGAAAAATACCGCCAGCGCCTCGGTCATATCGGCCACGCTGTCCAGCCCCGCCACGAGCGCCTCGCTGCGTATGCTTTCCAGCGTGTTGTACAGAAAGTGCGGGTTGATCTGGTTTTGCAGTGCCCGGTACTGCGCCTGCCGTTTGCTGAGCTTGAGCAGGCGGTTGGCGTCCAGTTCGTTTTTTACGTACCGGGTCAGGCGCTCGTTGGCGGGGCTCAGGCTAGTGCCCTCGGTTTCCAGGCTGGAAAGGGAGTACCCTTCCAGAAAAAGACCGATCATCCGCTCGGCGCGCCGGTACGGGCGCACCGCCCGGAAATAGAAGGCGACCCACAGACCGGCCTCCAGCGCCAGCGCGACCGTCACCAGGATGGGCCAGGCGCCCGGCCGGTTGATGAAAAAGAAGCCGACCGCCGTAAGGATAAAGACCGCCGCCTGCGCAACCATGAACGCGAAAACGCAATGGCTCAGGTACCGGCATTTCCATTTCACGTTCATCCCTCCCAGGATCGGTTTTGGCGCAACGCAGGCTTGCGGGTCGGCGGGGAAAAGCGCGGGTCAGCCGTAAAGCTTGCGGAATTCCCCCGGCGTGAGGCCGGTTTCCGCCTTGAAGGTGCGGGTGAAGTGCTTCAGGTCGCCGTAGCCCACGTTGTGGCAAACCTCCGCCACCGGGCGGCCGGTGGTTCGCAGCAGGGAGCGCGCCTCGTCCATGCGCACCCGGGTGAGGTACTTGGTAAAGCTTTCCCCGGTTTCTTTTTTGAACAGAGAGCTGAAATAGTTCACGCTGAAGCCCGCGGCGGCGCTGACTTCCTCCAGCGTGATCGGTTCCGAAAAGTGTTTGCGTATGTAGAGCTTGGCGCTGCGGATGGGCTGCGTGTCGCGGTCGCGCAGCTTCTGCTCGGCCCGGGCCATCTGGGCCCGCTGCAGCCGTTTCAGGCAGCCGAACAGGTCCGCCGTTACGCTGCATTGGGTGCAGCGCCGGTTGAAATCGGCCAGCGCGCCGTCGTTCTCCCCGGCGTTGAGGCGGTTTACGAACATCACGCCCGCCGAACGCACCAGGGTGACCAGTTCCCAGCCGCGCGCGCCGGGGATGGCGGCCGCCTGCGAAAGCGCATCCGCCGCCGCGTCGGCTTCCGCCTCGCTCATCACTTCGATGGCGTGGGAGGCGGCCTGGGTGTATTGCGCCTGAAAATCCATATCCAGCAGGCCGGACCGGCCCGCCTCCCCCTCCAGCATGCGGCCCGTGCCTTCGATGAGCCGTTCCGAAAGCAGGTTGAGCGCCGCGGGCAGCGAGGAGGCGAGCTCCCCGAACGTCGTGCACAGCGCGCCGACGGCCAGCGAAAAATCGACGGATCCGAAAAGCCCCTTCGCCGCCACCAGCCGGTTGAGGCCGTCGCGCAGCTTCGCGCGCAGGGCCTTTTGCTCCGCGCGCGGGTAGTTCATCACGCAGATCATGCGCGCGTCTGTAAAATCGACCAGCGTTTCCGTGCAGTACGAGGCCAAAACGGGCTCCATCACCCCGCGTACCTTGTCGCGGAGAATGGAAAGCGAGGCCTCGCTGAAACGGTCGATATCGTAATCCAGCTTGAGCAGCAGCAATTGCAGGGCGTCGGAACCGGCTGTGAAGTGGTAGATGTGCTCCACCTCGCCGGCGTCGGCGGCCGTGAACGTGCCCGCCAGCAGATCGGCGATGAGCTTGGAGCGCAGCAATTGAACATCGTCGTCGCTGCGCTTGCGAAGCGATTCGATGTCGGTATCCTTGCGCTTGCGGTCGCGGCAGCGCTCCGCCATGTTGGAAAGCGAGCGGTTGAGCGCCTCGCGGTTGATGGGTTTCAGCAGATATTCGCCCACGCCGAAGCGTATGGCCGTTTGCGCGTAGTCGAACTGCGCGTAGCCGCTGATGATGATCGCCTCCAGGTCGGGCACCAGCCGGTGCGCCTCCATGAGCAGCTTCAAACCGTCGTAGCCGGGCATGCGGATATCCGTAATCAGGATGTCCGGGGAGAACGTACGCACCATTTCCAACGCGTCCGGCCCGTTGGAAGCCGTACCGACCACTTCAAGCCCCAGCCGTTCCCATTCGCCCAGCGCGATAATCAGCTGGCAGATTCGCTCTTCGTCGTCCGCGATCAACACGCGAAGCATGGCGCACCCTCCTTTGCTGTTTTATTTCCGTTGCTTACAGTATAGCATAAAGCGATCCAAAACGGACGGAGAGAAAAAGCGCCGGCCTTTTAAAGGGCCGGCGCCGAACGGGAAACCGCTCATTCGGCGGATTTGGTCAGCACGCTTACGCCGGTGTCGATTACGACGCCGCCGAGGTCCGCGCCCTCAAGCGCTTCTACGCAGGCGTCCACGCCCATCGTGCCCATCACGTCGGGGTTCTGGGCCATGGTCGCCAGCAGATAACCGTCTTCGATCAGGTTCAGGATCGCGTCGGACTTGTCGAAGCCCACGCCGATGATGCTCCCGCCGGAAGCCTTGATGGCGTTGCCGGTGCCGGTGGTGGAGCCTTCGTTGCAGCCGAAGATGCCCACCACGCCCTGCGTGATGTAGTTCTCGGCAATGGTCTGGCTCTTGGCCGCGTCGCCTTCGCCGTACTGCGTTTCAAGAAGGGTGAAGCTGGTGCCTTCGAAAGCGGAACGGAAGCCGGCTTCGCGCTTCACGGTGGAATCCGTGGCGGCGTTCACGTTCACGATGCCGATGGAGCCCTCCGTGATCCCGGCGGCGGTCAAGGCGGCGAGCATGGTCTCGCCCGCGGTCTTGCCGGCGGCCTGGTTATCGGTGGAGAAAGTGGCTTCGGCTTCCACGTTCGCGGGAGAGTCCACGTAGACGATCTTGACGCCGGCGGCCTTGGCTTCCTCAAGTGCGGAGGAGATGGCGTCCGGGCCGTTGGCGGCGACCATAATGGCGTCGTAGCCGCCCGCGACGGCGTTGTTCACGCACTCGATCTGCTGCGCGTCGTCCTTGGTGTTGGGAGACATGAAGGTTACCGTTACGCCGAGCTTTTCGGCTTCGGCCTGCGCGCCGATGTTCAGGTTGACCCAGTGCTGGTCGATGGAGTCCATGGTGACCAGAGCGATCTTCCAGGCCTTGGTGGCGGTTACCGTGGCGGTTTCCGCAAGCGCGGAGAACACGGTGAGGCACAGGCAGAGGGCCAGGATCATGGCGAGGGTTTTCTTCATAAGTGGGACCTCCTATGTTTATATTTCTCTACAAGCGCTTCGTGGCGCTTATAAATTCACTTTGCGGGCGCGGCCTGCCGGGTGGAACGCCTGCGGGTGCCGCGGCGCACCACCACGTCCAGCAGCACGGAGAACACCACGATCACGCCGATGACGATTCTTTGCAGGCCCACCTGCGCGCCGATCATGTTCAGGCCGTTTTCAAGCGTCTGCCATACGGCCGCGCCGGCGAAGGTGCCCAGCAGCAACCCGGTGCCGCCCATGGGGGAGATGCCGCCGATAACGCCCGCCGCCACGGCGTACATTTCGTACATGTTGCCGGCTTCCATGTTGCCCATACCGGCCTGCGCGCACAGGATCAGCCCCACGATGGCCGCGCAGAAGGCCGAAACCATGTAGGCCTTGGTCGTCGTTACGAAGATGCTTACGCCGGACAGCTTAGCCGCGTCGGGGTTGGAGCCTATGGCGTAGACGTGGCGGCCGGTGCGGGTTTTGGAAAGCAGGAAGAAGAAGAGGAGGAATACGATGACGGCGACGATGAACGTATTGTATACGCCCAGGGTTTTGCCGTAGTAGAAGAAGTTTTGGAACGAGTCCCCGGCTTCCTTGCCGATGCCGGAGGTGATGGCGTCGGTGTTACGGTTGTTGTTGATCATGTAGGCGATGCCGCGGGCGACGAACATGGTGCCCAGCGTCGCGATGAACGGCGGCAGCTGCGCCTTGCCCACCAGCAGGCCGTTGATGAATCCGATGACGAGGCAGGAGAGGATGGTGATCAACGCCGCCAGCACGGGGTTGACGCCGTAGGTCATGAGCGTCGCGGAGATCATGGCGCCCATGCCGACCTGCGAGCCGATGGACAGGTCGATGTTGGCGGTGATCATGATGTAGCTCTGCCCGATGCCGATGATCAGGTACTTGCTCATGGAACGCAGAAGGTTCTGCACGTTCATGGCGGAAAACACCATGGGGTTCCTCAGCCCGAAGACGATGTAGATGAGGATCAGCGCCAGAAACGCGATCATCGCGGACGCCATGCCGCGTATGGCCAGGAAGCGGCGCATGGGATTGAGGCGTTTAGTGAGCATTCGGGTTTCCTCCTTTATCGCCGTTGGCGGCGGAGACTTTCTTTTCAAACCGCGTCGCAAGCGTGAGTATCTTTTCCTGGGTGGCTTCCTCGGCGCTCATCTCGCCCGTGATGCGCCCGTCGCACATGACGATGATGCGATCGGCGATGCCCATGACCTCCGGCATTTCGGAGGAGACGAACATCACGGCGATGCCCTGCTGCTTTAGCTGGTTCATCAGGTGGTAAATCTCCACCTTGGCGGCCACGTCGATGCCGCGGGTCGGCTCGTCGAACATCACCACGCGGGAGTTGCGGGCCAGCCATTTGGCCACGACCACCTTCTGCTGGTTGCCGCCGGACAGCGTGGCCACGTCCTTTTCCACGGACGGCGTTTTGATTTTCAGGTTCTCCACGGCCTTGTCGCACATGGCCGTTTCGCGTTCGCGCAGGATCACGCCCATCCGGTTGCAAATCGTGTCCAGGTTAGGCATGGCGATGTTGTGGCGTATGGAAAGCTTGGTGCAAAGCCCGTCCTTCTTGCGATCCTCGGGCGCCAGCACGATGCCCGCGCGGATCGCGCCGGCTACGTTGCCGATGTGCACGGAACGACCGTCCAGCACGATTTCGCCGCTTTCCTTGGGGTCCGCGCCGAATATGGCGCGCGTGGTTTCCGTGCGGCCTGCGCCCATGAGGCCCGCAAAGCCGACGATTTCGCCCTCGTGCAGCTTGAAGCTCACGTCCCTCACCAGGCGTCCGGCGTTCAGGTGGTTAACCTCGAACACGCAGCGGCCCTTCCGACAGCTGACGCGCGGGAATTTTTCCGTAATCTCGCGGCCCACCATGTAGGAAATGATCTCGTCCATCGTGGTGTCCCTGAAATCCATGGAGGTGATGTAGTGGCCGTCGCGCATGATGGTTACGCGGTCCACGATGTACTGCAGCTCCTCCAGCCGGTGGGAGATATACACGATGCCGCAGCCCCTGGCCTTCACTTCCCGGATGATACGGAAAAGATCGTCGATCTCCCGCGAGGTCAGCGAGGACGTGGGTTCGTCCATGATCAGCACGCGCGCGTTGGTGGACAGCGCTTTGGCAATCTCCACCATCTGCTGTTTGGAAACCGGCAGCTCGCCCACCACCTTGTGGGGGTCGAGGTCGATCTTCAGCTCATTGAGTATGCGGCGCGCCTCTTTTTCCATGTCATGGTTGGCCAGGGCCAGCATGTGCGTTTTTTCCCTGCCCAGGAAGATGTTTTCCGCCACGGAAAGGTGCCGGCACATGTTCAGTTCCTGATGGATGATCGCCACGCCGAGTTCCTGAGCCTGCCGGGGCGTGAGGTTGCCGTATTCCTGTCCGAAGATCTCCATACGGCCGTCATCGCGGGCGTATACGCCGCTGAGCACTTTCATCAGCGTACTTTTTCCCGCGCCGTTTTCCCCCAGCAGGGCCATGACCTCGCCCGAGCGAAGCTCGAAATGCACGTCGTCCAGCGCTTTTACGCCCGGGAAACTTTTGAAGATATGCTCCATGCTAACGATGATATCGCCCATCGACAGTCAACACCTTCTTTCGTTTCGTTTTTCCTGGCTTAAGTATATCATCGGGGCAAAAGCTGTAAAGGGTACGGAACTACGAAACAGGGGGGGTAGCTACCTGTCTTTTATTTTCGTTTATCGACCAGATATGATATTTTTATCCGAGGGGGATGGCTGATACGGGTTCTAATCAAAAGTATGTCAGCGGTCGCCGTTGGTTTTCGTTTCCAGCCGGCATCTGCACGCATCCGGATTACAGCTCCAGGGTCTCATCTGCGGAAGCGATGCGAAACGGCCTTCCTCAAAACGAGGAAGGCCTTATAAATGGCGGAGCGGGTGAGCTTCGAACCCACGGACGGCTGCCCGTTACCTGATTTGATTTTATAAGGAGAGAAGGACTCGCAGGAGCATCTCGGGGTTCAGGACAGCCATGTCCTTTTTAACGCGTTGTGTTGCACGGTATGTCTGTTAGAAAACAGCGTCGTGCGCCGCGCCACGGTGCGGGTTGGTTTTCGCCGATCCTATAGTCGGTTTTCTGGACGGCAATCGTGCTTCCGGAAGACTCGGATTCGGGCACGGTTTATGCCAGGGGCCCGTAATCCACTTCCACCGGCATGCGGTTGACGGCGGATTCCATAATCGCAAGGATGACCAGCGACGTGCGCGCCGCATCCTCCAGACTGACAATGAAGGGCTCGCCGGTGACGAGCCGTTCCACGAAGGAACGGATGCTTTCGTACGCAAACCCTTTCACGCGGCCATGGATGCGGTTGCGCACCAGCACGTCCGGTACCTCCGTTTTCCCTTCGGTATACAGCTGGATCAGGTTGTGGTTGCTCGCGTCGATGGCGATCATTCCCGCGTCTCCGCAGAGAGTGCACTTGATATCGTTCACACAGGGATTCCCGTTGGGCGTGATCCACCCGTTTTCCATCTGCGCCACGCCGCCCCGGGAAAACTCCAGTGTGCTCTGGTATACGTCCTCGGTGTGCACGCCGAGCCGGTCCAATACGCCCCGAGCGGATACAGCGTAAACCCGGGTCACCCGATCCTGAAACAACCATTGAAGGGTATCGAAACTGTGGCTGCCCAGGAACCACAGAATGGAGGATTGTCCAGCCCAGGGGAGCATGTCGGTGGCGACCCATTGGATATCGTTCAGGCGGAAATAGGCGCTGCGCAGCGTGCCCAGTTCCCCCTCGTCCAGGCGGTGCTTCGCCTCGGCAAAGGGCGGGCTCCAGCGGTTGTGCAGGTCCACCATCACGCGCACGCCGTTGGCCCGCGCCGCTTCCACGATGCGGAACACGTCCGCGCGCGTGGTGGCCAGCGGCTTTTCGATCAACAGATGTTTGTGTGCGGCGGCGCACTTCACGGCAATATCCGCGTGCAGAAAATCGGGGGTGACGATGGACACCGCATCGAATCCGCCTGCGGCGAGCATATCGTCCACGCTGGTGTATACCTTTGGGAGGGCGTATTTTTCTGCCAGTGCGCGGGCGCGCGCCTCGTTGAGGTCGCAAATGGCGACGGGGTTGGCCAGGGGGTGTTCCTTGTAGATGGCGGCGTGGGTATCGCCCCAAACGCCCGCCCCAACGATGGCGATGTTGATGGCTTGCATGCTTTTGCTCCTTGGCGGCTTGCGCCGTTGTTTTCAGTTGCGGTTATTCTTAAGGATTCACGCTTCCCGGCGCGTCGTTTGCGGACGACGCGCCTCGTTCAGGAATCATTATAAGCAGATCGTCAGTGATTTGCAATATTTATTTCAGAATCTAAAGTTATTTTTCCGATTTTGTTGACAGGCCAGGGGCCGACGGCTATAATCGATCCGGAGATAAGACGTGCGGGAGGTGCCGGCGGTGATCGAAGAACTTGCCTGGTTGAAATACGCTAGAGCGATGGACGTGGAATGGGAGCAGGCGAATCGGGAGGGATTGGATGTCGCCTCCCTGCGGGAAGCGTGCCTGCGTCTGAAAGAGCGGACAGCCACGCCGGAAGACGACGCCGACGCCGAAGCGCTGGGCGCCCGGTTGCTCGCTTCACCCCGCAGGCCGGGGTTTCCCTACGTGGAACCCACGAACTGGGCGGAGATTCAAAAAGCGCTGCCGGAAACACAAAGCGTCGAATACGACCCGCCCGGGACGGTAGAGCTGCTTGACCGGCTCAAGGGTGCCTGGACGGGCCGCATCGCGGGCTGTCTGCTGGGTAAGCCCATTGAGGGGCTGTGGGCGCGGGAACGCATCCGGCCCCTGCTGCGCGCTTCCGACAACTATCCCATGAACCGCTATATACGCAAGGCCGATCTCCCCGCGGAGCAGTTTGAGGCGCTGGCTCCTCACGTCCGGGGCTGGCTGGCGGATACCATCGAAGGCGTCGCCCCGCGGGATGACGATACGGATTACACGGTATTCGCACTAAAGCTTCTGGAAACCTATGGAAGAGACTTTTCTTCCGCACAGGTGCTGGAGGGGTGGCTGAGGTGGATACCGGCGTTTTCCACCTGCACCGCCGAGCGCGTGGCCTATCGCAACGCCCTGCTGGGTCTGTTGCCCCCGGAAACGGCGACCCGCCGCAACCCTTATCGGGAGTTTATCGGCGCGCAAATTCGCGGCGACCTGTTCGGCTACATAAACCCCGGCAACCCGAAAGCGGCCGCGGAAATGGCCTGGCGGGACGCCGTGATCTCCCATGTGAAAAACGGGGTATATGGGGAAATGTTCGTGGCGGCCATGTTGGCGGTCGCGGCTTGCACGGCCGATCGCAGGAATATCCTCCTGGCCGGCCTCGCCGAAATTCCCGTCCGTTCCCGCCTGCGGGCGGACGTGCTGACGGTGCTTCGCCGGTATGAGGAGGGACATCCGGCGGAGGACGCCTTGGGCGCTATCAACGAAATGTTCGACGACCGAAAAGAGTTCGATTGGTGTTACACTGATTCCAACGCCATGATCGTTGCCATGGCACTGCTCTACGGCGAAGGCGACCTGGGGAAGAGCGTTTGCCTGGCGGTGCAGTCGGGTTTCGACACGGATTGCAACGGCGCCACGGTCGGCTCTATTGTGGGTATGGCGAACGGCTTTGCGGGGATCGACCGAAAATGGTGGGAACCTTTTAGCGGTAAGGTCGCCACCTCGATCACAGATTTCCCCGTCGTGGATACGGATACGCTCGCACGGCGTACGTTGAAGCTGGCGGTTTCTTAACGGCGCTCCGCCGCCGGGATTCCGTAGTTCGGAACGCAACGCCGAAAAGACGGAAAAAGCCGCCGCCCCGCCCGTCCTCCACGGTGGAGCGAGCGGGGCGGCGGTTTTCGGACTTATTCGGGAAGCAGGTCCGCGTAAATACCCGGATAGGATTCGGGAATCAAGGTGGCCCCGACGGTCTTTTCGTAGAAAGGTATGGGGCCGACCCCGCCGATGATCGCATAGGCATAGCCCATTTCCCGCATACCGTGCAGGGCGGCGATCAGCAGCCCTTTGCCGATGCCCAGGGAGCGCCGGCTTTCCAGCACGCCGATCGGGCCGAAGAAGTCAAGATTGGTGGCCTCGTAACAGGCGAAACCTGCGATTTCGCCGCCTTCAACGGCGATGAAACAGCTTACCGGGCGGCGGGAGAAGCATATTTCGCATTCGCTGGCCCAATGTTCGCCGAAATTCGTGAGTACCCATCCGGTAACACGGCGCATATCCGGCACCATGGCGCGCCGGATACGGATGCCCTTTTTTTCGTATTCCCCCAGCAGGGGGGCGAGCGGAGGCAGTTGCAGCAGGGGCGCCAGCATATCGGGCATACGGATCATCCTTTCTGGATAAACCTGTGAAAACGGAAAAGCGCCGATCAATCGGCGGCGGACTGCGGCAGGCGCATGGGCAGGTCTCCCCTGGGTTCCAGGCGACCGGCAATCACGTCCGCCACGGCTTCCATCGCCGGATTGACGAAGGTGAACGCACCAAGCACCGTGGCGCGCGGGTCGATAAACGCCGCCTCGTAGGCGAAACGCAGGGAAACGACCACCGTAGGCTTGATCGACACCAGATCGTTGACGAGCGCAAGGTAGCAGGGAAACTCGTTGGCGTTCTCACTGCCGATCACCACCAAATCCGCGCCCTTCGCCAGTTCGTACAGCGCCTCGCGTTCTTCCCGGGTCGGCGTCAACGCGATCTTTCGCACCTCGGCATGCGGGAACAGGAGTGCCATATGGTCTCCGAACGTATCGAATTCCTTGGTGTTTCCGTCCAGCACGCTTAAGCTCTCCAGCACCGGGGATACGATCAGCGCACGGTTAAACCGGCCTCCCAGGGGGACGAGCCCCATAGGGTCGCGCAGCAGCGTAACGCTTTTCTGCATGGTCCCGCGAATAACCGTGGCTTTTTCCAGATCATTGAGCACAAGGCGGTTACGACGGCATTCCTCCACGTGCGCTTTCAGTTCCAGAATTCTCAGCACATGCTCGTTCAGTTCTTCCTCGGTGATCCGGTTCTTTTGCAGCGCGTGCATCAGCGCTTTCCACGCCACGATCTGGTGGCGGATGGAATTGTGCACGATGATGTCCGTGCCCGCTTGAAACGCCATCAGGGAAGCCTTGGCGAAGGGGTATTGCTCGGCCACGGCTCCGTCTGCGATCACCACGCCCTGAAAGCCCATTTTTTCCCGCAGAAGATCGTGTATCACCCGCTCGGAAAGGCTGGCGGGCAGCAGGCTACTGTCCTCGGAGAGCCCCGGCAGGGCGATGTGCCCCACCATGATGCTGCTGGCGCCCGCCTCGATTGCTTTCCCGAAGGGGTAGGCGTCCAGCTTCAGCAACGCTTCCTCGTTCAGATCGTTGATGGGCAGCGCGTTCTTCATAACGGCGGCTCCGTGCCCGGGAAAATGCTTGTAGGTGCAGCCACACCCACCCTCCTCCACCCCCTGGGCGAAGGCTATGCCCAGCGCAGCCGTGCGCAGGGGGGCGTCGCTGAAGGCGCGCACGCCGATGATGCGGTTAAGCGGGGAACGGCACAGATCCAGCACCGGTCCGAGCAGCATATTGAACCCCGCGTCGCTCAGCTCGTTGCCCAAAATTCGACCCATCAGCCGGGTATTATGCTCGTCGTTGGCCGCGCCCAGCGAAAAGTTGCCCGGCATTTTTGTGACGCCAAAAGAGAACTGGGAGGCGCTGCCGCCTTCCTCGTCCACGGTGATCAACGCCTCGATGCCGCCGCTGCCCTCGCGCATTTCTCGCTGGATGTTCTCCGTCATGTTGCGCACCTGGCGAAGCGTCTGGATATTGAGACCGAACAGGTTGGCGTTGCCGAAGCGGTAATGGCGCACCGCCTCCAGAAAGTCGGCGTCTACGTTCGTAGAACCGAGACTGATGCAAAAAAGCTGCCCCAGTTTCTGTTCCACCGACATGCCTTCCAGTTGCTTGAGCGCTGCAATGCGAGTGGCGTTTTCCATCACATCTCGACCCTCCTTGGCTGTATGGCCCCGCCCAGGGCGCTGCGAAGCACCAACCGGCTCGCGCCGTAGAAGGGTGCGATGGGGCCCAGCTGGGAGGCGATGATCTTCGGCCGGGCCTGTCCGGAGGCGAAAAGCCGGTCCAGATCCTTTTCGATCCTGGTACCGGCGGCTTCCAGCACGGACAGCACCTGATGCTGTACCACCAAAAGCGAAGGCCCATACTGGCAGGCGGTGTTATAGATCAGCACCGCCAGGTCCGCGGCATAGTTGTCCACCAATCTGCAGGCCGTGGGGTCCCCGGCCAGCGCAAGGTGCAAAATGGCGAGGTACGGCTGATCCTCCCGAAGCAGCTCCTCCGGGGAGAAGGGTGCGTCCGGATGCGCCATGCAGTAACCCAGCGCACCGGTGACGATGCTGTTTAAGTTCACCTTGTCCTTCAGCGGCGTAGGCGGACGGCCGTTCGCGCTGATGGTATACCCGATCCCCCCCGACAGGAAATGGTTGAACAGCAACTGATCGCCGTACATTACGCCGATGCGCACCTGGTAGGCGGTCACGGAAAGACAGGCCACACAGGTATGCGTGTCCGGGTAGTGCATGTGCCCTTCCGAAAGACAGCAAAGGCTTACGGCCCCGGCGGCGTACACCGGCACGGGCAGGGATGCGCGCAGCGAAGTGAACAGCGTTTCCAGAAGGGCCTCGTCCTGTGGGGCGTCGTCTCCCCTGATCATGCACAGGCCGAGAAGGCCGC
Source organism: uncultured Oscillospiraceae bacterium (assembly GCA_964640955.1). Lineage (GTDB taxonomy): Bacteria > Bacillota > Clostridia > Christensenellales > Aristaeellaceae > CAXXOK01. The sequence continues at coordinate 84,549 of CAZXJI010000011.1, read as the reverse complement.
GGGCCAGATAGTTTTCCACGTTCGCGACGATTGCGTCGCGCAGCGCCGCGGCGTTGTCGGCCGAAAGCGGCGCCAGCAGCGTGGACGCGATGATTTCGTGGTGCAGGTTGTGAATCGTAAGCCGGCTGTACGTTTCTTCCAATAAAACGGCGGCGCTGGCGCCCGCGGTAGGTACCAGCTCCAGATAGATCGGCTTCCGCCCGCTTGCGGTGAGCGCCTGGCCACATTCCTGTATCAATCCCTCGCGCATCAGTTCGTTGCTCAGCACCGTGATGCTGGCCGGGTTCATGGCGCATTGCTGGGCGGCATCCGTGCGGGACAGCCGTATCCACCCCTCGATCTGCTTGAGAAAAAGGGTGGAATTCTCATGTTTGTTCGGCTTTGCCATGGTCAGGTATTCGCTCAGAAGCATGCGCTCAGTCACACTTACCCTTCTGCCACGCCGGCGGGATGATGGAACGGAAACCGGTAATTTTTAGTTTATCATACCCCGCTGTGCTTGTAAATAGGATGGAAGGGTTTGAACGGCGAAAACGTTAAATTTAATTTGTAATATTTACTTTGTAAACAAAATAAATAGCTAAAATGCCTTATCTGTGACCTGTGTACCTATTTTTACTTTCTCTAATGGCAGTAATCCACTTATATATTTTCGATTCTAAAAAATTAAATTCAAAAAATCGCGCAAAGTCATTTACACGGAAAGGGAGATAGGCTATAATGAGCTTACCGAAACCGGCTCGTATATATTCCTCCGACTCCCCTGAACCGGAATGAACAATGGACAAAGTCCATTTTCAGAATACTCAACTTAAAAGGGGGTTTTTCATCAATGGAACGCAAAGGACTGAAACGCTTTGCAAGCCTGGTGCTCTGCCTCGCGCTGCTGGGCGCCTCGCTCGCCCTGCCGGCCGCGGCCGAGGAACCAACCTACGACTTCGGCGGCATCGCCATCTCGCAGTGCAACTACTGGGGTAAGGACCTGACGCCGGGGCAGAGCGACGAAACGGATCGCTTCATCGCGCGGATTGCGGAACTTGAGCAGAAGTACAACGTGAAATTCGAATATCGCAAAGGGCCGGAAGAATATTACGACAACATGGTCACCACCATCATGGCGGGAGAACCCTACGGCGACCTGCTCTTCGCCTACCCGTGGGACTTCTCCAACTGGGTCAGGGCCGGCGCCGTGAAGGACATCACCGACCTGGTCGACGAATTGGGGCTGGATCTTTCCACCTACAATGCCGCGGCCGTGGAGGAAGGCACGATTGACGGCCGCATCTACGGATTGAACAAGGAAAAATCCGAAGTCAACAGCATGATCGCCTTCAACAAGCGCCTGGTGGAGGAAGCCGGGCTGGAAAGTCCCTACGACCTGATGGCCAAGGACGAGTGGAACTTTGAGGCGTTGCAGAAATACGCCAAGGCGCTTACCAAATTCGACGCCAACGGCGTGAACACCCAGTGGGGCCTCTCGTCGTTCGACGCGCCCTGGCTGGCGATCACCATGATCTACGCCAACAACGGAGCCGTCGTGGACTACAGCGGAACAACCCCCGTGTTCTCCATGGATTCGGCCAATTCCCTGGAGGCCCTCAACCTCGTCGCGGAAATGGCCACCGTGGACAAATCGATCTTCGTAACCGAACTGGGCGCAGAGTGGGATACGGCGGTCAAGCTGTTCGCCAGCGGCCAACTGGGCATGATGCGCGCTGAGCAGTGGATCATCGCGTGCTTTGATTCCTACGGCATGCAGGATGATTACGGTCTCGTTCCCTTCCCCAAGGGCCCGCAGGCAACCGAGTATATCGACGATATTTCCAGCCAGGCGGTCTATTTCATCCCCTCTAACGTAGATGACGAGACTGCGAAGGCCGCCCTCTTGTTCTACAATGACCTGTACGACGACCTTTACCCCGAGCTGAGCCTGGAGGAGAAAGCCGCGGCGAAGTTTACCAGCTATTGCCGCGACGAGGAATCCATCGAGAACATGGCTAATATTTACTACAACAACCTGACCAAGTCCACCGGCATCTACAAGGCGGGCGTCACCATGGACAACATCAACGATATCATGTACGCCATCTATGACGGCACCTCCACCCCCGCGGCCGTCATCGCCGAAAAGAAACCGGCGATCCAGGCCGTTATCGACGAAAGCTACCAGAAATAACCGTCCCACATCGCGCCGCTCTTCCGTCCGCCGCACGCCGGAAGAGCGGCGCCTGAAAGCCCCCGCCCGCCCGCGGCAAGCGACTTCGCGGACTGTGGACGACATCGAACAAGTTGGGAGAATCGCCGCATGCGTAAAACGATCCTGGGCTGCGCCGCCGCGCTGGCACTTTGCTTTTGGGCCTGCGGGGCGGCGCTTGCCGGGGAAATCCAATACAAGGAATATATCGGGGCCGCGGACGCCATACCCGCCGCGTCCGACTCCGTCCTTTTATGGGACGGCGGCGACCGGGAGCTTAGCCAGGGCAATGCGGTTGCCTTTACGGCGGACATCCCCGCCGCGGGCCGGTACACCGTTTCCATCACCTACACGGCGATCGCCGGAGCCACGGCGCCCGTGGAGGCGGAATTCCGGTTGGACGGGGCGGTGCCCTTTCAGGAAGCCGGCTCTCTTCTTTTTTACCGCCTGTTCACCAGCGATCCGACTTCCGTGCTGCGGGACGGAAAGGGCAACGACCTCACCCCGCAGCTCATTGAAGCCGCTTTGCCGCAGCAAACGTATCTGCGCGATTCCTCCGGCTACGTTTCGGGCCCGCTGGAGCTGGCGCTGTCGCAGGGCACTCATTCCTTTACGCTTACGGCGATCAGGGGCGGGCTGATCATCAGCCGCGTGGCGCTGGAGGCGCCCTCGGAGGCGTCCCCCTACGGAACGCCCACCGGGGAGAGCGCGACCGTCTCCGTGCGCGTGCAGGGTGAGGATGCGGTTTACCGCAATGACGCGGCGCTCACCGCGCTTTCCGACCGAGCCTCGGCGATTACCGAACCCAACCGCGGAGCGCTCATCAGCATGAACATCATCGGCGGTTCGGCGTACTCCAAGCCGGGCAGTTCGCTGAGCTGGGAGGTGGACGTGCCCGAGGACGGTGTATACGAACTGCGTCTGCGCGCGCGCCAGAATTATGCCCACAGCTTCTATGCCGTCCGGACGCTGTATGTAGACGGCGAAACCCCCTTCCTGGAAGCGGAAAGCTTTGCTTTCCCGTACGGCGGCGGTTTTCAGATCTATGTGTTGGGCGGCGATACGCCCTATCTGCTCTCCCTTTCCAAGGGGAAGCATACCATCACGCTTACCGCCACGCTGGGCAGTCAGGCGGAAGCCCTTTCCCGGGTGCAGGAGGCGCTGCTTTCGCTCAACGACGTATACACCCGCATCCTCATGCTTACCGGCGCGGACCCCGACCCTTACCGGGATTACGCGCTGGACACCAAAATGCCGGATACGATCGCCGAAATGGCCGCCCTGTCGCAGACGCTGTCGGAAATCGAAGCCGAGCTCACCAGGGACAGTGCCGCCAAAGGCGCAGACATGGTGGCGGTGGAAAGGCTGATTCGCCAGTTGAACGAGTTTGTGGAGGAGCCTTACGAGATACCCGACCAGTTCGAAAGCTTTAAAACGAACCTTTCCTCCCTTGGAGAATGGATACAGGACGCCACGGAGCGCCCCCTGGATATCGATTATCTGGAACTGGCCATACCCGGATCGCCTCTGCCGCAGGCCGAGGCCGGGTTCTTCCAGAACCTGGCCTATCAGGCGGAGCTGTTTCTGGATTCATTTTACACGGATTACGCCAGCTTCAGCGAAGGGGAGCAGGAACGCTCCATCACCGTGTGGATTACCGGTTCGCGGGACCGCGCGCAGCTGCTGTACGACCTTATCCGCGCCGATTTTACGCCCGAGACCGGCATATCGGTAAACCTGCAGTTGGTACAATCGGATTTCGTTACCCCGTTGGTTTCGGTGGGCGACGGCCCGGACGTGTTGCTGGGGACGACGATGTCCGATCCCGTGAACTATGCTTCCCGCGGCGCGGCGGTGGACCTGACGACCTTCGGCGATTACGGCGAAGTGTCGAAACGGTTCCTTTCGGAAGCGTTCGTGCCTTTTTCGCTGGAAGGCGGCGTGTACGCCCTGCCGGAAACCATGAGCTTTTCCATGATGTTCTACCGCACGGACATCCTCGACAGCCTGGGCGTGTCCCCGCCCGACACCTGGGACGATCTGCTCGCGCTTCTTCCCGTGCTCAACCGCAACAACATGCAGTTTCTGGTGGACGGTCGCGTGGGTTCGGAAACCTACGGGTCGCTGACTGCGCTGAGCATGTTCCTGTTCCAAAACGGCGGTGAGGTCTATACGGGGGACGGTTCGGCCTCCGCGCTGGACAGCGAGGTCGCCGTCGATTCCTTCAAGCAGTTCACGCGGCTGTACACCCATTACGGCATGCCTTACAGCTTCAACACCGCGGCGCGGTTCCGTTCCGGCGAAGCGCCGATCGTCGTGGCGGATTACGCCCTGTACAACACCCTGATGGTCTCCGCGCCCGAAATTTCGGGCCTGTGGGCTATGGCCCCCGTGCCCGGCACCGAACGGGAGAACGGGGAAATTTCGCGCGACGTGCGCGTGGTGGTGACCGGGGACATGATTTTAAGTGGCTGTAAGGATATGGACGCGGCTTGGACGTTCCTCAAATGGTGTTCCCAGAAAGAAACGCAGGTGGACTATTCCCGTCAGCTGGAAAGCCTGCTGGGCTCCGCCGCCCGCTACCAGGCGGCGAACCTGGACGCGTTCGAATCGCTCAACTGGCTGGACAGCGACCTGCAGGCCCTGCTTTCGCAGATGCAATATGCCCGGGCCGTACCGGAGGTGCCCGGCGGATACTATACCACCTGGCACGTGGAAAACGCGTTCCGCGCGGTGGTCATCAGCAGCGAGGACGCGCGGGAATCCCTTTTGGATTACGTACACGTCATCAACGAGGAAATCACGGCCAAACGGCAGGAACTGGGCCTTGCAACGGAGGGAGACGAATAATGGCGTTCAACGACAGGGTTCCCCTGCTCAGGCAGATTCGCAGGGCGCGGGTTTCCTATCTCATGCTTTTACCTTATGGGGCGGTGTTTTTGCTGTTCACGGTATTCCCGGTGGCGATGTCCGTGTACAACAGCCTGACGTACAACAACTTCTTCGAGCCGGCGCGTTTCGTATGGCTGGATAACTATATCCGGCTGTTCACCAGCGACTCGGTATTCCTCATCGCGTTGCGAAACACCCTGTTGCTGGCCCTAGTCACCGGCCCGGTGGGTTACGCGCTTTCCTTCCTGCTCGCGTGGCTGATGAATCAGCTTACCCGCGGCATGCGCTCCATCTTCGTGCTGTTGTTTTACGCGCCGACCATGACCTCCTCCATCTACACGGTCTGGACGCTGCTTTTCTCCAACGATGAGTACGGCTACGTCAACGGTCTGCTCCTGCGCTGGGGTTTCCTCAAGCAACCGATTCAATGGCTGTCCGACACGCAGTACATGATGCCGGTGGTGATGATCTGCGTGCTGTGGACCAGCATGGGCGCGGGCTTCCTTTCCTTTGTGGCGGGCTTTGCCAGCATGGACAAACAGTATTACGAGGCGGGCGCGGTGGATGGCATCCGCAACCGTTGGCAGGAGCTTTGGTACATCACCCTGCCCATGATGAGGCCGCAGCTTTTGTTCGGCGCGATCATGTCCATCACCGCGTCCTTCGCGGTCCACGACGTCACCATCGCTTTGATGGGCTTCCCCTCTACGGACTACGCGGTGCACACGATCGTCAACCATCTGTACGATTACGGATATCTGCGCTTCGAGCTGGGCTATGCATCCGCCATCTCCACGGTGCTGTTTTTGCTGATGATGGGCAGCAACAGGCTGGTCGGCAACCTGCTCAGAAAGGTGGGCCGATAGCATGACGACGGGTGAAAGGCGAATCGGCCTGAGCTTTCCGCGCCGGATACGCGCGGCCTGGCGGAAACTGCTCAAGGTGCCGCCCAACCGCTCCGCCTGGGGAACGGTGCTGGGCTTTCTGTTCCTGGGGATCATGGGATTCCTGGTGGCGCTGCCGCTGCTCTATACGATTTCCAACGCTTTTAAGCCGCTGGACGAATACTATCTCTTCCCTCCGAAGTTTTTCGTGCAGAATCCGACGCTGCAGAACTTCCGCGATCTGATGACCCTGATGCAAAGCAGTTGGGTTCCCTTTTCCCGGTATGTGTTTAACACCGTGTTCATGACCGCTACGGGAACGCTGCTGCACATACTGGCGGCATCCATGGCAGCCTTCGTGCTGGAAAAACACAGGTTTCCGGGGCGAAGAGCGTTTTTCACACTGGTCACTTCCACGCTGATGTTTTCCCCCGTGGTGCTGTGGGTGCCCAACATGCTCATCATGAGTCGCCTTCACATGATGGATACTTACTGGGCGTTGATACTGCCCGTCATCGGCATGCCGCTGGGTTTATTCCTAATGAAGCAATTCATGAGCGTGATACCGGACTCGCTTCTGGAGGCGGCCCGCATCGACGGTACGCGGGAGGGACGGTTGTTTTTTACCATCGTCATGCCCATTGTGCGCCCGGCGTGGATGACATTGATGATCCTGTGCATCAAGGACCTGTGGAACGCCACGGGCGCGTTCTTCATCCGCAGCGAACAGTTGAAAACCCTGCCCTACGCCATGAACAACATCATCCTCACGGGCGGCGCCGCGCGCGCGGGCGCGGGCTCGGCAGTGGGGCTGGTGCTGATCAGCGTTCCGGTGCTGATCTTTTTCTTCGCGCAGAACAGCATCATCGAAACCATGGCGACCTCGGGCATCAAAGAGTGAGGAGAGTGACGGGCATGGAAAAGCGGCGCGTCCTTTCCCTGCTGCTGGCCGCCTTCGTAACGGCGTCCTCGCCGGCGGCCTGCGCGACAACGCTTTCGCACCGGAGTTACACCTACAATGAATACGGTGAGTCGGTTCCCAGCCCCGATCCTTACGAAATCCTTGCTTATCTGGACGGGACGGCCCTGGGCTGCGGCTCGCTGAAAAGCCCGGGCGATATCTGCTTCGGTCCGGACGGAAAACTGTATCTGGCCGACACCGGCAACAACCGCATCGTGACGCTGAACGCGGATTTCACGCTGAACGCGGTGCTGGAAGGCGCGCTGACCGCCGACGGGCTTTCCGCCTTCAACCAGCCGCGGGGCCTCTATGTGACGGAGGACGGCACCCTCTATGTGGCGGATACCATGAACGCCCGAGTGTTACGGCTGGACGAGCAGGGCAACATGCTGCAGTCGTTCGGCGTTCCTGAAAGCGACCTGATCGCAGAAGACTTCAATTACAGGCCTTTGCGGTTATGCGTGGATGAGAGTCGACGGCTCTACGTAGTGGCTGCATCGGTGAACGACGGCATCCTGCTCATCGACCCTTCCGGTGCGTTCGAGGGTTTCCTTGCCGCCGCCCGGGTGAACCCCGACCCCATCCGCCTGCTTTGGAAACGCCTGGCTACGAAGGAGCAGCGCAATCGCATGGAGGATTTTGTGCCTGTGGAGTACGACAGTATCGACTTGGACGACGAAGGATTTGTTTACGCCGCCACCGCCGCCGTGGACGAGGACGTGGTCATCGCCCAGGTGGAATCCGCAACGGCGACCGAGGAAGGCGCAATGGTCCGGCGACTGAACATGCTGGGGCAGGACATCCTCCGCAGAGAAGGCTATTTCCCGCAGGTAGGCGACGTGGAGGACCTGCAGGATACCTCTCCTTCCTTCCAGGGCGTTTCACAGATCATGGACGTAGCGGCCGGCGACAACGGATGCTATTTCCTCCTGGATAACAATCGCAAGCGCGTCTTTGCCTACGATCAGGACGGTTATCTGCTTTATGCCTTTTCCGGACCGGGGCAGAGCCAGGGCGGCTTTTTGACGCCCACGGCGCTGGCGGTGCGAGGCAACCTGATGGTGGTATTGGATACGGGTACGGGCGTGGCGACGGTGTTCCGCCGCACCGCTTACGGAGATGCGATCCACGAGGCGATCGCTGCCTACGACCGGGGAGATTACGAGGCTTCCGAGGCGGCGTGGAAAACGGTTCTTGCCTCCAACGCCAACATGGATTCCGCCTACGCCGGCATGGGGAAAGCGGCTTACCGCAATGGCGATTACCGCAAGGCGATGGATTTGTTCTCCGCCGCCAACCTGAAGGATTGGTATGGCAAAGCCTTTGAGCAATACCGAAAGGCGCTTCTGAAAACGTGGTTCGGTCCGGCGGTGCTCCTGTTGCTCGGCCTGATCGCCGTATCGAAGACCGTTCGAAAGCTGCGCAAAAGGAAGGTGAGAGCGTCGTGAGGGAGGCGATACGCGGGGCGTTCCTCGTGATGGCGCGCCCGTTTTACGGCTTCGGAGAGCTGAAGTATGAAAAAAAAGGCGGCGTGGGCATGGCGTGGGCGCTGGTTGTCTGCGCGGCGGCGGCGCACCTGATTTGCATGATCTACACGGGCCCCGCCTTTTCCACCTTCAACCCTCGGGAATTCAACCTGCTGCGCGAACTGGGCGGCATGGGGCTGTCCTTTTTCCTGTTCGTACTGGGCAACTGGGCCGTGTCCACCATACTGGACGGCGAAGGCACCATGCGGGAGATTTTCACGGCCTGCGGATACGCCCTTTTGCCCTATATGCTCTCCGCGCTCACAGCCACCCTGCTGAGCCACGCGCTGATTCCCGACGAAAGCTTTATCATCACCGCGCTGGAATGGGCGGGCGCGTTGTGGAGCGGGTTTCTGCTGTTTGCGGGCCTTGCGGTGATGCATCAGTACACGGCGGGGAAAACGGTGGCCATCCTGGTGCTGACGCTGGTTTTTATGGCGCTCATGCTGTTTGTGATGATTTTGCTGGCCAGCATCGCGGACCAGATGGTGTCTTATCTTTCCAGCCTGATCAGCGAAATGAAACTGAGGTTGTGACCGATGAAAAAGAAGTGTCTTCTCTGCCTGTGCATACTTGGGTTGTTCGTCTTCAACGGCTGTGCCACGCAGGATTCCGCTTTCCTTTCCTTCGACACAGCCACACTCACGGAATTTCAGGCGGGCGTGGAGAAATCCGTTACGGGAGGCGAGGGACTCGCGGATTTTCAAGTCGCCGCGGATAACGGCCGGCTGCGCCTGTATTATAATCCGCTTACTGCGGAAACGGCGGTGGAGGATGTGTCAAGCGGCGTGGTGTACCGCTCCAACCCCGAAAACTCCCCCTCGGGGGCGCAGGGCGCGCAGCTGATACTAACGGTGTACAGCTCAAAAGGAGTGCGTTATACGTGGGACAGCAACACCCAGGCCGTGGCCTACGGGCAGTACAAGGGGGAAACGACGGATAACGGACTGAACGTGACTTACGTTTTCGGCAAAACAGAAAAAGAGTATGCCGTACCGGCCGCGGTGAAGGTCGAAACCTTTGAGCAAACCATTCTGCCCATGCTTGCGGGCGTAAGCGGGGCTACGTTCGTAAAGCTCCTGTACTCGAAGGTGTCCCTTTCCTCCATCACCAGTCTCCAGCAGAGGCAGACGCTTTTGCAACGTCTGCCCAGCCTTGAAACGACGGATTTATACGTGCTCAAAAGCAACGCCTCGTCGTTGGAACTAAAAAAGGCGGAAGCGACGCTGACGGCGGCGGGCTATACGCTGGAGCAAAAGCGTCTGGACGAAGCGGAAGCGGGCTATACGGCGGAGACGGAAGAGCAGATGCACGTTAGCATCCGTATATGTTACGCCCTTACGGACACGGGGCTTACTGTGGAGGTACCCGCCGGTGAAATCGCCGTGAGCGGCGGAGCCAGCGTGACGGACGTGACGGTGCTGCCCTACTTCGGTTCGCCCGCTGCCGCGGGCGAAGGCTTCGCCCTGGTCCCGGACGGCATGGGTGCGCTGATCGACTTCTCCTCCCCGCGGGACGACGCATATCCCGTCTACGAATGCCGGGTTTACGGGCGTGACAATGCCAACCTGGTTACGGACGTGGCGGCGGAGGAGAGCCGCGTGTACCTGCCCGCGCTGGGTATCCACCAGGGCACGGGAGCGTTGACGGCGGTGGCGTTGGGCGGCACCAGCTATGCCTCCGTCGTAGCAGACGCGCCCCGGGAAAGCGGAAGCCCGGGCTACTGTACGTTTAAGTTCCTGCTTGAGGAAAGCACGCAGTATTCGTTGGATGCCAAACCGGAAAACCGCGTGACGATCTTCCAGGAAAAGGCCAACGGAGAAACCCTGACCGTCGCCTATCGTTTTCTGCCCGGCGAAACGGCCACCTACAGCCAGATGGCCGCAGCCATCCGTTCGGAACTGCTGGCCGACGGCGAGCTGCCGGCGGGCGAAGCCGTCACGCAGGCGCTGCCGCTGGTGATAAAGGCCGTGGGCGCCATCGACGAAACGAAACTGGTCCTGGGCGTTCCGGTCGATACCGTGCTGGCGCTGACGACGTTCCCGCAGATGGCGCAGATCGCCGAGAAAGTGCAGGAAGCTTCCGGAGCCTCCGCGATTACGCTCGTCGCGGCGGGCGCATCCGCGGGAGGGCTTCGCAACGGGCGGGAGAACACCTTCTCCCCGGAAGGGAAGCTGGGCGGAGATCGGGGGTTCGCAAAGCTTCGAGAGGAACTCAAGGCGCACGGCATAACGCTCGCTCTGGCGTTTTCCGGTCAGAACGTGCTTCGGGACCGGTGGCTGGACGGCTTTACCACCAACCGGGACACGGCGCGTCTGCTCACCTCCGCCATTGCCTACAAGCCGGAATACACCCTTTCCACGATGTACCAGGACAAAGAAGGCCTTTCCGCCTACCTGATGAACGCGGACTCGCTGGAAGATACGGTCCGCTCTTTTCTGGCGAGTGCGGAGAAGTCGGCTGTGGACGCTTTCGCGCTTACGACCTTGGGGCAGGAATTGTACAGCGATCAGAGCCGCGACCGTTTTACCACCCGCGAAGCAATGAAAGCGCGCGTTGCGGCCCTGATCGGAGCGGAAAAATCCGCGGGTGTTTCGTTCCTGTCGGAGGGAGCGAACAGCTACCTGCTGCCGTACCTCACCCTCGCATACGACCTGCCCGTGGAAGCTTCTCCGCATCCGCTGATCACCGAGGAGGTGCCGTTGTTGCAGATGGTCCTTTCCGGCCATGTGGCCTGTGCGGCGAGCGACCTGTGTTATCAGGACGACCCGCAAACCTATCTGCTCCGGCTGATGGAGACGGGCTCCGGGCTGTATCTGTCGGCTTTCGCGACGGATGCCGAGGCGGTGAAGTATACGGATTTCGACGGTCTGTACGCCTCCAATATCGACGCAAACCTGCAGGAAGCGGCTTCGGTCTATCGGGAGGCGGCGGCCGTACTCGAACCGGTATACGGATTGGAGATCGTAAGCCACGAGCGCCGGGGCGACGTGACCCGAACGGGGTACGAGGGCGGCGGCGCAGTGTATGTTAATTACGCAGCGCAGGACACGCGGGTGGATTGGTATGGCGAAAGCTTCCTTCTGCCCGCGAAAAGCGGCCTTTACCGAAAGGAGGCGGACGTATGCGGAGCGGGAAGCTGACGAAGCGGCGCAACCGCGCGGGGTACTTTTACGTGGCGCCTTTCATGATTGGGTTTACCCTGTTCATGCTGTTGCCCATCGTGCAATCGGTGGTGTTCAGCCTGAGCGACGTGCAATTGCAAAACGGGGGTTATACCCTGACGTCCATCGGTTTGTATAACTATGTCAAGGCGTTCACCGTGGACCCGGAATACCGGGTAGTGCTCGCGAATTCACTGCTGCAAATGCTGGTGGACCTTCCGTTCATCATGGTATTCAGCCTGTTTTCGGCCATTCTGCTGGCGCAGGAGTTCCGGGGGCGGACGCTGGCCCGCGTGCTGTTTTTCCTCCCGGTGATCGTGTCCACCGGCGTGATTGCCACCATGGAAAGCGGCAACATCGTCTATACAATGATGATGAACCGCAGCGTGGCGGCCACTTCCGACGGCCTTAAGGAGCGTACCACCGCCATGGCCTTCCTGCTCAATCTGATGGGCAGCAATCTGCCGTCCTTCCTCACGGCTTTTCTTTCCGACGTGATTTCACGACTGTACAACATCATCACGGCCTCGGGCATCCAGATTCTGATTTTTCTGTCCGGCCTGCACACCATTTCCCCCGCGCTTTACGAAGCCAGCAACATCGAAGGCGCGACCCTGTGGGAAAATTTCTGGAAAATCACCTTTCCGATGCTGGGACCCTATCTTCTTTTGAACATGGTCTACACCATCATCGATTCGCTGACCAACATGAGCAACGAGGTGGTCAGCTTTATCCGCGGGTATGTGGTTTCCTTCTCGGATTTCGGATATGGACTGGCCATCGCCTGGATTTACTTTCTGATCCTCCTGGTGCTTCTGGCGTTGGTGCTGTTATTCGCAGGAAGGCGGGTGTTCTATCATGAATGATGCTCGGCCGGTTCGCCGCGCGTTTAACGCCGCCAGGCTTAGGCGGCGTGTGGTAAAAGGGTTTGTATGGCTGGGCCGCACAGCCTTTGTGGTCGGGATCTGCTTTATGATTCTCTATCCGCTGTTCACCAAGCTCTCCATGTCCTTTATGGAGCAGGTGGACCTATACGACAAAACCGTGCAGAGCATTCCCAAGCATTTCACGTGGATGAACTATCCCGAAGCAATGCAGTTGATGAATTACGGCCGCGCGCTCCTGTCCACCTCCGGCATCTGCTTTTTAAGCGCCGCCTGTCAGGCGTTCGCCTGCGTGCTGACGGGTTACGGTTTTGCCCGGTTCCAGTTCAAATTCAGGGGGCCGCTGTTCGCGCTGGTGATCGTGATGATGGTCATTCCCCCGCAGATCATTCTGACGCCGCTGTACCTAAACTTTCAGAATTTCGACCCCTTCGGGCTGATCTCGCTGGTGAACGGGGGCAAGGGCCTGCGGCTCACGGAGAGCGTGACACCCTTCCTGCTCATCTCGCTCACCGCTACGGGACCGCGCAGCGGCTTGTATATCTTTCTGGCGCGTCAGTTCTTCCGCGGTTTTCCCGGCGCAATCGACGAGGCGGCTTCCATCGATGGGGCTTCCCACCGCCGGGTGTTCTTCTCCATCATGCTTCCGGCGGCGTTGCCCATTTTCACTACCATCTTCCTATTCGCATTCGTATGGCTGTGGAACGACAACATGTACGCTTTCCTGTTCTATTCCAACCTTCCGACCATGGCCAAGGCGCTGCTTTCCATGGATTTGCAGTTCTCGCAAATCCATGTGGACATGTCCGCCGCCGCCAGCGACATCGGCTACTTCGCCATTATGAAGTCCACCGGCGTATTGCTGGTCATCCTTCCGCTGATCGTGCTGTTCGCCTGCCTCCAAAAGGTGTTCATCCGCAGCATCGAACGCACGGGAATGGTGGGGTAACCGGCGGCGCGGGGCAAAACGGAATGAAACGGGCGGAGGGCGGACAAGCGAAGGATGCAGGCTGCGCCGTACACCCTTACGGCTCCCGGAAATCCCTTTCCGAATACGGTTGGCCCAAAGGGCCGGACTATCCATATTAAGCTTACCGGAGGAGAAAATACATGGAACTGTCAATGACCGACCTGATGATGCAAGACCCCGTCCGAAAAGCCGTGAAGGAAATTGAACCGTTGTTATCGCCCTATCTGGAAGGCCTTACCCTGCGCATGTATCCCGCCGAGGAAGGTTTCTCCGTCCGGCTGAGGGACGGGGAGGCCGTGCTGCTGGCCGCCGGGCGGTCGGAGGCGACGCGCGCGCTGTGCTTGCTGGCCTCCGCCGTGCAAAACGGCATGGATACCTGTTTTTTTGAGCAGCGGACCCCGTTTGTCACAAGAGGCGTAATGTACGATTGCTCGCGCAATTCCGTGCCCAGGGTGGAAACGGTGAAGCTGATTCTTCGGCGCATGGCGTTGATGGGGCTCAACACCCTGATGCTGTATACCGAGGACACGTATACCTCCCCCGCGATTCCCGCGCTGGGCCATTACCGGGGCGGGTACAGCTACGGGGAAATGAAAGAGATCGATGATTACGCCGATCGGCTGGGCATCGAGCTGATCCCCTGCATACAGACGCTGGCGCATCTGGAACGTCTGCTGCGCTGGCGGGTGTTCGACGAGGTGAAGGACGATAAGGACACGCTCTACGTTGGGAAAGAAGAAACCTACCGCCTTCTCGGGGAGATGATCGCGGCGGCCAGCGCGCCCGTTCGCAGCCGTCGCATCCACCTGGGTCTGGACGAAGCTCACGGGCTGGGCCGCGGGCTCCGGCTGGACCAGGAAGGGTACCGAGACAAGGTGGACCTGATGACGGAGCATCTGCGCCGCGTTGAAGGGATCTGCAAGGAACTCGGCCTTTCGCCCATGATGTGGGGCGACATGCTTTTCCGCGTGAACATTCGGGGCAACGGCTATTACGACGAAACCGTCGTTCTGCCGGAGCGCATGGCGGACGTGATCCCGAAGGAATACCAGGTGGTATACTGGGACTATTATCACAACACGCAGCTTTTCTACGACCGCTATATCCACGAGCATCAGAAGCTGGGCATCCAGCCGATATTTGCGGGCGGAGTTTGTTCGTGGCTGGGCATGCAGCCGAATCTGATCAAATCGAAAGCCAGCGTACAGGCAGGGCTGGCCGCCTGCCGCGACGCCGGCATCCATGAGGTTTTCACCACCGTGTGGCGGGACGACGGGGGGGAAGGCATGCCAGGCGCGGTACTCCCCGGCATACAGATGTTTGCGGAGAGCGCCTGGGAGGAGCGTGCGGATCGGTGCGACAGGCTTGCCGACCTGCAGGCGCGGCTCGCCACCGGAATGACAAGCGAACAGATCGCCGCGCTCGGCAGCTTTGACGAACTGCAGCCGGGCCTTTCGCTGACCGGGCTGGAAGCGCCCAACCCCCAGAAGTATTTCCTCTGGCAGGATCCTTTGCTGGGCTTGTTCGACGTGGAGGCCGCCACGGGCAATTATGCGGCGTATTATCGCGGGAAGGCTTCGCAGTTGGCAAGCGGCGGCGGGCCGGCCGAAGCGACGGATGCGCTTCAACTGGCTGAAGCGCTGGCGAGGTTTCTGTCCCTGAAGGTGGATTTGGGCGTTCGGCTGAAGCAGGCGTACGATCTGGGCGACAGGGAAACGCTCGCCGCCACCGCAAGGCAGATCACGGCGGAAATTCTGCCCGCGCTGGACGCGCTGCACCGGTTGCACCGCGAGGCGTGGCTGCGGTGGTATAAACCTTTCGGCTGGGAAGTCCAGGATATTCGCTACGGCGGCCTTTCCGCCCGTCTGCAATACGCGGCGGACCGTGTGAACGCCTACGTGAGCGGGGAAATTGAAACGCTGGAAGAATTAGCCGCGCCCCGTCTTACGCACGCGGGCGCGGTGCCCACGGGAAAGGAAGCGCTGCCCAGTTTCCCGCTGTACCGTGATATCGCCACCGTATCGGCTTTATAAGCGGGTACGTTGGTCGTCAAGACCGGCGTTTTTAGCGGAAATTCCGTAAAGGGTGTCCGTTGCGCCAGGCTCGGGAGGAGCGCCGAAAACGGCGCTCCTCCCTTACTGTATAATGGTATATGGGAAAATATAACAGACAATAGCCACGGAAATGCCCTTTGTTCTTCGGGCGGTTAACAATTCCCCCAAAGCCGTGTCTAATAGGGTAAGGAGGTGAAACGCGGATGGGTGATCCCGACAAAACCCTGGAAGACCGGCTGATCCACCTGATGGGGCAATATGAAAAAGACCTGCTGCGCATGTGCTGCGTGTATCTGAAAGATCGCTCTTTGGCCGAAGACGCGGTGCAGGAAACGTTTCTCAAAGCCTACCGGGCGCTGCCCGGCTTCCGCGGAAATTGTTCCGAAAAGACCTGGCTTACGCGGATCGCCGTAAACACCTGCAAAAATATGCGCCGCAACGGCTGGTTTCGCTTCGTTGAGCGTCGCGCCGCGGTGGAGCAGCTTCCTTTGCCCGCACCCCTCGTTGATCCCGACAGCATTATGATCACGGAGGAAGTTATGCGTTTAAAGCCGCGGTATCGGGAGGTTGTGCTGCTGTATTACTATCAGGGGCTGACCCTCCGGGAAATCGCTCTGGTGTTGGGAATTTCCGGTCCGGCGGTTTCCAAGCGGCTTAAAAAGGCGCGGAGCAACCTGTATTTTGCTTTGAAAGGAGAAGAACCGTATGAATAACCATTCGCCCACCCTTCGCACCGCCATCGATCATTACTTTGTCGATCTTAACGAACGCCCCTCCGTGCAGTACAAGGTGCTGGCCGCCATCCACAGCGGGGTGAAGGTGAAAAAGAAGCTGTCCGTCGGCCTGGTGCTGGCCATCGTGCTGGTGCTGCTCGCAGCGGGCGCGGCGGCGGCGGTGCTGCTGTCCATGCGGCAGATTGTGGAAGAAGAGGCCGTTCCCATGGCGAACAAATACGAGGGGGAAGCCTACACGGCGGAGGACACCAACCTGTTGGTAGAACTGGCCGAGGAAAACGGAATCGAGCTTTCCCGGCAGACGAAGGATCAAATTCAGCGGGCGCTGGATCAGGGAGAAGGGTATTTTAAAGAAGAGATGCTGATGGCGATGGCCAAAGCGGAATTCGGCGAGAACCCGGCCGCCTGGACGCTGGAAGAGCAAAAATGGTTTGACGACGTCTGCGTGGCCATCGGCTTCATCGACGAGCCGGAAAAAGCCATGCCCGAAACGGGCGAAGCCGCAAAGGAGCCAATCATCCGGGCCGCTGTCGATTACATCCATGCCACCTACGTAGCCGATCTTCCGCTTTCCGATCCGGCGAAATACGAGACCTGCACCCAGTATGTCAACGGCGGCCCGGACGACGAATACACCGGCCTGTTCTGGTCCGTCACCTTTTCGCCGAAGTATCTGGAGGGCGGGGAATACTGGGTATACCTGCGGGACGACGGCACCGTGCTGGACGATTGGGTGCGGCCGGGCATTGCGGCGGATTCGACCGTATCCGATATCCAGGACAGTTACCGGCGAGTGTATGGCTCGGACCTGGATTGGGACCAGAGCACGCTGCGGGCCTTCAAGGCTTCCGCGGCGCTGGCCTCCGATACCAACAACCAGGCGTACCTCTGCCTGTTGCAAACGACCTATCCCGACATCCCCGAAGGCGCGATCACCCGGGAGCAGGCATACGACGTCGCCGCGGCGTCCCTGGGGGTGGAAACGCCTATGGGCACCACAAGGTTCTGCTTCATCGGGGATGATCCCAACCCCGTGTGGAAGTTCACGGTCACAAGGGGCGACGAAAACTGGTCCGTTGAGGTGGACTGCGCTACGCAGGAGATTAAAACGATGCGCCTATTGGACAACCTGCACCGCAGATGGTGGATGAGCACGGTGCTGTGGAAAGTGTCCGACGAAGTGGAAGAACACTGGGTGGATGATTCTCCGCCGGCCGTCGGATAAGCGGCCCGTGCGTCGAGGAAGGATGCAAAAGCGCGGGGCAACGACGGTTGCCCCGCGCACAGTTGATTCGATTGTACGGATTATCTGCATAAGACCCTTTGTTTTATCGTCTACTCAACTTGATCCCATGTGACGATCTCCGGCACGTCCCGCCTGTCCCGCCGGCTGTCGTCCCAGTCCATGAGCGTCCCCTTCTGCGCCTCAAAGACCAGCTCCTCATATTGAGGGTTATCCGTGTAGACCTCGCCCGTGTTGGGGTCCGTAAAGGTCGGGAACTCCGTATCCGCCTTCTTGGCGTAAACGCAGCGGGCGTACCATACCGGCAGGAGATAAAAAACATCGCTGTCGTCGGGATCGATGTAGGAGGTATAGCACAGCCGCGCCTCCAATACGTCCCGAACCAAGCCTTTCTCAATCAGCTCCTCGTAGGCGGCCTTCGCTTTTTCAAAGGAAAGGATGGGAACGTCGTCGTAAAGGACCCCCGTTTCGTTAAGCCATCCCAGATGGAATCCCCACGTGTCGCCATCCGCAACGGAGACGCCGATATCCCCGAACGCCGGCGCTTTGCCGTCGGTCGTATAATTACCGCAATACTCGTCGGGAATGCCGTGAAATAACTGCCGCCCGTCAAACTGATAAAACCCGCGGTCGTTTACGGGATCGAGCCAAACCCGTTCGCCGTCCACGACCTTGTACTTGTAATAGCGGCTTACCACCCGCGTCTGCTTGATATAGACGTCCGCAAGCCCCCGGCCGCACAGGGCGCAGAGCGCTTTGTCGATCACGTCCAGCGCCTCCTGATAGGTCGTCCCGTTGTTTTCCGGAAGGCAGTCCGGAACGCTGTCGCCAAAATCCAGTATGGATTTGAAATCGGCGCTCTTGGCGGAGCTTTGCGGGAAAGCGCCTTCCACGGCGTAAAAATCACCGGCCACGTTCACGCGGACGTCCAGGTTTTCAAAATTCAACTTCGTCACGTCGACGGGCTGCATTTTCCGCACCCGAATCATCGGGAAAGCTTCCACGTCCGGCACCTCGATATCCACGTCAACCCGTACGGTACGCCACGGGGTTTCGTAGGTCTGGTGCCAGCCGTCCCGGGTCGCCTCCCGCAACTCCTGCACATGGTACCATTCCTGCTCCGCCATGCCTGCAAACGGCGCTGCGGCGGCAACGGCCGCCAGAAATGCTGCCAGCAAGCGTTTCATTCGTTTTCCTCCTTTTTGTCGGACAAATCAACGGCATCGGCGATTCGCCCGCCCGCGCAAACACGTGCCGCCCCGGCTGCGTGGCCGCCGGCGCTTTGTCCCCATAGGGGCGGCGGCCCCTTCAAAACACGGTTCCCTATCATATGACGAACGAAACGCAACAACAGTTGTACCATTTTAGAAAGCCGTCTCAGCTTCCAGATTCGCGAAGGTACGGTTTAGCAAGCTCACCCGCTGACCATTCGAGAGAATTGGTGGTGATCTTCGTGCCGGATCAAGGCAAGTATCAATGGCTATGGGACGTATATCCGCCCGTCATGCATCAGGAGCGGTTCTGCCGAGTTTTCCACATACCCAAACGTACGGCGCCGGCTTACCTTATCGATGGGATGGTTCCCTGCGAAAATACAGGCAAGAAAACACGTCAATGCAGCCTCAACCAGGTAAACGATGATTCAATCCCCTGCGCGCTGCCGGCATTACCGCATACACAAATTCAGCAGGCAGTGTTGGATTTCAGATTCCGTTTCGTTTTCCCGCTGCCTGCGCGCCACAAGGATCAGCCGGTCGTCGCCTATGCACGTGACCAGGGTTAGAAGCGTATCCGTATAATCCACATCCAGATAACGGGTATACAGCGAGTGCTCATATACGTCATCGATATAGGCGTTAAAATCATCCTCGTCGTAAAAAGGCGAATACCTGGCGAAGTTCAGAAAATTCCGGGCCGTATAATCGAGCGAAACCTGATCCACGGCAAAGATAAGATAGGTGAAGCTTTCGATCCGCGTATCGAACCGCACGATGTAGTGGTTGTGAAGATAATTGCTTTTTATATATTTAATCAAGCGCCCGAACATGCTGCCGTCCCTCATGTTATGGCCGTAGATCAACAGGTTCTGCGTGTCGCTGTGGATCGGCGTGTTCATGTCCATGAAGATCGCACCGCATGAGTTGCTGTGCTTATTAAAATCATGGGTGAGGTAATAGCTGTTGTCCCGGTATACCACGGGCTGGTCTACCAGCCCTTCAATGGTTAGCCAGCCCACGGTGTCGTCATTCTGTTTTACGAAGGATTTGAGGGAACTTCTCGTCAGCCCGATCACCTGAAAGAAGGTCTGTTTGGGGGCGGTGGTTGCCAAAGGAGCCGCGGTAAGCGAAGCCGCCGCAGAAACGACTTCCGGCGTTGCGGTGGGGGCCTCGGTGTTTGCAGCGACGGTTTCCCCGGCCTGCTCCTGCTGCAGCTCCGCCTTGTGACGTGCGGAAAGCTCCGCCTGCTGGGCCCGATTCTCATTGGAATGAGCCTGGTACATCGTCAGCATCACGACGCTGAATATCAGAACGGCGGAACACAGATAAACCAACGGTACGCGCCAGCGAAAGCGTTTCCTTACCAGCGGGGTCTGCCGATAGTTCCTGCCGCGTTGCATGTTGCACCTCGGATAATCAAGCATTACAGTCGGGGGGTTCCTCCGTTTCTGAGTATCCAAAAAGCAAACTTCGCCGCTTTTTGAGCTTGCGGCTTTGGCTCGTTCGCTTCGCTCTCGGTCAGCCGAACTGGAAACGTTCTTCAACAACGAAGCTCCCGCGCGGCGGGATGCTCCGGTCGTGCAAGGCCCCGGCAATTGGATATTCCGCCGGTGGCGGACAAATCCGGTCGCCACCGGCGGAAATCATTGAACCGATTCGTTTTTGTTATGAAGCGGGTTGACGGTTTCAAGCCGACGGTCGGGAACGAGCCCCGCTCTTCATCGCATCCGTCGCCTTAACGCTTCGTTTTCATGCGGCGCTTCATATCGACGGCCAACAGCACGGCCAGGCCCACAAGCGAAAGTGCCGTGGCCGACAAGCATAGATAAAACAGCGATGTATCTTCTCCCGTCTTCGGCACGTCGATGGGCACGGCCAACCACTGCGCATACAAAACGGAATCCGTCGTCGCCGTGTCAAACGGAATGCTCACGCCGGACCCTACCGCATAGGAAGTGCCGCTTCCGTTGTCTTCCGTATTCCAGCCGGTAAACTGGGCGCCGCTTTTTGAAAACCCGCTCGAGCTCGCGGCGGTCACGCTGACGCTGGACATGACGTTCCTTTCCGTTACGCTTGCCATTCCCAGGGTTCCCATGTGGTAGGGGCCATCCGAAGAAGGAACGGTGCCCGTGCCTCCGTTAAGGTCGTAGGATAAGGTGTACGGGCGGAAATACCCGCCCAGCGCCCCGGACCAGGACGCGTCGATATCAATACCGTACGGGCAATTGCCTGCATAATCCGCGCTCGTGGGGTTCATATGGATGTGCCCGGTCGTGCAGGTTGGCGTTTCGACCGTCGTATCGTGCGCCATAAATACGGCCGCGTCTCCGCTTATCGTAATGCCGGCGTTGGTGTTTATATCAGAACCATTACCGCTTGCGTAGATAAGCCCGCCGCTTATCGTAATGCCACAGGAGACCGAAGATGGGTTGTAGGCTTCCCCGTTTCCCAAACCGAAGCAGCTGGCGTAGTGATTGGAATTTGATGTTCTTATAATTCCTCCACTGATATTAATTGTACCTCCGCTTGCTTCCCGGCCTCCTCCGATGGCGGAGCAGTAACTGCTTGTTGTCGCTGTAATCTCACCGCCGGAGATGTTAATGGTTCCTCCTTTGGCACCGTAAGAGTTGCCGATTGCCGACCCGCCAAATTTGTCAGGAATCGCATTCGTTGCCTTAATCGTTCCGCCGGAAATATTGATTGTATACATATTCGAGGTACCGGAGACCGACCTTTGACTGCCTCCGCCGATGGCGGTACCGTAAATCCCTTCAGCATTGTTATTGGATGCCGCGAGAATCTCGGCATCAACCGTACCGCCGCAGATATTGATCACGCCCGCCTTGGCCCGATACGCGCCTCCGATGGCCGAGCCGCAGGTAGCGTGGCTTCTCGCAACGATATTGCCTCCATAAATATAGATCGTTCCGCCGCTTGGCATGCTGCCGTTTCTAAACTTGTAGGAGCCGTTGCCTATCGCCGCGCCGCCATACGTTGTATTATTCCCTGAGCCCACCATGCCAGGGATCGCCGTTGCGTTGATGTTTCCGCTATCGATGATGATCGTTCCGTAATTCGCCAGCCGGTCGGAGCCGATCGCGGCGGAGGACAGGCCGCCGGTAACGTTGAGCGTGCCGCTTCCGTTGATGGTAAGCGTAACGCCGCTGTTTACCCGGATTCCGGCACGCCCTATTGTCGAACCCGTGGTTACGGTGTTGGTGGACGCAAGCGTCAGGGTGTTGCCGGCGCCGTTAAAGGTGATGGGACTTGCGTTAACCGTAGGCGTTAGGGTAACGCCATCCAGCGTAAGCGATACGCCCGCTCCGCAGGACACATAGGTTCCGGCGCCGCCCGTTCCCGTCAGCGTCATGTCGACTCCCGCGGCAATATTGATGGCATCGTCGGTGCTTTGTATGGTGTAGCTGCCGTCGGAAGTGAGGTTCACGACGGCAGCGGTGGCGCACGTGATGGCTAAGAATGAAAACAGGATGATTGTAATCAGGAATGCCATCTGCTTCTTCATAATTCCACGCTCCTAAAATCACGCTTTCCAATTCCGCTTTGCGGCCGCCGATGCGGAGCGCCGCCGATTCCAGGGAGGAAAACCCCGGGAATAGCGTCGCTCTTTCAAGGTTTTTGAGCCCGAAGCGGCGGCGCTATACGAAGGCAGACGCGAAGAGCCTTTACTCAGCACTTACCTCAATCAATATATATCTTCCCAATGCCGTCGGCGTTCGCATAGAGTTCCATATGCGTTTCTTGCCATGGCTTATAGAAAATTTATGTTACAATCGTTATCGTTTACCAGCAAGCATCTGCGCAGTGGGCAGGCTTTACAGCGAAAAATTGAAGCGCATAATGCACCGCCCGCAACGAACCCCGGCCGAACCGGGGAGTGGCGGCGACCCCGGTGTACAAAGAATCAGCGGCGGCGGGTAAAACCACATGTTTGCAGAATCAAAAAACGGCCTTCCTCAAAACGAGGAAAGCCTTATGAGTGGCGGAGCGGGTGGGATTCGAACCCACGGACGGTTGCCCGTCACCTGATTTCGATGCGTAAGTTCATTCGGACGTTGACGGAAAATACCAGAAAATATAAGAAGTTAAAAGACGCTGGAGAACCTCGAAAAGCGAGGTTCTCCAGCGTCTTTTGTGTTGCATGCCTTACAGGGCAAAGGAATTCGAGCTGTGACGGAATTTGCGTGAATTTCGGGAAAACTGGGGGTGCGGACGAAAAGTTGGACTCAGGCACTGAGCCCCAAGCTTTTCGTCTGCACCCCCAGTTTGCAAAGAATCGGGTGGAATATAATAGAGTTTGCAATTTCATAAAGTAATGGCAAAGCCATTGATACTCCGCTAGAATGAATGATGTTCAGGCATTCAAAGAGGAGGAGCAGGTGTCAAGAAAAGATCGCGTTATAGCTGAATGTTCCAAACCATAGCGGAACTGACCTGCACGGCTGATCCTATGTTTAGCTGATCGGTCACGCGCCATAAAAATCGACGTATGGTTATTATACGCCAATTATGCGGCCTGCTGGAAATATAATTGCACAAGTAAGTGCAGTTCCGGCAGGCCGCGGTCCCCGCAGGATACTTTTTTCTGAATGTCCCCCAGAATGCGTTTATTATATCAACTTCCACAATAGAATCTACAAGTCGTATTCATCAATAAAGAAGTCAGAATAAAAGGACGAAAAACATGCAAGATGTTATTCAGCAGATTTTATAATGCTCATTTGAAGAAATACCTCTAGATGTAACGCCTTACCTTGCACATGTAATTAACATATTCCTCGCCAAACTTATCAATGCACCATCGTTCTTCCGACCGGATAATCCAATGTGCTGATATTTGAAAAACGAATAGTATAATAAACAGTATCAAAGAGCGTGTGAGCAGCACACAACCAAAAAAGAGGACGAAATATGCCAGATACATCGGATTGCGGGAAATCCTGTAGAGCCCAGAAACATTGATACCGTTCTCCTTTGGTCTGGCAAAATCAATTACGGATCTAACACACAGCAAGACTCCCAATCCATATATCACCAATCCTGTATAAAGCCAGAATGGGTCGGTCGTAATCCTGAGAAAACACAGATATACGAAAAATGCAATATTAGAAGTTTGATAAAACCAGTACGCCACTTTTTCTTTCCCAAGCAGCGGAGCGAAAAGGGCAGCGCGTCGTAGTGCTTTCTTGTCTAATATTCCTAAAAGTCCGAACCTTATAACAATAAGCGGTATTACTGTAAGAAATGCATTCATTGTATTCTCTCTTAACGACCAACATTGTTATTATATACACAATGTACGCAAATTCAGATTTATATACGTATTCGGTCGATTAAATAATAACTGATAACGAGGTAGATTAAAATATCTGCAAACGAAAAATAGACCGACACAGCGTTAGCCTGTTTTATCTCTTGTAACATTCAAGGTGGATTAAGGAAGTGTCGTCGTTCATAAAGGCAAACTCGGAAATCTGCATGAATGGTTTTCGGCATCAGTCAACAAATATCTCATAGCAACCCAACAAACTGTAATTGCCAAAGCTATGTTTGCCTTTGGTTGGATTTATCCGCACTTTTTAAAAAAGCAAGGATGAGCTTATGTGGATTTCCCGGTGTTGAGCTCAATTGTGGCTGAAAAAGCGTTGCAATGAAAAACTTGTTCTGAGGCATTTCCAGTATCCTTGCGTGACCAGCCTCGTCAGTTCCTGCAACCACAAAGCCAAAGGCCGTTAATTGGTTTCTAAATTGATCATTCAACTCGAAATTGCAATTGTATCGCTCTTCCGCTTTTTTTGTATTATAGATTTGGGCAGCCTTGGTTCCTTTGGTTAAATTAATGTTTCTCGTTTCTCCGATGAGTGAGCAATTGAGGGCTGAGATGAATAGATTAGGTGTGTATGGGTCAAAATCAATCTGCTTAACCTCAATTAAACTGAGTACGTCGCGGGCAAACTCTAACACAACATGTTGAAAGCCTCCACAGGTCCCAATGAATGGGTGGTTGTTTTCTCTTGCAAACTGTATTGCATTCATTGCTCCTTGCGCACTTTTATAAGGGTTACCCGGAGCGCACCAAAAAGCATCGAAACCGTTCAAACTTTGCTCCCTGCCTGTCTCAAGGGAGACGGTGGGGAGCCACTGTATTTCCGGCTTCAGACCCAAGTGACAAGCGCAATGCTTTATTGCTTCATCGGTTGCCATATGCGATGGGCGACCGTCATAATCGCCAATTACGCCTATCTTAATCGTTGAATACATAATATAACCTCACTGATCAGGGCCCCCTTAGGTTCTTTGAAGCAGAAATTGATTACGAAGATTTAGGCTTCTTGCGTAGCTGCAGCGTGATATTCCTTTTCTCTGCCATAGCTTGAAATATACGAACAGCAACGGCAGCTTTTCCTTTTTGGGGGATGTCTCTGCGCGTTTGATCCTTAATCTGTGCTATTACATATTCCGTATCTGGTAAGTCTAGTAAATTGACCGCAATACAGAAAAAACTCTTTCGCCGTCCGTCATCAAAGTTCTCCAACAGATATTTTAATAATGCGACTCTGTTATTCAGTTCAGCTTCATAAGCATCCAGCCCGATGTTTTTTGCTTTCTCGAAATCTTTGAGTTGGTTCATATGCGTAATGAAGGAATCGGCGATATCAACGCCATCATACTTATTGCAAGGGTATTCTTCGCACAGACAGCAAAATTCAACCTCGTGGCGCTGACTGCAAGATAGAGCACCGCAAGAAGGATGTTTTGCGGAAAAGCCCTCCCCAGCGCAACCGGGACACTTGGACGCTCCGTCCGTATGATAGCGAGGACACAGGCCGCAATTCAATCCGCAGGCTGAAAACAAAGGATATTTCCTTTGACGGTATATCATGTTGGTCCCTCCTCAAAATTTCTTTATAGAAAAGGAGAATAACAAACCGGCAAGCTCTATTCCCGATTATATCATGCTACGCGTTCAAAGCAAAACTACAATACCTAAATTGCCATAACCGACGTGCGGACCGCCTGACCGCGGTTGCCTGCCAATCCAATTCTTGCATACATAATTAAGGGTTGATCGTCATATAATAGTGAAACGCCTTCATTCCAAGAATAAATCTGGTATAATGAAACAGCTTGACCCACTCCTTTGCAATCCTCGAGAACGGACAGCAGGGGGGCGTCGGAGAGGCGTTGAACACCGTCATGATTATTCAGCACTTCCTTAGTACAACAGACATGAGGTATGAAATGCGAGAATATTTCATTAAAACGGAACGAATCGGCTTTTCAAAATGGGGCGACAACGATTTGAACCTGGCCGCCCTCCTGTGGGGAGACAAGGAGGTTACGCGGTATATTTGCGCAACGGGTGTGTTTACGCAGCAGGATATCGTCAGCCGTTTGGAAACGGAAATCAATAACGATAAACTGTTTCACGTACAGTACTGGCCTATCTTCAACCTGCCCACGGAGGAGCTGATCGGCTGCTGCGGCGTTCGTCCGTTCAAGAGCGAAAGCCACGCTTATGAAATCGGGTTTCATCTGCGTAAGAGGTTTTGGGGAATGGGGTATGCTTCCGAAGCAGCGAAGACTGTCATCGATTATAGCTTTTCCGTTTTAAAGGCGGAAAAGCTGTACGCGGGGCACCATCCGCAAAACGAGGCTTCGAAAAAGCTGTTGAAAAAACTGGGATTCCGGTATATTGGGGAGAATTTCTACAAACCGACAGGATTATATCATCCGTCGTATGTATTGTTGAACGATAAATAACGAAGGCCATTTTACGGCACTCTCGGGTTATCGTATA
This sequence comes from uncultured Oscillospiraceae bacterium, assembly GCA_964640955.1. Taxonomy (GTDB): domain Bacteria; phylum Bacillota; class Clostridia; order Christensenellales; family Aristaeellaceae; genus CAXXOK01. The sequence goes on along the minus strand of CAZXJI010000011.1, from coordinate 58,007 downwards.
TACACGCTCTTCAATCGCGAATACGCAGAACACGGCGCGCCCCAAGCGGGTAGCACAGTCAATTGATAGATTATAGGGAGATAAGCCGTTAATAACAGCCTTTTACAGCGTGGACTGCTTAAGGAGGAGCCGCAACCATGAAAATAACGGAAAATGTATTTGCTCTGGATGTCACCTACGGCGCTTACGCCTATCTCGTCCTCGGAGAAGAAATTATCTTGATTGATACGGGATTACCCTGGGTGGGCAGAAGGCTTGTGAAAGAGCTGGCATCGATGAACGTTCCTGTTCAGGATATAAAGCATGTCCTATTAACGCATCACGACATCGACCATATTGGAAATGCCGTGATGCTGCAAAAATTATCAGGAGCTCAATTATGGTCGTCTCAGGAGGATATACCCTATATCCTCGGTCAGATACCCCGCCCGGGATTCAAGAAGTATCTGGCTCGCGTTTTCGGAGTACCAAAGCCGGAAAAGCTATCCGTCTACAATCCAAAACAATGTATCGGAGGCGTAAAGGTCATTCCATCTCCCGGACATACGCCCGGGCATGTGTGCCTGCTTTTTGAGGATGTTCTCTTCGCGGGAGACCTTGTAAAAAACAAAAAGGGTCGCTTAACGCCCTATCCATCGGGATGGAACTGGAATACTTCGATTCTGATGGATTCAATTCAGAAAGTGTCGGATTATTCTTTCCGCTGGATTTGTCCCGCCCACGGAAAGCCAATCCAAAGAGACAACTGGCCGCTGTAAATAAAATGCTATAAGTTGAATAAAATCCAAGGCAAATCTGCCCTTTGCGGTAATTTCCCTCTTATTAAAAACGACTCCCCCGGCTTGGCCGGGGGATGGTTCGTGTAAAAGTATTGACTCTGATGCAACGTCAGCGTTTATCATAGTTCTGTGAGGAGGTGCGAATCGTGATGACGGTTCATGAAGTCAGAAAAAAACGGGCGTAAGTATACGCGCACTTCACCGCTACGATCAGATCGGGCTGCTCAGGCCCACGGAAATTTCGGCTTCCGGCTACAGGCTGTATGGCGCGCGGCGCTGGACAAACTGTAGTGCATCCTGCTTTTCAAAGAGCTTCAATTTTCGCTCAAAGATATACGGAGCATCGTTGAAAGCCCGGCCTTTAACCGGAATAAGGCGTTTAAGCAACAGATCGCTCTGCTCGAAATGCGGAAAGGGCACTTGGAAAATCTAATTGCACTTGCTCGAGGAATAAAGCTGATCGGGGTGAAAAGAAGGACCTTTAGCACGTTCGGCACGATAAAGATCGACGAGTATGCCGCGCAAACCAAAGAAAGCTGGGGCTCGACGCCCGCCTATCACGAGCTTGAGGAGAAGAGCAAAGGGCGCGGCCGGGAGCAGGAAATGGCGCTGGCTCAGGCCCTTCTCGGCGTCATCGCAGAGTTCCATGCCCTGAAGGATCGACCGGTTGATAATCCTCAGGTACGCGAGCAGGTTACAAAGCTACAGAAATTTATCGGCGAACACTATTACAATTGCACCAACGAGATCCCGCTATCACTGGGGGCCGCATACAGCGGAGGCGGAAGCATGACGGAAAACATTGACAGGGTCGGCGACGAAGTCACGGCCGAATATGCCGAGCGGGCTATCGAGGCTTATTGCCGATAGAAACCGTCCTGCGGGGAACGTCGCCAAACGTCCCACCCTGATTATCCAGGCCTTCTCCGGTTTCCCTGCTCGCCGCTATGCTTTCTCCCTGCGCATCGATTTTCGGGCACGGCTTGACACCGTTTCGCCGAATCCGGTAGAATGAATGCACCAACGGACAAGGAGAAAGAAGAAAATGCAAAAAGCAAAAGTGTTCAGGAGCATGGTCAAGATAAGCGGCCTGGATATGTTCTATATGGATACCCAAACGGAAGGGCCGGGCGTCGTTTGCCTGCACGGCAGGTGCGGAAGGGCGGAAACGTGGTATGATTTTATGCAGCACTACTCAGACCGGTACCGCGTTATCGCACCGGACCAGCGGGGGCACGGCCTGAGCGGCGCCCCGGAAGTCGGGTATACTGATCGGGAAATGGCCGACGATGTCATCCATTTGCTGATGCACCTGAACCTTCGATCCGCCATCGTCATCGGCCACTCGATGGGCGGCGCCGTGGCCGGCTATCTGGCCGCGCTGTACCCCCAATATGTTAAAGCGGTAGCGATCCTCGACAAATCGGCTGCTGGCCCTCCAAAGCCGCAGGGGCCGGAGGTGTGGGGGCGCAACGATCCGACCCGGAGGTGGCCTTTGCCGTTTGCCTCCAGAAAAGAGGCGATAGACTATCTTAAGGAAATGGCCTGTTCCGAGCTGGAATACCAATACTTTATGAACAGCCTAGTTGAAACCGTGGAAGGCTATCAAATGATGTTCCGTTCAAGCGCAATAGCCTCAGGCATCGGGCAGTACGTTGCCTGGTACGATCTGCTGCCGAAAATAAAGTGCCCCGTTTTGCTGATACGGTCGAAAAGCCACGAAGCCGTGTCGGATGCTGAGCTTGCAAAGATGCAATCGCTGCTCGCCGATTGCACCGCCTGCGAAATGTCCCAGCCGGACCATAACGTGCATCTGTCCGATGAGGAGGAATTCTACCGCTACATCGACGCTTTTCTGGCGCGCGTCCCGTCCAGCGGAAAAAGCTGACGAACCGGCTCGCCGCGTTTCCGGAGCTGATCCGCAGGGGTTATCTGGCGCGGCAAGGCAAAATTCTATGAAAATACAAAGGGGTTTGTGATGGCGATCCTGTCTTCTTTTCAAAGGGCCTATGGGAACCAGCCTTCCCAATTCGGCATTCTGCGCGTGCCCGACACAGCCGGGAAGTGCCCCGTCGTCGTTACGATTCACGGAGGGTTTTGGAAAGCAAAATACGGGCTTGCGGAAATTAGCTCGCTTGACGAGTCCCTGGGAGGGAAGGGATACGCGACCTGGAATGTGGAATACCGGCGCGTCGGTGAACCCGGAGGGGGCTGGCCCGAAACGTTTAGCGATGCCGTAGATGCCGTAAATCACCTGGCCCGGTTGGAAGAGGATTTTCCCTTGGACCTTTCCCGCGTGGCGATCCTCGGACATTCGGCGGGCGGGCATCTGGCGCTCTGGCTGGCATCCAGAGCCCACTTGGCGGAGCGGGACGGGATGGGCGATTTTCTGCGCATACCGGTCAGGGGCGTAATCAGCTTAGCCGGCATCCCGGATTTGAAAAAAATGTGGGAAACGGATGCTCGGCATCAAGCAGATAGCCCCGTCGCCAGCCTCATCGGCGGTACCCCATGGGAATTTCCCGATCGCTACCGCAGCGCATCGCCGATCGAATTATTGCCCATGCACGTACCGCAACTTTTGTTTCATGGGGATTCGGACACGGACGTCCCTGTTATACAAAGCCGGGAGTATTGCCAAGGGGCGGCCACGGCAGGGGATGCGGCCGAGCTGACAATTCTTCCCCAAACCGACCACTTCAGACTGATCGATCCACACTCGGCGGCGTGGGCAGCCGTGATGCAGGCATTGGGGAGACTGCTTTGTGTATGACCGCTGCTTGGGACGTCGAAGGTTGGGATGCACAGGGCAGGGCCGGATCAATACGACAGCATCTTTTCAAAGCAGACGGCGTTATCCTGCACCGCGTATTTTCCGTAATTCGACATTACTCGCATCCGTTTCGCCCATAAAATGAAACCGCATACCAATAAAATGCGGGCGTCCTCGCGGGCCGGAAGCGGCGGGAAAACGAAGACCGCTTTGGGCCGGTTATTGCGCCTCAGAGAAACCCTGCGGAAAGAATCGCCCCGATAACGTTTGCAATCAACAACTTAACGGGCTGGCATTTTACCGGCATGTAAAAGTGCGTACCGGAATGGAGCCAGCCTTTTTCTTGCCAGTAAGCACGGTCCAGCGCGCCCGCGTGCGGGCTGGTTCGATAGTATTTCTGCTGAATGTGGAAGGAAACCAACGAGAACAGCGTCGGCTTTTGAGCTGCGCTTTTTTGAAAGGAAGTAACCAGCGTCATCGCCATTTCGGACAGCTGCCCGCGATATCGTTCCGCAAGGAGCGTATCTTCCATATAGGTGCCCATCCTGAATCTGCGTGTGAACAGGATATGAAAACCCCATGCCATTAAGGCGTTTCGCATCGTCTTTTGGGCGTGGCCGGAAGCCCCGGCGCCTGATGTGGCGAGGGCAACGGCGTATTTGCCAAAGTAAGCCGGGCGGTGGGCCTGAAAGGCCATCCTGTCCATCCAGGTTTTCATAATGCCGTTGATATCTTCCAGATAAACAGGGCCGGCAAGCACCAGCGCATCGCAGTCCGTAATGAACGTTTCCACTTCCGCCACGGCATCCTGATAGGGACAGCTCCCCCGGTCGAAGCAGCGGCGGCATCCGCGGCAGGGGTGAATCTCCCTTTCGGCAAGAGCGACATACCTGATTTCCATGGGGATTCGCTGCCTTTCGGCGGCCTTGACCAGTTCGTTTTCCAGCGTTCTCAAAAGGCGCTCCGTATTGCCGTTTGTTCTGCCGCTGCTATGGATCAGCATAATTTTCATGCACGGATACCTCACTTTCTTTGCGCAGGGCAGCCCTGATCAGCCGTTGATTCCATACTTGCCTTGATGCCCGGGCCGGGCCGCCGTTTTCCGTGCCAAAGCAGTTTGAGCAAAGAATGCGGCATTTGCTGCGCTTAATCTTGTATTCGCCACCGAAGGCATAATTACTGCAATCGGTCTGCTTCGGTTCGGGTTTGCCAACCGCATACGGGCATACGTCAACACATGTCTGATGCGTATTAATGTAGTGGTTGATAAAAAGTTGATATCCGCGTAATATCGTAAAGCGGGTGATGCAAAACGGCCAGATTATTGATCGCCGACGACGAAACGGATATTGTTACTCTGCTTGCCGAGTATTTTCGCATGAACGGATACGAGGTGCTCGCAGCGGCGAACGGAGCGGAAACGCTGAAGCAGGTAGAAAAGAACCCGGATCTTATCCTATTGGATATCAATATGCCGGAAGGAAATGGGCTGGAGATCTGCGCCCGGATCCGGAGGCTTGTTCATTGCCCGATCCTGTTTCTGACGGCCAGGATAGAAGATTCGGACAAGATTCGAGGCTTTCAGGCGGGCGGCGACGATTATATCGTCAAACCCTTCAGCCTGGCGGAGCTCGGCGCGCGGGTGGCGGCGCATCTGCGTAGGGAGGAGCGGCATCTGTCCTCGAACAAGCTTCGATTCGCGGGGGATTTGTCCATCGATTACGCCTCCCGAACGCTCACGTGTGCCGAGTGCCCCGTTGCCCTTGCCAAAAAAGAGTTCGATATCGTCGAGCTGCTTTCCACAAACGGCGGGCAGGTCTTTGACCGGGAACGCATCTACGAGCGGATCTGGGGCTGCGACAGCGACGGCGACAGCTCCGTGATCGCCGAGCACATCCGCAGGATTCGCGCCAAGCTCTCGGCGGTCAGCGACAGAACCTATATCGAAACGGTTTGGGGCGTGGGCTACAAATGGGTAGGATAAGACGGACTTTCCGCGATCTTTCGATTCCCAAAACCTTTATGGCGTACATGCTTCTGTTCGTGCTGCTCGCCGCTTTGCTCAGCTCCTGCGCAATCCGAATCGCGGCCGATATTGAAGACGATATCAACGAGCGTTACGGCTATTCCAGCGAGCAATATACCCTGCAAAACGATCAGGGGCAGGTGTTGCTTATTACCGCGCTTTCCGCCGATTGCACGGAACAGGACGGGACTACGGTAGCGATCTGCCGTACGGCTCAAACCTGGTCGATCCCTCTCTTTTTCGGCTTGAGCATTATTGCGGCGGCGCTGCTTTTTTACCGTAACAAACTCAGGCGGCCGATCGAATTGCTGCGTGTAGCATCGGAGAAGATCGCCGGAAACGATCTCGATTTCTCGATCCGTTATGATCGCCGGGATGAGATGGGGCAGCTATGCGCCTCGTTTGAAACAATGCGGGCGGCACTGCTGGATAATAACCGCACGCTGTGGCGGACCGCTGAGGAGCGTAAACGGCTGAACGCCGCTTTCGCGCACGACCTGCGCACGCCGCTTACGGTGCTGAAAGGATACGCGGACCTTCTGACGGACTATGTTCCGCAGGATAAAATGGATAAGCGGCAGACGGTTGCGGCGTTCTCCGCGATGGCAGGGCAGATTACCCGGCTTGAAAGTTATGTGCAGACGATGAGCGAGGCGCAACGGGTGGAAGATATCCGGCCGGCGCTCAGCCCGGCGCCAACGGCCCTCGTTGTCGAGCAATTTCGAAGCACGGCGGCGGCGCTGACGCAAGAGGCAGGGCGCAGCCTCGACTTTCGTAGTGCGATTGACGAGGATACGATGGTAATGGACGCGTCGGTCGTCGGCCGCGTGCTGGATAACCTGTTATCCAACGCGGTTCGATATGCCGAAGGCACGGTTACCGTACGATGCCGCTACGAAAGCGAGATGCTTTTTGTCACCATTGAAGACGACGGGCCCGGCTTCGCCGCGGAAGCGCTACAAAAGGCATTTACGCCTTATTACACGAGCGAGAAAGTAGCCGGCGGTAGTCATGTGGGGATCGGGCTTTACATCGGCAAGGTGCTTTGCCGAAAGCACGGCGGCGACCTGAAAATCCGAAACGACGAAAAAGGCGGCGCTTGCGCCGAGGCAAGTTTTTTCTGCGGGGAAACCAGGTGAGTGCCCCGGATAATCGTTGAATCAGTCTCCGTAAGCCCCCGGCCGCTTTTTCACCGGTTTGCGCTTCCCAATACCTCAGCGCTGCGCTGTGTCTCCGGTTTCCTCAAGCGCAATCCGATCGAAAGTCGGCTCGACATCGCACAGGCGCCTTCGGCAGCGCTTACTCGGCCCTTCGCGCCTTTCGGGGCACGGCGTGGGTTCATTCATGCTCCCGTGGAAGCATATCTCCCCCGCAAAGAAATCGAGAGGCAATCGGACTGTTGATATAAAGTTGAAAACCATCGTTTATACTTCCCTGCGTAATGCGCGGGGAAACTTTTTTTGCGGCGGTATTCTGTACGGATTGCCGGGGAAGCGTCGCCTCCGCGCGATCTTGTGAAAAGCCGGGAAGGAAAATAAGATGATTGAACCGTATCGCGGCAGGGAAAACCTTGATAATGGAAAACGAGGAAAAAGATACGCATTGATTTCCGGCTCTGTCGTGGTGGCCGTTTTCGTTGCGGCGACCCTTCTTTTGTGGAAACCGTTATCGGCCGTGTTTCAACAGCCGGAGCAGTTCCGGGCGTGGGTGGATGCGCACGGTTTCCGGGGGAGATTGGCCTTCATCGGCATGGATATGCTGCAGGTGGTGTTTGCCTTTCTCCCGGGCGAGCCGATGGAGCTTGGCGCCGGTTATGCTTTCAGCACCTGGGAAGGGACGGCGCTGTGCCTGATCGGCGACGCCGCCGGCACCGCGATAATTTTCCTGCTGGTCAAGCGGTTCGGGATCAGGATGGTCGAAACGTTTGTGAGCCGCGAAAAGCTCCTGTCCGTCTCCTTTCTGAAGGACAGCGAACGTTTGAACCTGCTGGTGTTTATCCTGTTTTTGATCCCGGGCACCCCCAAGGACGTCTTTACGTACGTTCTGGGCCTGACACCGATGACGCTGGGCAAGGTTCTGCTCCTGACCAGCGTCGGGCGGATTCCCTCCGTGCTGACTTCGACCATCACCGGGAACGCATTAGGCATGCAGGACTATCGGTCCGCCGTTTGGGTGTACGCGATCACAGGCGTCGTCAGCGTTGCCGGGATCCTCGTTTATCGAAGGTTTGCTAAGCGGCATCAAAACAAGCAACATTAATAAGAATCCTGAAGCACGAATGAAACGTGGGTTTAATATTTCCCAGCATAGGAACGGCGGTCTCGCAACTCCCCGTGAAAGTGGACTGCGTCAAAAGCGTTTTCCCCGTTCGGCATTTGCAAACGGCATGGACAAACGGCGGCCCTTTACTCCACCGGGCATAATTCGATATAGCCTCTGGACCCCACGGGTTCCAGCTGTATCCTGGGGTTGGATTGATCCCAGGACAATCCGACGATCGTCGGATCGTATCGATCGATGGCCGCCCACACTTCCCGGATTGCCTGATTGAATCGCTCCTCTTGAAAGGGTTCCCCACGAAACATCAGGTATTGGGCGGCAGGCAGGCTGATTACGTCCATCCCATCGGGAATCACGCCTTTGTATTCCGATTCGACCTCGACGCCCTGCACATACTCCGATGTGTCCGGCTTTCGGTATTTCTCCGGAAGCCAGAGCCCAATGGGCTCGTTGGAGATGGATTTGATGCTCATGAGGAGTCCCCACACGTCGCAGCCGACCTCTTTGCAATAATCATAGTAATTATCCGCGCATATCCCGCGCCTGACGATCACCTTTCGCGCGGGCTTGCGAATCGCCTGGATAAAGATATTTCGGGTTTGTTCCGCTTGAACCGGAAGGTCCGTGAGCTCTTTGTATTTGACGCCGTAGGGCGTGAACAGCTGAAGGGGGACGGGGCTGTCGGCATATTCGCGAGGATTGCATCCGAATTCGCGAAAGAAGGCCCTTTGATAGCCGTCCACGCTTCCGAAGCCCAGCTCGAAGGCCGCGTCGATGATCCGGCAGCTTTCATCCCTCAGCTTGAGCGCCGACCGGCTGAGCCTGAGCCTGCGGATATAATCCGCGGGCGTTCGAGCCGTATAACGGCGAAACAGCCTGTACGAGTACCACGGAGAGAATTGCGATACGCTGGAAAGATCGGCAAGGGTGATCGGCTCGCTCAGGTGCTCCGCAATGTAATCCTGCATCTTTTGCACGGCCAGAATCTGCTCGTTCATCGTTATTCCTCCCCCTTTCTATTCTACCATGCGGGACGGCCGACGGTCCGACGTTTTTTGCCCTATTCCCATTTGAAAAACCGAAGGGCCGCCGCGAAACAGACCAGCGTGAGAACGACCGGCAGAAGCAAGGACACCCCCACGTTTTCCATGGGTTCGCCCAACGACGTCGCCTTCATCAGCTTGATCCCCTGGGTAAGCGGCATGAGATCGGCGGCTTTTTGCAAGCCGACCGGCATCTTCTCGTAGGGCAGCGTCGCGCCGGAAAAGATCAGCATGGGAAAGTACAGCAGGCTTGCGACCATGCCCGCCTGTTTGCTGTTTTTGGCAAGGCCGCCCACCAGCGTGCCGATGCTGAACAGGCACAGGAGGGTTATCAGCCAGCTGCCCAGAAAGCCCAGCAGGGACCCGTGTATTTCCATATGCCAGAACGCGGCGGCGAAAACCCATAGGAGCAGCATGGAAACCAGAGCGTACAGCGTGTAGATGACGTAGTGTACGAGCAGAAGAAACAGCGGGCTTACCGGCGTCACCTGAAACCGCTTCAGGATCTTTCGCTCGCGATATTCGGAGATCATGATCGGCAAACCCATTGCGCCGCCGCCGCATATCGCTATGGAGCACAGCGCACCGAACGATTGCTCGATACAGGTGTAGCCCGCCCCGTCGCCGGCCGGTTTTTCACCGTAGATAATGCCGAGAATGACCAGGATCACCAGCGGCATAATGACCGCGAACATCACCATGTTCATGTCGCGTATGCTCAGCCTGAGCTCTGTTTTGAACATTTTGCTAAAAGCCCTCATCGCCGTTACCCTCCTCGCCGGAATACCACAGGTATGCGTCCTCAAACCGAGTAAACGGGCTGCCCAGCACCGCCTCCTCCACGGTTCCGGTAAATACCGTCCTGCCGTCCCGCAGGATGCAGATTTCATCGCACAGCGCTTCTACCTCGTCCATGAAGTGGGAAGTCAGCAGGATGCTCAGCCCGCTTTCCTTCATGGCTTTCAGGAGCTGCCATACGGTCCTGCGCGCCTTGACGTCCAGCCCCGTCGTAAGCTCGTCCAGAATTACGACCTCCGGGTCCGGGATCAGCGCAAGAACGATGAACAGGCGCTGCCGCTGACCTCCGGAGAGGTCCTTCACGAATTCGGTTTTCTTTTCGCCGATACCGAAATCGTCGAGCAGCTTATCCCAATCGACCGGCTTGCGGTACAGCGCGGCCGTTTCCTCGCAGAGCTCGTTTACCCGTATCTCACGCTGATAATTCGCCTCCTGAAACTGCACGCCGATCCGCTCAAAAAGCCGTTTTCGCTGCGCGCGCGGGTCGGCGCCCAAAATCGAAACCTTCCCGCCGTCCGGCTTTCGGATGCCCAAGATGCACTCGATGCCGGTGGTTTTCCCCGCCCCGTTTGCGCCGAGCAGGCCGAACACGGTTCCGCGCTTCACGGACAGGGTGAGGTCCTGGACCGCGGGAACTCCGCGATAGGATTTGCACAGGTTCATTGCTTTGATAACTTCGTCCAATGGTATGCCCTCCCGCCTCTGTTATTCGATCGAACGAGGTCTATTATCGCAGAAACGGGGGTTTGATTGCTCGACCGATTTTGCCTATCGGGTTTCCGGCTCCGATACGGCGGACCGCGTTCATACCGTAGGGCCGAGCCGGTTTCCGCCGCAAACGAGCCGGACGCATTCATACGTTCAGGCGGCTTTAGAACTTTGAGAGGAATCAGCCGCAAAACCGGGGGATTTTTCCCCGCCCTGCAACCAATACGGTGAAGGAGTTGATGAAATGACAGGGGAGGAAGCAATCCGGGCGAACCACGTCAGCAAAACCTTTGGTAATTATCAGGCCCTGAAGGAGGTGACGCTGTCCGTGCCCGAAAGGCAGATTTTCGGGTTCATCGGGAAAAACGGGGCGGGAAAAACGACCTTTATGCGCATCCTGTGCGGGCTTATGAAGCCCACGGGCGGCGCGGTGGAAATCAGAAAGCGAACCTCCTTTCTGCCCCAGAACGTTCGCCTGCGGGACGCCATGACCGTCGAAGAGACCCTGCGGTTTTTCGCCGACCTGCGGAAATGCGGCGTAGCGGCCAGTCTGGACTTTGCTGGCGAGCTGGAACTGGACGCGGCGGCGAACGTCGGCACCCTGTCTCCGGGGCAGCAGCGGAAGTTGCAGCTGGTCGCGGTGACGGTCGGACTGCCGGAGGTGCTGATTCTGGACGAACCGACGGCGGGGCTGGACCCGACGGGCGTGCAGCAGGTGCGCGCCGTCATTCAGGCCCTGCGCGGGAACGGGTGCACGGTATTCCTGTCCTCGCACGTGCTGATGGAGTTGGAAAACCTGTGCGATGCCGTCGCCGTGATCGACAAGGGCGAGGTTCTATACAGGGGCGAATGCGGGACCGTGTACGAGATCGAAACGGACGGCCTGCCGGAAAACGCCGTGCGGAAGTTGGCGGCCTCCTTCGGGAAAAGGTTCGAGGCGCAGGGCGGCCTGCTGACCGCCCGCGTCGAACGCGGGGAGATTCCCTCGGTGCTCGCCTGGTTCTACCAGAACGACGTCCGGGTTTTCGGCGTAAGGCCGCGCGGAATGGAAGCCCTGTATAATCGTTTGATGAAGGAGGCGTCCTGACTTGAGCAGCGTTTCGGTCCTGTTGAAGCGCGACGTTAAAAACAGCTTTCATAAGCGGTTTTTCCTGATGCTCGGCATCCTGCTGCTGTTTCAGGTCTGGTTCGTGCTTACCTCCAGCGCCGCGGACGGGGTGCGGGATTCCGGCGGGATGTTCTACATGGCGGTCGTATTCTCGCTTAACTTTTTGGGCTCGATCGTGGCGCTGGCCATGAACAGCAACGGGCTGTCCGCCGAGCGGGAAAGCAAGATGCTGGACCTGGTGCTGACGTCGGGCGTATCCAAGCAAACCGTTTTCCTCAGCAAGACGCTTTCCTGCCTCGTAACTTCCTGCGCCTTTGCGGCGCTGTACACGACGGCTCTGACGATCGTCTATCTTCTGATCACGGGCGACATCGGCCTGAGCCTGACGGTCTATCGGTACCTGCTGCCTGTCGCCTCATTCCTCACGGTTTTCGGCCTCATGGGGCTGGGGCTCTCGATCGTCCTGCGCTCCTCCAGAGCCTCCCTGATTGCCGCCCTCATTGTCGGCGCGCTGTTGATGCCGAGGCTGTTTGTGTTGATGATCGACGGCCTTTCCGGTATGATGGGGATGAGTGAAACCGTTACGAAGATTCTCTATCTGATATCGCCCGCCATGATCATGAACGCTTTGAGCGGCTATTCGGGCACGGCCTACGCGCTCTGGGGGCTCGCATTCCTGACCGTTTACCTTACGGCGCTGATCGGAACGGGCCTCGGCGTTTTTACGAAACAGGACGAACTGAACTACGGCGAATAAGCGCGTGATATCCTTGGGATGAAAGAGGGGTTTGAAAATGATGAAGAAACCGATGGGGAAAAAAGCGGCGTGGATCGTATTTGCCGGGATCGTGGTCGCGGCGGTGCTGCTGGGGCTTCTGCTGCTCAATAAGGGCGACGGTCCCGTGGCCGGGATGATCCTTTCCGACAGCGCGATCGATACGACCGACGCATACTCCGCCGCCGAAAAGAACCGCGGGGACGGGGTGTACCTCGTGGTATCCAACGCGTTCAACGAGTATCAGGCGGATTACAGCGCGGGAATTCCGGAGGGCGGCGCGTTGTATGCAAACCTCCACTGCGTGGAATGCGCCAAGGGCACCGCCTTCACCTGCCAATGGCTCAGGGACGGCGCCTCGGTGGCGGAGGAAAGCGTCTCCCTTACGACGGAGCCTCAGGGCGTGATCACCAGTCGGCTGGACGGGGAGGCCGCGCTTTCCGGCAGCTACACCCTCGAGGTATACAACGGTGATAATCTGATATTCGAGTATTCGTTCGAAATCGAATGAGGCCGATCATGCAGCACCCTATGCCGGACAGGGAAGCGCGGTTCACCGAGCTGTACAACCTGAGCTTCAACTACGTCTACGCCTTCATCCTCGCCAGAACCGCAAACAACGGCCAGCTGGCCGAGGAGGTTGTGCAGGAGACGTTTGCCGCCGCATGGTCGTCGTTCGATCGGTTCCGCAGGGAAAGCTCGTGGCGGACATGGCTGTGCTCCATCGCGAAGAACAAGCTGAACGAGAGCTACCGCAAGGCGATCCGGAGGGAAAGGTTTGAGGCCTTCGGTACGGAGCAGGCGGAGGAAAGCCCGGGCGGGATCGATCTGGAGCAGATTGTGCTGAACAACGAAACGCGGGACTTCGTGACCCGCGCGCTCGCGGAAATGAACGCCCTGTACCGATATGCGCTGATCATGAAATACATGGACGGCATGAGCGTGAAAGAAATCGCGTCGGTCGTCGGGCGCTCGCCAAAGGCGACGGACGGAATCCTGCAGCGGGCAAGGGCCTGCTTTACAAAAAACTATACGGCCCTGGAAAACGGAGGGATCCATCAATGAAGGACAGCGAAATCGAGCGGCTGATCCGATCGCTGGATACGGAGAGCAAGCCGCCGGAAGGACTGCGGGAACGGGTTCTTGCCAGGACGTTGGAGCCGGGAGCGGCGGCGACCGTATCGCCCTTGGAGGCCCTGCTTTTCAGAAAACCGCTTTATGCCGCCGCGGCGATCGCCGCCGCCATTACCGGCGTGCTGTGGGGGCTTGCCGGCGTAAACTTCACGGAAATGATGAATCTAATCCTTGGATAGGAGGAAAAAACGATGTTCGGCGTTATCTATCAATCCATCACCGCTCCAATGGACGTGATCGGGAAGGACGAGTTGGAGCATAGAAAAGAAGCCGCGTTGTTTCTGCCGCTGCTGGCCTCGGTGCTCGGCGCGGCTGTGATTCCGATCCTCTCCCATTTTTCCCGCGACCCGCAGGTTGCGGCAGGCCTCGGAATCGGGAGCATGGCTTTAGCCCTGATCGTGTCCGTTGCGACCTGGCTGTGCATCGGCGGGGTGCTGTGGCTGACGGCAAAGAGCTTCGGCAGGGAGCTGACGTTTGCGCGGCTTGCCTCGGCATGGGGGCTGAGCTACTCGCCCAATATCCTGTGCATGCTCCTGTACGGCGTTTTGCTCCTTTTCCCCGGCCTGTGGCAGGGCAGCGAGGTCGTAAGCTTCATTCTGGGAACACTCTTTGTGCTCTGCCTCGTCTGGAAGGCGATCTACTATTTTATGATCGTTCGGCTCGTATTTCAGGCGTCGCTGGGCGAATTTTTCAAGCTGACGGGCATTGCGGCCGTCGCGTTCGTCCTCCTGGCCTTCCTTGGGGCAAAGGCCGGCCTGCGGGTGCCGATGTTGTAAAACGGCTGACGAAAAAAGCCGTGCGGTATCGTGCGCCTAAAAGGGTTGGGAGGGTTCTTTCCCTATAAGCTTCAGCCGGATTCGCGTTTGCGGATCCGGCTGGGGTTTACGGGGCTAAATACAAATTTGCACTGCGCATCAACGATATGGAGCGATAAATTGAATAAATCACATCCATCATTCCGCTTAGTGCTTAATGCGCGTGTTGGTCGAATACGATGAAATTCGTAATTTAAAATAACGGCAACGCTAGGCAAGTCAATACAGTTGTTCAAGCGCATTATATATCTCTTTGAATTTATTTCTCAAATAACGCTTAAGCTTGTTTATCAATGAAGATAGCCCGCATCATCTCCATATGCTCAGAAGCAAATACAGCAATCTTTGCGACAGCATGCTCCCGAGCCTGCCAGGGAGTTCGCCCATCCATAGAAAGCCGCCACATCCACATAATCGCTGCTGATTGCATGGCGGCAGTTTCGTTTTGAGTACCTTGAAATGCTTGGCGGAATGCGAATTTCTCCTGTGAATCCAGCAACCTAAACAAGCATTCAACAATGCCAATTCTTATCTCTATAACGGTCAGGGCTTCACGCATATCGTAGTTTTCGTGCATTTCGAGGTGCCTTTCATACATCTCCTTATCATGAAGATAATTGGTATATTCCATAATAAGCCTCTGAACAAATCCATTCATTGCCATCCCATCCCCTTATACCATAGAATTGACGATCCTAAGGACATCGGCCGTACTCAATTTCCTTGAATGATATTTCCTATCGCCCCATATAAAGTGTAGAAGATACAAGTACATTTGAACATTGAAGAATTGCTGAAGATACTCTAAAAAGGTCAAGCAACACGTTCGTTTTCTAAGGGATAAGTAGATTCAAAAACTATAAACTTGACGTCCGAAACGGAAACACTCAGAATGATAATGTGCAGAAAGCATGCAAAAAAGTAGAATAAGTTTGCATTCAGTCGTAAAATCCGACTTTTCTTTCGTCAATAGAGGGTAGGGAGGTGAGCGGCGGATGGAGGTTGTCAAGGGCCCTGACAACAATCTGGATCAGGCGGTGTACCAACTGGTAAATCAATATCAAACTGCTCTGCTCCGCATGTGTTACCTGTATCTGAAAGACAAAGCACTAGCCGAGGATGCGGTGCAGGAAACGTTTATCAAAGCCTATCGTGCTCTGCCTGCTTTTCGCGGTGAATGCAGCGAGAAAACGTGGCTAATGCGCATTGCAATCAATACTTGCCGGGATATGCAGCGTACGGGGTGGTTTCGCCATGTGGATCGGTATATAACCCCGGAAGAACTGCCGGAAGCATCGCTGCCCTATGAGGCGGAGGACGAGGAAGTAACACTTGCGATTATGGAACTACCAAGGAAGTGTAAGGAAGTATTGATGCTTCGTTATTATCAAGATATGAGTGTAACGGAGATCGCTGCTTCCTTGAATGTAACGCCATCCACTGTATCTAATCAACTGGGCCGTGCGCATAAAAAGCTACGCACGATGCTGGAAAGGGGACGTTTTCATGGATGACCACAATCAGGGTGAACGGATTCGCCATGCCGTTGATGCGCGCCTTTCCGGTTTGGAAGGAGAGCCTTGGATGATGCAGCGTGTTTTGGCAAACGCGAAAGGAGAAACCAAAGTGAAAAAGAAACTATCTGTTGGCTTTGTTCTGATCATCGTTTTGGTGCTGGCAGCGGTGACCGCGTTGGCTGTCGGGCTGTCGAACTATTTTAGCAGCTTTGCAGAACTTGAGAACACATATGGACAATATGAGCAGTGGCCGAAATCCGCAAAGGTACAGCTGGTTCAAACCATGCTTGATAACGGTGTGTTACCTGATACAAGTCTGGCAGACTGGGACGCTTTAACGGAAGATCAAAAGGAAACCGAAGTCGAAATCATCCTGGCTCAATACTTTAGCGGTATGACCTATATCGATACCTATAATGTCATGACACGCGAGCTTGGCCCTATCGAGAACTGGACGGATGAGGAACGCGTACTGTACACGTCACTTTTGGAAAAATACGGGGAGCTGACGGATTCATGGCCTACTTATGCCATACCTGGGCAAACGGATATCGACCGGGAACAAGCAATTTCACAAGCACGTGAAGCTGTGCTAAGCAAGTTTTCCATCTCGGAAGAGACGCTTGATCAAATGACAACGGATGCCATCTTCGCGGCTGATGCTTACAATACGGTCGGCGCCCCCACGGATGAACCCTTTTGGACCATCGAATTTGGTTACGGGTTGGCCTATCGTATCTATATGTCTCGAGCCGGTGAAATGCTGGGCATTATGGGGCCGCAAACACAATTCATTGTCTGGGGACGAAATGTGATGGACGGCTGTACGGACGCAACCTCGGGAGAACAGGACGCAAGCCGGGAGCAGGCGATTGCGGAAGCCCGCAATGCACTCACGGAAATTATGAATGTGGATGCTGCGGATGTAGATGCAATGGATGCGACTGCATACTTCTTTTACAGCGACCTGTATGCCCACGGCAGTGAACCGGTGTGGTTGGTCATGTGGAGCCAAAAGGGAAATATCGCGTGGCAGGTGCTGCTTGGGTATGATGCAAGTTATATCGACGCAGAACCTGCGGGAAAAGTATTCGATCAGGTGCTCAGGAGCGAGACTTCCCTATCCGATCTATGCCTTGCACGTTATGAGGAGGTTGGGATTCCTAACCCATATACCAAAGATGAATACTACTATCGCTGGTCGCTGGAAGAAAAAGCCTCATTTTATAACGCTTTTGCCGATTTTGTGAACGGATATGTTGCGAACCATCCCTACTTTACCGGCGAGGGATGCAGCGAGTGGGAATGGACACGGAACGTGAGCGCGTTACCGGATGAGCGCTCGATTTCACAGGATGCTGCCCAAAAGATTGCGGTTACCGCGATTCAGGAGAAACTTGGCATGGATGCAAACATGGATGATTTGAACGTATTCTACTACGTTACAAATCCGGATCGTCCTGAGTGGCGTTTCGCCAATGCGTATTGTGGCATCGCTATCAATGCCTATACCGGCGATGTGATTACGATGGAAAGTACCCAGACGGATGAGAATTATACGCTTTCGATGTTTTTAGCTGAAATCCTATGAAGCGCCCCATGCTTAGGAGGAGCGCCGATAACGGCGCTCCTCAGGGTGTCAAAAAACCTTGTTTTGCAGATACCCTGCCAGCCTGTTCAAAAAGTCTGAGATGCTAGACAGCAAGGGTGGCAAGGGGTTGAGCTTACTCCCTGTAAGTGATGCCCCTTGCCTTCCCGCAGCTGACAACGCAGATTGGGCTTTTTGAGCAAGCTGCATTGGTACATGTATATAAGGGTTTGTCAACGATCTGGGGAGCGCCGATAGCGGCGTTCCTCCCCGACCTGTCAGTTTAGTTTAAAGGCTTATAATGCCCATTGTTATCATGATAACCATACGTGGATATAAAATGGCATCGCATGCATCGGCATTTATAGATAATGCAAACATCACGAAGAAATATTGAAATAACCATGAAGAATTTCAACAGCTGGCTTGAATTTCCTTATTTTCTTACGTCTATATAATTGAGGGAGGTGAGAAGCGTATGGGAGTTGTCCAGGGCCCGGACAGCAACTATGAGGAACATCTGAATCAAATGATCTTGCAGTATGAAAAAGAGTTGCTTCGTATCTGCTGTATTTATCTACAGGATACCGCATTAGCAGAGGATGCCGTACAGGAAGTGTTTCTGAAAGCCTATAAGGGATTGGATACGTTTCGCGGAGAATGTAGCGAAAAGACGTGGCTGATCCATATCGCAATGAACGTTTGTAAGGATTTCAGGCGGAATGCATGGTATCGTTATGTGGATCGCAGGGTATCCCTTGAGCGGCTTCCGGCGCCCAGCTCACCGCCAACACTGGAACACGTAGCACTTACCACGGAAATCATGCGTCTGTCCCGTAAACAGATGGAAGCCGTGATCCTGTATTATTACCAGAACCTGAATATCAGGGAAATCGCGGAAGTGCTCAGCATCTCGACGACCGCTGTATCAGAAAGATTGAATAAAGCACGAAGGCGTTTGCACGGCTTCTTGGAAGGAGGCGCCGGAAATGATGAATGATTCTTGGAAGGACTGTGACCATGTTCGAAATGCAATTGATGATTGCCTTTCCGGTGTTGACCAAATGCCGTCTCTTCGCTTGGACATTCTACGAAAAGCGAGAGGAGAAATTAAGGTGAAGAAAAAGTTATCGGTTGCATTTATCCTAATGCTAATACTGATTGTCATTGCCGCCGTAGCACTTGCAGCGATTTCACTTGGATGGACGGATGCAGCCTATTTCTTATCAAAAGAAACTACGGAAGGTTCCTATGAATCGTGGAGCGGTACGGAAAAAACAGAACTAGTACGTTCCTTAGTCGAAAATGGCTATATTGCGCAAAGTAGTGATACGGAAACATTATTATCCTCCGATGGCTCTGAGGAAACGCTTGATACTTTGGCAGACAGCATCATAACGCAGTGGCTTTCCTGCTCCAGTGATGCAGTATCCTTTCGCACGATCGTGGAAAAGGTTTGGGGTTCTTTCCGCTATTGGTCCCTCGAACAAAAAGCGTGGTATACCGAAACAATGATTGAAGCTAACGTGCAGCAGCCGGATTTTGAAAAGTATGTATTACCAGATACCGGCGTATTGTCCCTAGACAGCGCGAAGAAGCTGGCGATTGCCTATACGGAAATTTGGCTGGAATTACCCCAAGGTACGATTTCGGAGAACAACATGACCTATGATTATGTGATTCTTCCCCAGAAAAAACTCCTTGATGACCAAACGACAATATATACGACGGATGGGTTTTCACCCGTATGGCTACTGGAAATGAATTGGGAGGATCAAAGCGGGCAGAGCGATTCCTGCTCCGTAGAAATCGATCCTGCAAGCGGTGAAGTTGATCTTCAATATTATCTTGGCAAAGTGATGTATGACCAATTTGGTGTGAATTGGAATCAAGATGAAGCGGCACAGGCTATCGGAACGCTGTTATCCGAATATCAGTACCGTTCCTTCCCTGCATGGACTTTAGAAGAAAAAGCGCAATGGTCTGCTGCTGTACGCCCGTTAGTGCTTGCAAAGGAAATGAAAACTCCGGATTTCTACCCTGGAATTGTGAAAGCGCTCAGTTACTATCAATACGGAGTGCCCGATTCCGATGCGATAACCGATGAAGAAGCAAAAACGATTGCCCAAAGCTATCTGCTGTCGCAATCATCTTTCGATGAGGATACACCAAATATGCCGGAACCCTTTGTGACGGTATATGACGTTACTGACGTGAATTCCCCTGTATGGCGGTTTCATTATGTGGTGCCTGTGCGATATGCTGCTGAAACGCTGGAAGATTTTTACGACCAGGTGATTTACACTGTTGAAATCGATTCCCACACCGGGGCTGTGGTGAGCTATGCTGAAAATCAATTGACCGACGGTTCAGCCTTTAACAAACTTCTCCTATGGATGTGATTGGTTAGCGGATACACATTATGCAACGAGTCAATAAAATGTGGAGAAGAGAGGCGTGTGCATCTCTTCCCCACGTTGCCTTGTTGGTTTAAGTTAATCGGCTACAGGTGTAAATCCCAGTGCATTCCAGATTGTGTTTTTCGTATTCACACCACAGTAGCCATCAACCGTTAGCCCAAAGTATCCTTGAACTTTTTTGATGGCATTTGTCGTGGCCGAACCATATAAGCCATCAACGGTCAACGGCGAAAAAGCATAAGTGGACATATAATACGACAACCCGTTATACATGCCCCGTAACGTGTTCAGATCTCCCTGAAGGTTTGCGATTTGCGTTCGCAATTCAGATCCTTCTTCTGGGAAAGTATTCGGTTGAATTGTATGCAGATTCCAACGATCAGCCCAAGGACGATAGTCTGCCATCGCAGGAAGCGCAACCGCCATTACGGACATAACGACCAAGAGCAGAGCAACCATTTTTTTCATGTGCCTCATGAAGAATTCTCCTTTCAAATGGGTATACGAAACACAGCTAAGCGCAGCTTAGTTTTTTTGCATTTCGTTTGTTATGTGAATGAGCGTTACCATAAAAAGCGTGTTTCAACGCCTTGTTGCGTAAAATGAAGCCTTGCAGAACATCCATCCCTTGGAGGATGGCAGCGGCCAAGCTCGTCTGCCGGATTCATCTACGCCAGTTTTGGGCCCAATGGAATCGCCACTTTCAATTTGATCTTTGAGCAGGTGAGTTTTTTATCTGCACTTGGCTCACCTAAAGTGTAGAGGATATAAGCCTTTTTGAACATTGAAGAGTTCCAGCAGAACTCATGAAAAGATCCAGCAATACTTTTGCCAGCTAAAGTGATTAATAAGTTAATACAGCTGCAGTGACGGTCGATACAAAAGGATTCAGAATCGTGTGGATCACTTATCTAGTTGGAAAAAGCGGAGAAGGATAACGTCTAATATGTGGGGGGAGTATTCGAAGATAGGTGAAAAAGCTGGAAGGATATCCTTGCTACTGGCAAGTAATGTGAAGTGCTTTTATACCTGGTTTTATACCAGCAATGCGGAAGATGTGGCTTGCTAATTGCGTTGGATAAGGAAATGGAGGGATTGTTGATGGCGAAGATTCGTTGTTTGAACTACACGAAATTCACAATTGCAAAAGAAAGGGAGACGCTTTGAATGTAAACAAAAGGATACAGTTGCATTACAAGTATGAATTTCGTCTAGAACCTAACGGCCATGAATTCGAGCTGAAACCACGATTAACCAACCATTTAGAGGAGGAACAAAAAACGATGAAGAAAAAAGCATGGATTGCCGTAACACTATTGATTGCGCTTGTTCTTTTGGTTAGCCTTGCGTTGGCAGACACGACGGTATACGTTGACCCGGAGAGCACGGATATACAACAGGAAGCCGCTGTGGAACTTGCCAAAGAAACCATATGCGATCATTTCGAAAATACGGAATCCCTGCTGGAGGCATCCACGGCGGCAGCCAGTTTTGGCTATCTGGACGCTGATGTTGATGAGCCCCTATGGATGATAGAATTCACCAACTCAGATGCTAATATTGGTTCCTACTTCGTGGAAATTGACAGAGTTGGCGAAATACTTTGCTATAACGCACCTTATGAAAAACCTTTCCGTGCCGGGGAGGACGAAATGACCGGAGTTACCTTTGCTGAACCTGGCGAGTACGATGTCACGGAGCAGGATGCCATCTTCAACGCAAAAGCCGCGCTCAACGAAATTGGCGATTACGAAACGCGAATGGATCATCTGACTTCCAAAGCCTACTTTCTGTACGGTGATCGTTTCAACAATGGCTACGAGCCGGTCTGGCTGATCTATTTCTATCAGGGAGGCGACCTTCAACAGAAGATGTTGCTGGGGTATGACGGCAGCTATATTCAAACGGTTGCCGCAGATAAGCAATTTTCGCAGACGAACCGTACGTATCAATCGTTTAGCTATGTTTTTGACTATCGGTTTGACAGCATGACGTACGAAGAAAAAGCCGTCTTCTCCGAGCAGTGGATACCGATTGTGGATGCCTATATCCAAGAAAATCCTTACTTCCCAGATCGTAAATTTCGCATGTTTTATCAGGCAACACGTCAGGTTTTCGGTCTCCCGAGCGAAGGACAAATTACGCAACAGGAGGCTACCGCGATCGCGCAGCAGGCCATTGTGGTGCTGGGCGAAAGCGAGCAAACACTGAATCAACGGAAAATCGGCTATTCCTTTGATGTTACCAACCCTGATCGTCCTTTATGGGTGCTGGTGATGTATCGCCCAATTACCGACGACACCACAGCAACCGCCGATGACTTTCATGTTTACGAAGTCAAGATCAACGCGACCACTGGCGAAGTCGTTAAAACAATCTTGTATGTCGATGAAAACTCTTTTGATGGCTATTACTTCTAAATGATGGGGCAGAGGGCTTCTCCCTCTGCCCCACGGCCCAGTTCTAGTAAATGCAATACTGACTATACAGTTCCCAAAGTTTTGCTTTCGTTGCATTGCCAACAATGCCGTCGCTCACCAAACCGTTTTCTGCCTGAAAACTCGTAACGGCACTATAAGTTAGGTTTCCGAAATCACCATCAATCAAACCCGTATAGTACGATTCATTGTATTGATTCCGACCGTTAAGAAGACAACTTTGAACATTCCTAACATAGTTACCACTTGACCCAGTACTTAGATTGGAAGAGCCAAACGCTTCCGTTGCACTTTGTGGGCCCTCGGGAATGCTCCCACCATTGGTGGTAATATACATAGCCCATGACCAGCCTGTCTTATTGTACAAATCAGGGGTGTTGGAAGTATGGCTAGTGATTTTTACTTTATACCATTTTACTCCACCAACCGTACTTTCACTAAGAATGTTGCAAGTTGCATTCTTGCTCACAAGCCCGAGAGACGTTCCGCCAATGGTCGATCTGAGATGGACGGCAGCCGTATTATAGACTCCGGTTGTAGTCGCCATGGCGGAGACAGTAACCACCAATACGGACATAACAACCATCGTAATGGCAAGAATCTTCTTCATGTTTTTCATGTTGGAATTCTCCTTTCAAATGGGCACACGAAACACAGCTAAGCGCAGCTTAGGTTTTTTGCATTTCGTATGTTTTGTGAATGAGCGATGGTTATGAAAAGCGTATTGCAACGCCTTGTTGCGTATCATGAAGCCTTGCAGAACATCCATCCCTTGGAGGATGGCAGCGGCCAAGCTCGTCTGCCGGAATCATTTGCGCCGGGTCCGTACCAAGCGGAATCACCTCGTTACCACTTGATCGTTGAGCCAACATCGATAAGCTTTTTCGGGTGCTTTTATCTGCCCTTGGCTCACTTAAAGTGTAGATGATATAAGGCTTTTTGAACATTGAAGAGTTCAAGCAGAAACCGCGAAAAGATCCGGAAACGCTTTCGTTGACTAAAGGAGTGAGTGGTTAATGAACCATTTGATTGATGAAGAAGAATTCGCACACGAATATGGACGTATAAGCAATACCAAAATACCGAATGAAAAAAACGGCAAGTAACGTTGAATAAAAAGAGAAGGGGAGAGTTGATTGGTATGAAGAAGTGTTGTGAAAATGTTGGCTCGTAAGTTAACAATGCTTACAACTCTATGAATATAGTTTTGAATTCCTTATTAGGAGGTAGTTTATCCATGAGAAACAGATCCAGAAAACTGTTAATAGGTTTTTTAACAGCATTTTTACTTTGTGGGGTATTTGCTTTGGCTATCGCAGATGAAGATGTGATTATGCAGCCTACGGCGGATGATTTACCACAGCAAGAAGCGCTGGATATCGCGATTGCGTTCTTTTCACAAAAATGCGGTTTGGATGAAGCGACGCTTTCGAAAGCAGATTGGGACTGCGTTTTTGGGGAAACAATGAACCAGGAAGCAGGTACCCGGGAACCGCATTGGAGCCTTACGGCGAGGAACATACCCGACGAAGAAAGCGGCTATGTAATGATCCTGTCACGACAGGGTGAGCTTTTGTACTGGAAGGCGCACGGCAGCAAAGGATATACCACGGCAAACCCTGATCTGCTAACGGATGCTACCTTTATACAGCCGCTGGAGAGCGATGCGCAGGAGAATGCTGTTTTACAGGCCACGAAAGACGCATTGGTCGCTAGAAAGGCGTATACGGCTGCGGAAATCAAAACACTGTCACTGCAAGCTTACTTCATGTATCACCCGCAGTTCAACGATGGTAACAGCCCTGTATGGCTGGTTACCGTGACAAACGGGGAGACCATGCAGTGGAAGGCGGTTTACGGGTATAACGGCGTGCTTATGTCGCTTGTCCCTGGGAAACAGGATTTCACTTGTTATACCTTGCCAGGAGAGAACTTTTGGGAATCTACCTTCGCCGGCGAAGATTATACTGCCCAAATGAACCTGCTGACTGGGGTTATAGATGGCTCCCTGTCGCTGGACGAGCGTGCAAAGATAACGGCAGGGTGGAGGCCCTATGTGCAACAGTGGATAGCGGACCATCCATAATTATATGAACAATCCGGGAAGCGAGTATGACGTTACCCTTCGCAACGTTTGTGGTGTACTGGATGACAACGCGATCACCCAGGAAACTGCCACACAAACGGCAAAGGATGAAGCAATTCGCCAAGGCTTTTCGGCCGAAACCATCGATACACGAAAGGTAATCGTTTTTTACTATGTAACAGATCCGGCGCATCCCGTATGGAAGATTTTCCTTGGAGTGACGACATGGAAGGGAAAACGGTAGACCAGATTAGGAGCGACATAACGAATCTATCTACCATCATTGTGCAGATAGACGCTTATACGGGTGAAATTACAGAGGCAAATGTAACGAAGCCATAATAGAACACATATGTATTACCAATGCAAAACGAAGAAATTGATTTTAATTCGATTGAGAATCAATTTCAACAAGTCAAAGGAGATTTAGCCACCTACTGGCTTGTGGTCGATGACAGAAATTCGAGCTGCAGGTTCTACATTTCATTTTTGCAGGGCATTGACGGAAAAACAGAGGTACTGTATCATTACTCATATTATTTTACTAGGGAATTGCAGGAAAGACATGAAGATTGTTGTAGGCATTAACAACTTTCACAAAGATGAACTCGTTATATTATCTACTGTTTTAGGACGATTAGAACATTCGCTGCCGTTATTTAATATGGGAGGGATGCTGCATGAAAAAAAGTATTGCGATTATATTTATCCTGCTGTCACTTTTTGGAGCATGTTTCGCTGAAGAAGAGAGCCTGCCGATTCTACCTTGGAGTATAAATTGGGATTCTACAATGGCTGAATATATTGCTATCATGAAAGAAATCAGCCCTGACGGGGAATATAAAATTGCATTGTATGATCCCACCATGTGTTATATTGAGTATAAAGATGACGATATTATAACATATGATGCTTATTTTCGTGTTGACAGCGGTGTTCTAGATACGAACAAAATGAACTACCAGTTAAGCGATTTTGAGCATGTGAAAGCGGTGCTCGTGAAATTCGAGACATATTACAGGCAAAAAGTAAAACCCCAGAGCCAAAATGATGAAATGATTGATAAATTCCGCGATACCTATACTGATTTTTCATCAAAATACGGAAACTGCGATGAAAGATATTCGTATATCAGATTAAACATCTATCAGGCCAGCGACTTTCAATACTACAGTTTGCCCGTACAAAGCGGGGAGGTGGATTTTAGCAAACTAAAAACATATATACTGGCAAACCTGGATCTGCTCAATAATTATTCTATTATACTTTCTAATGAACATTCACAATGCGGTATTAAAATTCTTATTCTTTCTAATAGTATGCACGGTGATGACCAAACGATTACCGGCTACTTTTGGACAGCAATGACGAGAGAAAAGAATGAGATGATAGATGGTGATATGAACAAGTTACCTCAGTAAATGACTTGATTTAGTACGGGTAAGCGAATAGCAACTTACCCGTACTAAAAAATCAATTAGTTCTCAAGTCACCGTTGATTAGCGGTTAACCCATGCATAGTATAGCGCTTCCTTGGTATTGGGGCCGACAATACCATCAACGGTTAACCCTTGATCCTCCTGAAACGCTTCGACACCACCTAATGTTACATAATCAAAATTGTTGTCATCGAAACTATTGTTAATGTATCCGAGACAATACAGCGTTGTTTGCACAGCATAAACATATGAGCTGTAACAGCCAAAGTAGAGATTGCTGCTACCATAACGGGTAATCCAAGGCGGCGTTGATGTAAGGAATTCTGACATCATATAGCCATAGGTACCGTCATATTTGATGTAACTCCAGCCATTACTTGACGAATAATACGTCACAGCTGAATACTTGGGTACATATGCAAGTACAACAGCATTTAAACTTGCTGTTTTTCTCAGATTGACATAGCTGCCGGATATACAGGTTACGTATTTCGTTGAACTTGCCATTGTAGGGATCGCAAGTGCTAATACAGACATAACAACCAAGGTTAAAGCAATAAGCTTCTTCATATGCTTCATATGGAAGTCTCCTTTTCAATTTGGGCGCACGAAACACAGCTAAGCGCTGCTTAGGTTTTTGCGTTTCGTATGTTTTGTGAATGCGAGTTGCCATGAAAAGTGTGTTTCAACACTTTGTTACGTATTTTGAAACCTTGCAGAACATCCATCCCTTGGAGGATGGCAGCGGCCAAGCTCGTCTGCCTGAATCATCTACGCCGGGTTCGTACCCAATGGAATCACCTCATTTCCACTTGATCGTTCAGCCGGCATCGATAAGCTTTTTCGGGTGTTCTTATCTGCCCTTGGTTCCCCTAAAGTGTAGAGGATATAAGGCTTTTTGAACGTTGAAGAGTTGAAGCAGAAACCGCGAAATATTCAGGCAATACTTTCATGCAGAAAGGTTCAAGTTGGCATAGCGTTTGATAGCATCTTGCCATAAAATGAAGCAGGCCTGCCTTAAGGAGCCAATCAGTCGCTATTAATGAGAGGTTACCACTGATCGTAGCCTAAAAGTAAAGAGTAGCATCGCAACGAAATGAAGAAAAGTTGAAACAACCTGGAAAAAATCATGATGTAAACCGTCTAATAATGTGAAGGGGGTGATTCGTGTGGCTTATGGCACAGTACCTGGCCATGACCGCAAGGAACGCCTGGAACAGTGGATTGCGTTGTATGGTGACGATATTCTTCGGATATGCTTTATCTATCTGGCGGACAAGCACCTTGCAGAAGATGCCATGCAGGACACATTTCTAAAAGCATGGAACAGCATGGCGCAGTTTGAGGAGCGAAACAATAGTACTGCTAAAACATGGCTTATCCGTATTGCTATCAACACTTGCCATGATTATCATCGCTCCCGGTGGTTCCGCTATGTAGACCGTAACAAGGTGTTGGAGGAGATCTCAGCGGATCAGCTATCTGTTGCATCACAGGAGAGGAACGTGCTATGGGTTGTGCTACGCCTCCCCGAAAAAAACAAACAGATGGTTTTACTATATTATTATCAAGGCATGACGCTACAAGCAATTGCGGATTGCCTTTCCATCAGCGTATCGGCGGCACACCAACGCCTGCAAAAAGCTCAAAAATACCTGAAAGCCTCGCTGGAAAGGGAGGGATTGCAATGATGGACAACTATATTCGCAAAGCGATTGACAGCAATCTCTCGAAAGTACATGTATCACAGCATAACGTAAACCAAATTATTGAAAGTATTTCGGAGGGAAAAAAGGTGAAAAAGAAGTTATCAATTGGATTGGTGCTGTTGATTGCGCTTATCCTAATCGTCGGCATGGCGTTTGCGCTGACTCGCAGTTATGTACTGGAGTATCTGTACGGCAAAAACAATGAGCAGACTGCGGAACAACAGGAATCCGTTCAAACTGTTGACTTGGTACATACGAATGCCGGTGTAGAAACATCGGTGAAGGACGCCATCTTTGACGGTGAAACGCTTAGCGTTGGCCTCACGTTTGATGCGGAAGAGCAAATCTATATTGTTACCAATGCGATCAGCGTCAATGGAATTTCGTTGGAACTCGATACGTCATCGCTTGAAGATCAGTGGGCTAGCGGCAATCCCTTCCAAGCGGAAACTGGCTGTCAGGATGCTTTCGGTTTCTGCGGAAATCTGAACGAGGCGTTGCTACCCTCTGAAAACACCGCGGATGTGATCGTTAGCCTCACGCTGCTTACGCCGCAAACACAGGTTCATGCGATTGATACTTACCAGGATGATCAAAAGGCAATGTGGGAAGAAATCAATGCAAGCATAGCGGCCGGAAAAACCCCGGTAGATCAGGACGAACCATATCCCGTATTGGTTGGAAGCTCGTGGCTCGGGGATGATTTTAACACCGATTCACCTGTACAATATCCGTTAAACGCCGCAGAAGCTTATGAGTCATCTTCCAATATGCGTGTGATTGATACGTTTGACCTGATATTTACATTGAAAGTTGAACGATAACAGCATGAAGGGAGCCGTACCGGATGGACGGCTCCCTTTGTATGTATGTTAATCGTTCACGTATACACCAACCGTTGCATCACCAACGTTTTCCTGGTAACCATAGGTTCGGATTCGGGCTTTCGTGTCATTGCTGCCCATAGTATAGGACAAGGTATGCGTACCGTTGGATGTGAAATTGTAACTCTTCTGCAAGTACCAATCCTTTTTAACGGAGTTGTACGTATCAAGGAATATCCTAACGGTATCGTCTGATCCGGCCAGCGTACACGAGCATGTAAAGCTGGCTACCCCGTTACTGAAAGTATAGCCAGCGGTACGTGGGTTTTTTCCGGGACTAACAGTAAGGGTAACATCAGGAGCGGTGGCCAGCGCCGGGATGGCGACGGCAAAAACGGAAGTGATGACCAAGGCAAGCGCAATCAGTTTTTTTGCGTATTTCATAATGATTTTCTCCTCTCAGATGGGTACACGAAATACATCTAAGCGCAGCTTAGTTTTTTTGCATTTCGTATGTTTTGTGAATGAGAGTTACTATAAAAAGCGTGTTTCAACGCCTTGTTGCGTAAAATGAAGCCTTGCAGAACATCCATCCGATAGAGGATGGCAGCGGCCAAGCTCGTCTGCAGGAATCATCTACGCCGGGTTCGTACCCAATGGAATCACCTCATTTCCACTTGATCGTTCAGCCGGCGCAGAAGAGCGGCCGCCAATTTCAAATGACCTTACACACAGAAAAAACTTGCCATATCAGAAGAACAGTGACTCATAAAATAAACGGTATATGCAACAACGTTGACAATCCTTTGTCCACACGACAGAATAAGGTAAAGTGATTAGTCGATCATTGAGAATGCAATACTGGTAATACATGGTGAAGATTCCCGGAGAAAATACTGTAAATATCAAGAAGAATTTCTCTGGATATTGAAAAAACAGCCGATAAACTGTGTCTAATAAGGTGAAGGGGGTGAACGACAGATGGGGGTTGTTATGGGCCCGAACAACACCCGTGAAGACGAGCTTCAACGATTGATAGCGCTATATAAGAACGATTTGATGCGCATGAGCTGCGCATGCCTGAAGGATTCTGCTTTGGCTGAAGATGCTGTTCAGGAAACGTTCATCAAAGCCTACCAGGCGATGGCAACCTTCCGGGGAGACAGCAGCGAAAAAACATGGTTGATGCGAATTGCCATCAACACATGCCGTAATATCCGCAGGGATTCATGGTTTCGCCTTGTGGATCGCAACGTCATGCTGGACACGTTACCCGCTAAGGCAACCAGCAACGAGGATCGCGCGCTGATGGAAGCAGTCATGGCCCTTCCTTATCGAAACAAGGAGGTCATGCTCCTATACTATTATCAAGGACTGACGTTGGAAGAGATTTCGAGCACGTTAGGTGTTGCTGTTTCCACCGTATCCATAAGGCTAAAAAAGGCACGCGAACGACTTCGCCGAGAACTGAAAGGAGGGCATGAGCATGTCTGATCGCGCACCACAAAACAATGAACTTCGCCGGGTAATGGATGCCTGCCTTCCTGGACTGGAAGATAAACCCGATTTTGATCGGAACGTACTTCAGCAAGTAAGAGGAGAGATCAAAGTGAAAAAGAGATTATCCGTTGGATTTGTACTTGTGATCGTTCTTGTATTGGTGATTGCAACAGCATTGGCACTCGTTACATTACGTGAAACGGCTCCGCTGATCGCAGAAACCGAACAAGAAGATGGGTATTTTAGCGCCTGGCCGGTTGAGAAAAAAATCGAAGTCATTTCTGCGTTGATAGATGAGGGGTATATCAAAGAAACTGATGATATCAGGCAGATGATGGGAACTGATGTAAGCCAGGATGAAAAAAATCGCATTGCTGATGAAACGATTGCTGAATTTGTTGGGCAGGATGCTGATGAAGTCGGCTTCCTTGCCATTATGCAAGCTGCCTGGGGTTCGTTTGACCAGTGGACATATGAGGAGAAAGCATGGTACTCTCAACTCATGGAGGATGTTGGCGTCGATAATGACGGAAAGACTGTTTATGCCGAACCAACGGGCGAAGTGGACGAACAGAAGGCTCTCGCCATTGCTCGAAGTGCAATTGCAAAGGGTTATGGTGTAGAGGAAAGCGTGCTGGACGATTATACCTATGTAATTTCTTTCGAAATTCCCGAATCGGCGGAACCTGGTGATACGCAAGCTTATTGGCACGTAACGTACACAGCCCCCGGCGATGTGCCGCAGGAAAACGGACTATTCGACTCTGTGGGCGATATCGATCTATTCATTCATCCTGAAACGGGTAAGTTACTTCAATCCGTTGAAGAAATTCGTGCAATTCGAGCAAATTTACCAAAGCGTCCCACCAGTGCACTATATCAAGCTATCGACGCATATTATACCCGCGCAAAGGAAATGGGTGTCTACGCTTTCCGGCAGTGGCCGTTGGAATTGCAAGCAGAATACTCCAAGGAAATTACACCGAAAGTACAGGCGATTGTTGCAAGCGGCGATCTGACCGGCCTGATGAATTGTGGAAGTCCGGATGTAACGGTGATGGCCCAATCTACTTATATTTATGGACTTCCACAAGAAGATGCGATTTCCCAGGATGAAGCCTTTAACTTGGCAAAAGCTGCGTTGGAGAAAACTTACAGCTTGTCGTCCGATCTGTTTGAGAAATACAGGGAAATCGATGTTTATTACGATATTACGGACGCAAGCGCACCACTCTGGAAGTTCTTCTTCAATCCCAAATCGTTACCCGCAAAAGAGTATGATTATGACAACCCGCTGCGAGACTTGTGTTACAAGGTGGAAATCAATTCGCTCACGCGCGAAATCGTTCACGTTGATGAATTCCCCTTTCAAACGCTGGGGCACGAACTGGAGTATGACCTAAAATGGTATTAATTCAGCTGGTAGACAACAGGGTTAATAAAGTCGCTAATGTCTACTAATATACCGCAGAAAACATAGTACGAGGACGCTCGCCCAGAGCGTCCTCGTACTATGTTGGTTAGGGTAATTTACAACTGCATAAGTTATCAATCATCTTCGTTTGAAAGAATCACTTCGCAATGTATGCTTGCTGTTAATCAATAACAGCCGGCAGGCAGTTCGTCAAGCTCCTCCCAGATTTTGGTTTTAGTGCTGCGCCCACATTGGCCATCAACAGACAAGTTGTGATCGCCTTGGAAATCAGAAACAGCGCCCGCTGTAAGCGAACCATAGACGCCGTCAATCGAGCCGGGGTTATATCCGAGGGCGACAAGCATGTATTGAAGATTTGTTACGGCTCTTACGGTGCCATAGCCCACCTCCAGGGTGCTATAACTCAAGTAATCTGTTGCAGCAAAATAGCCGCCTGAAAGAGCCATGGCAGGGACAGTAACCGCCAACACGGACATAACAACCATCGTAATGGCAAGAATCTTCTTCATGTTTTTCATGTTGGAATTCTCCTTTCAAATGGGTACACGAAACACAGCTAAGCGTGGCTTAGTTTTTTTGCATTTCGTTTGTTTTGTGAATGAGCGTTACCATGAAAAGCGTGTTTCAACGCCTTGTTGCGTATCATGAAACCTTACAGAACATCCATCCCTTAAAGGATGGCAGCGGCCAAGCTCGTCTGCCGGAATCATCTACGCCGGGTTCGTACCCAATGGAATCACCTCTTCCAGTTTGAACTCTGAGCAGGCGCTGGATAAGCAATATTTCATGTGTTCTTATCTGCCCTTGGCTCACCTATAGTGTAGAGGATATAAGGCTTTTTGAACATTGAAGAGTTCCGGCAGAAATGTTGAAGAATTCAAGCAACGCTTTCGCGCGGAAAAGCGGTCGTCCAATTTGGGCGGCCGCCAACCAATTTTCATTCTGAATACAGCTGCTAATCGGTCATTGTTTATCGTACAAATCACCGAAGAGTGCCATAACCATGTCACGATGATTTTGCACAAATCTCGCTATCTTTGCTAGCCCACTGGCTTGATAGCTGATCAGGGTACGTTCCGTACGGCTGAACTCGCCTTTCCAACGCTCCGTAAAGGTGTAGGCTACACGTGGCCATTCCAATTCTTCCAGCAAGTGCTTTTCAATCACAAACCGCTCGTCTGTATTCAGAAGGTTAAACCAACTCTGAATCATGACGACCTTCATGTTCACAATCACCAGCGCCTCGCGAGCCTCTTTGTTTTCACGTGTATCAAGCCAACGCTCATACATCTCTTTTTCAGAAACAAAGCTCAGATATTTGCTCAATATTTTCCGTACAAACTCTTCCATGGGGTTCCTCCTTCGGATAAAGAGTTCTGCTTTACACGCCGAAGAGAAACTGATAAAATGAGAATGTCCTTGTAGAACATCCATCCTTTACAGGATGGCAGCGGCCAAGCTCGTTTTGCAGGGACATTTTTTGATCTGTTCCACCAACGTGTATCAAGCTGATTGGGGCCGAGCCTAACGACTTCTGCCCGATAAGGTTATAGGCAAACTCGGTTAATCATTTTTCATCTTTGCTCACCTCCGGTAAGTTGAAGTGAAGATCTAATGCTTCTCCCAAGAAAATTGTAAGGGAATTGCCAAATTTATGGGAGTGCCAATACGGGGAAACAACCATGAAAATATCGGGAAAGAACATTTTTCGAAGCAATCTAACAGTAATAATCCTCTTCGCTTATCATCATTTTCGATTCGGGGCAGCTAATTCATCAATCAAGGGATCATCTAACCATGAAAAATCGAATATATCTGCATAGTGTTCGATATAGTCTTCCATTTTTCGGAGGGCTCCTTGTTGGCGATATTTATAGGTTCTCTCCACGCGGCTCATTTCAGAGGCCCATCTTTTGCCATACTCCTCCATTACCGTTTCCCATTTCATGCCTTCCACAAGATGCAGTTCGATAATATAACGTTCTTCCTCCGAAACCAGCAGTAATAGACCATCGATACCCTCCAATAATCGATGAATACGGACAAGGTAATCGTATGGCACGCCATTTTTTGATCTCCATCGCATGAAAGTTGGCAAAATATAAGCTGAGCTTGTAGTTTGCGGCGCACGGATATCAGCAACCGGATTCGCTCTCCAACGTTGCTTTCCATCTGTGCGTCTCCTTTCCGATGGCACAAGAAAAGAGGAGATGATTAACACGCTTTGTGTGTCCGCTTCTGTTATCATGCTTTACGGTAAAGAAAGTGATATGGCAGAAGATTTTGTTCGTTTCTAATTCGTCAGGGTAAAATGCACGGTCTTTTTTAGCTGCAACGATCAATCTTATGTCTTATTTCATATAGTTATTGATAAGCTAAAAAGACGCGCTTTAATACAAGAGTTCATCCATCATTTTACATTGTTGAACGCTCGTATAGTTCACCACCGAATAACCTATCGTGGGTTTATATCCCCTAAAGAGAACGATAGAATATGATCGAGGTGAACGATAATGCCTATTGCCGATCTAGCTCGGCTCGGACATTGGATTCGAGAAGCACGAATAGCGCAGCATCTAACGCAAGAGCAACTTGCGGAAGCCGCTGGGATTACCAAAAAATATGTGTCTGGTATCGAAAACGGGAAAAACAATCCCACCTACAGCGTGCTATACCGGTTGGTTGCTGTACTGCAACAACCTGTGGAAAGCCTGTTTTTTCCCTCTGTCAGCAACGAAAAGGATGGCGAGGATACGCTCCTTTCCAGCTATCGCAGATGCCCTGAAAAGGAGCGGGAGCTTCTATTGCACATGACCGCTCATTTCGTAGAAGAATTGAACCACCGTTCATAACCAACGACCAACAAGAGGTGCACGTGTTCGAACTCGACAGAAATACGTTGATTGAGAAACTCTATGAACAGTACTTCGATAAACTGGTGTTGCACTGCATGACAATGGTGGGCTATCGGCCAGAACTTCGATATATGGCAGAGGAATGCGTTCAAGAAGTTTTCTGCCTTGCACTCAAACGCTATCAGAAGTTGCAGAACCATCCCGATGCCGAGGGATGGCTTTTTCGTTGCTGCGATAATCGCATGAAAAATATGCTATTCAAATATAACAAGCGAAATCAAAAGCACGCCTATTCCTCGGATGCGGAAACCAGCCCGGAACTGGCCGATCCTCATGATTCTCTTTTTGGCTTTGAAGAAGCGCAAGAATTCTATGGGTGTGTTGATCGTATGCATGACCTTTTACTGGATAGCGAGAAACAGATCTTTGATGCCTATTTCCTGCAGGGATATGGAATTGATGAGGTGGCAGATCGCGCAGGAAAAAGCGTGAGTTCCGTTAAAAGTGTGATTTACCGTATTCGCAAACGCTTGAGAAACACATTTTTCTCATTATTTATATTTTTTCTCGTTATCACGCGCCTTTTTCGCTTTTGAATAACTGAGTATTACGAAGGAGGGAACACCCAATGGATAGCAGTAATTGCAACGCCAATTACAAATTAGAGGCTATCAAAGCGGCCATTGCGGATGGCAGCCTTTCCAAAGAAGAAATCAACAAAAGGCTGACCTATGCCATCCATAAAGAGAATGAAAAACGTTCCGAAGAAAGGGATTCCGGCTTCGTAATGGCTTGTGAAGCCATTCTTTATGAAATGCATACGGGTCATCCCTATGTGAGCCGAAAGGAGGAGAGCAAGCAAGCGCTGAAAAAGCGTCTGGATCGGAATCGTAGTTTTCTGCAAAGCACAGATTCACCGAGAATGATTAAGCGTGTTCTTCTGGTAACCGGCGCGTTAGTGATCGTTGCTGTCGGAACGGGTATATTGCTTCGTCATCAATGGCTGGAAGGCGATCAATCGCCCGATGAACAACAATACGTCATCAGTGGGCAAGAGGTTGACCCTGGTTTGGTGGACGAGGGTGTAGCGGATAACGCCGGGCAAGCAAAAACCATTACGACCACAGTCTTGAGTGAAGCTGAAGAGGTATTGGGTTTTACACCGCTTATACCATCCTGGTTGCCCGACGGATGGACAGTTGAAAGCTACTATGTCCGGATTGCGAGTGCAATAACATTTCGCATTCGATATCAAAACGGGCAAGAAGAAGAATTGCTTCGGTTTGGCATTGCAATCTACTCTGATATTGAAAGAGCATCACGTGAGTTTGAACAAGCAAAGGCAGGAGCGGAAACGCAATGCAATAATTGGAGCGTATACGTAGCACAAAACGTTGACAGATGTGTGGCTGTATGGCAAGAAGGCACGATCTGTTACAGTCTGACAGGGCCAATAACATCTGATGAAGCCGTCCAAGTGATCAACTCAATACAAAGGAGCGATTAAACTTATGAATACCCATGCGTTTAAATCGACAATTGCTTTTCTATTAACCTTGTTGTTCCTTACCATTATTGGGACTTCAACTAGTTTGGCAGCAACTATGGAAAATTTGATTTTTGAAAGTGCTTCCGTCTCTATTGGAAGTAAAGTAGACGCGGATTTCGATGCTAGCACCAATCGCAACTGCTCGTCTATATACGTCTCCTCGTGCACGCTGCAAAAGAAAAACGCCAGCGGTACTTGGGTGTACGCAGCTACGCTTACACCGCCTTCCGACGTTGCGAGAAACACCAGCGATTTTGGCGCGCTGGCAGACTACTCCAGCAGCTGCACGTCGGGAAACACCTATCGCGTCAGGGCTGTCTTTAAGGCCGTTTATAACGGAATTTCATATACGGTAACGAGAACTTCCAACAGCGTGAATTATAATTAATCGAATGAGCTTATAACCATTTCAATGGAAAGACGCGCGCCTTATCGCAAGGCGCACGTCTTTCCCGGTTTTATGGACAATTCTATCCGCTCTTCATCGAGCGTTCTCACCATGAATTTATAAAACCAAATAACAACGCACTTAACATAGGAACTGTGCGGAAAAACATATCGTGCGAATACAATATTCACCCGGTCTTTTTCCCATACCCATTTTTCCGGTGAGACTCTGGGCACGATTGAGATCCGGTATTGGCTGGCTTGGAATTTTGAACACGAAACATATGAATGACATTAAGTATTTATTTACATCCAAAGCGCTGATACCGGCTTAACGCCTGCCCTTGCAAAACGGAGGGGTGAGTAGCGAAAAGAAACCTGAACAAGCTCTCGAGCCAGCCACCAGGTGATGTGGCAGAGACTCGTTGATATTCATTACCCCCGCACGTTGTTTCCAATTTCGGGTTCTATGTTGCAATATCACATGGGCGGCGTGTCAAAGAAGCGCTGCCTTTATTACCCGTGCCCACTGCCGTTCTCCTCCGTCCTCCGTTTCGATTCTTTCCAAAAATCGAAACGGAGGACAGGATGATGGTAAAAATCAATCTACGGGACTTCTATCCATTTTATCAAAGGGATTGCTTCATAGAGGTTTCTGATGAACAGGCTGAACTGTTAATTCGACTTGAAAGAGCCGAGGCCGCACGTCAACGGCAGGTGTTTCGTCACAAAGCCTATTTCTCACTGAATCGCGCGGATGGGATTGAGCGCGATATTCTGTTTGTATCTCTTTCCCCGGATGAGATTTACGAACGCAAGGTTACACGCGAACAGCTCCATGCAGCGATTGCGACCCTTTCGGACAAGCAGGCGAAGCGGATCTATGCGCATTTCTTTCTGGAGATAAGCAAAGCAAAGATAGCCCAAGCGGAGGGTGTCAGCAAGGAAAGCGTTGGAGAGAGCATTCAACGTGGATTGCGGAAAATTGAGCTTTTCTTAAAAGAATCCTGCAACTGACCTGACTTTTGCTTTGAAAATGTCCTGATTATTGAAGGGACATAGTGTCCCCGACGCACCTTGACAATCGAATATACGATGTTACAGGTACAACCCCCGTGCGGTGGAGCGGCAAACAGGGCGGCGCGACGACGGCATCGCCAGAGCGATCCACGTATCCTGTTGACCCTGCCGTAGCACGCAGGGCGCGACGAAACCGCACGGGTATGATGATACTTCTTCACGGCCTCCCACAGACTGGAGGGGGAGCTCCTGTGGTATGCGTCAGCTTTGGCAAGCGGCGGTACAGGCAGGGCTATGTTACGGATACGCTGTCCGCAGCCTGTAACATCCCCGGTTTCTTCGGAAACCTGCCGGGGCGCGTGGCAAATACGGCAGAATAAAGGATTACGCTCGGATGGCTTTGGTTCGTCCAAGGCCATCCGGGCAAAACATAAACAAAAAGAAAGAAGGGATATCTTTGAACTTTTCTACAAAAGATGCTTATTCGGTGATGCTCAAGGATTATCCCGATGTGATGGATATCGATCAGATGTCCGAAGTTCTGGGCGTGAGCAAGAAAACGGGGTACAAGCTCCTGCAAACCGGTGCGATTACCTGCCTAAAAATCGGGCGCTGTTACCGCATTCCGAAAGCCCATCTTATAGCTTACCTTCAAGTCGGCAAGGAAGCTACACCGGGAAGTTGACATCCTTGCTATAAGCAATTGCTTGCGATACCGTTATTCGTATCCGCGTGTTATATTATGGTTGCTGACAAAGGGGATTTTAGCATGGCATCAATCTTTACAAGATTATGACGACGCGCCCAAGCGAGCTTGCGGCACAATAAGAAAACGGGCGATTTTCGGTGCAAAAAATCGCTTTCGCTCTATATGGCAGAAAGCAGTGATATAATTACTATATTCCCTGTGTATGGAGTGATAATATGCGAGACTCAAAATGGTTGACTATTATAACAGCTTTCGTTAGCGTTATTGCCCTAATAAGTATATTGCTTTTTAATTGCATATATAATGTGACTTTAGGGTATGACATTTCCCTTGCTATATTTGGTAGTGCGATGTTAGGCTTCATCATGTCTATAATCCAATATTTCGCAATTAAGCGAACGGCAATGGAAACATTCTATGAGGAATCTCTTAGGGCCATTTCTGTGTTGGGGAAAGCAAAATATTTCTTTACAGACGAACCAGTTGGATTAGTAGTAAATTGTATTGCTGAAGAATTGTCAAACAAATGGAATGAGCCGTTAGGGAAAGCACCAGAGCACGACAGTAAAGACAAACTGATTGAAGCGTACAAAAGCGGCCTTGATTCAATTTTGGTGAATGATCCGGCTCTTGATGAACATTACGAAACTTGGTATACAGACAAAATGCAAGCATATTATAAAGAGCTAGAAAAATGCTTTGACTCTTATATAGAAATAGCCAATACAGGATTTGGTGCATTGGATAGTGCCTACGGTAATTTGGACTTTATCTTTGGAAATAGAACATTAAGGCTATGGGTATATGAGAGGCTATATAATTCAGTGAAAGAAATCAGACGGTCTGCCATTAGGGAAGCCTATCATTTTCAACTTTATAAAGTAGGAGAGGGAAATATATCTGCATGTACAGCTTTTTTATTAAAGCTTAATCAGGAATGGTTTTCAGTCAAAGAGATTAACAATGAAGATATTCATTGCGTTAATGTTTACCGAAAACATTATGATACCTTATCAGATAAAGCTGAGGAATTTCGTTGTAAAATCTACAAACAGAAATGCACATTGGAAGAACACCATCCCATAATAAGCAAGATTTTTAATATAAAACACAAAGAAAAATAGGTTTTCCAAATGACCGTCACACTATGGCGGGTTTTCTTATACTAAAATTAGTGGGTAAGAAATATCAAGCAAGTAAAAACACACGATAAAATCGTGCAGCGTATGACCCATGCCAGAGTGATTTAAGGAAATCAATCTACTGACAATATAGAAAGTACTCGGAACGCAACTTGGAATAAAACCTTAAGAAATTGACATCCTTGCTATAGACAATCACCTGCGATACGCTATCCGTGTCAGCGGGTGAATCCCTATGGCTGCCGATAAAGGAGGGGAAATCATGGTAGCCGGACATCTACAAGAAAAGAACGGTCTTTTCTATATTGTATTGAGTTTCAAGAATGCAGCTGGAAAGCGTACTACCAAATGGATTCCCACAGGCCTGCCCGTCAAAGGTAATAAAAAGCGTGCAGAGCAACTACTCAGCGATGCAAGGGCAACCTTCGAGCCGGATAAACCGCCCAATAAGGATACATCCTTTGCAACCTACCTGGCACGGTGGCTGGAAATCACGAAGAGCACCATTGCCCTGACCACCTACGCATCCTACTGCGAGTTGACCAGAGGTGCTATTCTTCCATACTTCAAGGCTATGGGGAAAACGCTTGCTACCTTGCGGGCCGTTGATATCCAAACGTTCTATTCAAAGCAGCTGGAGCGCGTCAACGCCAACACGGTTATCCACTACCACGCCATCATTCACAAGGCGCTCAAGTATGCCGTGAAAACCGACCTGATTCCGTCCAACCCCGCGGATAAGGTGGATCGTCCCAGAAAGGATCGTTTCATCGGAAGCTTTTATGACGGCGATGAAATGAATACCCTTTTTGCCGCCGCCAAAGGCACGAGGCTGGAGCTGATCGTCATGCTCGCGGCGTTCTACGGGCTTCGCCGAAGCGAAATTCTCGGGCTAAAGTGGAATGCGATTGATTTTACCGGCAACACGCTCACGATTCGTCATACGGTAACCTCCTGCAATCTGGATGGAAAGCAGGTGTTGATCGCCTCCGACCGCACGAAAACCAAGTCCAGTATGCGCACGCTGCCGCTGGTGAGTGAATTTCGCAATCGGCTGCTGGAACGTAAGGATATCGAAGCACACAACCGCAAAATGTGTGGAAAGTCATACAACATGGATTATGCCGGGTATATCTTTGTGGACGAAATGGGCAATCTTATCAAGCCCAACTATATCACGGACGGTTTTGCACGCCTGTTGCGGGACAACCACCTTCGCAGAATCCGCTTTCATGATTTACGCCATAGCTGCGCCAGCCTGCTGCTGACGGGCGGCGTACCCATGAAGCAGATTCAAGAATGGCTGGGTCACAGCGATTTCTCCACCACGGCCAACACCTACGCGCACCTGGACTACAGCTCCAAGATCACATCGGCGGAAGCGATGCTGGTCGGGCTGGAGATGAAACAAACCGATGCGAAGGATGCAAAAAAGCAAATAATGGGAGGAGAGAACGCAAAGGACCGTGAAACCAAGGCACCATAAGGGATTGACGAAAGGTTCTCCATCGTTGCTTAGCTGACTTCTCTCCAATCCGAGCCGTATACGCATCGAAAAAGGCCCTCCTCAAAGTGAGGAAAGCCTTATAAATGGCGGAGGAGGTGGGATTCGAACCCACGTGCCTATCTCTAGACAAAACGATTTCGAGTCGTTCTCGTTACGACCACTTCGATACTCCTCCGTATGTATCTGCTACGTCACCCTCTCCAACGACCTTTGGAAATTGGAGAGAAATGGCGGAGAGAACTGGGGCGAAAACCATAGGGCAGGATAGCACATAAACCTAGGAAAATCAAGGTTCTCCGGCGTTAAGCTTCTTGGTAGCCGCAGCGATTTCGAGTCAGGGCCGTTATGACCTCTTCGATACCGCTCCACGCGGGGGAAGCCAAGCGATAGTATACCAAAGCGAACCCACGCCGTCAAGACGTTCCGCTTCGTTTCGCAAACGCCGCAGCAGGCATACGACTTCCGTTTTGCGCCCAATGCGTGCATAACCGCCGCATGCCCGGCGCGCCTACAACTCGAAGCGCTCCAGCACCTGCTTGGCAACACGTACGCGGGGAATGCGCGCGTTCATCGCCTCCTTCTCCAGCACCCGGTGCGCCTCCTCCTCGGTAATGCGCATGTGCTCGATCAGCAGGCATTTGGCGCGGTCGACGATCTTCAACTCCTCGTATTTTTTCTGCAGGCGTTCGTTTTCGCTCTTGTAAAGCAGCATGCGGTTGCGGCACGCCAGTCCCACCCGTATCGCCTGCTCGAACAGCTGGGGGATGACCGGCTTGGTAACGATCAGCACCCCCGCCTCCGTCGCCGCGTCCGTAATCATCGGCGCAAGCTCCGTTTTCACCAGCAAAATCACGGTCGCCGTGGTACGCTTGGCCAAGTCGATAGCCAATTCCAGCCCGGTCTCGTCCGCCAGGGGCGCGTTGATCAGCATCAGCGCGTACGCATCCCCGGCGGTCATGCGCCGCGCGCCGGCCGCGCTCTTGTTGGTGACAATCTCGCAGGTCTGAATTTCGCTCAGCCACTGCGTCAGCTTATCCGCTCCCTGTGCGGCGACGATCAGGGCTTTCTCCCCGGCCATCGAATGCCCCCTTTCCCCCGGCATTCGCCTAGAAACGCTCAAACTGGTGCCGGAACAACCCCGTTTTATCCTGGCGATCCATTTGCAGCAGTTTCTCGCCGCCGCTTAAGAACTTCTCCACCACGGCAGCGGGGAGGCTGCGCGCGATAAAGGCGCTCGCTTTCGCCGCGGCGATCGCGTCGGGCAGGCTTTCGGGCAGGGTGGGGGCTTCGTTCCAGTCGCGGCCCGCGGAGGGGGGCAGTTCTTCCCCGCCCTCCATGCCTTCCAGCGCCGCGCGGATGACCAGCGCGTACGCCAGATATGCGTTGCAGGTGGGATCGGGGTTGGCGATCTGCATCCGGGCAAAGCGGTGCTGGGGCAGGGGCAGGCGCAGGGCGTTGCGGCCGCGCATGGTGGACCAGCAGACGCGGTTGGGGGATTCGTCGTCGGTCAGGCGCTCGTAGCTGTTGGGAATGGGGTTTAAAAACAGGGTCATGTCCGGCAGGCGGTTGAGCACCCCCGCCATGGCGGCCCGCGCCTCGGGGGACAATTGCCCGTTCTCCATCCGGAACAGGTTGCTGCGCTCCCGGTAGAACGAGACGTTGATGTGGAAGGCGTTGCCGAAGGTGTCGGGCAGGGGCTTGGGCATAAAGGAGGCGCGCAACCCGTAATGGGCGGCGATGGTGCGCACGGCGTTGTGGAAGGCTACCTGGTGGTCGGCGCTGGTCAGCGGATCGGCGCGGTGAAAGTCGATCTCGTTTTGTCCGGGGCCGCGCTCGTGGTGGCTGCTTTCCGGCTGAATGTTCATGGATGCCAGCGTCAGGCTGATCTCCCTGCGCACATCCTCGCCGCGATCCAGCGGCGACACGTCCAGATAGCCGCCCATGTCCTGCGGGCGGTTGGTAATGTTGCCGTGCTCGTCCGCCTCGAAGAGGTAAAACTCGCATTCCGAGCCGATGCGCACCGTAAGGCCGCGTTCGGCGGCCTCCTCGGTAGCCGCGCGTAGGATGGCGCGCGGGTCCGCCGCGTAGGGTTTGCCGTCCGGGGTCAGCACGTCGCAAAGCAGCCGGCATACCCGGCTGGCCTGCGGCCGCCAGGGCAGCAAGCAGAGCGTGTTGGGGTCGGGCCGAAGCAGCAGATCTCCGTCCGTATCGCCGTCGAAGCCGTCGATGGCCCGCGCGTCGAAGGGCACGCCGGCGTCGAACGCCTGGGCCAGCAGATCGGGCTGGATCGCCACGTTTTTGAGCCTTCCGAACAGATCCAGGAAGGCCAGGCGGATGAATTTCACATCGTTTTCATCAAAAAAACCGAGCACGTCTTGCGCAAGCATGGGATACCTCCTCGGGCGGTAGTCGGCGACCGGCGGGGAAAACGCCGGTCAAGCGTATTGTAGCACGCGGCATGGCCGGGGAAAAGGGCGCGGGCGCGCGTCGGCGGTATTTTCGCCGTACTTCTCCCGGGCGGCGGTCAGTTCTGCGCCGTCGCCGGCCGGGGCGAGGCGGTCAGCTCCGTGGTCCTGAGGATGTAGTTGGTGCCGATGTGCAGCCTGCGCATGTCCGAAAGCTTCACCCGCGCCACACCCGGGGCAAGGCTGGTCAGCAGGTGCTGTTCATCGTATTTATCATAATTCTCCTGACGGTAGGGATCCAGGTAATAGGCGTATTCGTCGTCCGCGCTGGCCAGCACCACGTAGTGCCCGCCGCCGGTAAAGGGGTTGCCCTCGCCCAGGTTCTGAATGACGATCGCCCCGGTTTTAACGGCCTCGACCGCCTTGTTGTCGTCGCTGGTCAGGGCGAGGTCAAGCTTGTAGAGGTAGGCGATCTTTTTAAGGAAACCCAGGCTGGTGCCGGACACGTTGCTGCGCGAGACCTGCCCCCACTGGTTGTTGCCCGTGGCGAAGCCCGCCATGACCACCGGCAGGTAGCGCATGTATTCGTCCGCCGTCTGCACCTGGTACTGCGCGTTGGGCAGATCGCAGTAATACTCGTTTACGGATCGCTCGTTGAAGGTGAAGCCCAGCTCGCTTTTCGCATACTCGCAGATATCGGCCAGCCGTTCCTTGGGCACCAGGTTGGCCACCGCCATCGCCACCGACGTCGGGCCGCAGCCGCCGTTGCCCAGCGTTCTTTTTTTGGTGGAGCCGAGGTTTTCGTAACGCATGTTCGCCCACAGCGGATCGTTTTGCGCGTACACCATCATTTCGCCGCGGCCGGGGACCTCTTCCCAGCCGCTGATGGTTTCCTTGCGGTCCATGGCCAGCTTCGTAACGGTTACGCTGTCGGCCGTCGCGTAGAGAATCTGGCGGATGCGGCCGTAAACCACGTACCGTTTCCCGCTTCGGCTGGAGGAACAGGTGACCAGCGCCAGCAGCTGGTCGCCCCATTCGGGCGTCGCGGATTCGTCGGCCGTAAACAGCGAGTTTTCCCGCAGGTCGCGGATACGCGCGGCAAACGCCGCCTTGCTCGTAATCGCTGCGATCCGCCAGCCCTCGTCGTCGCCGGTGCCGCAGGCATACCCCGCGAACAGGTCGACGCTGTAATCGCCGTAGGGCGTCAGCAGGATCATCTGCGGGTGCGCGTCGTAATACGCCTGGTCCGCATAGTTGCTCAGGGAGGCGAACATCGTTCCGTTGTCGTTGTCGTTGCCGAAAACGTAGGTCACGGCGTCGCCGAAGGCGGCCGAGTTGGCGCTGTCCATGAAGATGGAGCCGATTCTGCTGGTGTTGCAGTTGAAGAGATGCTTCCGGTAATAGCTGTTGTCCGTCGATTGCAGCACGGGGTAGTTGATGCTCGTCCCGTCCTGAATCAGCCAGCCCTTGATGTCCGTGTTGACGGTCTGCAGATAGTCGAAGTCCACCGCGTAGCGTACGCTGTCCATGACCTCGATATGGCTTCCGGCATATTCGCTGGTCGGCACCGGCGTCGGGACGGGTGTGGGCACGGGGACCGGCGTCGGCGAGGCGGTCGCCGTCGGAACCGGCGTACCGGCACCGGGTTCGGCCACCCGGGGCGTCGTGCGCGTCGTCCTCGCCAGACCGAACACCGACAGCCGTCTCGCGGCCAGCACGGCGACGACATCCCTGCCGGCGTGCCCCGCGGCAACGGCGTCGTTCGTTTCCGTGCCGGTTTCGGCCTCGCTCGAAAGGGCCGCGTTTGC
Source organism: uncultured Oscillospiraceae bacterium (assembly GCA_964640955.1). GTDB lineage: Bacteria > Bacillota > Clostridia > Christensenellales > Aristaeellaceae > CAXXOK01. The sequence continues at coordinate 13,430 of CAZXJI010000011.1, read as the reverse complement.
CTCCCCGGTGAGCATGGGCCCGGCCCGGCTCTGCACCGCGGGGGTCGCCAGCGCCGAAGTCGGCGAGGGCGCGGCCTGCGTCGCCGTGGCGGTCGGGGTCGGCGTACGGGTCGCCGTAACGGTTGGAATCGGCGTGTACGCAACGGGCGTAGGCGAAGGCGTCGGCACATACGCGGTGGGTGTGGGCGAAGGCGTTTCGGCCGCAGCGGCGGTTGTTTCGGCCGCGGCAGGCGTTTCCGTCGCTTCGGGCGTCGGCGAAACCGCGGCGGCAGTCGCGCTTTCCTCCGGGGAGGCCGCGCTTTGGCGCCGCTGCGCCGTTTGGTCCACCAGGCTCCACGTAAACACGCCGCCGAACAGCAAAAGCAGGGCGATCATCACGTAGAGCCATCCCAGCTTCGGTCTGTAGTTCAAGGCTTTGCTCCTTCAATCGTCAAACGGTTTCCCAAGCGGGTTGAGTATAGCACACGGCGGCCGCAAAACAAAGGGGAACGCCGTGGGTAGACCGGTTACGGGGTTTGCGCCGCCGCGGACGGGAGACTGCCGGTAAACGTTACGCCGAAGGTCTCGGCGTCGGTCTGCAGGCTTTGGGCGATCACGCCGCCGTACAGCGCCTTGGTGACCTGCACGTTCGCCCCCGCGGCCAGCACGGTGCCCGAAAACGCCTTGGTGCGGACGTTCACGCCCTCGCAGTGGTAGAAGTTCCACAGCACCCGTCCCGCGGCCGCCCCGCCCTGCCCGGTTTCGCCGTCGATCAGCAGTACGACCGGCGGGAGGTTAACGGTCGTTTCGCCCTCGCAGTCGACGTTGACGATCACGCAGCCGTCGCCGTCGGCCGTGAAGCCCGCGAGGTAGAGAGTGTTTTTCGCGTTTTTGTTCAGCGTGGCGGCGGTAAAGGTATACACGCCCGTCGCCGAAGGCGAAAGCAGGGTGAGCGTCCGGGCCGTGCGATCGGAGAAGTCCGCCTCGATCCCGCTGTCCCCGCAGCCGACAAGGCTTTCGGAGACGGCCCGCGTCTCCGCTTCCGCCGTGGCCAGATCCACGAAGGGCAGCGCGGCCGTATCCGCGTCCTGGTAAACGCGCTCGGTCGCCGGAAGCGTTACGCCGTCCACGGCGAAGGCGCGCCCTTCGTCCGTCAGCGATACCGCCGCCCCGGAGCCCAGCGCCAAAAGCCTGCACGAGCCCTCGGCGTTCCCCTGCGCCAGGGCGCGCAAATAACTGATCCCGTCCGTGCCGCCGCCGAAGTCCGCCTCGGCATACAGCGTTCCCGCCAGCACGTTTCCCTGCGCGCACGCGCCGATCCGCACGGTATCGAATCCCACCAGGCTGAAGTTCCCGGCGATTCCCAATGCCAGCCCACCGTCGCAGTACGCGGTGTGCGCAAACGTCTGCTCTTCCGCCGCGACCTGTTCGTAGGCGAGCGGATCGGCCAGCGTCAGCGCATCCGCGAGCAGGTAGGTGGAAAACCCGTCCGATTCGAAGGAGACCGACGAAAGCGCGCGCACCCCGTCGACCGTATAGGTCGAGGGCACCTCCACGGCGTATGCGCCTCCGTCCGCCTCCTGCAGGTGCAATACCGTCAGGTCGGTCAGGCTCCCGCCGCCGGTCGGGGAGGTTTTATAGTACAGCGACAGGTAGATGCCACCGTTCTGCACTTCGTATTCGCGGCCGTCCACCGTAAAGCGCACGTCGTACGCCGCGACCGCCCGCCGCCCGGTCAGCAGCCCCGCGCGGTCTTCGTCCGTCATGCTCTCCAGCATGGCCTGCGTCTTTTCGTCCACGTCGACCGGCGTCACCGTCAGTTCGGCCGCCAGCGGCAGCAGGCCGGGTTCGCTGAGCGTGGCGACGGCGCGGAGAGAAGCGTTCTCGTAGGTATACACGGTGCGGCCCGGCAGGGTAAACGCCAGCCCGAACGCCGTTTGCCCGGCGGCGGCCGCCACCGTCACCCGCGCGCCGGCTTCCGTGCGCGTCACGGAGGCGGCCCGGGCGACGGTATCCGTAAGCGTCCAGACCTGCGTGCCAGCAAAGGCGTCCCCTTTGAACAGCACGCCGTAGCTCACGGGCGCATCGCCGATGTCTACGGTCCGCCCGTCCAGCGTCCACACGGCGCTCAGCTCGATAATGCGGCGCACGCGGCTTTCGTCAAAGCCCTGCGCCTGCAGCCGGGAGGCGGCCTCCGCCCACGTTCCGTCCGCCACGGATACGCCGAGTTCCGCGCCTTCGGGGATCAGGGACTGGTCGCGTACGGTGGCCGTTACCAGCAGGTCATCGTCCTCGTAGCGGTAGGTCGCGGGCGCATCGGCGATCAGCGCCAGTCCGAACGGGGCGTTTCCGGTCGTCCGGAAGGAGACCTGCGCCCCTTCGTCCGTCCGGGTCAGGCTTTCCTCCTTATCCGCCGCGCCCGCCGCAAGCACCCAGGCTTCGGTATCCTCCAGCGCTTGGCCCTTGAAAAGCACCGTGCAGGCAAGCGGCACGTCCGAAATGCCGGCCGTTTCGCCGTCCTCCGTCACGCCCGCCGTAAGCGTCAGCATCTGCCTGACGCGCTCCTGCGTAAAGCCCTGCGCCGTGAGGCGCTCCGCGTACGCGGGCCAGTCCGCCTCCGCGGCGGAGGCGGTGAGCCGCGCGCCCTCCGGCAGCGAGGTCCCGTCCGCCGCGGCGACCGTCAGGCGAATCGCGTCGTCCTCATAGGTATAGATCCCGGGCGAAAAGGTGTCGGTCACGGCGGTCACGGCGAGGTAATAGGCCGTCTCCCCGGCGGTGGTGAAATCCAGTTGCGCGCCCTCGTCCGTCTGCGCCCAGTCGTTCGCAGGCGCGGCGGCATCCCCCTGAACCACCCACATCTCGACATCTCCGGGCTCATAGCCCTTCACGAGCATGCCCCACTCCAGGGGAACGCCCGTCGTATCCACGTCCTCGCCGTCCAGCGTCAGCCCGGCGGAGACGGCGTACACCTTTTTGACCTGATCCTTTTCGATACCCCGCGCCGTAAGCGCCTCCGCGGCGTCCTTCCAGGCGGCGCGCTTTACGCTTACGCCCAGCTCCGCGTCCGCGGGCAGCTGGGCGCCGTCCTCGACGGTCATCGTCAGCCGGGCGGTTTGGTTTTCAAACGAATAGGTTGCGGGCACGGACTCGGCGGATACCACCGCGACCGCAAAATCGATCTCCCCGATGGCCGAAAAGGCGACGACCGTCCCTTCGTCCGTCCGGGTAAAATTGTCCGGTGCAAGGGCGACGCCCGCGTAGGCCACCAGCGCCGCCGCATCGTCGAAGCTCGCGCCTTTCAAAAGCACCTCGTAGGCAATGGGAAAGCCGGAGGTGTCCAGCAGCGAGCCGTTCCAGTCGAAGGCGGCCAAAAGCTTCGTCAGCCTGAGCACGCGGCCTTCCAGGTATCCCTGCGAAAGCAACGCGTCGCCGTATTCCGCCCAGCTCCCCGCGGCGGCGTTGGCGGCCAGCTTGGCGCCGTCGGGAATCAGCGAAGCGTCTGCCACGGTCAGGGTGAGGCGCACGTCGCTGTCCTCGTAGGTGTAGGCGGCGGGCTGAGGCGTGGGCGTCGGAGCCGGCGTGGGAACGGGCGTCGGGGTCGCAGTTGGCGTTGCCGTCGGGGTCGGGGCCGCCGTGGGAGCAGGCGTCGGGGTCGCCGTCGGCACGGGCGTGGGCGTCGGAGTCGCAGTTGGCGTTGCCGTCTCAGTCGGCGTGGCCGTCGGGGTCGGCGCAGGCGTCGGGGTGATCGTCACTGTCGCTGTCGCCGTCGGCGTCGGCGTTTCCGCGGGCGCGGGCGCGAGCAGCACGACGGTAAACCCGCCCGCGCCTGTTTCCGAAAAGGCGACCGCCGCACCCTCGGCCGTCCGGCTCAGGGCATCGGGCGGCGCGGCGGCGTCCGCATACAGCACGACCGCCTCCAGCCCGTCGCACGGCACGCCCTTTAAAAGCGCTTTGCACGTCACGGGGAGGTCGGCGGCGTCAAACGTTTGTCCATCCAGCGAAAAGGCGTAATCCACCGTCATCGCGCGCCTGACGAGCGCCGGGTCGTACCCGGCGTTCAGCAGCGCGCCGCGGTACGCGTCGGCGGCGGCCTCGGCTACGGTCGCATCCAGCCAGGCGTCCTGCGGCATTTGCGACACGTCGGAAACGGTCACGGCCAGGCGAACGGAAACATCCTCGTAGGTATAGGTCGCGGGCGAAGCCGTGGCCAGGGCGCAAGTCGCGCACAAACCGGCGAGCAGCCCAACGGCGCCCGTTACCAGTCCCTTCGCGATGCCCGCCCCGCGGCGGGTCGACGCCCCTGCCTTGCGCATCGTCCCGGCTCTCTTTCCGAATCCGGCGGCGGATTCCCGATAAAACTATATACAGAGTTATTGTAATGTAAGTTTTCGCCGATGTCAAATACTACCCCCCTTCCGTATCCTTTTTATTTCCCCGGTTTGCGCGTTTTTCCGCCCGCGCCGGTCCGAAAGGGGCGGGTGACGAAAACCGGCCGCTGATGAAGCGGCCGGTCGGCTTGTACCCTGTTTTCTCTTTCCGCTCCCTTTACCGCCTCGGCGGACGCCCGCAACAGCCGCGGCGCGAACCGCCGGAGCGATGTTCGAGCCACGCGCCCAGCCCCAGGCCGCCGAAAAGCCAGCCGACGGGCGAGCACCCGCAGCCGCCGCGCCTGGCGCGCCGCGCGGGGCCGGTCTGCCCCAATACGATCAGCACGATAATCACCAGCACGATCCACCCGCCCGTGCTCAGGCCCCCGCCGTCCTCGTCCTCGTGACGGGTGTCGCGGTAGCGCTGCACGCTGTCGCCGATGGAATCCATGGTGCTCGTCCACAGCGCGTAGGCGGCCTCCTCCGCGGACTGCGCCGCGGACGCGGGCGTCGCGGTCGGCGTGGCGGTGGGCTCGGCCGTGGGCTGATACGCCGCGAACAGCTCGCCCAACGCGATCGTTTCGCCGTACTGCTTTTTAAGCAGGGTGTTGAAATCCACGAAGAAAGCGCCGAAAGCGTCGTCGTAACGCTGGTTTTGGAAGTCCGTCGCAAAGCCCGAGGCATAGAGCAGCGTGCTCAGGCTGGCATCGCTGATCTTCGCCCTGACGTTCGCGCCCGAGGCGAAGGCGAAGGTATCCTCCGCCGCCGCGCCCAGCAGCAGCAGGTCGTCCTCCCCCAGACCCCAGCGGGCAAAGAGCGCGTCGGCGTAGCCCTGCGCCGTCTCGCCGTCCAGAAACAGCACCACGGCCACGTGCAGCTTGAGCCCCGTCGCGCTTTCCACCCGATCGGCATAGGCGGCGATATCCGCGGCCATGGTTTGCCCCAGGGCGTTGGCGTCGTCGGTCAGGGTGCCCGCATCCTCCGGGTAGCGGGCCCCGCCCAGCGCGGCCGCGGGCGCGAGCAGCATACAGATCAGCGTCAGCGCGATCAGGGTTTTGACAATCGAAGTTTTCATCGTTCTCCTTCTTAAGCCGCCAAGCGGCCGGGAGGCGTTACGCATACAGCGGGCAGGACGCGACGCCGAAGAGGCGGGCGATATCCCCCAGCACCGGCGCGGACAGCTTCTGGTTGAAGGCCGCGGCCGCGTCGTTGTAGGTTTGATAGATCTCGTGCCGTCCGTACAGCGTAAAATCGTCCGTAAGCATGGAAAGGTACTGCGCGTCGCGCGTGTCGGCCGTAAAGCCCGGCGTCGCGGAAAGCTTCGCGGCCACCGTCTGGAAGGCGGCGCTCAGGGCGTCGTCCAGCTTTTTGACGGTCGCCGGGTTCGTCTCGTCCGCGCACAGGGCCTGAGCCGCCGCGCGCAGGGCGCCGACGTCCGCATCGCCGGTCAGGTGCCGTTCGGCCACCACGCACAGGTTCAGCCCGTCGGCGGCGCGGTAGCCCGCCACGGTCAGAAGCCCGTTGTCCCCTTCCAGAAGCGCGTTCACCTGCGCGCGCTCGTCCGCGTAGCCGCTGACGTCGCCGTAGACCAGCCCGAACGCCACCAGCACGAAGCTGATGAGCAGCGCAAGCCAGGTGGAAAGCCTGGGTTTCATAAACGTTCCTTTCTCGGGCGGCCGGGTGCGGGCCGCCCCGCCGGGATGCGGGCGAAAGCGCCCGCGGCAAGGAAAAGGCAGGCTCGCGCCAGGGCGGGAGCCTGCCGTCGATCCATCCCAGGGTGAATCAGTGGCGAAGCTCCAAAAGCTTCTGCTTCAGCTGCCCTTCCATGACGACCAACTGCTTCTCGGCCTCGATGCGCTTCTGGCGGCCTTCGTCCTGAATCTTCATCACCTCGGTGATGGTGTCGATCAGGCTCTGGTTGGTCTGGGTCAGCGTCTCGATGTCGATAATGCCGCGCTCGGCCTCCTTGGCGGTTTCGATGGTGCCCATCTTGAGCTTCTCGGCGTTCTTCTTGAGCAGCTCGTTGGTCATATCGGTGACGGCCGTCTGGGCGCGAAGCGCGTCCTGGCTGCGCTGCAGGCCCAGCGCGATCACGATCTGGCTTTTCCACAGCGGCAGGGTATTGGAAAGCGTGCTTTGGATGCGCTCCACCAGCAGGCTGTCGTTGCTCTGCAAAAGGCGGATCTGCGGGGCCATCTGCAGGGCCACGGTGCGGGTCAGCTTCAGGTCGTGCAGCTTTTTCTCAAACCGGTCGCAGGCGGCGGCCAGGTCGTTGGCGCGCTGGGCGTCCATGGCGTCGCCGCTCTTCGTGGCCTTTTCCTTAAGCTCCTGCAGGGTGGTGGCGCGCACCTCGGCCAGCTTCTTTTCGCCGGCGATGATGTACATGGTCAGTTCCTTGAAGTATTGGGTGTTCATCTCGTAGAGGTGGTTGAACATGCTCACGTCCTTGAGGAGCTGGCGCTGGTAGCCCTCCAGGGAAGAGGAGATGCCGTCCACGTTGACTTCGACCTTTTCGTACTTGTTCTTCATTTCCTCGATGGCCTTCTGCGCGTTCCAGAAAAGGCCCTTGAGGCCGGCGGGCTTCTCGGCGTCGGAGCCGAAGCCCTTGATTTCGCTGACGAGCTTCACCAGCATGTCGCCCACTTCGCCGGTCTGGTCGGTGCGCACGGTGGCCAGGGCGCTGTCGCTGAAATCGGCGACCTTCTTTTGCGCGTCCGCGCCGTAGAGCAGCACGTGGTCGGGATTTTCGATGTTGATCTGCTTGACGAACGCCTCGATGCTCTGCTTGTCCGCGTCGGTGAGCATGGAGGTGTCCATGTCCTTGAGCGTCGCCTGCACCGCTTCGCCGGCGTTGCCCGCGCCGGGCGCGGTTCCGGCCTTTTCCAGCGCGGCGACCGCTTCGTCCAGATCGGCCTTGTCCTTGGCCAGGGAAGAGGTGTCGAGGGTCAATACGGGCACGGCGGCCGTGGCGTTGGCGGTTTCGGGAGCCTGATTGGATTCGGTCATGGGATAATCCTCCTTACGTCTTTGTGAAACGGATGCGTTCGTACGGATCGGTTTTCCGTTATTCCTCTTTCTGCGGGGCCTGCGCGGCGGCCTGGCCGCCCATCTGCATCACCGGCGCCTGCGGCGCGTGGGTCTGGGCCGTGCGCACCACGTTTTGCACCTGTTCGGCCACGTCGGTCTGCTTGCCCACGTGCCATTGGGCGGGGTCGTAAGCCTGCTGAGCGGCGGCCCCGGACGCCTGGGCGGCGCGGGCGTTTGCGCCGCTTTCCACCTGCGCGTTGATCCGCGCGGCCTGCCGCGCCTGCTGGGCGGCCAGCTGCAAATCGCTTTCGGTCAGGCCGTCGCGCTTGAGCATCTGTTCCAGCACGTCGATATCGGTGGTGATATCCAGCATATCGTCCCGGTAAAGGTTGTTCAGCAGCTTCCGGCAGCCCTTGATCACGATGCCCAGCGCCTCGTCGATGCGCTTGCGGGCCGCGTCCGCCTCGTCGCTGCGCAGGTTGCGCTCGCCCAGTTCCCGATAGGCCTTGACCATTTTGAGCGTCGTGGGCAGGTAGTAGTCCATGAACTTGCGGATCTGCGCGGCCTTGGCGGGCTTGTCGTACACGGCGCGGAAGATGTCGCCGCAAAGCGTTTCCAGCTCGCTTAACTTCCCGGTCAGGCCCTCGTCGGGAATCTTCTTGTTTTCGACGCGAATCTGCGTGATCGTCTCGCGGCCCTTCTGCAAAAGGGTATCCACCTCGGGGTTGCCGGTGTCCTTGGCGACCTTTTCCAGGCTTTCGGGCACGGCGTCCTGCTTGTTGTGGGTGGTCAGGTCCAGCCCCGAGCCCATCACCCGCAGGACGGAACCGATAAGCCCCGCCAGGATCAGCCCCAGCAGAAGCTTTCCGATGCTGAAGGGATGGAAAAGAATCGAATACAGCGCAAAAATCACGCCGAACCCGATGATCCCCGCGCCCCGGCCCTTGCGATTCTTCGATTTGCCGTTATGCTTGCTCATGCGAATTCCTCAATTTCCTTTCGTGGGCGAATGCCGTCCCTTCGTTTCGCAACACTGGAATTATAGCATAACCGCTCGCCCTTGACAAAGAAAATACGCTTGAAAGCCACTAAGGAGCGCCTGAAAACCACATTAGAAACCGATGAGAAAACCCCGTCGCCCGGGCAGGATGCGGCCGGGCCGGATTTCCACGGTTTTCCACGGCGGGCGGCGGCGAGGCGCTTAAAGCAAAGAAGCGGGGCCGCCGCTTTTTCCGCGCGCCTCGCTTCTTTGTTCTTCATGGATGATGAGAAACGGCGCCGGTCCGCCGCCGAAACGGGTGTCAGGCTATCAAAAACCTATTTCCCTTGGGTGGTATCGGAGGGTCGCAACCCTCCGATTGTTTTCGTATCGACCGGCTTTGCCGGTCGGGCGGGGAGTTTGCGGCTTTGCCGCAAACATGACCCGTAGCTCAAAAAAGTGGCGAAGTCCACTTTTTTGACAGACGCCGGTCCGCCGCCGGGGACATCAGGTGACGTTCACCGTGCAGGTCTGGGAAGCTTCGCTCCACGCTCCGTCCTGGTCGCACAGGAAGATACGCACGCGGCCGGAGTAGGCCGTTTCAAAATCCGCCGATACCGTCCACTTGAGCCCGTCGTCCAGCGGGGTGCTGCGGGCGGTGGTCGGGAACATGACGCCGCTTTCGGACATCAGCCGAACGGCGGAAACGGCCGCGTTGGTTTTCAGCGTGAACACCAGCGTTACGGGCGCCGTTCCCTCCGCCAGCGCGAGGGAAACGCCGTTGAGCGCCACCGCGCCCTCCGCTGCCGCTTCGGCCGTCGCCGCGGCGGCAGCCGTAATCTGCTCCGCCGTCGGGGCGACGGTTGCCAGCCCTTCGACGGTCGCTTCGTTGGTGGCGGGCCGGGTAAGCTGCGTCCACAGGCCGGACTGGTACAGCGCCGCCGCCAGCGCGACCACCACGACCCCTGCGAAGACCCAGCGGACGACGCCGCTTCTGCGGCGCTTCTGCGGCCGGTCTTCCGGTTCGCTGGTGGAAACAGGCATCGGCTCGGGCAGTTCCTTCGGAGGAACGGGCGCCCACGCGTCCCGGCCGCCCGGCGCCGTCGGCGCGGGGACTGAGCGGAACGCGTCCCGGGATGGGGGTTCGTCTTCCTCCGCGTCCTCGTCCTCGTCCCTGGACGGCTGCTCCGCGGCTTCCGGCTCGGGTTGCGCCTCTGGGGCGGCGGGAATGGCTTCAGCCGTCGTCGTGGCGACGCCGTTCCAGGCGGTGACCGCCGGGGCGCCGCCGCGCGTTTGCACGGGCGGGACGGCGGCAGGCGCGGAAAAATCGGGGAAAGGATGCTCGTCCGCCGGCGCTTCCCGGCCTTCCGACCAGACAGGCCACGGCGTTTGCTCGGGTTCCTCCGTTACGGCCTGCTCCGGCTGAGCCGGCTCAATGGATCGGGAGAAAGGGGGTTCCGGCGCCGGCCGCGGGGCGGGGGGTTCCGGTTCGGGCACCGGCGATTCCCACGCCGGCGGCTCGGCTTTGCTCCCCGCCTCCGCGACGGGCTGCGGCGCCCATGCCTCCGTGGCGGGAGACTCGGGGATCGGCGGTTCTTCGTAAGGCGTACGTTCGTCGGCCTGCGCCTGCGGGGCTTCCCACGCCGGCGGCTCCGGTTCGGCGGGTTGTTCAAAGGGAGGCTCCGCAAAGGCCGCTTCTTCAGAATATGGCGGTTCTTCCGCGGTAGCGGGCGCTTCGGCGATTTCTTCGGCAGGTTCCTCAGCGATTGCCTCGGCGGACTCCTCAGCATTTTCCTCGGCGGGTTCCTCAGCGATCGCCTCGGCGGGTTCTTCCGGCGACTGCGTTTCTTCCGCCGGCTGCGCGCTTTCTTCCCCGGCGGAAACGGCCTGCGGGGCCCATGCGTCCTCCTGTGCGGACGGTTCGGGCAGCGTCGGTTCGCCGTACGGCGGCCGTTCCTCCGCGGGTGTCTGCGGGGCTTCCCACGCTTCCGGCTCCGGCGCGGCGACCGCCGTAAAAGCCGGTTCCATATAAGCCGGCCCCTCGTAAGGAAGCTCCTGCAAGGCGGCGGGCTCTTCGGCAGGTTCTTCGGCGGTCGCCTCCGGCGCCTGCGTTTCTTCCGCCGGCTGTGCGCTTTCTTCTTCGGCAGCGAGGGCCTGCGGGACCTGATCCTCGGTGAAAGGTTCGGGTGTCGACGGCTCGTCGTACGGCGGCCGTTCCTCCCCCGGCGTCTGCGCGGTTTCCCACGTTTCCGGCTCCGGCGCGGCGGGCTGCAGGTCGGCCTGCGCCGCGAAGCCGTCGCTCTCATAAGGCGGCTGTCCGGCTTCCTCGCTCGCCGTTACCGTTTCTTCGGGAATGCGCGACGCCCACGCCTCCGTTTCGGGCGGTTCGTATTCCACGCGGCGGTCGTAGGGCGGCTGTTCGTTCGCCGGAGGCTCCGGCGCTTCCGGCGGCGGCGCGATCTGCTCCGGCAACACCGTTTCAAACGCCGGGGGCGTCCACTCGTTCCGCTCGGGAGGCTCGAAAGCCGGGGGCATGCCGATGCCGTCGTAGTAAGCCGCGCGCGCGCCGGCGGCGTCCGCTTTGCGCGGCGCGGGGGGCGCAAACGGCGCGGGCATGGCGGGGCGCGGGGCTTCCGGCCGGAGCGCGGGTCTCGGCGGCAGGACGCGCGGCGCGGGAAACAGGCCTGCCGACACGCGCGCGGGCCCGGCCTGCGGATTTCGCTGTTCCTCCGGGGCGGCCTCCTCCGGCCTCGGCTGCGCGGGAGGCTGCAGGGGCCTGAGCGGCTCGGCCGGCGCGGGAGGCGTCCACCGCTCCCGCTCGGGGAGCGGCGTAAACGGCTCGGGCTTCGCGGGCTGCGGCCGTTCGGCCGGGGGTGGAGGCGGGGGCGCCTCGGAAGCGCGCACGGCATGCGGGGGATGCATCCTCCCATGCGGCCTGTGCGCCTTGGCATGCGGAGGCGGCGGAGACGGCGCGGACGGCCGCTCGTATACGGGGTAAGGCGGCGCGGACGGCTGAGGAGCGCGGCGCGGGCACTCGCACTGCACGATGACGTTCGTCGCGGGCGGCTGCTGGGGGTAGGGCGCATAGGGCCACTGCCAGGAAGGGTAAGGGGCGGGCATCGCCGGCGGATAGGGCGAGGGCATCGGCGCGGCGTAAGGGGCGGCGTAGGGCGCGGGGGCGGGCGTCACCTGAAACACGATGTTCGCTCCCGGCGTCTGGTACCGGGGGTACTCCGGCTGCCACGCGGGCGCGGGGGGCGCGTACGGATACGGGTTCGCCTGCCACACGGGCGGCGGGCAGGGCGGCGGCGCTTCCGCGCGGCGAGGCTGCCGCCACGCGGGCGCCTCCACCTGGGGCCGCGGGTAACGCTCGCCGCGGCGGCGATCGTCGTACGCAGGCTCGTAAAGCACTTCCTCCTCCGAAGCGTCCGCATCGTACGCTTCCCGGGGGGGTTCGCAACAGCGGGGTTCCCGTTCCCACTCGGCGTCGGGTTCGTACGCCGGGCGCCGGCCGGCGCGGGAGCCGGACGCAAGGGGCGGCAAAGGCTTAAGCCGCCCGCCTTCCGGCTCGCGCGAAGGCGGCCGCCTGTTCGTATCGTCGCGTTCCCGCCATTGCGGGCGGTCGGCCCGATCCTCCCAACGCTTCATGATATCGACCCCTCCCCTGCAGTGTGTCGCCGCAAGCCGCAAGATCCTTTATAATTGATTGTATCATTATAACATGGGCTTTCGCTATTATGCAACGTTCTTCCAACGTTCGCTTCAATTCGCAAAGTAACTGATAATAAATAAAAACTCGACACCATATCGAGCATTATGGAGGTATAAAACCATGTTCAGTTAAGACTATAATCTGCCCGGAGCAACCATCAGTTAATGATTAAACTGGCGGCGGAGATAGCTTCGCACATAAACGGTCTTATTCACGCCGTGAGGTGGACGCCGATAATGTGCACTTACAAAAACCTACATCAATATTCATCCTCTCTTGGAGAAGTTTCTCCATCTCCTAAAAGAAACTTACCAACGCGAGAATCAATGTTGAAGCAGCTCCGGGCATTGTATTTATTATATTCTTAATGACAATAAGAGTAAACATGTTTGAACACATTTACTCTTATCCCTGTGAAGACACGGTTAGCCGATCCGTTCGGTTCTTGTCGAGACCGAAGAACCTTTGCATATCTTCGTGACACGATATACTGCATTTCCGCGCCGTTCAATCGTAACCACAGTCCGGGTTACTACAGGACGGATGGTTAGCCTGATTTTTTCCATGGAATCACCTCCTTTCCAATGCCTAAAGAAATTCGGTGATCATGAGGAACAGGCCCCATCCGTACTAATTATATCTTCATATTACCAAAGCGTCAACGTTTTTACCATTATTTCCTTTTTCTGTTATTTAGCACATAGGACAATAATCCACAGAAATCCTTTGCAGCTTTAAATGCATTCTGATATGTGCTGCTCTTTCTTTCTACACTGCCTAAGATTTTTAGAAAGTCACAGATGATTTGTGGACACCGCACATCGTTAACAGATAATCGAACTTGCAAGAGATTACATTTTCCACTTGTATTAGCAGACATGCCAGCAACGGCACCAAACCCTCCCAATAGTATCCCTCCAGCTATTGCTCCTCCGAGACTTCCTCGTGTCCCGCCGTCTCCATTATCAATAAATTCGACATCAAATAAATCGTCAAAATCATGGATTTCTACGGAAGAAGACTTACTCTTTTTAATAGCATTGCATCTATTGTAATTATCAACGTATAGGGCTACATCTTCGAAAACAACTTTATTATCTATATTAAATCCCTGACTTGTTAACCAAACCTGATCTGAGTCATGTATTTCTTTGTTCCTGTTACGTGTTATTGCCACCTCTCTCCATGCAACAAGAGGTAGAATAATTGCAATCAATGATAGTATAGTCAATATTCCATTCATTTTACCTTTTCTCCCATCATCGAATAATGTAAAGGGAAGTAAATTAATCCAAATTACAATTACATCTTTTATAGAATAGCTATGAGTCTAGTGTTGTTTTTAGTTTATCGCGTATTGCATTTT
>CAZXJI010000010.1:0-126600 GCA_964640955.1 uncultured Oscillospiraceae bacterium | reverse complement strand
GTTTCAATTCCCGCCCCCGCGTGGGGGGCAACGGCAAAATTGCCTAAAATCTACCTTCCTCTTTCCCTCATTCTAACCAAACCTCCGCCTCCTTCCCTTCTTTTTCATTCCCGGTTGCCCGTCCGCACCCAGTCGGCACCTCGATAAAGCGGCAAACACGCTCCTTTCCCCGCGCGAACCTCCCGTAGTTTTGCGCATGGGAAAGGTTCGCGCAAAGGGTCGGCCGAAGACCGGCCTCAAAGGATCAGCGGCGAATCCTGCTCGATACGCTGAGGTTTGCCAAGCTGCTCGATTTTCGTCTTCCAGGTAGCGCCGAGGCGATAGATGCGCACGGAATCCTGCTTGGGGTCGATCACCGCTTCCAGCGAGGCTTTCAGCGTTACCAGCTGCGCCGGGTCTACAAGCAGCTCAAACACGGAGCACTGGACGCGCACGCCGTAGCGTTCGCAGATCTTCGCCACCCGATGCAGGCGCGCGGCGCCGCCTTCGTCCACGGTGGATACGTCGTAGGACAGAACGATCATCATCGCGCGTCACCTCCAGCGGAAGGGCGGATACCCGTCGATGTCGCCGCGAAAAGCGTGCGCCAGCAGACTGGCCTGCAAAAAGGGAATCAGCCCGATGGGCACCTGTTCGCGCAGAAATGGGTGTTCGATTTTCTCCTGTTTTCGCATCTGCCATGCCGTCAGTACCGTCTTTCTCGCCTTGTCCGTCAAGAGAAAGGTCGACGCGCTGTTGTCGAAGTCCCGTTCGTCCAGCTGCTTTCGGTTGATCAGGGTCAGCACGAAGCGGTCGCACAGGGGGCTGCGCAGTTCTTCCATCATATCCAGCGCCAGGGCCGGGCGCCCGGGTCTGAGCGTGTGCAGGTAGCCCACCGCGGGGTCGAAGCCGACCGTGCTCAGGGCGCTGGTCACGTCGTTTCTCAGCAGCGCGTAGCTGAAGGACAAAAGCGCGTTCACGGCGTTTTCGGCCGGTCGGCGTGAGCGTGCCTCAAACCGCCAGAAAGGGTCGTCCGTAAGCACCATGTCGTCGAAAACGCCAAAGTAACCGGCCGCGGCAACGCCTTCCAGGCCGCGCAGTTCGTCGATCCTCAGCGTGTCCCGCATCTCGCCCGCAAGGGTGGCCTGCTGTTCGGTCGCCTTTGCCAGTCGTTCGCACCTGGCTTCGTCGCTTTGCTCCCGGCGGCTCCTCATCAGTGTCGCGCGGCTGTTGGCCAGCTTTCCCAGCAGAAAGCTGCGCGCCAGCGCCGTACACTGTCCGTAATCCTCCAGCGCCGCGTGCTGCCGCCTGCGCAGCAGCACGTTTCCGGTCTGGCTGCCGTGCACCTGTCCCCAGAAGCGCCCCTGCTCGGAGAGGAACGCCAGCGCGATGCCCCGCTGGGAGCAAAACTCGATCAGCGGTGTGGAGACGGTCATCACGCCGAAGCAAACGATGCTTTCCAGCGTATGCGCGGGGATGCGCACCTTTTCTTCCCCGCCGACTTCCACCACCACCGCCTCGTTGCTGCAGTGCAGGTAGGAAGAAGGCGTCAGCACGTAAAGCGTATTGAGCAGTTTTTTCATTCGCCGCCTCCTTCCATGTCGCGGTAGATGGCCTCGCAGTACGCCTTGGCGCCGGAGGGCAGTCCGGGCGCACACCAATCGTTCAGCGAGCATTTCCGGCATTTGGGGCCGCAGCGGGCAGGCGGGATGCGTTCGTCCGCCAGCATCGCCTGCAGGGCGGCCGCGGTGGTCCGCACCTCGTCGCGCAGATCGTCACCGAATTCCACTTCGCTTCTGCGGTGCGCGTCGGTAAAGAACAGCGCACCGCGCAGGATGGCGCCCCCGAACATCTCCTCCAGGCACATTGCCTGCGCGCACAGCTGGAGCTGATACTCCCGCTCGTCCCGCACCACGCCGTGCTTGTATTCCACGGGGTAGAGCGCATACCGCCCGTCCTTGGCAAACGGCAGCGTTACACCGCTTTCCGCGCGCGTCGCCTCCAGGCAGTCGCACTTGCCGGAAAGCCCCAGGGTTTCGGATACGACGGGGAAATCCATCACGCGCAGCAGGTCGCCCCGTCGTTCCACACGCGCGTCGTGGACGCGCTCGTGCTGCGCGCGTCCCGACGCGGTGTATTCATTCTCGCACCAGACCTGCTCCAGCAGCATAAGCCCTGCGCGGCGCGGACAGTAGCCATATTGAGCCAGGCTGGAAAGCGGTATGGGGTCCGTCATGAGAACAGATCGCTGTCCTCGGGCAGGCTGTTCCACCGTATCGCCTGGCCGGGGCCGGACAGGAAGCCGATTTCCACGCCCGCGGGGCGCTTGTCCAGCGCGACTTCACAGTGATAGTCGCGATAGCTGCGCGGATACTCCACCGTTTCCAGCCGCGCGATCCGCACCAGGTCGAACAGGCGGTGCGCCGGCGCGCAGCCCAGCATCGCCTGGCGTTTGCGCTGTTCAAGGTCACTGTCGGTGCCGGTATGCCGGAAGATGATCAGGGGTGTGATCACGGACATTTCGCCCTTGCTGGCGGAACGGTCGTGCTCGTACATGTTCAGGATGGCCTCCCAGAGAATCGCCAGATCCTCGTCGTCAAAGCCGGTTTCGTTGGCCAGGTTCGCGCTAATGAAGCCGCGCGCCTCATACAGGCCGTAGGGAATCAGCTGTTTGCGCCCCATGGTGCGCAGCTTGTCCTCATCCTGCGCCAGCTGGTTTTTCAGGTAATCCTCGGCGGTTTGGGCACCTTTCACATCGGCGGCCACGGCCATGCGGGTAATGGCGATGTCCAGCGGCAGCACCGCGTCCACCGAGCGGGCGAAGGTCATCTGTACGGGGCCGCGCACCTGCCCGGCGTTGGGGCCGGTGCTCATCACCGCGCCGAACGTACGCACGTCGTAGTACATCTGACAGGCCTTGCGGCGCGCGGCGTAGATTTCCTCGCGCCCCTTGGCGGACAGCGCGAGGCCCGCCTTTTCCTTGGCGACGGCAATGCCGGTGTTCATGTTGGTCGCGCTCTTTACCAGCATATCCATACCGTCGCGACCCGCGTAGGCCACCTGCACATAGTTGCGGATGCGCCGCTTGATGGCCACGTCGGTGATGTAGCCGTGCATGTCCTGCGGATCGAGGCGGGGCGCGTTACCCATGTCGGGATCGCCGTTGGGGTTGCCGTCCACACACTGGATGTAAAAGAGAAACTCGTAGCGGTTTTCAATTGCCATGATGGTATCCTCCTTCATCTTGCTGTCGTATTGCGGTTCCCGAATGCCACGCCAGGATCATTCCGTTTCAGTCTCCGGCATCTCCTCCGCGGTTTCTTCCGTTTCCGTTTCGCCCGCGTCCTGCCGCGCCCTGGGCGCGAACAGCGCGGCCCTCTGCTGGTAGTACCCCAGCGCAAACTCGCTCTGCTCCTTCAGCGAAAGCGTCGTGGGAATGGCCTGCCGAATCTGTGCGTAGATGTCCTGCAGCATTTTGGAATAACGGATCGCCCTGCCGGCGCCGCCCACGTTGGACAGCTTGGACAGGTGGTGCTGCGAGAGCTGCGCCAGCTTGCCGATCACCAGCGCGGGGCTGGCGCTGGCGCTGGCATAGTAGCGCTGCAGCACGCCCGCGCCCAGGTCGCTCCCCAGCGCGTCGGTCTGCACGGCCGCATACACGGCCATCAGCCGGCCAAGCTGATATGCGACGCCCTGATAGGCCGGGTTGAGTTCCTCGTTCATGAATTGGCTCCCTCCTTGTGTGCGGATCGTTCGGTTCAGCCACGCCTTGAGCAGCTCGCAGGCGGGCGCGTCCATCGTGCGTTCGCCAGACGCGTCGCCGTCGTCGGCGGCCAGCAGCCTGGAGCGGATATAGTTCAGCGCGCGCGACGCGACGGTGTCGGGCAGCGGCCCGTTGTTCAGGATGGCGTACAGGATGCGCGGGACGACGGCGGAAAGCTCCCCGTCGATCCTCTCGCCGATCTTCCTGCCGCCTTTTTGCGGTTTCAGAAGGCGTATGCACAGCGCGAACAGCTTGGGCGGGCGCGTCGTGCCCCGGCCGTAGGCGGAAACGATGCGCAGGTCGTCAAACCAGGTTCGGATATTCTCGCACAGGGTCCTGAAATCTCCCTCCATCCAGCCGCGCACCATCACGCGCCCGCCCGCACCGGACAGGGGCATGATGTAATACCGGTTCGTAAGCAGATCGGGCCTGCGCCCCAGCCGGATGCTTTCCAAAAGCGCCTTGGCTGCCTGTATCGCCACGTCCTCCCGCAGGCGGCGTTCGCCGGCCGCCTCCGCGTCCTCCGCCTCCGCGTCGGCCTGCGCATCTTCTTCGGCAGCCGTTTCGGCTTCGTCGGTTCCTTCTTCCTCGTCGGCCGCTTCCGCTTCGTCGGGTATTTCGTCCTCCGAGTCGGCCTCCCCGTCGGGAACGGCGCTCTCCGCTCCGCCTCCGGCCATAAAATCCCCGAAAACCAGCGGCATGGGGTCCTCGTCAGGCGCGACCGGCTCCCGGTAGAAGTACACGTATTTTGCGCCCGCCAGCCGCGGCGCCCGGGCGATCAACGCGTTCAGCGCCCGGTTCACGGCGGTCATGGCCTCCTCGGAGACGCATGCGTTTTCGCCCTGCTTCAGGCCGTAGGAGGTGAAGGCGTCCTTGTCGAAGCACAGCAGCGCATCCCCGGAGGTGTGCCCGCCCACGCTTCGCAGACCGTTGATCTTCGTTACGGTGCGCCACGGGCGGGCGGGTTCCCCCGTGATCAGGCAGCGCATTTCCGAGGAAGCCCGCTCGTCCAGGCTCGCGCGGAACTCCGTCCACCAGTCGAAGAGCCGTTCGCTTTGTTCCATCGGTTCGCCGTCCACCATGATCCCGATGGGATCGCCGGGCTTGAGCTTGACGGCGAGGAGCGCCTCGCGCAGGGTCGTCAGCGTCGCTTCGTCGTCCAGCGCGGCGCGGCAAAGCGCGAGGCGTGGCTCGTACGCCGCCGCGCTTTCCAGCGAGGACAGGAAAAACCGGTGCTTGACGGGCGTGTTGCCCTCCTTGGGTTCGTCCGGATCGAACAGGTTGAGCACGTAGGCGGCCTTCTCCACCAGCGGGTTGCACTTGGTGGTGCCGTTGGCCATGCTGCCCAGGTCCGGCGCGTACGTCGTTTTCGTAAGCGCTTCGAGGATCGCGGGTGGCCCGCCGGACGAAAGAAAGTTTACGTACGCCTTCACCCGGCGCTCCTTGTACCCCACCTTCGCGGCGATCCGGTGGCTCTGCGCGTAGCGGTACAGCTCAGGTAGCATGGGCGCCTCCCCCTTTCAGCACCAGCGGGCTGTCGTAAGGCGGCACTTCCAGCACGCCGTTTTTCAGCTGCGCGTGAAACACGCTTACGCTGGGCTCGGCCTTGCGCGTTACCTTCCAGCGGTGCAGGTCGAACACGTCGTACACCATGAAGCCCAGATCCATGTCCAGCGCTTCGGGCGCGCAGTCGCTTTTCCCCCACTCGTAATAGGCGGGGAACTGCCTCAGCCCCAGCGACGGCTGAAAGTAGCACTTGCCGACCCGCACCCTGCGTTCAAACTGATCCGTCAGCTGGGCTTCCCCGCCCACAAACCCCGGCCTTTTCACGATGCTGGCGGTAATGCGGTAGCGCACGTCCTGCAGGGCGACGGTCTGGCGCTGGGTACGGTCTTCCTCGACGATGATCGTGTTGCGGCCGGCCTTGGTTTTGACTTCGTTGCATTTGAAGCTGATGTACCGGATCGGTTTGAGCACGGCGATGCTCTCCACCTGCCAGTAGAACTCCGCGGGCTTGGAGTAGATGGCACTGAGCACGCCGCGTGCGCCCCCCGGCGTCGGTACGGGATAGGTGAGGCGTTCCACCTTGGACTCCGGCCGCGTCCAGCAGGCGAAATCACCCCAGACCTCGATGGTCATCGGATTCCCCATAGGCTCCTCCTTTCAGGCAAACAGATTTGGAAGTCCGTCGGGCTTGCAAAGCCCCAGACATTCTTCGTCATACCAGTCCGGCATCACCAGCCGGTACCACCGCGTGCCGTCCGTGCGCGGCCTGCCGTGGGGAACGCGCAGGGGTAGCGGCTCGCAGCCGTCCAGCATGCCGCGGTCGTAGGTGGAAACGGTAAAGGGCTGCAGCGCCCGCATGTCGGCGGGGGTCAGGCCCCTTTGCAGGATTTCCTCCAGCCTTTGCGCCCGGTCTTCGCCGTAGGGAACGACCACGTGGTACTGGTCGTCCGGAATCAGGCGGTACGCCTTCGCGACGGCGGCAAAATCACATGTGCGCACGGCCTCGGCCAGCGCCGGGTCGTCCGGCGCTCCCTGGCGGTAGCAAAGGTCGTAATAAGCCTTGATCTGCTCCGTATCCTGTATGTCCAGCGGGCCGGAAGCCAGCATCATGCGCACGCACTCCGCCCCCCGCTGGTACCACGCGTCCGGGTACAGGGCGCCCTCGGCTTTGGGCACGAACACCGTCACGCGGCCCGTGGGCGCGGCGCCGTTGCGGTTGCAGCGCCCGGCCGCCTGAATAACGCTTTCCAGCGGGGCCAGCGCACGGTACAGCACGGGAAAATCCAGATCCACGCCCGCTTCCACGCACTGCGTGGCGACCAGCGTGCAGGGCTGTCCGCCTTCCAGCCGCCGCCGGATCGCCGCGAGCACCGCGGTGCGATGTGCGGGGCACAGGTCGGTGGTCAGGTAGAACAGCGCGTCGGGCGCAACCAGCGGGCGCAGCGCCTCGGCCAGCGTCCGGGCATGCCTGCGCAGGTTGACGATCGTCAGGGATTGCCGCTGCGCGCCGATCTCCCGCGCAAGCGCCGCGAGCTCCGCGGGTTCGGCGGTGCGCCACTCGAGTCGCACGCGGCGGGTCGCCCGGTACAGGGCCGCAACGTCGCTTACGATCTCCTCGGCCTGCCAGCCGGCGCTCGCGAGCCGATCGTAACTCGGCTGGGTGGCGGTGGAGAACACCACCGTGCTCCCGCCGATGCGGCTGAGCGCGCGCAGGGATTGCAGCGTAGGCGTCAGCAGGCGGGCCGGGAGTGTTTGCGCTTCGTCAAACACGATCACGCTGCGGGCCGTCTGGTGCAGCTTGCGGCAGTTGGGCGCGCGGTTCTGGAACAGCCCTTCGAAAAACTGCACCGACGTGGTTACGATCAGCGGCGCGTCCCACCGTTCGGCGGCCAGCTTGGTTTCCTCGTTCCAGTCGGCCATGCTGTGGCTCTCCAGCAGCTGGGGAACGATTTGCCTGTACACCGCCACGTTCTGCTGCATGATGGACAGATAGGGGAGAACGACGATCACCCGCCTCAGCCCGTGCGCCTGTGCGTGGCGCAGCGCGAAAGCCAGCAGGGACAGCGTTTTGCCCATGCCCGTGGGGGCGGTGAGCGTGTAAAGCCCCACGGGGCGTTCCGCCGCCGCGAGGCAATCGGTATACAGCTTTTCCCGAAGGGTATTGAGGGGTGCGGCGGAGGTGGAAGCCCTCACCACGTCGTCGTGCCGCGCCTGCAGCGTCTCCAGCGCGGCGGAGGCGTTCAAAAACGCGTCCGACAACGGCTGGCCGTAGTGCGCCGCGGTATCGCTGTAATCCGCGTCCACCAGCGCCGAGAGCAGCAGCCGCATCCACAGCATGTGCTGGATACAGTAGTCGTTGTCCACGCACAGCGGGAGGCGTTCCGGTTTGGGCGGAAGCGCGGCGATCCCCAGCCGGCGCAGCGCGTTTCGAAATTCCGCCTGTCCGAACAGCGCGAGGGTATTGCCCGCCTCGTCCGTTCCGTCCCCGAGGCCGTCGAATTGCTTTTCTAGCCGCTCCCGAAGGTCCGGACACATCCCCAGCGCGCCGTGGTGAGCGTACAGCACGTCCGCCAGCAGGAGCGCCTTTGCCGGGTCCGGCTCAAAGAACTTCATGACGACGGCGGCCCCGGCGCCCGAATGGTTGACGTGTTCGCGCCTGTGTTGGAGCACCTCCTGGAAGGATGGATCCATTTTGCCAAGGTCGTGGAACAGCCCGGCAAGCCCTCCGGCCGCCTTCGCGTGAAAGGCGTCCGCATAGCTCGACGACAAAAGCCTTACGTTGGCGACATGGTCGGACAGCAATTGCCAGACGCCGTCCCGGTTTTCCGAATGTGCGTAGATTGGCATGATTCGTACCCTCGATATGCTTTTACTTCCAAGTAGAATCAATATACCATAATCTGTCATATCCGTGCAAGTCTCCGCAGCGTCGTTTTCGCCGCTCGACCCACGCAAAAGCCCGCGCGGCTTTCACCGCGCGGGCAGATGTTCAATACTTGTTTCGTCAGTCCCCGTGCCCGGCAACCGCCGCGATCTCCGCGATCTGCCGGTCGAGCTCCGGCCCCAGCCCCATGATGTCCGCGCCCAGAAAACCGCGGATCAGCATGGAGATAGCCTCCTGCTCCTCCATACCGCGGGACATAAGGTATTCCACCTCTTCGGGGGCGATCTTGCCGATGCTCGCCTCGTGGCTCATGCGAGCGTCGGGATGATGGGATTTCAGCCCCGGCACCGATTCGATGAAACCTTTCCCTGTTTTATCCAGCAGCATACCGCCGCAGTCCACATGGGCCTTGCACCGGGCGTTGCCGATCAAAAGCCCTCCCTGGTGCATCTCTCCGCCGGTGCACACGCCGCGGTGCGTCAGCTCCGCGCCGGTATCCTCGGCGTTCAGGTATACGGTGCCCTGGGTGTTGATCATCGATCCGGGCACGCTCAGCACGACGGTCAGGTACCTGGCGGTCGCGCCCTTTCCGTTCAGGTACGTATGCGGATCGCTGACAACCTCTCTGGCGGGCCGAAGCGAGATATAGTTGCTTTCGAAGCGGCCGTTTTCCTCCACGATCGTGCCGGTCCGGGGGTAGGTGTATACCTCTTCGCCCCAGGAGTGCACCATGTTGCTTACGAACTTCGCGTTCCGGCCGACGTAGTTCTCGCCCACGGCCAGATGCCGGCCCTTGCGCACGCTGTGGCGGGTCAGGCACCCGGTGACCAGTTCCAGCTGGGAGCCTTCCTCCAGAATCACGATGTTGTGCACAACCTGTTCCACGTTCTCGCCCGCCATGTACATGGCGACCTGGCAGGGCATGGTAACCTTCGCGCCCGCCTTGACCCGGATAAAAAAGCCCAGCGGCTTTTCCTGCGCGGCGCACTTCCGGGTCACGTCGTCGTAATCGGGGGAGATCGCCTTGAAATAGTACTTTTCTTTCAGCCAGTCGTAGCGCGCAAGCGCGACGGCCAGGGGGAGCATCTCAAAGTCGTCGGTACGGGTATCCAGGCAAACGGGTTGCTGGTCGCGCACGACCATGGTGCCGGAGCGGTTATCGCTGTTCAGCAGCACGCCCGTCGCCGCCATGGCCTGCGCGTCCTCCCCGGCAATCTGCTCCGGCCGGAGCATCGCCCGGTCCAACAGGCCGGCGGAAGAAGGTTCTCTATGATCGTTCATCGTATTCACCTCGTGACCATGCAGCGGATGCATTCTTCGTAGCCGTTTTTGGCGATCTGCTCCAGCATGATGGCCGGATTGCCGGAACAGCCGATGCTCCCGTTGTGCATAATGTGCGCTTTGTCGATTTGCAGGTATTTGAGAATGTTTCCGTTGTGGGTGATGATCAGCCCGGCCTTGCGCTTCACAGGGCGCTTTTCGTCGGGGGAATAAAGGCGGTTGATGAGGCCCCCCACCAGGGAAAGCGCCTCGAGGTCCACGCCGGAGTCGGGCTCGTCCATCATGGAAAAGGCGGGATCCATCGCCAGCAGCTGCAAAAGCTCCGCGCGTTTGATCTCCCCGCCGGAAAGGCCGTCGTTTACGCTGCGGTCCAGAAATCCGTCCATACGGGTGGCCTCGGCCAGTTCCGTAAGCCTTTCCTCCGGGTCGGGCTCGTTGCGGAGAATATACCCCACTACGCTTCGCAGCGTGGCGCCCTTTACGGTCGGCGGCCGTTGCTGCGCGATGGCGATGCCCAGCCTCGCCCGCTCGCATACGTTCAGTTCGTTGATCTCCCTGCCCCGGAAAAGAATCTGCCCGCTTTTAATCTTATAGGCCGAAAAGCCCATGATCGTCATCATCAGGGTGGTTTTGCCGCTGCCGTTCTGACCCAGCAGCGCGTGCACCTCGCCCTCGGGGACGACGAGGTTCAGGTGGTTGAGCAGCGGCTCGCCGCTCGCTTCCACGCACAGATCGTTGATTTCCAGAATGTTGGCTACGCCGTCAGCCATGAAGTATCTCCCTTTCATTGTCGGTTGCGCGGCCCGGCTGGCACCGCCCGCGCGGAAAAACTAAAACAGTCTGCGGATGATCTCCAGCCCTGCGACCACCGTGCCGATGGAACTGCCGATGTTGGCCATGACCACCACCACCAGGATGCGCAGGAACCGGTTTTTAAAGAAACCCTTGAAACTGAGGATGTCCTCGGGTACGCTGGTGACGTCCTTCACGGTCGGCTTGCGCACCGTGGCCTCCACCAGCCCCGAGAACCAGCCGCACGCGAGCATGGGGTTGAGCGAGGAGATCGGCGCGATGACGAACGACGTGAGGATGCTCAGCGGATGGGCCAGCGCCAGCGCCGTAAACGCGGCCGCCATGCCGCTGTTCCACAGCACCCACGCCGACAGCTGCTGAAGGCCCGTTTCCGTGCTGGTCGCAAAGCCGTAGGCGATCAGCGCGAGGATTGCCACGGGAATCGCCCAGCCGATCACCTTCGAAACGGATTTTTTCGCCGGCACCGTAGCCAATTCCGATACGTCCCCGCCCTCGAAAATGTGCTGCTTCACGCCCGGCACATGCGCGCCGCCCAGCACCGCCACCACCTTGTTTCCCGGCGCCGTGCGGATTTTCCACGCCAGGTAACGGTCGCGTTCGCCGATCAGGATATCGCCGATCTTGGGGAACTGCTTGCGCATTTCGGAAAGCGCCGATTCCAGCATATCCTCGTGCAGGAGGCGCTCCAGGTCCTCGTCGGTTACTTCTTCGTCGTCCAGGAAGGAAAACAGAAGGCTGAAGATCAGCTTGCCCTTTTCCCAGAAGTTGAGTTTGCGCCAGATGCGCAGGAACGTGGTCTGTATGCTGCGGTCGGCCAGCACGAGGTTGGCGCCCGTCTCCTTGGCGCACGCGATGCCCTGGAGCATCTCCTGCCCCACGTTGGTTTTGAGCTTTTTGGCCATCCTTTTCTGGTAGGAGCTCAGCACCAGGTTCGCCAGCAGAAAGCCCACGCGTTTCTGCTTGATGACCTTTACGATGTCCATGCTTTCCCACGCCTTGGGGTTTTGCAGGTTATTGTATCGCTGCTCGTCCAGCTCCACGCAGATGCTGTCCGGCTTTTCGTCGGCCACGACCTGCTTGACCAGCTCCACGCTCTGCTTGCTGACGTGCGCCGTGGCGATCAGGAGGATGGTTTTGCCGTCGTACTCCAATCGGGTAACGTTTTCGTCCATGTCCGTCGTCCTCGCGTCGTTGAAGGTTGAGATGCGTATACCATCATAGCACAGATGGGCAAAAAAGTACACGCCGCCGGGGTGGCGGGGGAACGGGCCATAGCAGCTCAAAACAACGGATTGTTTTGCCGCGCCAAACGCCCCCGTGCAGACAAGCGCGGGGGCGTGAGGAGGTATAACGTGTCGTTTTACGGGCCCGTTGCCGGCCGGTTCAAAGAAACCCGGTTCATGCTATTTCAAATCCTTAACGCCTCGCTCCCGGGCGATCTCTACTGCATGAAGGAAATGAATCGTATCAGGTATCGCTTCCGGTCTGGGTGTCGGTCGTCGAATCGGTCGTATCCTCCGCCGGCTGCGCGGCCAGCGTCTGGATGGTCAGCGCGGTGTAGCCGTCGGTCGCGTTTCCGCTGGTCGTTACCTCGACCATCATGCCGACGACCAGATCGCTGAAGGAAAGCGTTTCCATCGTCGCGCCGGAAGTGAAGGTCGTATCGGCGGTAATGGTCAGGGTCATGCTCGTTTCGTTGCCGGGCGCGGCCGGGGCGTCTCCGTTCTGCGTGCCGTCGCCGTTCTGTGCGCCGTCGCCGTTCTGCGGCGCGGTACCATCCGGCGCGGTGCCGGTCGGCGGGGTGCCGCCGCCCTGAGCCCCGTTGCCCTGCTGGCCGCCGCCGTTCTGCGCGCCGCTTCCGTTCTGCGTACCGTCGCCGTTTTGCGGCGCGGTGCCGTCCGGCGCGGTGCCGCTGCCTTGAGGCCCTGTGCCGTTCTGCTGGCCCGCGCCGTTTTGAGGCGCCTGCATGCCACCGCTCACGGCAATCGTAACCGTGTTATCCCCGATCGCCGTAATCTGGCCCATCCAGCGCGTGCCGTCCTGGTTGGGGGCCGCGTTCGCGCCCGCCGCGGCGTCGCCTTCCGCCATCGCCGCACCCGCGGCCGTCAAAAGCATCGCAAACGTCAGAACGATGGATATCGCTTTTCTCATGTCCAATTCCCTCCTGTTCATTCCTGCGGAATCGGGCGCAGTATAACACGCCAATCTGTACAACAGGTGAAGGTCGGGTGCGCAAACGCCGAAACCCGCGCCGCCGCCGTCCGGGCCGCCGCTTGCGCATCGCCGCGCGAAAGCGTACAATGTCCCTGCGCCGGTTCGTCCGGCGAAATGCGTGTAAACGAGGGAATGCCGACCATGGACGTCATCGTTATCGGGGCGGGGCACGCGGGCTGCGAAGCCGCGCTCGCCTGCGCCCGCATGGGGCTGGAAACGCTTCTTTTAACGCTGGATATGGGCAGCGTCGCCCTGATGCCCTGCAATCCCGCCATCGGCGGCACCGGCAAGGGCCATCTGGTGCGGGAGCTGGACGCGCTCGGCGGCCAGATGGGCCTTGCCATCGACCGCACCTTTCTGCAAAGCCGCATGCTCAACGTAGGCAAAGGCCCGGCGGTGCACAGCCTGCGCGCGCAGGCGGACAAACGCCGCTACCACGAGGAAATGCTCAAAACCCTGTTTGAAACCGCCCATTTAACCGTGCGGCAGGGCGAAGCCATGGACATCCTGACGCAAAACGGCCGGGTGACGGGCGTCAAAACCATGACGGGGGACGTGGTGCCCTGCCGCGCCTGCATCGTGTGCGGCGGCGTATACCTCAAAAGCCGCATCATCATCGGCGAATACTCCAAAAACAGCGGTCCGCAGGGGCTGCTGCGTGCCGAGGGGCTCAGCGATTCGCTCACGAACCTGGGCTTTGCGCTTCGCCGTTTCAAAACCGGCACGCCCGCCCGGCTGGACGTGCGCTCCATCGACTTTGACGAGATGGAGCCGCAGGAGGGCGACGACCCGATTACCCCGTTTTCCTTCCTGACGGTCGCAAAGCTTCCGGAATGCGGCGTCGCCTTTCCGCTGGTCAACCGGCGGCGTTGCTACCTGACCTATACCAACGAGGAAACCCATCGCATCATCCGCGAAAACCTGCACCTAAGCCCCATGGTGCGCGGGGACATCAAGGGCACGGGGGCGCGCTACTGCCCCAGCATCGAGGACAAAATCCGCAAATTCCCGGATAAGGACCGCCACCAGATTTTTCTGGAGCCCGAAGGGCTGGACACGCCCGAGTGGTACGCCCAGGGGCTGAGCTCCAGTCTGCCGGAGCGCGTGCAGTGGCCCATGTACCGCACGCTTCCCGGCCTGCACCGCGCGGTGCTTACCCGGCTGGCCTACGCCATCGAGTACGACTGCATCGACCCGACCGAGCTTCGGCTGACGCTGGAAAGCCGGAGGATCGGCGGGCTGTACTTCGCCGGGCAGGTCAACGGCACCAGCGGCTACGAGGAGGCCGCCGCGCAGGGCCTGCTGGCGGGCGTCAACGCCGCCTGCGCGCTTTTGGGCCGCGAACCGCTGATTTTGACGCGGGACATGGCTTATATCGGCGTAATGGTGGACGATCTGACCGTAAAGGGCGTGGACGAGCCCTACCGCATGATGACCGGGCGCGCCGAGCACCGCCTGCTGCTTCGGCAGGACAACGCCGACCTGCGGTTGACGGAGCTGGGCTACCGCTGCGGGCTGGCAAGCGAGACGCGCCTCAGGCTTGCGGAAACCAAGCGCCGCGCGACCGCGGAACTGACCAGGCGCCTGGCCGACCTGCGGCTGAAGGCCACGCCTGTGCGCAACGACTGGCTCGCCGCCCACGGCGAAGCTCCAAGCGAGCTAAGCTACACCGCCGCGGAGCTGCTGCGTCGCCCGAAGATCGACCTGTCCGCGCTGACCGAGCTGCTGCCGGAGCTTTCACAGGCCCCGGCCGAGGCGCGGGCGCAGGCGGAGCTCGGTGTGAAGTACGAAGGCTATCTGCAAAAGGAGCGCCAGCAGGTGGCGCGCGCGCAGGAGATGGAGGCCTGGCTGATTCCGGAAAACCTGGATTACGCCGAGATCAGCGGCCTGCGCATCGAGGCGCGGCAGAAGCTTGCGGCGCGCAGGCCCCGCAGCCTGAGCCAGGCCGGGCGCATCCCCGGGGTAAACCCGGCGGACGTGGCCGTGCTGATGGTGTGGCTCAAAAAGCTCCGCGACGAGGCGAAGCGGGCTGCGAAACAGCTTTGAGCCGTGTGACTACGGAAGCCGAAAAATACTCGAGCTGAAATGCCTGAACGCACAGGCCCCGCCGCGTTCTTCTCCTTGCGGAAGAACGCGGCGGGGCCTGTTTGGATCGGTCGACGTCCGTCGACGCACGGCAAAGCCGGGGGGGTCAGTCCTTGTTGAAGGACCCCACGTGCTTTAAGTATGCCGTCGGGCTCATGCCCACGACGTGCTTGAACTGCTTGCTGAAGTGATAGGGGTCGGGCATACCGATTTCCACGCCCGTCTGCTTCACGTTCAGGCCGCCGCGCAGGAGCGTTTTGGCGCGCTCCATCTTCAAAAACTGCAGGTAGGCCAGCGGGGGAATGCCCAGTTCCGAAGAAAAGCGCTTGCGGAAGGTTTCCACGGGCATGCGGCTGATGGCCGCCATGTCCGCCAGCGAGAAGGCGTCGCGGTACTGGCAGGCGCGAAGCGTATCCACCACGCGGGCGATCTCGTGGCTGAGCGTAGCGCTCATGGCCACGCTCTGGCCGCTGTGGGCGGCCAGAAGCCCCCACAGAAGCTGGCCCAGCTGGTAGCTGGCATCGCCGGTGCCGGTATGGCGCACCAGCACCTGCACGATCTGCCGGGACAGAAGCACCTGCGAAGGCAGCGTGCCCTGCTTGGCGGGCACGTCGCTCAGGGCGTTCATCTCCTGGAGAAAATCGGTGCTCAGGGGGCCGTCGATGGTCAGCCAGAGGATGCGGGCGTCCTTGGCGTTGCGCAGCCCGCAGCCTTCCGCGTTGGGGGGGATAACCATGCACTCGCCCTTGCCCAGCTCGATTTCGTCATCCTTGACGGTAAAGACCGCCGCGCCCTCGTCCACGATCATCCACAGCCACTTGTCGCAGGTGTAGAGGCGATAGTCCTGCTGTTGCAGTATGGCGCTGCCGGCGCTGTGGATCCACACGCCGCTTTGTTCCACCAGCGGCATGGGCGCGTGCGTCCCCTGCACAAAAACGCCGGGGTCGCCCCCGTCGATTACGGGAGGTTTGGGGATAAACTGTACGTAGGCCAACTTTATTTCCTCGCTTTCATCTCTTCAAATACGGGAAGTGCCCTTGAACGCGGCGACGACGCATGTCCATGCGACAATCAGGATTATTATACGTGCTGTGTTAACACTTGTCAATTCCTCCATGGGCGGAATTATGCTAATCGCTTCCGAATGTTACAGGTTATATGCACATAGAGGCGCGAAAAAAACCTATAAATCGCAATTGTTTTTCAATTTTCACGAAAATTCGGTTGAATATTTGGTCAATATGGGGACATTTTCAGACATGACCCCCGCCGCCGAGGTGCCGCGGTGTGTTAAGGTAATACCACTTCTCAAAACCGCCGTTTGTTCCGGCCTATTCCCCGCCCACCAGCCAGGGGTCCTGCGTCACGTGCCGACCGTCGATGAGCGCCGAATAGCACAGCCGCACCGCCAGCACGGACAGCTTACCCATCCCTTCCATGGCCGCCGTGCTGTTACAGCCGTTGGTGAGCATCACCACCCCGGTACGGTCGGCCGGGTCGAAGAAGGCGGCGCACAGCATGCCGTTGGCCTTGCCCCCGTGCCCGTACAGGGTGCGCCCCTCCACCAGCGTGTTTTCCTGAATGCTTACGTCCAGCCCCCAGCCGCTTTCGCAGCTCACGGAGCCCACGTCGTTCTGTGCCGTCAACATCTGCACCACGGAGCTCTCCGAAAGCACATGCACGTTCCCGTATACGCCCCCGTCGCACAGCGCGATAATCAGCTTCGCCAGGTCGGGGGCGGAAAGGGTCAGCTTTCCGGCGGTCAGGGTGTAGTCCGTAAGCGGGTCTGGCGTTAAAACGGCTTCCTCCGTACCGCGCACGTCCGCGCTGAGGGTGCCGGCGGGCATGGCATACAGGTCCGCTACCGTCGCGTCCGTGGGCAGCAGCGCCCCCTGATAGGCCGCCGCAATCGAAAGCGGTTCAAAGACGGCGCGCGACATGTACGCGTCCACCGTCTCCCCGGTCAGGCTTTCGATCACCACGCCCAGCAGCCCGCCGCCGAAGTTGGAATACTCGTACCGGCTTCCGGGGCGAATGCTGACGTAAAACGCGTAACGCCCACGCTTGGCAAAAAGCGTGTCCAGCGGGGAAACGAGCCCGCGCAGCGCCCGCGTGTAAAAGCCGCCGTCGCGCAGGCCCGCCGTGTGGCACATCACTTGCCGGAGGGTGACGGCCGTGTCCGGATAGCGGGGGTTGCGCACCGGATAACCAAGGATATCGGACAGATCGGCGTCCAGGGACGTTTGTCCGCCCTCCACCAATCGCATCACGCCCATGGCCGTGACCATCTTGCTGATGGAACCCACACGAAACAGCGTGGCCGCCGTAACGGGTTCGCCCTCCGGCGAAAGCGTGCCATAGCAGAAGGTGTGGGCGATTCGGCCGTTTTCGATCACGCACACGCACGCGCCGAGCGTGTCGTAGTCGGCGAACAGGTCGGCAAGCGCCGATTGCGCTTCGGCAACCGCCTCCGCTTCGGACGTTTCCGCCGCCTCGCCGAACGCGGCGATTGCGCCACCCGTTGCCAGCGCGCAGGCGAGCGCCGATGCGATCAAAACGCGGAAAAACCGCCGCCAGAACGTTTGCACCGGCGCACCCCCTTATCCCATTTCAAAACCTAACGCCTCGATCCCGTGGCGATTTTGCCCTTTGACTTCGTCGCGAAGTCTCGATGGAGCCCCGCGTTTCCCCTATCATAGCACGAACCCCCGGCGCCGTACAGGCGCCGGGGGCCGAAAGGGAGTCATTCTACGCGCATCAGATGTTGCAGGGCCTCGCGTAGCTGCTGAACAGCCACTGCTGCGTCAGCGTTCCGGCGACGCCGTCGACGCCGCCGCATTCCGCGTTGACTTCCTGGAACAGCTTGACGGCCGCCTCGGTCGCGTCGTCGTAGGTGCCGGTGATGTTGCCGTCGTAATACTTGAGCTCGTAAAGCGTGTACTGCAGCTTTTTGACCGCCGTGCCGGTGGACCCGTTGGTTAGCTTGGTGTACGAGCCTGTCGCGGCGGTCCCGCCGTACAAAATCCGCTGTGTGGCGGGCCCGGCCACGCCGGTCACCCGCAGGCCCACGGCCGCCTGGTAGTTCTTTACCGCCTGCTCGGTTACGCTGCCGTAATCGCCGTCCAGCCCGCCGGTATCATAGCCGTTGCTGGTCAGCGCGCTTTGCAGGGCCGTCACATTGGCCGTGGAGGTGGAGGTGGAACTGGAAATGGTGGTATAGCCGTTGATGGTCGCCGTTTTGGCGTACACCTCCGGGTCGGTGCCGGAGCCGGAGGTACTGGTGCTGCTGCCCGTGCCGGTAGAGCTGTACAGGGCGTTGAGCGTCGCATTGCCGGCCACGCCGTCGGCCGTCAGGCCGCTGTCGTTCTGGAAGGCGACTACCGCCGCCTGCGTGCCCGCGCCGTAATCCCCGTCCACCGAGCCGGTGTAATAGCCCAGTTCCTTGAGGCGGGTCTGCAGGGCGCGCACGCCGCTGCCGGACATGCCCAGCTTGAGGGAGCCCAGGTTGGCGACCACGGCGCTGGCCTTTTTAGCGGAGGAGGAATACAGCTTGGTCAGCGTCGTGGGGCCGGCGACGCCGTCGGCATAGATGGAATTGCGCTTCTGGAAGGCCACCACGGCCGCCTCGGTGGTTTCGGCAAAGGTGCCGTCGGCCGTGCCGCTCAAATACCCCAGCACGATCAGACGGTTTTGCAGAATCTTCACCTGCGCGCCGGTGGAGCCGAGCTTTAAGTAGATGTTCGTCTTGCCGTTGGTGTAGCTGTTGGTGGACGTGGAAGAACTGGAGGAGCTGGACGAACTGCTGCTGGAGGAAGAGCTGGAACTGCTGGAAGAGCTGCTGCTGGAGGAACTGGTGGAGCTCTTGGGAACGGCGTAATAGCTGTAGACCGCTTCCTGCGTTTTCACGCCGGCTACGCCGTCGGCGGTCAGGTTGTTGGCCGCCTGGAATTCCTTCACGGCGGCGACGGTGCCGGCGCCGTACGTGCCGTCCACCGAGCCGGTGTAATAGCCCAGATCCTTGAGCTTTTGCTGAAGCGTTTTAACGGCGGTGCCGGTGGAACCGCTTTTAAGCGTCGAGTTGGACGAGGTCGTGGTCGGCGTGGGGGTAGCGGTGGCGACCCCCACCGTCGCGCTGCCGCCCCCCGGGGTCGCGGTCGCGGTGGAGCCGTTGACGGTAATCACGTTGCTGGGCGGGTTGGTCGCCGTATCGTTGCCGAAATTCCAGCTGGACCAATCCACCTGCTGGCTGCCGGAGGTGGTGGGCGTGGGCGTCGCGGTAACGGTCGGGGTGGGGGTGATGACCGTGTCGAACTGCTGCCCGCCGGTGCCCACGGTCAGGCCGTTGCTGTCGTCCACGATGCGGTCGGGTTCCATATAGCAGCCGGTCATGACGAGCGCGGCGGCCAGCAAAACCGCCAGCAGCCCGAGTTTTCGGGTGTGCCCCGCGTTTTTATGCTGCAAACGATGGTCTTTCACTCGTTAACACTCCTTATCAGGCTCGGTTGGCGTTCACAATCATGCCGCGGCCGCCCGGTGGCCGGCATGGTTATTGTACAAGGAAACGGTTGGAAACGCAAGCGATAATTCGCTTCGCCGTTTGTACGGCGCCTTTCCACACACATAGGACGAGCGACCGGGGCTTTTTGTTCCCGAGGCGCGCAAAAAGCCGTCCCGCGCCTTACCGCGTCGCGCCCGTACCGAGCGCGAGGGAGAACAGCGTCGCTTCCCGCACCGGGATGCCCGTCGCCTCCGCAAGCGCGCGCCGGTACAGCGCAATCTGCTCCCCGTACAGCGACCAAAGCTCGTCCGCGTCCGTGACGCGGTCGGTTTTGTAGTCCACCAGCGACCAGGGGCCGTCCGCACGGTAGCACAGGTCGATCACGCCCTGCACGATCAGGCCGTCCATCTCCGGCAGCGCCAGGTTGAAGCTCCATTCCCGGCGTACCGTCGGGGCCGCGAGCGCCTCCCGCCCGCAGGGGCTTCGCAGGAAACGGACGAGCTTATCCGGATCGACGCGCTGCACTTCCTCCGGCGTCATCAGCCGCCGGTCGCGGAACACGCCCAGCTGGCTTTCGATTTCGGCTCGAAGCGTCGAAACGTCGTCCACGACGGGCGCAAGCCCTTCGTAGCGCAGAAGCGAAAGCGCCTTATGGGTCGCCACGCCGCGCATCAGCCCCGTCATCTCCGCGGGCGGGCGCAGGAAAGCGGGCATGGCGGGCAGGTCGTCCATCGCCTTGGGACGGGAAAGCGGCAGCGGCAGCCGTTTGCTTTCGGCGGTTTCCGTGTCGGCCGCATCCCCCTCGTCCGGGTCGTACAGGGCCGGGGCCGCCGCGCGGCTCATGCGCAGGGCGCCCGCCAGCGCGGTTGCGCCGACTTTCAGGGGAGGATGCGTAAGGCGCAGGCCGGGCGCGACGGGGTCGGCGGCCGGATCCGTATCGGGGATACCCGCGGCGGAGCGGGCGC
Organism: uncultured Oscillospiraceae bacterium; assembly: GCA_964640955.1. Taxonomy (GTDB): domain Bacteria; phylum Bacillota; class Clostridia; order Christensenellales; family Aristaeellaceae; genus CAXXOK01. The sequence continues at coordinate 106,612 of CAZXJI010000010.1, read as the reverse complement.
TTTCCATCAGCGCTTCGAGCCTTTTGCGCCGCTCGTCCGGCACGGCCTCCGCCTCGTCCCGCGCGTCGTTCAACGCGGCCTGCCATTCCCGGTCGTCGTTGTGGAAAACTACGGTCCAGCTGTCCTTTTTGTGTGGAAAATTTGTGGGTTCCGTGGAAAACGTTGCGAAAGCCCCCGTTGTCCTCATGTCGCTGTCGAAAACGGCGGCGTCCGCAGCGCATTGCAGACGGTCGTCGCCGCTTACGCACTGCACGACCCAGTCCAGCATGCTGCCGGCGCCCGACACGGCGTAGGCGGAGCCCCGGCCCACGTTCTCCCGCCGTCCGGCGAAGCTTTCCGGCGTGAGCGTCGGATCGCAGCCCAGCAAAATCAGCTCGTCCCTGGCGCGGGTCATGGCGACGTACAACAGCCGCGCGCGCTCCGCCCGCTCCTCCGTCTGCGCGCGAAGTTCCACGGCGCTTTTGAGCACCGTGTCGCTCGTGGTGCGCGTTTCTTCGTTTACATAGGGGAGCGCCACCCCAAGCCTCGGGTGCATGGGCAGCGCCGAGCCCCGCTTCCGGCTGAAGGACTCCTCCAGCCCCATGACGAAAACCAGCGGAAATTCCAGCCCCTTGGACTTGTGGATGGTCATCACGCGCACCACGTCCTCCCGGGGGCTCAGCACCGTGGGGCTTGCGGCGTCGTGCACGCCGGCACGCGCCTCCACGCCGGTAAGAAAATCCCGCAAGCCGCCGCCGCGCCGTTTAACGTGCTCGCCCGCCTTTTCGCAGAGCATGCGCAGGTTGGCCTGCCGAAGCTTTCCCGCCGGCTGACAGCCGTAAAACGCGTACAGGCCCGAGCGGCCCAGCCATCCCCACAGGTATTCGTCCAGCGGCGTCTCCGAAAGCAGGAAGCGTTCGTGCTGAAGCGTTGCCAGAGCGTCGGCGCAGCGGGCGGCCAGGGCGTCGCTCCCGTCCGCGGCGGCGCGAAGCGCTTCCAGGTACGCCCCCGCGGGCGTGCGCAGGCGTACCTCCGCCAGGTCCCGCTCGTCCATGCCCGCGGCAGGGCTGCGCAGCCAGGCGATGAGCGCCAGATCGTCCGCGATGTTGTCCAGCAGCCGCAGGTGGTTCAGTGCCTGCGCGATCTCCTCGCTTTCCATGGCGGAGCCCCGATCCTCGCAGTACACGGGGATGCCCGCCTCGCTCAGCATTCGCTCCACGACCGCCGCCACGTCCTTCATCTTTGGCCCCAGAACGGCGATATCCCGGTACCGAAGCGCTTCGCCGGGGTTGCCCTCACGGTCGACCGTCGGTTTGCCCACCCGCTTTTGAATCTCCCGCGCGATGGCAAGCGCCTCGAGCTTCACCCGGTCCGCGCTTTTCACCGGCCGGGTGAACAGATGCAGCGACACGGGTGGATCGCCCTCGCTGCTCCCGCCCGGGTACAGCCTCGCCTCCTCGTTGTAGTCGATCTCGGTCACATCGGCGCGCATGACGCGTGAAAACACCCGGTTGACCGCGCTCAGCACCGCTTCCCGCGAGCGGAAGTTCCGGTTGAGGGTAATGCGACGGCACTCCGCGTTTTCTTCCGGGGAGAAGTCCCGCGCTTTTTGCATGAACAGGGTGGGGTCGGCCTGGCGGAAGCGGTAGATGCTCTGCTTCACGTCGCCGACGTAGAAATATCGCTGCGGCGGCGAAGATGTTTCACGTGAAACATTCTGCTTGAGCGCGTTGAGCACCGCCTCCTGCACACCGCTGATGTCCTGATACTCGTCCACGAACACCCCGTCGTAGCGTGCGGCGACCTCCGTGCGGATCGCGGGATTTTCCAGTATCCTCAGCGCCATGCGCTCCAGGTCGCTGTAGTCCAGCAGGTTTCGTTCCTTCTTTTTCGTCGCGTAACGTTCGTCCGTCTCCCGTACGAGGCGGCTCAGCGCCCGAAGGGACGGCTGCATGGCGTTTAGGCGCTCTATCGCCTCGGAGGGGTTTCCGGGCAGCTTGGCGGCCACGGAGGCGGCCAGCTTTTTCATGCGTTCGCGGTTGTCCTTGTACCGGTCGCGGATCGCCGCGACCGCCTCGTCCGGGTTGCGCACCGTCGGCAGGCGCACAAGCGAAAAGGCGTCCGCCGCGCGCATTACGTGCAAAAGGCCGCCCGAAAGCGAACGGTTCAATTCGTCCGCCGCCTGCGCGTCCGCCTTCATGGCGGCGCGGTAAGTTTCCGGGCAGAGGGGGTCTTCCCCGATCGCCAGGCTGTCCGCCGCCAGGTCTGCGATGCCGGAAAGGAGGGTGCCGCAGTCGGTAAGCAGCGTTTCCGCCAGCGCGCCGCTCTCCAGGTCGGCCGTTTCGTAGGTTTTCCGGGCGCACTCGTCCAGCCACCGGAAGGGCGCGGGCAGGGCCATTAAAAAAGGATACAAATCCGCCGCCATCGCGTCGATCTGCCTGTCCTCGAACTTCGCCGTAAGCGACGAAGCATCCGCGTCGCCCTGCGCCGCCCGCTCGTACAGCGCCTCCATCGCCTCGGTCTGCGCCTCGCCCTTCAGATTGGCGCAGACCGCCTCATCCCCGAGCGTCGCCTGCGGGTCGATGTCCACTTCCTGAAAATACTCCCGCACCAGCTTCTGACAGAAGCTGTGCAGGGTGCTGATCTGCGCGGTCTCCAACAGTTCCGCCTGCCTGCGCATGCGGCGGTCGCCGGGCGCGGCCGCGGCGATGCGCAATTGCAGCCGCTCCCGCATTTCCGCAGCGGCCGCGTGCGTGAAGGTGACGATCAGCATACGCTCCACGGAAAGGCCGTCGTCGCGGATCATGGAAAAGATGCGCTCGATCAGCACGCGGGTCTTGCCGCTGCCCGCCGCCGCGGACACGAGCAGTTCCCGGTTGCGGGCGCGGATCGCCTCGCCCTGCGCCGGCGTGAAGTCCATGCGATCACCTCGTTTCATGCGTCTATTGTAGCGCTTGCGGGCGGCCCTTGGCAAGCGGGCGGCCGTTTGCCGGCGCGAATGTTTCACGTGAAACATTTTGCCGTCCCGCCCGTACAGAACAAGGACAAAAGTTTAGGCAAAAACGGGGCGCCAACGTTTGCCAAGCCGCCCTGAAACTGCTATAATACTGGCATTCCAGTCGAGGAGGGTTTGTATGCCGACTACCAATTTCAACGTCGAAGGCATTGAGCAGAGCATCATCGGCAAACTGCAGCGTTACTACGGCGTGACCGTCAAGGACGCGTCCATGCAGCAGCTATACAAGGCGACCGCTTCCACCGTGCGCGACCAGATTATGCAGAAATGGATGATCAGCCGCGAAAAACGCGCCGCCGAGCAGGGCAAACGGCTCTACTATCTGTCCGTCGAGTTTTTGATGGGCCGCAGCATGAACTGCAACCTGATCAACCTTTGCAGTCAGGAAAACTACAAGCAGGCGCTTGAGAACCTGCACATCAACCCGCTGGCGCTGCTGGCCGAGGAACCGGAGCCGGCGCTGGGCAACGGGGGCCTGGGCAGGCTTGCCGCCTGCCTCATGGACAGCCTCGCCAGCCTCAACATCCCTTCCATGGGCTGTACCATCCGCTACGAGTACGGGCTTTTCCGCCAGAAGATCGTGGACGGCCAGCAGGTGGAACTGCCGGACACGTGGCTCCAGAACGGCAACGTTTGGGAAATCGTCGCGGCCGAGGATATCTGCCAGGTGCAGTTCGGCGGCGACGTGCGCGAGGCGGTGGTGGACGGCCGCAAGATGTTCACGCTGGAAAACGCGTACACCATCGACGCCGTTCCCTACGACATGCCCGTGGTGGGCTACGACACAGCCTGCGTAAACACGCTTCGCACCTGGAGCGCGCGCAGCTGCGAGGTGTTCGACCTCAAGTCCTTCGGCCGCGGCGAGTACGACAAGGCGATGGACGAAATGAAGATGGCCGAGGTCATCAACAAGGTGCTCTACCCCGAGGACAGCCACTGGGAAGGAAAGCTCCTTCGCATGAAGCAGCATTACTTCTTCACGTCGGCGACGCTGCAGTACGCGCTCAAGGACTTCAAACGCCAGTACGGCAACAACTTCGACCTGCTGCCGGACAAGGTGGTTTTCCACGTCAACGACACCCACCCCGGCCTGGCGATACCGGAGCTGATCCGCCTGCTGATCGACCAGGAAGGGCTGGGTTGGGACGACGCGGAGCGCATCACCCGCCGCTGCATCGCCTACACCAACCACACCGTGATGCAGGAGGCGCTGGAGCACTGGCCCCAGGACATGATGAAGCAGACGCTTCCCCGCATCTTCATGATCCTGGAAGAAATGAACCGCCGCCTCTGCGAGGCGCTGTTCAAGGTGTTCCCCGGCGAGTGGGACCGCATCGGGCACATGGCGATCCTCGCGTACGGGCAGGTGCACATGGCCAACCTGTGCGTGGCCTATGCCTTCAGCGTCAACGGCGTAAGCCAGCTGCACGGAAAGATTCTCACCGAGGGGCTTTTCCGCGATTACTACCGGGTGACGCCCGACAAGTTCTGCGCCATCACCAACGGCATCACGCACCGCCGTTGGCTGCTCTCGGCCAACCCGGGCCTGCGCGACCTGATCGCCGAGGCGATCGGCACGGGCTTCTACCGCGACGCGCAGGAGCTGGAAAAGCTTTTGCCCTTCGCCGACGACGCGGCGTTTCGGCAGAAGTTCGAGGAGGTCAAATACCAGAATAAGATTCGGCTGTCCCGCTTGATCGAAAAGCGGCAGGGCATCACGCTGGAACCCGCCTATATCTTCGACGTTCAGGCGAAACGCCTGCACGAGTACAAGCGCCAGCTGCTCAATGCCCTGCACATTCAGGTGCTTTACAACCGCATCGTGGAGGATTCCAGCTACGATGCGCCGCCCCGCCTATTCCTCTTCGGCGCGAAGGCCGCGCCGGGCTACTACCGCGCCAAGCTGATCATCCGCTACATCAACGCCCTTGCCGGGCTGATCAACCAGCATCCGCGCGCCAAGAAGTTTTTGAAGGTCGTCTACATCGAAAACTACGACGTTTCCACCGCCGAGTTTTTGATGCCCGCCGCCGAGATCAGCCAGCAGCTGTCCACCGCGGGCAAGGAGGCCAGCGGCACCGGCAACATGAAGTTCATGATGAACGGTGCGCTGACGCTGGGCACCATGGACGGGGCGAACGTGGAGATCTACGACCAGGTGGGGCCGGAGAACATCTACATCTTCGGCATGCGGGCCGATACGGTGGAAGGCATGTACGCCGAGGGCACCTACAACCCCATGAGCATCTTCGAGACCAACGCGGAGATTCGCAAGGCGCTCAGCCAATGGCTGGACGGCACGCTGTTCCCCGACGAGCCCATGGCGCTGCAGGACCTGTACCACATGCTGCTGATGGGCGATTACGGCGGCATGCCGGACGCGTATTTCGTGCTCAAGGACTTCGGCAGCTACTCCATGGCCAACCGCCGCATGCTGGAGGATTACCGCGATCGCGAAAAATGGCTGAAAAAGTCGATTATCAACGTGGCCAAGTCCGGCTATTTCGCCTCCGACCGCACGATTACCGAGTACAACGACAAGATCTGGCATATACAACCGATCTGACGACCGGTATAAACGAACAGGCAGGAGCGGCGGGAAAATCCTGCCGCTCCGCATTTTTCTTATGCCGTTTATCGTATACTCTGCTCAGGCTTATCCAATATCCACGCCCAGCAGCGCCTTGGCCAGAAGCCCGATCAGGAAAGCGATCACCGCCACGCCCAGGCTGATGGAAATCATCTCGACGAAGCGCCGCCTGAAAGGCACGCTCTTGGCGACGCTGATGTAGTAATTGAAAGCCAGAATCACCAGCACCACGACCAGAATCATCCCCGTCAGCGCCAGGGGCCAGAGCGCGTCCGGCAAAAGCAGGTAGGGCAGCACCAGAAGCGCCACGGTGATCAGGTAGGCGATGCCCGTGTACATGCTGGATTTTAGCGCCTTGTCGTTGCCGTCGGCCCGTTCGGCCAGATAGTTGCTGGCCGCCATGGACAGCGTGGCCGAAACGCCGGTGATGATGCCGCTGAGCGCCACGACCCGCGTGTTTTGCAGGGCGAAGCTGAGCCCCGCGATGGTGCCGGTCAGTTCCACCAGCGCGTCGTTCAGGCCCAGCACCATCGAACCCACGTACTGCAGGCGTTCCTCGTCCAGCATGTTGATGAGCTCTTTTTCGTGGCGCATCTCGTCGGCCTGCACGGTCGCGGCTTCGGGAATTTCCGTCTTCAAACGCTCGTATTCGGCGATGGCGCCGGTTTCGTCCGCCGACAGGCGCTTGAGCACGAAGGTATAGCCAAGGATCAGGGTGAGCGCCTTGAGTCGAAACAGCTTCCAGCGGTCGGGCTTGCCGTCCTGTCCGCTGATGCTCTGCCAGTAGGCGGCGTGCACCTTTTCATCCGAACCCATTCTTTTGAGCAGCTCGCGGTTCTGGGGGTTCTTTTCCCGTTTCGCCATAAAAGCGTAGATCAGCGCGCCCGTCTCCTCGTCGCGCTGGCTGCGCAGCACCGCCTTCTGCGCCGCGGCGCTCAGGCTGCCAAACGCCGGTATCTGTTTTTCCATGGGGTTCACCTCCGCACGGTGTAAGGGTTCGCGCTTTTGCGGTGCGTTTCCTGCCGAAACACGCGCGGTTGCAGGGGAAACGCGTTTCTATCCGCGTTGGATGATTTCGTACATCATCACGGCGGCGGCCACCGCGGCGTTGAGCGATTCGGCCCCGCCCCGCATCGGCAGGCGGTAACGGTGCGTGGCGAGCGCCGCAGCCCCGGGCGTAACGCCCGCACCCTCGTTGCCGATGATCAGGCACAGCCTGCGGGGCAGCGCCGGGCGCGCGTAAAAGTCGTCGCCGCTAAGCACCGAGGCGATCACCGCGTATCCGTCGGCTTTCAGCGACCCGATTGCCTCCGCCGCGCTTTCCGCCCGGTGCAGCGGCACGCGGAACACGCTGCCCATGGTGGCCCGAAGCGCCTTGGGCGAAAACGGATCGGCGCAGCCGGGGGTCAGCACGCAGCCGGTAAAGCCCGCCGCGTCCGCCGTGCGCAGCACGGTGCCCACGTTGCCGGGATCCTGCACGTTTTCCAAAAGAACCACCTTGTCGCCCAGCGCTTCGATCCCGGCCGTGCGCGGCAAACGCACCGCGGCCGCGACGCTCTGCGGGGTCTTGACCCCGGAAACGGCACAAAGCACGTTCCGGGGCACCACGTACATATCCGCCGCCGGGGCGGCCGCCGACAGGGAAGCGTAGTCGTCCTCGCGGCCTTCCTCGATCAGGATCGTTCGCACGTCCTGCGGAACGCAGCCCGCCGCTTCGGCGACCATATGTTCCCCTTCGCACAAAAACAGCCCGCTCTTCTCGCGCCCGCGCCTGGTTTGCAGGGCCTTCAGCGCGAGCACCGCGGGGTTTCGCAGGCTGGTGATGTGCCGCATGGCGATTCCTTTCCTGTCCGGGGTTCGCCAGAGGTGCTCGGAGTCCCTCCGCTTTTTACATCCGCTCCGGGGCTTCCATGCCGATCAGGTACATGCCGCTTTTCAGCACGTCCTTCGCGGCGCGGGTCAGGCGCAGGCGGGCCTCGCGCGCGCCTGCGTCGTCGTCCAGGATACGCTTTTCATAATAGAACTTGTTGTAGGCTTTCGCCACTTCGGTCACCGCGCGGGTGACCATGCTGGGCTCGTACTTGTCCGCCGCGTCCAGAATCGCTTCCGGAAAGCGGCTCAGCAGCCGGAGCAGGGCCTGGGAATCGTCGTCGGACAGCGCGGCGTAATCCGGCGCGGCCGCGGGGGCGTTCTGCTCCGCGGCCTTACGCAGCACCGAGCAGCACCGGGCGTGCGTATACTGCACGTACGGCCCCGTTTCGCCGTCGAAGTTCAGCGCCCGGTCCCACCAGAAGTCGATATCCTTGATGCGGTTGTTCTGCAGATCGGCGTAGATCACCGCACCGATGCCCACCTGCCGGGCGACGTCCGCCTTGTTTTCGAGCCCCGGGCTCTTCTCTTCGATAATCGCCAGCGCCTTTTCCTGCGCGCGCTTGAGCAGGTCGTCCAGATAGACCACGTACCCCTTGCGGGTGGAAAGGGTCTGCCCCTCGTAGGAGATCATGCCGAACGCCACGTGCACCAGGTCTTTGGCCCAGGGATAGCCCATCTTTTCCACGACCTTGAACCACTGGCGGAAATGCAAATCCTGTTGGTAGGCGACCACGTACAGGCACTTGTCGAAATGGTAGGTGTCCGCGCGGTAGAGCGCGGCGGCGATATCCCGCGTGGCGTAGAGGGTCGCGCCGTCCTTTTTGAGAATCAGGCAGGGGGGCATGTCCGCGTCGGACAGATCCACGATGCTTGCGCCGTCGCTTATGGTCAGCAGGTTTTTCTGCTTCAGCTCGTCGATCACGCGGCCCATTTTGTCGTTGTAGAACGATTCGCCCGCGTAGCTGTCGAAGGTTACGCCGAGCAGGGCATACACGCTCTCGCAGTCCTTGAGCGTCACGTCCTTAAACCAGTTGAACAGCGCAAGCGCCTCGGGGTCGCCGTCCTCGATGGCCTTGAAATAGGCGCGGCCCTCGTCCTCCAGCGTCGTTCGGCCGGTCGCCTTTTCTTCCTTTTCCGCTTCCTCGTGGAACTTCACGTACAGGCGCGTCAGCGCTTCCACGCCACCCTGTTCCACCTCGGCCCTGTCGCCCCAGCGCTTGTAGGCGCTGATGAGCTTGCCGAACTGCGTGCCCCAGTCGCCCAGGTGGTTGATGCCGACCGTCTTGTAGCCCAGATAGTCGTAGATGCGCTTGAGGCTGTGGCCGATCATCGTGGTGCTCAGGTGCCCGATGTGAAAGCGCTTGGCGATGTTGATGGAGGAATAGTCGATGCACACGGTTTTGCCCGCGCCCACGTCGCTTGCGCCGAAACGGCCGTCTGTGGCGAGAACCTTGTTAAGCGTCGCCTCCGCGAAGCTTCCGCGGTTGAAAAAGAAGTTCAGATACCCGCCCAGCGCCCTGGCTTCGCAGGTTTCCGGCGCGCGGATATGCCCGGCCAGCTCCGCGGCGATCGCGGGGGGCGCCTTGCGCAGCGCGCGGCTCAGCTTGAAGCAGGGAAAGGCGTAATCCCCCATTTCCCGTTCGGGGGGCACTTCCAGGAAGCCTGCGATCTCCGCTTCCCCGGGCAGGCCCTGCGCCTCGGGAAAACCCGTCTTCATCGCTCCGGCGATCAGCCCGGCGAGCGTTACTCTCATATCGTCCATGGTGTTTCCTCCCGTATCGGTATTCCGGTCAGTTCAGTGCCGCGCTCGGCTCGAAGTAGCTTTCCGCGCGCTTTCGCCATTTGCCTTTCTTATAGACGACGATGGTGATGAGGCAGGCGGAAATCCAGCTGATCAGCAGGCTCCAGTAAAGGCAGGACGGATCGCCGTTGGGCCACTCGGGCGATTTGGTGACCGCCGCGAACAGATAGGCCAGCGGAAGCCGCAAAAAGATCGTCTGCACGACGCCGATCCACATGGGGACGACCGTCTCGCTCATGCCGCGCATAACGCCGCTGAGCGTTTGCGTAAGGCCGAAGGCGATGTAGCCCACGGCGAGGATGCGCATCATCTTCGCCCCCAGGGACACCACCAGCTCCGTGCCCGTAAACACGCCCACCAGCTGGCGGCCGAACAGCAGTATGCACAGCACCAGCGTGGACGAGCAGATGAGCGCGAGCTTCAGGGTATCCTTCGTGCCCTGGTGCACGCGGTCGAGCCGCTTGGCGCCCAGGTTCTGCCCCGTGAAGGTCGTGGCGGCGATGCCGAAGGTGAAGTTGGGCATCATGGCGAAGCCGTCCACGCGCATGACCGCCGTATAGGTGGTGACCACCACAGGGCCCAGCGAGTTCATCAGCGACTGCACGATGACCGCCTGCAGGGTGATAATCGCCTGCGTGAGCCCCGCGGGCATGCCGAGCTTGACGGTGCGAATCAGGATCGCCTTGTCAAGCCGGATGGTTTTGCGGCTCACGTCCACGACGTCCGTCATGCGGGTCAGGCGCAGGTAGCAAAACACCGCCGAGATGCACTGCGAAATGACCGTCGCCAGCGCCACGCCGCCGGTGCCCAGTCCGAAGGACGTAACGAACACGATATCCAGCACGATGTTCAAAACCGTCGCGAACAGCAGGTACACAAGCGGCGACGTGCTGTCCCCCAGCCCGCGCAGGATGCCCGAAAGCATGTTGAAAAACGCGAAGCCCACGATGCCCGCGAAGAAAATGACCATGTAGTCGTTCGCCATGGAGAGCATTTCGTCGGGCGTTCCCAAAAGCAGCAGTATCGGCCGCGCCAGCGTTACGCCCACGGCCGTCATGATGACCACCACCCAGAACGTCGCCACGATGATGGTGCCGACCGAGGCGGAGAGCATTTTGCGGTCCTTGGCGCCGCAGTACTGCGCCACCACGATCCCTGCGCCGGTCGCGATGCCCGCGAACAGCGCCAGAAGCAGGTTGATGATCGCCGCCGTGAGCCCCACGGCACCCAACGCGTTATCCCCGATATAGTTGCCCACGACGATCGCGTCCACCGTGTTGTACAGCTGCTGGGCGAAATTACCCAAAAGCAGCGGTATGGAGAACATGATCAGCTCCGTCATGGGCTTGCCCACGGTCATGTCCCGGGGCGCGAAAATCCGTTTGATCCCCCTGGTCAGCCTTTGCATGAATGCCTCGCAGTTCTCGTCCCTTCACGCCGCCGAAGCGGACAAACAACAGGGGAGCGCCGTATCGTGCCGGCGTCCCCTTCGATCTCGCCGCGTTCGTCCTCCGGCGCCGCTACGGGTGCAGCACGGTTCCCATCGGGTCGCCGGCGAGCACCTTCAGCACGTTTTCCGCCGGCTCCAGCGCGAAAACGCGCACCAGCGGAAAGCGGTTGTCCCGAAGCATGATGAACGCGGCCGCGTCCATGACGCGCAGGTTGCGTTCGGCGCACTCGTCGTACGTGATATCCCGGATCAGTTCGGCGCTTTCGTCGGCGTTGGGGTCGGCGGTGTATACGCCGTCGACGTTCTTGGCCATGAGAATTTCGTCGCAGTTCAGCTCCAGCGCGCGCAGGACCACCGCGCTGTCCGTGGAGAAGAAGGGGTTGCCCGTACCGCCAGCCAGCAGCAACACGGTTCCGTCCGAAAGCAGGGCGTCCGCGCGCACGGCGTTGTACGCTTCGGCGAAGCGAAGAACGTCCACCGCGCTCATGACGACCGCCTTCGCGCCCAGGCGCACGAGCGAATCCCGCATGTAAAGGCAGTTCTGCAGGGTGGCGAGCATCCCCATCTGGTCGGCCGCGACCGCCCCCATCTGCGTGGCCTCGCCGCGTCGGCCCCGCCACACGTTGCCCCCGCCGATTACCACGGCCAGCTCCACGCCGCTTTTCAAAACGGCGATCAGCATCCGCGCCGCGGCCTCGAACGCCCTGTGATTGAACAGCCGGCCTTCCTCGCCCAGCGCTTCCCCGCTGAGCTTGAGGATTACGCGCCTTTTCGCCTCCGCCATCGTGAGGCCTCCTTTACCCGCTTATCAGAAGCATTATACACGAGTGTCTGCGTCCCTGTAAAGCCGAAGCGGCCGGAAAGCCGCGAAAAAACGGGCGTTCCACATGAGGGAACCCCCGTTTTTTCCATTGGGTAAACGCCTTGCGCTTTGCCGGCGAAGTTTACGCGTCCTTCGGCGCTCCGTCGTCCCCGTCCCGGATCATCTTCGCGCAGGCCCCGTCGATCAGGTCGTCCATCGCGGGGGCGTAGGCGGGCCCGACCTGGGAAGCGAACAGAAGCGAAAACATCAGGATGCGGATGGCCGCGTAGGCCTCGGCCTCCGGCACGGCCAGCGTCACCCCCGCCTGCCCCATCAGCGAGCGGATGAACTCCTCGTTGCTGTGATAGTGGTCCTTCAGTAGCTTTTCGGGAAGCTTGCGCAGGATGAAGGGGACGTCGTCCTGGCAAAAGCCGATCAGGGACTGTTCCCGCATGGCGCGCCACGCGGTTTTGAGCATCAGGGCCGCCCGCCCGCGGGGGGGCAGGCCGGGCTCCCCGCCCAGCGCGAGGTTCACCCGGCGGGAGATCTCCTGCTGCCACTGTTCCAGCACGTCCAGGAACAAATGCTCCTTGCTGGGGTAGAACTTGTAAAAAGCGCCCTTGGAAATGCCCGCTTCCGACGCCAGCTCGTCCACGGTGGTTTTGCGCATGCCCTTGCGCGCGGCGTGGCGGCCCGCGGCCATGCGCAGCGCCGACACGATGCCCGCCTTTTCCTTATCGCTGAAACTGACCGCCATACGTCAGTCCTCCTTCTTGGGCAGGTAGACCGAGGCCGACGCGCCCAGCGGCGCGCTGCCCTCGGGAAGCGACACGTGCACGGTGAAGTACGCGGCGTTCTGCCGGGTGACGCCCAGGGCGGAAATCTGCGTTACGGTGCCGGTGAGCACCGTATCCTCGTCCATGTCGATGGTTACGGGCAGCTTGTCGCCTACCGTAAGCGCCCCCAGATCCACCTCGTCCACGTCCGCGACGGCCTCCAGCGCGTCGGCACGGTCGACGCGGCAGAGCAGCTTGCCCTTCCACACCTGCTGGCCGGGGGTTGCCGCCACGGTTTCCACGACGCCCGCAAGCGGACTTACCACCGCGTCGCCGACGGCGTCGGGCGACGCGTCGGCGGATACGAAGGTCATCAGCAGGTCGCCGGCCTTCACCGCGTCGCCCTCCTTAACCAACACCTCGCTTACGCGCCCCGAAGCCGTAAGCAGCAGGGGGTCGCGCCGGGTCACGGTGCCCTTGCCGACGTTTTTGGTGCTGTTGTAATCGTCGTCGCGGTACAGGGTGACGGAGGCGTTCCAATCGAACGTCCCTTCCAGCACGTCCACCGTGTACGTATCCGCGCTGACCCCGACCACGCGGCCGCTGCCCTCGTCCCCGTCCTTGCCGGAGGTGGTAAAGTAGAGCGTCTCGCCCAGGTGGATGATCTTGTTGTCGTTATCGCTCGCCGCGCCCGTCGTGGAGGCTTCCACCCGGTACTCGACCGCCGGCTCCAGGCCGATCACCGCGCCGTAGCGCGCCGCGACGGCGGCCGCGTCGTCCCCGGGAGTGGCGAAAACGGCTTTCACGGTGCCGTCCTCCGTGGCGTACAGACCATTCGTCACATAGGTGAACAAAACCTGCTCCGCCTCCACCGTATCGCCGCTTTCCAGATCGAAGGAGGCGAGCGTGCCGGAGTACGGCGCGGTAACGTCCGTATACCCGGCGGCGGCCACCACGCCGTCGGCGATGGGGCGTCCGGTCAGGTCTTCCGCCGCGAGGGCAAAGGAACCGGACAGCACGCACAGGACGGTCAGCAGGCTTAGTAGCTTCTTCATTTTCAAACTCCCCTTTATTCGACGCTCTTTAGGGCTTCCACCATGTCGATGCCGCGCACCTTGCGCGTCAGCAGCCGCTCGATGAGGATGCTGAACAGGCAGGTGATGGCCGTCGCAACCAGAATGGTCTGCCAGGTAACGTGTTCCACGAAGATGTTGTTGTCCGAGTGTACGGCGCTGAGCACCGCCTGCGTAAGCCAGATGCCGGGGTACACGCCCAGCCCGGCCCCAAGGAGGGTAACAAGGTTGTTTTCCCGCATCATCAGGCGGCGAATTTCCCGCTGGTGGTAGCCCAGCACCTTGAGGGTCGCGTAGTCCCGGGTGCGCTCGGTGAAGTTGATGAGCCCCATGTTGTAGCAGATCACGAAAGCCAGGCCCAGGGCCGCGCCGTACATGAGGTTAAAGACTGCGGTGGTCGAATCCATGATGGTCATGGTCTGCGCGTACTGCTCGGCGGGCCGCTTGAACGCGCTCACCTCGTCCAGGTTCTTCAGCCTGGAAACGGTCAGCGCCGTGGGGTTTTTGAAAAGCAGCGCCGTCGGCCGGAACGCGCCCTTGTGGAGGCTGTCCCACAAATCCGACGCGATGAACACGTTCTGGCCGATGTTGGTCTCGTACACCGCCCCGACCGTGAAGCGCAGGCCCTCGTCGTCGCCCGGCAGCCAGATTTCCACCTCGTCGCCCGCCTGAATGCCCATTACGTCGGAGAGCTTGCGGCTCAGGGCGATGCCGCCTTGGGGAAGCGTCGCCACGCTAAAGTCCGGGTTGAGCCGCAAAAGCTGCTGATCCTCCTTCAATACGTTCATCGTCACCGTGCGGGACAGGCCGGCGTAGCGGATGCTGACGCTCATCTCCATGATGCCTTCCACCCGGTCGGCCGAAAGGCGGTTGCGGTAGCTTTCCAGCGTCCCGGCGGTGGAATCCAGATCGGCGCGCAGGTCGTAGCCGACCGTGCCGGTGAAGTACTCGCCGATGCAGGCCTCGATGGAGTCCTGCAACCCCATCGCGCAGATGATGAGCATGTTGCAGCACAAAACCCCCACCATCGCGACCGTCACGCGGCCCTTGTTGCGGGCGATGTTGCGGACGATCATCTTGGTGTTGAAGGAAAACCGGCGCCAAAGCCCCTTCCAGCGTTCCAGCATCACCCGGCTGCCCGCCTTGGGGGGCTTGGGTCGAAGGAGCGCCGCGGTCTGCTCCTGCGCCTGCTTATGGTAGGCGTAAAGGCAAATGAGCACCGACAGGAGCACCATCAGCCCCGTCATGCCCCAGGCGGAAGCCGAAATGGGCGCGCGCAGCTTGGCGGGCAGGATGTAGTGCGCCGCCTCCATGCCGTAGAGGATGTCCGGCAGGGTATAGCGGCCCACGATAAGCCCCATCAGCGCCCCGAACAGCGAGGGAACGAAGGCGTAGCTCAGGTAATGCCTGCGGATCTGCCGCGCGTTGTACCCCAGCGCCTTGAGCGTGCCCATCTGCATGCGCTGGTTTTCGATCATGCGGGTCAACGTCGTCAGCACGATCATCGCGGCCACGCCGAAGGCCAGCACGGGAAAAACGTAGGTCAGGTTCTTGAAAAGCGTCACGTCGGTGCGCGTGCGCTGGGTGCTGGAATGCGTTTTCTGCGTAAGTATCAGCGCCTGCGGCAGAAGGGACTGTATGCTTTCCTCCACGGCGGCCGAATCCGCGCCGGGGGAAAGCGACACGAGCACTTCGTTGAACGGCAGCGCCTCGACCGCCCGCTTGCTGATGATGGCGAAGCCGTAGTGCTCCGGGTCGGGCGTCACGTCCTTGGCGGTGATCACGTGCTCCGCCGAAAGGACGATGCCGCGGATGACGAACTTCACGTCCGTATCGGACACGGTCAGCTTGATCGTGTCCCCGACGCTCAGGCCGTGCGCCTCGGCAAAGTCCTTCTGCAGCAGGCATCCGCGCAGGTCGGAAGGCGCGAGGGTCTCCCCCTGCGTGGCCGTGGGCACGTTGATCGTCATGTCGCCGTCGTAGGCGTGCACCATGAGCGATACGTCCTCGCCCAGGTCGGGCGTGTCCATTTCGCCGGAATAGCGGGCCTGCACGGCCGAAACGCCCGCCAGGTTGCGCAGGTTGTCCACGTCCGCCTTGGAGGCCGATGTGACGTTCACCCAGAAATCCGCAAGGTTGGACTGGGTGAAGTACGTTTCCGCCGACAGGTCGATCATCCGCCAGGCTCCATCCAGCCCGCTGTACACCCAGGTGCCCAGCGCGCACAAAAGCACGATGGCCACGAACTGCATGGCGGAGCGGCCCATGTCGCGCCACAGCTTCCGGCGAAGCGCCGTGAGGGCGTGTCTTTCGGCTACCATGCGATGTCCTCCACCTTCGCGGGCGACGGGTTGAGCGTGTTTTCCGAAATCGATCCGTTGCGCATGTGCAGCACCCGGTCCCCCAGGGGGGCGATATTGGCGTTGTGGGTGATGATGACGACCGTCGTATGGTAGGTTTTGCCGACCTGCATGAGCAGCTCCAGCACCTGCTCGCCGGTCTTGCTGTCCAGCGCCCCGGTCGGCTCGTCGCACAGAAGCAGCGCCGGATTCTTGCAAAGCGCTCGGGCGATGGACACGCGCTGCTGCTCGCCCCCGGAGAGCTGGGCGGGGAAGTTGTTCATCCGGTTTTCCAGGCCGACCTGCTTAAGCACCGTGGCGGGATCCAGCGATTTGGGGCACACCTGGCGCGCCAGCTCCACGTTTTCCAGCGCCGTCAGGCTGGGCATGAGGTTGTAGAACTGGAACACGAACCCCACGTCCAGCCGGCGGTACTCGGTCAGCTGCGGGGAGCGCATTTTGGTGATCTCCTTTTCCCCCACGCGGATGGTGCCGGAGGTCGCCTTATCCATGCCGCCCAGGAGGTTGAGCACCGTGGTCTTGCCGGCGCCGCTCGGGCCCAGCACCACGCAAAGCTCTCCCCGCTCAATGCCGAAGGAGACGCAGTCGGCCGCGTGGACGACCGCCTCCCCCGTTCCGTAATCCTTGCAGACCTGATCGAAAGTGATGTAGCTCATCCCGTCCTCCATACCGTATGACCATAATTACCTTTTCGGTCACGTTATACCATGCCTATATATCCTTGTCAAGGGGGCCGGCCGTTTTCCGGGACAATACGTCTGTTTTGGATAAAAAAGATTGGCTTACGATTGGGCTTTTGGGGCAGGCTGAAACCGCTCGTCGAGCGGTTCGACGAGCGGCCGTGATCCGTATATGGTTTTCGTTTCGAGCTCCAGCCGGCGCATTAAAGCCCGCGCCGCGCGGTTTCTCTTTGGATAAGCCTATTCCGGTTCCTTTGCGTCTTCCCGCGGCGTCCATCGGCAAAGCGCCACGTTCACCCGTCCGTCCGGCAGGAAGGGCACGCCTTCCGCCTCGAGCATTCCCCTGCGATGGGGTGCGTGCTGGCCGCCGGCGACCGTTCCGTCCGCCTTCACCACCCGCTGCCAGGGCAGGCCGTCCGGGCAAACGCGCATCGCCCGGCCCACCTGCCGCGCAGCGCGGGGATTGCCCGCCAGCAGCGCAACCTGCCCGTACGAGGCCACCCTGCCGTACGGTATGCGCGCGACCACGCGGTAGACGCTTTCAAAGAACGCGTCCATCAGACGAATACCCGCTGCACCAGCAGCATGTAGCAGGCGGTGCCGCCGAAAATGCTCAAAAGCGACTGGCGTTTCCACAAATGCAACCCCACCGTTACGGCCACGGCGATCACCTCCGGCACAAACTGCCCGGCGTCGGTAAAGGAAACGGACCTCAGGCAATACACGACCAGCGTGGCGATGACCGCCGTAGGCAGGATGCGGCCCAGATACCGGACGGCCTTGGGCACGCTTCTGCCGCTGAAGACCAGAAAAGGAAGAAACCGCTCCAACTGGGTGCAGGCGGCGCAAACCAGTATGATGGCGACCGATTCTCCCGTCGAAAGCGTCAACTCAATCGCCCTCCTCTTCGGCAAGCGTCGGCTGCAGACGCGGCTGCAACACGAGCAGCGCGGCTACGGTGATCAAAAGCGACGGTAAAATGAAGCGATCCACGCCGAACATGAGGATGCAGCAGACGCTGGAGACGACGGCCAGCGCCGCCGGCAGCAGGCTGCCCTTGCCTTTCAGCTGGTCCAGCAGGATGACGATAAACAGCGCCGTCAGCGCGAAGTCCAGCCCCGTGGTATCGAAGGGTATCCATTGGCCCACGAGGCTGCCCAGCGTGGAAAACAGAATCCAGTAAAAGGCCACGAGCGTTGAGGATAGGATGTTCACCGTCTTTTCGTTCAGGCCCTCCTGCGGCCGGTACGCGCACAAAAGCGAAAAGTTTTCGTCCGCGAGCGTGAAGATCATCCAGTATTTCCAGGGGCCGTAGCGCTTGAATTTATCGATGAAGGGAAGCCCGTAGAAAACATGCCGGCTGTTGAGCAGCAGCGCCATGACGACGATGGTGAACATCGATACGCCGCCGGCGAAAAAGCTGATCATCAAAAACTGCAGCGAACCCGCCAGCACGGTCACGCAGGTGAACGCCGTCCACAGGTAATTGTACCCGGCGCGCGCCATCAGAATGCCATATGCCAGGCCAAGCGGCAGGAAGCCCGCCAGAATCGGCAGGGTTCGGTTGAATGCGGTCAGTACGCTTTTTTTCATCGTCAACGATACCGTTTATCGCAAAACTGCGTTCTTTCGCTTAGTTGGCCACGCGCACCGGCAGCACCAGATAGAGATAATCGTCGCCTTCCACGGGGGAGACCACGCAGGGGCTGACGTTGGTGTTCATGGAGAGCATGCAGCACTCGTCGTCGATGTTCTTGATGACGTCGCTGATGTAGCGGGCGTTGAAGGCGATTTCGATCTCCTCGCCTTCCAGATGGACGCTGAGCTCCTCCAGCACGTCGCCCAGCTCGCTCATGGAGGTGATGCGCATGACGTCGCCGGAAACGTCGATGCGCACGAGGTTGTTCTTTCCCTCGCGGGCCATGAGCGAGGCGCGCTCGATGGCGTCGCTGAGTTCCGCGCGCTTCACCGTGACCCTCGTCAGCCATTTTTCGGGCAGAATCTGACGGTAATTGATATATTCGCCGGCCAAAAGGCTGGTGACCAGCGTCGTTTCTCCGATCACGGCCATCAGGTGCGTTCCGTCCATATGGAAGGTGATCATCGCCTCGGCGTTGTCGTCCATGATGCGGCTCATTTCGCCCATCACGTGGCCGGGCACGATCGCCTTGATGATCGATACCCCGTCGGGAAGGATAAAATCCCCGTGCATGCGCTGCAGCGCCAGGCGGAAACCGTCCAGCCCCACCAGGCGGAGCTCGTCGCGCGTGACCTCCATCAGACAGCCGGTCAGCGTCTGGCGGCTTTCCTGCACGGCGATGGCGAACACGACGCGGTTGATCATGTCCCGAAGGCGCTTCTGGGGCACGTGCAGCGCGTGGGTATTGATCAGATCCAGCATTTTGGGAAATTCGGTCACCGGCAGTCCCGTGAGCGTGGAACGACTGGAGGCGCACTTGATGACCGTGATGCGCTTTTCGTTCATTTTGATGCTCACCGTGCCCTCGGGGAGCTTGCGGGCGATTTCGGTGAACAGGCGCCCGGGCAGGAGCACCTCGCCCGGTTCTTCGATCTGCGCCTTGACGCGAGCGCATACGGTGAGGGAACCGTCCGTGCAGGTCAGGGAGATTTCGTCCTCGCCGGTGGCGAGCTTCACACACTCCAGCACCTGGGAAGCAGGCCGGGCGTTGAGGGCCCGGGTCGCGTTGACCAATCCCGTAATCAGTTCCTGAGCGGAACACTGCAGCTTCAATTTCTTCGCCTCCGTCTACCGGATGGTAGTAGTAAGATATGCTTATTTTACCGTAGTAGGAGTAGGCCCTGTGGAAACCGTGGAAAACGTCCGTTTTTGTTTTCCGCGCGGCAAACGCGCCATGGAAAGCCTGTGGAAACGCCCGGGGAAAACCTGCGTTTTTCCACCGGCCCTAAACCGAATGAAAACCATTTTGGCCATACCCTGAATTCTTCTCTGTGGAAACCTGCATTTCCTGCCGCGGCGCGCGGACGGGGCAGACATTTTTGCCCCTGCAAAGAGGCTTTCGGGAAACGCCGCGCCCGCGTTTTCCACCCTTTCCTCAGGCGTGGAAAAGCGGGGTGTGCGGTTTCGCGCCGTGGAAACGGCCGCGTTTTGAAAAACGATCCACGCGTTATCCGCTTCTTTTCCACAGCGCGGGGCGGAAAACTAATCGTCCATCACGATGAAGCTGTTGTCCAGAAACTGCTTGAGAACCTCCCGGCATTCCTCGAAGTCCACCTGACGGGTGCTCATGCCCGCGTAGGTAATGGGCTCCATGGACTCGTCCGTGGGCATCTGAAGCCCCTCCGGCTCGGCGCCCGCCACCTGCAGGGCGTAACCGACGGCCTCCAGCAGGTCGTTCATGGTCATGTTGGTCACGCAGAGGTTGTCGGTCACCGCGTCCAGAATATCGACGGCCTGGGAAAGCGTAACGCTCGAGTACTTTTCCGCCAGGGTGGAAAGCACCGTGCGCATGCGGCGCGTGCGGCCCGCGTCGCCGTCGCCGCCGACCTTACGGATGCGCATGTAGATGACCGCGGCGTGGCCGCCGAAAAGGTACGTGCCGCCCTTGTCCATGCTGGGGGTGGTGGAATCGCGGGAGATGCGGTAACGGTTCAGATAATCGGCCTCGGCGTCGGTCACGGTGATGTACACGCCACCCAGCGCGTCGATAATGGTCTGAACGTTATCCATGCTGAAGAAAATGTATTTTTCCACCTTGACGCCGAAATGGGTGCTGATGGTTTTGCAAAGCGCCTCCGGCCCGTAGTTCTTCGCGATGTAGGTAATGCGCCCGATGCGCCCGTCCGGCCGCAGCACGAGCATTTCGCGCATGAAGGTGGTGAAAAGAAGCCTTTTGGCGCGCGTGTCGAAGGTGACCATCATCACGCCGTCGGTGTTGCCCAGGTTGGTCGGCTTGGTTTCCCAGGTGTCCACGCAGGCCAGCAGATAGTGGTGCTGGCCTTCCAGCGCGGCCGGGAGGCTGTCGTAATCCAGAGGGTAGATATCACGGGGCGTTTCCGCCAGCGCCGAAGGCAGAACGGAAGCGCACAAAAGGACGGCAAGCAGGACGGCGAGCAGACGTTTCAAGGGAGACACCTCCAAAAAGGCCGTATGCGCAGGCCGCGGGACCCGCGCGCGAAGGCGAGGCCGGGACGGAAGAAAGCGGCGAAAAACGGGCCGAACACGATCAGATACAAGATACAATATTAGTCACCGTCTGTCAAAACCCTTTCGAGAGCCTCGCTTGTTACAAAAGCCTCCCGGCGGGGCGCGCCCCCGGGAATGAGCGGAGCGCCGATATGGATGAAACGGCGCGAACGAAACCTATTTCATTCTTGCCATCGGTTTGCCGCTATGCTATACTTCCCATTGGAACGCCGTTTTCTAGGCGATTCGAAGAAGATACGCGGCGGATACGGCGCATCGATACGACGCGTGCGACGGGGAGAGTTATCAGGCATGGAGACGATCAAGCGGATCGGGATTCTGACCAGCGGCGGGGACAGCCCCGGCATGAACGCGGCCGTCGTGAGCGTGGCGCGCTGCGCCGCGCAAAAAGGGCTGCAGCTGATGGGCATCAAACGCGGTTATAACGGCCTGCTGGGTTTGAGCGATAACCCGGAGGACGATATCGAATATCTGGATCCCGAAACGGTATTGGATATTATGGACATGCGCGGCACGTACCTGCGTACCGCGCGCTGCCTGCCCTTTCTGCAGCCCGAGGTGCGCAAAAAGGCCGCCGAGGACCTGCTCAGGCAGGGCATACAGGCGCTGGTGGTGATCGGCGGGGACGGCAGCTACCATGGCGCGCTGGAACTGTGCAAGCTCGGCGTGCCCTGCATCGGCATTCCCGGAACGATCGACAACGATTTGAGCTACACCGAGGCGACTCTCGGGTACGATACGGCCGTCAACGTGTGCGTGGACGCGGTGCGCTCCATCCGCGCCACCAGCCGCAGCCACGACCGTCCCGCCGTGGTGCAGGTCATGGGCCGCAACTGCGGCGATATCGCCATGCGCACCACCCTCGCCACCGGCGCGGAAATGGTGATCGTCCCCGAAATGGAGTGGGACATGGAAGTGATCGCCGACCGGCTGAAGTTCCTCATCAGCAAGGGCAACACCCGCGCGACGCTGATCATCAGCGAGCATTGCTGGCACAAAATGAAGCCCTTCGACTGGCGCAAGGTAATCGCCGACAGCGGCCGCGTGATCCACGCCGACGATACGCTCAACGCCGAGCGCCTGGCGCTGACGCTAAAGCTTTTGTGCAACACCGAAGCCCGTGCGACCGTCATCGGCTACACCCAGCGCGGCGCGATCCCCACGGCGTACGACAGCGCTTTCGCATTCGAGGCCGGCCGCATGGCCGTGGAGCTGCTCACCTCCTGCCAGCGCGAAGAGGTGTTCAAGCAGGGCTTCGCCATCGGCGTGCGCGACGGCCGGGTGTACTACACGCCCTTTGCGGACGCGCTGGACGAAAACAACAAGAAATTTTTCGACGAGGATCTGTACCATATGATCAACGCGCTCTAAGACGTCCGGAACGCCAAAAAAGGGACGGCGGGCTTTGGCCCGCCGTCCCTTTTTTGGCGCGCGTTCCCGCAAGGGCCGAAGCTTCATTGACAGACGCGCGCAAACGGCCTATCATTCAGGATACATGGAAGTGTTACAAGAAGGAAAAACGTCACAAGGAGGATGCAGTTGTATGAAAACAAGAAACCTGTTCCGATTTGCCGCCTGCGTTTTTCTTGCGCTGTTCCTCATCGTGGGGGCCGCGACGGCCGAAACGACCGACACTACGGAAACTGCCGAAACGACGGAAACGACCGAAACCGCCGGAGCAACGGCAACGCCGACCGTCGCCCCCTCCTCGCTGGACGCGTTGGCGGCGTCCGTGGACGAGGCGAAGGAAACCGACCTGGAAGCCATCGTCGAGCTGGGCACGGCCTATTCGACGATCAACGGGGAAAACGGGCCCGAAACGGTGAAAACAGCCGGACTGACCCTGGGAAACGTATCCCGAGAGTACGCGCTGGCGGTGATCTGGGCGCCCAAGACCGGCAAGGTGGCGCTGAGGGAGCGCGCCTCGGAAAAAAGCGATTTCATCAAGGACTGCCAGGCCGGCCGGATCGTCGCGGTGCTGACGCTGGCCGGGGACTACACCAAGATCGACTACGACGGCAAGGAAGGGTACGTCCGCACGGATTGCCTGCACTTCTACGCGCCGATGGAGACGGACGCGGCGACCGGCGTGCTCAGCTTCAACGGCCGCGCCACCGGCAAAACGACCGTCAACGTCCGGCTGGAAGGCGACCGCGACAGCCGCAAGATCGGCGAATACAAAACCGGCACGCCGATCGCGGTGATTACGGCGGGCGAGACCTGGACGGAGATCGAAGTGAAGGGTTACCGCGGGTTTGTGATGACCAAATTCCTGACCGTGGAAGAAACGGCTCCGCAAACGGAGGAATAACGGCCCGGCGGGGCGGGAAGGCGCGCCCGCGTTCGTTTACAACCGCCGCCGACTATGGTAAGATGGGCCGTGACCGATTCCATGGGAAGCGACTCTATCGGGAGGCGGAGAGATGCGTTACGACGTTTTGCTGGCCGACGCGGACGGAACCCTGTTCGATTTCCACGCGGGGGAGCGCGTCGCCCTCAACGCCACGCTGTCCGCCTTCGGGCTGCCGGTGAACGACGAGATCACGGCGCTTTACAGCCGGGTGAACCTAAGCCACTGGAAGCGGCTGGAACGCGGGGAAACCACGCAGGAAAGGCTGAAGGTGGAACGGTTTTCGGATTTTCTCACCGAGCTTTCCACGACGGGGGCGCCGGTTGGCGGCGCGGCGCCGGAAAAACTGGCAGAACGCTTCGTATGCGAGCTTGGGCGTCAGCACATCCCCATGCGCGGCGCCGAGGCATTTTTAAAGCGCGTTTCGGCGCGCATGCCCGTATACCTGGTTACCAACGGCATCGCCCGGGTGCAGCGCAGCCGCTTTGAAAACAGCGAACTGCGCCCGTACTTCGCCGACCTGCTCATCAGCGAGGAGCTTAAACACTTCAAGCCCGACCCCTTCATGGTGTTCGAGGCCATGCGCCGGGCCAGGGTCGCCGACAAAGGCCGCGCGGTGCTCCTGGGCGACAGCGAGACGGCGGACATCGGCGCGGCCGTGAACGCCGGGGTGGACAGCATCCTGTTTACGGACGGCGCGCCCGCGCCCGAAGGCAGCGCGGCGACGTACGTCCTCCCCACGCTGGAGGCGGCCGCGGCGCTGTTGCTGGGGGAGTAGCGGGGCGCGCGGCGCTTGCGTTTTCGTTCGAAATTCGTTACAATATTCAGCAGCAAAACGTGTTTCTAGATCAGGAAAGGTGGGATTCCGATGTATCAGGAAGTTATCGATACGGCGAAGGAGAAAATGCAGAAAACGACGAGCGTTTTTCAGGAAGAACTTCGCTCCATCCGCGCCGGGCGGGCCAACCCGCGCTTGCTGGACCGCGTGATGGTCGATTATTACGGCACCCCGACCCCCCTGCCTCAGATGGGCAACGTGACCTCTCCCGAGCCGCGGATGCTGCTGGTGAACGTCTGGGATCAGAAGGCGCTGCCGCTGGTGGAAAAGGCGATTCTGAAAAGCGACCTGGGGCTGAACCCCTCCAACGACGGCAAGGTGATCCGGCTGGTGATTCCGGAGCTGACCGAGGAGCGCCGCAAGGATCTGACCAAGCTGGTGCACAAATCCGCCGAGGAGGCGAAGATCGCCATCCGCTCCATCCGCAGGGACGCGATGGAACACATCAAGAAGCTGCAAAAAGACAGCAAGATCACCGAGGACGACCAGACCAAGGCGGAAAAGAAGATGCAGGAAGCGACCGACGAGGCCGTGAAGGGCGTCGACGAGCTGGCCGCCAAGAAGGAAAAGGAGATTATGGAGGTCTGAGAACGGCTTCCTTTTCACCTCCGGGCGGGGAAAGGTTGCATCCTTCCTCAGGACAGACGGTCGGCCGACCGTTCGTATCGGCCGGGGAGCAGCCATGAAAAAAACGTTTGATCATCTGCTGGGGCTGAGCGCGAAAACCGCGCTGGCGGTGCTGGCCGGCTACGGCATTACCGACGTGCGCGTTACCCTGACCGGCGCGCCGCCGATGGACGACCGGCTGACGCCAATCTGCGAACCGGGTAAGCCTAAGCGCGTAAGCGCGCTGGAAGGGGTCGCCTCCCAGTTCGCCGTGGGCGACGACGGGGAGGAAGCGCCTTTTAATCCCCTCACCGATCCGGCGCTGGACAACGGGGTGCTGGTGGAGAGCCGCGTGGTCGCCGTGCGCGACGACGGACGGCAATTGATTGTGGCGCGCTTCCATGTGGGCGAGCCCAGGCGCGACCCCTGCGACGGACCCGGCTGAGCGCGCTTAATCGACGGGAAAGCCGAACACGACCAGATGGGGAGGAATCGCAGCATGGCCGCCGTATCGTTTGATCCGGATCGCCTGCCCCGCCACGTCGGCATCATTATGGACGGCAACGGGCGCTGGGCGAAGAAGAATAAGCTGAAGATCGCCCTGGGGCACCGCGCGGGCACCGAGGCACTGCGCGAGATTATTCGAAATTCCAGCGACATCGGCATTCAGGCGCTGTCGCTGTACGCTTTTTCCACCGAGAACTGGAGCCGCTCCAAAACCGAGGTGGACGCGCTGATGGGGCTCCTTTTGGAGTTTTTTGCAAGCGAAATAGACGAACTGGACGAGAAAAACGTTCGCATCCTGATTCTGGGAGAGAAGGACGCGCTCCCGCCCGAGCAGCGCGCCGCGCTGATCGACGCGGAGACCCGCACGTTTGAAAACACGGGGCTCAAGCTGAACATCGCCATCAACTACGGCAGCCGCGCCGAGCTTGCGCGGGCCGCGAGGCTCCTGGCGCAGGAGGTGGCGGACGGGCTGCTTTTGCCCGAGGCGATCGACGAGGACGCCGTTGCGCAGCGCCTGTACACCGCGGGCCTGCCGGACGTGGATCTGCTGATCCGCACCAGCGGGGAAATGCGGCTGAGCAATTTTCTTTTGTGGCAGTGCGCCTACGCCGAGTTCGTGTTCCCCCAAAAACTGTGGCCGGATTTCACCCTGGAGGATTACCACGCCTGCATTGCCGAGTACCAGGGCCGTTCGCGCCGCTACGGCGGACGGGCCGAGGAGTAACGGGACGGCGAAACGGGATAAACGCCCGGCGGCGGCGAAAGGCCGGCGGGTTTTCCATGACGCGCGAAGGAAGGGAACGGCATGGCGCAGAGAATCGTAACCGGGTCGCTGCTCGTGGTTGCGCTGGCGGTGTTATTATACCTGGGCGGATGGTTTTTCGCCGTGGCGGCTTTCATCGCCGTTTCGCTGTGCATCAACGAAGAGCTGCGCGCCTTTAAACAGCACGGCGAAAACCCCGTGTGCTGGACGAGCTACGCGGCGCTGGCGATCAGCGTGCCGCTGATGATGTACTACAGCTCGGTGGTCATCATCCCGACGCTGACCATTATCAGCTTTGTGATCCTTCTGCAGATCATGCGGCGGGAAAAGCCCAGCCTGACCGACCTGATGGTGAGCATCCTGCCGACGCTGACGCTGGTGCTGCCCGGCATGTGCCTGTTCGGTATTCTGGATACGCCGCTTCGCCGCATGCAGGCAATGCTTTTGACCATGGTGTTCGCCATCGCCGTGGGCGGGGATACCTTCGCGCTGTTCACGGGCACCTGGATCGGCGGCAAAAAGCTCTGTCCGCAGATCAGCCCGCACAAAACCGTGGCCGGGGCGATCGGCGGGCTTTGCGGCAGCGTGTTTCTGGCGTGGCTGACGGGCTTCCTGTTCGCCCGCTTCCTGCCCACCGAGGCTTTCCCTCCGATGTGGGCCAACGTGCTGGTGGGCTTCGTGGGCGGCGTGGCCGCGCAGATGGGCGACCTGTTTGCCAGCATGGTCAAGCGTCACTGCGGCATCAAGGATTTCGGCACGCTGTTCCCCGGCCACGGCGGGATGCTGGACCGCATGGACAGCATTCTGTTTTCCGCGATCATCGTGTACAGTTACCGAGTTATCGTCATGACGTTCATCCCGGCGTAACGGGGCGGAAAACCCGGAAAACAGAACGAGTACAGCCTTCGCGCTTGACAAGCCCTTCAATATCTGCTATTCTAACCCAAATCCACCACCGAAAGCGAGGGATGGTCGTGACCATGGGCATGCGAATGTTGAGCCTGTGTGTCCGTCGCCCCGATAGCGGTCGTGGGTGAACGCTTTGGCGTTCGCGAAATTGCGTAAAGGCAAGCCCTCCCGCCACGGGACGGGCTTGTTTTTCTGTCGAAAAGTAAGCGCGGCGCACACAGGCAAACGGAACGGATAGAATTCGGGCAACCCGGCCCCCGGGGGCCCCCGAACGGCGGCGGGTCCGGGCGGATCGGGCTTTGGACGAATGACGAAGGAGCGATAGAGCATGGAAAACGAAAAGTACGGCTTTGAAACGCTGCAGCTGCACGCGGGACAGGCGCCGGACAGGCAGACCTTCTCCCGCGCGGTGCCCATTTACCAGACCACCAGCTACTGCTACCCCAACGCCAAGGCGGCGGCGGACGTTTTTTCCGGCGCGGCGGAGGGCTACACCTACACCCGCATCGAAAACCCGACCGTCACGGTTTTGGAGGAGCGGGTGTGCGCGCTGGAAGGCGGCAGGGCGTGCGTGGCGTTCGCAAGCGGTATGGCGGCGGTTTCGGCGGCGGTGTTCGGCCTTTGCGACACGGGCGACCACATCGTGGCGATCAGCACGCTGTACGGCGGCACGGTGACGCTGCTGGCCTCGCGGCTTCCCCAGGTGGCGGGCATCACGACCACCTTCGTGGATCCGGACGACGTGGCGGCCATGGAGGCGGCCATCCGCCCCAACACGAAGCTGCTCTATCTGGAAACCATCTGCAACCCCAACATCAACGTACCGGACTTCGACGCCGTCAAGGCCGTGGCCGTGCGCCACGGGCTGCCGCTGGTGCTGGACAACACCTTCGGCATGCCGCCGATCTTCGAAGCCAAAAAGTACGGCGCGGATATCGTCATCCACAGCCTGAGCAAGTACGCGGGCGGCCACGGCACCACCATCGGCGGCGCGGTGGTCGACATGGGCACGTTCGACTTCCACAGCGGGCGCTTTCCCTCCTATACCCAACCGGACGCGCAGAACGGCAACACCGTCTACGCCGATCAGCCCGCGCCGCTGGCGACCCGGCTGCGCCTGCAGATCATTCGCGAATTCGGCGCGTGCCTGAGCCCCATGAGCGCCTTTCTGATCCTGCAAGGGCTGGAAACGCTGAGCCTGCGCATCCAAAAACACTGCGACAATGCGCGCCGCGTGGCCGAGTATCTGGCGGGGCACCCCAAGGTGGCCTACGTCCACTACCCTACCCTGCCGGGCGACCCCTACCACGAGCGGCAGCTGAAATACCTGCCCAACGGCGCCGGAGCCATTATGAGCTTCGGGATCAAAGGCGGCGTGGAGGCCGGACGTCGCTTCATCGACGGCCTCAAGCTGTTCAGCCTCCTGGCCAACGTGGCCGACGCCAAATCGCTGGTCATCCACCCGGCGAGCACCACCCACGGCCAGATGGACGAGCGGCAGCTGGCGGCCGCGGGCGTAAAGCCGGAGCTGATCCGCCTGAGCATCGGGCTGGAGGACGTGAACGACCTGATCGCCGACCTGGAAGCGGGCCTGAACTGCGTGTGAGCGCCGCAAG
Source organism: uncultured Oscillospiraceae bacterium (assembly GCA_964640955.1). Classification (GTDB taxonomy): domain Bacteria; phylum Bacillota; class Clostridia; order Christensenellales; family Aristaeellaceae; genus CAXXOK01. Next base: position 78,438 of record CAZXJI010000010.1, on the reverse strand, counting down.
CCCCCTACGCGGGTGCCTTCGCGCCCGGTCCTACCGTATAATGAAGGAGGCCCCTTTATGCCCGTTAAAATACCGGACGCGCTCCCCGCGACGCGCGTGCTGACCGAGGAAAACGTGTTCGTGATGACCGAAAAGCGGTCGCTCACTCAGGATATCCGGCCGCTGCGCATCGCGATCGTCAACCTGATGCCCACCAAGGAAAAAACCGAAACCCAGCTATTGCGCCTCATCTCCAACAGCCCCCTGCAGGTGGAAATCACTTTGCTTCGCACCGGCACCTACGAGGGCACGCACGTGTCCGCGGATTATCTGGACACGTTCTACCGCACGCTTGACGACGTGAAGGACGAGTTTTTCGACGGCGTCATCATCACCGGCGCGCCGGTCGAAAAGCTGGATTTTACCGACGTGCTCTACTGGGACGAGCTTACCCGCATCATGGACTGGACGGATCGGCGCGCGTTCAGCACCCTGCACATCTGCTGGGCGGCGCAGGCGGGGCTTTTTTACCACTACGGCGTGGAAAAGCATCCCCTGCCCAGGAAGCTCTTCGGCGTGTACGAAACAGGGCTCACCGACCGGCGCGACCGGCTGCTGTGCGGGTTTGACGATACCTTTATCGTCCCCATGAGCCGGCACACGGCGCTGGACGAGGAAGCGCTGTACAAATGCGATGATCTGGTGGTGCTGGCGACCTCGCCGGAAACGGGCGCCGCGCTGCTGCGCAGCCGGGACGGGCGGCGGGTGTTCGCCACCGGGCACAGTGAGTACGACCGCGACAGCCTCGCCCACGAGTATTACCGCGATCTGGGCAAGGGCCTGCCCATCGACCTGCCGGAGCACTATTTTCCCGGCGACGATCCCGACCTGTCGCCGCGCATGAACTGGCATGCGCACGCGAGCCTGCTGTTTTCCAACTGGCTCAACTATTTCGTCTATCAGGAGACGCCTTACGAGCTTTCCAAGGGCCTGAGCCCACTGAACACCCACCCCGCCTGCGGCGTAAGCGGGGAACAGGTTCAAAACACCTGAAACGGCGAGGAGCGTTGCAATCATGAAAATCGTTGAACGCCTGAATGAGAAGGGCGTCCACCTGAGCTGCGAGGTGTTTCCGCCCAAGGAATTCGCGCGCGTGGAGGAAGCCCGGACCGTGGTGCGGGGCATCGCGGCGCTGAAGCCCGTCTACGTGAGCGTCACCTACGGCGCGGCGGGCAGAACCCCCCACTTCACCCGGGAGCTGGCGCAGACGGTGCAGGCGGAAGGCGTGCCCGCGCTTGCGCACCTGACGTGCATCAACGACACCACCGGAAAGATCGATACGGTGCTGGACGACCTGCAATCCGCCGGCGTGACCAACGTGCTAGCGCTGCGGGGGGATATTCCGGAGGGGGCGGCGTTCCCCGACGGCGACCACTTCACGCATGCGGCGGAGCTGGTAAGCTACGTCAAGCGCCGCGGGGGCTTCTGCGTGGGGGCGGCCTGCTACCCGGAGGGGCACCCCGAGGCGCCCAACCGCGCCGTCGACCTGGACTACCTCAAGCAGAAGGTGGACGCGGGCGTGGATTTTTTGACCACGCAGATGTTTTTTGACAACGCGACGCTGTACAACTTCATGTACCGTGCGCTGCGCGCGGGCATCCGCGTGCCGGTGGGCGCGGGCATCATGCCGGTGGTCAACGCCAAGCAGATCAAGCGCATCGCGGCGCTTTCCGGCGCCACGCTGCCGCCCAGGTTCTGGTCGATCGTCGACCGCTTCGGGGACGATCCGGCTTCCATGCGGCAGGCGGGCGTCGCCTACGCCACCGAGCAGATCATCGACCTGATCGCCAACGGGGTCAACAACATCCATCTCTACACCATGAACCGCGTGGACGTGGCCGGGGACGTTTTCCGCAACCTCGGCGCGATCCTCACGGCGTAAACGGGCGCTTAACCGCCCGCGCCGAGCCGAAGGGAGCGACCGGTATGCAGCCTTTTCTCAAGCTTTTTGGCGAACGCATCGTCTACCTGGACGGGGCGATGGGCACCGCCCTGCAGGCCATGGGGCTTACGGGCGGCCAGCCGCCGGAGCGCTGGAACCGCACATATCCGGAACGCGTAAAAAGCGTATACGCGGGCTACCTGCGCGCGGGCGTAGACATGGTGACGGCCAACACCTTCGGCGCCAACCCCCTGCATTACCCGGACGAGTGGGAAACGCTCCTTCGCCTGGGCATCCGCCAGGCGAAGGAGGCCGTGGCCGAGTCGGGTCGCACGGCGTACGTGGCGCTGGATGCAGGCAGCGTGGGCAAGCTGCTCAGGCCTTTGGGCGAGCTGGACTTTGAGGACGCGGTGCGCATCTACCGCGACATGGCGCTGGCGGCGATCGACGAAGGCTGCGACGTGCTGCTGGCGGAGACGATGACGGACCTCCGCGAAGTCAAGGCGGCGGTGCTCGGGTACCGCGAGGCGCTTGTGGAGACCGGCGCGGACAAACCCGTGATGGTCAGCCTGAGCTACGACGTGAAGGGACGGCTTTTGACCGGCGCGGACATTGAGGGCGCGACGGCCATGCTGCGCTCCATGGAGGGCGTGGACGCGCTGGGCATGAACTGCGGGCGCGAGCCCGGGGCGCTTCTGCCCAACCTGAAACGACTGCTCGCCTGCGCGGGCGATACGCCGGTGTTTTTTATGCCCAACGCGAGCGTGCCCACCATCGTGGACGGCCGTACGGTGTTCGCCACCAAGCCCGACGAGTTCGCCGCGGACATGGCGACGGCCGCGCGCATGGGCGCGCGCGGGCTGGGCGGCTGCTGCGGCACGACCGAGGAGCACATCGCGGCCATGGTCGCGCTGACGCGGGAGCTGCCGCCGGTCATCCGAGCCGCGCAGGAGGCGGACGGCCTGACCCCGGTATATATTTCCGGCCGCAGCGCCACCGTAACGCTGGGCGGGCGCACCGTGGTGATCGGCGAACGGCTGAACCCCACCGGCAAAAAGCGCATGAAGCAGGCGCTGCGCGACGGGGAAACGGACTACCTGCTTTCCGAGGCGACGGCGCAGATGGAGGCCGGCGCGGACGTGCTGGACGTGAACGTGGGCCTGCCGGAGCTCGACGAGCCCGCGGTGCTTAAGCAGGTGACGGAGGCCGTGCAGGGCGTGACCGGCGCGCCCCTGCAGCTGGACACGTCCGACCCGGCGGCGTTGGAAAGCGCGCTGCGCGCCTACGTGGGCAAGCCGATCATCAACAGCGTCAACGGCAAGCGCGCCGTGATGGAGAAAGTGTTCCCGCTGGCGCGCAAGTACGGCGGCGCGCTGGTGGCGCTGCTGTTGGACGAGGACGGCATTCCCGAAACGGTGGAGGGACGGCTGGCCGTCGCGCGGCGCATCCTCGCCGAGGCCGAACGCTACGGCGTGCCCCGCGGAGACCTGCTTTTCGACGGGCTGACCATGACCGTCGCCACCGATCCCGCCGCCGCCAAAACCACGTTGGAAACCGTATATCGCCTGACGACCGAACTGCGCGTAAAAACCGTGCTGGGCGTAAGCAACGTAAGCTTCGGCCTGCCGCAGCGCAGCGTGCTGACCGCGTCGTTTTTGAGCATGGCGATGGAAAAGGGCCTTTCCGCCGCCATCATCAACCCCCTGGACGCGGGCGTCATGGACGCGTACGCCGGGGCTTGTGCGGCGCTGGGGTACGACGAGGGCTTCGCGGCCTACCTGGCCCGTTACGCCGCGCAGAAGGAAGCGCCGCGAGCGGCCGCGGCCCCCGCCGGGGCGAGCGCCGCGCGGGCGGCCGTGCGCCTTGCGGGCGAGGCGATCCGCAAAGCGGAAAGGATGCTGAACCTGTCCCCGACGGAAACGACCGCGCCGCAAACCGGCGACGGATGCGCGGCCTGCGGCGCCGCACCCGCGCCAATCCCCGCGCCGAAAACGGAAACACCCGCCCCCAAGGGCGACGCGGATTTCGCGGCGCTCAAAAAAGCGATTTTACAGGGGCTTGCCAAGGCCGCGGCGGAGTGCGCCCAAAGCGGCATGAACGCGGGCGCGGAACCGCTGAGCGTGGTGGAAAAGGGCGTGATACCGGCGCTTACGGACGTGGGGGCGCGCTACGAGCGCGGCGAGTTTTTCCTGCCGCAGCTGATGCAGAGCGCCGCCGCGGCCAAGGCCGCCATCGCCGCCGCCACGGCCCGCATGCCGGAAACGAAGCCCTCCGCCGACCGTACGGTATTGTTGGCGACGGTGAAGGGGGACGTGCACGACATCGGCAAAAACATCGTGGCGACGCTGCTGGGCAGCTACGGCTTCGGGGTGATCGACCTGGGGCGGGACGTGCCGCCCGAAACGGTGCTTGCCGCCGCGAAGGAGTCCGGCGTGAGGCTGGTGGGCCTCTCGGCGCTGATGACCACCACCGTGCCCGCCATGCGCGAAACCATCGAGTTGCTGAGGAAGGAGCTCCCCCGGGTCAGGATCATGGTCGGCGGCGCGGTGCTGACCGCCGATCTTGCCCGGCAGCTGGGCGCGGACGGCTACGCCCCCGACGCGATGGGCGCGGTGCGCTACGCCGGCGAAACGCTCGGCGCCGCCGCGGAATGAACGGCGGAAAAGCCGCTTGAGGGGCCTATTGCGGCGGACGTGAAAAACAGGCCGTTGCGGCGGAAGAAAAACAGCCGTAACGCTTGACGATCCCGCGCGATTGGCGTACCATAAACAAAGCCGCGCCCTATTGCGCGGCGGCGAGCCGTAACGGCGCGGAACAGGCGAGGAAGTGCGAAGCATGCAGCCCGAGGAGAACGCGGCGGAAAAGCGCGTAAAGCAGTTGACCGCGCGCCAGCAAAGCTGGCAGATGGTCAAGTTTACGCTGTTTTCGATATCGGCGGGCGTCATACAGGCGGCATCGTTCACGCTGTTCAACGAGGCGTTCGGATTCCCCTACTGGCTGGGGTACGGCGTGGCGCTGGTGCTGAGCGTTTTGTGGAACTTCACCTTCAACCGCCGCTATACCTTCCGCAGCGTGGAGAACATCTCCAAGGCGATGACGCTGGTGTTCCTGTACTACCTGGTGTTCACGCCCCTTTCCATCTGGTGGGGCGACGCGCTGACGAACGCCGGCTGGAACGATTACATCGTGCTGGGCGGCACGATGCTCGTCAATTTCGTGACCGAGTACCTCTACCAGCGCTTCGTGGTCTACCGCTACACCATCGACACCAACGAGGTGGCCAGGCGCGCGCGGGAGAAGGAAGAAGCCTGCGCCGGAAACGAGGAATAGCCGGGCTTTCCCGGAAGGATAAACCGAACCGATCAAAGGAGCGTCAAAGACCTATGAAAAAGAAGTTTCCCCCGTTTGCCATTCTGACCGTGATCGCCCTGTGCGCGGCGCTTTTGCTGGCCGTAACCAACGCCGTGACCGTAGGGCCCATCGCCGTGGCGTCCGCCAAAGCCGCCGACGAAGCGCGCAGGGCCGTGCTGACCGAAGCGGACAGCTTCGAAGAGCTCAGCCACGACGATACGGTGAGCAGCCTCTACCGCGGGCTTAAAAACGGCGAAACCGTCGGCTATACCGCCACGACGACCGTCGTAGGCTACGGCGGGCAGATCGAGGTGACCGTGGGTATCGATACCGACGGGGCGCTGACGGGCCTGAGCGTGGGCGGCTCCAAGTTTGCCGAAACCGCGGGCCTGGGCGCGAAGGCCAAGGAACCCGCGTTTACCGACCAGTTCGTGGGCAAAAAGGCGCCGCTCACCCTCAAGAAGGACGTGGACGCCATCAGCGGCGCAACCATCACCAGCACCGCCGTTACCAAGGGCGTCAATATCGCGGCCGCCGCCGTGGCCGCCGCCGCGGCGGAGTAACGCGGGCGGGGGGTACCGTCCGCGGCACCATTTATCAAAAGCATCCTTCAAAAGCCGCGAAGCGCACGCTTCGCGGCTTTTGCGCATGCCCGAAAGACGCGGGCGGTGGCTATCATCGGATTCTAATGTTTCTCTAACGGCGTTTTTATGGAAACCCCCAAAGCGGATGGTATACTGGTAAACGGATTCGGCAAAACGCATTCAGCCCGGCCGCCGGGGCGAAGCCGGGGCCGACGGGAAACGGAGGCGTCCTGTGGAAAAGATCATCGAAGTGAAAGGGCTTCAAAAGTCGTACGGCCCGGTGCGCGCGGTCAAGGGGCTGGACTTTTACGTGGAAAGCGGCAAGCTGTTCGCCTTCCTGGGGCCCAACGGCGCGGGGAAATCCACCACCATCGATATTCTGTGCACCCTGCTCAAGCCCGACGCGGGCGAGGTGACCGTGGACGGGCACAGGCTCGGCGCGGCGGACGCGGCCATCCGCGAAGCGATCGGCGTCGTGTTTCAGGATCATCTGCTTGACCCGCTCCTAACGGTGGAGGAGAATATTCGCGTGCGCGGCGGGCTGTACCCCGGCGAGCGCAAGGCGCTGGATGCGGCCGTACGCGCCGCGGCCGCCGCCACGGACATCGGGGATTTTCTCCGCCGCCCCTACGGCAAGCTTTCCGGCGGGCAAAAGCGCCGCGCGGATATCGCCCGCGCGCTGATCCACACCCCCCGCATCCTGTTTCTGGACGAGCCGACGACGGGGCTGGATCCGCAGACGCGCAAGAGCGTGTGGGACAGCATCCGCGTGCTGCAGCGGGAAACGGGGCTTACGGTATTCCTGACCACCCACTACATGGAGGAGGCCGCCGAAGCGGACTATGTGGTGGTGATCGACGACGGGACGATCGCCGCGCGGGGCACGCCCACGGAGCTTAAGGACCGCTACGCCGGCGACCAGCTCAAGCTGAGCCCGGCCGACCGCGCGGGGCTGCTGGCCGCGCTGCGGGCCATGCAGATCGACTTTACCCTTTCGGGCGAGCGCGTGGCCGTCCGCCTGAACGGCACGATGGACGCGCTGCCGCTGCTTAACGAGCTGAAAGGATACCTGTCCGGCTTCGAGGTGCTGGGCGGCACGATGGACGACGCCTTTATCGGCATTACCGGAAAGGAGATACGCTCATGAGATCGCTGATCGTGCGCAACATGAAGGTTTTTTTCCGGGATAAGGCGTCGGTGTTCTTTTCGCTTTTGGCGGTGCTGATCATCTTCGCGCTGTACCTGCTGTTCCTGGGCGACGTGTGGACGTCGGAACTGCCCAAGGTCGACGGCGCGCGCTCACTGATGGACAGCTGGATCATGGCCGGGGTGCTGGCGGTGACGTCCTTGACGACGGTGCTGGGCGCGTTCGGCACCATGGTGGACGACCGGGCCACCAAGATCGTCAAGGATTTTCGCGCTTCGCCGACGGGCCGCGCCAAAATCGTGTTGGGGTATGAGCTTTCGTCGTTCCTCATCGGCAGCGTGATGTCGCTGCTTGCGTTCGTGCTGGCGGAAGCCTACATCGTCTCCCGCGGCGGGGCGCTGCTGGGGGCGGTGCCCGCGCTGGAGACGGTGGGGCTGATCCTGCTGTCGGCGCTTTGCAGCACGGCGTTTTTGTCGCTGATCGTCGGCTTCATCAAAACGCAAAACGCTTTCGGCACGGTCAGCAGCATCCTGGGTACGCTGGTGGGGTTCCTGACGGGCATTTACCTGCCCATCGGCATGCTGCCCGACGGCGTGCAGTTCGTGATCAAGGTATTCCCGCTTTCCCACGCGGCGCTGCTACTGCGCCGGGTGATGATGGAAAACTCGCTGGCGCAGGTGTTCGGCGGCGTGCCCGCGGCGATCGCGGGGGAATTCGAGGAGCAGATGGGCGTCGTGTTCCATTTCGGGAGCACGACGGTGCCGGGGTACGTGAGCCTGCTGATCCTCGCGGGGAGCACGGTGCTGTTCTACCTGCTGTCGCTGCTGCGCTTTTCCAGAAAGGCGGATTAGCCGGTTTCAAAAAGCGGACTTCACCACGATTGAAAACGCCGGGGTCGCGGGCATTGCCCGCGGCCCCGGGTTCACCTGAAAGCGGCGAAACCCGCTTTTTTTATTTGAGCAGCTTTTTCAAATCCTCCGCCCGGTCGGTCTTCTCCCAGGGCAGGTCGAGGTCGGGACGCCCAAAATGGCCGTAAGCCGCCACCTGCCGGTAGATGGGCCTGCGCAGGTCCAGCGTGCGGATGATGCCCGAGGGGCTTAAATCGAACAGGCGCTTTACCTCCCGGCTCAGCACGTCGTCGGGCAGCCTGCCGGTGCCGAAGGTGTCCACCTGCACGCTTACCGGCTGGGCCACGCCGATGGCGTAAGCCAGCGCCACCTCGCAGCGGTCGGCCAGCCCCGCCGCCACGATGTTCTTGGCCACATAGCGCGCCGCATAGCAGGCGGAACGGTCCACCTTGGTGGGATCCTTGCCGCTCAGGGCGCCGCCGCCGTGGCGGGCGTAGCCGCCGTAGGTATCCACGATGATCTTGCGGCCCGTAAGCCCCGTGTCCCCCGCGGGCCCGCCCAGCACGAAGCGGCCGGTGGGGTTGACGTAGATTTTCGTTTCGGGGGTCATCAGGCTTTCCGGCACCACCTTGCGGATGATCTCCTTTTCCACGGCCGCGCGAATGGTCGCGGAGTCGACGTCCGGGTTGTGCTGGGTGGAAATGACGATGGTGTCCACCGCGACGGGTTTGCCGTCCTCGTAGACGACGGTCACCTGGCTTTTGCCGTCGGGCCGGAGCCAGGGCAGCTCGCCGCTCTTTCGTGCGGCGGCCAGCCGCCGGGTAAGGCGGTGCGCCAGGCTGATGGGCAGGGGCATGAGCTCCGGCGTTTCGGTGCAGGCGTAGCCGAACATCATGCCCTGGTCGCCCGCGCCCAGGCTGCAGTCGGCGGCGTGCGCGCCGTCGCGATCCTCCAGTGCGCAATCCACCCCTACGGCGATATCGGGGCTTTGAGCGTGCACGGCCACCACCACGGCGCAGCTGTTGCCGTCGAAGCACAGGTCGCTGGAGGTGTAGCCGATATCCTTGACCACCTGGCGGGCGATATCGTCGATGGCGACGTAGGCGCTGGTGGTGATTTCGCCCATCACCTGCACCAGCCCGGTGGTGGCGCAGGTCTCGCAGGCCACGCGGGCGTCGGGGTCCTCGGTGAGGATCGCGTCCAGCACCGCGTCGCTGATCTGGTCGCAGAGCTTGTCGGGGTGGCCTTCGGTTACGGATTCGGATGTGAATACGGTTCGCATGGGTCTGCCTCCTCGTTTGGTCGGACAACCGCGCTTGGACTGGGCGTGCCGGGCGTACGCCGGCGGAAGCAGGCGCGCGTCCGTCCATGAAAAACGCGCCTGCGGGCATTGCAGGCGCGAGAGGTTACTTACATCAACCTTATCTGCCAGCGCTGCCGCGCTGCGGGATTTGCCACCTTTCGCCCGAAGCGAAGGTTGGCGGGTGTCATCGGGCCCGTCCCTCGACCGCTCTTTATAAGGTATTCGGTTGTCAGTTATGAGCATAGCAGATAGAGGGGCGTTTGGCAAGGCACATTTTCCCTGTTTTGTCCGAAAGGCGGAAAGACGCCAAAACCGGTGGAAACGGATGCGCCGTCGCCGCCGGTGGGTCACGAAGGAAACGGAAGGTCAGGCATCGTTTTTCTCCGGGGTATCCGCGTTTACGCCGGTCGGCTCCCCCGCCGAACCTTTCGCCAGCCACGCCGCCAGCACGAAGCCGCCCGCGAACGTCGCGATGCTCACCAGCAGGGTGACCACCGTAAGGCCCGCCATATCGGTGCGCAGCAAAATGGCGATGGGCGAGGCCACCACCAGCCCCAGCACCGCGCAGTAGGTGTGCGTGGGCCAGCGGCGCAAAAGCCAATCGATGACTTTTGCCACGAAATAGATGCCCAGCAGCACGCCGATGCCGAAGGGAATCAGCACCAGCAGCTGCTGGCCCGCCAGCGCCAGGTTGCCGCCCAGCAGGCCGTCCTTAAAGTCGTCCACGGAGGCGAGCACGGGCCGGTAGTACCCCAAAAGCATCAACACCATCGAACCGCTGACGCCCGGAATGAGCATGGTCGCGCTGGCAATAACGCCCATCACCAGCAGAACGAGCATTTCGCCGGGCGTGGCCGTGATGCGGCCGGCGTTGCCCGCCGGGTTCATCAGCGCCATTACGATGATCAGCGCGAAAAACGCGATGAAGATGATCACGGCCAGGGAATTGAGCCGCTTTTTATCGATCTTGTGAAGCAACGGGGACAAGCCGCCCAGAATCAGCCCGATAAAGGCGGTGCTGGTGGGCAGGGGGAAGTGGTTGAAGCAATAGGTCAGCAGGCTGGCCAGCGCGAAGATGCCCACGATCATCCCCAGCACGTAGGGCAGCAGCGTTTTGACGCTCCGCTTAAAATCGCTGAAAAGATGGGTGATGCAATCGATGAGCGTATCGTAAATGCCCATGGAGACCATCATCGTACCGCCGCTGACGCCCGGGATGATGTTGGCCACCCCGATCACCACGCCGCGCAGCAGCTGATTGAGCAGTTTCATGTCCGTTCCTCCCCGCCGCGTAAAGCGGCGCACGCGCTAAGATTGCCCATACTATATCATGGCGGCGGGGGGAAGTCAACGAAGGGGAGGGAGCCGTTACAAAAGCGCGCCGCTTCCCGTTTTTTTACCCGCGGACGAAAAATGGCAAATATTCTAGAAAAAGTAAAAATGAGGAACCATTATGAAACGCCTGTTCTACGCCTGCGGAACGCGCCCTTCTTACAATGAGTATTAGATCGATTAAATTGGGACGATTGGGTTCCAGAGAAGAGGGATTACCCGACCGGTTCGTCGCGTCTGCTGAGGATCGATGGAGTGCCGAGCCGGAAACGGCGGCCTACATGAAGGAGGATCATCGAAAAATGGACGGGCAGAATTCGTATGGAAGCAGCGCTGCTATCCCTCCCCGCATCAAAAAAGCAGTCGGGCTGTTGTTGGTGGTCATGGCGATCCTGTGTCCTCTGGCGGTCGCGTCGGCACTGGATATTACCGATGAAGCCACCTTCCTGAGCGCGCTGACAACGCCGGGGGTGCACGAGGTGAAGAACGACATCGTGGGCACCGCCACGTCGATGACGCCCTATCAGGTCAACCCCGGCGGCGACGTGACGATCAATACGGCGGGGTTCACCATTACGCTCCCCCAGATGATCACGATACAGGGGGGAACCGGCACGCACATCACCTTTACCGGCTCCGGAACGCTGCTGAAGGCGCCCAACGCGTCCAATTCCAGAATCATCTACCTGAACAATGCCGCGACGCTGACGATTAACGGGTGTACGCTGGACGCGGGGCCGAACGGCGGAAGCCGCACCAGTATTCAGACCGTCTACCTGGCCGGCGGCGGTACGCTCAACATGCAATCCGGGGCGATCACGGGCGGCAACACCCCTACCGCCGACGGTGCGGCCATATTCTGCAGCAGAGCCACGGTCAACCTGTCGGGCGGATCGATCTTCGGCAATACGTCGCGTTACGGCGGAGGCATCTATGTTACGGAAGGTGCGCTGAACATTACCGGAGGGACGATCGAAAACAACGCGGCGCAGTACGGCGGCGGTGTGTTTTTCAGAAGCGGCGCGATGACCCTGTCCGGAGGCGAAATACGAAACAACAACGCCACCATTTCGGGCGGCGGCCTGTACGTGTATTCGAGTACGCTCGACCTGTCCGGGAATTTCTCCGTTCACGATAACAGTGCGGACGATACGGGCGGCGGCATTCGGCTGCAAAACGGTTCGACCTGCACGTTTACCGGAGGAACGATCCGGCTGAACGAATGCCATTCCACCAACCAGCAGGCGGGCGGCGGCGGCATATACGTATCCCTGGGAAGCACGCTGAACATGTCCGGGGGAGAGATCAGCGAAAACACGGCCGCTTCCTTCGGCGGCGGCATAGCCGCGTATTCCAGCTCAACAATCAACCTTTCGGGTACGGCCGTGATTCGGGAGAACGACGCGGCCTCCGGCGGGGGCATCTATCTTTCGGGTGAAAGCGACACAAGATCGACGGGAAGCCTTACGGGAAACGCCGCAATTACGCAGAACTCGGCCTACGGCGACGGCGGCGGCATCTACCTGCCGCTCTATTCCGACTTCGTTATGGACGGGGGTTCGGTGACCGAAAACCGTTGCTACGGCTCGGCCCTTTCCTCCTGCGGCGGAGGCGTCTACGTCGGCGGGCTGTTGATGGCGGGGTATAATTCCTCCTTTGAACTCAGGTCCGGAGAGCTGTATAACAACACGGCCCTCAGCAGCGGATCGGACGTCGCCACCGCCCTGGGGGCGGACCTGACGCTGATCCCGGCGACAGGCATGGGCCTGCCCACGACGCTGGTCAACGGCTGGTACTGGGACCGCTACGGCGCCAGGTATGCCGACGTCGGCACGCCGGAGCAGTACACGCCGGTCGCGCACGACTCGGCGGTCCTGGATCTGATTGCCGGCTATTCCCGGGCCGTTACGGCGGCGGTGCCGGATACGGGCGACAACCGTAACATCGCGATGACGGCGGTGCTCGCCCTTCTGTCCGCGGCCGGGTGTTACCTGGCGCTGAGGCCCGGCTTCCGCCGCGGAAGAAGAGCGAACAGATAAGAACCGCGGCGTGCGGCGTGCGGGTTTTCGGCGGCGGCCGTGACGTTTGTCGCGGCCGCCGACCGTATGCTGCCAAACCGGCCGCGCAGCCTGCCGGTCTTGTGCATAAACTGTTTTTTTCCCATCCCGCGGTTGACTTGCTCCCGTCGGATTGTATACAATGTTGCCATGACGGCGGAACGCAGGCTCCGCCGTTCAAGCTTGCAATGGCGCAAGCGGCGTGTGCGGCCTCCGTCCGCGCGCCGTGGGCGCCCGCCGCGGCTTTTTTCCGCGGCGAACACTCGACGGCTGACAGGAGGCTCGTCCATGAACCTGACCCAGAAGATCCTCTCCGCCCACCTCGTGCAGGGAAGCCTGCGCAAGGGCGAAGAAATCGGCATCCGCATCGATTACACGCTTACGCAGGACAGCACCGGCACCATGGCGTACCTGCAGTTCGAGGCCATGGGCATCCCGCGCGTAAAAACGGAAAAATCGGTCGCCTACATCGACCACAACACCCTACAGACCGGGTTTGAGAACGCCGACGACCATATGTACCTGGCGACGGTCACCAAAAAACACGGCGTGTACCTTTCCAAGCCCGGCAACGGCGTGTGCCACCAGGTAAATCTGGAGCGCTTCGCCATTCCCGGCAAGACCCTGCTGGGCTCCGACAGCCACACCCCCACGGCCGGCGGCCTGGGGATGCTCGCCATCGGCGCGGGCGGGCTGGACGTGGCCGTGGCCATGGGCGGCGGCGCGTATTACCTGCCCTGTCCCGCGGTGGTCAACGTGCATTTGACGGGCAAGCTGTCCCGCGGCGTGGCCGCCAAGGACGTGATACTGGAGGTGCTCCGTCGCCTGACGGTCAAGGGCGGCGTGGGCAAGGTGATGGAGTACACGGGCGAAGGCGTGGCGAGCCTGTCCATCCCCGAGCGTGCGACCATCACCAACATGGGCGCGGAGCTGGGTGCGACCACCAGCCTCTTCCCCGCCGACGAGGCTGCGCGCGAGTTTATGCGCGCCCAGGGCCGCGAGGCCGACTTCGTGCCCATGCTGCCCGACCCGGACGCGACTTACGACGAGACGGTGGAGATCGACCTGGGCGCGCTTGAGCCGCTGGTGGCGCTGCCGCACATGCCAGACAACGTAAAAACCGTGGAGGAAGCCGGGCCCATCAGGGTCGATCAGGTGTGCATCGGCTCCTGCACCAATTCCAGCTTCCTGGATATGATGCGCGTGGCGCGCATCCTGAAGGGCAAGACCGTAAACCCCGACGTAAGCCTGGTCATCGCCCCCGGTTCCCGGCAGGTGCTGGGGATGCTGGCGAAAAACGGCGCCCTCAACGACATGATCCAGGCGGGCGCGCGCATCACCGAGACGGCGTGCGGCTTCTGCATCGGCATGGGGCAGAGCCCCCGCACCGGCGCGGTGAGCCTGCGCACCAACAACCGCAACTTTTTCGGCCGCAGCGGCACCAAGAGCGCCGGCATCTACCTCGTCTCCTGCGAAACGGCGGCGGCCAGCGCGCTGACGGGGGTGCTCAGCGACCCGCGCAAGCTGGATACGGACCTTAACGTATCCATGCCCGACACGTTCGACTACAACGACAACATGATCATCCCGCCCGCGGCGCCCGCGGAGGCCGACGCGGTGGAGGTGGTGCGCGGCCCCAACATCCAGCCCTTCCCGCAGGCGGAGAAGCTTGCGGATAGCGTGAGCGGCAAGGCGCTCCTCAAGATGGAGGACAACATCACCACCGACCACATCATGCCCAGCGACAGCAAGCTGTTGCCCTTCCGCTCCAACATACCCAAGCTGAGCGACTACTGCCTGACGCCGGTGGACGCGACCTTCCCCGCGCGCGCCAAGGCGGCGGGCGGCGGCATCCTGATCGCGGGGCAGAACTACGGCCAGGGCTCCAGCCGCGAGCACGCGGCGCTGGTGCCGCTGTACCTGCACATCCGCGCGGTGATCGCCAAGAGCTTCGCGCGCATCCACCGCGACAACCTCATCAACAACGGCATTCAGCCCCTGACCTTCCGCAACGAGGCCGATTACGACCGCTTCGATCAGAATGACGAGCTGGAGCTGCCCGGCGTGCGCGCGCTGGTGGCCGCCGGCGAGGAAGTGATCCCCGTACGCAACGTGACCAAGGGGTTCACGTGCGAAACGGTGCTCAGGCTGAGCGAGCGCCAGCGCGGGATGATCCTGGCCGGGGGACTGATCAACATGATGAAGGAACAGGGGTAAGAGCGTTCGCCGAAGAACGGAACATCGGCCGGCAGCCGGGCCTCCGGAGGGGAATTCCTCCGGCGCCCGGCTGTTTTTTGCAGCTTCAGGAACAGAATGGGAAATCTATTGAAAATTGAAGAAATCTAAAGATATAGTTTATTTGAGCGAGAAAATAAACGAAAACGTATCATGTTTGACCATAGCTGACTTTTGTTGATCTTCGCCGTAATTGACTATTTTTGACCTTAGTGCTATCCTTTAATCAAGGTTCGGGGGTTCCTCCCCAGAGGAGCCCGCAGACCCGCTAAGATGTTTTTGAATGGGTGGTCAACCGCCCAAATAAAAGGAGGATGCCGTATGTATACTCTCGTTCCGTTCCGTCGTAACCTTTCCCGTGAGCTTCCCGCCCCGCTTTTCAACGATAACTTCTTCCGTTCGTTCTTCGACATGAGCGACATGATGGGCCCCGCGGGCTTCCGCGTGGACGTGCGCGAGGATGAGAAGGCCTACCAGCTGGAAGCCGAGCTGCCCGGCGTGCCCAAGGACAAACTGAACGTCAGCATCGACGACGGCACGCTCACCATCAGCGCCGACCTCAACGAGGAGAAGAAGGAAGAGAAGGGCAGCTACCTCTATAGCGAGCGCCGCAGCGGCCACGTGGAGCGTTGCTTCAACCTCGAAGGCATCGACGAGGAGAACATCAAGGCCGACTACCACAACGGCGTGCTGGTGCTGACCCTGCCCAAGGAGCAGCCCGCTCCCAAGAAGGAAGCCAAGAAGATCGATATCGTTTCGGAGAACGCCTGAGGACAGCACGAGCATAACCTCCTCCGGGGAGGCGATTCCGCCCGACAGGCGGTGGGGAACGGCCGCTGAAGCCGCTCCCGCCGATTCGAAGGAAAACTGCGGAGAGGGGCCTGTTGCCCCGATCAGCCGGAAACGAGCCGCATAAGACCTCCGAAAAACAGAAGCGCCGCGAACCTTCGCGGCGCTTCTGCTATACCCAAATTCCTTTCACGGCGGCTATTCCGTCACGGCGAACCGGTAGAAGACCAGCGTGCCGCAGGCCGCATATGCCTCCGCGGAGACGCGCGCGCCCAGGGCGTCCGTCAGGTAAGCGCAAAGCGCCTGCGTATCTTCCTCTCCCGTAGCGGCGAGGACGATGGAATCGCTGAGCCAGTCTGCGGCGGTAAAGGCCTGCCCGTCGAAGCCGAGGGCCGCCAGCTGCAGGTACCAGCTGGGCGTCCGGCAGCCCCAGTCTCCCCAGAGGGTGATGTTTTGAGGCAGGCCGCCGCTCACGTCCGGCAATAACCGGGTATCCCGCAGAAGCGAAGGACTTCGGACGATCAATAGCCGCGGGTTTTCCAGCGCGTAGGTTTCCAGGTCGGCTTCCCGCTGCTGGGAAACGGCATCGGGCTTGCGGTTGAGCTCCGTCCACAGCGTACGCGCGTAAAACGCCGTGGGGACGAGCAGCAAAACGGTCAGCGCCAGCGCGCCGACGCGTCGCAAAGGCCACCGCTTTTCTCGGAGCGGCGCCGCACCCGTCAGCGTCCAGCCGCAGACCACGGCGGCGCAGGGCAGCAGCACCGCGTCCGCCGCCCGGGGAATCAGCCGCCCGCGCCAGCAAAGGTAGAGCAGCAGCACCGTCGCGCCCGCGACGGCCGCGAGAGCCGCCGCGGCCCCGAGCCGCGCGCCTTTTCGGCCGCGAAGTCCGCACAGCCCGCACAGCAGCATAAGAATCGCCGCAACGTACCCGTAGCGCGGATATGCGATCAGAAAATCCCAGAGCCGGTCGGCCGCGTTTTCCGCAGGCGTGCCCGCGTAGGCGGCGGCCAGCGCCCGGAGGGCCTGCGTATCGATGTTTTCATCCATGAAATACCACTGCCGCACCATTTCCACTTCCGAAGCGGACAGTCCGCTGTCCGCCGCCAGGGCCGGAGCGGGATCGGTCTGGAAGTCGGTATAGTCCATCAGCTCGATGCGGGCGTCCTGCCAATCCAGATAGGGTTGCAGCCCGCGCGCGGCGATCTCCGCCCGCCGGATGCCGTACAGCGCGCCGAAAACCAGTGCGAAGATCAGAAACGCGATCGCCATGGGCCGCAGCACGGAGCGCCGGTCATCCCGCCGGGGTAAACGCCCGGCTTCCAGCCCCCGCCATACGGCCGTCAGCGCGATAAACGCGAGCGGCGGCAACACGCTTACGGCGCGCAGGCTGTACGCGCCGACCAGCAACAGCAGGGAAAGCAGGTATGCACGCGTCCGGCCGCCGCCCGTTCCATCGCTTCGCTCCGCGGTCATAAACTGTACCGCCGCCGCCGCGCCCGCCAGCGCGGCGGTCGTGGTGTAGTTCAGGCGAAACAGGTCGAAAGCCGCGAACACAACCAGGTAAAGGACGCAGATCAGCAGGGAAAACGGCCGCGGGAAGCGGGCACCCCCGCCCAGCTGCAGAAAGCTCTTCACAATCACCGTGCCGCCTGTAAACAGCAACGCAAGCTGAAACACGGAAAACCACGCGACGCCCGGCCAAAGCAGGCTCAGCCCATACAGGCACCACGCGAGCAGGGTGTGGGTGTAAAGCGTGAAGCTCGCGGGCACGCCGCCCTCAAACCCCATGAAGGGTTTGACCATCAGCATATCGTCCGAATTTTCAAACCGGAAGGAGCCGAAACGGTACAGCGCCAGAAAGAGTACGGCGGTGAGTGCCGCACCCCAGAGCCAGTCGCGCGGAAGGGCTTGTTTTCGCATGGCGTTACGCCTCGCATATACGGTCGTTCCCCATAGCCCGGCAAAACGGGATCGCCGTTTCCCAGGCCACGGGGGAACGACCGAGCGTTGCTGATATCGTAGCCAAGGTATCATAATCCCGCCGGGCTGTCAAACGTTCGCGCGGAAGGGCAAGCCGCTCTTGGCAAGCCCCTCGCCGCCGTGCTATACTGGGTTGCGGGCGCGGGCCGCCTTTCGGGGTCCCGGGCCGAACCCCTCTTTGAAGGAATGACGCCGAATGCAAAAAACGTACGCCCTCTTCGACTTTGACGGCACGCTGATCCGCGGGGATTCCATCCTGCTGCTGTGCCTTTATGCGCGCCGCAAGGGGCTCGTGAGCTGGTGCGGGATGCTGGGCAATCTGCGGACGGCGTTTTTGTACGGGCTGCGCCTCTGCCCGGCGGTGCGGGCAAAGGAACGGGCGCTTTCGTTTCTGTGGGGGAAAACGGCCGCGGAGGTGGACGCGATCGCCGAGGACTTCTGCCAAGCCGTGCTGGTGCCCAGGCTGCGCCCGCAGGGGCTTTCGGCCATCCAAAGCCACCGGACGGCCGGGCACGAGGTGCTTCTGGTGTCGGCGTCCTCCACCTTTTATTTAAAACACCTGCAAAAGCGCCTGAACGTAAACGACGTGATCGCCACGCGCCTGGACGTGGACGCGGACGGCGTTTTTGCCGGGCGGGTGTGCGGCGACAACTGCCGCGGCCTGCAAAAGCCGCTTCGGCTGGCGGAGTATCTGGCGGCCAAGGGCGATCGGCTCGATTACGACACATCCTTCGCCTACGGGGATTCCGCCGGCGACCTGCCCATGCTCCGGCTGTGCGCACACAAGGTGGCGGTGAACCCCAAGCCCCGCCTGTGGCGGAAGCTAAAAAAACTGCCCGGCGCGACTCGCGTGCGCTGGCGCGAGCCGCAGGAATAGGACGCGGGCGACGGAACCGGCGCGGCGATGGCGGGAGGCGGAAAGCATGAACTTAGCCAGGGCGGACGGGCTGATGCGGCAGGCCGTGGACGACCGTCTTTTCCCGGCGGCCGTGCTGCTGGTGGGCCGCAGGGAGCGCATCCTGTTCCGCCGCGCGTACGGTCGCCTGGGGCCGGAGGCGGGCGAACCGCCGACCGACCTGCAGACCCGGTTCGATATCGCGTCCCTCACCAAGCCGCTGGTGACGGCCATGCTTGCGCTGCGCGCGCTGGAAAGCGGCAGGCTGTGCCTGTGGGACAAGCTCGGAACGTTTCTGGATGCGCCGGAGGACAAGCGGGATATTACCGTTGCCCAGCTTCTGACCCATACGGCGGGGTTTCCGGGCGGGCTGCACCTGTGGCGCATGACCGACGACCCGGCGAAGGCCGCCGAGCTGCTTTTGAACGCGCGGCTCCTGGCGCGGCCGGGAGAGCGCGTGCGCTACTGCTGCGCGGGGTACCTGCTGCTGGGGCAGCTGCTGGAATGCCTCTACGGCCTGCCCCTTGCGGAGCTGGCGGAGCGGGAGGTGTTCTGGCCGCTGGGCATGACGCGCACCGGCTACCGGCCCGAGGGAGGCAACATCGCCCCCACGGAGCGGCAGCCGGACGGGCGGCTGCTGCGCGGCGTGGTACACGACGAAAACGCACGCTTCCTGGGCGGCGCGGCCGGCAACGCGGGCGTGTTTTCCACGGCGGACGACCTGGCGCTGTTCCTGCAGATGCTCGCCGCGCAGGGGCGCCTGCCGGACGGCACGCGTTACCTGTCCGCGCCGACGGTGCGCCTGGCGCTTGCAAACCACACGGAAGGGCTGGGGCAGGCACGCGGGCTGGGCTTCTACCTGCCCGGATACGACGACGGCTACACCGGCGACCTGTTCCCCAGGGAGACGGTCGGGCACACGGGCTTCACCGGCGCGAGCTTCACGCTGGAGCCCGGCGAAGGGCTGTACCTGATCCTTTTGACCAACCGCATCTGCCCCTCGCGGGAGAACCCGGCCATATACCGCATCCGGCGGCTGATCCACAACGCGGTCTACGCCGCCAAAGACTGAAAGAACGGAAAGGGGACGAATGTATGCGCATTGCCCTTGTGGCCGATCTGCACGGCAACTGGCCCGCGACGCAGGCGCTGGAGCGCGACCTGCCGCGCCGGCAGGTGGACAGGGTGTATTGCCTGGGGGACGTCGTGGGCAAGGGCCCTTCCAGCGACCGCACGTGCGACTGGGC
Source organism: uncultured Oscillospiraceae bacterium (assembly GCA_964640955.1). GTDB lineage: Bacteria > Bacillota > Clostridia > Christensenellales > Aristaeellaceae > CAXXOK01. The sequence continues at coordinate 58,749 of CAZXJI010000010.1, read as the reverse complement.
TTTTGCCAACTGCGACCTCATTCTCGGCGGCAACTGGGATTACGGCGTCAGCTACCGGCAGTTTGCCCCCGACGATTTCTACTGGGAGCAGCTCGGGGAGGCGCGCATGGCCAGGCTGCGCGCCCTGCCGCTGGAAAAAACGCTCACGCTGAGCGGCAGACATATCCGCCTGTTCCATGGCCGGCCCGTGATGACGACCCTCATCACCGCCCAGCACGAGGCGGCGGCGATCGAGCCGTTTTTTACCGACTGCAACGGTTTCCACTGCGACGTGGTGGGCTACGCCGACGCGCACCGCCAAGCGATGCGCACCATGAACCCCGGTCTGTTTTTCAACTGCGGAAGCGTGGGCAACGCGCTGGGCACGCCGCTGTGCTGCTACGCGATTCTGGAAGGGGACGAGCAAGACCCCGCGGCGGCGCTGGACGTATTGCTGGTCACGATCCCCTACGACCGCGCGCAGGCGGTGCGCGACGCGCAGGCCGCGACGCAGATACGGCGCATCGATACCTACATCCACGAGATCGAAACCGGCATTTACAGCCGGTGAAACTTGCCGCTTCAGCCTGTTGAAAAAGCCCAATCTGCGTTGTCAGCTGCGGGATGGCAAGGGGTATCCCTTACGAACGACTAAAGCGGCGGCCGCTTGGCCGCCGCTTTGCTAATCTTTTCTATTGGAGATCCACGGGCAGGTCGCTGTCGGCGAAGGGATCGTCCCCCTTGTCGCCGGGGCCGCGGCGGTCGGGCCGGCGCGCGGGCGCGGGCGGCAGATCGTTTAAGTCCCGCGGGGGCTCCACGATGTGGATGTCCAGGAGGTTTTCGTTGAAGGTGACCGTGGCGGACTCGCCGGGGCGGGTCATGGCCAGCACCTCGGTCTGGGGCGTGCGCGCGCGACGGGCGTAATCCACCGCCACCTCGGGGCGGTCCTGCCAGTGCATGGGAATGAACAGGCGGGGCTTCTTGGTGAGGATGAAATGGTTGGCCCCCGCGTCGTACATCATCCCCTGCCGGGGATCCACCGGGAACATGCACAGGTCGATGACGCCGGAAGGGATGGGCTCGCACGCGGCGTAGAAGGCCTCTTCCGCCGCCTCGATCTCGCGAAGCGAGCTCTCCTGCCGCCAGTGCCACAGGTTCAGGTCGCCGGCGTGGAAAATGTTCATGCCGTAGGCGGTCACCAGGAAGCTCACGCCCAGATCGGTGCTGTCGAACGCCTTCACGGAGATATCCTGCGAGAGCGTCATCTCCTCCAGGGGCGCGATGCGGCGGCCGCGCTTGCCGATGGGCAGGTCGTAGCTGACGACGTAAGTCAGGTCGGGCAGGTCCTCGCGCCAGTCGTACACGACGGGGTCGAGGTGGTCGGGGTGCGCGTGGCTGATAAAAACGAACACCTGCTCGTACGCCGAAAGAATGCTTTTGTTCAGGCGGCCGACGTCCGAAAGTTTTCTGTTTTCGCCTTCCCAGTAGTCGAACACCATCAGCGTGCCGCCGACGCGAACCGAAAAACCGCTGTTATAATGGTAGGTCACCTTGAGCTGTTTTTGCATTAAAAAAAACCTCCATCATCATGAAAACGGTCGTAATATGCTGCTCCCTGCGGCAAAGACGGGCGTGCAAGATATTACAAATGATTGCTCATGAATCAAGCGGCTTATCGTTACGGAAGCCGTTCTCGGAAAAGCGAACCGCTCCCATCACGTCCACAGCAGTATAGCATATGCAGGGGGGACTGTCAACGTTACGGGCGATTTACGTCAAATTGCCTCCACATTTCCGGCAATATCGGTTCCCGATAGGGAACGTTCGCCACTTTTCGCCGCGTTCGCCGCGCACGGGGCGCTCCCATGCCCTTTCCCTCCCGCGCGCCGCTTTCGCGCTTCCCGCCGCGGCGCGGTTGCCCCGCGGCAGGGGGTTGTGCTATAATGTATCAGGCTGTCCTCCGTGCGCGCTTCCGCCTTCCGTTGCCGGTGTCGGGGGCGCGCCGCTTGCGGAAAGAACGAATGTGAAACGGAGTGGAATCGCTTGCCCGATCAACCGATATTGCTGATTATGGCCGCCGGCATGGGAAGCCGTTACGGGGGTCTCAAACAGATGGATCCCGTCGGCCCGGACGGTGAATTTATCCTGGATTATTCGCTCTACGATGCGCGCCGCGCCGGGTTTGAGCGCGCGGTAGTGGTGATCAAGCGGGAAAACGAAGCGGATTTTCAATCGCTGCTGGGGCATCGCGCGGGCATGCCGCTGCGCTTCGCATATCAACGGCTGGACGACCTGCCCGCGGGGTACGCCGTGCCCGACGGTCGGGTGAAGCCCTGGGGCACCGGGCACGCCGTGCTGGCCGCCCGGGAGCTGATCGACGCGCCCTTCTGCGTGATCAACGCGGACGATTTTTACGGCGCGGAGGCCTTTCGGCTGGCGTACGACCACCTGACGAACGTGCGAAGCGACGAGGATTACTTTATGGTGGGCTACCGGCTTTGCAACACGCTGAGCCCCACCGGCTTCGTGGCGCGCGGTGTGTGCGACGTGGCTGCGGACGGGACGCTTGCGGACATCTGCGAGCGGACGCACATCATTTCCAGCGTGGACGGGCCGTTGATGCGCGAGGAGGGCGATCTGTACCGCAGGCTGGACCCCGAGACCATCGTGAGCATGAACATGTGGGCCTTTCCTCGCGCGATGATGGATCGCCTCGGGGAGGCGTTTCCTGCGTTTTTGGACGGGGCGGTGGCGGAGAACCCCCAAAAAGCGGAGTTTTTTCTGCCCTTCGTGGTGGACGGGCTCCTGCGTGACGGACGCGCCGGGGTCACCGTGGCGGCCACGCAGGATCGCTGGTACGGCGTCACCTATCGGGAGGATCGCGCGCAGGTCGTGCGGGCGATCGGGCAGATGATCGCCCAGGGGCGCTACCCGGCTCCCCTGTGGCAATCCTGAAACGCCCGGCGGCAGGGTTTCGGCCGTGACGAACGTTGTATGGACGCGGGCGTGAAAAGCCGCCCGTACCGGATTTCCCCGCTGTAAGGAGTTGCCATGCGCAGAAAACCCAGCGTTTTTACCGTACTGTTATGGATCGCCCTGGCCGGCTGCTGCGTGGGCGTCGCGCTGCTCGCGCCCAAAACCATCGACGCGTACAACGCCTACACGATCGAACGCGACGCCACCCCGACCCCCACGGCCGTCACGCAAAGCATGCTGCTGGTGACGCCCGACCCCAACAACACCCCGACGCCCACCCCGCTCATTCTAAAGCTGGGCGTGACCGGCGACGAGGTGACCCGCCTGCAGACGAAGCTTCAGGCGCTGGGCTACTACGCCGGCGAGGTGGACGGCCAGTACGGGCAGGGCACCGCGGCGGCGGTACGGCTGTTTCAAAGCCAGATGGGGCTGACGTCCGATGGGCTGGCCGGAACGGAAACGCTCACCGCGCTGTACGCGGACACGGCGCAAACCTACATCCCCACCCCGACGCCGTCCCCCACGCCGTCGCTGCTTTCCAAGGGCGACCAGGGCGGGTCGGTCAGCGCGCTTCAGACGAGGCTCAAGGAACTGGGTTATTATACCGGTGCGGTGGACGGCGACTTCGGCTCAGGCACGGAGGAAGCCGTCCGCCTTTTTCAAAGCCAGAACGACCTGGAAGTGGACGGCATCTGCGGCAGCGTGACCATGGCCACGGTCTTTGCCTCCGATGCGCCGCCCGTCACCATTACCCCGACGCCCGACCCGGCGACGCTCCCCTTGCTGGTCAACCGCGACAATCCCCTGGACGAAAGCTACAAGCCGGCCAACCTCGTGGTGCTTCGAAACGTCCTGCCCGCTAGCCTTGTATACGTCAAGGGCAGCGAGATCGAAGGCGACCGGGAAGCCGCCGCCGCACTGGAGACGATGTTCACCGCCGCCAAGGACGACGGCATCACCGGCTGGCAGATCAGCGCCGGGTACCGCAGCTATGCCTACCAGCAGGAGCTGTTCAACAAGCAGGTGGAGGCGTACGTGTCCCAGGGCAAGAGCCGCGCCGACGCCCTGAGCGCCACGCGGCTGACCGTGGCCGACCCCGGCACCAGCGAGCACCAGACGGGGCTTGCGTTCGATATTACGGTGGCCGGCACCATCTTCAAGGGGACGAAGCAGCAGGTTTGGCTTCATGAAAACTGCTGGGATTACGGCTTCATTATCCGCTATCAGGAGGGCAAGGAAAAAATCACCGGCTACGTCGCCGAATGCTGGCACATCCGCTACGTGGGCGTGAACCATTCCAAGACGATCCGGGATCATGACTGGTGCCTGGAGGAATACATCGAGGCGATGACGCAGTAAACGAAGGCCGAAGCATGCGATGCCCCCGGCCGGGCGGGCCGCCGATATAAAAATAACGCAATTTACCGAAATATTACCAGGATTGTCTGTAAGCAACTAAAACCGGAACACGAAGGCTCCGCCCGACGGCGGAGCCTTCGTGTTCCGGTATTCCGTCTTTCAGCGGTAGCTGTCCGCGTTCTGCCGGATGACGATGTTGGTAAGAATGTTGATTTTACGGGGATCGGGAACCTTACCGTCCAGCACGTGCTGCGCCAGCGTCTGCACGGCGGCGTAGCCCTGGCGGTAGGGATCCTGGTACAGAAGGGCGTCGCACCAGCCCTCCCGGAGCGCCGCGAGCAGCTCGTCGCTGGTATCGTAGCCGATCAGCACGATATCCTTGCGGTCGAGCTGCTTGAGCGCCGAAATCGCGCCGACCGTGCTGGTGTAGCCTGTGCAGAACACGCCGCGCACCGTGGGCACGTTTTTGAGAAGCGTGATCAGGCTTTGGGAGGCCAGCTGGCGCTCGGCGTAGCACTCGGCGCAGGGGTAGAGGGTCATGTTGGGGAACTCGTCGTGGATGGTCTCGCAAAAGCCGCCGAAGCGCTCGGAAAACGGCATGGCCTGCACAAAGTTGCCCAGCACCGTCACCGCGCCCTCGCCGCCCAGAAACCGGCCCAGCAGCGCCGCGCCCATGCGGCCGGACTGGATCGAATCGTTGCCGATGAAGAAGCGGCGCGTGCTGTTGACCGCGTCGGTGTTGAACGTAACCACGGGAATCCCCGCCTCCGACAGGCGGCTGATCTGCCGCGCGATGCGCGGACCGGCGGAATTGATGGCCAGCCCCTGAAAGCCCGCGGGGTTCAGCTTCTCCAGCGTTTCTTCTTCCAGGTCCTGCTTTTGCATGGAGAAGCGGATATGCTCCACCTCCACGCCGAAGTCGCTCAAATCGGCGACGGCGGCGTTGATGCCGGCGGTCATGGGCGCGTAGAAGGGCGCCGGTTCCTGCGGGTACACCATGCCCAGCCGGATCGACCCCATGCGCCGCAGGGCGTTTGAAAAGGGGTTGGGGATATACCCCAGTTCCCGCGCCGCGGTCAGCACGCGTTCCTTCGTGCTGCGGCGGACCCCTTCGCGATCCTTCAGCGCGCGGTCGACCGTACCGATGGATGTGCCCGCCCGCTGCGCGATCAGTTTGAGCGTTACGCGTTTGGTTCCCGCCATAGTGCAGCCAACCTCCACTTGTGCGATTATCTTTCGTAGATCATAACACATTGTAACGATTTTGTACAGTGGTCGTAAAATTAACGGAAAGAGGCTCGGAAACGGAATGAGGCCGTCGGGTGAGCGCGCGTGCAAATACGCGCATGAGGCGTGCGATGTAACGAAAACGCGGGAGGGGCCGCCGCGTAAAAACCGCATAAAAACGGCGCCGCAGATGAATGCGGCGCCGTAGCGAACCTGGGGCAAAAGCAGCGTTACGCGGCGGGCTTGGGAGTAGGCGTCGGTGTTACCGTCGGGGTCACGGTCGGAGAGGGCTCCGGCGTGGGCGTCACGGTGACGAGCACCTGCAGGGCCTCCACCTGAGCGGTCAGATCCTCGATCTGCGCCGTCAGGGTTTCCACCTGCTGGGCGAGGGCTTCCTTATCGGCGGTCAGCGCCGCGATTTGCTGGGTCAGCGCATCGTTGTCGGCGGTCAGGGTTTCCAGCTGCCCGGCCAGGGTCTGCTTGTCGGCGGTCAGGGTTTTGATCTGTTCGCCCAGCTGCGTCTTTTCCTGGTTCAGCGCGTCCAGCTTGGCGGCAAAATCCTCATTGGTCGCGTTGATCAGGGCTTCCTTGTCGGACGTGAGGGATTCGACCTGCTTGGCAAGGGCGTCCTTGTCGGTCGTCAAATCCACGACCTGTTTGGTCAGGGCTTCCTTATCGGCGGTCAGGGTTTCGATCTGCGCGGAAAGATCGTCATTCACGGTGTTGAGGGCTTCGATCTGGGAAGCGAGATCGGCGTTTTCACCGGTCAGGGTTTCGACCTGAGCGGCCAGGTCGGTTTTATCGGCCGTCAGGGCCTCGACCTGCGCGGTCAGATCCGACTGCGTGGCGGCGGCCTGCTCCTGGGCGGCCGTCAGGCTGGCTTCCGCCTCGGTCTGGTAATCGGTAAGCTGCTTTTGCAGGGCGTCCAGCGCCTCGGCGCTCTTGGCCTGTTCGGTGGTAAGGTTATCCGCGGCGGTCGCCTGATAGGCGGTGTATTCGTCCTGAAGGTTCTTCAGCGTCTCGTCGGCCGCCGCCTTTTCCTCGTCCAGCGCGGCCTGCGCCGTTTCCAGCTGGCCGTTTACGTCGGCCAAATTCGTATCCGAAACGGAAAGCTGTTCCGTCATGGAGGAAATCTGCTCTTCGTAATCGGCGATCTTCTGGTTCAGCTCGTCGTTGAGCCCGTTGGCCATGTTCCTGCCTACGAAGCCGAAGATTGCCAGCACAATCGCGGCGACCAGCACAACGCACAGCAGGATGATGATCGTGCGACTCTTATTGGGTGTGGCGGTTTTTTGTTCGGACATGTCTATCTCCTCCAATTTTTGGTTTTTTGATATTTCATTATAGCACGGCGTTTTATAAAATGAAAGGACAACTTATCAGATTTGGTCGAATTAACGCCGATTTCACCTCGCGCACATAAAAGGGCGCTTACGTTAAAAAAAGGGCGTTTATATGAAAAAAACGGAGGCCTGCGCCTCCGTTTTTCCGGATGAGGGAAAACACTTCGCTCAGTCGGGTGGAAGCTCCTTCTCCAGCTTTTCCAGCTTGCGGAGAATCTGCTGCTGGCGGGACAGAAGCTGGTCGATCTTCTGGTGCAGGTCCTCGATGATGATCTCGGACTTTAAGTTGGTCTTGTAATCGTTGAGGGCGCGGATGCGATCCTTCTCCTCCTGGCGGTTCTGGCTCATCATGATCACGGGGGCCTGGATGGCGGCCACGCAGGAGAGGATGAGATTCAGCAGGATAAACGGGTAGGGGTCGGGGGCGCTGGCCAGCAGGATCATGTTGACCGCCACCCACCCGACGAGGCAGCCGAGAAACACCAGGATGAACGTCCAGCTGCCCGCGAATTTGGCGATCTTGTCCGCCATGCGCTGGCCGTAGGTGAGCTGGGCGTCGGAAAGGGCGTTGGTGTTTTTGGAAAGCTTGCGCTCCAGAAGCAGGTGGATGATTTCCTCCTCCTCCATCGACTTTTCTTCCTGATCGCCCAGAATGGTTTTGATCAGCTTGCGCTGGGTATGCTTATCCGGCGTCGGGGTGTGCTTGTCCGGTGTCTGAGGCTGCTTATCCGGTGCCGGGGTAGGCGTGTCCTGCATGGAAATCCCTCCTGACGGTTGCATTCGCGCCCGGCGGCGCGGGGATGTTCAAACTATACCGTATTATACAATGCGGGCCGCGGTTGGGCAACGGTGCGAACGCTTTTTGGGGAAACGGCGCGACCGGCCCGCGGCGGAGCGCGAAATGCCGAACATTTTTGAAAGCATCTTGCAAAACGCGCGTTATTTTGATATCCTGAGACCAGCAAAAGGCGGAGGGAAACGGCATGAAAGAACTGCGCGAGGCGATCCTGAAACAGGGTTTCGGCATCGGGGACGACATCGTAAAGGTGGATATGTTTTTGAACCACCGGCTGGATATCGCCCTGCTGACCAACATCGGGCACGCCTTTCACGACGCGTTTGCGGACGAGCGGGTGGACATGATCCTCACCGTGGAGGCCAGCGGCATCGCCATGGCGATCACCACGGCGCAGGCGTTCGGCAACGTGCCGGTCATCTTCGCCAAAAAGAGCCACACCACCAGCACGCTCAACGGCGACGTATACGAAGCGAAGGTGTACAGCTTTACCCACCATACCGAAAACTACATCCGCATTGCGAAAAGCTACCTGCCCAAGGACGCGCACGTGCTGATCGTCGACGACTTTCTGGCCAACGGCGAGGCCGCCGAGGGCCTGGCGGAGATCGTACGTCAGGCGGGGGCCTGCGTGGCGGGCATCGGCGTGTGCATTGAGAAGGGGTTCCAGCCGGGCGGGCAGAAGCTGAGGAACGAGGGCTATCGGGTGGTGTCGCTGGCGACGGTTACGGGCATCGAAAACGGCAAGCTGCGCCTGGCGGACACCGAAGAGGCTTGACGGGCGCGCCGCCGGGTGGTATGCTGAACGCGGCCCGGGGGGCGACCCCGCGCCGGAAACGAAGATTTTGATGAAACGGAGCTGAAAGGATGCGCAAATAACCCTGCCGACCCGAACCAAAACGGGAGAACGGGACGCCACGCCCGCGTAAGCGGCGCGGATCGTTTTGTTGCGGCAGGAAAGCGCGGCCGAAAGGCTCTGTTTTTGTTTGCGCTTTTCGCCTTCTCCCCGTCCTGAAACGGAGGGAAACCGATGGCGTTGATTCAATTGACGAACGTGACGTTCGGTTACGAAAACGACTGGGAAAACGTGTTTGAAAACCTCACCTGCCGGCTGGACACCCGCTGGAAGCTGGGGCTGATCGGCCGCAACGGCCGTGGGAAAACCACGCTTCTGCGCATCCTCGCGGGGGAGCTTATGGCGAAGGGCGAGGTGAGCGTGCCGGTCGCGCCCGCGCTGTTCCCCTTCCCGGTGGCCGATCCGGAGCGGTCGACGCGCGCGGTGCTCCGGGCCTGCGCGCCTGCGGCGCCGGACTGGCGGCTGGAAAAGGAACTGGAGGGGCTCGCCGTGCCGCCGGAGGCGCTTGCGCGACCCTACCATACGCTCAGCCGCGGGGAACAGACCAAGGCGCAACTCGCCGCGTTGTTTGCTCGCGAGGACAGCTATCCCCTGATCGACGAACCCACCAACCACCTCGACCTGGCGGGCCGCGCGCTGGTGGCGGCGTATCTGGCCCGGCAGGACGGCTTTCTGCTGGTCAGCCACGACCGGGACTTTCTCAACCGCTGCGTGGACCATACGCTGGCGCTGAACCGCGCGACCGTCGCCGTGCAGCGCGGCAACTTCGATGACTGGGAACGGGAGTGGCGGCGGGTTAACGAAAGCGAGCAGGCGCGAAACGAACAGCTCAGGAAGGACGTGACCCGCCTTACGCTGAGCGCCCGCCGGCAGGCCGAGTGGAGCCGCCGGGGCGAGAAGGGCAAGTTCAACGTGCACCCGAGTGAAACGGCCGCGGTGGACCGCGGTTACGTGGGCGCGCGCGCCGCCGCCGTGATGAAGCGCTCCCTGGCTGCGCAGGCGCGTATGGAAAAGGACATCGAGGAAAAGAAAAGCCTGATGAAGGACGTCGAGCGGGTGGGCGAACTGAAGCTGAGCCCGCTTGAGCACCCCAAGAAGCAGCTTTTGCAGGTGCGGGACGCGGCCGTGCGCTACGGCGACCGTACGGTATGCGAGGGGATCGCCTTTACCGTGGAGCGCGGGGAACGCGTGGCGCTCGCCGGGCGCAACGGGGCGGGCAAGAGCAGCGTGCTCAAGGCGGTCTGCGGCCTGTCGGACGCGCTGAAAGGCGAAATGTCCCCGGCTCCGGGGCTTACGGTCAGCTACGTGCCTCAGTCCGCCGAGCATCTGCGGGGAACGCTTAACGATTTCATCTCCCGCAGCGGCGCCGACCAGACGCTGTTCAAAGCGATCCTTCGCAATATGGATTTCGGCCGCGAGCAGTTCGACCGGAACATCGAACGCTACAGCGAAGGGCAGAAGAAAAAGCTGCTGCTGGCCCGCAGCCTGTGCGAACGGGCGCACCTGTACGTGTGGGACGAGCCGCTCAACTATATCGACGTGTTCAGCCGCATGCAGCTGGAGGAGTTGATTCTGCGCTTCCGGCCGGCCATGCTCATCGTGGAGCACGACCGGGCGTTTCTTTCGCGGGTGTGCACGAAGGTGGTGGAGCTGGGGGAAGAGGGCTGGAACACGTGCGTGTCGGCGTTTGGCGCGGAAGGCGCACAATCCGGTTTTGGTAGCGATTATTAACCAAAAGAATTATTTTCAATTATCAGCAGATTTTGGCAGACAATCAAAGCAGACGCAATAGACAAAGGCCGCTTGAAAACAACGGAACCTGTCGGCGGCGGGGGAACCTTCCCCCGTCGCCGGTTTCCGCCTTGCCAAGCCCCCCTGCTTCGTGCTACAATACGGCCAAACGAAGCGGACGAAAGGCGTTGCTTTGCGCCTACTTCCTAAAACGTTTTCATTATCCTGAATCGGTTGATCGGACGGAGGAAGAACCAGATGCGATACGGCTATTTCGACGAGCAGGCACGCGAATACGTCATCACCAACCCGGACACGCCCGCGCCCTGGGCCAACTATCTGGGATCGCCGGAATACGGGGCGATCATCACCGTGAACGCCGGCGGGTACAGCTTCGTCAAGTCCGGCGTGGCGGGGCGGATACTGCGCTACACCTTCAACCAGTTCGACGAGCCCGGCCGTTACCTGTACCTGCGGGACGACGAAAGCGGCGATTTCTGGTCGGCGTCGTGGAAGCCGGTGGGCAAACCGCTGGATGAGTACCGCGGCGTATGCCGCCACGGCACCGCCTACACGGCGTTCGAAAGCGAGTACGCGGGCATCCATGCCGAGGCGGCCTACTACGTGCCGCTTAACAAAACGCACGAGGTGTGGAAGCTTACGGTGCAAAACCCGGGCGACAAACCGCGCGCGCTTTCCGTGTTCGGCTACTGCGAATTTTCCAACGAAAACAACTACGAGCAGGATATGGTCAACCTCCAGTACACGCAGTTCATCAGCCGCACGGAATTCGCGGGCGATTACCTTTTGCAGCACATCAACGAATACTGGGACCGCCGTCCCGACGGCACCAACGGCCGGGAGCGGTTCTTCGGGCTGGCGGGCGCACCGGTGGCGAGCTTCACCGGGAGCCGCGAGCGCTTTCTGGGCCGCAAACGCTTCGACGCGCCCGCGGCGGTCGCGGCGGGGCGCTGCGACGGCAGCCAGTGCTACAACGGCAACCCCTGCGGCGCGCTGCATGCGGCGCTGACCCTCGCGCCCGGCGAAAAGCGCACGCTGGTCTTTTTGCTGGGGCAGAAGACCGGCGCGCAGGCGCGGACGCTGATCGACCGCTACGCCGCCGCGCCCGAAGCGGCTGCAAACGCGGAGCTCGCGGCGCTCAAAGCCTACTGGCACGGCAAGCTTGACGGGCTTACGGTGCAGACGCCGGACGCGCGTTTCAACGCCATGGTCAACACCTGGAACGCCTTCCAGTGCTTTACCACCGTGGTGTGGAGCCGCGCGGCGTCGCTGATGTACTGCGGGCAGCGAAACGGCTACGGTTACCGCGATACCGTGCAGGACATCCAGGGCGTGATTCACCTGGACCCCGTACTGGCCAAAGCGCGGCTGACCTTCATGCTCTCCGCGCAGGTACACCACGGCGCGGGCCTGCCGCTGGTCAAGTACACCCACACCCCCGGCCGGGAGGACACCCCCGACGACGAAAGCTACGTCAAGGAGACCGGCCACCCGCACTACCGCGCGGACGACGCGCTGTGGCTGTTCCCCACCGTGTACAAGTATGTCGCCGAAACCGGGGATACCGCCTACCTGAGCGAGGTGGTGCCCTACGCCGACCGGGACGAGGGTACGGTGCTCGACCACCTCAAGCGGGCGATCGATTTCAGCATGACGCACCTGGGCCCGCACGGCATGCCCGCCGGCCTGCACGCCGACTGGAACGACTGCCTTCGGCTGGGCGAGAAGGGCGAAAGCACCTTCGTGGCCTTCCAGCTGTATTACGCCATGCGCATCCTGGCGGAGCTGGGCGCGTCGGACGCGGAATATACGGCCTACCTGAAAACGGAAGGCGAAAAGCTGCTCGCTGTTTTGCAGAACACGTGCTTTGAAGGCGACCGCTTCATCCGCGGGTTTACGGAAGAGGGCGCGGTGATCGGCAGCAAGGCGGACAGGGAAGCGTCCATGTGGCTCAATCCGCAGAGCTGGGCGGTCATCAGCGGCGCCGCGTCGGGCGCGCAGGCCGATACCGTCCTTCAGACGGCGCACGAGGAACTCAACACCCCCTATGGGCTTGAGGTGATGCATCCCTCCTACCGCTTCGGCGCGTTCGACGGGGCGCGGATGCTGCTGTTCAACCCCGGCACCAAGGAAAACGGCGGCGTGTTCTGTCAGCCGCAGGGCTGGGCGATTCTTGCTTCGGCGCTGGCCGGGCACGGCGAGCGCGCGTTTACGTATTTCGCCGAGTCCTCGCCCGCCAGCTTCAACGACAACGCCGACCTGCGCGTGCTGGAACCCTACGTGCACGGCCAGTTCATCGAAGGCTCGGAAAGCCCCAACGCCGGGCGCGCGCACGTGCACTGGCTGACCGGCACGGCCTCCACCGTGATGGTCGGCTGCGTGGAAGGCATCCTGGGGCTTCGGCCCACGCCGGAAGGGCTGGTCGTCTCTCCGGCGATCCCCGCCGCGTGGGACGGCTTCACCCTGCAAAAAACGTTCCGCGGCAAAAAGCTGAACATAACCGTGCAAAACCCCGGCCACAAGCAGAGCGGCGTGACCGCGCTTCGGCTCAACGGCAGGCCGCACCCGCTTGCGCCCATCCGGGCGGACGAGCTCGCGACCGAAAACGATTTGACGGTCGTGCTATAAACGCCGTCTGCGGCGGTCGGCCCCCAAAGCGCCCTCTTCCTTTCCGAAGCCGACAAGGCTTCCGGAGCGGAAGGGGGCGCTTGTTATGAATATGGAACCGAACCGGACCTGCGCTACTGCTTGCCGCCCGCCCAGTGCGCCTGCTCGATGGCCAGATCGCGGTGGGTGACGCTCACGTGCTGCCCGCGGGCCTTGAGCTGCTCGCACAGGTATTCGGCGATCGCCACGCTGCGGTGCGCGCCGCCCGTGCAGCCCACGGCGATCACCAGCCGGTGTTTGCCCTCGCTGACGTAGTTGGGCAGAAGGAACATGAGCATATCCATGCACTTGGCAAGAAAGGTCTGGGTCACCGGGTGGCTCAGCACAAAATCGCGCACGTCCGCGTCCAGCCCCGTGTGGTGCCCCAGTTCCGGAATGTAGAACGGGTTGGGCAAAAAGCGCACGTCGAACACCAGGTCGCCGTCCCGGGGAATGCCGCGCTTGAAGCCGAAGCTCAAAAGCTCGATGCGCAGGATCGGCTCGTCGCCCGCCTGCATCACGATGCGGCGAAGCCGGGCCTGCAGGGCGCTGGGTTTGAGGTCGCTGGTGTCCACCACGTGGTTGGCCGTCTCCCGCAGGGGCTGCAAGCGGCTGCGCTCGGCCGCGATGGCCTCCTCCAACGTCATGCCCTCACTGGCGAGCGGATGGTCGCGGCGGGATTCCTTGTAGCGGTTCACGAGCATGTTGTCGTGCGCCTCGATGAAGAGCGTGTCGATAGTGAAGCCCACGCTGCGGGCCTCGTCGATCATCTTGACGACTGCCTTGGCGTCGAAAAACTCGCCGGAACGGATGTCCACGGCGATGGCGACCAACGGCCGGCTGATGTTGGAGGATTTGCACGCCTCCATGAAGCGAACCAGCATCATGGGCGGGAGGTTGTCCACGCACAGCGCGCCCAGATCCTCCAGCGTACGGATGGCGACGGTCTTGCCCGCGCCGCTTAACCCGGTGACAATCAAGAACTGCATGGGACAACCCCTCCTTGCAGGGAAAAATCCGCTTCGGCGCGGGAGCCCTCGGGCTACGCTTCCGCGGGCGGCGCGTCCACGCCGACGATGCGCACTTCCGGCTCCAGAAGCACGCCGGTCTTCTCCTCGACCACGCGCCGTACCTCGGCCATCAGGCGCAGGTAATCCTCCGCGGTGCCGTCCTCGTCGTTGACCAGAAAGCCCGCGTGCTTGATGCTGACGCTCGCGCCGCCCACGCGCAGGCCCTTGAGCCCGCACTGGTCGATGAGCGTTCCGGCGAACCGGCCCGGCGGACGCTTGAAGGTGCTGCCGCAGCAGGGCAGGGTGACGGGCTGTTTTTCGCGCCTTCTGGCGCTGAACTCCCGCATAGCGACGCGGATGGTATCCCCGTCGCCGGGGATCAGGGCGAAGGTGGCCGCCACGACCGCTTCCGGCTCCGCGCCGGGGTCGGAGAGGCGGCAGCGACGGTAATCGAAAGCCATCTCCCCGTTGGTGTAGTGGCGTATTTCGCCGGCCATCGTCGCGCAGGTCACGCCTTCGACGACGTTTTTCAGCTCCCCGCCGAAGGCCCCGGCGTTCATCAGCACTCCGCCGCCCACCGTGCCGGGAATGCCCGCGGCGAACTCCAGCCCGCTCAAGGCCGCGTCCGCGGCGACGGCGCTGAGCTTGGCAAGCGGCGCGCCCGCCTGCGCGGTGATCGCGTATCGCCCGTCCGGCAGGGGCACCGGCGGCGTGACCTCGGAAAACCCGTCGCCGAAGTGCAGCGTTAGCCCCGGCCAGCCGCCGTCCCGCACCAGGAGGTTCGATCCGTTGCCCAGAATGTTCACGGGCACGTTCAATCGGTTCGCGATGCGCAGAATCTCCAGCAACTGATCGGCGGAGGTGATTTCGCACAGGAGCTCCGCCGGGCCGCCGAGGCCCAGGGTGGTATACGCGCTCATGGGGACGTTTTCGGTCAGTTCCTTGCGCTTCACAAGAGGGCGGAGCGCCTCGACCAGCTCCGCGCGTAGGGCTTCCTCCACAAACGCTCCCTCCCCTGCCTCAGTTTGGGTTTATTGTATCGCAATTGCGGGCAAACTGTCAAAGCTTTCGCCTTCGGCGCTCCCGTTTTTACAGGTTTTAGGGAATCGAATGCAAAACGCCCGCCGCATAACGGTGCGACGGACGATAAGACGACGCTTTTTCAATTACACGTTGACTTCGACCTTTTCGCCGATCTCGCCCGCGTTTTTGGCCAGCAGCGGGTCGATCAGCCCGGTTACGAAGGTTTCCACCTGCTCGGCGCTGCGGCCGGTGAAGCGCGCGGGGTCGAGGATCGACTGGATTTCCGCCTCGGTGGTGCGGAAGTCCGGATCGGCGGCGATGCGGTGAACGAGGTCGTTTGCGCCGCCCTCCTCCTTCACCACGCGGGCGGCCGCCTGGCTGTGCACGCGAAGCCTCTCGTGCAGGGCCTGCCGGTCGCCGCCCTTCTTGACCGCGTCCATCAGGATGTTCTCGGTCGCCATAAAGGGCAGCTCGTGCAGCACGCGCGCGCGGATGACCTTGGGATAGACCACCAGCCCGTCGCATACGTTGAGCATCAGGTTGAGAATCGCGTCGACCCCCAGGAACGCCTCGCTCACGGCGATGCGGCGGTTGGCGCTGTCGTCCAGCGTACGCTCGAACCACTGCGTGCCCGCGGTGACGGCGGCATTGAGCGTATCCACCATCACATAGCGGGAAAGCGCGCTGATGCGCTCGCTGCGCATGGGGTTGCGCTTGTAGGGCATGGCGGAGGAGCCGATCTGGCTTTTTTCGAAGGGTTCCTCCATCTCCTTGAAGCTTTGCAGCAGACGTAAATCGTAGCTGAACTTGCTGGCGCTCTGCGCGATGCCGGAAAGCGCCGACACCACCTGGTAATCCACCTTGCGGCTGTAGGTCTGCCCGCTGACGGGCACGACGCGCGTAAAGCCCAGGTCGGCGGCGATATCCTTTTCGATCTGGTCGATCTTCCGGCCGTCGCCGCCCAATAGCTCCACGAAGCTGGCCTGCGTGCCGGTGGTGCCCTTGCTGCCCAGCAGCGCGAGCGTAGTAAGGCGGTGCTCGACCTCCTCAAAATCCATGAGCAATTCGTTCATCCACAGCGTGGCGCGCTTGCCCACGGTGGTGAGCTGCGCGGGCTGCAAATGGGTGTAGGCGAGCGTGGGCAGGTCGCGGTGCGCCATGGCGAAGGCACGCAGTTCCTTGAGCACGCCCAGCAGCTTGCGCTTTACCAGCGTGAGCCCTTCCTTCATGATCAGCACGTCGGTGTTGTCGCCCACGTAGCAGCTGGTGGCGCCCAGATGGATAATGCCCTTCGCCTTGGGGCACTGCACGCCGTAGGCGTACACGTGGCTCATCACGTCGTGGCGCACCTCACGCTCCCGCGCGGCGGCAACGTCGTAATTGATGTCGTTCTTGTACTTTTCAAGCTCGGCGATCTGCTCGTCCGTAATGGGCAGGCCCTGCTTCTGCTCGGCCTTCGCCAGGCTGATCCACAGCCGCCGCCAGGTGCGGAACTTATTGTCCTCGGAAAAGATGAACTGCATTTCCCGGCTGGCGTAGCGGGTGGAAAAGGGGCTTACGTACGCGGAATGATCGGGCATGGGAAACCTCCTTAAGCGGTGGGTGAAACGCGGCCTTGCCGTCAGCGGAGAACCGGGGGCTTGAAGTAGTTTACCCCGCCCTCGAAGATCGGCTGGAATGTATTCCCTTCGACGTTCTTGTAAAGATTCCTGCCGCTGCGCTCGCTGTGGCCCATCTTGCCCAGCACCCGTCCGTCCGGCGAGGAGACGGCCTCCACGGCCATGGCGCTGCCGTTGGGGTTAAAGCGCAGGTCCATGGTCGGCAGCCCGTCCGGCCCCACGTACTGCGCGGCGATCTGTCCGCTTTGGGCCAGCGCCGAGAGCGTCCCGTCGGCACACACGAAGCGCCCCTCGCCGTGGCTGATGGGAACGGTGTAGATTTCGCCGGGTTTGCACAGCATGAGCCACGGGCTTTTGTTGCTGGCGATGCGGGTGCGCACCAGCAGGCTCTGGTGGCGGCCGATGGTATTGAAGGTGAGGGTGGGACAGGCCTCGTCCGTATCGACGATCCTGCCGAAGGGTACCAGCCCCAGCTTGACCAGCGCCTGAAAACCGTTGCAGATGCCCAACATCAGCCCGTCGCGGTCGTTAAGCAGGCTTTCGGCGGCCTCCTTGACGGCGGGGTTGCGGAAAAACGCGGTGATGAACTTGCCGCTGCCGTCCGGCTCGTCCCCACCGGAGAAGCCGCCGGGGAACACCAGCATCTGCGCGCCGCCGATTTCCTTCACCGCCGCCTCCACGCTGCGGCCGACGTCCTGCGGGGTCAGGTTGTTGATGAGCAGGATGCGCGGCTCCGCGCCGGCGCGTTCCAGCGCGCGGGCGGTATCCACCTCGCAGTTGGTGCCGGGAAACGCGGGGATGACCGCTACGGGGCGCGCCGTGCGCAGGGCGGGCGCGGGCCAGCTATCGGCGGTAAAGGTAACGGCGGGTACGGAGGCGGGCTGCTCCCCGCCCGCGTCGCGGTAGGGGAACACCTTGGTAAGCTTGCGCTCGTAGGCTTCCTGAACCGTTTCAAGCGGGACGGTTTCGCCGCGATACGTGATCGCGTACTCGGCAACCGTCGCGCCGAGGGCTTCGCCGCGGGCGGAAAACTCCGTATCCGCCGCGCCCAGCGCCAGTTCCACGATGATCCCGCCGATATACTGCCCGAACAGGTCGCGCGTGAACGTATCGAAAACCGCCGCGCCGACGCCGTTGCCCAGCGCCATTTTGAACAGCCCTTCCGCGATGCCGCCCAGGCCGACCGCCCAGGCGGAGACGGCCTTCTTTTCGTGGATGAGGCGATAGAGCAGGTCGAGGTTGCGCGTGAACGCCCCCGCGTCGAACGGGTTGGCATACAGCCAGTAAAGCGAGCGGCCCGCCGCCTTGAACTCCGGCGAGATCACGTCCCCGGCGCTGCCGGGGGCCACGGCGAAGCTGACCAGCGTGGGCGGCACGTGCAGGTCCTCGAAGGTGCCGCTCATGCTGTCCTTGCCGCCGATGGCCGCTACGCCGAAGTTCATCTGCGCGTCCAGCGCGCCCAGCAGCGCCGAAAGCGGCTGGCCCCACGTGGCCGGGTCATCGGTCATGCGGCGGAAATATTCCTGAAAGGTGAGGTAGGCCCTGCGGAAGTCGAAGCCGCCGGCGACGAGGCGGCATAGGCTCTCGGCCACGCTCAGGTAGGCGCCCTCGTAGGGGCTTTGCTCCATCAGCTGCGGGTGAAAGCCGTAGGCCATGCCGCTGACGGTGTCGGTATCCCCGCTGAGCACGGGAAGCTTGGCGGCCATGGCCTGCGCGGGGGTCAGCTGGCGTTTGCCGCCGAAGGGCATGAGCACCGTGCCCGCGCCGATGGTGGAATCAAACCGCTCCGCGAGGCCTTTTTTGGAGCAGACGTTCAAATCGGCGGCCATGGCGGCAAGCTTTTCGCCGAAGGTACTGCCGGCGAAGGGCACGGGGCGGATCGCCGCGTCCGGCACCAGCGCCCGGGCCTGCTTTTCGGCCCCGTTGGAGTTGAGAAATGTGCGGCTCAGGTCGACGATGGTCTGCCCCTTCCAGCGCATGGCCAGCCGCGGCTGCGCCGTCACCTCGGCCACGACCGTGGCTTCGAGGTTTTCCGCGTTGGCGAGGCGGATAAACGCGTCGGCGTCCTCAGGGGATACGACGACGGCCATGCGCTCCTGGCTTTCGGAAATCGCCAGCTCCGTGCCGTCCAGCCCCTCGTACTTGCGGGGCACCCTGTCCAGGTCGATTAAAAGGCCGTCGGCCAGCTCGCCGATGGCGACGCTCACGCCGCCCGCGCCGAAATCGTTGCAGCGCTTGATGAGCCGCGTGGCTTTGGCGTCGCGGAACAGGCGCTGCAGCTTGCGCTCGGCGACGGGGTTGCCCTTTTGCACCTCCGCGCCGCAGGTTTCCAAGCTTTGCAGCTTGTGGCTCTTGCTGGAGCCGGTCGCCCCGCCGCAGCCGTCGCGCCCCGTGCGACCGCCGACCAGAATCACCTGGTCGCCCGGCGCGGGCGCTTCCCGGCGGACGTTTGCAAGCGGAGCCGCGCCGACCACCGCGCCGATCTCCATGCGTTTGGCGGCGTAGCCGGGGTGGTAAAGCTCGTCCACCAGCCCCGTGGCCAGCCCGATCTGGTTGCCGTAGGCGCTGTAGCCCGCCGCCGCGGTGGTCACCAGCTTGCGCTGGGGCAGCTTGCCGGGCATCGTATCTGCCACGGGGGTCAGCGGGTCGGCCGCGCCGGTGACGCGCATGGCCTGGTACACGTACGCGCGCCCGGAGAGCGGATCGCGGATCGCGCCGCCGATGCAGGTGGCCGCGCCGCCAAAGGGCTCGATCTCGGTGGGGTGGTTGTGGGTTTCGTTTTTGAACAAAAGCAGCCACGGCTCTTTGACCCCGTCGTGATTCACGTCGATCAGGATGGAGCAGGCGTTGATCTCGTCGCTTACGTCGAGGTTTGTTAGCTTTCCGCGCGCGCGCAGGGCCCTGGCGCCGATGGTGGCGACGTCCATGAGGGTCACGGGCCTGTCCTCGCGGCCGAGCTCCTTTCGAAGCGCGAGGTAACGCTGAAAGGCCGCCTCCACCGCGGGCTTCTGCGCCTTGACGTCGACAAGCTCCGTGAGGAACGTGGTGTGGCGGCAGTGATCGCTCCAGTAGGTGTCGATCATGCGGATTTCCGTCAGCGTCGGGTCCCGGTGCTCCGAACGGAAATAATCCCGGCAGAAGGCCAGGTCGTCCGCGTCCATGGCCAGGCCGTAGCGGGCGACGAAGGCCGGCACCGCGTCCCCGGAAAGCGCGGTAAAGCCGTGAAGCGTCTCCACCATATCGGGTGTTTCGTAGGTTTGCCGCAGGGTGGTCTTTTCCGAAAGGTCGGCCTCGCGGCTCTCCACGGGGTTGACGACGTATTTTTTGACGCGCTCGATCTCCTCCGCCGTGGGCGCGCCCGTGAGCAGGTACACCCGCGCGGTGCGCACCGCGGGACGCTCGCCCCGGCTGACGAGCTGCACGCATTCGGCGCAGGAATCGGCGCGCACGTCGAACTGCCCCGGCAGGTACTCCGTGGCGAACACCGCCGCCGCGTCGGTTTTCGGAAGCGAGAAGGAAAAGGTATCCAGCTGCGGCTCGTAAAACACGACGGGCAGGCACTGCTCAAACAGCTCCGCGCTCACGCCTTCGATATCGTAACGGTTGAGCAGCCGCACGCCCGTGATGCTCTTGATGAGCAAAATGTGGCGGATCTCGTTAAGCAGGGCCTTGGCTTCCACGGCGTAGGGGGGCTTTTTTTCGGTGTAGACGCGGTAAACGGCCATAGCGAACCTCCTGTTTGGTGAAGCGTCGGGGCCGGGTCTCAGCGCGGGTTTTTCGCGGCGAGCGCCCGGATGCCGATGTCCCGGCGCAGGTGCATGCCGTCGAAGGAAATGTGGCCCGCCGCCGCGTAGGCGTTTGCGATCGCACGGGGCAAGGTATCGGCCACGGCGGTCACGCCCAGCACGCGGCCCCCGGCGGTGACGGTTTCGCCGCTCTGGCCCGGGCGCGTTCCGGCATGGAACACGCTGACCCCCGGCAGGGCTTCGGCCTCACCGAGGCCCGCGATCGGCATGCCCGTGCGGTAGGAGGCGGGGTAGCCGCCGGAGGCGAGCACCACGCAGCAGCTCGCGCCCGAATAAAAGCGCACGTCCGCGTCCCGAAGCGTGCCGGCGCTTACGTGGCGCATGATGGAAAACAGGTCGCTTTCCAGAAGCGGCAGCACCGCCTGCGCCTCGGGATCGCCGAAGCGGCAGTTGTATTCGATTACCTTGGGGCCGTTCTCGGTGAGCATCAGCCCGAAATACAGGCACCCGGCGAACGGGTTACCCTCCGCGCGCAGCGCCGCGAGCGTGGGCAGGAAAATGGTGCGCATGCAGAGCTCCGCGACCTCGGGGGTGTAGTACGGGTTGGGGGCGACCACCCCCATGCCGCCGGTGTTGAGGCCCCGGTCGCCGTCCAGCGCGCGCTTGTGATCCATGCTGGAGACCATGGGGCGGATGTCGGTGCCGTCGGTAAAGGCGAGCACCGATACCTCCGGGCCCTCCAAAAACTCCTCCACCACGATGCGGCTGCCCGCCGCGCCGAAGCGGCCCTTTTCCATCATGTCCCGCACGGCGGCCTCGGCCTCGTCCCGGTTTTGGCAAATCACCACGCCCTTGCCCAGCGCCAGGCCGTCCGCCTTGACCACCATGGGGCAGGGCGCGATGCGGATATAGCGCAGCGCGAGCGACAGATCGGAAAAAATCTCGCAGGACGCGGTGGGGATGCCGTATTTGCGCATAAGCTTTTTAGCGTAAATCTTGCTGCCCTCCACGCGCGCGGCGGCCTTCGTGGGCCCGAAGGAGGGGATGCCCCGCTCGGCGAGCAGGTCGCAAAGCCCCAGGCAGAGCGGGTCGTCCGGGGAGACGACCACGTAATCCATGGCGTTCTGCTGCGCCCAGTCGGCGAGGGCGGCGACATCCGTCGCCATGATGGGCACGCATTCGGCGTCCCGGGCGATGCCGCCGTTGCCCGGCGCGCAGTACAGCCGGCCGATGAGGGGGCTTTCCGCAAGCTTGCGGACGATGGCGTGCTCCCGCCCGCCGCCGCCTACCACGAGTACCTTCATCGCGCGCACTCCCTTTCGCTCAATGGTGGAACAGCCGAAGGCCCGTGAACGCCATTACGACGCCGTAACGGTCGCACGCGGCGATCACCTCGCCGTCCCGCTTGCTGCCGCCGGGCTCGGCGATGTAGCGCACCCCGCTTTGCACGGCGCGGTCGATGTTGTCGCTGAAGGGGAAGAAGGCGTCGCTGCCGAGGCTGACGCCGGTGTTTTTAGCCAGCCACGCCCGCTTTTCTTCGGCGGTCAGCGCTTCCGGCCGGCGGGTGAAAAGCGCCTGCCAGCGGCCGTCGGCCAGCACCGTGGTTTCGGCCTCGGCGCTGATGTAGCGGTCGATGGCGTTATCCCGGTCGGGGTTTTTGGTTCCCGACAGAAAGGGCAGCGCGAGGGTTTTTTCGTGCTGGCGCAGCCACCAGTTGTCCGCCTTGTCGCCCGCCAGGCGCGTACAGTGGATGCGGCTCTGCTGCCCCGCGCCGATGCCCACGCATTGACCGTCCTTGACGTAGCACACGGAGTTGGACTGCGTGTATTTGAGCGCGATCATCGAAACCGCCAGGTCGCGCTTGGCGGAGGCGGGCAGGACCCTGTTCTGCGTAACGACGTTTGCGAAAAACGCATCGTCGATGACCAGCTCGTTGCGGTTCTGCTCGAAGGTGACGCCGAACACGTCCTTGTGCTCCAGTGCGGGCGGCTCGTAGGACGGATCAATCTGCACGATGTTGTAGTTGCCCTGCCGCTTGGACTTGAGTATTTCGAGGGCTTCCGGCTCGTAGCCCGGCGCGATGACCCCGTCGCTCACCTCGGGCTTGATGAGCCGGGCGGTGGGCGCGTCGCAGGGATCGGAAAGGCTGATCCAGTCGCCGAAGCTGCTCATGCGGTCGGCGCCGCGCGCGCGGGCGTAGGCGCAGGCCAGGGGGGAGAGCTCCGCGGTCTGCGGCACGAAGTAGATCTGTTTGAGCGTGTCCGAAAGCGGCAGGCCCAGCGCCGCGCCGGCGGGGCTGACGTGTTTGAAGGAGGTTGCCGCCGCGAGCCCCGTGGCGCGCCTGAGCTCCCGCACCAGCTGCCAGCCGTTGAGCGCGTCCAGAAAGTTGATGTAGCCCGGCCGGCCGCTTAACACCGCCAAGGGCAGCTCGCCTTCCTTGGCGAAAATGCGCGCGGGCTTCTGGTTGGGGTTGCAGCCGTATTTGAGTTCCAGCTCCTTCATGTCGGGTTTGCCTCCTTAGCTGTGCTGGTTGAGGATGCGGGTCACGGTGTGCCCGCCGCAGAGTTCCACGGTGCGCACGAACAGGCTGACCTTGTTTTGCATGTCCAGCGCGTTCCAAAGCCCGTCGGCGAAACGGTCGATGTCCGCGCAATCCACCCGGACGGGGGTGGGCTCGCCCTCGAAGCTGGGCAGGGGATCGCCGTCGCCCAGATAAGTATGGATCAGGCGGCCTTCGCCCGCGCGGGGCTCGGGGTACTCGTAAAAAAAGCGCTGGGCGCCATCGGCGTGGCCGCCGTCGCTTTTGAGGATGGAAAGCCGGTAGGCCATGCGGCCTTCGCCCGCCGTGAGCAGCCCCGAGATGCGGGGGGTGTAGTTGGGCGCGTCGGGCTCGAACGTTCGCGAGCGCAGCGCCTCCTCAAAGGTTTGACCCGCGCGCAGGAACCGGGCGACGGTATCGGTCTGGTCGCCGTTGGTGACGACGGTGGTCTGCGCGTCGAGCGTGCGCACCGGGGCGTAGATGATCAGGCTGGGGTCGGTCATTTTGGAGGGGTCGAACGCCTCCGTGATGATGCCGTCCTCCGTGGGGGTAAACACGCGGTTGCGGCTGTTTTCGCTGCGACCCATGATGAAATAGGCGATCACCGCGCGCAGGCCGTCGGCGCTGCGTCCCAGCAGGATGCCGCGGCCGGGGTAACGGTTGCGCGCCAGCAGTTCGTTGAGGTCTTTGAGTTCCATTCGGTTGCCTCCCTTGCGGTATTGGCCGGGAAGAAAACTTGCCCGTCTGAATCCATCATACCACTTTTGGGGGCAGATGGCAGCGCGCGGGCCCGCCTAAACGGGCAGGCCGGCGGAAAGCCTGGCCGCGGCGCGCTCGGTTTCCCTGGGCAAAAGCAGCCATTCGGCTTCTTCCATCACGCGTTTCTGCAGCGATTCGGGGGTGTCCCCGTCCCATACGGCAACCGCCTTCTGCGCGAGGATGCGCCCGCCGTCGGGCACGTCGTTGACCAGGTGCACCGTAGCGCCCGTCAGCTTTACGCCCCGGGCGAGCGCCGCCCGGTGGACTTTCAGCCCGTAGTAGCCTTCTCCGCAGAAGGCGGGGATGAGGCTGGGGTGGACGTTGAGAATGCGGCCTTCGTAGGCGGCGATGACGCCCGGCGCGAGGATGAGCAGAAAACCCGCCAGCACGATCAGCCCGATGTCGTGCGGACGCAACGCCGCAAGCAGGCGCTCGCCGTAGGCTTCGGGCGTTTCACCCTTCGCTTTCTCCAGCGTTACGGCCGCCACCCCGCGTTCCCGTGCGCGGGTCAGCGCGTAGGCGCCCGGCTTGTTGCTTAGAACCAGCGCGATATGCCCGCTGTGCAACAGCCCGCTTTGCTCCGCGTCCAGCAGCGCCTGCAGGTTGGTGCCCCCGCCGCTGACCAGCACCGCGATGTTCAGCACAGCGTTACGCCCTCCCCGCGAGCGACCTCGCCGAGCACGTAGGCGTCCACGCCGCCGGCCCTGAGCGTTTCAACGGCGGTATCCGCCTCGGCCGCGGGTACCACGGCGGTCATGCCCACGCCCATGTTGAAGGTGTTGAACATGTCCCGCTCGGGGATGCCGCCCGCCTTGGCGATCAGGTTGAACACCGGCGGGGTGCGCACGGCCGCGCGGGAGAGCTTCACGCCGAAACCCTCCGCGAGCGACCGGGGGATGTTTTCGTAAAAACCGCCGCCCGTGATGTGCGCAAGCGAGCGGACATTCACCTTTTCAAGCAGCGAAAGCACGGGCTTTACGTAGATGCGCGTGGGGGTCAAAAGCGTTTCGCCCAGCGTCCGGCCCCCGAGCTCCGCGGGGGTTTGGGCAAGCGTGCCGCTTTCCACGTCGAACACCTTGCGCACCAGCGAAAAGCCGTTGGAGTGCACGCCCGAGGAGGGCAGGGCGATGACCGCGTCGCCTTCGCGCATGGTGGTTTTGTCGAGAATTTTTTCCTTGTCCACCGCGCCCACGGCGAAACCCGCCAGGTCGTACTCGTCCACAGGGTAAAAGCCCGGCATTTCGGCGGTTTCGCCGCCGATCAGCGCGCAGCCCGCCTGCACGCAGCCTTCGGCCACGCCGGAAACGATCGCGGCGATCTTCTCGGGCACGTTTTTGCCGCAGGCGATGTAATCCAGAAAGAAAAGCGGCCTGGCGCCACAGCAGACAACGTCGTTTACGCACATGGCCACGCAGTCGATGCCGACGGTGTCGTGCCTGTCCAGCAGGAACGCCAGCCTCAGCTTGGTGCCCACGCCGTCCGTGCCGCCGACCAGCACGGGGCGCCTGTAGCCCGTCACGTCCAGCTCGAACAGCCCGCCGAAGCCGCCCACGTCCCCCAGCACTCCGGGGATCAGCGTGCGCGCGACGTGCTTTTTCATCAGTTCCACGGCCCGGTAGCCGGCGGTGATGTCCACGCCGGCGGCGCGGTAGCTTTCGCTCTCGCTTTTGCTCACAGGCAGCCCTCCTTCTCGGTCTCCGCCAGGGAAAGAAAGGTTTCAAACTTGTTCTTGGCCGCTTCGGCCGGCGGATCGACGGGATAGGCGCCGGTGAAGCACCCCTTGCAAAAGCCGCAGGAACTGCGGTCGGGAAGCTTGTCCAGACATTCCACGGGCAGGTAACCCAGGCTGTCCGCGCCGATCAGCTCGCGAATCTCCTCCACGCTGTGGTGGGCGGCGATCAGGTGGTCGGTGGAGTCGATATCGGTGCCAAAGTAGCAGGGATGGCGAAACGGCGGAGAGCTGAGCCGCATGTGCACCTCTTTGGCGCCCGCCTCCCGAAGCAGGCTCACGATGCGCGCGCTGGTCGTGCCGCGCACGATGGAATCGTCGATAAGCACGACGCGTTTGCCTTTGACCGTCGCGTCCACCACGTTGAGCTTGATGCGCACGGCGTCCTGCCGGGCGGCCTGCCCCGGCTGGATGAAGGTGCGGCCCACGTATTTGTTTTTGATGAAGCCCACGCCGTAGGGGATGCCGCTTTGCCGGGCGTAGCCGATGGCCGCGTCGATGCCGCTGTCCGGCACGCCCACCACCACGTCCGCCTGCACCGGATGCTCCAACGCCAGAAACGCGCCCGCGCGCAGCCGCGCCGTGTGCACGGCGCTGCCGTCGATGACGCT
The DNA here is from genome assembly GCA_964640955.1 of uncultured Oscillospiraceae bacterium. GTDB lineage: Bacteria > Bacillota > Clostridia > Christensenellales > Aristaeellaceae > CAXXOK01. The sequence goes on along the minus strand of CAZXJI010000010.1, from coordinate 32,779 downwards.
GTCGGGACGCGCGAAATAGATAAACTCGAACACGCACAGGGAGCTTGCGCAGGGCTCGTTGAGCGTCAGGCTGCGCACGCCGCCGCGGTCGGCGACCACCACCTCGCCGGGGGCGATATCGCGCACGAAGGCCGCGCCCACGGCGTCCAGCGCGCAGCTTTCGCTGGCGAACACCGTGCCGCCCTCGGGCAGCGAGCCCATGCACAGCGGCCGAAACCCGTGCGGGTCGCGCGCGGCGATGAGCTTGGTGGGGCTGGCCAGCACCAGCGAGTAGGCGCCCTTGATGCGCCGCATGGCGCAAAGCACCGCCTGTTCGATGCTGGGAGCCTTCAGGCGCTCCTGGGTGATGGTGTAGGCGATCACTTCGCTGTCGCTGGTGGTGTGGAAAATGGCGCCGCCCATCTCCAGCGTTTCGCGCAGTTCCCGGGCGTTGACGAGGTTGCCGTTGTGGCAAAGCGCCATGCCGCCCTTCAGATGGTTAACCAGCAGGGGCTGGGCGTTCTCCCGGTTCTGCGCGCCGGTGGTGCCGTAGCGGCAGTGCCCCACGGCGATGGAGCCTTCGGGGAGCTTCCCGAGCACCTCGGCGGTGAACACGTCGCCCACCAGCCCCACGTCCTTGTGGCAGGTGAGCACGCCGTCGCGGTTGACGGCGATGCCGCAGCTTTCCTGGCCGCGGTGCTGCAGGGCGTACAAGGCGTGGTAGGCCATACCGGCCACGCCCGTCTGCCCGCCCGGGAGAAATACGCCGAAAACGCCGCATTCCTCATGTAAACTGCTCATAAAGGGGTTTCCTTTCAGGGGTTCGTATTCGGAGACGGGCGCACGGCGGGATTACTCGCCCATGAGGCGCTTCATGATCTCGTGGTAGGCGTCTTCCACGCCGCCCAGGTCGCGGCGGAAGCGATCCTTATCCAGCTTTTCGTGGGTGACCGTGTCCCAGAAGCGGCAGGTGTCGGGGCTGATCTCGTCCGCCAGGACGATGGTGCCGTCGGCCGTGCGGCCGAACTCCAGCTTGAAGTCGATCAGCTCGATGTTCAGGTCCTTGAGGTAATCGCCGAGCACCCGGTTGACCTTGAGCGCGTAGGCGCTGATGGTTTCCATCTCCGCGTCGGTCGCCCAGCCCATGGCGGCGATGTGATAGCGGTTGACCATCGGGTCGCCCAGCTCGTCGTCCTTATAGCAAAACTCCAGCACCGTTTTCGCCATGGGCGTGCCTTCCGGCAGGCCCAGGCGCTTGGATAGGCTGCCCGCGGCCACGTTGCGCACGATGACCTCCAAAGGGACGATCTGCACCTTTTTCACCAGCGTTTCCCGCGGGGAAAGCTCCGAAACGAGGTGAGTGGGCACGCCGTTCTTTTCGAGCAGGCGCATCAGGTGGTTGGTGACCCGGTTGTTGATTTCGCCCTTGCCCGCGATGGTGCCCTTTTTGAGCCCGTTGAAGGCGGTCGCGTCGTCCTTGTAGGAAACCAGGACGAGGGTGGGGTCGTCGGTCGCGAATACTTTTTTCGCCTTGCCTTCGTAGAGCTGTTCCCGTTTTTCCATAAGGGTTTGCCTCCCGTTGTCGTTTTTGTGAAAGGGAAAGCCCGCCGCGGGGGTCTCAGTCCACGGCGAGCTTTTGGTCTTTGTCCAGAACGGACCTGCGCATGTCCTCCCGCGCGGAAAGGAGCTTTTCGGCAAGCTCCGCGTCCGACACGGCGATGATCTGCGCGGCGAGGATGGCCGCGTTGGCCGCGCCGTCGATGGCGACGGTCGCCACCGGCAGGCCGGAGGGCATCTGCACGGTGGAGAGCAGGGCGTCCAGCCCGTCCAGCGTGGAGGCTTTGACCGGGATGCCGATGACCGGCAGCACCGTTCGCGCCGCCAACGCCCCGGCCAGGTGCGCGGCTTTGCCCGCCGCCGCGATGAGGACGCCGAAGCCGTTTGCCGCGGCGGACGCGGCGAAGGCGGCCGCCTCGTCCGGCGTGCGGTGGGCGCTGTACACGTGCGCCTCGAAGGGAATGCCGTACCGTTTGAGCTGCTCGAAGCAGGGTTTGAGGACGGGCAAATCGCTGTCGGAACCCATGATGACGGCGACCTTTTTCATGTTCGGGCGGCTCCTTTCGGCTGCGGGGGTGGTTGCGCGCGGCGTTCGGTTCGTTCGGATTTTTGGCAAGCACGGCTTTCCGACGGCGGAAACAGGGAAAACCTTCCAAGCAAGTCCCATAAAAGCGTTACGCCGGCCAAGCCGGCGATCGGGACGCCTTGATTATAGTCGATGCAAGGCACATTGTCAACGACATATCCGAACATTTAAGCTGGCAGGAATGTTTTCGTTTGGCCCTGCGGAGGCGGCGGGGCAGGCGCGACGCGTAAATGGAGAAGGGCCGCCGTGAAACATTCGCTGTTTCACGGCGGCCCGGGGAGAACGACGGGTCCGGACGGCCATACGCGAAAGGGACGGCTGAATTGTAAAAGTTTACGGGCGCTATTCCTTCTCCGCTCCGCCAATCGCAGGCGCGGCGCGCCTTTCTGCGCGGCAAAGAAGGGTTTTGCAAAACGGGTGTGGAAAGAGTAGCCGATATCGAACCGTGTTCATTCGGAGGCCGCATATGCAGGACGCCATTCTCATCCTGGATCAGGACGAAGCGCTGGCCGGCTTGATTACGCGCACGCTTCGCAGCCAGCAGATCTATTGCGAGCTGGCGCCGTTTTCCATACCGCTTTCGCGGGTCAGGGAACGCGGCGCGAAGGGGCTGATTGTCGCCGCGCGCCACGACCGGGACGTGGGTCTGGAAGGGTTCGACCTGTCGATTCTGACCGCGGGGCTGCCCGTGCTCGCGCTGGGCGGCATGGTGCCCGCGCTGTGCGTGCATTACGGCGGCGAAATTCTGGAACGCGAGAGTGAAAACGATAACGTGACGCTGGGGCTTGGCGACCTGCCCCTGTTTACGGGCATGAACCGCGGCGAGCGCATGCTGCACAACCTGCGCGACCTGTGCCTGCCGGCTTCCCTGTCCTGTCTGGCGACGGCCACGGAGCGCTGCATCGGCTTTACGCGCGAGGGCACGGACCTGTACGCCGTGCAGTACCCCATCGAGCGCAACGATCCCGACGCGGTGCTGCTTTTGCACAATTTCGCCCGCCTCGTGTGCGGCGTGGAACCGTATTGGAGCGAGGAATACATTATCGATCAGGCGGTGGAGCGCCTGCGCGCCGCCGCGGGCGACGGACGGGTGCTGTGCGCCGTTTCCGGCGGGGTGGACAGCGCCGTTTGCGCCACGCTCGCGCGCATGGCCGTGGGCGACCGGGCGACCTGCGTGTTCGTGGACACGGGACTTTTCCGCAGGGACGAGCCCAAGGCCGTCATCGACTGTTTTCAGGATCAACTTGGCCTGACGGTCGCCTACGTGGGCGCGCAGGAAACGTTCCTCAAGGCGCTTGAGGGCGTGCGCGCCGAGGCGGACAAGGAACGCATCGCCTCCGAACTGCTCAGGCAGGTGTTCTACAAGCAGATGGGGTACCACCCCGGCATCGGCACCATGGTATTGGGCACCAACTACAACGATACGCTCTACGGCGCTTTCTCCCCGGAGCCGCCGCCCAGCGTGACGGGCGATGCGCCCCCGACGATTACCGAACCCGTCCGCGGCCTGTTTAAGGATGAAATTCGCCGCCTCGCCAAGATTCTCGAGCTGCCGACCGGCATTGCCGAGCGCCAGCCTTTCCCCGCGAGCGGCCTGGCCCTGCGCATCCTGGGCGAGGTGACGCCGGAGAAGCTTATGGTGCTGCGCCGGGCGGACGCGTTCTTTACCGAGGAAATCCTCGAAGGCGGGCACGAGAAAAAGCTGTGGCAGTATTTTGCGTCACTGAGCGAAAACCCGGACGAGCGCGGCGGCTACGCGGTGGTGCTTCGGGCCTCGCAGGTGTGCGGCGGCGACGCGTGCGCCTCCCGCCTGCCCTACGATCTGCTGGAGCGGACGACCGAGCGCATCCTGCGCGAGCTTCCGAACGTGCGCCGCGTCGTGTACGACCTGACGCCCAGCCAGCACTACGCGCTGATGGAATAACGAAAAAAGCAGGGCCGAGAAGTCATCCTCGCCAGACGAAACACCCCCCCGCGGCGGCGGGGGGAGGGCTCCCGCCGACGGCGCGCTTTTCAAACGGCGCGTTTTTTGTTATACTATCGCGGATGAAAGCAGGTGATGCCATGCTCCGCTTTACCAAGATGCACGGAATCGGCAACGATTACCTCTATGTCAACGCTTTGGCCGAGTCCCTGCCCGACGACCTGCCTTCGCTGGCGGTGCGCATGAGCCGGCGGCGCTTCGGCTGCGGCAGCGACGGGCTGATCCTCATCCTGCCCGGCGACGGGGCGGATTTCCGCATGCGGATGTTCAACAACGACGGCTCCGAAAGCGAGATGTGCGGCAACGGCATCCGCTGCGTGGCGGCCTACTGCCACGACCGGGGGCTGACCGACAAGACCGTGATCACCGTGGAAACGGGCGCCGGCGTCAAGACGCTTACGCTTGCGCTGAACGAAAAAGGCCGTACCGAAAGCGTGCGCGTGGACATGGGCGCGCCGGTGACCGACGGGCTTTTGATCCCCAGCGCTTTCGCGGGCGATCCCGTGCGCATGCGGCCGCTTACGGCGCTTGGGCAAAGCTGGCCGGTAACGCTGGTGAGCATGGGCAACCCCCACGCCGTAACCTTCGTGCCCGATCCCGCCGCGGCCCCGGTGACGACCGTCGGCCCGGCGATCGAGAACGATCCCGCTTTCCCCCGAAAATGCAACGTGGAGTTTGTAAACGTGGTGGACAGGGCGCACATCCGGATGCGCGTGTGGGAGCGCGGCACGGGTGAGACCCTTGCCTGCGGCACCGGCGCGTGCGCCGCGACGGTCGCCTGCATCCTCAACGGCTTCATTGACCGCAAGGCCGAGGTTACCCTGCCGGGCGGCAAACTGACCGTGGAATGGAACGAAAACGACGGGCACGTGTACATGACCGGCCCCGCGACCTTCGTATACGACGGCGTGTGGCTGGGCGACGACTAAGCCCGGCCCCGGCGTTTCCCTTCCCCCCGGAGGGGGCATTTCGCCGCCCATGGCGGCCCGACCGAAGGAGGGCATTCCCTTGCACGTCAACCCGAATTTCGCCAAGCTCCCCGGCAACTACCTTTTTGCCGAAATCGCCCGCCGCGTGAAAACCTACGCGGCCGAGCATCCGGACGCCGATATTATCAAACTGGGCATCGGCGACGTAACCCGCCCGCTCGCGCCCGCGGTGGTCGAGGCGATGCGCAAGGCGGCGGCCGAAATGCTCGACGCCAAAACCTTTCACGGCTACGGCCCGGATTACGGTTACGAATTTTTGATCGACGCCATCCGCGAGCACGATTACGCCGCCCGCGGCGTGAACCTCGCGCAGGACGAGGTGTTCATCTCCGACGGCGCCAAGACCGACACCTCCGCCATTCAGGAGCTGTTTTCGGCGGACGCGCGCATCGCCGTGACCGACCCGGTCTACCCCGTGTACGTGGACAGCAACGCCATGGCCGGCCGTCTGGGCGACTTTGTGGACGGCCGCTGGTCGAACCTCACCTACCTTCCCTGCAACGCGGAGAACGGCTTTGTGCCCGAGCCGCCCAAAGAGCCGGTGGACGTGATCTACCTGTGCTACCCCAACAACCCCACCGGCACCACGCTGAGCGTTTCGCAGCTTGCGCCCTTCGTGGCGTACGCCCGCGAGCACGGCGCGCTGATCGTGTACGACGCGGCGTACAAGGCGTTCATCACCTCCGGCGCGCCCCACAGCATCTACGAGGTGCCCGGCGCACGCGAGGTGGCGATCGAATGCTGCTCGTTTTCCAAGACCGCCGGTTTCACCGGCATGCGCTGCGCCTACACCGTCATTCCCCACGAGGTGAAGGGCCTTTCCGCCGCGGGGGCGCCCGTGGAGCTCAACGCGCTTTGGAAGCGCCGCATGGGCACCAAGTTCAACGGCGTCAGCTACCCCGTGCAGCGGGCGGCGGCGGCCGTGTTCAGCCCCGAGGGGCTCAGGCAGTGCGGCGAAACCGTCGCCTATTACCAAAAAAACGCGGCGCTGATCCGCGAGGGCCTGACCGCCGCGGGCTATGCGGTGTTCGGCGGCGTGGACGCGCCCTACGTGTGGCTCAAAACCCCCGTGGACAGTTGGCGCTTTTTCGATACGCTGCTGAACGACGCGCACGTGGTGGGCACGCCGGGCGCGGGCTTCGGCCCCAGCGGCGAGGGATATTTCCGCCTGACCGCCTTCAACACGCTTGAAAAGACGGAGGAAGCGCTTTCCCGCATCCGCCGGCTCTAGGTAACCGCTGAACGAATACCCTTCACGTCTGCCTTTGCGGAGTACCGCACCTTTGGGCTCGAAAAGCCTTGAAATAGCCCCACTATTCCTTCGGCTTTTCTCACCCGAATCTGCGGCACGCTGCTTTGGTAGCCGCAAAGCGATTGAATCAGCGGTTACCTAGGGCGAAAAGCGGCGGTTGCCGAAGGAAAACCATGCGAACAGCATACGGAAGCGGGCGGAGGCGGACGGCTCCCGCCCGCGCCTGCTTTGCCGGAGACCGCAAAACCGTTTGCGCGGCGTTCTTTGCGATGGACACAAGGAAATCCCTTTTTCGGACGCGAATACTTCCAAGTTAGGTTTTTTGTGGGAAAGGAGCAATCGACATGCGGCTACACCCTGCGTCTTCCCGTGCACGCTTCGGCGCGCCGCGGCCGGAAACGGTTGCTCCCCGCGCCGCGCAAGCGCGCACGGCGAGGCGCCTGATGCTCGTGCTGGCGCTTATGCTCTGCGGCGCGCTGCTCACGGGCTGCGCGACGCTCAACGCGCTGGTGTCCGCCACGCCCGCCGCCGATACCGGCGTAACCGGGCCCAACCTGGGGCTGATTTCCCTGCCCGCCTACGACGATCAGGAGGCGGAAGGCCCTGCGGCGACGGACGGGGGCTCGGGGTACGCCAACGTCGATCTGTGGCTGGATGCCACGCAGAATATGGGCGGCATCAGCACGACGTCCTCCAGCATGTACCCCCATTACGGACACAAATACCGCGAAGGCGGCTTCCAATACCATTACGGCAGCACCGCGGGCTGGTACGAAAGCCTCCTGCGCGATTTTCTGGCCGCCGCGGGGGAGACGCACGTGCGCACCCTGCGCTACGGCAACGAGACCATGAGCGACGACTTTCTGGCCGCCTACGGGCTGGCCTCCGCGGACGCCGAAACGGCCGCCTCCGTTTGGCGCGACCTGCACACCACGCAGATCGATACGACCGCGGGGCTTTTTTCACAGCTCTCCGCCGAGAACATGGAAAACAGCTTTTACGACCTGGGCTCCGTCAACTGGCTCAACCGCATGCCCGCGCTTTCCGCCTCCGACCTGGAGAACCCGTCGCTCTACGAGGCGATGAACACGGCGCTTGACGCGCAGACGGACGGCATCGCCGACGGGGATGAAAGCCTGATCCTTTCGCAGGGGCGAAACGGCGAGCAGTGCGCGCTGCTCAACGCCCTTGCCAACATCGACACGGACAAGCTCAGCGTGATCACCGTGGATCCCGCCTCCGTGCGCAAGACCGCCGGGGCGGATGCGCAGGGCCAGCCCGTGGCCTACTACGAGCAGCTTTTGGAAGAGCTGGGCGTGTTCGACAAGGGGCTTTGCTTGGGCATCCTTGATTTTCAGCTGGATTATATGGGGCAGATGTCCACCGTCTCCACGGCCGCCTTAAGCGAACCGCTCGCGTGGGGGCACCTGATCCTCGACGATAAGAAGCAGACCGGCGATTCGCTGGGTGTACTGCCGCGGCGGATGCTCACGCTGGTCATCGGCACCCGCGCGCGGGTGGACGGCTTTATTGGCAGCCTTTCAAGCGCGATCGACGCCGACGCCTCCCTCAGGGGCCTGCGCGGCGTGGCCAGCGACGAGCTGGCCTATACCGCCGACGGGGAAACCGTGATTACGGAACCCTTCGGCTTCGAATGGAACGCGACGGTCGTTGCGCGCCCGAGCGTGGGGTACTATTCCCAGCATACCGACGGCGCGTCGATCGCCGCCGACGACGATTCGGCGGTGAAGGCCGGCGAAAACGGCGTGGCGCTGATCAGCCTGTCGCCGGACGCAGGCGGCCAACAGCCCGACCGCACCGTAACCGTGCGCTTTCCCCTCGCCGCGAACGCGGACGGCGCGGAGCTGGACGTAAACGGGCTGAGCGACGCGGGCGTTTCCACGCTTGCCACGGTGCTGTTGTCCCAAACCCTGCAAAACACGCCGGAGAACCTGGCCGCCGCCGAGGCGGGCGGGCAGGAGGCCGTCGCCTATCGCGACAAGCTCTACCTGTTCAGCCGGGAAACGGACGACGGCGGGGCTTTTACGCTGAACTCCATCGGCGTGGATGACGGAGAGCTGGTCGTCAGCGTGGCCGTCGACGGCGGCGCGCTCAAGCCCGGCTATTACCGCCTGCGCCTGACCGCGGACGCGACGGCCGACCAGGTGGCCTGGGAAAGCGTGCCCTGGATCGACGGATCGCAAAGCGTTTCCGCGAGCGTCACCGACGCGGACGTGTACGCCTGGGAAACCTTCACCGCCGCCATTACGAAGTACGACCGCGACGCCAAGGGCCTGCCCAAGATGTTCCGCAACGCCTGGGGCCCGTATACCGATACGCTCTACCACGGCCTGACCGTGCCGGACTGCCCGCCGGTGTACCAATCCATTCACCTCAAGGAACTGGCCGACCAGTTCCGAAGCGCGGCCGCCGCCGACCGCAGCGCCTTGCTGCGCTACGTGTTCGAAGTGTTCGTGGCCTACCCGTAACGCGACCATCCCGTCAGAAAGGACGTCCGTCCATGCCCACAACCGTGCAACCGAAAATCAAATACCACAACCGCACGAAGGTGCTGGTCTGCTACGCGATTGCCTGGGGCGTGGCGCTGCTTTTGCCCTACCTGGGGCTCGCCTACCTTTACCCCTACAAGCTGGCGGGCACCGCGCCCGACCTGACGGCCGCGCTTTCCCGCCTGCCCTTCGCCCTGCCGGAGGCCGTGCAAAGCGCGCTTGCGCAAACGGCGCTGCCCGCCGACATGGAGGCGGGGGCGCTGACGGCGGCGCTTGTTGCGCGCGACCTGGTGTGGCGCTACGTCGTCGGGGCATTCACGGCGCTGGGCTGGGCGATCAGCCTCGTTTGGCAGCTTTTGTGGCGCCTGCGCTTTTCCCGCCCGCGGCAGGCCGCGCGCACGGCGCTGCGCGCGGTGAGCGCCTATCGCTGGTCGATGCTGGGCATCTGGGCGGTGAACGGGCTGCTTTCGCTTTGCGTATACCTGGTCGGCGTGCGCTGGATCGCCGACCGCGCGCTGTGGGATTATCTGTTGTATTTCGGCGGTTTTCTGCTCAACCCCCTGGCGGCGATCGCCTGCTTCCGGCTGGCCGCGCCGCCGGCGCTCAGCGGCCGGCACGCGTTTTTCAAACGGCTGTAGACTCTGCGCCGGTTCGCTTTCCCCCTTATCGGCTATCAACCGGGCTTGACCCGCGACACGGGAGGCGCTATGTCCTACTATCTCATCGCCGTGGGCGGCACAGGCAACAAGATCCTCGAGGCGCTGGTGTACGCCTGCGCGGCCGACGCGCTTTACGTGCCGGACGCGAAGGGCCGCCGTGTGCCCATCCGGGAGATCAACGCCCTGATCGTGGACGTGGACGCCGCCTGCGGCAATACCACCCGCGCCAAACAGGCCTCCGAACACTACGAGCAGGTGCGCGCCGCCTTCGACGCGGCGGGCATCGAGCGCAGGGGCTTTCATACGGCGCTCAAGGTGGAGCGCTGGAACATGAACCTGGCCAAGCGCGCCGCCTCCATCTCCGGCATGACGCTCAACCACCGCCGCGACCGGCTGCTGGCCGAAAGCCTGTTTTCCCGCACGGAGGCGGAGCTGGAATACAGCGAGGGCTTCCGCGGGCACCCCGACCTGGGCGTGCTGTTTTTTGCCGATTTGCTGGATAACCTGGGCGAACGCGCCGCGCAGGGCCAGCCCGACGAGATGGTGGACCTGCTCGACCGTATCCAGCGCGATCTGGACGCGCGGGAGACCGTGCGCGTGATGCTGGTGGGCTCCATCTTCGGCGGCACGGGGGCCAGCGGCATCCCCAGCATCTCCCGCTACCTGCGCCGCTGCTTTGCCAAGGACGCCGACCGCTTCGTGCTCTCGGCGGTCATGATGCTACCCTATTACGACGTGCCCCCCGCCACCGTGGACGAAACGCTGGAGATCGTCGTCAAGTCCTCCGCCTTTCTGGACAAGGCGCGCACCGCCCTGCAGTACTACGGCATGGAGGGGATGATCCGCACCGGGGAGGACGACGAAAGCGGCTTGTACGACGCGCTTTACCTGCTGGGCCTGCCCCGGGAGGCGTTCGTCACCACGCGGGTGTACTCCACCGGCTCCCAGACGCAGGAAAACGACGCCCACCTGCTGGAATGGCTCGCGGTGCGCTGCACGGCCGCCTTTTTCCGCACGGGCTTCCGCGGGGCGGACGCGCACAACATCGACTGCTATTACTACCAGTGGCATTCCCACGACGTTTCCTGGGAATGCTTCGACGAGGAAGGCGCCCTGTACCACCATGCGTACGGCGGGCTGATGAAGGCGGCGGCGTTGTATTTCAGCGAGTGCTACCCCACGCTTCGCGTGTGCGTCGGCAACGACGAACGGCGGCTGAGCCGCACGGTCAACTACTGGACGACCTACTTTTACGACGCGCGCAGGCTCGGCGCCACGCGCCGGGCGGAGCTGGAAAAGCTGATCGACTCGTTTTACAAGCTCATGGCCTTTTACGCCAACTGGATGTGGCAGGTGCTGCGTACCCTGCCCCCCACCCTGCGCCCCGAGAGGGAAAGCGAGATACGGGTGCGCGAGCTTAGGGACGTTTACCGCAGGCTGGTCGACGCGCAGGCGGAGAACCTGCGCCGCGAGGCGGCCGGGGAGGAAGCGGGCGGAGAAGGCGAGGACAGGCGGCTCAAGGCCCGGCTGGACGAGCTGATTCCCGCCGTGGGCGGCCCCGCGTTTTTAAACGCCCTGCAGGAGGAGCGCACGTACCGCGCCCAGCGCCTGGATGCGCAGCGGGACGCCCTTAGGGAACAGGAGGGCAGCATCGAGCGCTGGGAAAACGAGGACAGCCACCTGATCGACCCCAAGGCGCTCCGGCAGGAAAAGACCCGGCGGGATTCCATGCTTCGCGCCCTGGCCGGCATGGAGGACCGCGCCGCGCTGGTGGAAGCGGATATCGTGCGCGCCGTGGAAAAGCACGTGGCGGACATTCCCCCGTCGCTTACGGACGACGCGCCCTCCCCCAACGGCCTTTTCTCCCCCGAAGGGCTGGAGACCGTGCACGAGCTGCTCGCCCTCTACGGCGGCGAAAGCGGGGATCGCGACCTGAAGCGGATGGACGCGCTTCGCCGCGCCCTGTGGGACGGGCTTGAGCGCATCGTGACCGGGCGCGTGCCCGACCGCAGGACCGCGGCGCAGGCCGTGGCGGGGCTGGGCGGCGGCACGCGCGCGGGCGAGGGGCCGCAGGCGGCCTTCGCGTGCTTCGCGGCGGCGCTGCTTGCGTCGGTAACGGAGGAGGAGAACGTATGAAGCGCAAGCGGGAGGAACGGCGCAGGCCGGAGGCGGCGGGAAAGGCGACCTACCTTACGCTGCTGCCCGATATGGACGAGGGCTTCCACACCGGCTACCAGAGCCGCGCCGGCGTGGTGAACGACGGCAACCAGCGCCCCCACGAGTGGCTAGAAAGCTTCGCGCGCAACATGCGCACCGCGGGGGAGGATGTGGGGTACTCCATTCCGGACGTGCTGGCGGGCGAGGCGCAGCTGCGCCGGCTCATGCGCATGCCCCATGAGGCGGCCATGCGCCACCAGGAGATGGTCGACTGGCGCGGGACGCTGGCGGTGCTGCTTTTGTGGGACGGCTGGGAGAAGGACGACACCTGGCCGATGCTTTCCTGCGAGGAGATGCTCGCCGACGGCGGCGGCGCGTTTTTAACGGGCGTGCGCGCGGCGTTGCCCGCGGGCCGCAGGGCGTTCGGCCTGCGGCTGTTTATGCTGTCCACGGAGCGCGACGGCGTGCCGGAGCGCAAGACCCTGGGGATGCTTTCCCCGGCGGTGGCGCTGGCCCCCGCCGCCAACCCCGGCGACCTTTCGGGCCTCCTGCCCCGGTGCGTGCACTGGTACAACCGCGACCGCAAGCGTTTCGAAGACCCCTGCGCCTTTCTGGACGAGGCCGACCGCGCGCGGCTGTTGCAGCACCTGCGCTACCTGCAGGCCCTGAACGAGCGCGCCGATTTGGGCAGCCCCCTGCATTCGGCGGACGCGTCCTTAAGCGGGCTGATCGACCGCTTCATCCGCGACCTGCAGCAGCCCCGCACCTCCTGGCGGGAGCGGCTGGAGGCGGGCGACGCGCACGCGCAGACGGAACTGTACATCCGCGCGCTGGCGGCCTACGGACTGATGGAGGTCAGCCGGCTGTCCGGCATCGCAAGGCGGGACATTCCCTTGTCGGTCGCGGAGCTCAACCGCAACGTTCTCCTGCGCTGGCTGGTGCCGGGCGACGGAACCGCGCCGGAGGAGTTCGCAGGCGTCACGGTGACCACCTACCTGTTCGACGGGCAGCCCTTCGCCATCGCCTCCGAGCGCTACCTCCTGGAGCCGGTCAACCGGCCGGAGGAGACGGCCACGCTCCAGCGGCTGTGGGGGGAGATTTCGCTGCCCCTGCAATACAACGGGGAGTGGAACCGCGCCGTGGCCAAGCGCTTTTTGGAGCTTTCCAACCACCTGACGGGCTTCAGCGGCACCGACAGCCGCGCCAGCCGCCGGGTGATCGAGCTGCTCCGGCAATGGAGCCTCAAGCTTTCCAACTTCCGCGAGTCGGGCGACCGGGTGCTGTCGCTCGCCCTGCCGCTTTCGGATATGCCCTCCACCCTTTCGGCGCTCACGCGGGATATGGTGGGGCTTTCCGACGCGCAGGCGCTGACGGGCGCGTTTTCGGACTGCCTGCTGCTGGCGAGCGGCGGGGCGCCCTTCGGGGACGTGGCGCTCAACGAGCACTGCGCGGTGCGCGGAGCCGAAAACCTCTACGCCGTGCCGCCCGTGGGGCCGTCGCTTGCGCTTTGGCTTTCGCGCGCAGCCGGGGAAGCGGCGGACGATCTGCTTCGCCCCCGCCTGCCCGCCGAGGCGTTCGATTTCGAGCTGATTCAGGATGCCAAGGGGCGCAGGATCCGCGCGCGGATGCAGCTGACCCGCCGTTACCGCGCGCAGGACGCCACCTTCCAAAACCGCATCGAGCTCGCCTGCGACTATACGCTGGGCACGACGCTCGCCCGCGGCATGGCGGTGCCGGTCGCGGCGGCGGAGCTGCCTACGGTGCGCTGCTGGCCCGCCGCGCGCCTCGCGCCGGGGCAGTGGACGGCCTACTACGTGCTGGCCCAGCGCCCGGACGCGGTGGACGTGCTGGTGCCGGGCGCGGACGGCTGGGCGCAGGGCGAGCCCCGCGTGGCCGAGGCCGGGGAGGGCGAGGCCCCCGCCGGGCATCGCTGGCAGACGGCCCGCACCCGCGATTGGCCCCTGTATGTGACGCTGGCGCGCGGCAAGGTGAGCCTGGGCGCGCTGCCCAACGACGTGCCCGTAACGCAGCTCAAGCGGGAGGCGCCCGCCGCCGTCGCCATCGACTTCGGCTCCAACGCCACCACCGTCATGCTCCGTCAGGGGGATCAGGTTCGCCCGGCGGCGCTGGCCCCCGAACTGCTGAAAACGCTCCTGCAGGGCCGCGCGGACGACGACCGCCTGCTGCCCGACGAATTGCTGCCCGCCCGCTGTTACATGGACGAGGATCGGCCCTCCACCTTCATCAGCGTCATGGACATGTTCAGCGACGACGAACAGAAGTGGAACGCGCCGCTTTTGGACGGGCACATCTACTACGCGCCCGATCTGGCCGCGCTGCTCAAAAAGAACCCCAACGTCCTCTACTACGACCTTAAGTGGGGCGAGGAACCCTACGTGGTGCGCTGCCTGCGGCTGTTTTTGAAGCAGACGCTTCTGCAGGCGTCGCTTGCGGCGCGGCTGGCCGGCTCGCCCACGCTGAGCTGGCGCATCTCCATGCCCAACGCCATGCCGCTTTTCCGTCAGGAGGCGTACCTGGAAATGGTGCGCTCGCTCAGCAAGGAGGTGGCCGCCGATACGGGCGTTCCCCTAACCCCCGGCGTGCCCGCCGTGCTCTTCGCCCACGAGAACCAGGCTGACGGCCTGTACTTCCGTTACCGAAACGAGGTCAACGCCCGAAACGGCTACGTGAACATGGACGTGGGCGGCGGCACCACCGACCTGAGCGTGTGGCTGGGCGGCGCGCCGCGCGCGGCCATCGAGGCGTCGCTGCTGCTCGGGTGCCGGCAGATATTGTTCGATTCCCTCTCCGCGCGCCGCCGCGCCGAGTTCGAGGCGGATTTCGAGGGCGCCGAGGCGGGGCTCGCCCAGCTGGTGCGGGAGATGACGCGCGCCTTCGCCGCCGGGCGCAATTCGCTGCGCGCGCGGCAGAAGAATGTGTTTTTGCTGGACGCGTTTTTTGCCCGCCACAGCGCGAGCATCTCCGAGACGATGGCCGCCATCCGCGGCGAGGGCCGGGTGAGCCTGCTGGAAAGCCTGCTGCTGCTCAACTTCGGCTTCCTGTTCCGGTTATGCGGCGAGCTGCTCGACCGCTGCGATTACAGCGAGGAAACCCACGCCCTGCTCTGCCCGCGTATGGAGATCTGCGTGGCGGGCAACGGCGGCCAGTTTTTGAAGATTTTCGACCGGGACACGCGCACCAAGCTGTTCCGTTTGGCGCTGAACGCCCTGAACCCCGACCACCCCGTGCGGGAGCTGATCCTTCTGCAAAGCCGCCACCCCAAGCAGGAGGTGGCCCGCGGCCTGCTTACGGAGGTGTCGCGCCTGCAAAGCAGCGTGCAGGGCGGCGAGGCGCCCTGCCCCGCGCAGGCTGTGGCCGTGCCGCAGGAGAAGCGCCGGGCGCTGTTCAAGGAATACCTGAAGGACTTTTACGCCGCGTTCCCGCAGGCCGGCGAGAAGCTGCTGGGCAGGGCGTTCGAGCGCGACCATAACCCGCAGGTCGTGCGGTTGAAACCCGCCGCCGAGATGGAGCTGGAAACGGTGCTGGACAACGAGATGGACGAGGGTGACGAGTTCGGCGGATACGTGCGCGCCTTCGCGGCCATGAAGCGGCTGTGGGAAATCTGAACACAAACGGAACGAAGCAGGCCCCGCGCCTTCAAAATGAAAGCGCGGGGCCTGTTTCGTACGGTTCAGGGCTGCCAGTCGCCCAGGTCGAACTCCTGCGCGGCGTAATCCAGGATAAACGCCCCCGTGCACGCGTCCATGCGCAACTCGTAACCGATGCCGTAGCGGCTGTAGACCTCCGGCTCCAGCACCATCTGTTCGGTAGGCTCCGCAAGCCCGACGGACGCGGCGGCAGCCTGATCCTTCTGGTCGAAGCCGAGTATCTGCCATTCCGGCACGAGCACGAAACGGGTATCGGCGGACAGGTCGAAGTACGTTTCGTCGGCCCAGTACGCGTCGCCGGCGGCGATGCGCACGGAGTAGCCCAGCGTGAGCGCATACACGCTTTTCAGCTTCCCTTCGCGGATGCGCCGCTCAACAATCTGCACGACGTCCGCGTAGGAGAGCAGTTCCGCATCCTCCTGCCAAAGCCCGATCGGCCTGGCCGGCGCGGCGATGAGGTTGAAATTCTCCTCGTCCAGATAATCCGCGTGAAAGAAAATCGGCGAAGACCAGTCGTTGGGGTTGGCGGGCGATTCATAACAGCCGTAAGGAAAATAATCATCGAAGATGCGCGCGCCGTACAGGTACTGCGCCAGTTCCAGGTGCCACAGCCCCTTGCCGGCGTTCGCGACGGGCTTGCTTTCGTCAACGGCGTACTCCGACCAGCCCTCGGGGGTTTTGATGCGCTTCATCCTGTACAGCCCGCTTTCGGCCGTCGCCTTCACCACCCGGATGTCCGGCTGGGTGTCGCATTGAAAGCGCTGAAGGTTCTCCTGCAAAAAGGCCAGGATATCCTCCGGCGTCGCGTCGTTGTCGGGCGGGGTGGAGCCCTGCGGCAGGTAGGCTCGTCCCGTGCTGTCCACCTTGCCGGAGATGCGGTTGCTTTTGGCCTCCTGGTACAGATTCAGCAAGAACGCACCCGCATGATCGTCGGCCGTCGTGGCGGCGATGGCGATGGCATCGAGGCCTTTGGGCAGCGGGTATGCCTTGCGCAGGTCGGTCGTATCGAAGGTCGCGCGCACAACGACCACGACGGGCATCGTGTCCCCGTCCGGCAGGGTGATCGGCGCGTCCACGATGACCGTTTCCCCCTCGTCGGTCGTAACGCTCATTTCCATCCGCTCCGGGGTCTGCTCCTTGAGCCGGGCAAGCGTCACCGTTTCGGCCCGGGCCGCCGGCGCCGCAAGCAGCAGGCACAGCGCCGCCGCGATCAAACGTTTCATATCGATTCCTCCCGTCCGTTTTCTCCGCCTCTCGGTCCGCCGGGCGCCCAAAGGACTCCCGCGAAGGGGCACACCCGATAGGACGTTCTGCGGGCGGAAACGGTTTGGAACGGCAAAAAAAGATGCGGTACGCGAAGCGGAAGAATATGAGAAAGGCCGAAGGCGGTTCGCCTCCGGCCTGTACGGTATCACGCAAATTCGTACCGCTTGCCGCGTCGCTTACGGCTTGTAGTAGTTGACGATCTTCACGCAGCGGTCGTTTTTCAAAACGTACTGCAGCACCCACAGCTTGCCGTCGGTGGTGTAGCAGGTGTACTGCGCGGTTCTCGTGCCGTCGTCGTTTTGCAGCACGATGCCCACGTTCTGGTCGCTGTAATAGAGGTTTCGGCTGTTGTCCTGATTGGCGAGCATGCCCATGTCCTTGTAAGCGTCGACGATCTCGCTTTCGCTGGAGCCGATCCCCACGCCGCGCGGCCCGTCGGTGATGGAGTCGTCCATCTCGATGCGCACCAGCTGCCACTTGTTGCTGCTGAGGGTGAACACCGCGTATCCCCAGGAGTATTCCAGGTGCTGTGCCTCGTCCGTGAGGGTCAGGTACTGGGTCTCGGCCGTCGTTTTCGGGTCGCCGAACCGGTCCTTGAAGTCCTCCGCGGAGGTGCCGTTGAGCTTGAAGCCGTCGAAGGTATCCTCGTCGCTGTACATGGCGAGCGGATAGGGCTTGACCTTGAACTTGTAGCCGACTTCCAGGGTGCTGGACTGCTTGCCGTAGCCGTTGACCGCCACGGCGCGCAGGGTGCAGCTGCCGCTGGGCAGCTGGATGGGGGTGCCGTCGTAGATGGGGCTCACCTTCGGGTCGGGGGTGGAGCCGTCGATGGTGTAGTAGAAGGTCTGGTCATCCTGCTTGGCCAGCTGCTCCTTGGTTTTGGCGGCGCGCTCCTCCTTGGTTTCCGTGCTGGTGCCCACGCGCAGGCTGACGGTGTGGAGGCTGTAGTAGGTGTTGGGCGCGAGGTTGCACTTGGGGGCCGGCGGCGTGGGATAGTAGACGGTGTAGGAAATGCTCATTTCGTCGCTGACCAGATCCTCGGCCTTGCAGACGGCGCGAAGCGTATAGGTGCCCTCGGGGATCGTGACGGTGTTGTTTTGCACCAGCTGACCGTCCTCAGGGAGAACGGCGTCGCTGTCCAGGGTATAGTAAATATCGTAGCCCTGCGGCGACGTGACGGTAATCTGCTGTTCCAGCTCGTAACGGCCGGCGAGGTGGTCGGTGTCCACCTGCGGGGTGTTGGGAATGAAGTCCTTGCGCTGCTGGTAGAAGTTCTCCTTGTCGGTGTTGTTATAGGCCGTCAGCATCATGTCGGCGGCCTCCGGGTCGCGGCCGGCGTCCAGATACAGGCTGATGAGGGCCGTATACGCCTCGGCGCGCGAAGGGTTGACCGTTTCGGTCAGCTGGAGGTACACCGCTTCGGCCTCGTCGTTACGATCGTCCAGCTCGTAGGCGGTGCCCAGCAGCATCAGCCCGTCGTAATTTTCGGGGTCCAGAATATCGGCGATGCGGAAGGCCGTGATGGAGTCGTCCATGTCGCCCTCGTCCATGTACTCCTGCCCGACCACCCAATAGGCCTGCGCGGGGGCGTCGCCGAGCGTTTTGAGCGCGGCGGTGCGGGCGGTTTCCTGCAGGGTATCGGTGCTCGAAGCCAGCTTAAGCGTTGCCTCGGTGGTGGCGAGCACGCGCTTGCGGGCGAGCATGCGCTGGCCCGTATCGGAGGTGTTCAGGTAGATCAGGTAGCCCACGCCCGAAAGCAGCGCGAGGATGACGACGGCAACCCCGATTTTCATCCAGTTGATGGGGTGCTGGCGCACCACCTTGGCCTTGCCGTGACGGCTGACCACCTGATGCGTGCGGCTGTTGCCGCGCACCGGCACGCCCCGGCGGGTGTTGGGGCGGCTGGCGAAGGACTCCAGCATGGGCCTGGCGGGGGCTTTGGGCGGCTTGCGGCGCACGCCGCCCTCCTGCTCCACGGGAAAGGGCGAGTTTTCAAAATCCCCGTATTCGGGAATATCGTCGCGCGGCTCGTCGGGGAGCAAAACGGGCGCGGAACCGCGGCGGCCCTGGCGGATGGCGCGCACGCCCGTGTCCGGCTGGGCGTCCCGGCGCACCGCCGCGCCGCAGACGGGGCAGAGCACCTCGTCCTCTTCCAGGTAGGTGCCGCAACGTTTGCAGATCATTCGGCGTATCCCTCCTTCCCCGGGTCTGGGCGGCGACGCATGCTACGGCGTCACCTGCGGGGCGGGGGACTGGTTGTTGACCGCGTGGCCGTTGATAACCAATTGAAATTCCTGCCCCAGAAACGCCGCGGCTTTCTCGCACATGATGATGCGCGGCATGTAGATGCTCAGGTATTCCAGCACGCTGCTGGAATCGTCCATCGTCAGCGATTGGCGGATGATGCGGTTTTTGCGGTCGACGGTCACGGCGTTTTGCTGGATCGAAAAATTGACGCGGTCGTGCACGTCGCCCGGGTCGGGACGGCCGTTGCGCACGCGGCTCTTGTGCGCGTCCAGCTTGTCGCCGATCACCAGCGCGGCGCTGACGGCGCTGGATACGCTGCCGCTTTCCTCCTCGTGGTTGCCCACGGCGGTAATGATCTCCACCGTGTCCGCGATGCTCATGCCCGCTTCCTTGAGAATGGGGAAAAGCATGATCGCGCCGTTGGGGCCGTGGTCGTGACGGTTGATGCTGTTGCCCACGTCGTGCACCCAGCCCGCGATGGCCGCCAGCTCGATCTCCCGCTCACTGTAGCCCAGCGATTTGAGGATGTAGCTGGCGGTGCGGCTGACGAAGCTCAAATGCCTGGGGCCGTGGTCGGTGTAGCCCAGCGTTTCCAGATAACGGTTGCCCGCCTTGACCAGCGCGCGGATGCTCTCGTTCTTTTTCACTTCTTCCAGTGTAATCATGCCATATGCCTCCCGTGCGCCGTCAGCGCGTCTGCAGTCGCTTCACGGCCGCGTAGGTAGGGTCGTCGGAAAAATCGCGCACGGGGGCCTCGCCGCCCAGGCGCTCGATGGCGTTGCGGACTTCGATGAAGTCGATGTAATGGACGTCGTCGCCCTCGGCCACGTCCAGAAGCGCCTCCAGCGCCCGGTCGTCGCCGAGCTTGCCCAGATAGCCCGCGTACAGCGCGCGTTTCTCCGGCCGCGCCTTGAACTGCGAAAGGGCGAAGGCAAACACGTCCTCGTCGCCGGGAAAATCGGCCAGGACGTCCAAGAGGGCTTCCCTGCCGGGCTCGTCGGCCGCGTTGAAGGCGGTCTTGGCGGGCCTTGCGACCGCCTCGCCCATGCAACGGAGGCTGTCCAGCGCGTTGTCCAGCAGCTCCTCATCCTCCCCGCGCTCCACCTGCCAGCGCAGGTAATCCACCATCGGGGCAACGCTGTCCCACTGGCGCAGCAACTCCACCGCGTGCATGCGCGCCTCGGCGGGGGCCGAGGCGTCCCGGAGCAGCGCAAGCACGGGCTCCTCCTGACGGAGCTCCTCCAGGCGGTTCAAAAGCGGATCGGGTATGGGCGTGCCCGCGGCGATATACGCCTTAAGCAGCGCTACCAGCTCGCCTGCGTCCGCGAAGCGGTCGAAATACGCGCCCGGCGCCGCGCCGTCAAGCCACGAAGCGGGGGTGGAAAGCCACGTCATGTAGTAATCCGCGGCGGCCTCCTCCAAAGCCTCGGGGCGCTTGTACTGGGGGCGGTTCTTTTCGATCCAGGCGGTTAAATCGTCGGAAAAATGCGCGTCGAAGTCGATGGGCTTCATGGGTCGTTCCTCCTTTATCGCAACGGGTCAGTGGGCGGGGCTGTGCTTGGGCAGGGGCACCACCCTGCACAGTTCCTGAAAGGCCGCGCGCACCCGCCGCCGCTCGTCCGCGGTATAACGCAGCAGAAAGCGCAGGCGGGTGTTGTTGGGCAGGCCGTAGGTGAGCAGGTAATGCTGTTCCAGCGCGGCGCGGAAAACGGCGTCGGCGTCGCGTACCACGTGGGCGCGCCGGCGCGCCCCCATCCGGTAGAGGATGCGCAGCGCGTGGGTCATCAGCCGCGTATCGCCGGACTTGCGCTGGAGGTCCGCCATGCGGCGCACCAGCATGATGCGCGACAGGTTGCCGTCCCGCCGGCTCTGCACGGCGGGGTTGATCTCCGCGATGCGGCCGCCGTGCCATACCACGTAGGGCGGCCTGGCGCCCAGGGCCATCAGCGCGGCGGCGGCGCTGCGCTTGACGCGGTCGTCCGGCGTGGGCTGCACGAGCGCTTCCCGCAGCAGTTTTTCGGCAAAGACAGGGGGCAGGTTGGCCGCCACCAGCGGAATCAGCCGGCTCAGCTGGTGATCCGCGTCCCCCAGCTCGTAGAGGAACAGGTCGTAAAGCGCCTCGTCCTCCTGCAGGGCATGGCAGAAGGCGTCGGCGCCCCGGCCCAGCGCCTTGGCGAGCTGGGCGAGGCAATCGTTGCTTTCGGCGGGCGACAGCAGGGGGTAAAACGGCAGCGCCTTGGCCGCGTAACGCACCTGCGAGGGGTTCAGTTCCAGCCCCCGCCACTGGTCTACGGTGCGGCCGGTGCAGCGGGAAGGAACGTCGGAGGGGTCCAGCGCCCGACAGCGGTGGATGAGGGAATCGGCGTCGGACAGCCGGCCCAGCTTCAGCATGACGACGGCGGTATTGAACAGCGTGGGCATCCGGTCGGGGCTGATTTTGAGCGAGCGCCGCAATACGCTCAGCGCCAGCTCCGGAAAGCCCAGGCTGACGGCGGTATAGCAATACAGCTGCTCGTCCTGCGTGCTCTGGCAGCAAAGCGCCGCGGAGAGCAGGGCGGAGGCGCCGCGGGCGCGCCGGTTAAGCTGACACCAGGCGCCGGCCAGCGTGCAGCGCGCGCGGGCGCTGCGGGGATTGCGGCGGCAGGCCTGCCGGGCGGAGAGCAGGGCGCCTCTCAGGTCCCCCTGTTCCTGCAAAAGCAGGGAACGCAGCGAATAATAGCGGTCGTCCGCCAGTCGCGCGGGCCGGGCCCGGCCCAGCGCCCGCGCGGCGCGGGCCAGATCGCCCCCGGCCAGGCGGCGGCCGGCGATGTTCAGCTGCGCCTCGTAGCGCGCGGGCATGCGGACACGCTCGTTTTCGGCGGCTTCCAGCTCGTCCAGATCCTCGTCGAACTCGGCGGTCGCACCCGCGCGCTTCACGCCCAGCAGGTAACGGGAAAAAGCGTCCAAAGCCTCCTGCTCGTAGCCCAGGGCCAGCATGTTGCGGCCGATGAGCCCATAGGAGGCGTACCCTTTGGGGTCGAGGGTGAGCGCGCCGAACGCCACGCGGTTGCTGGCCTCGTAGCATTCCATCTCCTGCAGGGTGCGGGCATAGGCGATGCGCAGGTCGCTGTCCGTGGGGGACAGCGCCACCGCGTGGCGCAAAAGCGCGGCGGCGCGGCGGCGGTTGCCCTGCCGCCGGTGGCGGTCGGCGCGGCCCACCCAGTAGGCGCTGGAACGCTGCAGTTTGACGATTTCCCCGGCTTTCAGTGTCATCTCGGTACTCCTCTGCGGGCGGCGGCTCAGCGGACGCGGTTGAGCAGCCTGAGCAGGTCGTGCGTGGTGAAGTGGTATTTTTGGTTGCAGAAGTGGCAGACCAGCTCCGCGCCGTCCACCTCGTCGGTGATCATGCGGGAAAGCTCCTCCTCGCCCAGCGAGATCAGCGCGCGCTCCATGCGCTCGCGGGAACAGCCGCAATGATAGCTGAGCGGCGTTTCCGAAAGCGCCACGGGGGCGAGGCCGTGAAACCAGCTGTTCAGAAGGGTTTGAAGCGTCTCGTGAGGCAGTTCGGAGGCGATATCGCCAAAGATGGGGGAGCGCAGCTCCAGCTGGTCGATGACGTCGTCCGGGCAGTCCGGCAGCGGCTGCAAAAGCACCCCGCCGGCCGAAGAAACCTCCGTGTCCGAGGCGGCCACCCCCAGGCTCACCAGCGAAGGGCTCTGCTCGCTGTGCACGTAGTAATCGGCCAGGTCTACGGCGATCTCGCCGGATTGCAGCTCGGTCTGGCCGATATAGGGGGTTTTGAGGCGCAGGTCTTTGACCACGCTGAGGCGGCCGTGCCGCCCCACCGCGCGGCCCACGTCCAGCAGGCCGTCCCGAAGGGGCAGGGATACGCCGGGGTTGGTGACCAGCCCGCGCACGGTGGGGCCGTCGCCCACGCAGAGGATTTTGCCCAGCGGGCCGTCGCCGTCGATGGTGAGGGTAACGGAGGCGTCCGGCTCCTTGAGGGTGGAGGCCAGCATGGCCGTGCCCGTCAGCGCCCGGCCCAGCGCGGCCGCGGCCACGGCGCTCGCCCCGTGCAGGCGCTGCGCCTCGGCGGCGGTCCGGGTGGAACGGATCAGAAGGCCGCGCACCGCACCGTCCTTCAGGGTGAAATGCAATACCGAATCCTGCTGTTTATCCATGGACGCTCCTTTGTGGACGGTAAACGGGGAGGGCGCGCCGCCCGAAGCTCAGCCTTCCGGCTCGCCGGCCTCCGCAGGGGGTTTGCGCGCGGCGATATGCCAGCGCTGCTCGGTCGGCTTGGGCGGGGCGAACGTCCCGTCCCCGAAAAGGCGGATGTCGGTGAACCCCGCCTGCGAAAGCAGCTGCGTCAGCGTTTCCGCGCCGTAGGCGTACTGGGTCTGCTCCTCGCTGATGCGCCGGTACGTTTCGCCCTCGGCACGGGTGAAAATGGACAGATCCATGCGCACGCTTTCGCTTTCGGGGCGGTAGGTGTTTTTCCACAGGTAGGCGATCTCGGCCGTCTCGTCGCCGATGAAGCGGTTGCCCAGGACGTGCTTGAGCTTATAGGGGGTGCTTACGTCGAAGGCCAGCACCCCGCCGGGGACGAGCGCCGTGAATGCGGCGCCGAAAAACGTGAGCACGTCGTTTGCCGAAGGGAGGTAGTTCACCCCGTCGCAGGTGCAAAGCACCCCGTCCATCCGGCGGTGCAGGCGCAGCGCGCGCATATCCTGCCGGACGAACGGGATCATGGCACCGGCCCGGCGGGCTTTCTGGCTGGCTTCGAAAAGCATCTCCTCGGACAGGTCCACGCCGGTCATCTGGTAACCCATCCCGGCTAGCGGGATGGTGATGCCCCCGGTGCCGCAGGCGCACTCGCACACCTTGCCGGCGCGAAGGCCGTAGAGCGTCATAAGCGTCTGGTAATAAGCCGCCCACGCCGGATAGTCCACATCGGCCATCAAACGGTCGTAGACGGATGCGAAAGCCGTATACAAAGGCGTCACCTCGTATGGATTGCTGAAAGGGCGCGGAGGCTCACGCCTGGGGCGCGCCGCCGTCGCCGGACTCGTCGTCCTCGTCGTCCTCGGGCTCCACGTACAGGCCGCGGTTGACCGGCGCGCCGTCGATTTTGACGTTGATGTACTTATCGAAAACCGCGTTGGTGTAGCTGGCCCCCACGAACCGGCTCAGGGCGAAGCCCAGGAACACGTAGTACAGCATGCAGATCATCAGCGCCCACTGGAAGTACGGGGTCATGTAGCTGACGACCGCGGCGATCAGCGCGGGCACCACGGAAAGCAGCTTGAGCCCCACCGTGGCCGGCAGGCGGCCGATGGTCAACAGCAGGCTGTTGCGCAGCACGTCGCGGTAGCGCAGGCGGTAGGTGACCATCATCGGGTAGGTGAACATCAGGCTCATCATCCACACAAGGCCCAGCAGGAGCGTCAGCACCTGCGGGATCACGTAAAGCGAGCTGGTCTGCGCCATCTGCCCGTAAAACACCCAGCACACGTACATGAGCATCGGCACGAAGCCCGTGATGGTGCTGGTAGCCAGGCCCTGCTTCCAGTTTTCCTTCACGGCATCCTTATAGTCGCTCCACAGGAAGGCGTGCTCGTCGCGCGCCCAGTTGCGCGTAACCAGGCTGATGCCCGTCGTAAACGGGCCGGTCACCGCCAGCGCCGGAATCAGAAACAGCAGCGCCCGAAGCGCCACGGCCTTCACCCCGTCCACGTACAGCGCCTGCTGAGTCACGTAATCCGCGGCGGCCAGGGTGCCCGCGTCTACCTGGCTTTGCAGGTCGGCCAGGTTGACCGTGGCCGAGTAGAGCATCAGCACGTGGTAGCCGATCACCAGCAGCGCCGGGAGCCACGCCAGCATGTAGAGCAGGTTCAGCCGCATCAGGCCGCTGAAGCGCGTGCGCAGCGTTTCCCAAAACAGCTGGGTTCGGGTTTCGGGCAGGTCCTCGCGGGTGTAATCGCCCTTGCCGCTCTTGCCGTAGAAATAATTATTCATGAATCGTCCGAACATATCCGTACCTCCCCGGCGCCGAGCGCCAAAACCGTGTCTATTCGCGTAAAGTATTATACCACATTCCGGGCCTTTTGCCACCCGGTGTCAGGCGGCCTCCCGCACGGGCCTGCGGCGCTGGCTGATGGCCAGCCCCAGAAGCGCCAGCGCCGCCCCGGCGATTGCCAGCGGATGGATGGGATCGCTCAGGATCAGGCGTGCGAACACGATGGTGACCGGGGGTGTCAGGTAGATGTATGCGCTGGTCTTTACCGGGCCGATGAGCCGCACGGCCGTGTTCCACGTAACGAAGCACAGGGCGCTGGCGACCAGGCCCAGAAAGAGAACGCTCGTCAGCGTATCCGCGTTGAAAAGGTCCGCCGGGGTGACGCTGAAGCCCGTGAACGCCATGAACGGAAGCAGGCACAGCACGCCGTAGACGAAGATGCGGCGGGTCAGCAGGAGCATGTTGTACCCGTACCCCTCCAGCTTGCGGATGAACACCGAGTAAAACGACCACGCCACGGCCGCAAGGATGCACAGCGCGTCGCCCAGCGGGTTGAGCCGCAGGCTGCGCCCCGCGAAGGATACCATGCACACGCCGGTCATGGCGATGAGGAAGCCCACGAAGAACGAACGGCTCAGCCGATCCTCCTTTAAGAGGAAACGCGCGGCGAGCCCCACGAAAAACGGAGCCGTGGAGATGATGACGCTGCAGTTGGCGGAGCTGGTGTAGGTCAGCGCGACGTTCTCAAACAGAAAATAGAGCGTAACGCCGCAAAGCCCAGCCCCCAGCAGGTAAAGCTCGTGCACACGGGCCTTGAGCCGCAGCCGGTGCGGACAGGCGACGGTCAGCGCGAGGATCGCCACGAGCATGCGAAGCGTAAGCAGCTCCACGGGCGAAAGCGTTCTAAGCGCCACGGTGGAGGCGATGAAGGTGGTGCCCCACACCAGAATGGTGCCCAGCGCCAGCGCGTGTCCGCGTCCCGCGTCCGACAGCCTTCCGCCCGCCATAGCGCCGCCCCTTTCCGCGCCCGGGGGCGCATGAAACGATCATACCATGCAAAGGCGGCCGGCGCAAGGCGCGAAGCGCGCGGGGGAAATGTAAAATCCCCGCTTCTCGGGCGGAAAAGCGGGGGAGACGCGCACGGAGCCCGGCATTACGCCTGCGGTCCGGGGCGCTTTACCTTGCGGATGGAATCGGCCACGTACACGGCCAGGGCGCACAGCGTGCACACCACCGCCGTCCACAGAAGAAGCAGGTCGGGGGTCATGAACCACCCCGCGCAGGCCGAAACGAACCAGTCGTGGAAGAACGTCGCCGTCAGCCCTGCGATGAACAGGCAATGCGCGGCCTTGCCGATGAAATAGGAATACACCACGATGTTGCGGCGCAAAAGCAGAAGCCCGCCCAACATCATGATAAGCTCCTTGCCAAGCAGGATGCCCACCGCCGTCCAAGGTACCACGGGGGGAATGGCGTCGTTGCCCAGGGCCATGCTGAACATGACCGTCAGCACCATCAGCTTGTCGGCCAGCGGATCCATCAGCTTGCCCAAATCGGTGATCAGGTGGTAGTGCCGCGCGATCAGCCCGTCGAGCATGTCGGTGAGTGACGCCAGCAAAAAAACGAGCAGCGCGGGGTATTTCTGCCCGTGCACGAATAATGCGACGTACAGGGGGATCATCAACATGCGGGCAGCCGTAAGGGCGTTGGGCACGTTGAGATTCTTCTTCCATTGTTCCTTCAGGACGCCCTTCATCAACCTGATCCTCCTTGCGCGGCATCGGAAACGCCGAAGCCGCGCCCGCGCCTTGCGTTTATGATTATAACACGGCGCGGCAAGCGGCCGCAACGGACAATTGCGGCGCATTGTGCAATGGAAAACGCCTTTATCCGGTAATGATGCGCCCCACGTCCCGGAAGGTGAAAAACACCATCAGCCCGAGCAGAAGCGCGTAGCCGATCAGGTGCACCGTCGCCTCGATCTTGCGGTTGATCGGCTTGCGGCGCACGACTTCGACGAGCATGAACACCAGGCGGCTGCCGTCCAGCCCGGGAATGGGCAGCAGGTTAATCAGCCCCAGGTTGATGCTGATGATAACGGCGAGGTTTAAAAAGATCTCCAGGCCGCCCTGCTGCGTTTCCTGCGCCACCATTTGCACCACGCCCACGGGACCGGCGGTATCCTGTATGCCCTCGCCGGTGGTTACCAGCTTGCCGAGCGAATCCAGGATGACGGTGGAGGCGTATACGCAGCTGTCCCACGCGGCGGGGACGATCTGCGAAAAGGCCAGGGGCGCGTAGGCGCGGATACCCACGCCGATACGATAGCGCTGGGTCGCCTCGTCCCACACGGGGGTGAGGGGAACCTCCAGCGTGCTCTCCCCGCGCTGCACGGTGAGGGTGAGGCTTCCGCCCTGGGGAAGGGCGTCGATCGCCTCGGTCAGGGCGGCCGCGTCGCCCGTGGCGATCGACTGCCCGTCGACGGCGATGATCACGTCGCCCGCCTGAAGGCCCGCCGCCTCGGCGGGCATGGACGCCTCCACCTCGGTCACGCTCGGCTGGGCGAGGGTGTAGCCGTAGCCGGCCATCAGCGCGACGGCCAGCACGAAAGCCAGCACCATGTTCATCAGCGGGCCGCTGAACACCGTAAGCATCCGCCTTAAAACCTTCGCCTTGTCAAACGCGCGGGGATCGTCGGCATTCTGCTGGTCGGTTTCGTCGCCGTAGAACATGCAGTAGCCGCCCATGGGGATGAGCCGGAGGGTGAAAAGCGTCTCGTGTTTTTTGCTTTTCCATTGCAAAAGCTTGGGCCCCAGGCCCACGGAGTATTCCTTTACGGCGATGCCGGAGAGCCGCGCGGCGATGAAGTGGCCGTATTCGTGCACCGTAATCAGCACGCCCAGCAGCACGATGGCCAGCAGAATGTACAGGATCGTCATCGGTTGTCCTCCCGGGGGCGCGGTACCGCGCCCGGTCAAAATCGGTCAGGGCAGCAGGCCGGCCGCCGTTTCGCGCGCGAGGTGGTCGGCGGTCAGCACCTGGGCGAGCGTGTCCGCCGGAAGCGGACCCACGCGGCGGAGGGTCTCCTCCACGATGCGGTAGATGTCGCCCACGGTCAGGGGCGCGCCGCCTTCCGGCCGAAGGAAGCGCCCGACGGCGACCTCGTTGGCGGCGTTGAGCACGCAGCAGGCCGCGCCGCCCGCCGAAAGGCACTCCGCGGCCAGCCGCAGGGATGGGAAGCGCTCCGGGTCGGGCCGCTCGAAGGTGAGGGCGCCCTGAGCAAAAAAGTCCAGCTTCGCGCCGCCGGTGGGCAGGCGGTCGGGGTAGGCCATGGCGTAGAGGATGGGCAGGCGCATGTCCGGCGTGCCCAGCTGGGCGATCACCCCGCCGTCGGCGAAGCCCACGGCGCTGTGCACCACGCTCTGCGGGTGGATGAGCACCTGGATCCGCGAAGGGTCGATGTCGAACAGCCAGCGCGCCTCGATCATCTCCAGCGCCTTGTTGAAAAGGGTCGCGCTGTCCACGGTGATCTTCTGCCCCATCGTCCAGGTGGGGTGCCGAAGCGCCGCCTCGCGGGTCGCGGCGGCGACGGCCGCCTTGTCCCAGGTGCGGAAGGGGCCGCCCGAGCAGGTGAGGTAAAGCGTGTCGATCGGGTTGCCGGCCGCGCCCTGCAGGCACTGGAAAACGGCGCTGTGCTCGCTGTCCACCGGGAGCAGGGAATGCTCGCCCGCCTTGCGCGCCGCGTCCATCACCAGCCTGCCGCCCGCGACGAGCGCCTCCTTGTTGGCCAGCAGCACGCGCTTCCCGCACGCGAGCGCCGAAAGCACGCTGTTCAGCCCGCACATGCCGACCACGGACACCAACACCGTGTCCGCCTCCGCGGCGGTCGCGGCGGCGGCGAGCGCGTCGGGGCCGAACGCCCAGCGGCAAAAGCGCAGCTCGGTCGGGACATCCTCAAGCGAAAAACCCTCGCCCGTCAGCCCCGCCAGCGCCGGACGGAAGCGCGCCACCTGCTTAAAAAGCGCCTCGGCGCTGCGGTGCGCGGTCAGCGCGACGACGGAAAAGCGATCGGCGTGGCGCGCGGCCACATCCAGCGCCTGGGTGCCGATGCTCCCGGTGCTGCCCAATACGGCCAAACGCCGCTTGTCTCCCATGCCTTCCGCTCCTTGGCACGCCCTCCGGCGACCGCCGTGGGGCGTGAAAAATCACGCTCCTATTGTAGCCACGGCGGGGGCGGATGTCAAATGAGGAGGCGCGGAGGATCGGAAAGGCCGGCGGGGTTGAGCCCGCCGGCTTAGGGAAGGGAGCCAAAGGGACAGAGGGAGTCCCGCCTACCCTTCCCGCTTCCAGCGGGGCGGGGCATCGGGGCAGGACAGGCGCGCCTTGGCCGCGCGCAGCTCCACGTAGCAGCCGCACACGGCGCAAAGGCCGTCCGAAAGCCGGTCGCAGGCTTTGCAGGCCGCAAGCCGCGCTTCGTAACAGGCCCGGGAGGCGCGCTCCTCCGCGGGGAGGGCGGAAAGCCATTCCCGCATCAGCAGGTACAGCGGCGTTTCGTCCTCCATGTCGCTTAGGAGGCAGCGGCGGCAGATCACCGGCAGGTGACCTCGGCCACGGCGCAGGCGGGCAGGGAGAAGCGCAGGCCGTCGCCGGTAAGCTTGATGCCGTCCATGGGCTTAACCGCGAGCTTTTCGGCGTTTTCGCCGAAGTCGTTGTAATCGTCCGTCCGACCGGTCAGGATGCGGGCGGAGACCTCGCCGGCGGCAAAGCCGTCGATGCGCACGACCGCGTCCACGGGTTTATCCGCGGACGCGTTGGCAACCGTCAGCGTCAGCACCCCGTCCTTGACGGAGGCGCTCGCGTGCAATTGCGGCAGGCCCGCGTCCGCCTCGTCCGTGGTGACGAAGCAGTCCGCCGCCGCCGCGTCCTGATGCGCCTTGTACAGGTCGAACACGTGATAGGTGGGGGTGAGTACCATCCGGTCGCCCTCGGTGAGGACCACCGCCTGCAGAACGTTCACGGTCTGGGCAAGGTTGGCCATTACCACGCGGTCGCAGTGCGCCATAAAGGCGTTCAGCGTGAGCGCCGCCACCAGCGCGTCGCGCATGGTGTTCTGCTGGTAGAGGAAGCCCGGGTTGGTGCCCGGCTCCACCGTGAACCACGTGCCCCACTCGTCCACGATCAGCCCCACGCGGTGCTCCGGATCGTGGCGGTCCATCACCTGCAGGTGCCGCTCGATGATCGGCTCGATGGCGACGGCCTTGCGCAGCGTATGGTAATAATCCGCCGCGGTGAACTGCGTGGCGCTGCCTTTGTGCTGCCAGTCCGGCCCCGTCCAGGTATAGTAGTGCATGGTAATGGCGTCCATGAAGCGCCCGGCGTTCTGCATCAGCACGTCCGTCCAGCGGTAGTCCGCGTCGGAGGGGCCGCAGGCGATGCGGAAAAGCTTGTTGTCGCCGTAATCGCGGCAGTAGGTCTGGTAGCGGCGGTACTCGTCGGCGTAGTATTCGGGGCGCATGTTGCCGCCGCAGCCCCAGCTTTCGTTGCCCACGCCGAAGTACCTGACGCCGAAAGGCGCTTTCTGTCCGTTTTGGTGGCGCTCTTCAACCACGGAGGAGTTGCCGTCGCTGTTCAGGTATTCCACCCACTCGGCCATTTCCCGCACGGTGCCGCTGCCCACGTTGCCGTTTACGTAGGGCTCGCACCCCAGCTGGCGGCAGAGGTTCATAAATTCATGCGTACCGAAGGAGTTGTCCTCCACCACGTGGCCCCAGTTGGTGTTGACCATGCGCTTGCGCAGGCCCTTGGGGCCGATGCCGTCCTGCCAGTGGTACTCGTCGGCGAAGCACCCGCCCGGCCAGCGCAGCACGGGGATTCTGATGGCTCTGAGCGCCTGGACGACGTCCCTGCGCATGCCGTCGACGTTGGGGATTTTGGAGTCCTCCCCCACATAGATGCCCTGGTAAATACAGCGGCCCAGATGCTCGCTGAAATGCCCGAAGATGTTGCGGTTGACCGTGCCTTTGGAACGGCGCGCGTTGATAATGATCCCGGCCATTTGATCGATCTCCTTTTTGCGTTGAATTTGTCCGTACTATTGTACCATGAAACGCGTTCGTCCGCTACGGCCGGCCGGGCGGGGGCATGGACGATCTTTTCCCGGCGGCCTACGATTTTTTGCTTGCGGGGCGGCGCAAACGGAGGTACATTAATCCTATCGAATGAAACGGGAACCGCCGCGAGCCGCGGCGAAAACGAAAGGGAGGCGGACGCCTTGCGCATCTCCATGCATGAAAACGGCTTGTATTTGGATATCCTCGTCACGCCCGAAGGGGACGTGCGGCTTGTTACCCTCGGGCCCGAGGCGGTGCCCCTGCCGGAGGACACCCGCTGGATGCGGCTTTTGGAATGCCAGGCCGCCGGGTATAATCAGGACGACAACTGCGGCAGCAAGCATACCGGCACCCAGCCGGGAAGCCTTTTGCGCTACGAAAGCCACGCGATTACGCGAAACGAACACGGCGCGAAGCTGGAGGTGCGCCAGTCGTGGCGCGGGCTCACGGCGGTCAGCACCCTGCAGTTTTACGACGGGGCGAAGGCCGTGCGCAGCGCGACGGAGCTCATCAACCGGGGGACGGACGAGACCTATGCGGTGGAATACCTGAGTTCGTTCAAACTGGCGGGGCTCCTGGGCGGGACGCGGGCGCAGACGCGCGCGGACCACACCGTGCACCTGCCGCAGAGCACCTGGTGCGCCGAGGCGCAGTGGCGTACGCGCACGCTGGCCGACTATGGCTACGCCCCCGTTTTCGGCGAGGGCAACCGTTTCTCCATGCGGAGGGTCGCGCTTTCCTCCACCGGCACGTGGCCCGCGGGCGAGCACCTGCCCATGGGCGCGCTGAGCGACGCGGCGGGCGGCGGCACCATCGCCTGGCAGTTGGAAACGGCGGGGAGCTGGAACTGGGAAGTTTCCGAAACGGAGGGGCTTTTGTACCTGGCGCTTTCCGGCCCGAGCCTGCAGGAAAACGGCTTTACCCTGCCGCTTGCGCCGGGCGGGCGCTTTACGTCCGTTCCCTGCGCGGTGGCGTGGGGAAAGGACTTTGAGGAATCGATGCAGCAATTGACCCGCTATCGCCGCCGCATCCGCCGCCCGAACGCGGACAACGCGCACCCCGCCGTCATCTACAACGATTACATGAACTGCCTCTGGGGCGACCCGACCACCGAAAAGGAACTGCCGCTGATCGCGGCGGCGGCCGAGGCGGGCTGCCGTTACTACTGCGTGGACTGCGGCTGGTACGACGACGGCCCCTGGTGGGACGGCGTGGGCGAGTGGCTGCCCAGCGCCGCGCGCTTCCCCGGCGGCATCGGCGAGGTGATGGACGCGATCCGCGCCCACGGGATGATCCCCGGGCTGTGGCTGGAGCTGGAAGTGATGGGCGTCAAATGCCCGCTGGCTGAAAAGGTGCCCCCCTCGTGGTTCTTCCGGCGCGGCGGCAGGCCGGTCGTCCTGCGCGGGCGCTACCAGCTGGATTACCGCAACCCCGAGGTCGTCCGCCACGCCGACGCGGTGGTCGACCGGCTGGTGCGCGAATACGGGGTCGGCTACCTGAAAATCGACTACAACATCAACGCGGGCGTCGGCACCGAGCAGGATGCCCCGAACGCCGCCGCGGGGCTGCTTGAACATACGCGCGCGTACCTGAAGTGGCTGGACGGGGTGCTGACCCGCTACCCGGAGCTCGTCATCGAAAACTGCGGCAGCGGCGGCATGCGCATGGAGTATTCGCTTTTGTCGCGGCTGAGCATCCAGTCGGTGACCGATCAGACGGACTATGTGAAAATGGCGGCCATCGCCTGCAACTGCGCTACCGCCGTCACGCCCGAGCAGGCGGCCATCTGGAGCTATCCCCTGCCGGAGGGGGACGAG
>CAZXJI010000009.1:0-127923 GCA_964640955.1 uncultured Oscillospiraceae bacterium | reverse complement strand
GAGCGCAAGCCCGAAGGTTCCCAAAGGGCGAGCGGAAAGCCCTTTGGTCGCACCCGCAGGTGCGATCCCCCTGCGCATCCCTTACGCCGAGGGGAGCTAAACCCCCTCAATACCAAGCGTTTACGCTCTCCCAATCACAGCGTTACGCCGGTTTTGAAAATAGCGAGGCCCTGATAGCCGTTCTCCTCGTTGCGGGAACGTTTGCCGGAAGCGGTCGCAAGCACGGTGTCCATCAGCGAATCGGCGAGACTGTCCAGCGTGTGGCCTTCCAGCACCTGACCGGCGTTAAAGTCGATCCAGTTGGGTTTCCGTTCGGCAAGCGCCGTGTTGCTGGCAATTTTCAAGGTCGGCACCGGCCCACCGAACGGCGTGCCCCGGCCGGTGGAAAACAGCACGATCTGCGCGCCCGCCGCCGCCAGCGCCGTGGTGGACACCAGGTCGTTGCCGGGGGCGCTGAGCAGGGTAAGCCCCGGCCGGGTCACGCGGCCCGCGTAGGGGAGCACCGCCGCCACGGGCGCGCTGCCGCTTTTCTGCGTGCAGCCCAGCGCCTTGTCCTCCAGCGTGGAAATGCCGCCGGCCTTGTTGCCGGGGGAAGGATTTTCGTAGATGGTCTGGTGGTTGTCCTCGTAATAGCGCTTGAAATCGTTGATCAGGTCGACCGTATCGGCAAAGACGGTTTCGTTTTCGCAGCGCGTCATCAAAAGCGTTTCCGCGCCGAACATCTCCGGCACCTCGGTGAGGATGGTGGCCCCGCCCATGGCGACGAGCCGGTCGGAAAAGCGGCCGATCAGCGGGTTGGCGGTCAGCCCGGAGAAGCCGTCCGAACCGCCGCACTTGAGGCCGACGGTCAGCTTGCTCGCGGGCAGGGGCTCACGGCGGTCGCCGCGCATCCTTTCCGCCAGTTCGGCAAGCAGCGCCATGCCGGCGTCCAGCTCGTTCTCAACGTCCTGCGCCACGAGGAAGCGCACGCGCGATTCGTCATACGCGCCCATGCGCTTGCGAATCTCGGCAACGCCGCTGTTTTCGCAGCCCAGGCCCAACACCAGCACGCCGCCCGCGTTGGGGTGGACGGCCAGATCGGCCAGTATCTGCCGGGTGTTTTCCTGATCCTCGCTCATCTGGGAGCAGCCGTAGGGATGGGGGAAGGCGCGAACGTTCTCCACCGCGCCGCCGACCAGCGCCTGCGCGCGTTTTTCCAGTTCGGTGGCGATATCGTTCACGCAGCCGACGGTGGGGAGAATCCAAAGCTCGTTGCGCACCCCCGCGCGGCCGTCCGAACGCGGATAGCCCTGAAACGTGCGGGGCGCAAGGGGCGCGAGCGCCGGGTGGACGGGCGCGTACGCGTAGGAAAGCTCGCCGGAGAGCAGGGTGTGCAGGTTATGCGTGTGCACGTGTTCGCCTTCGGCGACGGGGGCGGACGCCTCGCCGATGGGCAGGCCGTATTTAACGACGGGCTCGCCCTTCTGGATCGGACGCAGCGCGAACTTGTGCCCGGCGGGAACGGCTTCCCGAAGCACGCAGGAGAACCCTTCGCCGGCGACGGTTTCGCCCGCGCGCAGGTCGGACAGGGCGACGGCGACGTTATCCGCGGGGTGGATTTGCAATGCCTGGATCATTCTGCGGCCTCCCGAACGGCGCTGAACGCCGTTATTTTCGGACGTGTAAATAATTACATTTCTCAGCGCCTATCGTACCGCAGATCGTCGGGTTCGTCAATGACGAATGCATTCGCGTCGTTTCGCGTGCATTTCACGGCAAAGCGTGGTTTTTTGCTTGAATTTTGTTCAAAATGGTGTATAATTATCGTGAAAATGCGTAAGCGTTTACATACCGTGCGGGCCCGGCGCGTTCGCCAGCCCGCGGCGGAGCAGACAGACGAAAGGGACGATATGCGTATGCGGACATTCATGGACGAGGACTTTCTGCTGACGACGCGAACGGCGCGGAAACTCTACCACGAGGTTGCGGCGAAATGCCCGATCATCGACTACCACTGCCACATCAATCCGCGGGAGATTTACGAGGACCGGCGGTTTGAGAATATCACCCAGGTCTGGCTGGGCGGCGACCACTACAAGTGGCGGCTCATGCGCGCCGCGGGCGTGCCGGAAAAGTACATTACCGGCGACGCGGGCGACCGGGAAAAGTTCCAGAAATGGGCGGAAGTGCTGGGAATGGCCGCGGGCAACCCGCTGTACCACTGGAGCCATCTGGAGCTTAAGCGCTTTTTCGGTTACAACGGACTGCTCAACGGCGACACGGCCGGCGAGGTGTGGGATCACGTCAACGCGAAGCTTAAGGAGACCGGTTTCGGCGTTCGCGGGCTGATCGAAAAAAGCAACGTGGAGATCATCTGCACCACGGACGACCCGACCGATACGCTGGAATGGCATCGGAAGATTGTCGCCGACAAGACTTTCGCGACCACGGTGCTGCCCGCGTGGCGGCCGGACAAGGCCATGAACCTCGAAAAGGCGGACTATCCGGTTTACCTGGAAAAGCTTGCCGCCGTTTCCGGCGTGGCGATCGATTCGTTCGCTTCGCTCAAGGAAGCGCTGAAGACGCGGATGGAATACTTCCACCAAAACCGCTGCCGGCTCAGCGATCACGCCCTGAACTATGCCATGTACGCGCCCGCACCCGAAGCGGAGATCGAGCGCATCTTTGCGGATCGTCTGGCCGGCAAGCCCGTGGCGCCGGGGGACGAGCTCAGGTTCAAGACCGCTTTCATCCTGTTCGTGTCCGGGGAGTACAAGCGGCTGGGCTGGACGATGCAGTTGCATTTCGGCTGCCGCCGGGACAACAATCAGCCCATGTTCGGCCGCCTGGGGCCGGATACGGGGTTCGACTGCATCGACACCTTCACCCCCTCCGCCCAGCTGGCGGCGCTGCTCAACGCCATGGAGGAGGCGGGCACGCTCGGCAAGACCGTTCTGTACAGCCTCAATCCCAACGACGACGCGGCCATCGACAGCATCTGCGGCTGCTTCCAGAACGACGAGGCCGTCTGCCGCGTGCAGCACGGTTCCGCCTGGTGGTTCAACGACCATCTGGAGGGGATGACCGCGCAGCTGACCAGCTTCGCCAACCTCGGCTATCTGGCGGGGTTCGTGGGGATGCTGACCGACAGCCGCAGCTTTTTGAGCTATCCGCGGCACGAGTATTTCCGCCGTATCCTGTGCCGGCTGCTGGGGCAGTGGGTGGAGGACGGGCAGTTCCCCGACGACGAAAAGGCGCTGGCCGCCATCGTGCGCGGGGTGAGCTACGAAAACGCCAAGCGTTACTTCGCTTTCCCGGCATAACCGCCGGAGACGGAAAAAACGAAACACGGGCGGGCTTCCATAGCGAAGCCCGCCCGTGTTTTACCCGTTGATGCGGTCCCTGGCCTTTACTTCGCCCCGTCCAGCGGGAAGGTGTCCAAAAGGCCCAGATCCCACAGAAGCGAGCTGGTCAGGTACTTGTCGCGGATGTCCCGCGAGCAGAGGAACGCGTCGCGCGTGTCCCGCTCGTCCTCGCCGATTTCGGCGGGCTTGACCGGCATGTGCAGCGAGCGCATCAGCGAAAGGATGCTTTCGGTATCCGGCAGCTCCTCCGCCATGATCTGCTTAAGCTCGTCCCAGTGCGTGATGATCGTTTTCGCGTGCTCAAGGCGCTTTTCAGGATCGTTCTTGTGCCAGAGGTTGTTTTCGCTGTCGATCAGCGTTTGCGCCGCGCCGCCGAACACGCGGCGCACGTTCTGCTCCCACAGCGTGGGGCTGAACGAAAGCGTCGCGCGCTCGACCGTTTCCATGTCGGGGGTCATCTTTTTGAGGCGGTCGTAGATGCGCAGGCAAAGCGCCGTGCCCACGCCCACCTGAATGCCGTGCAGCTCCGGCGGCAGCCCGCGGTCCAGCGCGAACATCTCCCACAGGTGCGAAAAATAGTGCTCCAGCCCCGAGGCGGGCCGGGAAACCTGCGCGAACGCCATCGCCACGCCGGAGAGGATCAGGCCCTCCGTCACCGCGCCGATCACCTCCGGATCACGCGTCAGCAGGCGCGGCGCGGCCGAGACGATCTTCTCCAGCGAGCGCCGCATGAGCGCGGCGATCTCCTCGCAGTAGTATTCGCCGGTCACGATGCGGGAAATGCGCCATTCGCACAGCGCGATATACTTGGCCAGCATATCGCCCAAACCGGCCTGAAGCATCCTTTCGGGGGCGTCCTTCATGATCATCGTATCGGCGATGATCGCCGCGGGGCACGCGTTGTACAGGGACACCTTCACCCGGTCGCGGATCATGGAGGAGGAATTGGAGGCGTAGCCGTCCATGGAAGGCGCGGTGGCCACCACCGCGGAGGGGACGCCCATCGCGTGGGCGAGCACCTTGCAGCAGTCGTTGATCACGCCGGAGCCTACCGCCAGCACCCCGTCGCAATCGGGCTCAAACGCCATGCACAGGCTGCCCACGGCGCGCTCGTCCGGCTCCACCCGCTCGGCGGTCAGCACGTAGGAGGCGTAGGGGACGCCCGCACCTTTGAGCGCCTCCTCCACGGGCGCGGCCGCCGCCGCGGCGGTATGGCGGTCGTAAACCACGAACGGTTTGCGGCAGCCGACGGCCGCAAGCGCCTCCGGCAGGAAGCGCGTGGCGTCCCGGCCGATTTTGACGTATTTCAGCCCCGCGGTATGCGCGCGCCCGCACGCGCAGGCGTCCGCCCGCGGGGTGATGAGTTCTTCCAGCGTCATTTCATGAAGCGGTTTCATTTTTCTCTTCCTTTCCGCGGCGGCTGAAAAACGCCGTCGCCGATCCGTTGCACAACCCAGTATACTCCAACGGCGCGCCGCGCGCCACACCGGAAGCCGCGAATCCATGCGCTATTTTTAGTTCCGCGCCGTCTTATATTCTCAGGCAGCCTGCATGGCATGCGGACGAGACGGCGGAGCGCCCGCAAAGGCGCTCCGCCCAAGGTCGTGTTTTCCGCCGCTATGCTCTGCGGCACAGCACACCCACGGCGGGCGACGCATCGTCCGGAACGTTCCCCAACAGGTCGGCCCATACGGCTTCGACCGTAAAGCCCGCCTCCGTAAGTTCCCGGGTCAGGCTTTCGGGGGAGAAGAAGGTCTGCCAGACGCGGTAGACCGTCCGCCGGCCGTCCAGTACCGCGTACAGGTCGCACAGCGCGGCGATCTCGGGGTAGAGGCGCACGGCATGCAGCAGCAGGTAGGGGTGCGGCCGCCAGAAGCCGCCGGGGGACGTTTCCCATTCGGTCGCCTCCCGCCGGGCGGCGTACGCCGCCCGCGAAGGCGCGTCCAGCGCCAGAAGCCCGCCGGGTTTGAGCGCGTTTCGCACGTTGCCGAGCAGCGCCCGGCGGTTTTCCGGCGACAGCACGCCGTAATCCTGCGAGATCAGGATCGCCGCGTCGAAGGCTTCCGTGCCGAAGGGGTCGAGGTAGCTTGCGCGCACGAAACCGGCGTCCAGTCCCGCGCACAGTTTGCGTGCGTAGCGCAGGGAGTTTTGGGACTGGTCCAGGCCCGTTACCGAAGCGCCCATGCCGGCCAGCGCGCGGCAATACAGCCCGGGCCCGCAGCCCAGGTCGATCAGCCGGCTTCCGGGCGCGAGGCCCATGGCCGTCCACAGGTGCGCGCAGATGGCGCGAATGGTCTCCGGCCGGTAGCTGGCCGCGTCGGTGGCGGGATCCAGGTGGGTTTTGAGCATTTCCGCCGCGATGTGCGGATGGGTCCAGAAGGGCGCGCCGGGCTGGTAGGGGGCGGGGCGGTCCAGTTCCCGAATCCAGTTTTGAAACGATGCCATGTTCCGTCTCCTTTCTTTTCGACGGCAAACGAAAGGGGGACATCGCCGTATGCGATATCCCCCCGGTACAAAGTGGGGGGAATACCGCGTGAAGAGGGAAAACACGGGTGCACCGAAAACGGCCGCGTCATGTGCGCGGCGCTTAGGGCTGCGTCCGTGTCTTCCTTCTTTTCCGGCAGGCGCCATACCGCGCCGTCCGGACGGTATCCCCCCAAAAACATGCGATTCGTTTGCCGTCCCTTTTAGTATACCCATTTTGTGCCGTTCGTCAATACGGCGGGGAAACGAAGGCCCGCGTTGCTTTTTGCGGACGCATGTCGTATAATGAACCGATGAAAAACAAGGCAGTTTAAGGATGTGTAGCCATGAAACTGGGTATCGTCGGCCTTCCCAACGTGGGGAAGAGCACGCTGTTCAACGCCATCACCAAAGCGGGCGCGCAGGCGGCCAATTACCCTTTTTGCACCATCGAGCCCAACACCGGCGTGGTGCCCGTGCCGGACGCCCGGCTGGATGTGCTGGCGGAGATGTACCACCCCAAGAAGGTCACCCCCGCGGCGGTCGAGTTTGTGGATATCGCGGGCCTCGTGAAAGGCGCCAGCAAGGGTGAGGGTCTGGGCAACAAGTTTTTGTCCCATATCCGCGAGGTGGACGCGATCGTCCACGTGGTGCGGTGCTTTGAGGACGAGAACATCGTACACGTGGACGGCTCCATCGACCCGGTGCGCGACATCGAGGAGATCAATCTGGAACTGATCTTCGCCGATATGGAAACGGTTGGCAGGCGCGCCGACAAGGCGCAGAAGCTGGTTAAGTCCGGCGACCGCAAAGCCGCCGCGGAGGCGGAGCTGGCGCAGAAGCTGCTTGCCCATTTGGAGGCGGGACAGCCCGTGCGAACCTTCGCCGTGGACGAGGCGGAAAAGGCGATCGTGGACGGGTGGTTTTTACTGACCGACAAGCCCGTGATCTACGCCGCCAACATCGCCGAGGACGAGGTGGGCGCGGACGCCGAAAACCTGCCCATGGTGCGCAGGGTGGCGGAAGTCGCCAGGGCCGAGGGCGCGGAGGTGTTCACCATCAGCGCGCGCATCGAGGAAGAGATCGGCGCCATGGAGCCGGAGGAGAAGCAGGAGTTTCTAAGCGAGCTGGGCATCGGCCAAAGCGGGCTGGACAGGCTGATTACGGCCAGCTACCGGCTGTTGGGGCTCATTTCGTTCCTGACCGCCGGCGAGGACGAATGCCGCGCCTGGACCATCACCCACGGTACCAAGGCGCCGCAGGCGGCCGGCAAGATCCACACCGATTTTGAACGCGGCTTTATCCGCGCGGAGATCGTGCCGTTCACGACGCTTATCGAGCAGGGCGGCATGGCCGCCTGCCGCGAGAAGGGCCTGATTCGCAGCGAAGGCAAGGACTACGTGATGAAGGACGGCGACGTGACGCTGTTCCGCTTCAACGTTTGACATCGGGAGGCCGACGTGAGCAAGCTAACGTTCTTTTTCAAACGCCTGGTGCGCATGGATTTCGCCAAAATGTGGAAAACGACCGGCTTTCTGAAAAAACGAAGCGGCAAGAGCCGCGCCTGGCTTTTGGGAGACATGCTCCTTTGCGCCCTCAGGTACAACGCGGGCTATATGGACTACAAGATCGCCGAAATGTACCGCCTGAACGACGAGCAGAAAAGGACGGTCATCACCCGGGGCCTGAGCAACACGATCGTGCGCCGCATGAACGACAAGGCCTACTGGTACTTGTTCGACGACAAGGCGACGTTCAACGAGCTGTTCAAGGAGCATATCGGCCGCAGCTGGCTCAAAATCGGCCCCGATACGGACGTCGAAGCCCTGAAGGCGTTTCTGGCCGAAAACGGGGACGTGATCGCCAAGCCGCTGGAGGGCAGCAGCGGGGTCGGCATCGAGCGCTTCACGCGGGAAGCCTGGCAGGGCCGGGAGGAGGCGTTCCTC
This sequence comes from uncultured Oscillospiraceae bacterium, assembly GCA_964640955.1. GTDB lineage: Bacteria > Bacillota > Clostridia > Christensenellales > Aristaeellaceae > CAXXOK01. The sequence continues at coordinate 120,170 of CAZXJI010000009.1, read as the reverse complement.
GCCGAGCTTCGGGAAAAGGGCATCGGCATTCTGGAGGAGCGGGTGATCCAGCATCCTGAAATGATGCGGATGTGCCCGACCTCGGTCAACACCATCCGCATTGCCACGCTGCTGGGCGATAAAAAACAGGGCGTGGTGTACGCTTTCCTGCGCATCGGCAACGGCAAGGTGATGGACAACGTGGACTGCGGCGGCATGGCCGCGCGCGTCGACCTGGCCAGCGGCAAACTGCTGACCGTCGGTGCGGACAAGGCCGGCAACACCTTTACCAAACACCCCATGACCGGCACGCCCATCGTGGGCTTCACCGTCCCCTTCTTTGAGGAAGCCATGCAGATGTGCCTGGAAGCGGCGCAGAAGGTGCCGCAGATGCGCTTTATCGCCTGGGACGTGGCCGTGACCGAGCACGGCCCCTGCTTCATCGAGGGCAACAGCTTCCCAAGCCACGCCGTGCCCCAGTTTGCCGCCCACTACCCCGACGGCATCGGCATCATGCGGGAATTCCGGGAATTTATCGACATCTGAACCGCACGGCGGGCGAAACGGCTTCCGCGGGCGGCCGCCCGGGGGAACAACCGCAACGTGAACAACGCATAGGAGGTTGTCTTGATGAAAAAGACCCTGGCCCTGCTGACGGCGACGATGCTGCTGTTTGCGCTCGCGTGGAGCCCCGCCGCGGCGGAAGATACGACCTTCACCCTGATGGTGTACCTGTGCGGCACCGATCTGGAAAGCGACGGCGGGCTGGCGACCGCCGACCTCAACGAGATGATCGCAAGCGGCGTGGCGCCCGGCGGGAATCTGAACGTGTACGTGCAGACCGGCGGCACCAAAACGTGGGAGTATAAGGGCATCGCCGACGGCGAGGCCGAACGCTGGCAGCTTTCCGAGGACGGGCTTGCGAAGCTCCAAAGCCTGGGAACGGTGAACATGGGGGACGGAGACGCGTTCGCCTCGTTTCTCAGCTACGGGCTTTCGCAGTTTCCCGCCGACCGTTACGGCCTGATCCTGTGGGATCACGGCTCGGGCGCAAGCGAGGGCGTATGCTACGACGAGCTGACGGACGACAGCCTCGACATGGCGGAGATCTACGAGGCCTTCAGCGAGGCTTCCGCGCTGCCTTCCTACCGCAAGTTCAGCTTCGTGGGCTTCGACGCCTGCCTGATGGCGGATTACGAAATGGCGGTGCACCTGCAGCCCTTCGCCGATTACATGATCGCCAGCGAGGAAACCGAGCCCGGCGAAGGCTGGAACTACAAAAGCTGGCTGCCGGCGCTGGCGGCCGACCCCGCGGCGGACACGGAGGCGCTGGGCCGTAAAATCGTGAACGGATTTCTGCAGGCCGTGGACGACGCGGGCTACGGGGAGTTCGGCACGCTGTCGGTGCTCGACCTTTCCAAGATGGACGCGCTTCGCGCCGCGGTGGAGACGATGGGGGAAAGCCTGCAAAGCGCCCTGGACGGCGGCGACTTCAACGCCATTTCCCGCACGCGCAGGAGCATTTCCTCCTTTGGGGAGACCAGCGACGCGGCGTCGGATATGATCGATCTGGGTGTGTTCGCCGGGAAGTTCGCCGAGTACAACGCTATGGGCGCGCAGGCCCTGACCGCCGCGCTTGCGGACGTGGTGGCGGTCAACGGCTTTTCCGCGAACCTCAGCGGCATCTCCGGCCTGGCCGTGCTGGTGCCCTACGAGACCCGCAGCCTTGCCGACGACTACCTGACGGTGTACGACACGCAAAACCTGATGCCCGATTATACAGGCTTCGTGCGCGGATTCGTAACCACCATGCAAAGCGGCAGCCACACCTTCGGTTCCGCCGAAACCACGCAGGAAAGCGTGCAGGACGCGACGATCGACTGGTTTTCGCAGTACGCGGACGGCTCGCAGGGCGATACCGACGCCTTCTCCGGGCTGTGGAACGGGTGGAGCCCGGCGGACGGGACGCAGGAAGGAAAGACCCAGGACGAGACGGACTTTTCGCTTGACAGCTTTCTGACGGATCTGTTTGGGGAGAACGGCGAGACCTTCAACGCCGACGCCTACGATGAAAACCAGCAGTGGGAGGGCGACGGGTACACCAGCGGATCGTTCGCCGACCAGTGGAGCGGCGAGGACTGGGAGGATTCCATGGTGGAGTTCTCCGCGGACGGCGAGACCTACGACGTCCAAAACCCCTTTGCCAACGCCGAGAGCGATTACGCCTACACCGTTTCGCTCACGGACGAGGATATGCAATACCTGGCCTCGGCCGACGCCTGCCTGATGATGGACGTGAGCGACCCCGACTTCGAGTGCTATGTGGATCTGGGCTATACCCAGGACGTGGTCATCAACTGGACCAGCGGCAAGCTTTACGGCCTGTTCGACGGCACGTGGCCGACGCTGGACGGGCAGATGGTATGCATGTACGATCAGATCGCCAACGAAAACTACATCCGCTCGCTGATCCCCGTCACCCTCAACGGCGAGGAAACCTACCTGCTGGTGGTGTTCGACGCCGATCATCCCGGCGGCGTGGTGGTGGGAACGACCGAGGGGTACAACGACGCGGGCCTGCCGGTGCGCGGATACGAGCCGCTTGCGCAGGGGGACGTGGTGGTGCCGCAGTACGAACTGCTCTATTGGGACGAGAACGACGAGGAGCAGTACGAGCCCTTCGAGGGCGATCCCATCACGGTCGGCGCGGACGGCGCGATCGCCTTCGGGTACGACGACGTGGAGACCGAGGCGGATTACGTGTACGGCTTCTGCTTGAACGACGTGTTCGGCGATTACCAGTATACGGATTTCATCACGCTTTCGTTTTGACACGATTTCGAATCCTTGACGCCTCGATCTCGCGGCGCTCTTGCCCTGGGCCTTCGTCCGACCACTAATGCATTAAGGTTTGCAGCAGCATGACGCAGCGCGAGAAACGACAAACAAAACGCCGGGTACGTGCGAACGTCCCGGCGTTTTTCATGCGCGCGGCGGTCTACGGGGTTTGCTTCGACTCGGCACGGTATTCGCCGATAAAGCGGCGGGCGCTTTCCACACCGCTGGACGCCAGCGTGCCCGCGATGGAGAGCACCGCCTTTTTGGTCGCGGGATCAAGCGCCCGCAGGGTCGTAAACAGCGCTCCGGCCGTATCGGCCAGACGCCCGGCCACGTCGCTCAGGGTGTAGGCGTTGCCCGCGCCCAGCACGGAAAACAGGGTTTCCACGAACAGCCTGCGCGTTTCGGGTGTGCTTTCCAGCAAAAACTCGTCCATCGTCGCCTTCATCAGCAGGCTGGTCTTATCCAGCGACGGCCGGGTGACGAAGCGCGGCCCGTCCAGCTCCCAGGTGAAAACGTTGTGCTGTGAAAAGCCGATCGCCGCGCTGTGGACGACCGTGTAGGCTTCCGGCGCGTTCATCAGCCGGCCGATGAGCGAGGCCTGGGGCACGTAACAGCGCACCTTGGGCAGCGCCGCGCGGTACCCCTCGGTCGCGACCGTTCCCGCGTCCAGCCCCGGCGCGTCGAACAGCCAGACGGTCGCGATGCGCTCGCGCACGGCGGGCGCGCAGGTGGCCGCGGCGTACAGCGCCAGGTTGCCGCCCTTGGAATGCCCACACAGGAAAAGCGGTCCCGCCGTTTGCGCCGCGACCGCCTCCAGATAGGCGAGCGCCTCAGCCTGCGAGGGCACCGGGCAGGAGAAGGACATGTTGAAATCCTCGCGCCAGCCGACCACGGTCGCGTCCGTGCCGCGGAAGGAAAGCGCGTGCGCACCCTCCGGCAGGGCGAAGGTTGCGGCGGCGAACTGCATGCCGCGGGCCGTATCGAACCGGTCTTCGCACCACCCGACCGCAAGGCCGCCGAAACGGGCGCTGCGCTTGACGGCCCTGAGCAGCTTGTGGCGCTGGGCCACCGCCTGCGCGTTGCCCGGCTCCGCGGGCATCGCCTCCAAAAGCTTCGCCGCCGCGCGAAGCGGCGCCGCCTCCGTCCCCAGCACGTCCCGGAAGTGCAGGTAGGAAAGCTGGGAAAAGATCAGCGCGTCGATCTCGCCGAACGGGGACGCGGAAAAGGACAGGTCGCCGCGCCACTTGACATACTCGAACATGGAGCGCCTCCTCGGAACGTCGCGGCGCCCGGCCGGGCGTCACGGCGGGATGAACGGCAGATGCCTGCTTCGGACGGGATTATTGTAGCATTCCGGGCAGACCCTGTAAAGCGCGCGGCGGCCCCCAAAGGAGGAATCGGCACTCGTATATCGAACGTAGAGCATGGAGCCGGACGGCTCCCGACCGACGATGCGACAGGAGGATATCAACCATGAGCATCAACGAAGACTTGCGTAAACTGGTACTGGCGGGCCTCGGCGCGGCGAGCGTCGCGACCGAAAAGACGAGCGAAGCCATCGACTCCCTCTCCAAGAAGGGCGAGGAAGTTCTCAAACAGGGGAAAGACCTGAACGAGCGCCTCCGCCATGAGATTCAGGAGGCGATCAGGGACGAGGGCACGCCCGCCGCGACCAAGGACGACGTGCTTTCCGCGCTGGACAGGATGACCCCTGAGGAGCGCAAGGCCGTGCGCGACAAGCTGGATCAGCTGGGCGGCGAACCCGGCGGGGATGCGTAACGCCGATAATCCCGGCGGTGCGGGCCGCCTGATGGAAATCGTCGGGGTGCTGAAAAAGCACGGCGTCATTCGGGGCATGACCCCCGTGAAGCTGCGCGAAACGGTGGAGGATCTGGGCCCGACCTTCGTCAAGCTCGGCCAGATGATTTCCATGCGCCCCGATCTGCTCCCTCCCGCCTACTGCGAAGAACTGCAAAAACTGCGCTCCGACGTTTCTCCCATGCCCTTCGCCGAGGTGGAGCGCGTGGTGGAAGCCTCGCTGGGCATGAAGCTCAACGAGGCTTTCCCCACCTTCGACCCCACGCCCATCGGCAGCGCGTCCATCGCGCAGGCGCACGGCGCCGTGCTGCCCTCGGGCGAACCCGTGGTGGTCAAGGTGCAACGCGAGGGCATTTACGACATCATGGCGAGCGATATCGCCCTGCTGCGCAAGGCAACCGGGCTTCTTAAGCTTACGCCTACGGGCGAAACCGTGGATTTCGCCATGGTGCTGAACGAAATGTGGGCCGTCTCCCAGCAGGAGATGGACTTTCTCAACGAGGCGAACAACGCGGTCGAATTCCGCCGCTTAAACGAGGACGTGGCGTACGTTACCTGCCCCGTCGTCTACAAGGCGCTTTCCACCCGGCACGTGCTGGTGATGGAAAAGGTCGACGGCATCCGCATCGACGATCTGGACGCGCTACGGGCGCAGAAATACGACCCGGAGGAGATCACCCGCAAGCTGTGCCTGAACTACATGAAGCAGGTGCTGGACGACGGCTTTTTCCACGCGGATCCGCACCCGGGGAACCTCCTCGTGCGCGACGGGCAGATCGTATGGCTGGACCTGGGCATGATGGGCCGGCTTTCGGCCAGGGACCAGGGCGCGTTCAAGAAGGCGCTGGGCGCGGCCACGACCGGCGATATCGGCGGCCTGACGGACGCGGTGCTCGCCATCAGCCGCCACACGGCACCCGTGCGACGGGACGCGCTCTACGCCGACGTGGACGCCATGATGGGCGAATACCTGCGCATGGACATCGGGGAGATGAACCTGAGCGCGCTGATGCAGCAGGTGCTCGACCTGGCGAAAAAGCACGCGCTGGCGATGCCCGCGGGCGTCACGATGCTGGCCCGCGGCGTAAGCACGCTGGAGGGATTGGTGGCGGACCTGAGCCCCGAGGTGAACCTGATGGAGATCCTGTCCCAGCGCTTTGCCCGCGAGACCCTGAACGACATCGACTGGAAAAAGACGCTCGGCAAAAACGCAAAGGCGCTGTACGAATCGGCGCAGAAATCGCTTTCCACCCCCGCGCTCCTCAACGACGTGCTGCGCGCGGCGCTCAAGGGCGAACTGAAGGTACGGCTGGAAAGCGCGGGCGCGCAGGAGGCCGGGGACGCGCAAAAAAAACAGGCGGAACGGCAGCGCCGCACCCTTCTGTACGCGGCGTGCATCCTCGCTTCCGCCGTTACGGCGCTTTCGGGCGTCGAACCCCGTTGGCTGGGCCTGCCGTGGATCACGGTCGCGGGCCTTGCGGCGACGGCCGGCCTGGCGCTTTACCACCGTCTGCGGGACTGGCGGCGCAAGTAGCGGGTTACTGCGGCGTGGCTTCCGTGACGGGCGAGCCCGCGAAACGATCACGCACGAGGGTCAGGCTGCGGCCCATGACGGCCTGCTGATCCTCGCCCATGGCGGCGGGCGGCGCGGCGTTGCTGGGCACCACGCGGTAGGCGGTCGCGCCGTCGATCTTCCCGCGCCAGATGTAGGTGGGAACGTAGGTCAGGCTGGTAAACGCAAGCGTATCCCGGGTCAGGTTGTACGTCATGCCGATGTTGAGCAACGCGCCGGAGATGCTGTCGCGGTCGGAACGATCCGAATCGAGCAGGTAGCCCAGCGAATAGGCGCACAGGGTCTGATGCTCGGTGCCGTCGGCCCGCGTGGCGCTGAGCAGCTCTACGGTCTGCAGCGTGCCGCTGTGCGTGCCCAGGATAATATCCGCTCCCGCGTCCGCGATGCCCTGCGCCAGTTCCCGCTGGGTAGCGGTCGGCGTGGTGGCGCCCGTTTTGCCCCAGCAGAGGGACACCACCACGATCTGCGCGCCCGCGGCGCGCGCGGCGGTGATCTCCGCGGCGATGGTGGGCAGCGTGAGCGGCGCGATGGCGTAGGACTGCTCCTCCTGGGAGGTCTTTTTTTTGCTCGCGCTGCTCAGCTCGCTCTGAAAGCTTAAAAACGCGACCATCGTTTCCTTGATCTGCAGGGTGACGACGTGGTTGCGGGCCGCCTGGGACACGTAGGTGCCGTAGGGGGTCATGCCGGCCTGCGTAACGGCGTCCAGCGTCTGCGCGAGGCCCGACACGCCCAGGCTCAGCGCGCCGGGGAAGCCGGTGCACAGCACGTTGATCCCGGAGGAACGCAGCGCCGCGAACGCGTCCGAGGGCATGTTGACGTCGGTCAGCTTTTCGCCCGTGACCGCGGTGTTCTCGGTCGTCGCAAGGTTCAGATCGCTTTGGAACAGGCCGGAAAGGTATTCAAACACCGGCCCGAAGGCGTATCCTTGCGCGCCGGTGCAGGTTTTTTGGATTTTGGTGTCGATGGAAACGGCCCCCGTCGCCGTCAGGGTCAGGCTGTGGGTAACGTCCTTCACGGCGGTGGGCGTCGGCGTCGCATAGGCGGCGATATCCAGCGGCGGCGCCGTGGCGGGCGTCGTATCCGGCGAGGCGACGACGGGCGCGGCGGTTTCGCCGCGCAGGCTGCGCAGGGAGGAATCGATGGCGACGCTCACGCGCTGGGCGTCCACGCGCTCACTCACGCTGCCCATGAGCTTTGGAAACAGCGCAACGCATCCGGCGATCACGAGACCCGTGAGGAGCAGGGCCGCGATGGTGCCCAGTGATACGCCGCCGTTGCGTCTGCGCCGTTTCCGCATGCCCGCTCCTCCGTTTTTCAGTTCTTTGCCGCCGGTGCGCGCCCGGCCGGCACTTGACCGGTCAATGATGTAATGATATCATAATGGCAATCGATATGCAATACGGAGGGATGGCCATGAAGATCAGCTTCTCCACGCTGGGATGCCCGCGCTGGAGCTTCGCCGAGATCACGGCAACGGCGGTGGACCTGGGGTATCAGGGCGTGGAGGTGCGCGGGATCGGCAAGGATATTTCCGCACCCAGCGTGCCGGATTTTTCCGCGGAGAACCTGCCGCACACCCTTTCGGAACTCAAGCGCATGAAGCTTTCGATTCCCTGCCTGGACAGCGACTGCTGCATCCACCTGCGCGAAAACGAGCAGGCGGTGGACGCGGAGATCGAGGCGTACGTGCTGCTGGCCGAGAAGCTCGGCGCGCCCTACGTGCGCATCATGGCCACGGCGCCCGTGCCGCAGCCGGTGGGCGTGGTGGACGAGGGCTACGTGCGCGACCGGGCCGTGCGGCTGGGCTCCATGGCGAAAACGCACGGCGTGAAGCTGCTGATCGAGACGCACGGGGTGTGGAGCGACAGCGAGAAGCTCGCGCGCCTTTTGAGCCTCGTCGGCTCCGACGGCGTGGGCGCGCTGTGGGACGTGCACCATCCTTACCGTTTCCGCGGCGAAACGCCGCAGACGACGGTAACTAACCTGAAGCCGTGGCTTTGCCATACGCACTTCAAGGACAGCCTCAAGACGGCCGACGGCTACCGCTACGTGCTGCCCGGCTTCGGGGACGTGCCCATCGCCGGGGCGGTGCGCGCGCTTGCGGACGCGGGGTACGAGGGCTTCTATTCGCTGGAATGGGTCAAGCGTTGGGATACGACGCTGGAGGAGCCCGGCATCGTTTTTGCGCACTATGCCAATTTCATGCGCACGCTGTGACGGGCGGATAACGGAGAATAACGGAAAAGGTGCCCCGGCCGAGATGCGAGCCTCGGCCGGGGCACCTTTTGGGATAGGGACGCTCAAAGCGTTTTCATCAGTTCATCCATGGCGTCCACGATGGCGGGCAGCTCCCTGGACAGGGTGCACACGTGAGGCACGTCCTGCAAAACCAGCTTCCGCTTGTCGGCGCTTTTCACCTGCGCGACGATCATATCGGCGCTGCCGGGCCACACGGCGGTATCGCCGGTGCTCTGCACGGCGAGCACGGGGCAGGCGACTTTCGCGAGGTTTTTGCGTGCCATGCGAATGAGCCTGTTCAGGTCCGCGGCCGTGCGCGTGGAGAAGCCCGAGTAGCCGTAGTCGAAAGCGGCGTTCAGCTGTTCGCGCTCCGGCCCCGCTTCCCAGGAGATGCGCGGAACGAACGGCGACAACAGCCCCGACAGATGAATCCATTTATTCTGCGCCGCCATCGGGGCGGACAGGGTGACGCAGGCGTCCGAAAGCCCCTCTTCGGCGAGGATCAGGGCGATCGCACCGCCCATGGACAGGCCTGCGACCGTGACCGTGGGGCAACGCCTGCGCAGATGCGCAAGCGCGTTTTGCGAAGCGGAAAGCCAATCCTTCCAGCCGGTTTTCGCCATATCCGCCTCGGTGGTCGCATGGCCGGGGAGGTTGATGCCCATCACGGAGTAACCGCGGTCGGCCAGCGCATCGCCCAGCGGGCGCATGTGCGCCACGCTTCCGGTAAACCCGTGCAAAAGCAATACGCCCTTTTCGCCGCCCTCGTGCAGGAACGGCCTGCACCGGTCATGGCTGAAATGCGAGGCGTCGTATGGCTCCATGGCGATAACTCCCTTCGCTGGCCGAAGGTGACAAACGCCCCCGGCGATCCTGTCGCGACGGGGGCGCAGCTTTGTATGCCTGCGCCGCGGCGACGGTCGTGCCTACTGGTCGATACTGTCGATATCGTCCTTCTTGCCCAGCACCAGAAGGATGTCCCCGGTTTCGAACGTCGAGTCGGGCGACGGCGAGACGATGAACTGGCCGCCCCGGTGGATGGCCAGGATGCTGATGCCGTACTTTTTGCGCACGTCCACGCCGATGATGGTGTTGCCCACCCATTTCATGGGCAGGATGATCTCCACCAGCTGATAATCGTCGCTTAAATCGATCAGCTCCAGCACGTTGGGCGTCAAAAGCGACTTGGCCAGGCGCATGCCCATGTCCCGCTCGGGGAACACCACGCGGTCGACGCCCACCTTGCGAAGCACCTTGGCGTGCAGTTCGTCGGTCGCCTTGCCGATCAGGTAGGGAACGCCCAGTTCCTTGAGCAGCACGCACACCAGAATGCTGTCGCGCATGTTCTGGCCGATGGAGACGATGGCCGCGTCGAAGTTGCGCACGCCCAGCGACTGCAGCGCGCCCTCGTCGGTCGCGTCGATCTGGATGGCCTGGGTCACGTAGGGCGCGATGGCGTCCACCAGCTCGGGATCCGAATCGATCGCCAGCACCTCGTGCCCCTGCTTATAAAGCGACTTGGCCAGGCTTTCGCCGAAACGGCCCAGGCCCAGCACCAGATATTGCTTGCTCTTTTCCTTCATGACGGCTGTCCTCCGTTATCCGATCATAATCTTTTCTTCGGGGTAGTGCATACGGTTGCGGGGGTTGTTGTCCATCCGGCTGGCCAGCGCGAACGCGATGGTCAGCGGGCCGACGCGGCCGAAAAACATGATGGGAATCAGCAGCGCCTGCGAAAACGGTGTGAGCGACGGCGTGGAGGCGGCGCTCAGGCCCACCGTGGCGAACGCGGACGTCGCCTCGAAAACCAGATCGAGCATATCCTTGCCGTTGATCCGCTCCGAGATGGACAGGGCGCACGTGCAGATCAGCACGATGCCCAGGCTGATGACCACCACGGCCAGCGCACGCTTGACCGTGTTGACCGGCAGCTGCTTGCCGAACACCCCGACCCGGTCGCGGCCGCGGATCACGCTGATGATCAGCAGGATCACCACGCCGATGGTGGTGGTTTTCACACCGCCGCCGGTGGAGGCGGGCGACGCGCCCACGAACATGAACATGACGCCGATGAGCTTGGTGCTGTCGGTCAGGTGCGATTGATCCAGCGTCGAGAAGCCCGCGGTGCGCAGCGTGGTGGACTGGAAGAAGGCGTTGAGGAGCTTGTCGCCGAAGGTGAGGGACGGGTTGCCCAGCGTCGCGGGGTTATCCCATTCCAGCGCCAGCACAAGCACCATGCCCAGCGCCAGCAGCACGCCGCTGATCGCCAGCACCAGCTTGGTGTGCAGCGAGAATTTACGGAACCGGAAGCGATAATGCAGAAATTCGTTGAGGACGAAAAACCCGAGCCCGCCCAGAATAATGAGCGTCATAAGCGTGAAAAGCACCATCGGGTCGCGGCGGAACTGCTCCAGGCTGTGGAAGTTGCCGAACAGGTCGAACCCGGCGTTGCAAAAAGCGCTGACCGCGTGGAATACGCTGTAAAGCACGCCGTTTTTCAGCCCGTACATGGGTATGAAACGGATGCTCAACAGGCATGCTCCGCCCAGCTCGATGAGCAGCGCGAGCATCGAAAACCATTTGGACAGCCGCACCAGGCCGCTCAGGCTGGTGGCGTTCATGGATTCGCGGATCAGCACGCGGTTGCGCAGCGATATGCGCCTGCCCAGCGCCACCATGACCAGCGTGGCGAAGATCATGAAGCCCAGGCCGCCGATCTGGATCAGGATCAGGATGACCAGCTTGCCGAAAAGCGTGAACGCCGTGCCCGTGTCCAGCACCACCAGCCCCGTAACGCATACGGCGGAGGTGGCGGTAAAAAGCGCGTTGTGGATGCCGATGGAGCGGTGATGCACCGAGGAGATCGGCAGGGCCAGAAGCAGCGTGCCTACCAGAATGACGCCCAGAAAACCGAGCGCCATCATACGTTCCGGCCGAATGGTACGCTGGAAGAAGGAACCCTGTCTTTCCAAACGTTGAGATTGCAAGTGCATCCTCCTCATACCGGCTTTGCGCGGTTCCGCCGCCGTGCACGGCACACCCGAAAAGGGTTCGCCGCCAAAAGGGTGGGGGAACGAAAAATAAAAAACAAAACACTTCTCGCCGGTATTCCGCGTCGATCCAAGGCGTATTATAACCCTTTCGGGCGGATTTGTACAGTATTTAGGCCGTACTCCGGCCGCGCGGACGGCCGGAGGGGCAAAGGAGGCACGCGGCCGGGAATGCCGGGCGGCGAAAAGCGTGATGCGATCACTTTTACGCAAAGGCCCCGGCGCGCTTTACAGCGGCGGCGGGAAGTGCTATCCTGTGCGTACCAAACGCAAGGAGGATAACCGGAATGACCGCGAAGGAACGCTTTTTACGCTACGTCGCCATCGACTCGGGCTCCAGCGAGACGAGCGGCACCCACCCTTCCACCGAAAAACAGTGGGAAATGGCGCGGCTGTTGGAAAAGGAACTGAAGGAAATGGGCGCGCGGGACGTGCGCGTATCGCCGGAGTGCTATGTGTACGCCTCGATCCCCGCGAACGTCGAGGGTCAGCCTGCCATCGGCCTGATCGCCCATATGGATACGGCTCCAGCCGTGCCCACCGGCCCCGTGCACACGCGCTGCGTACGATACGAGGGCGGCGATCTGCCCATCGGCAACGGCGTGGTGATGCGCGCCGCCGAATACGAGACCCTCGCCGGGCACATCGGGCATGATCTGATCGTGACCGACGGCACCACGCTGCTGGGCGGCGACGACAAGGCGGGCGTCGCGGAGATTATGGCGGCCTGCGAGGCGATCCTTTCGGATCCGTCCGTCCGGCACGGCAAAATCTGCATCGGCTTCACGCCCGACGAGGAGATCGGCTCCGGTGCGGACGCCTTCGACGTGGCCGGCTTCGGGGCGGATTTCGCCTACACCGTGGACGGCGGTACGCCCGGCGAATACGAATGCGAAAACTTCAACGCCTGCTCGGCCGATGTGGCCGTGCGCGGCTTTAACATCCACCCCGGCACGGCGAAGAACAAAATGAAAAACGCCGCCCGCATGGCCGCGGAGTTCGTTTCCATGATCCCCGACAGCGAGACGCCGGAGCACACCGAGGGCCGCGAGGGCTTTTACCACCTGTGCGCCTCCAAGGGCGACGAGAGCGCCGCGAAGCTTAACTACATCGTGCGCGACCACGACCGCGCCTCCTTCGAGCGCCGCAAGGCGCGGCTTACGGCGATGGTCGCATACCTGAACGACAAGTATGGCGAAGGCGCTTTCACGCTTACGCTGCGCGACAGCTACCAAAACATGGTCGAGAAAATCAACGAGCATCCGGAGATCACCGAGCGGGCGTTCGCGGCCATGCGCGCGGTGGGGGATACGCCCCTTTCGGTGCCCATCCGCGGCGGCACGGACGGCGCGCGCCTCTCCTTTATGGGACTGCCCTGCCCCAACCTGCCCACCGGCACCTACAACATGCACGGCGTGATGGAATACGTGAGCGTGCCGGAGATGGAGCGCATTTCGCGGATGCTCGTGGAAATCGTCAGGGCCCGCTAACACGGCCCGCTTCTTTTACGGAAAAGCCGGTAAAAAGCGAAAGAATAACGTTTCCCCCGGGAGTGTTTACCGCTCCCGGGGGAAAGTGCGTTTCGGGGTCGCCCCCGAGTTTATTCGTTGGCGAAGTTGTACATTTCGATCGCGCTGTTGATGGCCGCGGCGGATTCGCTGACCGCTTCCTCCGGGGTCATGCTGCCGCCCAGCATGTTTTCCCAGTTGGACTCGATGATGCCGCGGGCTTCGGTGAACACGCCCAGCAGCGCGCCGTGGGCCTCCACGGGAGAGGCGTGCAGCTGGTCGATGGCGGTCTGGAACAGCGGGTTTTCCGCCAGGTGGGTTTTCATCTCGTCCAGATCGTAGGCCTTAACCGTCACGGGGAAGTAGCCGGTCATCTCGTGCCAGTACACCTGCACCTCCGGGGATACGGCGTACTCGATGAACTTCCAGGCGGCGTCCTTGGTGGCGTCGTCGCCCTTGTTCATCATCCACAGGGACGCGCCGCCGATGGACACGCCGCCGTTGACGCCCGTCACCAGGTCGGGCAGCGGCGCGGTGCCCAGCGCGAAAGCGCCGTTGACGGCCTTGAGGATGCTGGTCAGGCTAGCGGTGGAACCGAAGATGAAGCCGATCTTCCCGGCGGCGAACGCGGTGACGGTGGCGGTATCGTCGCGGCCGAAGTTGGCGTTATAGCCCTTTTGATTCATGTCGTTGAGCCAGCTGAGCAGCGTAAGGCCCGCGCCGTTTTCGTCGAAGGCGACTGCGGTGGCGGCGGAGGTGCGGCCGTTGTCGTTGTCGGCGAAGGCCAGCCCCTGCTTGGAGCAGTACTGCTCGAAGAACCAGGAATACACGCGGAAGCTCATGCCGGTCACGTCTCCGTCGGTCAGCGCGGCGCAGGCGGCCTCAAGCTCCTCCATGTTCGCGGGCGGGTTTTCGGGGTCGAGCCCCGCGGCCGTCAGCAGGTCGGCATTGTAGTACATGATGGGGGTGGAGGAGTTGAACGGCATGGAGTAGAGGATGCCGTCCACCGTGTAGTAACCGGCGATGTTGGGCTCCAGCTGGCTTACGTCGTAGCCATTGCGGTCGATAACTTCCTGCATGGTTACGGCGTAGCCGCTGTCGATCATCCAGCGGGTGCCGATGTCGTACAGCTGCATGATTTCGGGGCCCTGGCCGGAGGTTACGGCGCTTTTGAGCTTGGTGATGGCGTCGTCGTAGGAGCCCTGGTATTCCGCGGTCACTTCGATATCCGGGTTTTGGGCGTTGAAGTCCGCAACGATTTTGTCGATCGCTTCGCCGCCGGCGCCGCCCATGGAATGCCAGAAGGTGACGGCCGTCTTTTCGGCCAGCGCGCCCGCGCACAGGGACAGCGCGAGGGTCAGGGAGAGAGCGAAGGCTAGAACCTTTTTCATGGAAACCCCTCTTTCATTCGTCGTTTTTTAACATTCCGTCCGCGGGCAGTATAGCGCGCGGTTGTAAAATCCCCGGCCTTTCCCTGTTTGGAAAACGTAAAAAACCGTGCGGGCGCGGTTTTTACACCGAATTAACCTTTCGCCGCGACGCTTCTAACATGCGCCGGCTATACTGTTTTGTGACCCCAGCGAACGCGGGAGGATGGTAAAGCGCATGGTCGATAAGCCCGGAAGATGGACCCCGGTGGGTTACAGGCGGCGAAAGGTTACGCCCTACCTGTTTTTGCTGCCCGTTCTGGTTTTCTTTTTCGCCTTCTACTACTACCCTTTTTTCAGGACGATCTACACGAGCCTCACGGTGACCGACGCCGCCGGGCAGATCAAGAAATTCGTCGGCCTCAAAAACTTCCGAATGATCTTCAGCCGCAGGGAGTTCGCGACGATCCTCGGGAACACCTTCCGCTTCGTGCCGATGATCGCGCTGCCCTCGCTGCTTTGCGGGCTGCTGTTGGCGCTGCTGGCCAACCGGCGCCTGCCGCGCGTGTCGCGCGCGGTGGAAACGATGTTTTCCCTGCCCATGGCGATCGCCTCCGCCTCCGCGGCGCTCGTATGGGCGATTATCTATAACCCGGTCATCGGCGTGGCCAACTATCTGCTGGGCATGAATATCAACTGGCTGACGGACGACCGCTATGCCATGCTTTCCGTAGCGGTCGTGACCGTATGGCTGCAGACCGGTTCCAATTTTATTTTTCTGCTCACGGCGCTGCGCGGCGTGCCGGAGGAGCTGCTGGAAAGCGTGCGCATCGACGGCGCCAATGCCTGGCGCGAGTTTTGGCACATTTCGCTCCCGATGATCTCGCCTACGCTGTTCTTTGTGATCTTCATGGATATCATGGGCAGCTTTCAGGCCTTCGGGCAGATTCGCATCCTCACGCAGGGCGGTCCCGGCATCGCCACACGCGTGCTGGTGTACGACATTTACCTGGAGGCGTTCATGAACTACCGCTTCGGTTCCGCCTGCGCCGAGTCGATCATCCTGTTCGGCCTGATGCTCGCGGTGACGCTGTTCCAGTTCCGCTTCGAAAACCGGGGGGTGCATTATGCGTAAGGGATGGACGGCCGTCCGCACCGCCGCGTGCCTCCTCATCGGGCTGATGCTGATCGCGCCGATCCTGTACGCCCTGTCCATCAGCCTCATGCCCGAAAGCTTCATCGCCTCCTATCCGCCAAAGCTCCTGGCGCTGCAGCCGACGCTGGACAATTACGCCAAAGCCTTCCAGACCGCTCCCATATTGCGCTTTGTGCTCAACAGCGCGATCGTGGCGGCATGCATCATGCTGCTGCAGGTGCTCACGTCCGCGCTGGCGGCGTACGCGTTCGTCTACTTCGAATTCGCCGGTAAAAAGCCGATCTTCATCGCCATTCTGGCCACGATGATGATTCCCGGCGAGGCGATTATCATCTCCAACTATCTCACGGTCGCTTCGCTGCACCTGCTGGACAGCTACCCCGGGCTTATCCTGCCCTACGGCGCCTCGGCGCTGGGCGTGTTTCTGATGCGGCAGCAGTTTTTGACGGTGCCCAGGGAATTTCGGGAGGCGGCCACCATGGACGGGTGCACGGATATCCGGTTCTTCCGGCTGGTGCTGATGCCCGTGTCCATGCCGGCGGCCAGCGCGCTGGCCGTTTACTGCTTCATCAACACCTGGAACCAGTATATGTGGCCGCTTCTGATCACCAACTCCACCGGCATGCGCACGGTGCAGATCGGCATCAGCATGCTGTCCTTCGCCGACGGCATGTCCTACGGGCTGATCATGGCGGGCTTCATCCTGATTCTGATCCCGTCGGTCATTATTTTTGTCGTAGGGGAGCGGCGCATGGTGAGCGGGCTGATGGCCGGATCCGTGAAGGGCTGAAACCCGCGAACCGGAAACGGTGAGAGCGGAATACGGTTTACAAGACCTGCGAAGAGCGGGTTTTTTTCCTTTTTTCCGGTCTTCACCGAAGCTTCACACTGCGTTCAAAGTTTGTCCATAGTTGCACGAAGATTTATTCATATCTGACCGCTACAATAAACACGACAAAATCCGACGGGAGGAATCACATTGATCGAGGTTAAGAATCTCACCAAGGTGTATGGCAACCATACCGCCGTGGATCATGTGAGCTTCACCATCGATTCCGGAAAGATCTACGGCTTTCTGGGACCCAATGGCGCGGGCAAAACCACGACGATGAACATCATTACCGGTTGCCTGGCCGCTACGGACGGCACCGTAACGGTGGACGGTCACGACATCTTCGAGGAACCCATCCAGGCTAAAAAGTGTATCGGGTATCTGCCGGAAATGCCGCCCCTCTATCAGGACATGACGGTGATCGACTACCTGCGCTTCGTGGCCGAAGCCAAGGGCGTGCCGGGCAAGCAGATTGCGACCGAAGTGGCGCGCGTAATGAAAAAGACGGACGTCACCAGCATGAAGCTGCGCCTGATCAAGAACCTGTCCAAGGGCTACCGCCAGCGCGTAGGGCTGGCCCAGGCGATTCTGGGCGACCCGAAGGTGATCATCCTGGACGAGCCGACCGTCGGCCTGGACCCTCAGCAGCTCATCGAGATCCGCGATCTGATCCGTGAGCTGGGCAAGAACCGCACCGTTATGCTTTCCAGCCACATCATGCAGGAGATCAGCGCGGTGTGCGATATGCTGATCATCATCTCCAACGGCAAGCTGGTTGCGGAGGACACGCCCGATAATCTGGAAACGCGCGCCGAGCACGAGGCGACCATGAAGATCGTCACCAACACCAGCAAGACCCAGGCCAAGGAGATCGTCTGCAAGCTCGGCGACGCGGTGGAAGTGCGCAAGGTAACCACGACGCGCGACGACGAGACGGAAATCGAAATCGGCCTGCCGACGAACGAGGACGTGCGCGAAAAGCTCTTCTACGCCTTCGCCGAAGCGAAATGCCCCATCCTGTCCATGGTTCGCGAAAAGCAGAGCCTGGAGGACGTGTTCCTCGCGCTGACCCGCACAGGCGCGGCCGAAACGCCCGCGCCCGAAGCGCAGCCCGCCAAGGCGCCCGAGGCCGATGAAGGAGGTGCGGCGTAATGACTGCCATATTCAAACGGGAATTCAAGAGCTATTTCACCGGTATGATGGGCTATGTGTTTATCGCCTTCGTTCTGTTGTTCTTCGGCATCTATACCTCGGCGCTGAACCTGAAATATGCCTATCCGGGATATGAGTACGTTATCAGCAGCAGTTCGTTCATGTTCCTCATCGCCGTTCCCGTGCTTACGATGCGCGTGTTCGCCGAGGAACGCAAGCAGAGCACCGATCAGCTGCTGTACTCCCTGCCCATCAGCGTGGTAAACGTCGTATTGGGCAAGTACCTGGCGATGGTGGCGCTTTTGACCATCCCCATGGCGGTCACGGCGTTCTATCCGCTGCTCATCGGCTCGTTCGGCACCATCAGCTACTCTACGGCCTATTCCAGCCTGTTCGCGTTCTACCTGATGGGTTGCGCGCTGATCGCCATCGGCATGTTCATGTCCAGCATTACCGAAAACCAGATCATCGCGGCGGTCATGTGCCTGGGCACCCTGATTCTGTGCTACCTGATGACGGCGCTTTCCAACCTCATGACCTCCACGTCCCTGGCGTCCACCATCTCGCTGATGATCGTGGCGCTGCTGGTGAGCCTGGTCGTTCGCCTGATGACCAAGAGCTGGACGGCCGCGGGGCTGACCGCCGTGGTCACGTTCGTTCCGCTGGCGTTGCTGTACATCATCGTCCCGACCGCGATGGAAGGCGCCTTTACTTCGGCGCTGGGCGCGCTGGCGATTTTCGATCGGATGAACAACTTCACCAGCGGCATCTTCGACATCACGGGGCTTGTGTACTTCATTTCCGTCGCGGCGCTCTTCTGCTTCTTCACGGTTCAGGCCGTGGAGAAGAGGCGCTGGAGCTAGGGGAGGGATGAGAACATGAAACAGGAGAAGAAAACCCCTGAGAAGACTGCCGTCAAGAAGCCTTCCATTTTCAAGAGTCGCCGGTTCAAAAGCGGCGGATACGCGGTTATCGTTTCATTGGTTGTCATCGCGGTGGTGGTGGCGGTAAACCTGTTCATCGGGCAATTGCCTTCCACGGTCACCAAGATCGATACCACCGCCCAGCAGCTGTTCACCTTCTCGGAGCAGACCGAGCAGCTGCTGAAGAACCTGAATGAGGACGTCACCCTGACCCTCGTCGCCGAAAGCGGCAGCGAGGATTCCACCACCCTGGAACTGCTGGAACGGTATAAGGCCCTCAGCGACAAGATTACCGTAAACACCGTCGACCCGGTGGTGCAGCCCAAGTTTACCGCCAACTACACCGACGAGGACGTGGCCGCCAACAGCGTCATCGTCATCAGCGGCAAGCGCAGCAAGGTTGTGGCGAAGGACGACATTTACGAGTACGACTACTCCAACTACTATTATACCGGCAGCTACGACGTTAACTTCGCGGGCGAGAGCGCCATTACCAGCGCCATCGACTACGTGACCAGCGAGACCCTGCCCATCATCTATCAATTGCAGGGACACGGCGAGACCGAGCTGTCCGGCGATCTGCTCAGCGCCGTGGAAAACGACAACCTGACCGTGGACGATCTGAGCCTCCTGTCGCTGGAAGCCGTGCCGGACGATTGCTCCTGCCTGCTCATCTACGCGCCGACCACCGACCTGGGCAACGACGAGACCGATAAGATCCTCACCTATATGGATCAGGGTGGCCGCCTGCTGCTGATCACCGATTACGAGGATTCCGACCGGCCCAACCTCAAAAAACTGGTCAACAACTACGGCGTGGACATGGTGGACGGCATTGTGGTGGAAGGCGATTCGAACCACTACGTGCGCGGCTACCAGCACTACCTCCTGCCCAACGTGGAGTCCCACGACATCACCGACCCGATCATCGACGGGAAGCTGTACGTGCTCATGCCCGTGTCCCACGGCATCGTAAAGCTGGACGAGTACCGTTCCTCCCTGACGATCACCGATCTTCTGACCACTTCCGACAGCGCCTACAACAAGGCCGACCCCAACAACGTCACCACGCTGGAGCGTGAGGACGGCGACACCAGCGGTCCCTTCGACCTGGGCGTGGCGATCAGCGAGACCGTGAACGACGGCGAAACCCGCATGGTCTGGTTCTCCTCCGCGCAGTTCCTCAACGACCAGGTTAACGAAATGGTCGGCGGCTCCAACCAGGATCTGTTCCTGAACAGCCTGAGTTGGATGTGCGAACGGGAGAACAACATCTCCATCCGCGCCAAGAGCCTGAGCCAGGATTACCTTACCGTGCCCGACGGCACCGCGAGCCTCTGGAGCGCCATCCTGGCCGTTATCCTGCCGCTCGGCGTGCTGGGCGCCGGCATCGTGGTTGTGGTTAAGAGGAGGAAGCGTTGATGAAGAAAGGCAAACGCCTGCTCATCCTACTGGCGGTCGTCGTGGTGTTCAGCGCGGGCGCCTATCTGCTCAACCTGAGCGCGCAAAAAAAGCAGGAGGCCGAGGATGCCGCCGACGAGACGGAAAAGACCGTCCTGCTGACCACCGACGCCGATACGGCCGCGGACATCACCTTTACGCACTGGGATGAGACGATCGACCTGGCGAAGGTGAACGACACGTGGGTGTACGCGCCGCGGGAGAGCTTCGAGCTGGACACCTCCAAGGTGACCGATATGCTCGGTGACCTCAAGAGCGTGGAGGCCGTGCGCACCGTTGAAGACGCCACTGCCGACACGGCCGAGTACGGGCTGGAAGAGCCCGCCGTGTCCATTACCATAACCGATACGGACGGCAACACCCAGAAGATATCCATCGGCGACAAGAACACCGTGACCGGCGACTACTATGCCGCCGTGGAGGGGAAGGACGGCATCTATACCATCTCCTCCGACCTGTACAACACCTTCGACGTGACGCTGATGGACCTGCTGACCGACGAAAGCTTTCCCACCGTCGACGCGGACAGCGTGACGAGCGTGGAATGGAACGACGGGCAGACGCCCAAGACCCTCGATTATTACGCGGACGGCAACGCAGCCGCCTACTCCTCCGCCTTTACCTGGTTTGAACAGGGCGGGGACGGCGCGCTGAGCCCCGTGAACGCCGATACCGTAAGCACCTTCCTGGACAGCGCGACGGGCATCAGCTACGCTTCCACCGTCGCCGACATCAAGGACGACCTGGCCGCCTACGGCCTGGATAACCCGTCGCTGACCATTACCCTGCATTACACCGAGGACGTGCCGGAATCGGAAGCGGCGGACGCTATGGCCGAGGAGGCCGCAGCGGCGACCGCCACGCCGACGGCTGAGCCCACGGCCACGCCCACCGCGACGCCCGAACCGACGGCCACGCCCACCGCGATGCCGACGGCCACACCGACAGCCACGCCGACCGCTACACCGACCGCCGCGCCCACCGCCACGGCGACCCTCTCCGGCGGGCTGACGGTCGCCATGGCCGAGGATGCGAGCGCCGTGCCGACGGAGGAAGCGACCGCGACGCCGACGGCCACGCCGACCGCGACGCCCGAGCCGGACGTAACGGTGGAACGCTCCATCACCCTCTACATCGGCGGCACGGATGAGAACGGCAACGTCTACATGACGCACAGCAAGACCAACCGCGTCTTTACCATCAGCAGCAGCACCCTGACGGCTTTGCAGAAGCTTTCGGCGGACGACCTGCGGCTGACGGCCCCGGCCGATGTGGCCACCGCGGAAGTCACCGGCATGATTGCGACCGTGGACGGCGTAACCAAGACCGTTACGACCTCCAAGGAAACCACCACCTCGGATTCCGGCGATGTCACCATAAAGACCGTTTACCAGATTGACGGCAAGGAACTGAAATCCACGCTGTTCAGCCTCTTCATGAGTCACCTGCGCGGCATCACCGCCGAAGCGTATACCGACCAGCCGGTGGCGGAGGGCGCCGAGCCCATTCTGACCGCGACGTTCACGCAGGATCGCGCCGGATGGGAGACCGTGAACGTAGCGTTCTACGCCTACGACGGAAGCTTCGACCAGGCGGTGACCAACGGCGACGCGACGATGCTGGTGAACAAGCGCGACGTGGACGAGTTGAAGACCTACTTCGACGAGCTGGTCGCGACCGAGGCGACCGCTACCCCCGAAGCGACGGCTACTCCGGAACCGTCCGAATCGTAACCCGTTGTCCGGTCTGGGAGCCGGGGCGCAGGCCTCGTTTGCGGATCGCTCGTTCGCAGAGGCTCCCGACCGTTTCTCCTCAGCCCCGCGCCCTTTCGCGCGGGGCTTTTATCTCCCGCAGACGTGCGCGGCGCTGTACGCGGCGGGAAAAATGTGGTACCATCAAACCGTTCGGGGAGAGTGAAACGCCGTGAAAACAGGTTTATACCGCAGTTATCAGTTCGCCGCCCGCGCGGCCGCCTATCTGCTGCCGTGGCGCGAACCGCGCAGGCTGGAGGGCGAGGGCAGCGCGCTGCTTTTGCCCGCGATGCTCAAAAAGGACGGGGTGAAGCGCCCGCTGCTCGTCACGGGGCCTACGCTGCGCCGTTTGGGCGCGCCGGACGCGCTTTGCGCGGCGCTGGAAAGGGAGGGCATGCCCGTCGCGGTGTTCAGCCGCGTGGATAACGACCCGAGCGTCCGCAACGTTGAGGAAGCGTTCGCTTGTTACCGCAACAACGGCTGCGACGCGATTATCGCCTTCGGCGGAGGCTCGCCCATGGACTGCGCCAAGCTGTGCGGCGCACGCGTCGCCAGACCGAAAAAAACAGTGGAGGCCATGCGGGGTATGTTTCGCGTGCGGCGCGCGCTGCCGCCTTTGTACGCCGTGCCGACCACCGCCGGCACCGGGAGCGAAGCGACCCTCGCCGCGGTCGTGACCGACGATCGCCACCGCAAGCGCATGGTGGGCGATCTGGCGCTCATTCCCCGCGCCGCCGTGCTCGACCCGCTTTTGACCGTGGGCATGCCGCCGCGCGTGACCGCCGCTTCCGGCATGGATGCGCTCTGCCACGCGGTGGAGGCGTTCATCGGCCGCAGCAACACCCGCACCACGCGGCAGAACGCGATCGCGGCGGTCAGGCTGATCTTTGCCGATCTGGAACGCGCCTATCGGGACGGCGGCGATCTGGAAGCGCGCTTCGGCATGCAGCAGGCGGCCTACCGGGCCGGCCTCGCGTTTACGCGCGCCAACGTGGGATACGTCCACGCCGTGGCGCACGCGCTGGGCGGGCGCTACGGCATCGCCCATGGGGTTTGCTGCGCGGTCGCCATGCCCGCGGTGCTGCGCGCGTACGGTGCGAAGGCGCACGTCGCGCTCGCGGCGCTGGCTGACGCGACGGGGATCGCGTCGGGAAACGTCGACGCGTCAAACGCCGGGAGAAAGGCGGAAGCGCTGATTCAGGCCGTGGAGGACCTCAACCGCAAGCTCGGCCTGCCCGAAACGTTCGCCCAGATACGGGCGGAGGATATCCCCACGCTGGCCGCGCAGGCGGCCGCGGAGGGCAACCTGTTCTATCCGGCGCCCAGGATTTTGAGCGAAGCCGAGCTTGCCGAGGTGCTCGAACGCCTGTCGGAGCCCCAAACGGCATAAAAGCACGCGCTCTATTCTGCTTTGATGCCGTTCAATACCTCGAAAAGCCCGTCGAGCGTCCGGCAGTAATAGGGATAGCCGGTCGTGTTCTCCCTGCGCGCAAGCACGGCGGAAAGACCCGCGGCAAGCGCGCCCTGCACGTCCGCCGCCAGACTGTCGCCGATCATCACAACGCCGGAGGATACGCCCATTCCGGCGAGCGCGGCTTCGAAGATGCGGGGGTTGGGCTTTTCCCAGCCGACGTCCGCAGAGGAATACACGCACTCGAAATATCCGCCGATACCGAGGGTTTTTACCAGTTCGCCCAGTTCCGGGACGTGGTTGGAGACGATCGCGTTTCGGTACCCTTCGCGCGCCGCCCGCTGGAGGCAGGGGAGTGTGTCATCGTACAGGCGCCATTTGGCGGGATTCAGATATTCCGCGCGCACGCCCCGCGCGACGGCCGACGCGTCCGGCTCCGGCACGCCCATGGTATGAAGCGTTTGCGTAAAGCGGCTCGCCATGGCGTCCCACCAGGGAACGCCGCCGAAAAACTGGGCGTGGGACTGGTCCGGCCGATGCCAGGGAAAGCTGTCGGGCTGGCTGAACCGGGCATGAAGCTCCTCCACCGTGATGCGCGTAATGCCGCGGCGCAGGAGCAGATCGTGCACGGTCGGGCTCCACATGCCGTCGCGGCAGGCGAGGGTCTGATCGAAATCCCAGAAAAGCGTACGAACGTCCATGCTGCCTCCCGTAGCGTGGCTTTTTATTTCCGGCCGCGCCCGCCCGCTTTGGGACGGGATGCGGGCACGCCGCCGCGGCGGGAACCGCGCTCCGGTCGGCCCGCGCGCGGAGCTCCGCCGCGCGGTTCGGCCGCCGTCTTGGACGCGCCGCCCGGCTTGCCGCGCAGATCGCGCGGCGGCACCAGGCACTGCCGCCCGAAGCCGATCAAATCCTCCCGGCCGCAGAGCCGGAGCGCCTCGCGCACGAGGGCGTGGTTGCGCGGGTCGCGCCATTGCAAAAGCGCGCGCTGCATGGCTTTTTCCCGCTGGGCCTTGGGCACGTAGATCGGCGTCATCGTGCGCGGATCGAGGCCCGTATAATACATGCAGGTGCTCAGCGTTCCGGGCGTCGGGTAAAAATCCTGCACCTGCTCGGGCTGGTGGCCCGTGTCGCGCAGGTATTCGGCCAAAAGCACCGCATCGCGAAGCGTGCAGCCGGGGTGGCTGCTCATGAGATAGGGCACCAGATACTGCTTCAGCCCCAGCTTGCGGTTGAGCGCCTCGTAGCGGGCGACGAACGCGTCGTACGTCTCCCGGCGGGGCTTGCCCATGGCGCTGAGCACCGCCGGGCTCACGTGTTCCGGCGCGACCTTGAGCTGCCCGCTGATGTGGTGCTCGCACAGTTCCCTGAGAAACGTGGGGTCCTTATCCGCCATCAGGTAATCGAAGCGGATGCCGGAGCGGATGAACGCCTTTTTGACGCCCGGCAGCGCCCGCACGCGGCGCAGGATGGAAACCAGTTCCCGGTGGCTGACGCGCAAATTCTTGCACGGCGTGGGGAAGAGGCACTGCCTGTTTTTGCAGCAGCCCTCGCGCAGCTGCTTTTCGCACGCGGGCTCGCGGAAGTTGGCCGTGGGCCCGCCGATGTCGTGGATGTAGCCCTTGAAGCCGGGAAGCTTTGTCAGCTCCCGGGCCTCCGCGACGATCGATTCCTCGCTGCGGGAGGTGACCACCCGTCCCTGATGGAAGGTGAGCGCGCAGAAGTTGCACGCTCCGAAGCAGCCGCGCACCGCCGAAATGGAAAATTTGACCTCGGCCAGCGCCGGCACGCCGCCCTGCGCATCGTAACCCGGATGGGCGGCGCGCATGTAGGGCAGGGCGTACACCGCGTCCAGCCGCTCGCGGGAAAGCGGCGGCGCGGGCGGATTTTGCACCAGGTAGCGCAGATCGTCCTGCTTCTGGCACAGGGTGCGGCCCCGTACGGCGTCCTGCTCCTCGTACTCGGCCATGAAGGCGCGGCAGTAGGCGGTTTTGTTGCCCGAAACCTCCTCGTGGGAGGGAAGAAGCACGGCGTCCTGCGGCGGCTCCTTGGCCATGTAGCAGCAGCCGCGGAGCTTCGGCAGTTCCTCCGGCGGCATGCCGCGCCCAAGCCAGTCCGCACAGGCGAGCACGGCGGTCTCACCCATGCCGTAGATGAGAATCGTCGCGGCGGTATCCACAAGCACGCTGCGGCGCACCTTATCGTCCCAGTAATCGTAATGGGAGAATCGCCTCAGCGACGCCTCTACCCCGCCGATCAGGATGGGCGCGCCGGGAAAAGCCTGATGGATGCGGTTGCAGTAGACCGTCGTGGCGCGGTCGGGGCGCAGGCCCGCCTGCCCGCCGGGCGCGTACACGTCGGTATGGCGGCGTTTTTTGGCGACGGTAAAGTGGTTGACCATGCTGTCGATAACGCCCGCGGTGACCAGAAAGCCGAGCCGGGGCCGCCCGAAGCGCCTGAAGTCGTCGTCGGTGCGGTATTGCGGCAGGCAGAGCATCGCCACGCGGTAACCGGCGTTCTCCAGCACCCGCCCGATGATCGCCTGCCCGAAAGACGGGTGGTCCACATAGGCTTCGCCCACCACCAGGACGAAATCCGGCGCGTCCCACCCCAGGCGCAGGCACTCCTCGCGCGTAATCGGCAAAAACGGCATAGCAACCCTTCTCTTTCCCCGTCGTTCGGTGCCAGTATACACGGAAAAGAACGCCGCGACAAGCGACGGAGCGGGCGAAACGGCATAAATAAAGCCGCCCGCGGAACCGCGGACGGCACGGCCTGCTGAAAAGGCCCGATCTGCGTTGTCAGCTGCGGGATGGCAAGGGATTTCACTTACGAACGAGTAAGCTCAACCCTTGCCACCCTTGCTTCCTAGCATCTCGGGCCTTTTGAACAGGTTGGTGGCGTGTCTGCAAACAAGATCTTGAGAAACGGGTTGCGTTATTCCATTACACCGATGTCAGCAGCAGCAGGTCGAACGTCGGGTAGCTTTCGCCCGCGCCGGCCTCCGCGTTGGCGTCGGCCACGGCGGCTTCGCTGGCGGGGGAGGACATGCCCACGCATTGCCCGTACATCATGACGTAATCGTCTACGGCGGCATCGGGCTGATTTTCGCTGATGACGAGGATGATGCTGGTATAGCCCGCGTTGTTCTTGCTCAGCGCCATTTTCATGACCCAGTTGTCCCCGGCCTGCGCGATGTCTACCACGTAGCATTTGTAGCCCATAATGCGGCCGTCGTACCCGTCGATTTTGCTGACCAGCGTGGAATAACCGGGCTTGATGGCCTGGCTCTGCAGGCTTTTGAGCATGTCTTCGTCCGTCCAGTTGCGGGTTACGGTGTAGCTCAGCCGCCGATCGGTAAGCCCCTGCTTGCTGAACGCCAGCACCAGCTCGTAGGTGCCCTCCTCGGAGGTGTCCAGCTCGACGGTGAACTTGCCGGAGGTGGCGACCTTTTTGTGGTAGACCACCGTATCGTTCATAAACACCTGCAGTTCGGCCTTCGGGGTGGCCGTGCCCCGGATGGTCAGCGTGTCCCCGGTCACCTGCTCGGGAATATCGGTGAGGATGTTGACGGTCAAAAGCGTTCGCTGGTAGGTGATGGGATAGGCCAGCTCCATCACGTCCTCGCCCTGGTACTCGGCCGTGATCGTGACCATGAAAACGCCTTCCTTGGGCAGGGTGATGGACATTTTAAACTTGCCGGAGGCGCCGACCTCCAGATTGGTCACCATCGGGTCGGGATAGCTCAGGCCCATGACGACGGCGGTGAACTGCACGCCTTCCGCCGCGGTGCCTGCGAAGGTGAAATCGGCCTCGTTGGTCTCCTGGGGCGGCTTATCGGTAATGTTGATCTTCGCGCTGGCGGCTGGCGGCAGCGGCTGAACCTCGATGAAGTTGAAGGTGTCCCAGATCTTGTTGAGGTTGCTGTTGTCCTTGTTGGTTACGCTGCGGCCGTAGACCTGCATATCGAAGGTGATCTCGTACCCGTTGCGGATGGTGCGGCGCATCAGCCCGCGGTGGTCGAGCTGCCCGCTTTCGCGGTAGACGTATTTGAGGATCAGGAAGCGTCCGGCGTCGACCTTTTTCCAGTTCGCGCTGGAAAACTCGTACCCCTCGCTGATAAAGTCGTTGTTGGGGTAGTGGGAAAGGCGATACTGCGCGCGTACGGAGGAGCTCTGCTCGTTGATGTCGTAAAGGTTGAGCGTATCGTCGTCCTGCGTGGCGGTCAGCTCGAAGCAGGCGTCCCCGTCCTCGTTCCAGCACTGCACAAGCACCCCGCGGGCCAGCATATCGTTGGCGGTTTCCTCGGAGGTGGTGTCGCGCGCCTGCAGCCACTCGGCGTAATCGGCCGTGTTGTCCGGCGTGAGGACGACGTAAGTGTCCGGAATCTCCACGGAAGCGTAGATTTCGTCGAACACGTAGCTTTGCGCCAGCGCCGGCAATGCGACCAGCATCAGCAGCGTCGTCAGGAGCCCGAAAATCCATTTTCGCATAGTACACCTTCCTTTGGTTCCAGCCGTCCGGACGGCGGAGGCGCAGGCGGACGGAAAAAGACCCGCCATTTCTTATCATTGTATCATAAAGCAAAGGGGAGGCGCAATATACGCCTGTAACAAAGCCGGGGAGACGCGGCGGCGGTTTCCCGCGCCCGCGGCCCGTTAAAAATGGACATGACGAAGGGCCCGGACGTTCGTCCGGGCCCCGGGAAACGGCGGAGAGCGTTACGTCGAATCGCCTCGCGCCGCTCAGCGGATGGAACGGATGTAATCCGCCAGCGCCTTGTCTTTACAACGAGGGAAGAACAGCCCGGCGAACTTATCGCCCGCCACCGCGCCCCTGACCAGCGCCGGGTCGAGGCCCGCAAGGCAATCGGGCAGAGCCTTGATCGTATGCGCGCGCACGGCGTCCAGTATCTTCTTGTTGCGCTGCTCGGGCTCGCGGCGCTCCGGCGGATAGCCGTTGCCGCTGCCGCAGCCGAAGAGCTTCTCGAAGATGTATTCCAGGTTCAGTTCTCCGCCCCAGCCGAAACCCTGTGCGAAGGGAATGGCCACGCAGTTGCCGTCGTTGACCTGCGCGAAGAGGAAGGCGTCGCTGGGGCCGGCGACGTGCCCGCACAGGACGTTCGGGAAGCTGTTGCAGGCCAGCATCGCGCCCTCGCCGGTACCGCAGCCGGTGACCACGTAATCCGCGGCGCCGGCGGTCAGGAGGATGGAAGCGAGTATGCCGTTTTGCACGTACGTTAGCACCTGGGGGTCGTCCGCGCCGTACATGCCGTAGTTGTCCACCGTGTGGCCCATCGGTTCGACCACCTTGGTCAGGGCCGTGCAGATCAGGCTGTTTTTGGCAGCCTGACTGTTTTCATTGATCAACGCGATTTTCATGGTTCTCAACTCCTAGGGTCGGCGTCCGTTCTCCAGCGGGAGACGGGCGCATCGGGAATTCCCCGTAAAGAGGAAGGAAAACGCGCGCAGGAGGGCGAAGAAGGAGGAACGCCGGCCTGCGCGCGGACGTGCGGTGAAAAACGCGGGGGGAACGTGCCTGACGTCTATCCGTTATTTCACCGCGGGGTTGTGGCTGAGGCAGTAGCCGGGCATCGGGAAATCGATATCGTCGAAGTTGTAGATGACGGGCAGACGGTTGAGCGTCTTTTGATTGTCGATCAGGCCCTGATACAGCGGCTCGAGCGTGTCCACGGGCATGCCCATGATCATGTCGTCGTCCGCGGCGTAGCCGTGACGCTTGTCTCCGATGTCGGCGATCGCCAGGCGAACCTCGCCCGTGGCCAGCGGCCAGCTGAGCGCCTCGTAGCA
Source organism: uncultured Oscillospiraceae bacterium (assembly GCA_964640955.1). Lineage (GTDB taxonomy): Bacteria > Bacillota > Clostridia > Christensenellales > Aristaeellaceae > CAXXOK01. The sequence goes on along the minus strand of CAZXJI010000009.1, from coordinate 91,300 downwards.
GCTCGCGCCGTGGCCGTTGCTGCAAAGTTGCACTTTTGCGCTGCCGTCCGTCCACAGGTTGGCGTACTCCAGGCACATCATCTGGGTGGGATTACCCCAAATCTGCACCACGTCGGGCACGACGGGGGTGGTGTCCAGCGGGCACACGCCCATGGCGACCCACTCCTTGGGCAGCTTTTTCATGCCGCTGATCATCTTGGTGGCGTCGGCGGGGGTGCGCACGAACTTGCCGGCGGCACCGTTGGGGAAGCCGGCGGGTGCCTCGCCCATACCCAGCGCAACGTCCGGAATCACGCACAGGTGCGCCGTGTTCTCCTTGGTAATCGCGATGGCGGCCTCGTTGAAGCGGGCCGTGCCGATTACGTTGCAGACCGCCTTGCGCTTCTTCAGCCATTCGTACTCCGCGGGCACGTCCTCGATTTTCTCGAAGAACTTGATGCCGACGGGCTTGTTCTTCAGGCGGAGCACTTCCATATAGCCCTTGGCCAGCTCATGCAGTCTTTCCAGTTCCATACCATCAATCTCCTTTAAGGTTTTTTGGGAACGCTTCGACGTCCTAGGGCAAGACTAGCATGGAACTACGTAAATGTCAATATGTAATTACATAAAAACAAAAAATTATTGTAAATACAAAAATACATATTGACAAATTGGGAGGAATGTGGAATAATAACGCCATACGAGACGGAAGCCCGAAGGGAACCGCTTCCGGATAAAAGGAATACGCCGAAAGGCAAAAATCGAGGAGGAGTCCATATGTTCAAACGTATTCTGGCGGTCTGTTGCGTACTGTGCATGCTCGCGGGGCTGGTCGGCGTGGCGGCCGCGGAGGAAACCTACACCTTTAAGTTCGGCCATTCGATGAGCGAGCAGAGCGCCAGGCACCAATCGATGCTGAAGTTCAAGGAACTGGTGGAAGCCGCGTCCGACGGCCGCATTAAAGTGGAAATCTACGCCAACGGCCTGCTGGGCAGCGAGGCGGAAATGATGGACATGGTTGCCATGAACGTCATTCAGGGCACGGCCGGCTCCCAGTTCGCCAAGGCCAACCCCGAGTACCTCATCTATCAGATGCCCTTCATGTTCGAATCCACCGACGAGTTTCAGGCGGTTCTGAACAGCGACTTTGAAAAGAAGATTGCGGCCGGCGCCGTGGCCAACGGCTTCCACATTCCCACCACCGGCATCGCGGGCGGCTTCCGCGAGATTACCAACAACATCCGGCCCATCGTGACGGTGGAGGACATGGCGGGGCTCAAGCTGCGCGTGCCCGGCCTGACCCCGGTGGTGCGCACCATCGAGGCGCTGGGCGCCAACCCCACGGAAATCTCCTATAACGAAACGTACATGTCGCTCTCCACGGGTGTTGTGGACGGCGAGGAAAACCCGCCCTCCAACATCGTGGACATGAAGTTCTACGAAGTGCAGAAATACATGACCATCGTGGATTACATCATCTGCCCGGAGTGCTTCTTCACCAACAACGACTGGTACATGTCCCTGCCCGATGACCTCAAGGCGATCTTCGACGAGTGCGCCGTGGAATCGATGCAGTACCGCACGGAAACCTGGCTGGCGTCCGAAAACGCCTGTATCGATACGATTTCGCAGCACTGCGAGGTGAACACCCTGACCGCCGAAAACCGCGCCGCGTTCCGCGAAAAGTGCCTGCCGGTGTGGCAGCAGTTCGTTGAGGACGGCTCCTTTACCCAGGAGGATCTGGACGAGCTGACCGCGTTGCTGGCCGGCATGCGCGAGTAAACCAAGGGGTTCATCCGGCGGGAGCGTGCGCGGGAAACGCCTGCGGCACGCTCCCGCCTTTCCAGAAAGGCAGTGATCGCCAATGCGTGTACTCCAAAAGGGAGCGGACGGGCTGAGCCGGCTGCTGGCCGTACTATACGGCGCCGGGGTTTTTTTATTGTTCCTGATGATCTGCGTGGCCGTGTTCCTCCGCTATCTGGCCGGCTCCTCCATTTACGGGCTTTCGGAAATCACCAACTACCTGTTCGTATATCTTACCGCGCTGGGCGCGGCCAACGCCATCCGCTTCGACGAACACGTGGGGGTGGACTTTTTCACCCGCGCGCCGGTCGCGGTGCGAAACGTTCTGCGGATTTTCCGCCTGCTGGTCATGACGGTCGTGCAGGGCTTTCTGTTTTACCTGTCGTTTCAATGGATCGCCAAGGTGGGCGGCTACCTGACGCCCCTGCTTCGCTTTCCGCAGCGCTGGGCGCAGGTCGCCATACCGATCGGGATGGGCCTGGGCATCGTGATGTGCGTCGCCTGCATGCTGCTGGGGTACGATCATCTGGAGAAAAAGGAGATTCACTGTAAATGATTGCGCTGATTTGCGTCCTGCTGGTGCTGGCCTTTCTGGGGGTGCCGATCGCCTACGCGCTGGGCGCGGCGGGACTGACGTATTTTGTGGTGTACCATCCGGAGCTGCTGGTATTGCTGCCGGAAAGGCTGTTTTCCGGCATGAATTCCTCGCTGCTTATCGCCCTGCCGCTGTTCATGATGATGGGGTTGTTCATGAATGAGGGCAACCTCACCTGCCGGATGATCGACCTTCTGATGATGGCCGTGGGCCGCGTGCGCGGCGCGCTGGGGCTGGTGAACGTCCTGGTGAGCATGGTATTCGGCGGCATTTCGGGTTCCTCGGTGTCGGATACGGCTTCCGTCGGAGCCATCCTGATTCCGGAAATGGAACGCAAGGGCTATTCCGTGGGGTTCGCGTGCGGCTGTACGGTCGCCTCCTCCACCATGGGGATGATTATCCCGCCCAGCATACCGATGCTCCTGTTCGCCTCCCTGGCGTCCGAGTCGGTCGGAAAGCTGTTTCTGGGCGGGCTGATCCCGGGGTTGGGCATCGGCGTTATCCAGTGCCTGATCGTTTACCGCTACGCCAAACGGGCCAACGTGCCGGTGGAAAAGGTGGAGTACAATAAGGCGTATATCCTGCGTACGCTCCGGGAGGGCATTTTGGCCATCATCATGCCGATCGTGGTGATCGGCGCGATCGTCGGCGGCGTGTGCACCGCCACCGAAGCCGCGGGCATCGGCGCGCTGTACGCGCTGCTGGTGGGCGCGTTCGTCTACCGGACGCTCAACGTGCGCACCGTGTGGAAGATCGTCAAGCAGACGGCCATGACCAGCGCCACCATCATGATCATCATCGCGTTTTCGTGCATGTTCACCTGGATACTGACGCTGGAAGGCGTTACGGGGCAGATCCTGTCGCTTTTCGCGGCCATGAACCTGTCCAAGACCGCGGTGATGCTGGTCTGCGGGCTGATTATTCTTCTGGCGGGCTGCTTCCTGGACGTGAGCCCCGTGATTATGCTGTTTACGCCGGTGCTGCTTCCCGTGGTCACCATGGCCGGCGGCAGCGCCGTTCAGCTGGGGGCGCTGATGATCGTGGGAACGGCCATCGGGCTGGTTACGCCGCCCGTGGGCATGTGCCTCAACGTCGCCTCGACCATCTCCAAAAAGAACATCCTGTTCATTTTCCGTTCCGCCACCCCGTTTTTGATCGCCAACCTGGTCGTGATGATCCTGATCTGCGCGGTGCCCGCGATATCCGAATGGCTGCCGGGGCTGTTTGCGTAGTGGTTGATTTTTCCATGATCTTGTGCTACTGTTAATCAGGATCATTATCGGAGCGTGAAATCATGGTAGACGAATACTTTATCCACCAGCAAGTGAATAAGGAAACGCCGATCCCGCTATACTACCAGATCAAAGAGATCCTGTTGGGGTTCATCAAGAATAACGATATGGGTTCCGTCATCCCGACGGAGACCGAGCTTTGCAATCTCTACGGCGTCAGTCGCCCGACCGTACGGCAGGCCATGCGGGAGCTGGAGGTCAGCGGGCTGATCTACCGCCAGAAAGCCAAAGGCTCCTTCGTGGGGGAACCGAAGGTGGATCAGGAGATATCCACCTATTTTGAGGACTTCGAGGATCGTATGCGCCGCCACGGCCATACGGTGAACAAAAAGGTGCTGGAGTTCGTCACCATCCCGGCGGACGAGCTGGTCGCCGGCAAGCTGCGCCTCCAGGAAGGCGACGCGGTGATCAAGCTGCGCACCGTGCGCTACGCCGACGACGTGCCCATGGTGCTGACCCTCACCTACCTGCCTTTCAACCTGTACAGCGGGCTGACCCGGGAGGAGATCGAGGCCACCCCCATCCGTCAGATCGTGGCCAAGGGGCACCCGATCAAGCAGTGCAGCAAAAGCTTCGAGGTCAAGCTCGCCAGCGATTACGAGGTGCAGCTGTTCGGCCTCAAGCGCGTGGAATGCGTGCAGTATGTGGAGACCATCTGCCTCACCAACGGAAGCGTCCCGCTGGAGTACACCATGGAGCGCTACCGCAGCGACAAAACCAAGTTCACCATCACCTTCAACTATTGACCGGAGGTGCGGCGCGAAGCGCCGCGGAGAAGAAAAGAACGCATGGGTTGCAGCGCGCGCCGGAAGGAGATTCCGGCGCGCGCCCGTGTTTGGGGGAGCGGATTGACGAAACGGCTTGCATCCGTCCCCTTTTTTTGCTATGCTAGGATATCGCAAAAGACTTGAGGAGGCGCAGGGGATGCACAGACCCATGCGGAGCATGCTGTCCCGCGTTTCCTTTCGAACGTCGCTGCACATGCCGGCCGCACAGGGACGCGCGCCGCTGCGTTCGTTTGCGCCTTACCGGCTGGACGCCACCGAGCTCCCCGTAACCGACGACCTCTACCGCCCGCAGGGGGCGATTGCGGAAGCGGAGCGGCTCGCGGCCGCGAGCGCGGGCGCGGGTGCGACCATCATGGTGCCCGGCGGCTCCACCGCGGGGCTGCACGCCATGCTTTTGTATGCCTGCGGGCGCGGCGGAAGCGTGGTGCTGCCCCGCAACGCGCACCTGAGCTGCTTAAACCTCTGCGCCGTTGCAGGGGTGGAGCCCGCTTTTGCCGAACCTTCCTTTACGCCGGAAGGACGGCCGTACACGACGCCGGAGGCGTACGCGCGGGCGTTGGACGAGCATCCGCGCGCCGCGGCGGCTTTGGCGCTGCACAGCGATTATTACGGGCTTTTGACCGATCTGCCCGCCGTGGCGCGGGAGACGCACGCCCGGGGTCGCCTGCTGCTTTGCGACGAGGCGCACGGGGCGTACTTCAACTGGCGAAGCGACGTGCCCAACGCCGGGGCGTGCGGCGCCGACCTGTTCGTGCAGTCGGCGCACAAAACGCTGCCGGCGCTGACGCCGGGGGCGTGGCTGCACGCGATGCCGGGCGTGGACGGGCGGCGTTTGCGCGGCCTGCTGCGCATGGTGCAGACCAGCAGCCCTTCGTTTTTGATCATGCTTTCGCTGGACGAGGCGCGCTGCTGGATGGACGAGCGCGGGCCGGACGCCTGCGAACGCCTCCTGGCCGCGATGGAGCGCTTCCGCAAAAGAGCCGCGGCGCTGGGTTTTGCGGACGATCAGCTCGCCGCGCCGCCCGGCATGGCGTACGACCGCCTGCGGCTTACGCTACGTTCCCCGCGGGGCGGCTGGTGGCTGCAGGCGCGGCTTGAGGCGCGCGGGCTGGACGTGGAGATGGCCGACGAGCGCTGCGTGGTGTGCATCCTGTCGCTTTTGGACGGGCCGAAACGGCTTGCGAAGCTGCTTCGGGCGCTCCGAAGCATCGCGGCCGAAGCGGACACGCCCGGCGCGGTCGCACCCGCCGCACCGCTCGAACTGGTCCCGGCCGCCTGGCCGCCGCGCCGCATGCCCATGGGGGAGGCCGCCTTCGCGGACAGCGAACCCGTGCCCCTGTCCGGGGCCGTCGGCCGCGTGAGCGCCGTAAACGCCGGGCCCTATCCTCCCGGCATCGCGTGGCTGACCGCCGGGGACGAGGTGACGCCCGGCGTCGCCGCGCTGCTGGCCCGGGCGCCGTACGAGCGGCTTTTCGGGCTGGAAGCGCCCGGCACGCTGCGATGCGTAAAACAAACGCCCCGCTGATTCGCGCGGCCGAGGCCGCATTACCGCATAAAGGAGCATGGAACGTGAAACATTTTCCATACGACGCGGTGCTGTTCGATTTGGACGGCACGCTGACCTGCTCGGAGCAGGGCATCGTCCAGTCGATGCTGTACGCGTTGGACAGAATCGGCGCGCCGGTGCCCGACGGGGCCGACCTGCGCACCATTATCGGCCCGCCGCTGATGGACTCGCTCACCGGCATACTGGGCCTGAGCGAGACCAGGGCCCGCGAGGCGATACCGCATTACGTGCAGCACTTCAACCGCGAGGGCATGTACCTGTACACGGTCTACCCGCACATCCGCAGCACCCTGCAGATGCTCAAGGAAGGCGGCGTGTACGTGGCGCTGGCGACCAGCAAGCCCGTGCAGCCCGCCATGGCGATCCTCAACCACTTCGGACTGACGCATTTCTTCACCCGCATCATCACCGAGGAGGACAACGAGAAGGTCGTCAACAAGCCCGAGCTGATCCGCCGGGCGCTGCCGGAGCGCTACGAGCATGCCGCGATGGTCGGCGACCGCTTCTACGATATCGAAGGCGCGCTGGCCAACCACATCGACGCCATCGGCGCGGGCTATGGCTTCGGCGACGAGGAGGAGCTTATCAAGGCCGGGGCGACGCACGTCGCGCCGGATACCGAGTCGCTCCGTGCCTTCCTCTGCCCCGGCACGCCGGTGCCGCGCGGGTTTTTTCTGTCGGTGGAAGGGCTGGACGGCAGCGGAAAGACCACGCAGGTCGACCGCCTGGAAAGGAGCCTGCGGGATTACGGCTTCAGCGTCCTTCGCACGCGCGAGCCGGGGGGCTGCCGGATCAGCGAGGAGATCCGGCACATTATCCTTTCGACGGACAACATGGAGATGTGCGCGCCCTGCGAGGCGCTCCTGTACGCCGCTTCCCGCGCCCAGCACGTGCACGAGGTGATCCGCCCGGCGGTGGAGTGCGGCATGCTGGTGTTGTGCGACCGGTTCGTGGACAGCTCCATCGCCTATCAGGGCGGCGGACGGGAGCTGGGTGCGGACGTGGTGGGGCAGCTGAACGCACCGGCCGTGGGCGATATGCTGCCGGACGCGACCGTGTACCTGCAGGTGGATTACCGTCGGGCGCTGAGCAGGCGGCACAGCGCATCGTCGCTGGACCGCATCGAGGTGGAGGGCGGCGCGTTCTACGCGCGCGTGCAGCAGACCTACGAAAAGCTGATCCGCGACGATCCCCGCCGCTTTCTGGTGATCGACGGCGAGCAGGACGTGGACGCCGTGGCCGACGACGTGCTGGACGCGGTTTTGAGCCGTCTGGAGCCGGAGATCGGGGAGTAGAATGGAGCGTATCGTGGTGGGCATGTCCGGCGGGGTGGATTCCTCCGTCGCGGCGCTGCTGCTCAAAAAGCAGGGCTACGACGTGGTCGGCGTGTTCATGAAGAACTGGGACGAGAAGGACGAAAACGGCGTGTGCACCGCCACGGCGGACTGGCAGGACGTGCAGGACGTCTGCGCCGTGCTGGACATCCCCTGTTACGCCGTGAACTTTGAAAAGGAATACATGGAGCGGGTATTCAGCCTTTTTCTGGACGAATACCGCAAAGGGCGTACCCCCAACCCAGACGTTCTGTGCAACCGGGAGATCAAGTTCAAGGCGTTTCTGGAATTTGCGATGAAGCTCGGGGCCGGGCGCATGGCGACCGGCCACTTTGTGCGCACCGAAACGCGCGGCGGGCGGCCCGTGCTGCTGCGCGGTGCGGACGCAAACAAGGACCAGAGCTATTTTCTCTACATGCTCAAGGAAGCCCAGCTGGCCAGGGCGCTTTTTCCCGTGGGCGGCATGACCAAGGCGCAGGTGCGCGCCGTGGCGGCCGAAAACGGCCTGCCGGTGAGCGACAAGAAGGATTCGACGGGCGTGTGCTTCATCGGCGAGAGAAACTTCCGGGCGTTTCTGCAAAACTACCTGCCCCTGCGGGAAGGGGACATCCGCACCGGGGACGGACGGATGGTGGGCAGGCATATGGGGCTTGCGTACTACACGCTGGGCCAGCGCAAGGGGCTGGGCATCGGCGGGGGCGGCGACGGGCGCAGCTGGTTCGTGGTCGACAAGGACCTTCAAAACAACGTGCTCGTCGTGGAACAGGGGGAGGACAGCCCGCGGCTGTTCACCCGCTACGCCCGCGCCTCGCAGGCGACCTGGATCGCGGGCGATCCCCCCGTGGCGGAGGGGGAGCCCTTCCGCTGCACGGCCAAGTACCGCTATCGCCAGCCCGATCAGGACGTGACGGCGCTGATCGCGGGAGACGAACTGTACTTAAGCGCGGACGCGCCCCAGCGCGCGGTGACGCCGGGGCAGAGCGCGGTGCTCTACCGGGGCGACGTATGCCTGGGCGGGGCGATCGTCGAGGAAACGGGAAACGCGCCCTTCCCCGCGCAAAACGCATAAAAAACCGGAATCGCTTATAAATCGTCCCGTAAACCTTGCCTATTCCGGTACGAGTGGTTATAATTGAATTTGCATTTACGACAGGAAGGCCAAACCGCCGTAGAGTGCGAAAAGTACAGAGGAGGAAAACAACATGAAGAAACTGGTTGCCTTACTGCTGACCCTGGCGATGGCGGTCAGCTTTATTCTGCCCGCGATGGCCGAAGATACCATCAAAATCGGCGGCATCGGCGTGTTGACCGGCCCCTACGCCATGTACGGCGTCGGCGTGAAGAACGGCGTGGACCTCTACATCAGCGAACTGAACGCCGCCGGCGGCATCAACGGCCAGCAGGTGGAAGTGCTCTGGGAAGACAGCGAAGGCTCGCCCGACAAGGCCGCCAACGCCTATAACAAGCTCGTGCAGAACGACGGCGTTTGCGCCATCCTCGGCCCCGTGCTGACCGGCGCGACCGATGCCGCGGCCGACCTGGCCGCCTCCGACGGCATCCCGCTGATCACCGCGTCCGCCACGGCCTACTACATCACCACCGACCGTCCCAACGTGTTCCGCACCTGCTTCCTGGATCCCTTCCAGGGCAAGGTGATGGCGGACTTCACCGCTCAGGAGCTGAAGGCCACCAAGGTCGCCGCCATGTATAAGAACGGCGACGAGTACAGCGTGGGCCTCAAGGACGCTTTCGTGGCCGAGGCCGAAGCCCAGGGCCTGGAAGTGGTCGCGCAGGAAGCCTCCGCCGATAAGGACGTGGACTACAAGACCCAGCTGACCAACATCAAAAACGCGGGCGCCGAGGTCATCTTCCTGGCGTACTACGGCGACGCGGCCAGCTACATCCTCACCCAGGCCAACGAACTGGGCATGGACGTCAAGTTCACCGGCGGCGACGGCATCTCCAACATCACCGGCTCCATCAGCGACAAGAGCCTGCTGGTGAACATGTATTACTCCGATCACTTCTCCAACAGCGCGGACAGCGAGATCGTCAAGGAATACCTGGCGGGCTACCAGGCCATGTACGGCGAGATGCCCACCATTTCCTTCTCCGCCACCGCCTACGACGCGGCCAAGGTGCTGTGCAACGCGATCGCCGCCGTGGGCGACCCGACCGATTCCGCCGCGATCGTGGAAGCCATCAAGAACAGCTCCACCGAGGGCGTGACCGGCACGATCACGTTTGACGACCACAACGACCCCATCAAGAGCGCCTTCATCCTCAACTTCGACGCGGAAGGCAACCAGGTGTTCGTCAAGCAGCAGGCCCCCGAAGAATAATCCATGACTTTGAAAGAGGGCGGGGCTGGCCGCCGCCCTCTTTCAGCCCTTTCCGGAGCGGCGTGTCGCCATGCCCTTCCGGAAAGGGCTGAACTTGCGTTTCGACCTTTCGCAACGTTTTTCCGGAGGCGCGCCCGCCGCTCCCGGCGGCCGCGGACGCTCAGAAGGATGGTGGTTGGCATGGTGCTGTTTTTAAACCAGCTCATCAACGGCCTGGGCACCGGCGCGATCTACGCGCTGATCGCCCTGGGCTATACGATGGTGTACGGAATCGTGAAGCTGATCAACTTCGCGCACGGCGACATCATGATGGTGGGCGCCTACACGACGGTGATCCTGATGGTGGACTTAAGCGTGTCCTTCCCGCTGGCGATGCTGGCCTCGATGCTCGTAAGCGTCGTGATCGGCGTGGTGATCGAGCGTGTGGCGTACAAACCCCTGCGCGAAGCGCCCCGCATCTGCCCGCTGATTACGGCCATCGGGGTAAGTTACCTGCTGGAAAACAGCGCCCAGCTTCTCTTTTCCGCCAATCCGCGGCCGTTCCCGACCGTGTTTTCCGTTTCGCCCATCGTGATCGGCGACATCAGCATCAGCTTCGTAACCCTGCTGACGGTCGTGGTGTCGGTGCTTCTGATGATCGGGCTGCAGGCGTTCGTCATGACCAGCCGCACCGGCAAGGCCATGCGCGCCGTAAGCGAGGACATGGGCGCGGCCAAGCTGATGGGCGTCAACGCCAACATCACCATCTCCATTACCTTCGCCATCGGCTGCGCGCTGGCGGCCATCGGGGCGGTGCTCTACTGCATCGCCTACCCCAGCGTCGCTCCCACCATGGGCGCCATGCCGGGCCTCAAGGCCTTCATCGCGGCGGTGCTGGGCGGCATCGGACTTTTGCCGGGGGCGATGGTGGGCGGCTTCATCATGGGGATCGCCGAAAGCCTGACCAAGGGATTCGTATCCACGCAGCTGAGCGACGCGGTGGTGTACGGAATCCTGATCGTGGTGCTTCTGTTCAAGCCCTCCGGGCTCCTGGGCAAGGCGCAGCGCGAGAAAGTGTGAGGTGGCGGGCATGAAGAAAAGATTCGCCTCCTACGTTTTCAACCTCGCGGCGATCCTTTTGATCTACGCGGTGATCTCCTCGCTCATCGGCAGCGGCGCGATCAACAAATACTACGCCGGCATCCTCATCATGATCGGCATCAACGTCATCATGACGGTGAGCCTCAACCTGACCACGGGCTTCCTGGGCGAGCTGGCGCTGGGCCACGCGGGCTTCATGAGCGTGGGCGCGTTCACCGCCGGCATCATCACCAAGTCGCTGACGGCCAACTGGGGCTGGGACGCGGCGGCCTGCCTGCCGGTGTCGCTGATCGCCGGCGGCCTCCTCGCGGCGGTCATGGGCTTCCTGATCGGTGTGCCCGCCCTGCGCCTGAAGGGCGATTATCTGGCGATCATCACGCTGGGCTTCGGCGAGATCATCCGCGTGATTATCCAGAACCTGCAAATCACCGGCGGCGCCAGCGGCATCAGCCGCGTGCCGCGCGTGAACAACTTTTCGCTGACGTACTTCATCATGATCGCGGTGATCGTGATCATGTTCACGCTGGGGCGCTCCCGCCACGGCCGCGCGATTATCTCCATACGCGAAAACGCGGTGGCCGCCGAGGCCACGGGCGTTTCGGTGACGCGCTACAAGATATTCGCCTTCACCTTCGCGGCATTTTTCGCGGGCATCGCCGGCGGGCTGTACGCCCACCAGATCGGCCGCGTCTCCGCGGCGACGTTCGATTTCAACAAATCCATCGAATACCTGGTCATGGTGGTGCTGGGCGGCATGGGATCGATTACCGGCAGCATCATCGCCGCGAGCGTGCTGACCCTGCTGCCGGAGCTGCTGCGCGAGTTTGCGGACTACCGGATGCTGTTGTACAGCATTATGCTGATCGCCATGATGCTTTTCCGGCCCAAGGGCCTCATGGGCACGGCGGAGTTCTCGGTGGCGTTCGTGGGCAATCGCCTGTTCGGCTGGCTGAAGCGGCTTTTGAAGCTTAAGACGCCCGCGCGCAGCGTGGCGCCCTCGGAACTGAGCCGCCATCCCGTGATGCCCGATATGCCCGCCTACGACGTGCCGCCGGGCGAACCGGTGCTGGAGACCAGGGCCCTGGGCATCCGCTTCGGCGGCCTGCACGCGGCCGAAAACGTGGACCTGAAGCTGTACGACAACGAGATCGTCGGCCTCATCGGCCCCAACGGCGCGGGCAAAACGACGGTGTTCAACATGCTCACCGGCGTGTACCTGCCCACCGAGGGGGACATCCGGCTGATGGGCCGCTCCATCGTGGGCCGGAAGACCTATGAAATCGTTGAAAGCGGCATCGCCAGAACGTTCCAGAATATCCGGCTGTTCAAGAGCATGACGGTGCTGGAGAACATCAAGGTCGCCTTCCACACCCGCATGCACTACTCCCCGGCGGACGGCATCTTCCGCCTGCCCCGGTACGCGCGCGAGGAAGCGGGCATCGACCTGCGCGCGCGGGAGCTGCTGCGCGTGTTCAACATGGAGGGCAGCGCCGAAACCCGCGCCGACGGCCTCCCCTACGGCCAGCAGCGCAAGCTGGAAATCTGCCGCGCGCTGGCGAGCAACCCCAAGGTGCTGCTTTTGGACGAGCCCGCCGCGGGCATGAACCCCATCGAGACCCGAGAGCTGATGGAGACCATCGCGCTGATCCGGGAGCGGTTCAACGTGACGGTGTTGCTGATTGAGCACGACATGAAGCTGGTCATGGGCATCTGCGAGCGCATCTACGTGCTCAACTACGGCCGCGTGATCGCGGAAGGGTCGCCCGCCGACATCCGCAACAACCCCGAGGTGGTGCGTGCCTACCTGGGCCACAGTGGCGAAACGAAAAAACCCGGGCCGCGAAAGGAGGGAACCCCCGATGGCAATGCTTGAGGTGAAAAACCTGAACGTATATTACGGCGCGATCCACGCGCTGCACGACGTGAGCTTCACCGTCGAAAAGGGAGAGATCGTCACCCTGATCGGCGCCAACGGCGCGGGCAAGACCTCCACCCTGCACGCCATTTCCCGCCTGATCCCCGTGAAAAGCGGGAGCATTTCCTTTAAGGACAGGCCCATTACGGGACTGGATGCCTACAAGCTGGTGGGCATGGGCCTTTCGCAGGTGCCGGAGGGGCGGCGCATCTTCAGCGAGATGACGGTGCTGGAGAACCTGGAAATGGGCGCGTACACCCGCAAAAACAAGGGGGAGACGCAAAGCGACCTGGAGATGGTGTTCAGCCATTTCCCGCGCCTCAAGGAGCGCGTGAAGCAGATGGCGGGCACCCTGTCCGGCGGCGAACAGCAGATGCTGGCCACCGCCCGCGCGCTGATGGCGCGGCCGACGCTGTTGATGATGGACGAGCCCTCGATGGGCCTGTCCCCGATCCTGGTGGAGGAAATCTTCCAGATCATACTGGACATCAACCGGGAAGGCACCACGATCCTGCTGGTGGAGCAGAACGCGCATATGGCGCTCTCCATCGCCAACCGCGCGTACGTGCTGGAAACCGGCAGCATCGTGATGGCGGGCGAGGCGAGCGCGCTGCTCAACGACGAGCAGGTGAAAAACGCGTATCTCGGTACGTGAACGCCTTTTCGCAGGCTGATTGTGCTTTTCAGCAGGCTGAGGGCCGCCCGCATCGATCAGGCGGCCCTTTGTGCACCCGGCGGCGCGGCGCACGGGCGCTTTCGGGCACGCTTTTGCGGTTTTGGGACCCGGGAGCGGCGGAAACGGACAAGGTTGGGTTTTCAATTCGGCGCGCGCAGGTATAATGGAACCGTAAAGCGAGCGATCCTTCTCCAGCGCCGGGGACGGAGCAGGGGAAAACGCCTTCGCCGTCGAAACCATCTCCTGTGAAGGAATCTACGTCGCAAGCCGAAGGGAGCGTGAGTCCCATGGCCTGTTCAACGAAGGGAGCACGGGACGGCGCGGAGCCGTCAATTGATTTTTTCGCAAAGGAGTCACAACAATGAAGACGATCATTACCGGCAAGAACATGGTGGTTTCCAAGGGCATTACCGAGCGCGTGATGAAAAAGACCAATAAAATGGAGCGCTACTTAAACCCTGAAACCGAGATTTTCGTTCGCCTCACCCGCGAGAAGAACGACCGCCGCACCTGCGAGATTACGGTGCCTTTCGAGGGCGTCGTGCTGCGCGCGGAGGCCGGCAGCGAAGATAACCTGTACGTCAGCATCGACCAGGCGCTGGCGAAGCTGGAAAAGCAGATTCACAAGCATCGCACGAAGCTGGGCAAGCGCCTCCGCTCGGACGCTTTTTCCATCAAGGATCTGGAGTATGTCGAGGACGTTTCCCCGGAGGAGGAAGAAAGGCGCAAGATCGTCCGCCGCAAGACCTTCCCCGTGCGTCCCATGTCGATCGACGACGCCGTGCTGCAGATGGAATTGCTGGGTCACAGCTTCTTCGTATTCGTCAACATCGACACGGACCGTACCAATGTCCTCTACCTGCGCAAGGACGGCGACCTGGGCCTTTTGGAGCCGGAAGCCTGACGATGTGCGATCAACCCGTGAAAGGGGGAGAGTCCCATGCCTGAATCCAACGGCGCCCTGGGGCCGGAAGGCAGCTACTACGAGGCGCAGCGGAAAGAAGAGGAACAAAAGCAGGCCGAGCGCAAGCGCGGCGGCGGTTACCCGTTGTTCATCACGGCGCTCTATCTGGTGCTGGGCTTCGTGTTCAACCTGTGGCACCCGGGGTGGCTTTTGTTCATGACGATTCCGCTGTATTACATGCAGCCGAAAAACGAGGTTGAGCGCTGGCTGAACCCCGTGATGATCACGCTGATCTACCTCATCCTGGGTTTCTTCTTCCATCTGTGGCACCCGGGCTGGCTCATCTTTCTGGCGATCCCCGCCGGCGCGATGATGAAAAAGGCGGGCGCCTGAACCGGCAGCGGAACCCGAAGCGCACGGGTAGCCGGAATCGGAAGGCAGGCTTAACGGTCAAAGGGACGCTCCGAGAGGAGCGTCCCTTTGTCATGCAGTCAAACGCACACCGAACACCAGCCCGTCACTCGGCCAGCACCCCTTCTTCCCAGCGGATGCCGGTCAGCGTGCCTTCCAGGCTGAAGGAGAAGGTCAGGGACGCGTGGGACTGGTAGATGAAGTTCATGGGATCGTCGAGCACGACCTGATCGTAGGGCTCCATGGGGGAAAGGTAGGAAATGGTGAACGTGCCGTCCTTATCGTGGGAAATCACGCCGCTGGGCGGCAATTGCATCCCGAGTTCGGCCACCCAACCGGCGGTGTAGAGCACGTCCGGGTCGGCCTGCGACGCGTCCGCGAAAAACGCGCCGACGACCGTTTCCTCCCCGTCGCCGATCTTCAGCCCCCGCGGCCCGGTCAGGGTCGGATCGCTCCACTGGGCGGAGATCAGCGCTTCGTCCAGAAAGGTAAGGGTCAGGTTGTCGTAATACCACACCACCTGCGTGTCGCCGGTGGCGGGAACGGACACCTGCTCGGAGGAGACGGGCGAGCCGAAGGCCTCGTGCACGTCCGCGGGCGACGCGCCCGCGTAAACGGCGTTCACGTTCAGGTCATCCGCCGAAAAAACGGCCGTTTCCTTCGCCAGCGCGTTTACGGCGGAAAGGGACAACAGCGCGACCAGCGCCAGCGCGGTAACGATACGGAGCTTTTTCATAACTTTCCTCTCCTTCCCATGGGGAAAACGAGTACGGCGGCCTGCCGGGAAAAGACCTTATCCATCCAACGAAACCGCGGGGGCCGTTTGTTCCCCTGCGACCAAAGTTTACAACCGCGCGGCTTTCACAGCATCGTTACGCCGTTGGGCGTGATCAGCGCGTAGATGCGCCTCACCGGCTCGGTCGGTTCGGGGCCCACGGCCACGGCGGCCAGCAGCTCCGCCTTCGCGGCTTCGGCGTCCGCTTCGGTTTTGCAGTAGAGGGTCGCCAGCGCCTCGCCCTGCTCGACGCGCTCGCCGATGCGGCGGTGCAGCACGAAGCCCACGCCGGGGTCGATGACGTCGTCCTGTTCGCGGCGGCCGGCGCCCAGGCGCTGCGCCAGGTTGCCCAGGCGCATGGTTTCCATGCGCTGCACGTAGCCGGAGGACTGCGCGGGCACGTCGGCGACCACCGCGGCCCCCGGCAGCAGCGTCACGTCGTCGCATACGCGCGGATCGCCGTGCTGCGCGACGATCATCTGGCGGAGCTTTTCAAGGCCCATGCCGGAACGCAGCGCCATCGCGAGCCTCGCTTCGCCTTCCTCGGCGGTCTGCGCCGCTCCGGCGGCCAGCAGCATCTGCGCGCCCAGCGCCATGGAAACGGAAAGCAGCGGGCCGTTTACGCGCCCCGCCAGCACGTCGATGGCTTCCTTGACCTCCAAAGCGTTGCCCACGTGGCTGCCCAGCGGCTCGTCCATGTCGGTGACCAGCGCGACCATCCGCCGTCCCGCGTCGGTGCCGATGTGCACCATGGCCTGCGCGAGCTCAACGCTGCCCTTCAGGTCGTGCATAATGGCTCCGGAGCCGGTTTTGACGTCCAGCACGATGGCCTGTGCGCCGCTGGCGAGCTTCTTGCTCATGATGCTGGAAGCAATCAGCGGCAGGCTGTCCACAGTGGAGGTAACGTCCCGCAGGGCGTAGAGGGTTTTGTCCGCCGGGGCGAGGTTGGCCGTCTGGCCGATCACCGCCAGGCCGATGCGCTTTACCTGGTCGATGAACGCCTCCATGCTCAGCTCCACCTTGAAGCCGGGAATGCTCTCCAGCTTGTCCAGCGTTCCGCCGGTGTGCCCCAGCCCCCGCCCGCTCATCTTGGCGACGGGCACGCCGCAGGCGGCCACCAGCGGAGCCAGCACCAGCGTGGTGGTGTCGCCCACGCCGCCGGTGGAATGCTTGTCCACCGGCACGCCGTCCAGCGCCGACAGGTCCGCCATATCGCCGCTTCTCGCCATGGCGAGGGTGAGGGCGACGGTTTCGGCGCGGTTCATGCCGTTGAGGCGGATCGCCATGAGCATCGCCGCGATCTGGTAATCGGGAATGGTCTGCTTCGCCGCGCCGTTGGCGAAAAAGACGATCTCCTCTTCCGTCAGGGGCTGTTTATTCAGCTTCTTCTTTTCGATAACCGACAGTATATCCATCGCCGCGTCGTTCCTCTCTCCCTAAAAAGCGCGGGCGCGAACGCCTTTGGGCATTCGCGCGCCGTTTGGGACGGTTATAGCTGGATAATCATCCGGCCGCAGGATTCGCACTCGATCAACTTGGCGCCGGACTTGAGGTTTCGCAGGGTGACTTGCGGAAGGCCCATGTAGCAGCCTCCGCACTGCCCGTCCACCAGTTTTGCGACCGGCGGCACGCAATGCTTTTTGATGGTCTGGTATCGCTCCATGAGCTTGGGGTCGATATCCTTTCCCTTTTCCTGGGCCACGCGGCGCTTTTCTTCCAGCGCCTTCATCTGTTCCTTATACTCGGCTTCGTAATCGACCTTCTGCACCTCGTACTCCGCCTTGACGCGGGCGAATTTGATGACGATCTCCTTCTGCGCGCGTTCGTGGTCGGCGGCGTCCTGCTGGATGCGGAGCATCTCCTGTTCGTAGCTGTGGATGTCTCCCACCAGCCTCTGCGCGTCCCGGGAAAACTCCTGCGCCTGTTCCAGGTTCTCGGGAGGGGTTTCGTCCAGCCGCGCCTGCAGGGCCTTTAACTGATCCTGCTGCAGGGCGATCGCGTCCCGGATGATGTCCACGCGATCCAGCATCTGGGCGACCTCTTCCTCGATCTGCTTGATGGCCGCCTGTTGTTCCCTGAGGAAATCCAAGTTCTTTTTCAGCGCCAGGCGATTGGGCGAACGCTTGATTTCGTTTTCCAGCGCGTCGGCCTCCATATCGGCCTGTTGGAAATCCCACAACATCTCGATTTGTTCCATGGTATCCTCCTTCAGCGGTTTACGATGCTCCCGGTGGAGCGAGGGAAGCCTGCGTATCAGGCGTGGCAATCGTAGGGGAGCAGAGCCGTCAAAAGCGGCTCCACAGGCCAACGCTCGTCCAGGGCGGCTTTGGCGAAGCGCCGGTAGAGCGCTTCCAGCCCCGGCTGCTCGGTGCGGTAATGGCCGGCTTCGAACACGCACAGTCCCGTGGCCTGCGCGGCGATCAGGTCGTGGTGATGGATCTCGCCCACCACGAAGGCCTGCGCGCCCGCCTGAACGGCGGCGGCGTACTCCTCGCCGATGGCGCCCGGGCCGACGGCGACGCGGCTGAGCGCCGTTTGGGGGTCGCCGTACAGGCGCGCGTGCGTCTGGAGCCGGCTGTTGACGACCGATAAAAAGTCTCCGGCGGTCATGGCTCCGGGCAGCGCGCCGGCGCGGATGTAGGCGCTCTTGCCTGCGGGAACGACGGCGGTCAGCCCCAGCGCCTCGGCAAGGGCGTCGCCCGTGCCGCCGGAAGCCTGATCCAGGTTGGTGTGCGCGGCGATCAGGCTGATGCGCGCCCCGGCCAGCGCCGCGAGCACGGCGCCCTCGGGCTGATCGTAGCGGATGCGTTTCACGCCGTCAAACATCAGCGGGTGGTGGCATACGATCAGGCTTGCTTCCAGCTTCGCGGCTTCCCGGACGATGGGCAGCGTGGCGTCCAGCGCGAACAGCACGCGCCCGGCCTCGGCCGCGGGGTCGCCCAGAAGGAGGCCGGAGTTGTCGAACTCCGCCTGGGTATCGAACGGGGCGAAACGGTCGAGCCAGTCGAAAATCTCCCCGACGGTCATCGGCGCTCCTCCTTTCGGCGTTCCGTATCCTCGCGGCGCGTTTCCAGCGCCGCCAGGGCTTCCTTCGTGTAAAGCAGTTCTTCCTCCGCGGCGGCGAGGCGATCCGCATCCCGTCCGGCGGCGCGCATGGCCCGCACGGCGGAGGCGAGCAGGCGTTCCCGGCGGCCGAGCCACGGCCGCCACGACGGCGGCAGAGCCTGAAGCAGGCAGGGGCCCAGGAGCAGCTCGCGGCGGGTGTAGGGCGCGGCGTCTTCGGACGCGGGCAGGGCGCGCATAAGCAGGTACAGCCTGCCGTCCGCATCCACGACGCGCTCGTCCGTAAGGCGGTACCCGCTTTGTTGTATCGCATTCCGCGTAAGGGGAAGCTCCGTCTGCGCGCCTACGATCAGCGTTGCGCCGTTCAGTCGTCCGGCGCCCCGGTTCAGGATGCCGGCGACGGTATCCCCGCCCATGCCGAGGATGCAGACCGTATCGGCGCGCCCCTCCGGCAGGGCGCCCAGCGCGTTAAGCCCGTCGGCGACGGCGAACACCGTGCGGTCATCGAGACCCAGGCGCGCAAGCCGCGCTCTGGCCTTGCCAAGCGACTGTTTGCTTACGTCCGCCGCCAAAAGCCGGCGGCAGCGGTTTTCCCAAAGCAGCACCGCTCCGAAGCGGCCGTGGTCGCACCCGATATCGGCGCAGGTATCGCAGGGAGTCACCCAGTCGGCCGCCGCACGCAGGCGTGCGTCCAGCCCGGGGATGCGGGGTTGCCTCGTCGGGCGGTTTTCGGCGGGTGGTACGTCCGTACGCAATCCGATCCCCGCCTAATCCAGATAATCCTTGAGCTTCTTGCTGCGGCTGGGGTGGCGGAGCTTTCGCAGCGCCTTGGCCTCGATCTGGCGGATGCGCTCGCGCGTGACCTTGAACACGCGCCCGACCTCCTCCAGCGTGCGCTGGTGGCCGTCGTCCAGCCCGAAGCGCAGTCTGAGCACCTTTTCCTCGCGGGGGGTGAGGGTGTCCAGCACGTCCAGAAGCTGTTCCTTCATCAAGGTGAAGCTGGCGGCCTCGGCGGGCGCGGGCGCGTCGTCGTCGGGGATGAAGTCGCCCAGGTGGCTGTCCTCCTCCTCGCCGATGGGGGTCTCCAGCGACACGGGCTCCTGCGCGATTTTGATGATCTCGCGCACCTTGCTCTCGCTGATGTTCATCACGCGGGCGATCTCGTCGGGGGTGGGTTCGCGGCCGTATTCCTGCAGGAGCTGGCGGGAAACGCGGATGAGCTTGTTGATGGTCTCCACCATGTGCACCGGAATGCGGATGGTGCGCGCCTGGTCGGCGATGGCGCGGGTAATGGCCTGCCGGATCCACCAGGTGGCGTAGGTGGAGAACTTGTAGCCCTTGCGATAGTCGAACTTGTCCACCGCCTTGATGAGCCCCAGGTTGCCCTCCTGGATCAGGTCCAGAAACAGCATGCCCCGGCCCACGTAACGCTTGGCGATGGAGACCACCAGACGCAGGTTGGCTTCGGTGAGCTTCTTCTTGGCGCTCTCGTCGCCCGCCTCCATCCGTTTGGCGATCTCGATCTCCTCTTCGGCGGTCAGCAAAGGAACCTTGCCGATCTCCTTAAGGTACATCCGCACGGGGTCGTCGATGCTGACGCCGTCGGGAACGCTCAGGTCGATCTTCTCGGGCTCGACCAACTCATCGGCAGGGACGGGTTCAAACTCGCTAACCACATCTACCCCCATATTCTCGAGCGTTTCGTAGATTTTGTTCATCTGCTCGGCGTCGATTTCCAACTCCATCGCCTGGTTGGCGACTTCGTCGCGGGTGATCGTACCTTTGGTTTTGGCGTCCTCGTATAGCTCGTTGAGTTTCAACTTGATCGCTTCGGGCGAATGGTTGCTCAACTTCATCACTCCTTCGCATGGAAAAGCCGAATCGTGCGCGCAGGGAACGGGGGCGGCGCAAACAGCGCGGAAAAACGTTTGGGCCTGCCAAAAGGTGTAAACGGGAAAGAAGAAACCCGAAACCGCTTTTTCCTTCGCGGCGGCCGGGCCGCGGGCGGGAGGGAACGGCTCAGGAGTCTTCCAGCTGCCTGAGTTGCGTCATCAGTCGCACGGCGCGCTCCGTTTGGGCGGAACGTTCGCCTTCAGGTACATTCGGCAAACTGCGCTGAATCTCCTCTAATTCCGACTCGAGCCGGGCGCGGCGCATGCGCCGGAGGCAATCCTGCGCCATGCGCATCAGGCTCGCGTCGTCCTCCTCGGTCTGGATGTTCAAAATCACGCCGAGCGTCGCGCGGCCTTCGTCGTCGGGCTGGCTTTCCATCAGCGAGGCGACGCTCTGTCCGTCGAGGAGCGCCTCACAGACGGCGCGCAGCTTGGGATCGGCGAATTCCTCCGCCGCCACCGCGCCTTCGGGCAGCCGACCCGTGGCCAGCACCGCCAGCAGCGTGCAGGCCGTCATGTCGATTTGCCGGGCTTCCTTCGCCTTTCGTCGAAAGCCCTCGTCCCGCGGCACGGAGGCGCGCTGCCTGGGCGGCGATACGCCGATCTGCGAAAGCAGAACCTCCCGGGCAAAGCCGGTTTCCATAGCGAGCTGCTTTACGTAGTTTTCCAGCTCCACGGGCTCCTTTACGGCGCGCAGCACCCTGGCGCAGGCCTTGGCGTATTCGGTCCGGCCTTCCTCGGAGGAGAGGTCGAACCGCTCCTTTTCCCGCCGCATACGGTAGGTCGCGCCGGTGAGGGGCTTGAGCGCCACGAAGGCGTCCGCGCCTTCCTGGCGGATGAACTCGTCCGGGTCCAGCCCGCCGGGAAAATCCAGTACGCGGCAAGGGACATTGGCCGCCTCCAGCACGTCCAACCCGCGGAGGATGGCCGTCTGCCCGGCGGAATCGCCGTCGTATGCCAGCCATACCTCCGGCGCGAAGCGGCTGAGCAGGCGCGCCTGTTCGGGCGTCAGCGCCGTGCCCAGCGTCGCGGCCACGCCTTCCACGCCGAACTGCGAAAGCGCCACGACGTCCATGTAGCCTTCCACCAGGATCACCCTCGTCAGGCCCCGGGCCTTCCTGAGCAGGTTGGCTGCGAACACGTTGAAGCGCTTGTTGAAAGCGGGGGTATCGGCGGTGTTTAGGTACTTGGGCTGAGCGTCGCCCAGGGTGCGGCCCCCGAAGCCGAGCACGTTTCCGTAGGCGTCCAGAATGGGGAACATGACGCGGTTGCGGAACATGTCGCCCACGCGGTCGTCCCGTCTGCGCAATAGCCCCGCGGCGACCAGCTCTTCCTCGCTGAAGCCCTGTCGCATCAGCTCGCCCCGGATGCTCGCCCCGGTGGAGGCTCCGATGCCGAACCGCCGGATGACCGCGTCGCTTAAGCCCCGCTTCTGCACATAGGCAAGCGCCGCCTGCCCCGCCGGCTCCCACAGCGTTTGGTGGTAGAGGCGTGCCGTTGCCTGATTGGCCAGATAGATGCGCTCCTTGAGGGAGCGCCGCCGCTCGTAGTTCGGATCCTCCCGCATCTCGGGCAGGGGCATGTGGTAGCGCTCGGCCAGCAGCTTGACCGCCTCGGTGAAGTCCAGCCGTTCGATGTCCATCACGAACTGAATCACGCTGCCGCCCGCCTTGCACCCGAAGCAGTAATAAACCTGCTTTTGCCCGTCTACATTGAAGGAGGGTGTCTTTTCGTTGTGAAACGGGCACAGACCTACGTATCTATGCCCGTTCTTCTTCAGCGGTACATACGACGACACGATCTGGACGATGTCCGCGCGTGCGCGCAGCTCGTCCAGCCACGCCGGAGGGAACCTGACCGCCATGCTTGTTTCACCCTCTATCTCATTCGCCGCGCCCGGTTGGTTTCCTGCCGCGGAGTGAACAATTTACCGCCTCGCCGTCCGTCAGCGAATGGAAAAGTCGTTGGGGACGAAGATGCTCGTAAAGTCGTCGGTGGCGTAGCGGTCGGTCATGCAGGCCAAAAAATCGCACACGGCGCGCTCCACCCCATCCTGATAGGCGATCTGCACGTACTCGTCGGGCATGAGGGACGGATTTTGCACGTAGTGGGCGAACAGGGCGCTGAGCACGTAATCGCAGCGCTTTTCCTCCTTCTGGCGCCAGCTGTCGTTATAGACGTTGGTAAACAGGAAGGTGCGCAGCTCGTCGCTTGCGTCGTGCACCTCGGGACTCATGCGCACGTAAGGCTGGTCGGTGCTCACCCGGACGACGTCCAGAATCATGGTGTTGATGCGCTTGCTGTGTGTGTCGCCCAGCACCTCAAGGCAACGGCGGGGCAGCTCGAAAGGCTTGAGCACGCCGCCGCGGATGGCGTCGTCGATGTCGTGGTTGATATAGGCGATGCGGTCGGCGCGTCGCACGCACCAGCCCTCCAGCGTCGCGGGCTCCTCCCGGCCGCTGTGGTGGCGGATGCCGTCGCGCACCTCCCAGGTAAGGTTCAGCCCCTTGCCGTCCTTCTCCAGTACATCCACCATGCGCAGGCTCTGCGCGTTGTGCTGAAAACCGCCGGGCATGAGCCGGTTGAGCGTCGCCTCGCCGATGTGCCCGAAGGGGGTGTGCCCCAGGTCGTGCCCCAAAGCGATGGCCTCGGTGAGATCCTCGTTCAGGTGTAGGGCCCGCGCCAGCGTGCGCGCCACCTGCGAAACCTCCAGCGTGTGCGTCAGCCGCGTACGGTAATGGTCGCCCTTGGGCGCCAAAAAGACCTGGGTCTTGAACTTCAGCCGCCGGAAGCCCTTGCTGTGGATGATGCGGTCGCGGTCGCGCTGAAAATCGGTACGCACTTCACAGGGCGTCACCGGGCGCTCGCGGCCGCGCGTATCCGCGCTGCGCACGGCGTGCGGAGACAGCCACTGCTCCTCGTGTTGCTCCCATTGCTCGCGAATGGTCATGCCCCAGCCCCCTTTACGCCTATAGTGTGTATTCCGTACGGGTTCGCGTTTTTCCTTCGTTTATGGTATGATGCGAATCGGAAAAGTTTTCGAAAGCGGGGCCGAAACGTGCGCACCAACGCCGAATGCATCCTGTGCCTGCTGGGCCGAGACATGGACAGCGTGCCGCCGACCGTCGGGGAGA
Organism: uncultured Oscillospiraceae bacterium; assembly: GCA_964640955.1. Classification (GTDB taxonomy): domain Bacteria; phylum Bacillota; class Clostridia; order Christensenellales; family Aristaeellaceae; genus CAXXOK01. The sequence goes on along the minus strand of CAZXJI010000009.1, from coordinate 67,750 downwards.
CGGAGAAAACCGCCTATCTGCGCGAAGTGATGCGCCTGATTGCCCAAAGCGATCCGTCGCTGTGCACCGCGCAGCTGAGCGTAAAGATCGACGAACTGTATTTAAAGCGCTTCGGCGAACGCAAGCGGAAGGACTACGCGGAGCTGAAGCGGGTTTACAACGAGCGGATGCTCGCGCTGGAAGGGCGTTTGCAGGCCGTGATCGACGAAAGCGACGATCCGCTCGCCTGCGCGATCAAGCTGGCGCGGGTGGGCAACTACATCGACTTCGGCGGCCGCCACGAGGTGGACGACGGCCTGATGGACGAGCTTCTGCAAAACGTGCGCGCCGAGGCGCTTAACGAGGCGGAATATGCGCGCTTCAAGGCCGATATGGCCCGCGCCGGAAGCGTCGCGTACGTGTCCGACAACGCCGGCGAGATCGTGTTGGACAAGCTGCTGATCGCGCTTCTGCGCAGGCGCTTCCCGAACGCCGCCGTGACCCTGCTCGTGCGCGGCGCGCCCACCCTCAACGACGCGACCGCGGAGGACGCGGCCGCCGTCGGACTTGACGCCCTGGTACCCGTCGTGGGCAACGGAAGCTCCCTGCCCGGCACCGTCCGCACGGAGATCAGCGGGGAAGCGCGAGCGCTGCTCGCGGGCGCGGACGTAGTGATCGCCAAAGGGCAGGCCAATTTCGAGACGATGGCCGGATGCGGACTGAACGTGTATTATCTGCTGTTGTGCAAGTGCGACTATTTCGTTCGCCGCTTTGGGGTGCCGAAGCTAACGGGCCTGTTTGTGAACGAGCGGCGGCTGCCCTTCGCGGTTTGCGGGGAGCGGAGCGGGGCGGACGGTTGACTTTTTACGCCGGCCGGCCTATGCTGTAAAAGCAAAGATAAAAACACAGTCCCCGTCGGTAGTCGTGGGCGCGGCGAAAGCCGTCAGTAACCTGCCTCCTTGGTTGTCCGTTCTTTGCGGGAAACCGTATAAGGAGGATATTCCCATGGAAGCGGTAAGGATTCAACTGACCGTTTTTTTCGACGACCCTTTCTGGGTAGGCGTGCTGGAGCGAAGCGAAGGGGGAACGACGCGGGCCGCCAGGCTGGTGTTCGGCGCGGAGCCGAAGGACTACGAGCTATACCGGTTGCTGCTCGAGCGTTACTTCGACCTTCCTTTCAGCGTCGCCGTGGCGGGCGGCAAGGCCCTGCCCATGCCGTCCAATCCCAAACGGATGCAGCGCGAAGCCGCGCGGAGCCTCGCGCAGAGCGGCGTGGGCACGAAGGCGCAGCAGGCGCTGAGCCGTCAGCGGGAGATGAACAAGGCGGAGGGGCGCGCGCGAAGCAGACAGACGCGCGACGCCGAGGAAGAACGGAAATTCCTGCTGCGGCAGGAAAAGCGCAGACAGAAGCACAGGGGGCGCTGAGCGCCCCCTGTGTTTCTGTCTGCCATCAACCCGCTGCCCTAAACAAAGAATGGGGCGCCCCGTATGCGGCGGGTTTCAGGCCTGCGATGCCTGCGTGTCTCCGGCCGGCTCCGCGGGCAGCCGCACGGTGCTGATATTGCGCGTTTTGCTCAGCGCCCCGTGGGGCAGCTGGTTGCGGCGGTTGACGACGCTCAGGATGGCCCACACCACGCACGCGGCGTACAAAAGCATCGAAAACAGGCAAAGCAGCAGCAAAAACCACTGCACGCCTTCCCCGTCCATGGCGTACAACAGAAACAGCAGCGCCGCGAAAGGCAGCGGCATGAACCCGAAATACAAAAGCGAATAGCGCACCGCGCACTGCCACAGCCGCGGGTGGCCGCCGTCGCGCGCATCCACCAGACGGATGTGCGTAAGCCGCTTGCCGATCGTCAATCCTTTTTGCAGCCACTCCCCGAGGATGAAGTACAAAAGTACCATCGCGACATACAGAAATCCGAACACCGTCAGCCATACCAGCAGCCGGCTGTCGTCCAGCAGGAGCGTGCGAAGCGGCTTCACAAGCAGCACGACGAGCACCGACGCGCCGCCCAGCGCCATCCAATCCACCAGCGCCGCCGTAATCCGGCGGGTGACGCTGACGTGCGTGCCGCGGCTGTAAGCGATCTGGTCCATCCGCTCCCGGGAAGGGAGCACGCGCGTGAGCGGCCCGGCCAACCAGTAGCCGATCATCCCGCCCAGCGTATTGGTAATGAGGTCGTCGGTCTCGCAAAGCCGATAGGGGCGCGGGTAATAGCCGAACAGGGCGCTGAGCTGCGTCAGCTCAAAAACCAGACTCACGCCCAGGGCGATCAGCACGGTTTTACGGAACGAACAACGGAAGTAATACCGCAGGTAGATGCCCAGCGGAATCGTCATGACGACGTTGGCGGCGATGACGAACAGATCCTTGTTGACGATCAGCCCGCGCCACGTGGAGGGATCGGAAAGCACGAAGCCCGACTCGCGCACCCAGCGCACCGCGTCCGCGAAAGGCGTCAGCTGCAGGTAGGGCGAGGTAAGCTTGGCAACCGTTTCGCGGCTGGGCAAAGGGAGCATGGTGAGAAAATACGCGCACATCAGGTAAAGGATGAACGAATAAACGATCGCCGTGCGCAAAAGCAGGATGGAACCGTATTTTCGGTATTGCATCACCATGTACGGAAACGTGATCAGCGCCGCCACCAGCGGGAAAAGCCAGGCCGCGGTCAGGATGGGTTCGATATACGAGCGCAAGGGTCCACACCTCCGTCAATGGGTTACCGCGCAGGCATCATACCAGCTTGAGGGAGGGTTGTAAAGCGTTTGCGGGGCAGGTTGCGAAAGTGTAAGGCAGGCGTAACGGCGGGGTAAGGAAAGCGGAGGACTGCCGCTGCGCCCACAGCCCGCCCCAAAAGCCCAATCTGCGTTGTCAGCTGCGGGATGGCAAGGGGTATCACTTACGAACGAGTAAGCTCAATCCCTTGCCGCCCTTGCTTCCTAGCATCTCGGGCCTTTTGAACAGGCTGGCAGAGTGCCTGCAAAACAAGGTTTTTTGGCACCCTGGGGATGGATTGTTATGATTGTAAACGCTTACCGGATCACCGCACCGTAAAGGCGCTCGCAGCTGCGCTGCACCTTCTCCATCGCCCGGGCGATCTCCGGCTCGGTCAGCGTGCGGTCGGGTGCGCGGAAGATCAGCGAGAAGGCGACGCTCTTCTTGCCTTCCCCGACCTGCGCGCCGCGGTACACGTCGAACATCTCGATGGATTCCAGCAGCTGCCCGCCCGCGCGGCGCATGGCGGCCAGCAGCGGCCCCACGGCCACGCTTTCGTCCATGACCAGCGCCAGGTCGCGCGCGACGCTGGGGAAGCGCGGCAGGGGGGTCAGCTCGCCCATGGGCGTGGCGTGTTCAAGCACCGCCTGCAGGTTGAGCTCCGCCAGCACCGCGCGGCGGGGCAGGTCGAACGCGTCCCGCACGGCAGGGTGCACCTCGCCCACCTGCGCGTAGGTCACGTCCCCGGCGGTCAGCCGGGCGCTGCGGCCGGGGTGGTAGTACGCATCCGCGCCGGGCGTTACCTCGCAGGTGATGCCCTGCGAGCGGAGGATCGCCTCCAGCGCGCCGCGGACGCTGTAGAAATCGGCCTTGTCGCCGTAGCTGCCCAGGCAGAGGGTCTGCGTTTCCGTGGGCAGCCCTTCGGCCGTGGGCCGGTGCTTGTCGAACGCCGCGGCCGCCTCGTACAGGTTCGCCTCGGCCGTGCCGTGGTTCATGTTGAAGGAAAGGGTTTTGAGCATGTCCGGCGCGAGCGTCGGACGCATGACGGAGGTATCCTCGCCCAGCGGATTGCGGATCGCCAGCGGGTCCAGCCGCGGATCGTCCGAAGGCAGGCCGAGCTTTTCGATGTCGCGAATGCTCAGGAAGCTGTATTTCATCACTTCCAGATAATCTAGCCCCTGCAGGATGGACGCCACGCGGCTCTTCAGCCGGAGCATCGGGCTTACGGCGCCCTGCGTGGTTTCGCCGCGCAGGCGGGTGCAGCCGATGTGCTCGAAGCCGTAGATGCGCAACACCTCCTCGCACAGGTCGGCCTCGCCCTCCACGTCGCTGCGGAAGGGCGGCGGGGTGACGGTGAGGGTGTCGCCGCTGCGCTCCACGGTGAAGAACAGCCTGCGCAGGATATCCACCATCGCGTCGGCGGGAATATCGACGCCCGCGCGCTCGGAGATGCGCGCTATGCTCGCGGTGACCGTTTTGGGCTCGACGGGCACGGGATAAAAGTCGTACGTGCCCGCGACCACGTCGCCCGCGTCCAGCAGGTTGACCAGCGAGCAGGCGCGGTTGAGCGCGTCCAGGACGGTTACGGGGCTCACCCCGCGCTCGAAGCGACCGCTGGCTTCGGTGCGCATGCCCAGCGCCCGGCTGGTGAGCCGAATGGCGGTGCGGTTGAAGCTGGCGCACTCGAACATGACCTCCGTCGTGCCCTCGATGATCTCGCTTTCCTCGCCGCCCATGATGCCGGCGAGGCCCGTGGCCGTTTCCTCGTCGCAGATCAGCAGATCGTCGGGGCGCAGGTCGCGCTTCTGCCCGTCCAGCGTGGTGAGCGTTTCGCCCGGATGGGCGCGGCGCACGATGATCCTGCGGCCCCGCACCTTGCTCAGATCGAAGGCGTGCATGGGATGGCCGTACTCGATCATCACAAAGTTGGTGATGTCCACGATGTTGTTGATGGAGCGCAGGCCCGCGCCGTGCAGGTATTTGCGCAGCCACAGGGGCGAAGGGCCGATGCGCACGTTTTTGATGACCCGCGCGGCGTAGCGGGGGCAGAGATCGGCGTCGTCCACGCGGATGCCGACCTCGTCGGCCATGTTACCGCCCGCTTCCACCACGGCGACTTCCGGCGCTTTGAACGCCGTGTTCAGCGCCGCGGCCGTCTCCCGGGCCACGCCCAGCGCGCAGAGGCAGTCCGGCCGGTTGGCGAGAATATCGAAATCTATCGCCACGTCGTTAAGCCCCAGGATGGGTTTGACGTCCGCGCCTACGGGATAATCCTCGTTGAAGATAAGCAATCCCTCATCGCCGACGCTGGGGTAAAGGTCGGTGGGCACGCCCAGTTCGGTCGCGGCGCAGAGCATCCCTTCGCTCGTCATGCCGCGCAGCTTGCCCTTTTTGATGGTCACGCCGCCGGGCAGGGTGGCGCCGTCCAGCGCGACCGGGGCCAGGATGCCTGCGGCCACGTTGGGCGCGCCGCACACGATGGAAAGGGGGCTTTCTCCGCCCACGTCCACGGTGCACCGGTGCAGGTGGGTGCCTTCCACGCCCTCGCAGGTCAGCACCCGACCCACGACCACCCGGTCGATCTGACCGCCGATGTCCTCCACGCCTTCGACGGCGGTACCGGTCATGATCATCCGGCTTTCGTATTCCTTCGGGGTCACGGGAATGTCCACGTAATCCCGAAGCATCGTCATGGATAGTTTCATCTTTCGTCCTCCTCCCTTCGCCCGTCAGCGCAGCTGCGAAAGCAGACGCGCGTCGCCCTCGTAAAGCAGGCGCATGTCCTGGATGCCGTAGCGGCGCATGGCGAGGCGCTCAAGCCCCACGCCGAAGGCGAAGCCGCTGTACCTGCGGCTGTCGATGCCGCACATCTCCAGCACTTTGGGGTTGACCATGCCGCTGCCCAGGATTTCCACCCAGCCGGTGTCCTTGCAGACGCGGCAGCCCTTGCCGCCACAGGCCGGACAGGTGAGGTCCACCTCGGCGCTGGGCTCCGTGAACGGGAAAAAACTGGGGCGGAAACGGATATCCACCTCCGGCCCGTACATGTGCCGGGCGAAGGCGGTCAGCGTGCCGCGCAGGTCCGCCATGGTCACGTGCTCGTCCACCACCAGCCCCTCCATCTGGTGGAACACGGGGCTGTGCGTGGCGTCCACTTCGTCGGCACGGTAGCAGCGGCCGGGGCACACGATGCGGATGGGCGGTTTGCGGGTGAGCATCACGCGCGCCTGCATAGGGCTGGTGTGCGTGCGCAGCACCACGTTGTCGTCGATATAAAAGGTATCCTGCGCGTCGCGCGCGGGGTGATTCTTGGGGATGTTCATCAGCTCGAAATTGTAGTGGTCCAGCTCCACCTCCGGTCCCTGAATCACCTCGAAGCCCATGCCGGTGAAGCAGTCGATGAGGTCGTTCATCGCCAGCGTGATGGGGTGCGGCGAGCCGACGCCCGGCAGCGGCCGGGGCTCGGTGACGTCGATGGTTTCGCTTTGAAGGGCGGCTTCCCGTTCCAGCTTCTGCAGGCGGGCGAGGGCATCGTCCATCTGCGCCTGCAGCCAGGCGCGGACTTCGTTGATCTGCGCGCCTACGGCGGGGCGCTCCTCCGCGGGCAACTGTCCCAGCCCCTTGAGCAGGGCCGTCAGCTCGCCCTTTTTGCCCAGCACCCGCACGCGAAGCGCGTCCAGCGCGGCGGTACCGGTCAGCTCCGCAAGCTCGGTTTCCACCTTTCGCTTGATTTCCGTCAGGGTATCCGTAACCGACATATCCGTTTCCTCCTTTGTCGATCGGGGACGGCCGTGCCGCCGGGCGGCTGTTTTCCGGTACGAAAAACGCCTCCGCCCCCTGCATAACGCATGGGACGAAGGCGTATAGCCTGCGTGGTACCACCCAAATTCCATCTTCCGGGGCAGCCCGGGAAATGCTCTCGCTTGGTAACGGGGTGTGCTGATCCCCGGCTTCGCTTACAGGCTTGCGCTTTCGGCGAAGCGGCGTCGGAAGGGAATGACCCGCTTGCGGAATGGGCGGCTCGCAGCGTGCGCCGCTTTCTCTGAAAACCGCAAAGGCGCGGGCTTTGGTCTTCGTCATCGCCTTTGGCCCGGGCGTACGCCCAAGGTTAAAGTGATTATAGCATGGATGGCGGCGGGTTTCAAGTGCGGGTTCGTTTTTTGCACCGGTTATTCCGTACGGGTCGTTTCCTCATCCCGTGGTGCGTGGATCAGCATGTCCATCTGGGTGCGGTTCGTTTCCGCCATATTGTCTATGGCGGTACGCATGGCCGCCGCCTGTTCGGCGATATCGGCGAAGTTGTAGATGAACAGCGCCGTAATCCAGGAGGCGAGCGAACCGGCTATGATTACAAGCACGCCCATCCCGCCTATTCGGCTGCCATAGCCGTACAGATTGATGCTGTTACCTCCCGCGATCATAATGATTCCGAAGATCACGGACAATGCGATGCCGCCGTACGCGACAACTTTAGCCCAGATCTTCAGCTTCCTGCTTGCGTTTTCAAACATGCCGAACGCTCCTTTCAACCGGTAAGGTATGAAACGGTCCAACCATTATATGGTAATTATAGACCTGCCTGCGGAAAAGTCAAGACAGCGCGCGACACACCGTCCAGATTGACCGCACCCTGCGCCGGTGCTATACTCCGGATGAGAAAACCCAAGCGGGAGGTTTGCGATGATCTATCTGGAAACGTTCCGCCTGCCCGGCGAGGATCAGGAATGGCAGTTCCGCATGGGCGTGAAAAGAACCTGCTACAATACGATGTACCCGTTTTTCACGCTGACCGACCTGCGCCTGGAACGGCTGGATTTCGCGCCGATCACCATTTTGTACGGGGGCAACGGCTCCGGAAAGACGACGATTCTCAACCTGATCGCCGAAAAGCTGGGGCTGCAAAGAGAGACGCCCTTCAACCGGTCCGATTTCTTCGAAAGCTACGTAAAGCTTTGCGGCACGGTGCTGGAGAAGCCGGTACCGCCGGACAGCCGCATCATCGTGAGCGACGACGTGTTCGACTATATGCTGGACGTGCGTAGCCTGAACGACGGCATCGACCGGCAGCGCCTTACGCTGTTCGAGGAGCACGGCGAGGCGCGGCGCACCGTGTTCACCCTGCGCTCGCTGGACGATTACGACGAGCTGAAAAAGCGCAACAGCGCGCGGCGCAAAACACAGTCCGCGTTTGTGCGGGAGCAGCTTGCGCCCAACGTGCGGGAGCAGTCCAACGGCGAAAGCGCGGACTTCTACTTTAAGCAGCGCCTGAAAGAGGACGCGCTCTACCTGCTGGACGAGCCGGAGAACAGCCTTTCGCCCGAGAAGCAGATCGCGCTGGCAAAGTTTATGGAGGAAAGCGCCCGATACATGGACTGCCAGCTGATCGTCGCCACGCATTCGCCCTTCCTGCTGGCGATGAACGGTGCCAAGATATACGATCTGGACGCGCGGCCGGTGGACGTGAAAAGGTGGACGGAGCTGGAAAACGTGCGCAGGTACGCCGCGTTTTTCGAGGAGCACCGGGCGGAGTTTTCGCCCGACGACTGATTGGACACGGCCGGACAGACGCCTAAAACGCAAAAAAGCGGCATCGCCGCTTTTTTGATTCGTCAGGTTGCGATAAGCGCGGTCGTAAGCCGAGTTCTGTCGTTGGACGATCATCTATCTGGCCCGCGCGTCGCCGCGCGGGTCGAGCGATCTCTTCGCAGGCACGGCGGGCCGCCGTATCGCCTGCATTCGGATCTTGCATCGGGTGGGGTTTACATCGCGTCTCCGTTACCGGGACGCGGGTGAGCTCTTACCTCGCCTTTCCATCCTTGCTCCGTCCGCCTTGCGGCGGTCGGGGCGGTTTCTTTCTGTTGCACTTTCCTTGAAGTCGCCTTCACCGGCCGTTAACCGGCACCCTGCCCTGCGATGCTCGGACTTTCCTCATGGCTTTCGCCACGCGATCGCCTGGCCGCCTTATCGCCGCAAAAGAATAGCACGTCCGCGCGCGGCTGTCAACGCCGTACCGCGCATTTCGCGTTGACGAGCCATATCAGCCACGCCAGGCCGTACGCGCCGCCCACGATGACTACGAACCAGAAAAGGGACGCGCCCACGGATTGCTCGTTCACGCGCAGAAAAGGGTAGGGTCCGTCCACAACGTGCAGAAGGTTCAGCGCGATGATCACCGCAGTGTAAGCGAGGGTCGGGATCAGCGCCTGCAGGGTCGCTTTGCGGGGGAGCGGGGGTTCGCCTTCCAGCAGGAGGAACGAACCCAGCGCCAGCAAGGGGCACAGCAGATGGTGGTAGAGCATGGAGCCGGAAAGCAGCATGATCCGGTAGCCGTCCCTGCCTTCCATGGGGGAAAGCACGGCTACGACAACCACGAACGTCACCGTCAGGCAACAGGTGGCGAAATACTTGAGCTTGTGGACCCACATCGGCACGGCCGCGCCGCCCAGCAGGCTTGACGCCGTATAGACGGCGCACAGGGCGCAGGCGAGCGCGGCGAAGATGTTGCTGTCCTGCGTGTAGAACTGAAAGAGCGACGCCCCGTTTGCGGGAAGGCCGACCACGACGCCGACCGTACCCAGCACGGCGACCGCGGCGTTCAGAATCAGCGAGGCGATCCTTCGCCCCGAACCGGTTACGGATGCCGATAGGGACATGCTAACGCAACCTTTCCTGTTTTGAGATGGGATAATCGCATTATACCATATTCTGTTTCATAAACAAGAGCGTCGCGCGCGGGGCGGACGCGAAAGGGATCGGCGAAAAACAGGTTTGCACCCCGTCCCCCTCTGTTGTATAATAGCGGTGTGTTTGTATTGCGCATGAATGCCGAAGGAGGAAATTCGTCTATGGAAACCACGGCAGCCGCAATTCCCGGGAATCGCAAAGAGAACCCGGTGGTGTTCTACCTTCGGATGCTGTTATACATGTTCTTGGCGCTGCTCATCCGCGTGGCGGCGCTGGCTCCGCTGGCGGCGCTTTTCGTGTTCGAGGCCGGCTCGCCGCTGAGGTGGCTGGCGCTTCTGTGCCCTGTGCTGATCGTGTTTCTGGTGTTGCCGCTGCGCATGAGCTTTGCCCAGGCGATGGTACAGCTTCCGGGCGAGCGTTGGTTCTCCTTCGACCGGGCGCTGAGCACCTCCGACTACGGCGAAAAGCTGGGCGAGAGCCTGCTGCACGCGCTGCACGTGCTCAAGTGGGCCCTGCCGCTCGCCGGCATGACGGCCGCGCTGGTTTACTTCTATTACAATACCGACCTCATCTCGCTGATGCAGGGCCTGAGCGACCTGGGGGCGGGCGTGACGACCGTGCTGTACGCGGTGGGGAACTTTTTCGTCGGCATCTTCGGCGGGGAGCAGCTGGTGCAAAACGCCGGCCTGATGGAAGGCCTCTATACGGTGGGGGCTATTCTGGGCCTGGGCGTGCTGATCCTCGTATGGGGCATGGTGCGCAACGGCGCGTACCGCTTCATCTGGGTATTGGCCGACCGCGCGGAGAAAAACCCCCGCGCCGAGGCGCGCCGCCGCCTGCGCGACCGCCGCTGGGCGCAGCTGGGAACCGCGGTAATCAACCTCATTCTATGGCTGCCGGCCCTCTACGTGACGTTTACGACGCTTAAGGAGGTGCTGGGCGGCGTGTCCGACGCGCTGTTTACCTTCGTAAGCACTCACCAGCTGAGCCTGCCCGAGTGGACGAGCGCGCTTTTGCCGCTCCTGTTCGCTTTCTTCATCTGCTACATGCCGCTGTTGCCCATTCGCCGTCTGCTCACCTGCGGTTTCGCCGTCAGGCCGGCGCGCCACACGGCCGCCGACAGGCCGGTCGCGGTGGAGGCGGAACCGGCGTACACGGTATCGGCCTCCGGTGCTTACCAGCCCGACGTTGCGGAGCCTTACGTCGCGCAGCAGGGCGTGGGCGAGGCCTACAGACCCAACGCCGCGGCCGAGGACGCCGAGGAGGCCGAGCCGGTCGTGACCACGGAACCCGCGCCGGCCTATCGGCCGGAACCGACCGCCCCCGCGACGGCGGCGCCGGAACCGGACGACGCCAGAGCTAACCCCGGAGCCGGGCCCGAGGCGTAAAACTGCCGCGGCAACGCTCCGCAAACCGCACGGAAGGGAAGAAGCGCATGCCCGACCATTACTTTACCGCCGAACCGCAAAGCGAGCATAAGCCCGACCGGTTTGAAACGCGCTATCGCGGACACACGCTGCTGTTTGAAACGGATAGCGGCGTGTTTTCGCGGTCGGGGCTGGATCGCGGGACGGAGATTCTCCTTGACGTCCTTCCGGAGGGCATCCGCGGCCGCGTGCTGGACATGGGCTGCGGCTACGGCGCGCTGGGGCTGAGCATCAAGGCGGCCAACCCGGCCTGCGAGCTGACCATGGCGGATATCAACGAGCGCGCGGCGGCGCTGGCGCGGGAAAACGCCCGCGCCAACCGCCTTGGGGCTCAAACGGTGATCAGCGACGGTTTTTCCGCCCTGCGCGGCAAAACCTACGATCTGATTGCCCTCAACCCGCCCATCCGCGCCGGGAAAAAGGTGATCTACCGCATGTTCGCCGATGCCGGTGCGGCGCTTACGGACGGCGGCGCGCTGTACGTGGTGATCCGCAAAAAGCAGGGCGCGCCCTCCGCGCGGGCCTATCTGCAAACGCTGTTCGCCGGGGTGGAGACCGTGGAGCGCAGCTGCGGCTACCACGTGCTGCGATGCACCTCGCCCGTGGCGTACAGCGAAACGGAAAAAGAAAACGAAGAAAGCCAGGCTGAAGGTACATGACGAACTGTTACGACAAATCCTTTTTCGACGGACCCATCGACCGTTGCGGTACCAACTGTGCCAAATGGGATCAGCTTTGCGCCAAAGAGGGACGGAAACTGATCCCCATGTGGGTGGCGGATATGGACTTCCGCTGCCCCGTCGAAGTCACCGAGGCGCTCGAAGCGCGGGCGCGGCACCCCGTATACGGCTATACCGAACAATCCGCGTCCGCGGTGGAGGCGATGCTTTCGTTCCAGCGCCGCCGCCATGGCGTAACGCTCACCCCCGGGCAGCAGATGCTCCTCCCCGGCGTGGTGCCGGGCCTGCGCGCGGTGGTCAACACCTTCGCACGGCCGGGCGAGGGCGTGCTGGTCCAGCCGCCCGTGTACGGCCCCTTTTACGAGGCGGCGAACGAAAACGGCCGCAGGGCGGCGCTCAATCCGCTGATATCCGACGGGAACGGCCGCTACACCATGGACTACAGCGGCATGGAGGAAGCCTTCCGCGGCGGGGTGAGGTTGGCGCTTTTATGCAACCCCCACAACCCCGCGGCCCGCGCGTGGACCCGGGAGGAGCTTCTCGCGGCGTACGAACTGTGCAGGCGCTACGGCGTCACGATGGTCGTGGACGAGATTCATCAGGATTTCATCTACGAGCCCGCCGTGTTCGTCAGCGCCATGACGCTGGACGAGAGCGAGGACGCGCGGATCATCGTGCTGACCAGCGCCGGCAAGACCTTCAACATCGCGGGGCTGCAGCAGGGCGTGCTGCTGACGCGCAACCCGGCGCTCAAGGCGGCCATGGCCGATGCCCTGTGCGGCGCGGGCGTAACGGCGGGGAACATCTTCGCGCTGACGGCCACCGAAGCGGCGTACCGCTACGGCGACGCGTGGCTCGACGCGATGCTTTCCTACCTGGACGAAGGCCGCAAGCTGCTTTACGAGGCGGTGGCCGACCGTCTGCCGGAAACGGTCATGTCCCCGCAGGAGGCCACGTTCCTGGCCTGGCTCGACCTGCGCGCCTACGGCATGACCACCGCGGAACTGATGCAAAAGACCCACGAGCAGGGCGTGGCGTTCTCGCCGGGAACGTTCTTCGGGCCCAGGACGGGCGAAGGGTTTTTGCGGCTCAATTTCGGCTGTCCCCACAGCCAGACCCTGGAAGCCGTGAAGCTTCTGGAAAAAGCGATCAAAGGCTGACCGACCGACGACATATGGAGGGTTAACCGTGGAAACCGTGCACCAAATCATCGACGAAAGCAAAACGGAACTGATCGAGACCCTGAAAAAATGGATACGGGTCCCCAGCGTCAAGAGCCCCGCGGAGCCGGGCGCGCCCTTCGGCGGCGCCGTGCGCAAAGCGCTGGAAACGGCGCTTGCGGACGCGAAGGCCATGGGCTTTGAAACCCGCAATTTCGACAATTACGCGGGCGACGTGCGTATGGGTCCCCTCGGGGTGGATCCGCTGGGCATCCTCGTGCATCTGGACGTGGTGCCCGTAGGCGACGGCTGGACGGTGGAGCCTTTCGAGGGCATCGTGGAGGGCGACCGGCTCGTGGGCCGTGGAGCCAGCGACGACAAGGGCCCGGCAGCGGCCGCGCTGTACGCGCTGAACGCCGTGAAACGTGCGGGCGTGCCGCTCAAACGTGAAGTGCGGCTTATTTTCGGCTGCGACGAGGAAAGCGGCTGGGACGACATCGCCTATTACACGGCGCATTGCGATATGCCGCGCACCGGCTTCAGCCCCGACGCCAGCTACCCCGTCATCAACACGGAAAAGGGCCTGCTGGTACTGGAACTGCGGGCCGGGGCGGCGACGGACGGCCTGAAGGTGCTCAACATCGGCGTTGGGGAACGCCACAACGTCATCCCCGGCGTCGCCGCGGCGCTCATCGAGGGCGAAGCGGAGGACTGCGACCACATCAACGCACTGGCCAAGGAAATGACGCTGAACGTAACGGCCAAGCCCGCGGAGGGCGGCATACGGCTGACGGCGGAGGGCATCCTCGGCCACGCGGCTTACCCGGAAATTGCCCGGAACGCCATCGGCGAGCTGCTGCTGATGCTGCGGGCGTTGGGCGTGACCGGAGCGCTGAAAACCCTGGCGGACACCGTGGGCCTGGAATACGACGGCAAAGGCCTGGGCGTCGCCGTTCGGGACGACACCAGCGGGTCTTTAACCTGCAACCTGGGCGTGCTGCGCTACGACGGGAACGGCCTGTACGCGGTGCTGGACTTCCGCTATCCGCTGCTGGCCCACAGCGGCCGCATCGTGGAAGCGGTCAAAGCCGCCGTGGGGTGCGACATCGAAGTGACGAAAACCGCCGACAAGGAGCCCCACCACGTGGCGCCCAACAGCGAGCTGGTCACGGCGCTGCTCAACGCCTACCATACCGAAACGGGCCGCCCGCGCGAGTGCGTGGCGACCGGCGGCGGCACCTATGCCAGGTGCCTTGAAGAGGGCGTGGCCTTCGGCGCGGCCTTCCCCGAGGACGAGGACGTGGCGCACCACGCCGACGAGTACATTCTGCTGGACGCGCTTGCGCAGAACGTACGCATCCTCGCCCGCGCGGTGATCGACCTGGCGGGCGACGCGGAAGAGGACTGAAGAAACGGGCGCCGCCGGGAACGCCCTTGCGAAAGCCCCGGCATGGGAGGAACCATGAGACTGGATAAATACCTGAAGGTGTCGCGCATCATCAAGCGACGCACAGTCGCCAACGACGCCTGCTCCGGCGGCCGCGTGAGCCTCAACGGCCGCGTGGCCAAGCCCGGCGCCGAGGTGAAGGAGAACGACGTGCTGGAGATTCGCTTTGGCAACCGCGTGGGCAAGTACCGCATCCTCAGCGTCAAGGAGACCGTGCGCAAGGAAGGCGCGGCCGACCTGTACGAGGTGCTGGAAGAGGACGCGCAGACCAAAGCGGAGCGCGGCGAGGGATGAAGACCTGCGCCATCGTCCTGGCCGGCGGCAGCGGCGCGCGCATGGGCGCGGAGATCAACAAGGTATTCCTGCCCCTGCGCGGCGTGCCGGCCATCGTGCGCGCCATCGCGCCCTTCACGGGGCTTTGCGCCGGGGTCGTGGTCGTTGCGCGGGCAGGCGAGATGGACTTAATGAACGCTACCCTGCGGCGCTACGGCCTGAGCGGGGCGGTGAACGCGGTGGTCGCGGGCGGCGGGAACCGGCAGGCGTCGGTGGCTAGCGGTCTCGCGGCGCTGCCCGCGGACGCGGAAGGCGTGCTGATCCACGACGGCGCGCGCGCGCTGGTGACCGAGGCGGTCGTGCGGCGCGCGCTGGAATCGCTGGAGGCGCACGGGTCGGGCGTCTCCGCCGTGCCGGTAACGGACACGGTCAAGCGTGCCGACGCGGTCGGGAAGGTGACGGAAACGCTCGACCGCAGCGCCCTGTTCGCCATGCAGACGCCGCAGGCGTTCCGCGTTTCGGATATCCGGCGCGCACACGGGATCGCCAAAGCAGACGGCTTCACCGCCACCGACGACGCGGCGCTGCTGGAGCACGCGGGCATGCCCGTGTACCTGTGCGAGGGCAGCCGGGAAAACATCAAGCTGACGACCCTGTTCGACCTGGGACTGGCCGAGACGATCCTCAACCGGAGGGACGAGGAGGCGAACGCGTGATGCGTATCGGACACGGTATGGATGTCCACAGGCTTGTGGAAGGCCGCGAGCTGGTGCTCTGCGGCGTGCATATTCCGCATGAAAAGGGACTGCTTGGCCACAGCGACGCGGACGTGGCGACCCATGCCCTGATGGATGCGCTGTTGGGCGCGGCGGCGCTGGGCGACATCGGCGCGCTGTTCCCGGACACCGAGGAACGCTACCGCGATGCCTGCTCGCTGGAGCTGCTCGGCGTGGTGGTGAGCCGCCTCGACGAGATCGGCTACGCGCCCGTAAACGTCGACGTGACGATTATCGCCCAGCGGCCGAAGCTAAGGCCCTATGTCGACGAAATGCGCAGGCACCTTGCAGAAAAACTGAATCTGCCCATCGGCTGCGTGAGCGTCAAAGCCACGACCACCGAAGGGCTCGGACCCGAAGGGGAGGAAAAGGGAATCACCGCGCACGCGGTTTGCCTGCTTCGCGCGCCGGAGGGCGGCGAAACGGCCGGGACGCGCGCGTGAAGCCGTCCGCCCGCGGGACGCCGTCCGCCCGCTGGTCTGCCGGCGAGCGCACGTTTTTCGTGCCGCTGGCGACGCTCGTTTTCGGCGCGGGCGTCTGGGCGGCGAACCATACGGCGGCGGGGCTCTGGCCCCTGTGGCTGATCGCGGTCGCGGCACCGCTAACGGGTTCGCTCAGGCTTTTCAAACTGCCCCTGCGCTGGGGGCTTCTGCCCCTGATCCTGATGGCGGCGCTGTTTTGGACACAGGCCCGGCTCAACCCGCCCGCCGCGCAGGCGGGCTTTTGCGAGCGGATCGAAGCCACGGCGATCGGCGAACCGGCCGCGCGTTCAAGCGGCGGCGTCGCGGTGACGGTGGGCGACATTACGCTGGACGGCGCTGCCCAGCCGGGCAGGGCGTACCTGACGCTGGACGCGGATACGTATGCGCAGGCCGGGGAGCTGTTCGACGGGGCGCAGCTGCGCTTTCAGGGGACGGTTTACGTGCCCTCCGGCAAGGATAACGCTTCCGATTTCGATTTTCGCATGTGGCTTTTGCAGGACGGCGTCGGCTGCGGCATATCGGGCGCAAGCGGGCTGACCGTGCTCAACGACGCCCAGAGCGCCCCGGTTAAAAGCGTCGCCGCGCGCGTGCGCGCCTTTTGCCGGGAGCGGTTTTCGCAGCTGATGGACGGCGAGGGCACGCTCGCCATGGCGATGCTGCTGGGCGACCGCGACGCCGTAACGCAGGACGAGCAGCTGGCCTTCCGCCGCGCGGGCGTGGCGCACCTGATGGCCGTATCGGGCCTGCACGTGGGGCTGCTGGCGGCGGCGCTGATGGGGCTGATGAACCTGCTGTCGCTTCGCAAATACACGCGCCTTGCGGTCATGGCCGCGTTTCTCGCCCTGTACTGCGTAATCACCGGCTTTTCGCCCGCGTCGGTGCGCGCCGCGGTGATGACGATGCTGCTGCTGTTCGCACGCGCCGCCGGCCGAAAGCCGGACCCGCTGACCACCCTGTCGGCGGCGGCGCTGATCGTGCTGACGATCAATCCGCTGGAGCTGTTTTCGGCGGGCTTCGTGCTTTCCTTTTCGGCCGTGGCGGGCATACTGTTGCTCTATCCGCGCGTGCTTCGGGGGCTGGACCGCCTGCTGCCGGAGCGCGCCGTGCCGCGCGGGGCGGGCAGGGTTCGGCGCTTTCTGCTCCGGGCGTCCATGGAGGGCAAGCGGCTGTTCGCCGTAAGCTTCGCGGCGCAGGTTGGGGTGCTGTTGCCCACGGCGGCGTATTTCCACCAGCTGCCGCTGTACGGCATCGCCTTTAACCTGCTGGCGGTACCGCTGGCGGGCCTGCTGGTGCCGCTGTACGCCGTAACGCTGCTCTGCTCGCTCGTCCCCGTCGTCGGGTGGCTGCCGGCCGTCGCGCTGGGCTTTGCGGCGCGGTGGGGAAGCAAACTGATGCTTGGGATCGTGGAGCTTTCCAACTTTTTGCCCTATGCGCAGATTCGCGTGCCCTCGCCCAACCTGTGGGCGTGCGCGGGGCTGCTTTGCGGTGTGCCGGCGGTCTCCGGCTACGTGCGGGCGCGCGCGGGAAAGCGCGCGGTCGCCGTCGCGCTGGTGCTTGCGCTGGCCGCGGGCGGCGCATACGCCTCCCGGCCCGCTCAGGTGCGCTACCACCAGTTCGCCGCCGGGCGCGCGGATGCCGCGCTGATCGTGGACGGCGGCGCGACCGTCGCCGTGGACGTGGGGCTGTACGGCTCCGAGGTAGCGGGCCGCCTGCTGGCGGAGGGACGGTCGCTGGACGCGCTGATCCTGACACATCTGCACCTGGATCATGCGCAGGGCGTAACGGAATTGCTCGACGACGGGATCGGCATCGGGCACATCTACCTGCCGGACGGAACGGACAAGGTGGAGATGAGCGCGGAATCGCGCGCGGTATGGACGCTGCTTGAGGAGACGGACATCCCCATCGACTATCTTGCGGCGGGGGATACGCTGAGCTTCGGAGACGTGAGCATCCGGGTGCTGTGGCCCGAGGAAGGTTGCACGCGGGAAGGAATCGACGCAAACGACCGCTCCATGGCGACGCTGATCGACTTGGACGGCGTGCGCATCCTGAGCGCCGCGGACAACGGCACGCTCTACGAGAAGTACTTCGCGCTGCCCTGCGACATCCTTAAGGTGGGCCACCACGGCAGCGCGACCGCGGCGGCGGACGCATTCCTCTCGGTGGCACAGCCGACCCTCGCCATTGTCACCGGCGGCGCGGGCACCTCCGCCCCGTCGGAGGAGACGCTCGGCCGCCTCGCCGCGCACGGCGCGCGGGTGTTGAACACGGAGGATACGGGAGAAATCGTCGTATCGGTTACGGGCGACGGCGCCTACCGCGTAACGACGTATAAAACGGGAGAGAACCCATGAATTTCAACGATTTTTTCGATTCCCTGAAAAACGGGGATATCCGCCCCCTTTACCTGATGGAGGGCACGGAGGAATACATTAAGGAACAGGCCGTGGCGCGCCTGCGCGACAGGCTGCTTACGCCGGGCATGGAAGCCATGAACTACGGGGAACTGATCAATCCCGAGGCGGACGAGCTGATCGCCGCGTCGGAAACCATCCCGTTCATGGCGGAGAAGCGCGTGGTGCTGGTGAAGGAATGCGACCTGCTGACCGCCGGCGGCAAGGGCGGCGATGAAAAGCTGGAGCGGGTGCTTGCGTACCTGGAAAACCAGTCTCCCACGACCTGCCTGGTCTTTACCGTGCGGGGCAGGGCGGACGCGCGCAGGAAGCTGTACCTGACGCTCAAAAAGAACGGCGCGATCGTCGACTTTTCCCCGATGGGGGACGCGGAGGCCGCGCGCTGGTCCGTGCGCTCCATGCGCGCCCTGGGCAAGAATATGGAGCTGTCCACGGCGCAGAAGCTGGTGTTCACCGTCGGGCGGGACGCGGCGCTGCTCAAACAGGAGATGGAAAAGCTGTTTGCCTATGCGGGCGAACGGGAGACGGTCACGGAGGAGGACATCGACGCGATCTGTGTGCGCTCGCTGGAATGCTCGGTATTCCAGATGGTGGACGCCCAGGCTTCCGGCCGCAGCCACGACGCCTGCCGGCTGCTCAATACCGTGCTGGAGGGCGGCGAGGACCGCTTTATGGTGCTTTCGATGCTGCTTCGGCAATACCGCATCCTCTACCACGCGCGCTGCCTGATGGAGGAGCGCACGCCCGTGTCGGCCCTGCCGGGGCTGCTGGGCATACCGCCCTTCGCGGTGACCCGTACGCAGGCGCAGGCGCGCCGCTACACCCGCGAGCAGCTCAAGGCCGCCTACGACTATCTCTACGACCTGGAATACAGCCTCAAATCCGGACGCATTTCGCAGGAAGGCAGCGCCGAAACGGCCCTGTTCCGGCTGGACGCGATCCTGAACACGCCGGGCGTGGAAGCTCGGTAGCCGTTCGCTCGTTAGATAGTGGAAGCGAACAGTTTCCCGGTGAAAAACAGGAAAAGAGCGTGTTCAGCATGAAACGGAACCCCACTGCTCGCCGGCTTATGGCCGCGGCGCTCGCGATGCTGCTGGCCTGCGGCCCCGCGTTCGCGGAAAGTGCGCAGGAAACGCAGGACGATTACGCGAAAAACCTTCAAACGATGATGCAGGCCTATCGGGACGTGATTCTGGGAAAGCGGACCTATGCCCAATGCGGGCTCGGTTTCGGCGATCAGTCCGACGAGAAAGCGACGTTTGCCAATCCGATAACCGAGCTGTACGATGCGGTTTTCGGCACCCCCGCGTATTACGACCGGTTCTGTCTCATCGATCTGGACGCGGACGCCTATCCCGAAATTCTGCTGGCGCTGCCTTACCCGGACGGCTGCGAGACGGTGTATGAAATCCTGCGTTACGAGAACGGCGCCGTGTACGGCTTTTACGCCGGCGGGAATCGCACGGTGGAGGACGTTACGCTGGAGGGAAACATTCTGTGTGCGAGCGGCGCGATGGACAACGGCTGGTACCGGATGCGTTTCGCGGCCGACCGGCGGACAACGGTCGATGTGTGCCGCATGGCCAGCTACGACGAAAACGGCGTGGATTACGGCACCATCAAGTACTTCATCGGCGGCGAAGAAGTGAGCGAAAGCGCTTATCAGGCTTATACGGACCAGATTGAAAGCCAGGCTCGCCCCACGTGGCTGGCCTTCTCCCCGGAAAACGTGGCGGCCGTGGCGGCCAAATTCGAATAAACTGCTCAAAGGCGATGCGAACGCGATGCTCCGCGCTTTTCGGGGCCAATTTCCGGCACGGGACGAAAACGCATGTTTTCGCCCCTTTTGCTTGCACAGGGAAACGCAAGCCGCTATAATAGACGGAACGAGCCCGACGAGGGCGAACGAAGGAGGCGCACCCGTTATGTCCGATCAAGTGAAGCAGATCGCCATGCGTATATTGGATCTTCGCGAAATCTCGGACTACACGGTCGAGCGGATGGCGGCCGCGCTGGACGTACCCGTGGAGGAATACAGGCAGATCGAAGCCGGGGAAAAGGACATCCCCATCAGCTTTCTGGTGAAGGTCGGAGAGACCTTTCACGTGGATATGACCGAACTGTTGACGGGCGAGGCGCCGCGGCTGAGCGTGCTGAGCGTGACCCGGGCCGGCAAGGGAGAAGATATTACGCGCCACGGCCAGTACGTGTACAAGAACCTGGCGTATAACTTTGCCCACCGGAAAATAGAGCCGCTCTACGTTACCGTGCCCGTCGGGGTCAACGAGGAAATGATCCCCAACAGCCATGAGGGCCAGGAGTTCGACTACGTGCTGTCCGGATCTATGCGCATCGTGATCGGGAAAAGCGACATCGTCTTGAATCCCGGCGACAGCGTGTACTACGACAGCCGTACGCCCCATGCCATGCAGGCCGTGGGCGGCGAACCCGTGCATTTTCTGGCGATGGTCATTCCGTAAAGCCGATGGCGGTTTCCACCCGTTGAACGAAAGGAAGAGCCATCCATGCTGGCGCAAAAATACATCCGAACGGACTTTACCTCCCAGGAGGATTTTGAAAAACACTTTGAACTGAACATACCCGAGCATTTCCACTTCGCCTACGACGTGGTGGACGAGTACGCGCGCCTGTCCCCGGACAAGCGCGCCATGATCTGGTGCGACGTGCGCGGGCGCGAGCGCACCTTCACCTTCGGGGAGTTCAGCCGCTTAAGCGACAAGGCCGCCAATGTGTTCAAGGCGCAGGGGCTTCAAAAGGGCGATCCCGTCATCCTCATGCTCAAGCGGCGCTACCAGTTCTGGATCGCCGCGCTGGGCCTGCTCAAGCTCGGCTGCGTGCTGATCCCGGCGACCGCGCAGTTCCAGAAGAAGGATATCGTCTATCGCGTGCAGGCCAGCAGCGCCCGCGCCGTAATCTGCGTGGAGGAGCCGGAGGTGCGCGCGCACGTGCAGGCCGCGGCCGCCGAGTGCGACACGCTCCTCGCCGTATACACCCTTTGCGACGCCGAGGGCTTTCTGAACTTCGACCGGCTGGTGGACGAGGCGGACGCGCATTGGGAGAAGCCCGCGGAACTGCCCGGGAACGACGACATCATGCTGATGTACTTCACCAGCGGCACCACCGGCATGCCCAAAATGGCCGCGCACACCTGGACGTACCCCATCGGCCAGACGGTGACGGCCTACTACTGGCATAACCTCTCCGACGCGGATATCCACATCGCCGTGGCGGACACGGGCTGGGCCAAAGCCGGCTGGGGCAAGATGTACGGGCAATGGATTTGCGGGGCGACGCTGTTCGTGTACGATTTTGACCGCTTCGTGGCGGCCGATTTGCTGGAACGCCTGTCGAAATACCGCGTCACCTCGTTTTGCGCGCCGCCGACGGTGTACCGTTTCATGATCAAGGAGGATATGGGGAGCTACGACCTCGGCGCCCTGCGCTGGGCCAACTGCGCGGGCGAGCCGCTCAACCCCGAGGTGTACGACCAGTTCCTGAAAGCCACGGGAGTGAAGATTCACGAGGCGTTCGGCCAGAGCGAGACTACTCCGCTGCTCATGACCAGCAAGTGGATGGAGCCGAAAACCGGCAGCACCGGCAAGGCTTCGCCCGCATACGATATCGCGCTGGTGGACGCGGACGGCAACGACGTGGAGGACGGCGTGGAGGGCGAAATCTGCATTCGGATGCACCACGGGCACCCGCCGGGCCTGTTTATCGGCTATTACCGCAATCCCGAACAGACCGACGCGGTGTTCTACGGCGACCTTTACCACACGGGGGACATGGCCTGGCGCGATACGGAAGGGTTTTACTACTTCATCGGCCGCAGCGACGACGTCATCAAGTCCAGCGGTTACCGCATCGGGCCCTTCGAGGTGGAAAGCGCGCTGATGACCCACCCCGCCGTGCTGGAATGCGCCATTACCGCCGTGCCGCACCCGGAGCGCGGGCAGGTGGTGAAAGCGACGATCGTGCTGACGCGCAACCGCGGCTACGAGCCCAGCGAGGAGCTGAAACGCGAGCTGCAGGAGCACGTGAAGGCCGTCACCGCGCCCTACAAGTATCCCCGCATCATCGATTTTGTGGACGAGCTGCCCAAGACCGTCAGCGGCAAGATACAGCGCAAGCTCATCCGCAGCCGGGACGAGGAAAAGCGCGAGCGCATGAACCGCGTCAACGTGATCTGCCTGGGCGTGAGGGACATGGCGGCTTCCGTGCGCTTCTACCGGGACGGGCTGGGCTTCCAGACCACCGAAACGGAGGATGCTCCCGAGGTGATCTTCTTTAACAGCCGCGGGGTGAAGCTGGAATTGTACCCGCTGCGGCTGCTGGCCGAGGATATCGACCCCGCTTCTCCGCCCGCGACGCCCGCCGGCTTCGGCGGCATCACGCTTGCCTACAACGTAGGCTCCGAAGCCGAGGTGCGCGCCGTAACCGAGCTTGCGCGCCGGGCGGGCGCGAGAATCGCCAAGGAGCCTCAGAGCGTTTTCTGGGGCGGATACCACGCTTATTTCGCCGACCCCGACGGCTACTACTGGGAGGTTGCCCATAATCCATACTGGCAACTGGACGCGGACGGCGAGGTTCATTTCCAACACTGAAGTAAAGCTGACGCCCGCACGAATCGTGCGGGCGTCAGCTTTGCCGGAGCATCCTCCGCGTTACCGGGACACCTCGTTCAGCGTTTCCCTTTCCGCTGCGGTGAGCGTAAAGGTCAGCGCGACGGCGTTGGCTTCCGCCTGCGCGGGCGACTTGACGCCGGTGATCACGGCGCTGCCCGGCAGCTCGTCCAGTATCCAGCGCACGGCCACGCCGGAGACGGGCACGCCGTGGGCCTTGGCGATCGGGCGCATCGCTTCCACGATGCGCAGGTTTTTGGTAAGCTTCTCTCCCTGGAAATTGTCGTAGATCGGGCGGCTGCGGCGGTCGTCGGGGCCGAAATGCACGTCCGCGCCGTATTTGCCCGTGAGTATTCCCTGCCCGAGGCTCCCCCAAGTGAGCGGCGCGGCGGCGAGCCCGTCGGCCATGGAACGCATGACGGCTTCGTCGTCGCGGTGGGCGAGGCTGAAATGGTTCTGAAAGGTCGCGATGTGGTCGCGGTAGGGGAGAAAGGCGGGCGCGTCGGCGGGCGTAACGTTGCTAAGGCCGATGGCGCGGATGTCCCCCCTCTCCTTGCGGGCGATGAGCGCCTCCATCAGCACCGGGATCGGGGTGACGCCGTCCAGATTGTGCACCTGGTACAGGTCGATGTAGTCGGTTTTCAGCCGCTTCAGGCTGGCCGCCAGCGCTTTGTCCAGGTAGGCGGGGCTGTTGTCCCAGGTCGTCCGGCCGCCTTCCACCCGCACGCCGAACTTGGTGGCGAGCACGACCTCGCCCCGATGGGTGCGCAGGGTTTCGCCGAGGGTCTCCTCGCTGCGGCCCAGGCCGTAGGTATCGGCGGTATCGAAAAAGTTCACGCCGATTTCCAGCGCGCGCAGCATCGCGCGCTCGATTTCGTTTCGGGATACGTTGCCCCAGCCGTATTCCCCGGCGGGACAGCCGCCCATGCACAGACGGCTGACCGATAGCCGCGTTCCTTTCAGCGTCAGGGTTTCCATACGCATGTCTCCTTATCGCTCCGCGCCGCGGACAGGCGGAGGCCCTTCGGATAGTGGTTTTTCAGCTGCCCGTCGCTCGCCTTCACCCAGCCCAGTTTCAACCCCGCGAAGACGACGGCCGCGTAGCCGCGCAGGCCCTGCGGTGCGGGCAGCGTTTCGCCGCGCAGGTAGGCGTAAGCCTCGGAAAGCGTCCCTTCGACGGTTGGCAGCGGGCAGCCCGGCGCGGCCATCGCCAGCGCGTGATCCGGCTGGAACACCCGGCCCCTGCGCTGCCCCAGCGAAAGCCCCGCGCGCAGCACGCGCACGCCGCGAAGGGACGGCAGTGGCGGAGCAAACAGCAGCGTATCCCCAAGCACGGCGTTGGGGACGGGGGCGGAATGCGGAAGCGTTTCCGCCGCGAAAGCCGCGTACGCATCCAGGCTTGCTTTGTCCGGCGCGGCGAGAGCTTCGGCCGCGGTCATCAGCGCCGCGGGCCGTACCGCGCCGGGCGCCGTGCCCGGCCCCGTTTTGGTCATCAGCGCCGCGAAATGCCCCTCGCCCCGCACCTCGTGCGGGTACAGGCGCAGGCAGCCGTCTTTAGAAGACATGGTTTTACCCGGCCCGACGGGCACGGCGAACGCCGCGGGTTCCAGCTCCGGATGGCCGCTCAGCAGCGCGGCGACGGTTTCCTCGTTTTCCTCGCGGCTAAAGGTGCAGGTGGAGTAGCACAGGCGACCGCCCGGCCTGAGCAGGGCGCAGGCGCTTTCCAGTATCTTTCGCTGGCGCAGGGCGCAGCGTGCGGGCGCGCCCTCGTCCCATTCCGCGCGCGTCTCCGGATGGCGGCGGAACATCCCCTCGCCGCTGCAGGGCGCGTCGACCAGCACGGCGTCGAACAGCGCCGGCCACAGGCCCGCGAGCTGCGCAGGATCGGCGCTTACGGCCAGCGCGTTCACGGCACCCATGCGCTCGAGGTTTCGGCTCAGCACCTTCGCGCGGGCGGGGACGATCTCGTTGCACACGAGGGTGCCTTTTCCGGCCATGGCGGCGGCGAGCCGTGTGCTCTTGCCGCCGGGCGCCGCGCACAGGTCGAGCACCGTCTCGCCGGGTTGGACGGCCAAAAGCCGCGCCGGGAGCATGGCGCTGGGCTCCTGCAGGTAATGCGCGCCCGCCTCGTGCAGGGGGTGCAGCCCCGCTGCGCTTTTCGCCGCAAGGTATCGGCCGTCCGGTTCCCAGGGCACCGCTTCGCCCAACCCGTCCACAAAGGTTTCTAGCGCAGCGCTCGGCGTTTTTAGCGGGTTCAGGCGCAGGCCGCGCAGCGGGGGCCTTTCCATGGCGGCAAAATAACCTTCCGCGTTCGGGCCCAACAGGGCCCGCATGCGCGCCGCGAAGGCTTCCGGAAGCGGGGGAACGGCCGTCATTCGGGGTCGTTCTCCATCCACTCGGGGAGCATCAGCGGTTCAATGGGGAAAAACTGCTCCTGCATGGCTTTCGGAAGGGCGGCGCGCAGACGTGCGTAACCCGCGACCATCACGACCGGCAGGCTCAGGCGGTCGCTCACCTTTTCCAGCAGCGCCTGCGCCCAGGTCAGGTCGTTCGCCGCCGTCTGCCGCTGGAGGTTGGCGTTGTTCACCAGCCCGTCCGGCCGAATGCGCGAGCGTTCCACGATCAGCTCGAACAGCGCGCAGATGTCCTCCTCCGTGCCGGAAAGCGGCCGGAAGGGATTGACCACGTAAAGCACCGTCATCTGCCCGCGCACGCGCTGTATGAAAGGAAAATAGCGCCCCAGCGCCGTCGCGCCCACCTCGTCGCCGCCCACGTCGATCACCACGCGCTCGTAGCGGCCGGGCTCGAATACGGACTGGATCTCGGCGGGCAGGGCGGGAATATCCACCGTGGAAAGGGCGAAGGAAGGCATCTTGACTTCGATACCTTCCTTTTCAAGCAATTCGGCGCGCTCGGCGCTGCGAAAGTAGGGATTCACGATGTCCAGATCCACCAGCGCCACCCGGCCGGCTGCGTTTTTTCGCAGGTGTCGGGCCAGCGCCAGGGAAAGCTCGGTTTTGCCGCTTCCGTAGTTGCCGAGTACGACGTAATAAGTTGAATCGAGGGAAAGCATCGGGCGTTATTCCTCGCTTTCGGGCGGTTTTTTGGGGTAGACGGGCGCGCGGTAGGCGCTGGTCACGTCCACGGACGACTGCAGGTCGCGGATGGTGGGCGGGTTGCTTTCGTCCTCGCCGCTGACGAAGGTACGTGCCTTCTTGGCGAGCGCACCCAGCACGCGCGGCCGCTCGGCGGTCGCTTCGGGGCGGTTGGAGGCGCCGAAGGGGGCGAAGCTCGCGTGGCGCTCCGCCGCAGCGTCCTGCTCACCCCAACGCGGCGAAAGCCCGATGTTCTGCTGAAGCGTCTCCGTGTCCAACCCCGGGTGCACCGCGACGCCGGCGGCCGCGCGCGGCGCGAAAAGCTCATCCGGCGATATCTGCGGGGCGAAGCCGGCGTTCACGTCCCTCAGGTAGCGCTCGTTCGTCGCAGGGGATGCGGCGCCGGGGGCGAAAGACGGAGCGTTGCTGTTCGGAAGCGTCCAGGGGGACAGATCGTCGTCGAAGCGCGGCTCGCCATTGAGCGGCTCCGGTTCGATCGGCGCGCGGAACGGCGCCGCGTTATAGGCGACCGTCGGGGCGAAGCTCGCGTCCGGCGGAGCGGGGCGGTAGGGTTCGGGCGCGGGCGCATACCGCTCGGCCGGCTCGGCCTCGTATACGGAGGCGTAGCCGTACGCGGGGGGCAACGTTCGGGTGGGTTCCTCCGCCGGCTGGGCGGCGGGCTCCGGAGCGGCGCGCCGGTACGCGGGCGCGAACCCCGCGCTGACGGGCCGGTAGCGGGCGGTGCGCTGCTCATAGGCGTCCGGATAGGCTTCCGGTTCGCCGGTCGGTTCGGGCTCGCCGTACACGGGGGGCGGCGCGTAAAGGTCGCCGTCGCGCGGAGCGTCGCCGGGCTCGGCGACAGGGTATCCGGCGCGCCGGGCGCGGCGGCGGTCGCGGCGCGAACGCCACACATAATAAGGGCGCCAGCGGAGCACGTAGATCACACGATCCACCGCGAAGCCGCCGACGCATAACACGATAAAGACCGTCTTCCAGTGAAGGGCCAGCTGCCGGGCAAGAATTCCGCCGCCCTCCCCGCTGAGCGCGGCCCACGCGGCGTTTACCAGCGTGCGCAGCCACCCCAGCAGAAGGGACAAAATCGCGTTCGTAAAGGCGTTCATCCACCGGCTCCTTCCCGAAGGTTATTTTTCCGCTATGGAAATCGATACGTTCGACGGCGCGGCGGTGCAGGTCAGGCTTTCTTCGTCGGCGCTGTTCACGCTCAGCTGCACGGGCAGCGCATATTCCCCCGCGGCGAGGCCGGCGACGGATACGTAGGCGCCCAGCGCCGAAGTTTTCAGCGCGTTCACGGTCAGCTGAGGACCGATGACGGTCACGGCGACCTTTTTGGTCGCGCTCGTCGCGGTCAGGCCCTCGTCCGCGTCGACCACCGACAGGGCCACGCCGGTAAACTCCTTGGAAACGATTACCGGGCCGATGGTCACGGAGACCATCACGCTGTCGGCGGACAGGTATTCAAGCTCCGAGGGCTTGCGCACCTTGACTTCGGAAGTGAAGGATTCGGAAAGGCCGCTCACGTCCACCGCCTTGTCCGTAAACAGCTCGCCCAGCGCGCTCAGCGCCGTTTCGTCCCCGGCGGCGGTCAGGACGGTGGGCGTGACGGAAACGGATTTGACCTCGTAGCCGTCGGCGGGCGTGCCGGAGGTGAGGGAGAGGGTGTTTAAGGCAAGCGTTTTGGTGGGGTACAGCTCCTGCTCCACGACCACCGTGCGGATCACGACGCCCGAGCTGCTCGCCTCGATCAGGGAATCGTCCAGCACGTTGCCTTCCGCGTCCTCGTAGCTCAGCGTAAGCGCCGTGCGCACCAGCCCGCTCTGCGCGGGCAGGAGGGACACGTCGAACGTGACGCCGATGCGGGCGATCTGGTTGACGATGCTTTCCGGGCCGCTGACCGAGATGGTGGAGGGGTCCAGCGTCGGCGTGGTGCCGTAATAGCCCTCGGGATACTCGCCCTCCTGATGAACGGTCACGGGCACGCGGTAGTTGGTAACGTAATTGTCCACCATGACGGTGATGGTGTCGGGGTAAACCTCCGTTACGGTGCCGTAGGTGGTGGTGGAGGTGGTGGAAATCTTCAGCGTCTGCTCGCCCGTTTCGGTAATCTTGGAAAGGTCGACGCGCGGATTGTAGTTGGAGGTGGTCACGCTGTTGTATTCGCGCTGGGGCACCTCCACCCGGAGCCGCACCAGCGCCGAATCGTCCTCGACGCCGCTTAATACGATAAAGCCGTTGCGCCGGAGCGTATCGCTGCCGGTCACGGACACGGGCACATCCGTAAACACGCGCTCGCGGGTCAGCGTCGGATCCTGGGTGATCAGCCCGGCCCAAAGCGATACGGCCAGCACCAGCGCCAGCAGTTTCCAAAGCAGGTTATGCGAAAGCATGCGCCAGAACTTTTTGGGAAGCTGACGGAAAGCCGCGCGCACGGAACGCTCGGCCGCCTCCGGTGGGGTGGGCTTGCGCTCGGGTTCCGCGTTCATGCCGCCCCTCCTTTCCGCCGTTTGGTCTTTTCCAGCAGAACAGACCAGAGGCTGCTTTCTTTCTGGTGGTACATGGTCAACAGCACCCGTTCCAGCGCTACGCGGTCCAGGTGGCGGGTCAGCCGCCCTTCCTTGGCCATGGAAATGATGCCCGTCTCCTCGCTGACGATGAGAGTGACCGCGTCGGTCGTTTCCGTAATGCCCAGCGCCGCGCGGTGACGCGTGCCCAGCTCCCGGCTGATGCTCTTGCCCTCGCTGAGCGTGAGGATACACGCCGCCGCCATGATCCGGTTGCCGCGGATGACCACCGCGCCGTCATGCAGGGGGGTGTTGGGTTCGAAGATGTTTTCCAACAGCGCGCTGGTGATGCGGCTGTCCAGCCGCGTGCCGGTTTCGATGACGTCCTTGAGGCCGATGCGCTGCTCGAACACGATCAGCGCGCCCACGCGCCTGCGGCTCAGGGAAAGCAGGCAGTTGGTAATCTCGCGCACGACGTGCTCGTTTTCCTCCTGGTCGCTCAGGTGGCTGGAATCGCGGATGGCTCCGCGCCCGATCTGCTCCAGGGCCTTGCGCAGCTCCGGCTGAAAGAGGATGACCAGCACCACCGCGCCGTTGTTGACGACGTTCAGGAGGATCCAGTTGAGCGCCGTAAGGCCCAACAGGTCGCTGACCCAGCTGGCCAGCACCAGCATCACCAGGCCCTTGAGCACTGCGCTGGCGCGGGTCTCGCGCGTGAGCATCAGCAGTTCGTACAAGAGGAAGGCGACGATCAGAATATCGACGATATCGGTGATGCTGGGGCGGTTGAACACGTTCCAAAGGACGTTCTGTATTTGCAACCACAGCGTCTGCATGTGTCCACAGCCCCACTTTCCGTTCAATAGCTTGCTCCCGCTATCGATTATACTACAATCGGTAGCATAGATAAACCCCGCGCGTTAAATTTACGAAGGGCCGCGATACCTACAAACAACGCGCACACTCCGGTTTTTCATCCCGCGGGGCGCGTTTCCGGGCGCGAACGGGGCCGGCTTTGCAAGGGCGGAGGAACATGGTATAATCATCCGTAACGAACACGCCGGGGAGGGAAAGCGGCATGGAGCACGACGGTCACCGGCGGCGGATGCGCGAGCGCTACCAAAAGCAGGGCCTGGAGGGATTCGCACAGCACGAGACCCTCGAGCTGATGCTGTTTTACGCCATTCCGCAAAAGAACGTGAATCCCCTGGCGCACGCGCTGATCGAACGCTTCGGGTCGCTCTACGGGGTGATCCACGCCTCGCCCGAGCAGCTGATGCAGACCCCGGGCGTGGGCGAATACGCCGCGACGCTTTTGACGCTTTTCGCGCAGGCGCCCCGGCAGGCCGAGCAGTGCCGGGTCAGGCGCGAAAAGCTCACCACCCGCAAGTCGGCCGTCAATTACTGCGCGCGGCTGCTGAGCGGCGAGAAGCGCGAAAAGTTTTACGTCGTGTGCCTGAACGGGCAGATGGAAACGCTGGGCAACGCGCTGATCGCCCAGGGCTCCATCAGCGACGTGCCCGCCTATCCGCGGCTGGTCGTGGACGCGGTGCTCACCCGAAACGCCCACGGCGCGCTTTTGTGCCACAATCACCCCGGCGGCTCCATCGCGCCTTCGCAGGCGGACCTGGAGGCGACGGCGACGCTTTCCCGGCTGCTTTCCGAGATCGAGGTGGCGCTGGTGGACCACATCATCGTCGCCGACGGGGAAGCGCTGAGCATGGTGCGCAACGGCTTCATCCGCCAGGAGATGACGCCCGGCGGCGTTACGGCGCACGTGGCCGCCTCCGACGGCGAGGTACGCCTGCTTTCGCAATTGAAAATCGACCACCCCACGCCCACGGAGGAAGTATGAGGAAACGAACCGATGAAAACGAAACGCAAGGGAAAACCGGGCGGCGTTCCCGGCCGGGAAAGGTTTTACGCGTGCTTTGCTGGCTGATCGCGGCGGGGCTGATGGTTTACGGCGGGCTGATCGCCTACGTGTGCTACCGCGAGGATCACGTGCCCGCGCCGACGGATTACGACGCCATTATCGTGCTGGGCGCGCAGGTGAAGGCCGACGGCGAAGCTTCGGTGCAGCTGCGCTGGCGGCTAGACAAGGCGCTGGAGATGTATGAGGCTTCGCCCTGCGTGATGGTCGTGTGCGGCGCGCAGGGGGGCGACGAACCCCGCCCCGAGGCCGATGTAATGAAGGAACTGCTGGCTTTGGACGGCGTGCCGGAAAGCATGATCTACACCGACGCCGAAAGCGTGAACACGCGCCAGAACATGGACAACGCCAAGGTGATCCTGGACGGGCTCGGCCTGAGCAGGCCGCTGGTCGTCACCAGCGACTACCACCTGCCGCGCGCCATGGCCATCGCCGCCGACGCGGGGCTTACGCCGCAGGGCGCGGGCAGCCTCTGCCGTCCGGAACTCAGCTACTGGGCCAAGAACCACGGACGCGAGGCGCTGGCATGGGTCAAGTACTGGCTTGAGAAATACGCGGGGCTTTCGCTGTGACCGGCACGGAGGAGACGGCACTGTTCCGGTCGCGGCTGGACGCGCTCGGCGCGGCGGTCGACCCGTCCGCGGCGGAGCGCCTCGCGCGCTACCGCGCGATGCTTGCGGACTGGAACACGCGCATGAACCTGACCGGCGACGCGAGCCTGGAGGGAACGCTGGACCGGCATTTCATGGATTCGCTCGCGCCGCTTGCGCTGCCGGGCCTATTCACGCGCGGCGCGCGGCTGATCGACGTGGGCAGCGGCGCGGGCTTTCCGGGGCTCGCGCTGGCGATTGCCCGGCCCGACCTGGACGTACTGCTGCTGGACTCGCTCGGGAAGCGGGTCGGCTTTCTGGACGCGGTAATCGCCGGGCTTGACCTGCGCAACGCGCGCACCCTGCACGCCCGCGCCGAGGACGCGGCGCGCAGGCCGGAGCTGCGCGAACGCTTCGACCTCGCGGTTGCGCGTGCCGTGGCGGCCGCGCCGGTATTGATGGAGCTGCTTCTGCCCTTTGCGAAGGTCGGCGGCCGGGCCGTGTGCTACAAGGGGCCGTCCGCGGCGGAGGAGATGGACGCGGGGCGCCGCGCGGCGCGCCTGCTGGGCGGCGACGGGCCGGCTATGCTCCCGGTCGCGGTGCCGGGTCAGCCGGAATGGCAGCACTGCGTGCTGGTCGGCCGCAAGCTCGGCCCGACCCCCAAAGCCTATCCCCGCAAGGCCGGGACGCCCGCCAAGACGCCTTTGTGAGCCAGACGCCGCTACAATGGAACCGAAACGCCCCGCGGGACCCCGAAAGGCCCGCGGGGCGTTTCGCGCACCGGCGCGCGGGGCCGTTTTGCCTTTACGCCCGACGGCGACTGTGCTATACTGAAAGGGAAAGAAAGGCAGGCGGAAACATGAGACGCGCGCTGGCGCTCGCCACGGCGCTGACCGCGCTGCTCTGGTCGTTTGCCGCCGCGGCGGAGACGGACGTGTATACCTTTTCCGCCGACGATCCGCCCGCGGAGCTGCTCTGGACGGTCATGACGGTCGTGCAGGGCGAGGCCGACGTGACCCTGACCTTCGGCGGGGACTGCACGCTGGGCGGACAGGGCGCGGGCGGCAGGCGTTTCGCCGCGACTGTGGAAGCCGGGGGCTACGCCTATCCTTTTGCGAATCTGTTTGGACTGTTCGCGTCCGACGACCTGACGCTGGTCAACCTGGAGGGCGTGCTGAGCGACCGCCGCACCGGCCGCGCGGACAAGGAGTTCACGTTCATCGGCAGGCCCGAATACGCCGGGATCCTGTCGCTGGGCAGCGTGGAGTGCGTGACGCTGGCCAACAACCACGCGCTGGACTACGGCGCGGCGGGCAAGCGGGACACGGTCGAAGCGCTTCTTTCGCAGGGCGTGAGCTACGTGGACGACCAAACCGTGACGGTGCTGGACAAGGACGGGGTTCGCGTGGGCTTCACGGCCAGCGGGCTGCGGTTCGACGCGGACGCGTATCTGGCGCAGGTCGCGGCGCTAAAAAGCGTCGGATGCGCGGCGATCGTGCACGTGATGCATACCGGCAGGGAATACGCCGATACCCTCACCGCCGCCCAGCAGAGCACCGCCCGATTCGTGGCGGAGCACGGCGCGGCGCTGGTGGTGGGGCACCACCCGCACGTGGTACAGGGCGTGGGCGTCTGCGGCCGCACGCCGGTCGTCTACAGCCTGGGCAACTGCGTTTTCGGCGGCAACACCGACCCCTCGGATTACGACGCCTGTCTGCTTTCGGCCACGCTGCGCTTTACCGACGGGGCGCTGACGGGCGAAAGCCTCACGCTCTGGCCGATCGGCATAAGCGGAAACGCGAAGAGCAACGATTATCAGCCGCGGCTTTTGACCGGCGCGGACGCGGAGCGGGTGATCGCCAAAATGCAGGCGACCTCGACGGTCACGCTGGCCCCTTTCGTGGAGGGCGTCGGCGCGGTGCAGGCGGAGTTCGGCTGGCGATAGGAGGAAACGACGATGGAACAACACTTGCTTTCGGCTGTGGAAGGCATGCGCAGGCACGGGTTTACGGTCGTGCCGCTGGAGACGGCGGCGCAGGCGAGGGATTATCTGCTTTCGCATATTTCGCAAGGCAGCGGCGTAGGCGTGGGCGGGTCGGTGTCGGTTCGGGATATCGACGTGCTGCCGGCGCTTGCCGCGAAGGGCTGCAAGGTGTACACCTCCTGGGGCGCCAGGCCCGAGGACGTGCCCGCTATCCGCGAAAACAGCCGCAAGGCCGACGTGTATCTGTCCTCCGCCAACGCCGTGACCCGCAACGGGGCGCTGGTCTTCATCGACGGCAACTGCAACCGCGTCGGCGCGATCCTGGACGGGCCCAAAACGGTCTACTTCGTGGTAAGCCATTCCAAGTGGGTGGACGGGGGCATTAACACGGCGGTGGCGCGCATCAAGCAGACGGCGTGCCCGCAGAACGCGCGCCGGCTGGGCCTTAATACCCCCTGCGCCGCCACGGGCCTGTGCAAGCCGGACGAGTGCGGCGAGGCGTGCATGTGCCGCGCGACCGTCGTGCTGGACCGCGTACCCCGCGGCCGGGAAATGACGGTGCTTTTCGTGGAGGAAGCGCTGGGGTACTGACCCGGCGGAGCCGCGCGGCTGAAAATGCGCCGGAAAAACGGAAAAATCATGGCGCGGCCCCGCGGTTTATGGTACAATAACTGTCGCGGTTTGACGCGGCCCGCTCCGGCGCGGCGCAAACCGCGCGAAAGGAACGTGGATGAGGACATGACGCGCGTTGAAAAACTGACGGCCGCGCTGAAGCTTCGGGCCGACGAGGCGGTCGTCGTTTACAAGCCCGCGAACTTCTTTTACCTGACGGGTTTCACCGGCGAGGGACTGGCGTTGATCGGCGCCGGGAACAAGGCGGTGCTGACCGACTTCCGCTACGTGGAACAGGCGCAGCGGCAGTGCGAAGGCTTTTCGATCGAGAGCGTGGAGAAAGGCCAGAGCCACGAGGAACTGGCCGCGCTGCTGTGCGGGCACTGGGGCGTCCGCACCCTGTACTACGAGGACGACACGGTGACGGTGCATACCTTCCGCGACCTGGAAAAGGCCGTGGAAGGCGGAACCTTCAAGGCGCTCGACGGCGATATCGAGCGCCTGCGGGAGATCAAGGACGAGGGCGAAATCGCCCTGATCGAAAAGGCCTGCCGCATCACGGGAGAAGCGTTCGAGCGCGTTCTTGCACAGATCCGCGAAGGGATGACGGAAAAGGAACTGGCCGTTACGCTGGACTTCGACATGCTCTACCACGGCGCGGAGGGGCTGGCTTTTTCCACCATCGTCGCGGCGGGCAAAAACGGCTCGCTGCCCCACGCGGTGCCGGGCGACTACCGCATCCGCCGCGGGGACATGATCACCATGGATTTCGGTGCGAAGGTCGGCGGCTATTGCGCCGATATGACCCGCACCGTCGCCTTCGGGCAGCCTTCGGCCGAAATGAGGCACGTCTACGAGACCGTCCGCGTCGCGCAGCAGACCGCGCAGGACGCGGTGCGCGCCGGCGGGGACTGCCGCGCCATCGACGCCGTCGCGCGCGACTATATCGACGCGCAGGGCTACGCGGGCCGCTTCGGCCACGGGCTGGGGCACAGCCTGGGCATCGAGATCCACGAAAGCCCGCGGCTGAGCGCCACATCGACGGCGACGCTCGCGGAGAACCAGCTGATGACCGTGGAACCCGGCGTATACCTGCCGGGAGTGGGCGGCGTGCGCATCGAGAATACCGTCGTCGTCGAAAACGGCGGCTGCCGGGCGCTTACCCTGCCTACCAGAGAACTGCTGATTCTGTAAAAACCGATAAAGACGAACGGAGGAACGACCTATGATCACAGCGGGAGAATTCAGGAAGGGCGTCACCATCGAATGGGACGGCGGCGTGTGGAACATCGTAGATTTCCAGCACGTTAAACCCGGCAAAGGCGCGGCGTTCGTGCGCACCAAGATCAAGAACATCATGACGGGCGCGGTGGTGGAGCGCAGCTTCAACCCCACGGACAAAATGCCCCGCGCGGTCGTCGAAACCAAGGACATGCAGTACGTCTATTCCGACGGCGATCTGTACTACTTCATGGATCTGGACACCTTCGAGCAGATTCCGCTGAACAAGGAACAGGTGGAGGACGCCATCCCCTTCGTGAAGGAGAGCACCAACGTGACCGTGCGCTTCTTCAAGGGCTCGGCGTTCAGCGTGGCCGCCCCCAACTTCGTGGAGCTGGAGGTGACCGACACCGAACCGGGCTTCAAGGGCGATACCGCCAGCAACACCTACAAGCCCGCCACGGTGGAGACCGGCTACACCCTGCAGGTTCCGCTGTTCATCAACACCGGCGACCGCATCCGCATCGACACCCGCGTGGGCGAATACATGGAGCGCTGCTGAGTTCGTCCGACCGACGCCGCGACCGGATGCCCGGTACTTGCGCGCTGTCCGCAAAACGAGTCTCCGCATAGAGGCGGGGGAAAGGAACCAGTATGAGCAGTATTACGGATCGTACTTCTTACCTGAAAGGCCTGGCGGAAGGGCTGAACCTGGACAAGGAAAAGAACGAAAACCGCCTGATGCTGGAAATGCTCACCGTGATGGATGAAATGGCGCAGAAGATCAAGGATCTGGAAGACGACGTGGACGAGCTGGACGAATACGTGGAGTCCATCGACGGCGACCTGGGCGATATCGAGGACGCGCTCTTCGGCGAGGACGACGAGGAATACGACGACGAAGAGATGGACGACGAGGAGCCCGAGGAGTTCGACGAGGACGAGGAATTGTCCTTCGACTGTCCGCACTGCGGCAAGACCATCCGCATCAAAGCCGCCGATATCGACTTTGACGAAAGCCCCGTCTGCCCCCATTGCCACAAGCCCTTTTTCCCCGACGTGATTGACGGCGAGGAGAACACGGAGGACGGCGAAGACGGAGACGACGGCGAGTAACCGCTCCCGCCGCGTTTGTTCGCCCCGCGCCCCGGCGCGGGGCGTCGCCGTATTATCCCGACCCCGCGGGGCGCCTGCCCCGCCGTGAGAAGGGCCGTGGTTTACATTTAGCCGCGTTGCGGCTATAATAAGGTACCGGACCGCGCCGATACGCTTGCGATCGGACGCAGATCAAGGCCCGGTAAAGCTGTTCCGCCGAAAGGTTTCGGCATGTCGTCGGGTATCCAAAGCGAACTCGAACGGAGGAAAATCAAATGAAGGCAAAAACCGTACCCGGAAAGTCGTCCCGTACCGTGCGACGCATGGTGGTCACCGCCATGCTCGCAGCCATCACCGCACTGCTCGCCTTTACGCCCGTGGGCATGATTCAGCTGCCCCCGCCGCTTCCGGCGGTAACGCTGGTGCATCTGCCCGTGATCCTGGCGGTGCTCATCGAGGGGCCGTGGGTCGGGGTTCCCGTAGGACTGGTGTTCGGCCTGTGCAGCCTGATCCGCGCATGGGGCTCCGGCGTGGTGGGGCTTACGCTGTTCTTCCGCAATCCCCTGGTCAGCGTGCTTCCCCGCATGATCATCCCGCTGACGGCGTGGGGCGCCTATCTCCTGTGGAATAAGCTGATTCGACGCAAAGGCGCCGCCGACAAGGTGGGCGCGGGCGTCGCGGCGGCCGTGGGGGCGCTGACCAACACGGTGCTGTGCCTGGGCATGATTATGATTCTCTACGGCAACGACCTGACCGTGATCGTCAACAACCTCATCTCGGGCGGCAGCGCCGAGGCGACGTACCTGAACAACGCGGGGGCGTGGCTGGTGGCGGCGGTCGGCGTACCCAACGGCCTGGCCGAAGCGGCGGTCGCCGCGGTGGTGGTGCCGATGGTCAAGGTGGCGGTGGACGCTGTTAACCGCCGCGGCAAACGGGGCCGCAAGCCGGGCGGAGCCATCAACGCGACGGACTCCGCGGACGCGGTTCAGGCGGAAGCGGGCGTATCCGAAGCGACGCAAACCACCCCGGACGCTGCGGCCGAGCCCTGAACCGGACGCGGCGACAGCCGCCCATCCGCCTGTTCGCGGAGCGGAACGAATGCGCAGTAAGGAGAAACCGTTATGATCTTCACCATGGACGTGGGAAACACCAACATCAAAACGGCGCTGTTCAACGGAAGCGAAATGGTCAAGTACTGGCGCGTTTCCACCAGTAAAACCTATACTTCCGATGAGTACGGCATCCTGCTGTCCAGCCTGTTCGCGCACGAGGGCATGAAGATGGGCGACGTGGAGGGCGTAGCGATCTCCAGCGTCGTGCCGACCATCAATTTTACCCTGGAGCACATGTGCAAGAACTATTTCAAACGTACGCCCATGATGGTGGAGCCGGGGATCAAGACCGGCATCAACCTGAAATACGAAAATCCCCGCGAGCTGGGCAGCGACCGCATCGCCAACGCCGTGGCCGCCTACGACGAATACGGCGGACCCTGCATCTTCATCGACTTCGGCACCGCCACGACGTTCGGTGCGCTGGACGCGAAGGGCAACTTTCTGGGCGGCTGCATCTGCCCGGGCATCAAGCTGGCCAGCGAGGCGCTGGTGGGGCGTACGTCCAAGCTGCCGCGCTTCGAACTGATCAAGCCCGATACCGTCATCGGCCGCACGACCGTCACCAACCTCCAGTCCGGGCTCATCTACGGCTACATCGGCCAGGTGGATTATCTGGTCAAGCGCATGCGCGCCGAGCTGAAAGCCCCGGACGCGTTCGTGGTGGCGACCGGCGGCATGGCGGTGCTGGTGGCGCAGGACGACAAGTTTATCGACAAGCTGGACGGGCTTTTGACCCTCAAGGGCCTGCGCATATTGTATGATCGCAACCGCTGAGCGAAAGGAAGGTACGACCATGACAAAAGACATCACGATCGGTTTTCTGGGCTGCGGCAACGTGGGCAGCGGCGTGTGGCGGCTGCTGGAAGGTTTCGCGCCGGATATCGAGCACAGGGCGGGCCTGCGCTTCAACGTGAAGAAGGTGCTGGTGAGAAGCCTCACCAAGAAGCGCGACATCCAATTCCCCGCGGGCGTGCTGACGACGAACCCGGACGATATCCTCAACGACCCGGAAATCCAGATGGTGGTGGAGTTCCTGGGCGGCGAAGAACCGGCCTATTCGCTGATGCTGCGCGCGCTGAACGCCGGCAAGACCGTGGTGACGGCCAACAAGGTCGCCTTCGCCCTGCACTGGCATGAATTGCAGAAGGCGGGCAAAAACAGCGGCGCGGGGCTCTATTACGAGGCGGCGGTCTGCGGGGCCATCCCCATTATCCATTCGCTGGAGGAAAGCCTGCAGGCCAACCGGATCGATAAAATCTACGGCATCGTCAACGGCACCACCAACTATATCCTCACCCGCATGAGCAAGAACAACGAGGAGTACGAGACCGTCCTGAAGGATGCCCAGCGGCTGGGCCTGGCCGAGCCCGACCCCGCCGCCGACGTGGAGGGGCTGGACGCGGCCTACAAGCTGAGCATCCTCGCCTCGCTCGCCTTCCACGGCCGCGTGCCCTTCGAGGACGTGTATGTGGAGGGCATCACGCATATCAGCGCCGAGGACATCCGCTGCGGGCAGGAGCTGGGCTATACCCTCAAGCTGCTGGCCATCGCCAAGCGCAACGGGATGGCGGTGGAGACGCGCGTGCACCCGACCTTCATCCAGAGCGACCATCCCCTGGCCAACGTATCCGGCTCGTTCAACGCCGTATACCTGCACGGGCACGCCTGCAAGGAAATGATGTTCCTGGGGCGCGGCGCGGGCGACATGCCCACGGCCAGCGCGATCGTCAGCGATCTGGAACGGGCGGCCACCGCCTGTCAGCACCAGTACCCGACCTTCGTCAACGAAGTGAACCCCAAGGTGGCCCTGCGCAGCAACACCGACTGGCAATGCCCCTTCTACATCCGCATGCTCGCCCCGGACGAGCCGGGCGTGCTTAGCCGCATCGCCCAGTGCTTCGCCGACGAGGGCGTAAGCATCGCGGCGGTGACGCAGAAGGGCGAGCAGCGGGACGGGCGCGTGACGCTGGTGGTGATCACCCACGTGGCGGGCGAAAAATCGATGCAGCGGTCGATCGCGGCGCTTTGCAGGATCGCCACGCTGATGAGCATCATCCGCGTGGAGCAGGAATAGGTGCACGCGCCTCATACCGACGACGCGGCGGAACGCCCGCCGCGCTTTACGGAAAAGACGGCGGATGATATAATAAGGTATCCACAATACCGAAACGCCAAAGGAGAATGCTATGCGTGACATCCTTCTCACGGTCGCTGTCGCCGCGGCCGGATACTTGCTGGGGTGCGTTTCCACGGGCATCCTGGTCAGCAATCGCGCGGGCGTCAACATCCGTACGGTGGGAAGCCACAACACGGGCGCCAGCAATGTCCTGCGCGTGCTCGGCCTCAAAAAGGGGCTGATCACCTTCCTGGGGGACTTCCTCAAGGCGACGCTCGCCTGCTGGCTGGGCAGCCTGCTTTTGCCCGCGGCCACCTTCGGCATCGAGGGTTTCGGCATGATGCTGGGGGGCCTGTGCGCGGTGCTGGGGCACAACTGGCCCGTGTTTTTCAATTTCAAGGGCGGCAAGGGCGTGGCCTGCTCCGCCGCGGTGATCTTCTTCGTGAATCCTCTGTGGGGGATCGTGGCGATCGCCATTTGCGTGGGCGTCATCGCGCTGACGCGCTTCATCAGCCTGGGCAGCATGACGATGCTGTTTTGCTACATGGTGCTGATGATGGTCACGCACGTCGGACAATGGGCCGTGTACGCGTTCACCGCGGCGCTGTTCGCGCTGGTGGTGGTGCGCCATCGCGGTAACATCAAAAGACTGATCGACGGCACCGAGAGCAAGATCGGCCAGAAGGTGAAGCCGGACGCGGACGCGGAAAAAAAGGAAGAGACGAAGTAACGTCGCTTTTAATGCGTGTGGCGGGGCCCCGCACCTTACGGTGCGGACCCCGCTTTTT
The DNA here is from genome assembly GCA_964640955.1 of uncultured Oscillospiraceae bacterium. Classification (GTDB taxonomy): domain Bacteria; phylum Bacillota; class Clostridia; order Christensenellales; family Aristaeellaceae; genus CAXXOK01. The sequence goes on along the minus strand of CAZXJI010000009.1, from coordinate 27,995 downwards.
AACGTGCCGCAACGGCTTTCCGGTATTTTGAAAAAAGGGCTTGTAGTATGCGAAACACCTGCTACAATAAGGCTGTCGGCGCTGATCAATCCTGATTTCAAAAGGAGAAATGAATATGGAGTTCCGCTTGCAGACGATTGGGAAAATCAGCAACAAAGACGGGCAAGCCCGCCTGATGCTCGACCGTGACTATGCGGAGGCCCTGGAGGGGCTGGACGGCTTCGAACACATTCAGGTGCTATGGTGGTTCGACGGCTGCGATCATGCGCAGGAACGGGCGAAACGCAGCGAGAGCAAGCCTTACGTGCACGGGCCTGAGCGCCTCGGCGTATTCGCCACGCGCAGCCCGAGCAGACCCAACCCCATTGCGCTTTCCTGCGCGGGGGTTACCTATATCGACCATGAAAACGGCATCGTGGGGCTTGGCTACATCGACGCGAACGACGGCAGCCCTCTGCTGGACATCAAGCCCTACACGCCCAGCCTGGATCGCGTGGAAGAGCCGGGCGTGCCGGGGTGGTGCGCGCACTGGCCGCAAAGCGTGGAAACCTCCGGGGCGTTCGCCTGGGAGGAGGAATTCAACTTCTGAAAAAGGGGCAACAATGGGGGAGCAATCGTATGATTGCTCCCCCGGTCTCATCCTGTGGTCAGGGTGCTCCGCGATCCCCGAGAAAAAGGCATTACACGGATCACAGTATCAGCATACAGTCCCCGAAGGAGAAGAACCGGTACTTTTCCCGGACGGCGATCTGATAAACGCGCAGCGCTTCTTCCCGGCCCATGAAGGCCGACACCAGCATGAGCAGCGTGCTCTCCGGCAGGTGGAAGTTGGTGATCAGCGTATCCACCGCCCTGTAGCGGTACCCGGGGGTGATGAAGATGCCCGTGTCCCCGCTGCCCGCGCGGATCGCGCCGCCTTCGTCCGCCACCGTCTCCAGCGTTCGGACGCTGGTGGTGCCCACGCACACGCAGCGGTGCCCGCCCGCGCGCGCGGCGTTGATCGCCGCCGCCGCCTCGGGCGGCACCTCGTAGCGCTCCACGTGCATCACGTGATCCTCGACGTTTTCCGCCTTCACGGGGCGGAAGGTGCCCAACCCCACGTGCAGCACGATCGGCACGATATTCACGCCCATGTCCCGGACGCGGCCGAGCAGCTCCGGCGTAAAATGCAGCCCGGCCGTGGGCGCAGCGGCGCTGCCTTCCTCCTTCGCGTACACGGTCTGGTAGCGGGTCTGGTCGACCAGATGCTCGTGAATGTAGGGGGGCAGGGGCATTTCCCCGAGCCTGTCCAGCAGCTCCTCGAAAACGCCCTGATAACGGAACCGCACGCGGCGGCCGCCGGTGTCCAGCGTGGAGAGGATTTCCGCGCGCAGAAGCCCCTCGCCGAACACGCACGTCGCGCCGGGGAGCAGCCTGCGCCCCGGCCGGACGAGCGTCTCCCATACGTCCGCGGATTCCCGCTTGAGCAGGAGAATCTCCACCGGCACGCCGGTCTTTTCCTTTTCGCCCAACAGGCGCGCGGGAATCACCTTGGTCTCGTTGAGCACCAAGGCGTCCCCGGGAGTCAGAAATTGGGGCAGGTCGTAGAAGTGCAGGTGCTTAACACTCCCGTCCGCGCGGTCGTACACCAGCATGCGGCTGTGGTCGCGGGGCATCACCGGGGTCTGGGCGATGAGTTCTTCCGGCAAAACGTAAGAAAAATCACTTGTTTTCAAAAAGGTTGCGCTCCCGTCAGAATTTCAGCTGTTCGTCTCCGTCCGCGTCGGGCGGGGCGAGGGGCTTACGGCCCATGTGCGCGTAGGCGGCAGGGGTCACCACGCGCCCGCGCGGCGTGCGCATGAGGAAGCCCAGCTGCATCAGGTAAGGCTCGTACACGTCCTCGATGGTGGTCGCGTCCTCGCCGGTCATGGCGCTGAGCGTTTCCAGCCCCACCGGTCCGCCGGCGAACTTGTCCATCATGGTCGAAAGCATCGTGCGATCCACCCGATCCAGCCCCAGCTGATCCACGTCCAGCATATCCAGCGCCTGTCGGGCGGTCTCGCAGGTGATGCAACCGTCGGCGCGTATCTGCGCGTAGTCCCGCACGCGCCTTAGCATCCGGTTGGCGATGCGGGGCGTGCCGCGGCTGCGCCCGGCGATCTCCAGAATGCCCGACTCGTCCGCGTCGACCTTCAGAATGCCCACGTTGCGCCGCAGGATGGCCGCCAGTTCCTCGCAGGTGTACATCTCCAGCCGGAACAGAAGCCCGAAGCGGTCGCGAAGCGGCGCGGATAAAAGCCCCGCGCGCGTCGTGGCGCCCACCAGCGTGAAGCGCGGCAGGTCGAGCCGGATGCTGCGCGCCGTGGGCCCTTTGCCGATCATGATGTCCAGCGCGTAATCCTCCATGGCGGGGTAAAGCACCTCTTCCACGGAACGGCTGAGGCGGTGGATTTCGTCGATGAAGAGCACGTCGCCGTCGCTCAGGTTGGTCAGGATGCTGGCCAGGTCGCCGGGCCGGTCGATGGCCGGGCCGCTGGTGATGCGGATGTTCTGCCCCATTTCCGCGGCGATGATGCCCGCCAGCGTCGTTTTGCCCAGCCCCGGCGGGCCGTACAAAAGCAGATGGTCCAGCGATTCCCGGCGCTTGAGCGCGGCCTGTATGGAGATGCGCAGGTTCTGCTTGATCGGCTCCTGTCCCACGTAATCGGCGAGGGTTTTAGGGCGCAGGGACGTTTCCTGCTCGTCGTCGCCCTCGCGGAAACCGGTGGTGATCAGACGTTCGTCGTTGGGCATGAAGGCACTCCTTTACGTTGAATGGGAAAGACGGTTACACCTGCTGCGCCATGTTGCGCAGCGCCAGGCGGATCATCTCGTCCGCGGTTTCGGCCTGGCCCCTGACGCCCTTGAGCGCGCGGGAGGCTTCCTGCGGCGAGTAACCGAGGGCCTTCAGGGCCTGCATGGCTTCGCCCAGCGCGTCGGCGGCGGGGGCTTCGTCGTCCGTAAAGGCGAACTCCTCCGCGGCCGCGCCGCCGGCCAGCGCGGCTTTGGTGACCTTGTCCTTCAGCTCCAGCGCGATGCGCTGGGCCGTTTTCTTACCCACGCCGGGCGCGCGGCTGAGCATGCCTACGTCGCCGGTCAGGATCGCCAGCCGCAGGTCGGACAGCGGCAGGCTTCCCAGCACGAACAGCGCGGATTTGGGCCCCACGCCGGTAACGGAGATCAGGTTTCTGAACATCTCCCGCTCCTCGCGGGTCATGAAGCCGTACAGGTCGATGGCGTCTTCCTTGACGCTTACGTGCGTGTAGAGCCGGCAGGTCTGCCCGGCCGCCGGGACGGCGGACAGGGTATTTGCGCTGCACAGCAGGCGAAAGCCGACGCCGCCGGTGAGCAGCACCGCCTCGCCCTCGCTCTTCTCCACTACCGTGCCCTCGATCAGCGCGATCAAATCCGATCCCTCATTTCATCCTGAACTGTGCGCAGGCCGCGCCGGTGGCGGCATGGGTGAGCGCCACGGCCAGCGCGTCGGCCGCGTCGTCCGGGCGGGCGACGGCCTCCATGTGCAACAGCAGCTTGACCATTTCCTGTATCTGCCGCTTGTCCGCCTTGCCGTAGCCCGTTACGGCCTGCTTGACCTGCATGGGCGTATATTCGTACATTTCGCCGGTGTAAGCCGCGCATACGGCCACGCTTACGCCGCGGGCGGCGCCCACGGTGAGCGCGGTGGTCACGTTGCGGGCGAAAAAAAGCTCCTCAAAAGCGACGGCGTCGGGGTGAAAGCGGCCGAGCAGCTCGCCCATGCCGGTCTGGATGGACAGGAGGCGATCCGGCAGGGTCTGCTCCGGCGTGGTGAGGATGCAGCCGTAGTCGATCAGCCTTTGCCGCCCGCCCCCGGCTTCGATCACGCCCCAGCCGAGGGTCGCCAGCCCCGGATCCACGCCAAGAACGATCATGGGGAACCTCCTTTGCAAACACCCTTTATCATAAGGGGAGGGGCGGCGTTTGTCAATTGTTTGCGAACAAATGTTCATTCCGTTGCGCACCCGCCCCCGGACGCGTATAATAAAGGTCGAGATCACGCGAAAGGAAAAGCGATGAAAGCGTACAAGACCCTGCTTGCGGACGCGGCGGACGAATACGTCGTTCAGAAAAGCCGTTTCATCGGCCGCGCCGCGCCGGTCGAAACCGAGGAGGCCGCCCTGGCCTTTCTCGATTCCGTGCGGCGGGAGCACAAGACGGCCAGCCACAACTGCTACGCCTACATTATCGGGCAGAACGCCGGCGTCATGCGCTATAACGACGACGGCGAACCCGGCGGCACGGCGGGCCTGCCGATGATGGAAGTGCTCAGGGCGCGCGGCGTGGTGAACTGCGCAGCGGTGGTCACGCGGTATTTCGGCGGCATCCTTTTGGGTGCCGGCGGGCTGACGCGCGCGTACAGCCACACCTGCGCGCTTGCGCTGAACGCCGCCGGGGTGTGCGAAATGGCCCCGGCGGTCCGCTGGCGGGTGCAAATCGCCTATCCGCAATGGGACCGGGTGCAGCACGCGCTCAAAAGCCTGCCCGTGCGCGCGGAGGCGCCCGCGTACGGTGCGGAGGTCGAGTTTTCGCTGCTTTGCCGCCGGACGGACGCGGAGAAGGTATGGGCGGAGCTCAGCCGCGTCACCGACGGCCGCGCGGCGCGCCTTTCGGAGGAAGAACTGTACGCCCCGTGGGAAAGCGACGCGGGGGAAAAGGAGTAACCCGATGGACATGTTCGATTTGATCGGCCCGGTGATGATCGGCCCGAGCTCCTCGCACACGGCGGGTGCGGCGCGCATCGGCAAGCTGGCGCGCATGCTGCTGGGCGGCGAGCCCGCCGAGGCGAAGATCGGGCTGTGGGGCTCGTTTGCGAAAACCTACAAGGGCCACGGCACCGACCGGGCGCTGGTCGGCGGGCTGCTGGGCATGGAGGTGGACGACGTTCGCCTGCGCGACAGCCTCGCGTATGCCGAAAAGGCGGGTCTTGCGGTCAGCTTTGAAAGCGTGAAGCTCCGCAACGCGCACCCCAACACGGTCATCCTGCGGCTGACCAACCGCGACGGTCGCTCGATCCGCCTGCAGGCCGCGTCCATTGGCGGCGGGGAGATCGTCGTGCAGTCGGTGGACGGGCTGGAAACCGCCATTTCCGGGCATGTGAACACTCTTGTGCTCACCTACCGGGATACCCCCGGCATGATCGCCCGCATCAGCGGCGAGGTGGCGCAGAGCCGCTTGAACATCGCCACCATGCGCGTGTCCCGTTGCTCGCAGGGCGGCGAGGCGATGGTGACGCTGGAACTGGACGGTTCGGCCGACCCGGCGCTGATCGGGCGGCTCGAGGCGCTTGCGGACGTGTACCACGTCGCGTATCTGCCCGCGCGCGTGCCGGGCGCGGCGGCGGCGGAAGAGGGGGTATTGCCGTGCAGACCATAGCCGAAACGCTCGCCGCGGCGAAAACGTACGGGAGCATCGGCCGCGCGGCGGTGCGCTGGCAGGCCGAACAGGACGACGCGAGCGAGGCGGAGGAGTGCGAACGCATGCGGCACACCCTCGCCGTGATGCGCCAGAGCGTGCGGGACGGGCTCGACCCCGACCTGCGCTCCCTCTCCGGGCGCGTGGGCGGGCAGGCGGCCAAAATGGCCGCGCCGGGACAGCCGGAACGACTGGGCCTTACGGGCAAGGCGTGCGCCTACGCGCTGGCCGTGGCCGAGAGCAACGCCTGCATGGGCAAGATCGTCGCCGCGCCGACGGCCGGGAGCTGCGGCATTCTGCCGGGCACGCTGCTGGCCGCGCAGGAGAAGGAAGGCTTTTCGGACGACGCGCTGGTGCTTTCGCTCTTCGCCGCGGCGGCGGTCGGCCGCGCCATCGCCCTGCAGGCGACGGTCAGCGGCGCGGAGGGCGGCTGCCAGGCGGAAACCGGCTCCGCAGCGGGCATGGCCGCGGCGGCCCTTGTGGAGCTGTACGGCGGCACGCCCGAGGCGGCGGCGGATGCCTGCGCCTTCGCGCTGATGAACACGCTGGGGCTGGTGTGCGACCCGGTGGGCGGCCTGGTGGAGATTCCCTGCGTCTACCGCAACGTCGCCGGGGCCGCGCAGGCGCTGGCCGCGGCGCAGTTGGCGCTGGCGGGCGTCCGGTGCCCCATCCCCTGCGACGAAATGATTCTGGCCATGAAGGACGTCGGCGACGCGATGCCCGCGAGCCTCCGGGAAACGGGGGAGGGCGGCTGCGCGGCGTGCCCGGGCATGTGCACGCGGTAGGCGGAGAAGAAACGCCGCATGGCGGATGAACCCTGCGACCGCGACAAGATGACAAACGGGGTGAGAAGCGTTTGAGAAGACGGGCGGCGGCGCTGGCGATACTGACGACGGTATTGTGGTCGGGCTCCTACATCCTCAACAAGATCGCGTTCACGGAGGATGTGGGGCCGCTGACGCTCGCCGGGCTCAGGTACCTGCTGGCGGCGCTGCTGCTGCTGGGCATCCGCCCGCGCGGCGGACGCGGGGCCGCCGGGAACGCCGAGCGGCTGTCACCCTGGCTTTTCGTGGCGCTCGGCCTGCTGGGCTACGCCGTCGCGCAGGGGTTTCAGTACGTGGGGCAGTCCTACCTCACGCCGACGCAGTCCTCCCTGTGCTTAAGCGTCGGGAACACGCTTTGCGTAATGCTGGTGGATCGCCTGTGGCTGAGGGAGAACCAGCGGGCGTCCGACCTGCTGCGGTTTGGCCTGCTGGCGGGCGGCATCGCGCTGTACTACTACCCGTGGGACGGGGGTTCGTTTTCCGGCGTCGGAGTGTTATGGATGGGCCTGTCCTCGGTGGGGTATGCCGTCCATATGACGCTCAACCGCCGCCTGCGCGCGCAGGGAAAGGCGGACGCGCGCACGCTGACGGCGCTGCCGATGCTGGCCGGCGCGATTGCGCTGCTGGCGGTCGGCCTGCCCGTCGAAGGTATTCCCGCGTTCAGCTGGCGGCTCGTGCTGATCCTCTTGTATCTTTCCGGCGTCAGCGGGGCGCTGGGCTTCTGGCTGTGGACGTACAGCCAGGCGGAGCTGACGGCGTTTGAAAGCAGCGGCATCAACAACCTGATGCTCGTGGAGATCGCGCTGATGGACGGGCTGTTTTTCGGACGCGCGTTCAGCGCGCTGCAGCTTGCGGCGATCGCGCTGGTGTTCGTCACGATCCTCTCCATGCAGGCCGGGCGCGGCAAGCGTGTGCCGGAAGGCGGCGCCCGATAGCCGCCGCGGGAAAAACGGGACAGCAAAAAGCGTGGATGCGCGGCCATTTGGGCGCATCCACGCTTTTTTGTGATGAACGGTTCGAAACCGTGTTAAGTGCGCGGCACCGCAGGGGTTTTCAGCGCCCTCGTCGCGTTGAGGATCGCCAGCAGGCTTACCCCCACGTCGGCGAACACCGCCAGCCACATGCCGGCCAGTCCCACGGCGACCAGCGCCAGCACCGACACCTTCACGCCCAGCGCGAACACGATGTTCTGCCGCGCGATCAAAAGCGTACGCTTCGCGATGCGCATCGCCAGCGGGAGCTTCATGGGGTCGTCGTCCATCAGCACCACGTCGGCGGCCTCCACGGCGGCGTCGCTGCCCAGCGCGCCCATGGCCACGCCCACGTCCGCACGGGTCAATACCGGCGCGTCGTTGATGCCGTCGCCCACGAACACCAGCTTTTCCTTCCCCTGCGCTTCGGCCAGCAGGCTTTCGACCTTCTCCACCTTGTCGGCGGGCAGCAGGGAAGCGTATGCCGCGGAGAGCCCCAGCTCGCCCGCCACGTGATCGGCCACGGCTTTGGTGTCACCGGTAAGCATGACGGTCTTTCGGATGCCCTCGCGTCCGAGGGCCGCGACCGCTTCCTTCGCGTCGGGCTTGATCTCGTCGGAAATCACGATGTGCCCCAGGTACTGCCCGCCCTGCGCCACGTGCACCACCGTACCCACGTGCGGGCACACCGGCAGCGTGACGCCGATGGAATCCATCAGCTTTTCGTTGCCCGCGTACACCGTGCGCCCGTCCAGCTCCGCCGTTACGCCAAGGCCAGGCATCTCGCGCACGTTTTTGAGGCCGTCCGCGTCCACGGGCAGGTGGTAATGCGCGCGGATGGAGCGGCTGATGGGATGGTCGGAGTAGCTTTCCACCGTCGCCGCCAGCTTGAGCAGCTCCTGCTCGGTGACCTTGTCGGGGTGGATGACCGTCACGGTAAAGCTGCCGCGGGTGAGCGTGCCGGTTTTATCGAACACCACGATCCGCGCGTCGGCGAGCTGCTCGAGGTAATTGCTGCCCTTGACCAGAATACCGTTGCGGCTCGCCCCGCCGATGCCGCCGAAAAACGTGAGCGGCACCGAAATGACCAGCGCGCACGGGCAGGACACGACCAGGAAGCTCAGTGCCCGCTCGCCCCAGACGCGCCAGTCTCCGCCCAGCAGGAACGACGGCACCAAAAACAGGAGCAGCGCCAGCGCGCACACCAGCGGCGTATAGACCTTCGCGAACCGCGTGATGAACGCTTCGGTTTTCGCCTTCTTGGCGGCGGCGTTCTCCACCAGGTCGAGGATGCGGGCGACGGTGGAATCGCCGTAGGTTTTTTCCGCGCGCACCCGGATCAGCCCGCTTTCGTTCACGCAGCCGCTGATCACCTCGTCGCCCGCGGCCACGTCGCGGGGCAGGCTTTCACCGGTGAGCGCCGCGGTGTTGAGCGACGAGGTTCCTTCCAGCACCACGCCGTCCAGCGGCACGCGCTCGCCGGGGCGAACCGTGATTGTCTCACCGGCCACAACCTCCTCGGGAGAGACGTCGACCGTTTTTCCGTCGCGCTCCACGTGTGCCACGTTCGGCCGGATATCCATGAGGCCGGCGATGGACTTGCGGCTCTTGCCCAGGGCGTAGCTCTGGAACAGTTCGCCCGTCTGGTACAAAAGCATCACCGCGACCGCCTCGGGGTATTCGCCCAGCGCCAGCGCGCCCAGGGTGGCCACGCCCATCAGGAAGTTCTCGTCGAACACCTCGCCGTGCAGGATGTTCGTGCCCGCCTCCCACAATACGCTCCAGCCGACGAGCATGTACGCCGCCAGATAGACCGGCACGTTCACCTCGGATTGGGGAAGCAGAAGCGCGGCCGCAAAGAGCGCCGCGGATACGAGGATGGTCGTCAGGGTCTGTTTCTGTCTGCGGGTCATGGAAACCAGCTCCTTAAAGCAAAAAGTTGGGTTTCCGGGGAGGGTCGGACGCCTGTCAGAGAAGCGAGCAGCCCCGCTGCATGCGGGCCACGGTCTTGCGCACGGCGGCGATCGTTTCCTCGCCCGCCGCATCGTTCGTCTCCAGGGTCAGCTTCTGGGTGATGAAGTTGATGGCGGCATCGTTGATGCCCGGCAGCCTGCGGATGGCGGCCGCCATGCGCTCGGCGCAGGCGGGGCAGTCCACTTCGGAAAGGGTGAAGGTCTTTTTCATCGGTCATGCTCCTGTCTATTCGGTCACGTGGTCGATGCCCTGGCCCAGAATGGTGCGCACGTGGTCGTCGGCCAGGGCGTAGAATACGGTTTTCCCCTTGCGTCGGGAGGAGATGAGCTTGCTGCGCTTGAGCAGGGCCAGCTGGTGGGAGATGGCGCTCTGGCTCATGCGCAGGAGGTTGGCGATATCGCACACGCACATCTCGTTGGAAAACAGGCAGTAGAGGATTTTGATGCGCGTGGAGTCGCCGAAGAGCTTGAACAGCTCGCTTAAGTCGAAAAGGGTGTCGTCGTCGGGCATCGTGGCGGTTACGCGCGCCACGATATCCGCGTGTACGTAGATGTAGTCGCCTTGCGGGGGAACGGTCGAAGCGGTCAATGCGCATCACCCTTTCATATGAGCAATCGTTCATATGTATGATAAACGAAAACGGCCGTTCTGTCAAGGGCAAAACGGCCGAAATGACAAACAAAAAACAGGCATGTCCGCGAGAAACGGTTCAGCGCCGCCCGACCTCCCGCACGCAGTCCGCCAGCGGCCGCCAAGCCTCCGCAAGCATCGGCGGCGACCAGCGCGCGTTGGCGGGGCTGGTGGAGGGCAGGGCGACGATGGGCACGCCGGTATTCGGCTCACACCAGCGGCGGTAGAGCGCCGCGGCGGCCTGGCCGTTAGCAAACACCGCGCGCACGGGGGCGTTGCGGAGAATCAAACCGATATCGTTGGGCAGGGGATGGCGAATGCTGCCGTCGGCGCTGCCGGTAACGTCGCAGGAGAAGAGCACGTCCCACAGCGCGACGCGGTTGCGCAAAAGAAGCGCGCGCTTCTCCGGCACCCCGGCCGGCGTCTCCACGCCCAGGAGCGCGGCCAGCAGGGGCCAGAAGCGGTTCTGCGGATGCCCGTAGTAAAACGCGTTCTCCCGGGACTTGACCGAGGGAAACGTGCCCAGCACCAGCGCGCGGCTTTCCCCGTTCCACACCGGCGCGAAGGGATGCTCGATACCCAGGTAGGTTTCGGCCACGCGATCATCTCCGAAAGCGGATTTCCGCGTTCAGCATACCTCGGCGGGGGCGTTTGCGCAAGTGTACGGCCGTTTTTTCATCGGGCGGATTGTTCACGGTTTATCCATATTTGGGCTATGTATTGATCACCTTTAACGTGTATGATACCATAGTACGGATAGGGAGGCATTCCCTGTAAGGAGGCGCGCGCATGGCAAAGACCATCGGCATCGATTTAGGCACCACCAATTCTTGCGTTGCTTTTCTGGAGAACGGCGATCCGGTCGTTATCCCCAACGCGGAAGGCGGGCGCACCACGCCCTCGGTGGTGGCGTTTGCGAAGAACGGCGAGCGCATCGTGGGCAGCGCGGCCAAGCGGCAGGCGGTCACCAACAGCGAGCGCACCATCGTCAGCATCAAGCGGGAAATGGGCACCGACAACCGCGTGAAGATCGACGGCAAGTTTTACACGCCCCAGGAGATCAGTGCGATGATCCTGCAAAAGCTCAAAGCCGACGCCGAGGCGTACCTGGGCGAAACCGTGAGCGACGCGGTGATCACCGTGCCGGCCTATTTCAGCGACAGCCAGCGTCAGGCCACCAAGGACGCCGGGCGTATCGCGGGGCTGAACGTGCTGCGCATCGTCAACGAGCCGACCGCCGCGGCGCTGGCCTACGGGGCCAACAAGGGCGAGAGCATGAAGGTCATGGTGTACGACCTGGGCGGCGGCACCTTCGACGTGAGCATTCTGGATATCAACCGCGACGTCATCGAGGTGCTGGCGACCGCCGGCAACAACCGCCTGGGCGGGGACGATTTCGACCGTTGCGTGGTCAACTGGCTGCTCAAGGAATTTCAAAACAAGGAGCATATCGACCTCTCCGGCGACCCCACCGCCATGCAGCGCGTGCGCGAGGCCGCCGAAAAGGCGAAGATCGAGCTGAGCGCCGCCGCGTCGACCACGGTAAGCCTCCCCTTCATCGCCAGCGGACGCGACGGGGCCAAGCACCTGGAGGTCACGCTGACGCGCGCGAAGTTCGACGACTTGACAAGGAGCCTCGTGGAGGCTACCATGGGCCCTGTGCGCCAGGCAATGGGCGACGCGGGCGTCAAGGGCTCGGACCTGGGCCGGGTGCTGCTGGTGGGCGGAAGCACGCGCATCCCCGCCGTGCAGGAAGCCGTCAAGCGCTTTACCGGCCAGGAGCCCAGCAAGGGCGTCAACCCCGACGAGTGCGTGGCGCTGGGCGCGGCGCTGCAGGGCGGCGTGCTGCAGGGACAGGTGACGGGGCTCCTGCTTTTGGACGTAACGCCGCTTTCGCTGGGCATCGAGACGGTGGGGGACGTGTTCAGCCGCCTCATCGACCGCAACACCCCCATTCCCGTCAAGCGCAGCCAGGTGTTCACCACCGCGGCCAATTTCCAGACGTCGGTGGAGATTCACGTGCTGCAGGGCGAGCGGGAGATCGCCTCCTACAACAAAACCCTGGGCAAGTTCAAACTGAACGGCATCCGGCGTGCGCTGCGGGGCATCCCGCAGATCGAGGTGACCTTCGCCATCGACGCCAACGGCATCGTCAACGTTTCCGCCAAGGACCTGGGCACGGGCAAGCATCAGGAGATCGTGCTGACGCAAAGCTCCAACATGTCCTCCGCCGAGATCGACCAGGCCGTGAAGGACGCCGAGCGCTACGCCGCGGAGGATCGCCTGCGCAAGCAGAGCGCGGAACTGCGCAACCGCGGCGAACAGCTCTGCTACGAGGCGAAAAGCGCCGCGCGCAAGCTGAACCCCGAGGACAGGGCGCACGTGGAGGAGCTTCGCAAGCGCACCCAGCAGGCCCTGGACGCTAAGGACGACGCGGCCCTGCGCGACGCCAGCGAAGAGCTGGAAGCCGCGCTGGCGGCCGCCGGCCGCTACATGGGCTCCACCGGCGAGGGCGCCGGGGAGGACGGCGCGATGGACGCGGAATACACCTCCGCCCAATCCAAGGAAGATGAACGCCGCTGAGCCCCGCCGCCCAAGCGGGCGGGAAAGGAGCGCGCCATGTTCGGTTATGTGACCATCAACCCCGCGGAGCTGGGGGAACGCAGCCGGATGCGCTATCAGGCCTACTACTGCGGCCTGTGCCGCACGCTCAAGGAGCGCTACGGCGACCTGGGGCGGCTCACGCTGAGCAACGACATGACGTTCCTGCTCATTTTGCTCAGCTCCCTGTACGAACCGGAGGAAAGCGTATCCAGGAGTCGCTGCCTGCCCCACCCGGTCAAGGCGCGGGAGGGCATCCGAAACGAGCTGAGCGCCTACTGCGCCGACATGAACATCGCCCTGGCCTACCATAAATGCCGGGACGACTGGGCGGACGACAGGAGCCTCGCGAGCCGGACGGAAATGAAGCTTCTGGAGGGCGCGTACCGCAAGGTGGAAAAGTGTTACCCCGCCAAATGCGCCGCCATCGAAAAGTACCTTGCGGACATCGGGAAGCTGGAGCAGGAAAGCTGCCTGGAGCCCGACGCGCCCGCAAACCTCACCGCGCGGATGCTGGGTGAGGTGTTCGTCTACCGGGACGATTACTGGGCCGTACCCATGCGTACGATCGGCGAGGGGCTGGGCAGGTTCATCTACCTGATGGACGCCTACGACGACCTGCCCGCGGACCTGCGCCGCAAGCGCTACAATCCCCTGACCTGCTACCGGGACAAGCCCGATTATGAAACCCTGCTGCGCGACAGCCTGACGATGGTGATCGCGGAATGCACGCAGGCGTTCGAGCTGCTCCCGCTGGTGCAGGACGTGGAGATCCTCCGCAACATCCTCTATTCCGGCGTCTGGATGCGCTACCAGCGCAAACAGGCCAAACCCGACCCCAAACAGGGGAAGCTGAAATACCGTCTGTCCTGCCGCACGTGCGCGCGGGAAGGGACCGGGAACGCAGAGCCCGTAAAGGAGAGTGACCATGAGCAGAGACCCGTATGAGGTGCTGGGCGTACCCCACGGCGCTTCGGACGACGAAATCAAGGCCGCTTACCGGAAGCTCGCCAAAAAGTACCACCCGGATCTCAACGGCGGCAGCGCCCAGGCGGAAGCCAAAATGAAGGAAGTCAACGAAGCGTACACGGAGCTCATCAAGAACAAAGGCCAGGGTTACAAGCAAAGCTACGGCGGCAATTCCGGCGGCGGCAACTATAACCCCTTCGGCGGCTACGGCGGCCAAAGCTACGGCGGCGGCGGTTCCTCCGGGGGCGGCTACGGGGATTTCGATCCCTTCGGCTTCGGCGATTTTTTCCGCGGCGCGCAGCAGCGGTCCCGCTACGGCGGCGCCACCACCTACACCGAGTACGACCCGCAGCTCAAAGGCGTGGAGGACGCGGTGCTGGACGGTAATTACGCCCGCGCCGTGCAAATGCTGTCCGCCATTCGCAGCCACAGCGCCGCGTGGTTCTACTGGAACGCGAAGGCCAACCTGGGGCTGGGCAACCGCATGGCGGCGCTGAGCAACGCGCGCGCGGCCGTGCAGATGGCGCCGGACGAGGCCGCCTTCCGCGAGTTGCTCTCCGATCTGGAAGCCGGCGGGCAAACCTACCGGCAGGCCGGATCGCAGCGCGGGTTTACGGGCACGCTGTGCGCCAACCCCTGCCTGTCGCTGATCATCCTGAACCTGCTGTGCAACTGCTGCTGTCTGGGCGGGCGCGGCGGCGCCTATTGTTGCTGATAAGGAGGAATCCCTATGAACTTCTGGGAAAAAATAAAGCAGACCTTCCGTAACCTGATGGCCGGCCGCCACGGCGTGGATCAACTGTCGGTGGCGCTGGTATGGGGCGGACTGATCGCGTATTTGGTGGCGGCGATCACAGGTTCCGGTCTGCTCACGCTTTTGTCGCTGGCGACGTACGTGTACACGCTGTTTCGCATCTTTTCCAAAAACAACGAGAAGCGCGCCGACGAAAACCGCCGCTATCTGGGCTGGAAAAGCAAGATGACGACGGCCCTGAAGCAGGCGCGCACGCGGTTCAAAAACCGCAAGCAGTTCAAGTACTTCCGCTGCCCCAGCTGCAAGGCATGGCTGCGCGTGCCGCGCGGCGCGGGCGTGGTGACGGTGACCTGCGGGCGGTGCCACAACAACTTCACGCAGAAGGCGTAACGCCGGGAAAAACGGCGAAGGTTAGCGCGTTTGAAGAGAACAGGTTCGGCCGGAGGGGATGCTTCCTCTCCGGCCGCTTTTTGTCCAATTAAGCAAACAAATGTTTGCGTTCCCTGCGCTGCTGTGGTATAATGGCCACGAAGAAAACCGGGAGGAAACGCCATGAACCGTTTCGTACTCAAGTCGCCCTATCAGGCCAGCGGCGACCAGCCCAACGCCATCGCGAGCCTGGCCGAGGGCGTTCACAAAGGGCTGACCGATCAGGTGCTGCTGGGCGTTACCGGCAGCGGCAAAACCTTCACCATGGCGTCGATCATCGAGCGGGTACAAAAGCCCACGCTGGTCATCGCCCACAACAAAACGCTGGCGGCGCAGCTGTGCAGCGAGTTTCGCGCTTTCTTCCCGGACAGCGCGGTGGAGTACTTCGTAAGCTATTACGACTATTACCAGCCCGAGGCCTACATCGCCTCGTCGGATACCTACATCGAAAAGGACGCCTCCATCAACGAGGAGATCGACCGTCTCCGCCACAGCGCCACGGCGGCCGTGCGCGAGCGCAAGGACGTCATCATCGTGGCCAGCGTCAGCTGCATCTACTCCATGGGCGACCCCAGCGAGTACGAGGGCATGATGGTCAGCATGCGCCCCGGCATGCGCGTGAGCCGGGATTCGCTCATCGACCGTCTGGTGGAAATCCAATACACTCGAAACGATTTTGAGTTTACACGCGGCAGTTTCCGCGTGCGGGGAGACGTGCTTGAGATCATCCCCGCCAACGAGCGGGAGCACGCCCTGCGCGTGGAGTTCTTCGGCGACGAGATCGAGCGTATCCGGGAAATCGAGGTGGTGACGGGCAACCCGCTGAGCACGCTGGAGCACGCGCTGGTCTTTCCCGCCACGCACTACGCCATGGACAGGGACCGGATGCTCGAACAGCTTTCTGTGATTGAGCACGATCTGGAGGAACGCGTGCAGCAGCTCAAGGACGAGGGTCAGCCGCTGTATGCCATGCGCCTTCGGCAGCGCACGCACTACGACCTGGAGATGATGCGGCAGATCGGCTTTTGCACCGGCATCGAAAACTACAGCCGCTACTTCGATGGCCGCAAGCCGGGCGACGCGCCCTACTCGCTTCTGGATTACTTCCCCAAGGATTTTCTGATGTTCATCGACGAAAGCCACGTCACCGTGCCGCAGATTCGCGGTATGTACAACGGCGACCGCGCCCGCAAGCAGACGCTGGTGGATTACGGCTTCCGCCTGCCCTCGGCGTTCGATAACCGGCCGCTGGTATTCAACGAGTTCAGGGAGCGCCAGCACCAGACCGTGTACGTCAGCGCCACGCCGGGGGAATACGAACTGGGCATCGCGCAGAACGTGGTGGAGCAGATCATACGACCGACAGGGCTTTTAGACCCGCTGGTGGTGCTGAGACCCGCAACGGGGCAGGTAGACGACCTCGTGGGGGAGATCAACCGCGTCGCCGCGCTAAACGAGCGCGTGCTGGTGACGACGCTCACCAAGCGCATGGCCGAGAGCCTGACGGACTATCTCAAAAACCTGGGCATCCGGGTCAGGTACCTGCACAGCGACATTCAGACCATGGAGCGTTCCGAGCTCATCCGCGACCTGCGCCTGGGCGAGTTCGACGTGCTGGTGGGCATCAACCTTCTGCGCGAAGGGCTGGACATGCCGGAGGTGAGCCTGGTGGCGATCCTCGACGCGGACAAGGAAGGATTTTTGCGCAGCGAGACCTCGCTGATCCAGACCATCGGCCGCGCCGCACGCAACGTGGACGGCCGCGTGATCCTCTACGGGGACACGCTCACCGACAGCATGATGCGCGCCGTCAGCGAGACCAACCGCCGCCGCGCCCTGCAGGAGGCGTACAACAAGCTCAACGGCATCACGCCCCAGAGCGTGAAGAGCACCGTGCAGGCGCTTCTCAAGATCACCAACGATTTTTCCGGCGGCGCGAACGCGGACATGAGCGAGGAAGAAAAGCAGGAGCTGCTCAAGAGCATCGAGGATCAGATGCTTTCCGCCGCCAAGGACCTGGACTTCGAGAAGGCCGCCAAGCTGCGCGACGAGCTGTTCAGCCTGAAAGGCGAAAGCAAGCCCGTGCGCAAGCCGCAGAACCGCCGCAAACGGCTTAAAAAACCGCACCGATAACAAAAAGGCCCCCGCCGGATCACATCGGCGGGGGCCTTGCGGCATCGATGGGGTGCCGAAGCGCAACCTACGCTTCCGCCCGCTCCCCAAGCGACCGGTAATTCCGGTTGGGCAGCACCGCGCGGTAGGCGGGGCGGATGATCTTGTCCATGTTTACCAGTTCCTCGATGCGGTGGGCGCTCCAGCCCACGATGCGCGCGATGGCGAAGATGGGCGTGAACATCTCCTCGGGGATGCCCAGCATCCCGTACACCAGGCCGCTAAAGAAGTCCACGTTTGCGCTGACGCCCTTGTACATGTGCCTTTCCCGCGAAATGATCTTCGGGGCCAGGCGTTCCACCGTGGAATAGAGCTGAAACTCCAGCTTTTCGTGCTTTTCCTCGGCCAGCTGCTCCACGAAGGAGCGGAACACCGTCGCGCGCGGGTCGCTGACGGAGTACACGGCGTGCCCGATGCCGTAGATGAGTCCCTTGCGGTCGAACGCCTCGCGGTTCAACAGCTTCATCAGGTAGGCTTCCACGGCCTCTTCGTCGGCGGTGTCCGAAACGTTTTTCTTGAGGTCGGCCATCATCTGCACGACCTTGATGTTCGCGCCGCCGTGCTTGGGCCCTTTCAGGCTCGCCAGCGCCGCCGCGACGGCGCTGTAGGTGTCGGTGCCCGACGAGGTCACCACGTGCGTGGTGAAGGAGGAGTTGTTGCCGCCGCCGTGCTCCATATGCACCATCAGCGCCACGTCCAGCACGTGTGCCTCCAGCTGCGTGTAGCTTTTGTCGGGGCGAAGCATCCGCAGCAGGTTTTCGGAGGCGGACAGGTTTTCGTCCGGGCGGTGGATGTAAAAGCTTTCGTCCCGTTCGTAGTGGTTGTAGCTGTGATAGCCGTACACCGCGAGCATCGGAAACACGGCGATGAGCATCAGGCACTGGCGAAGCACGTTGCAGATGCGCAGGTCGGAGGGCGCCTCGTCGTAGCTGGCGAGGGTCAGCACGCTTCGGCTGAGCGAGTTCATCATGTCGGCGCTGGGCGCTTTCATGATGACGTCGCGCACGAAGTTGGTGGGCAGCGTGCGGCTTTCGGCCATGACGCGCTTGAATTCCGTCAGCTGCACTGCGTCGGGCAGATCGCCGAACAGCAGCAGGTACGCCGTTTCCTCAAAGCCGAAGCGCCCGTCCCGGATGACGCCGTTGACCAGATCGATGATGTTGTACCCGCGGTACCATAGCGTTCCGTCGCAGGGAACGCGCTCGCCGTTGACCTCGCGGGAGGCCTGAATTTCGGAAATCTTCGTAAGCCCGGCCAAAACGCCCTTGCCGTTTTTATCGCGCAGGCCGCGCTTGACCCCGTAGGTTTCGTAAAGGTCCTTGTCGATCGTCGCGCTGGCGACGACGGCCTGCTCGCGCCGGGAAGCGTAGCCGGCCAACCGCTCCAGCGGCGAAGAGGGGGTTTCGTTCATCCCAAGACTCCCTTCGGGCTGCCGGATAAAAGGCAGCGTAATATCATTTTTACGTCACAGTGAACGGACGGGTTTTCACAGACTGACGTAAAAAAGTATACCGGAAACGATTTAGAAAAGTCAAGCGACTGCCGGACGCCTCCGGCAGGGCCAAAGGAAACGGACAAATCCGCACGCGCCTTTCGGGCGTCCGGACGGCCGCCGATCCCCGTGCGGGCGGCGTTTGCCGGGCGCGCGCCGCGCGCCGGATTGTGTAACTTTCAGGCCAAACTGTTTGACTTATCATAGGCCGTGTGCTATTCTAAATGCTAGCGATATTGAGCCGCGGGCATATGGGAGGTACGCCGGTGATGCACTCGCAGGAACAGGCCGTGCGGGCCGACGCGCCCCCGGCGGTTCTCCCATACTGGAACGGTGAGCTGAGCCACCCTTTTTACAGCAAGGTACTCAAACGGGGGCTGGACATGGCGCTGGCCCTCGTGCTGCTTGTGCCCGGACTGATCGTGATGCTGCCCATCGCGGCGGCGGTGAAGCTCACCTCCAGGGGGCCGGTGTTCTACCGGGCGCTTCGGGGCGGCTATCATAATCAACCCTTTCATATCCTCAAGTACAGGACGATGGTTGTGGGTGCGGACCGCTACGGCGGCACCACCGCGCTGGACGATCCGCGCGTAACGCCCCTGGGCCGTACGCTTCGGCGTACGAAGCTGGACGAGCTTCCCCAGCTGTTCAACATCCTCAGGGGAGATATGAGCTTCATAGGTCCCCGGCCCGAGCTGCTCAAATACACGGCGCGCTACACCGAGGAACAGCAGTGCATCCTGTGGGTGCGGCCGGGGATCAGCGATCCCAGCTCCATCAAGCTCATCCGGCTGGACGAGGCAGTGGGGCACGACGACCCCGAGGGCACCTACGAACGCACGATTCTGGGCGAGAAAAACCGCATGCGCGTAGAGTACGCCATGCGGCAGTCGTTCTGGCTGGACGCGAAGCTGCTTTTGAAAACCGTCGCCTGCGTAACGGCGAGGATGTTTTCCGGCGATGCGGCGAAGCGCGGAGCGTGACGCGCGCGGCCGAACGGACGAAGGAGCGGACACGATGAGCTTTGAAAAAAGCAGGCAATTGGCTTACAGGGTGCGCCGTCACGCGCTGGATATGACCAGCCGGGGCGGCACCGCGCATATCGGCAGCATTTTCTCCATGGCGGATATCGTGGGCGTCCTCTACGCGGACGTCCTGCGTCACGACCCGAAAAACCCCACCTGGCCCGAGCGCGACCGGCTGATACTGAGCAAGGGGCACGCGGGCGCGGGGATCTACGCGGCGCTGGCCGAATGCGGCTATTTCCCGATCGAGGAGCTGGAGACCCACTGCCAGAACGGCAGCCGCCTGAGCGGGCACGTGAGCCACAAGGGCGTGCCCGGCGTGGAAGCCAGCACCGGTTCGCTGGGGCAGGGCCTGCCCATGGCGATGGGCATGGCGATGGCCGCCAAAATGGACCACAAGGATCACCGCGTATACTGCATCATCGGCGACGGGGAATGCGACGAGGGCGCCGTGTGGGAAACCGCGCTGATTGCCAACCAGTTTAAGCTCGACAATTTCATCGTCACCATCGACTTTAACAAAATACAGTCGATCACCAGCGTGGAGGAGACCATCAAGCTGGAGCCACTGGATGAAAAATGGCGCAGCTTCGGCTGGCACGTGATCCGCATCGACGGGCACGACCACGCGGCGCTGCACGCCGCCTACGACGAGGCGAAGGCCGCGAGGGGCCGGGGCAAGCCGATCGTCATCGTCGCGGACACCGTGAAGGGCAAGGGCGTCAGCTTTATGGAAAACGACGTGCTGTGGCATTACCGCACCGCGCGCGGCGAGGAGTACGACGCGGCACTCAGGGAACTGGAGGCGCAGAAACCGTGAGAGAGACGTTTACCCGCTGCCTGCAGGAACGGGCGCGCGAGGATCACAACCTCGTGCTGATCACGGGCGACCTTGGTTTCGGCGTGCTGTTTCCCTACATGAAGGAGTTTCCCGACCGCTTCATCAACGCCGGCATTTCCGAGCAGGCCATGATGAGCATGGCCGCCGGCATGGCGCTGGAAGGCAAGACCGCCGTGGTGTATTCTATCGGCAACTTTCCCACGCTTCGGGCCATGGAGCAGATACGCAACTGCTGCGCCTACCACGACGTGAACGTGAAAATCGTCTGCGTGGGCGCGGGCTTCACCTACGGCACCCTGGGCATGACGCACCACGCGACCGAGGATATGAGCGCTCTGCGCATACTGCCGGGGGTCACGGTGTACGCTCCGGCGGACAAGGTGGAGACCGAGGCGGTCATGGCGCGGTTCTTAACCGAGCCGGGCGTCGCCTACCTGCGCATCGGCCGCGGGGGCGAGCCGGTGTTCCACGACATTCAAAACCTGCGCGGTTACAAAACCGGCGAGGCCGTGCCTTACTGCGAGGGGACGGACGCCTATATTCTGACCGCGGGGAGCATACTGGCCAGCGCCGTGGAGGCGCAAAAGCTGCTTGCGGAACGCGGCCTGAGCGTCGGGGTGGCGAGCTTTCCCACGGTCAAGCCCATCGACGAAGCATACCTGCAAACGCTCTGCGACAGGGTGCCGGTGCTCTTCACATTGGAGGAGCATACCATTCTGGGCGGCCTGGGTGGCGCCGTATGCGAGGTGGTCGCCGGGTTCCGGGGCAACCGGGCCCGGGTGGTGCGCTTCGGCATGAACGACATGTACAGCTCCATCGTGGGTAACCAGGCCTATCTGGAGGCCTATTACGGGCTGGACGGCCCGAGCGTGGCCGACAAGGCGCAGGCCGTGCTGGAAGGCAGGGCATGAGCGGTTACGGGTTGGAAACCGTGCACGCGGAGCTTTTCGAGGTGCTTGCCGACGTCGTGCGCGTGCTGGAGGCCAACGCCCTGCCGTATTCCGTCATGTGCGGAACGCTGCTGGGCGCCGTGCGCCACCGGGGGTTCATCCCCTGGGACGACGACGTGGATCTGGTGCTGCCGCGCGCGAGCTACGACCGTTTCGCCGTTCTGTACCCCGCGCAGTGCGGCGCGGGCTTCACGCTGGACCTGAACGACACGTGGGTGCCGCGCGCGCGAAAGGCTGCGGGGGACGCCTTTGTGGACCTTTTCGTGCTGGATCCGCTGCCCGACCGAAAGCTTGCCCGCGCGTGGAAGCTGTTTCGGCTGCGCGCGCTGCAGGGGATGCTGAAACAGTGCCCCGATTACGCGCGCTTTTCTTTCGGCAAGCGACTGCTGCTGCGGGGCACGCACGTGCTTGGCCTGCCGTTCTCCCGGAAGGCCAAGCTGCGCGCGTACGACCGCCTTGCCCGGAGCGGCAGGGGCGGACGGGTGCACATGAGCGACGGCGCGTTTTCCCTGCTTAACATGGCGTTTGATCCCGATGCGTTTGCCAACCCCATACCCGCGCCTTTCGGCGCGCTGACCGTGCGCGTGCCGCGCGACGCGGAGGCGGTGCTCAGGCGTCTCTACGGCCCCGATTATATGACCCCGCCGCCGGAGAGCGAGCGCAGGCCGCTCCACCTAGACAGATAGCGAGGGAAACGGCGTTGAACACCCGCAGCAACACCCGCACGTCGCGCTTCGTGCAGAACACGGCGTTCACGGCGGCCTATCAGTTTACGGCGATGCTGATGGGCTTTGTTACCCCGCGTCTGATGATGCTCTATTACGGCTCGCAGATCAACGGGCTCATCGTATCGGCCAACGAATTCCTGACCTATTTCCGCCTGGTGGAGGCGGGGCTGGCCGCCGCGGCGGTTTTCAGCCTCTACAAGCCCCTTTCGGATCAGGACAATGAAGGCGTCAGCGCCATCGTCTCGGCCGCGCGGCAGTACTACAACGTCGCGGGCTGGATGTTCGTGGGGCTGACGGTGGTTTTCGCGGCGATCTATCCGCTTTTCGTACCGGTGGAAACGATCGCCGGCGACCCCATGAACTACCTGAGCGTGTTCCTGCTCATCTGCGCCATGGGCGTGTCCGGGTCGCTGGAGTTTTTCACCCTGTCGCGCTATCGGGTGCTGCTCACGGCCGATCAGCGCACCTTCATGGTCAGCCTCGCCAGCATGGCCTCGCTGCTGCTGCAGACGGCGGTCATCGTGGTGCTGGCGTACATGAAGGCCAATATCATCCTCCTTCGGCTGCTGGCCTCGCTGACCATCGCCATTCGCCCGCTGATCCTGGGCCGGTACGTAAAGAAAATCTATCCGCAGGTCAACGCCTTTGCCAAACCCAACAAGGCCGCGCTGTCCCGCCGGTGGGACGCCATGTACCAGCAGTTTACCACGGCCTTCCACCAGAGCGCCGCGGTGATGCTCACCACCGTCATCACCCGCGACGCCGCGATGATCTCGGTGTACGGCACCTACCACATGGTGACCATCGGGCTGTGGGGCATTCTCAAAATGACGACCACGGGGATCTATTCCGGCTTCGGCGATCTGCTCGCCCGCGGCCATCAGGAGAAGTTCCAGCAGGCCTACCGGGATTTCGAATACCTGTACCTGTCCATTACGACGGTGCTGTTTTCCGTCGCGGCCATCCTGATCGTCCCCTTCGTAGTGCTGTATACCGATAAGATCACCGACGCCAACTATTCCGCGCCCCTCATCGGCATGATGGTGGTGTTGGAGGCGATCAGCGACCACGCCAAAATGCCCATGGATCTGATGATCACCGCCAGCGGCAAGTTCCGCGAGACGCGGCACCACTGCACCGCGCAGGTGCTGACCGCCGTGGGCCTGGGCCTGGGGCTGGGCTTCTGGGGGCTTCGGACCAGCATGACCATGGCGATCGTGGGCAGCCTTTCCGGCATCATCATTTCCAACATCCTGCGCGCGATTCTGCAATTGTACTTCGTGCCCAAGTACATCACCCGCCTGCCCTGGCGGTGGACGCTTGCGCGCATCCTGCGGATGTTCGTGCAGGTCGCGATCATCGCGGGGCCGTTCCTTGCGTTCGATCTGCTCAACATCAACGGGTTCTTCAAATGGATCACGTTCTCGGTTCCGCTGTGCATCTACGCGGCGGCGATCACGCTGGGCTTCGGCTGGCTATTCGAGCGCGAAACCGTCAAGTCGCTGTTCGGACGTGCGAAATTCCTGTACCAGAGGGGAAAATAGCGAAGAGTCAAGAGGCAACCCGCTACGCGCGGCGATCGGGGCTGTGCGGTTCGCGGGGCTCCGGCCCGTGATTCGGCAACGCGAAAGGCGCGGGAACGAATTTGTTCCCGCACCTTTCGCGCGTGTGTCGTCGGCTCGTTACCGCCTGCCGGAAGGCGGCGCGTTTCCGTGGGAGATGGCGCAGTCCACCGTGCGGTGGCAGAGGTTCACGAACTCCTCGGCGCTGACGGGCTCGCTTTCCTTCAGCCACCGGACGATGGAACAGCGGAAAGCGTCGCTGTAGAAATTGCAGTAGAACTCGCGGAAGTCGTCGTCCCGGATGGCCTGGTGGAGATAGGCGCCCAGGATCGCCTCCAGCGTTTCGTCGAAGGTTTCGGCGAAGGCGTTCTGCCCTTCGATGGCGAAGGCGTTCAAATAAAACAGCCGGTTCTGCGCGAAATACTCGCACACGCGGCGCATGTAGTTCCACAGTTCCGTCTGCGCGGAGGTGTCCAGCAGCTGCATAAACTCGCTGTAAAACACCCAGTTGAGCAGATCGTACTTATCCTGAAAATGGTAATAAAAACTCTTGCGGTGCATGCCGCACTGCTCGCATATTTCCCCGATGCTGATTTTATGGAACGGCTTTTGCTGCATCAGGGTTTTCAGAGAGGCGCCCAGCGCCCGTTTGGTGATGTTGGCTTCGGGCATGGCGCGCACCTCCCTCAGCGCCGGTGATGGACGCGCGGCATGGTCAGCCGGATCAGTTCCTCCAGCGTATGCTCGTTCAGGTTCAGCTCATCCGACTCCGCGGGGTAGAGTACCGAGCCGTCCGTGCCGAGCGCGAGCATGCAGTGCTCATCCGATATGATATGGTCGACCTGTTGCAGGTCGTTGAACAAATCCACGGGAAACAGCGGATACCGGCCGCGGGCGCGCAGCTCCAACACCTTGTCGTTCACGCGGCGGCGCGTGTCCGGATCGCAGGTGAGGGACGGAACCAGAAACAAAAACGGATAGCCCTGGTCGACGACGGCCTGCAGGAACTCGTCCGAAAGCAGACGATCCGCGTTTAATGCGTTATATTCGCAGTTTAACCCGAACATCCTCTTTTTTTGCGTGAGCAACGCGCCGATGGCGGGATCGGCGTCGCTCCCGCCGCGGGGAACGATGAGCGTGTTGCTCAAAAACGCCTCGCATTCGGACATGCGGCCGTTCATGGTTTCGTCCAGCGAAAACAGGAAAAACGCGCTGCCGGCATAGCGACCGGCAACCGCGAGCAGGGCGTCCAACGGCCCGGTATGCTCGCCCAGAAACAGAAAATAGCTGTAAATACCCAGCTTCTGCCCCTCTTCCACCAGCTTGTCCAGGTCGAGGGTGCGCTGCGCCGGGCGGTTGAGGTCCACCAGAATCGTCCAGGGGACGTTCACGCCCTGTTCCTTTTCGTAGGCGCGGATGGTTTTGGCGCCGAGCGTCCAGCTCATATAGCCGACGTTGAAACCGAGGGTTTCCAGCGTTTGCGGATCGACGTTGCGAATCAGCGACGTGACGAGCGCATAATAGGCGCTGTTGCGCTTTTTGAGCGTCCTGTGCGCATCGGTGAAGAACGTCTGCTGATAGCTGCCCCTGCCGAACTGCATGCCTAAATCGACAAGCCTGCGAATGCTGCGGTTGGGGTCGCGGCGTATATCACGGATGCCTTTGCTGACCGCGCTGTGGATGGCGGCTCTGATGACGGGTTGATTATCCATGCTTACCTCCGTTACGGATCTCTATCATACCGAAAAAACGCGCGCCGCGCAAGACGTGCGGCGCGCCGACGAACGGTTACAGCGTAGAGCGTACGGAATCCACCTGCGTATGGGCTTCCCTGGCGTATTTACGCTGCAGTTTGGCGTTGCGCTGTTTCTTCTTTTCCCAGGCGGCGGGGCCGTCGGACTCGGTCCAAAGCCTGTCCGCAACCGGCTTCCAGCACTCGGAAGCGTGCTTGCACTTTTCGCACAGCGTGTGCACGTCTTCGGGGTTTTGCATATCGGTGGATTTGGCGCCGCTCTTGTCCACCATTTCGGCCAGCCTCCCGTTGTTGTCCAGCAGCGGGCAGGGCATGAGCATGTTGTCGTTGAAGGGCTGGTTTTGGTAGTACTGCATGAACAGCGGGCTGCGGTACGCCTCCAGAAGCGTCTTTTGACGGATGTTGGAATCGCTGTAATGGATGAAGGCGCAGGGCTCGATATCCCCGTTGGCGTTGATGTGCATGTAGCGGCGCCCGCCCGCGATGCACCCGTCGGCGTATTCGCCGTCGTTCCAGAAGTCCATGGTGAAGATCGCCTTGCTCTTGCGGAAAGCCCGCGCCTGCCGGTACATGTACTCCCGCTGCTCGGCCGTGGCGATCAGTTCCGGCACGGCGTCGTTGCCGACGGGAATGTAGGTGAACAGCCACATGAATTTCGCACCCAGGCGGATCATCTCGTCGAAATAGGCCTCGCTGCCGATGACGTCCGTGTTTTGCGAGGTATAGCAGCAGCTGATGCCGAAGGCGAGCTTCTTGCGCTTGAGAATCTCCATGGCCTTGACGACCTTCTGGTACGTGCCCTTGCCGCGGCGGCTGTCGGTAGCCTCTTCGAACCCTTCCACGCTGATGGCGGGCACGAAGTTCTTGACCCTGAGCATCTCGTCCGCGAAGGCTTCGTCGATCAGGGTGCCGTTGGTGAAGGAGAGGAACGCGCAGTCCGGATGCCGTTCGCACAGGGCGATGATATCCTTTTTGTGCACCAGCGGCTCGCCGCCGGAGAAGATGAAGAAGTACGTGCCCAGCGCCTTGGCCTGACGGACGATATCGTCCAGCTCCGGCAGGCTCAGGTTGAGCTTGTCGCCGTATTCCGCAGCCCAGCAGCCCGTGCAGTGCAGGTTGCAGGCGCTGGTGGGATCCATCAGCACCGCCCAGGGAATGTTGCAGCGATATTTCTCACTGAAGCGGCGCTGGCGCGGCGTGCCGATCATGCTGCCGTTGATCACGAAGTTCTCGAACAGACGCAGGCGCTGGCCGTCGTCGATGTCCGTCCAGAGACTGCGGATGAGCTTTGACCAGTTGTTGCCGGGGTCGCGCAGTGCGTCCCGGACCATCCCGGCCTCGTGCTTCACGCCGCCTCCGCGGTCGTGCACGATCAGCCAGTTCAGGACCTTCATACCGTTTTTATCGAAATCCTTGTTCACGTAGCGCAACACGCGCCGAAGCGCGAACGCCTTGGACCATTCTACGATTGTTTTTGCCATGCCGGCCGCCTCCTTGCTGTTAATTGCAGTATAGGCCGACCGGGTGCGAATGTCACGCCCAAAGGCGGTGAAGCGTCCAAATTTGCAACAAAGAAGGAATATATGTCCAATTTTGGGACAGATATCGCAAACTGTCGCAAACAATGGAGAGGGCGGAAAAAACCGGCTCCCGCGGATGCGGAAGCCGGTTTGCGGCAGAAAGCAGGGTTGATCGGCGTGCGCCGGCAGCCGTGGCGAAACGCGCCGCCGACCCGCACATAACGGTTGTTACGCCTTCGCGGCCGTCCCGTTGGCGGGTTTGCGAATATCCTCGCCCAGCCAGTACTTTTGCAGCGGTTTGTACAGCAGGAAGGCAACCAGGCCGGTGATGATCGTCTCGGGGAGCATGTAGCTGCCGTTGTACGCCAGCGACCAGATTGCGGGCGCCCAACCGAGCGCGTTGGGCCACAGGGCTTCCCAGATGATGACGCCGCTTGCGAAATGGCACAGGAACCGGCCGAAGAACGTGACCGCAATGCCTACGACGATCGCCGTGCGGCGGTTGCGGATGACGCCGTTGAACGCGGCAGAGAAGCCCAGCACCCCGAAGGCCAGCACATAGTCCAGCAGGATGATGCCGACGGCCGTGATGGCGTTGGGTGCGTACTGCACGTTGTTAAGCCCCAGCAGCAATTGCAGAAGGCTGAACGTGAGCGCGGACAGCAGCCCCCACTTGGTGCCGTAGCGCTGCGCGATCATCACGATGGGCAGCATGCTGCACACGGTAATGCTGCCGCCCAGCACCCACGGGCCGCTGAACTGGATCAGGCTCAGCACCGTGGCGATGGCCAGCAGCACGGCGCTTTCGGTTAAGCGTTTGAGACGGTAACTCATGGAAAAACCCTCCTTAAAATGAAAATTCCCGCGGTTGCGGGTAGTGCAACGCGGAATCCATCAAAGGAAGATATGTTCCATTGATTCCTACGCCGGCATTACCCGGATCAGGTTCGAGGGTTCCGGGCTTTCGCCCGATCTCAGCCGACGGTGGTCAGCACCCCTTGCGCGTTTTGCGCAACCGTATTGTACGACAGTGTGGGGGAGTTGTCAAGCCTGAAAGGCAGGAAGGTTGAGGTTGAGGGGGTTGGGCTCCCCTCGGCGCAAAGGGGGACGCAGGGAACTGCCTCTGCGGAGGCAGAGTGCGGGGTTCCGTGCCTGCGGGCACGGGCAAGGGCTTTCCGCTCGCCCCTGCACCCTTCGGGTCGCCTCCTTAAACGGCGGGCTAAGCACGAGGGATCGCGCTTGAAGCACAGGATAGTCGGGCGGCCGCACTGCGTCTGTCCGCCCGCCCTGCGGGCGTGCGTACGCGCAGTACGGCCGCCCGACAAGCCTGC
>CAZXJI010000008.1:0-140789 GCA_964640955.1 uncultured Oscillospiraceae bacterium | reverse complement strand
TGTATCGTTTTCAAGGTTCGTCGCTCTCAGGCGAGCTTGACTATCATACCACCTCACTTTTGTCGTGTCAACACCTTTTTTTCAGTTCTTTGCCTTTTTTTCGGGCCCCGGCAGGAGACCTTCCCCTTTTGGGCATCCCGCATTGTGCGTTCCCGCCGGAGCATGCTATAATCGGCCTTGATACTGGATATCGGAGGAGATTGCATTGGAAATCGCTTTTCGCAAGGCCGTCAGGGAGGATACGCCGCTGATTCTTCAGTTTATCCGGGAGCTTTCGGTCTACGAGCGTCTGGAGGATCAGGTCACGGCCGACGAAGCCACCCTGGAAAACTGGCTGTTCGACCGCAAAACAGCCGAGGTTCTTTTTGTCATGGAGTCCGGAAAAGAAGTCGGCTACGCGTTGTATTTCTATAATTTCTCCACTTTTCTGGGCCGCAGCGGCTTTTATCTGGAGGATCTGTATGTTCGGCCGGAGCATCGCGGGCGCGGATACGGCAAAGCGCTGTTTCGACAGTTGGCCGGCACCGCCGTGGAGCTCGGTTTGGGGCGGATCGAGTGGAGTTGCCTGAACTGGAACCGCCCCAGCATCGATTTTTACCTCTCCCTCGGGGCGCAGCCGCAAACCGACTGGACGCAATACCGTCTGCAGGACGAAGCGCTTCGCAAGCTGGCCGGAAACTGAAATAACGTCATCCATATGAATAGAGCCTGAAGCGGGCGGATTTCTCCGCCCGCTTCAGGCTCTGTCTTTAGTTCCTTATTCCGCCGTCGGGCCGGCGGGCTGCGCCTGTTTCTCCCTGTCGTAGTCCTTCAAAATCTGCAAAAACTCCTCGCCGGTGATGGTTTCCTTGTCCAGCAGGTGCTTGGCCAGCCGGTCCATCAGCTCGCGGTTGTTCTCCAGGATTTCCTTGGCCTTCGCGTGCGCCTTGCGGATGATGTCTCCCACCTCGGCGTCGATGCGCGCGGCCGTCTCCGAGCTGCAGACCATGTTGGCATCCATCCCCAGGTAGGGGTTGGTGGCCTGTTCCAGCGCCACCATGTCGAACTGGTCGCTCATGCCGTAGCGGGTGACCATTGCGCGGGCGATGGCGGTGGCCTTTTCGATGTCGTTGCTGGCGCCGGAGGTGATGGAATGGAACACCACTTCCTCGGCGGCGCGGCCGCCGGTCAGGGTGATGAGCTGGTTATAGGCGTCCTCCTTGCTCATCAGCACGCGCTCCTCCTCCTCTACCTGCATGGTGTAACCCAGCGCACCGGAGGTACGGGGGATGATGGTGATCTTGTGCACCGGGGCGGCATCCTTGAGCCTCGCGGCCACCAACGCGTGTCCGGTTTCGTGGTAGGCGATGATCTTCTTGTCCTTCTCGCTGATCACCGCGCCCTTGCGCTGGTACCCGGCGATGACGACCTCCACGCTTTCCTCCAGATCGGTCTGGGTCACGGTCTGGCGGCCGTTGCGTACGGCGTGCAGCGCCGCCTCGTTGATGATGTTGGCCAGCTCCGCGCCGCTGGCGCCGCTGGTGGCGTGTCCGATGGCGGTAAAGTCGATATCCGCCTCCATCTTCACGTCCTTGGCGTGCACCTTGAGGATCGCCACGCGCCCGGCCAGGTCGGGCAATTCCACGGGGATGCGCCGGTCGAAGCGGCCCGGCCTGAGCAGCGCCTTATCCAGGCTGTCCGGCCGGTTGGTGGCGGCGAGGATCACCACGCCCTTGGTAGAGTCGAAGCCGTCCATCTCGGTCAACAACTGGTTTAACGTCTGCTCGCGCTCGTCGTTGCCGCCGAAGCCGTTGGCCCCGTCGCGCTTCTTGCCGATGGTGTCGATCTCGTCGATGAACACGATGCAGGGGGCCTTTTCGGTGGCCTGCTTAAACAGATCGCGCACCTTGGAGGCGCCCATGCCCACGAACATCTCCACAAACTCGCTGCCCGCGATGGAGAAAAACGGCACCTTCGCCTCGCCGGCCACGGCCTTGGCCAAAAGCGTCTTGCCGGTGCCCGGAGGGCCCACCAGCAGCGCGCCTTTGGGCAGACGCGCGCCGATCTCCTTGTAGCGTTCCGGCTGGTGCAAAAAGTCCACGATTTCGCGAAGCGCGTCCTTGGCCTCGTCCTCGCCCGCCACGTCCGCGAAGGTTTTGCCCGTCTGAGATTCGATGTAGATGCGCGCGTTGCTCTTGCCGAAGGAAAGCGCGTTGCTCCCGCCCATTTTCTTGGTCATGTAGCGCATCAGCAGCTGTCCCACGATCACGAAAAACGCCAGCGGCAGCACCCAGCTGATCAGCAATTCCATCAGCGGCGAGGCCTGCGTGGGAATCTCCGCCGAGAAGGTCGCGCCGCTGGCGTAGAGCTTGTCCACCAGGTTTTCGTCCGGCCATAAGCCGGTTTTATAGTAGACGGTGTTGCCGCTGGCGTCCTTGGAGGTGAAGGTGATTTCCGAGCTGTCCATGGAGACCTGGTCGATCTCCTTTTGGTCGATCATTCGAAGGAATTCGTCGTATCCGACCTCCGTAACCGGTACGCTGTACAACGACGGAAAAACCAGCGCGTTGAGCAGCATCAGCACGACCATGGCGATGATATAATAGAAGATCAGGGGCCTGTGAGGCTGTTTGGAAACCTTCATGCGAACCCTTCTTTCTCAGAGGCTGTTTGCGATATTCTCGTTCGGGGCGGCGATTTCCTGCGACCGCCGCTTGCCGCCGTATACATCTATATTATACACGAAAAAGCGGACTTCCGAAACAGAAGCCCGCCGATTGCAAGCGGAAAACGACCGAACCGTCGTTTGCGTCGCTCAGCCCTTCACCGCGCCGGCCATCACGCCGCTGACGATGTACTTCTGACTGAACAGGTAAAACAGGATAATCGGAATGATCGCCATGACCAGCGTGGCCATCATCGCGCCCATATCCACCGAGCCGTACCCGCCCTTCAGGTACTGCACGGCAATGGGAACCGTCTTGTAGCGTTTGATGTCCAGGACCAGGTAAGGCAGCAGGTAGTCGTTCCAGATCCACATGGTTTCCAGAATGCCGGTGGAAATGTAGGTGGGCTGGAGGATGGGCAGAACGATGCTGAAAAACGTGCGCAGCGGCTCGCAGCCGTCGATCATGGCGCTTTCCTCGATGGAGATGGGGCTTGACCGCATGAATCCGCTGAACATGAACACCGCAAGCCCCGCCCCGAAGCCCAGGTAGATTACCACGATGCCGATGGGCGTGTTGAGCCCCAGGACGTTGGCGGTCTTGGAGAGGGTGAACATCACCATCTGGAAGGGCACCACCATGGAGAAAATGCATAGGAAGTAAATGGTCTTCGACCATTTGCCGCTCACGCGGCTGATGAACCACGCGCACATCGACGTGCACAGCAGGATGACGAACACCGACAGCACCGTGATCACGAAGCTCCACTTGAGCGCGTCGAAGAAGTTGGTTTTCGCCACGCCGTTTACGTAGTTCGCGCCTTCCGCAAACATCTTGCCCAGCGGCAGGGCGAAAGGAACGCGGCTGATGTAGGCCTTGACCTTGAAGCTGTTCATCAGGATGACCAGCAGGGGATATACGTAGGCGATGGAGACCAGCGAAAACACGATTGTCAGCGTCAGGTTGACGATCCGTTTCCTCGCCGTCAGCCCGTGGGACGCCTTCACGCCGATAGCGTTCATTACTGCTGCACCTCCCGCGTATGGGTCAAGCGAAGCTGGAGCATGGCGATGGCCACGACCAGGAGGCAGAACACGACCGCCTTGGCCTGCCCGGCGCCCGCCCAGCCGGTACGGCCGTAGAACGTATCGTATATGTTCAGGGCGAGCATCTGCGAGCGGTTGGAGGGCATGCCGTTGGTCAGCGCCAGGTTCTGGTCGAAGAGCTTAAAGCCGTTGGTGATGGTGAGGAAGGTGCAGATCGTAATGGAGGGCATGAGCATGGGCAACTTGACGCGGGTGAGCGTCTGCCAGGCGCTGGCGCCGTCGATGGAGGCCGCCTCGGTCAGCTCTCCGGGAATGGCCTGCAGGCCCGAAATGTAGATGATCATCATATAGCCGGCCTGCTGCCAGCACATG
This sequence comes from uncultured Oscillospiraceae bacterium, assembly GCA_964640955.1. Taxonomy (GTDB): domain Bacteria; phylum Bacillota; class Clostridia; order Christensenellales; family Aristaeellaceae; genus CAXXOK01. The sequence continues at coordinate 136,726 of CAZXJI010000008.1, read as the reverse complement.
ACGGTCATCAAGCCCCAGAAGCCGTACCACTCGCTGGTCACCAGCGTCACGCCGTAGTTGGCGAGCACGCCGTTTAAGATGACCTGCCACAACCATCCCAGCACGATGCCGCCGATGAGGTTGGGCATGAAAAACACGGTGCGGAACAGGTTGGTACCGCGGAAGCCGCGCACCAGCAGCAGCGCCACCAATAGCCCGAAGAAGTTGATGAGCACCGTGGAGATGCTTGCGAACGCCGCCGTGTACCACAGCGAGTGCACGAAGTTGCTGGACGTGTCCGAGAATGCCTTGACGTAGTTGGCAAACCCCGTAAACGTCGCGTTGCTCACGGTGGTGAAGTCGCAAAACGACAGGTACAGCCCCATGAGAAACGGAATCAGAAACCCGATGGCGAACGCGATCATCGTGGGCAGCACGAAGACCGGCCAGTACTTTCTGATGGCTTTTTCCACCCGATCATCCCCTTATCCGGATACTAGTATGAAGTTTGGAAGGAAACGCTCACGAATCCGCGACGGCCTGTGTTGCTTCCATTCTCGATTGCCGGCGGTTTTTCCTTCCGGCAGCGCGGACTCGTCAACGGTTCCTCGCTTCGCGAAGGCGGCGTACACGGCCTGCGTTCCGCCGTCGCAGGGGCCTACACGCAGGGCGCGGCAGAGGGATCCCTCTGCCGCGCCGCGATGGTTTGGAAAACCGGGTGCGTTTTACTGCGCGTTGGCGGCCGCGTACTCGGTGGCCCAGCCGTCCACGAAGGCGGTCACGACGCCGTTCCAGTCGCCGGTGCCCTGCGCGTACTCAAGCAGCGCGTTGCCCACGCCGTTCTTCCAGTTCTCGGAAGGCATGGTGGTGAACGTCCAGGCGACGGAGGTCTTGCCGGCGGCGATGTACTCGTCGGCGGCCTTGATGAGCGCGTTATTGGCGGTGTAGCCCTCGTCGAAGGTCTTGAACGGGGTTACGAAGCCCATCTTGTTGGCCATCGCATCGCGGCCCTCGTCGCTGGTGATGACCCACGCGAGGAAGTCCTTGGTGGCCTGGATGTTCTCGGCGGAAGCGTTCTTGTTGATGCACCAGTAGTTTTCGGAACCGGTGCACAGGCCCTGGTTCTCCTCGCCTTCCGCGCCGATGTAGATGGGGAGCATCCCCAGCTGATCGTCGGTCATGCCGGCGTTGATGCAGTCGTTATACGCCCAGGTGCCGTTCTGGTAGAACACCGCGTCGCCCAGGGTGAAGTCCGCCAGCGCGTCCTCGCCGGTCTTGGCGCCGATCATCGCGGGCTCGCAGGTCGCGTCGGTGATGTAGAGATCCCAGATCTTCTTGTAGTTGTCCAGGTACAGGCCCTCGATGGCGTCCGTATCGGTGATGCCGCGGGTCTTGTATTCGTAGTAGATCGGCAGGTTCGCCAGATGGGTCTTAAAGCGCCAGTCGGAGCTGGAATCCATGCCGGCGGAGGTGAAGGCGCCCATAACGCCCATCTCGTCCTTGCGGGCCTGGATATCGTCGGCGACGGCCTTCAGGGTGTCGAAGTCGTCGATCTCGGAAGCGTCGGCGATCACCGCGTTATCCAGCGCGCAGTACTTGGCCAGCAGCTCCTTGTTGTAGATGATGCCGTAGGTCTCGATGACGTAGGCGATGCCCAGCACCTGGCTGTCCTCGATCAGGGCGAAATCGTCGCTCTTGAGGTTCTCATACAGGGCGGTATCGGTCAGGTCCGCGCAATAGTCTTTCCAGGTTTTGAGGCCCACGGGGCCGTTGACCTGGAACAGGGTGGGCGCGTCGGCCTTTTCGATTTCGGAACGCAGGGTGTCCTCGTAGGTGCCGGAGGCGGCGGTGACCACCGTTACGGGCACGCCGGTCTGCTCGGTGTACAGCTTGGCAAGGTCCTGCCACTGCTGATCCTGTTCGGGCTTAAAATTGAGGTAGTAGACGGAACCGGTGGCTTCCGCGCCGGCGGCGACGGTGACCATCGTCAGCGCGAGCGCCAGGACAAGGGCCAGAGCAAGGATTTTCTTCATGGTAAACGCTCCTTTTATCTTGGGATTTTATGTAAAGCGGTTCTCCGCTTCGCATCCGGTTCGGGTGCCCCGCGCGTTTTCCCCGTGTGCCCGGGAGTGTGGGAAAACGTTTGCACAAAATGCCGCGGGTTAAACGTCGATTTCCTTTCATCTCCGTTTCTGTGGTCACAGCATACCATAGTGTGCAAACGTTGTCAAGCCATAATTCACGAAAATTTATTCGGAACGTCGTGAATATTTCCTAAAGGAAACTTGCATTTTTTGCCGTTTTTACCGTTCGCCTTCGCTGCGGGCCGCCGTACCCGCGGCTGCGGCGGCCCGGGGAACCGGGTTTTGACGCCGATTTCTTTCCCGTAAGGATGGTCAGAACCGTGATTATGTGGTATCATGGCTTTTCTGAGAGGGGGCGGGCAACGGCGATCGGCCGGAACAGATGAAGCGTACACAGCCAGAGCAGCACGAAATGAATATGGTACGCGGCCCCATTCTCCCCAAGGTGATCCGTTTTTCCCTGCCCGTCATGCTGACCGGCATTTTGCAGCTGTTGTACAACGCGGCGGATATCATCGTTGTGGGGCAGTACTCCGGCAAGGAAGCGCTGGCGGCCGTCGGCTCCACCGGGTCGCTGATCAACCTGCTGATCAACGTGTGCATGGGGCTTTCCGTAGGCACCAGCGTGGCCGTCGCCCAGCAGAAGGGCGCGGGGGACTTGAACGCGGTGCGCAGAACCGTGCACACCTCCATATCCCTGGCGTTGTACAGCGGGATCGGCGTGGGCGTTTTCGGGTTGATCCTCGCCAAGCCGCTCCTGGAATGGATGGGTTCGCCGGCGGACGTCATCGACGCCTCCGCCCTTTACATCCGCATCTATTTTGCGGGCATGCCCGCAAACCTCCTGTATACCTTCGGCAGCGCCATACTCCGCGCCGTGGGCGACACCAAGCGCCCCCTGTATTTCCTGACGGTGTCGGGGCTGGTGAACGTGGCGCTGAACCTGATGTTCGTCATGGTGTTCCAGATGAGCGTGGCGGGCGTCGCGCTGGCGACGGTCATCGCGCAGGTCATTTCCGCCGTGCTGGTCATGCGCTGCCTGATTCACGCCACCGACAGCATCCGTTTCGATCTCAAGGAAATGCACGTGCACCGGGATTCCCTGAAGGCCATCATGCGCGTCGGCCTGCCGGCCGGGCTGCAGGGCTCGGTGTTCTCCATCAGCAACGTTCTCATCCAGTCCTCGGTCAACTCCTTCGGCTCGGTGGTCATGGCCGGCTGCGCCGCCTCGGGGAACCTGGAGGGGTTTGTGTACACCTCCATGAACAGCGTTTATCAGGCGTGCCTGACGTTCGTGGGGCAAAACGTAGGCGCACGCCAGTATCATCGCGTGCGCCGCATTCTATGGATCTGTCTGGGTACCGTAACGCTGGTGGGGATGGCGATCGGCGGCTTGTTCTACCTGTTCGCCGGGCCGCTGCTGAGCGTCTACAACACCGACCCGGAGGTTATCCGCCAGGGGATGATCCGTATGCACATCATCTGCGCGACCTATTTCCTGTGCGGCGTGATGGAGGTGCTCACGGGCCAGCTGCGCGGGCTGGGGTACAGCGTGCTGCCGATGATCATGTCGCTTTCCGGCGTGTGCGGCTTTCGTATCCTGTGGATTTTTACGGTCTTTGCGCAGTACCGCACGCTGGATATGCTGATCGTCAGCTATCCCCTTTCGTGGCTGGCGACGGCGCTTTTCCACGCGGCGACCTATTTCTTCGTTCAGCGAAGGTTCCCCCGCCGGGACGAGGCGCTGCCCGAAAACGCCGTATAGCCGCTTTTCACTTCAGCGTATAGTGCCGGATTTCCGTGTTTTCCATCTTCCAGTGAAAAAACGCCTCGTTGTCGATATCTTCAAAATAGGTGTTCAGCACCCGGCACAACCCGCCGTGGCTGACCAGCAGCACGGCGCTCAGATCCGCGCGCGTCTTCAGTTCGTCCAGAAACGCGTATACGCGCGCCGCCACCTGCATCATGGATTCGCCCCTGGGATACCGGCGGGCGAATTGGTGCTTGTTGTCTAAAAACCCCGGCGTCTCCGCGTCCTGCCCCTCATAGATGCCGTAGCTCTGCTCGATCAGCCTTTCGTCCGTCCGCACCGGGGCGCCCAGAAGCCCGGCCGCGTATCCGGCGGTCTGCCGGGTGCGCAGCATCGGCGAAGCGATGATCAGGTCGATTTTCACCCCTTTCGCCATCAGCCGCCGGGCCATGCCCTCCGCCTGCTTTTCCCCCAGCGCGTTCAGGGGCAGGTCGGTGCGCCCGCAGATCTTCTCGTTCGCGTTCCAGTCCGTCTGCCCGTGCCGGGCCACGTATACGTCCAAAGTTAAGCCTCCCGGTTTACATTGTTTTTCAGGTACAGGATCGCTTCCTCATAGCCGCGAAAGCCCATGCCGATGAAGGATTTCCGGCAGGCAAGCCCCGCGTAGCTCACCTGGCGGAAGCTTTCCCGCTTGCTCACGTCGCTCAGGTGAACCTCGACGGCCGGCAGGGCCACCGCCTTGAGCGCGTCCAGAATCGCGACGCTGGTGTGGGTGTAGGCGGCAGGGTTGATGACGATCCCGTCGGCTTTGCCGTAGGCGCTCTGGATAAAATCCACGATCGCCCCCTCGTGGTTGCTCTGGAAGCACTCCACGTCGATCCCTTCCCGGGCGCACACCTCGCGCACGTAGCTAACGAGCTGGGCGTAGGTCCCGGTGCCGTAAATGTTCTTTTCGCGGATGCCCAGCATGTTCAGGTTGGGCCCGTTAATCACGAAGAGCTTCATCGAATCCCTCCACAACGCTTCGCACGCAGTCGATCAGCGCGCGGTCGTTCTGCACGGTGAAGTCCGCGGCCTCCCGGTAGAGGGGCGCGCGTTCCTTTTCCATGCGTTTGAGCGCCTCCATGCCGGTGGACAGGGGGCGGCCTTTGGTCTGCAGTCGGGAAAGCGGCGTCATGATGCGCGCCACCACGCCGTTCATGCGCAGGTTCAGGCGGTTTTCTGCGCTGAGCACCGCGCCGCCGCCCGTGGCGATCACCCAGCCGCTTTTCCTTCCGTATTCGGCGATCGTTTCCGTTTCCAGCGCGCGGAAGGCGGCCTCGCCGTCGTCCGCGAAGATCTGGGGAATGGTCTTGCCGGCGCGGCGGACGATCTCGGTGTCGATATCGACGAACGCCATGCCGAGCTCCCGCGCGCAGCGGCGGCCGACGACGGTCTTGCCGCAGCCGGGCATGCCGACCAGCACCAGATTGCCGACCTCCCGCCGGAGCGCCGCCTCCGCCGCGAGCACCGCTTCCTCGTCCGGTTCCCGCCCGTCGAAGATCGCCCGCGCCTTCGCCGCCTGCCACGTGAGCATCGAAAGCCCGCCCGCGTTTCGCAGCCCCAGCGCCTGCGCCTGCTGCAAAAGCCTGGTGCGCAAGGGGTTATAGACGACGTCCAGCACGCCTTCCAGCCGGGGCAGGCGCCGAAGGTCCACCGGCGCGGCCGCGACGGCGGGGTACATACCCACCGGCGTGGCGTTGACGAGGAGGGTCGCGTCCGCGTGCCTTTCCAGATGTTCGTAGTCGTTCTCCCCGCCGCGGGAGACGACCACCGCCTCCCCGCCCGCTTCCCGGATCACGTAACAGGCGGTGAGGGACGTGCCGCCGCTGCCCAGCACCAGCGCCTTCCGGCCGCCGAAGCGGATGCCCGCGCCCTCCGCCATTTGGGCAAAGCCGTACGCGTCGGTGTTGTCGCCGAACAGCGTGCCGTCCGGGCGCTTGACGATCGTGTTCACGCTGCCCACGGCACGCGCCGTGGGCCCGAGTTCCGCGCAGTAGGGCATGACCGCCCGCTTGTAGGGGATGGTCACATTGATCCCACTAAAGTCGCGCTCCGTCAGAAACGCGTCCAACTCCTCCCGCGCGACCGGGCGCAGGACGTAGCTTTCGTCCCCCAGCAGGGCGTGCAGCCGGGCCGAGTAGCTGTGGCCGAGGGTCTCGCCGATCAAGCCGTACCGCATCGCCTATATCTCGCTGTAGCTGCCCAGATACGTGAAGGGTTCCGGGCCCGCGTCCAGCTCGCATAAAAGCTGCAGCGCCTCGGGCGCGTATACCGACGCGTCCAGATCGAAATAAAACATAAACTCGAAGTCCGTGCCCGCGATGGGGCGGCTTTCGATCTTGGTCAGGTTGAGGCCCAGGGTGGCGAATTTGGCGATCATCGCGTACAGGGCGCCCGGCGTGTGGCGGACGTTGAGCATCAGACTCATGCGGTTGGCGCCGGGGAAAATCTGCAGGTCTTTGGCGATGCAGATGAAGCGGGTGTAGTTGCTGTCGCTGTCGCTCACCTTGTCGGCGATCACGCTCAGCCCGTAGAGCGCGGCGCAGGCGGGCGAGGAGATGGCGGCCAGGTCGTCCCGGCCGGAGGCGCTTACGTGCTGCGCGGCCTCGGCGGTGTTGCCGAACACCGTGATCTTAACGTCCTTGAGGCCCTTCAAAAAAGCCCCGCACTGGCCGATGGCCTGCTCGTGGGAGACGATCTCCCGGATGCCGGAAAGCTTCGCGCCCGGCCGGGCCAGCAGCCGGTGGTCGATCTTCAGCCGCACGCTTTTGACGATGGAGAAGCGGTACTTGCGCATCAGGTCGTACACCTCGGCCACCGAGCCGTAGGAGCTGTTTTCGATGGGGAGCACCCCGTACTCGCACAGCCCGCTCTGGATGGCCTGAAAAACCCCCTCGAAGCGCTTGAAGTACATCATGCTGGGCAGGGCGAAAAGCTTGTCGCACGCCTGCTGGCTGTAGGCGCCCTCCATGCCCTGGCAGGCGACCACCGCGCGGGAGGGGAACACCCTGGGCGTGTTTTCCACCGCGTGCTGGATGCGGTTGGTCAGCTCCGTCTCGTCCGTCATGTAGCGCTGCTGCCAGGTGCGGCTCAAATCGAAAATGGTGTTGTATAAAAGCTTCACGTTCACCGCCATGGCGTCGTCGAAGGGTTCGGTGACCCTGGCGATCACCTCACGCTCGCGCGCCGGATCCATGACCGGCAGGCCCTTTTCCTTTTTATACCGGGCGATCTCCAGCGCCGCCTCCATGCGCTTGACAAAGGTTTGGGCGATCGTTCCGTCGCATCGGTCGATGGTCTCCCGCAGGGCTTGCATATCCGTCATCGTTATTCCCCCTCCTGTTCGGTCGTTTCCCCGGTCGCGATCGCCGCCAGTTCCGCAAGGCGCTCCACGGCCACGGGGCAGAGCTCGCACGCGCCGATGCGGTCGGGCAGTACGAAAGTCAGCCTCCCCCCGGCGCGCTTCTTGTCCGAAAGCGCGGCGGCGGCAAGCGTTTCCGGCGAGAACGCCGCTTTCACCGGCAGGTTGTTGTGAAGGAGCGCCGCAATCAGCCGCGCTTCGCATTCCGGCGCGCATTTGCCCTGCCGCACCGCAATCCGCGCCGCGTAGACCATGCCGATCGCCACCGCGTGCCCGTGCGGCACGGTATAGTCGGCCGCGCGCTCGATGGCATGGCCGAAGGTGTGCCCGAGGTTGAGCAGCTGTCTTTGGCCGCGTTCGCACTCGTCGCCCGCGCACACCTCCGCCTTGATCCTTACGCAGCGCGTTACGACCTCCTCGATGCGATCGCGGTAATCGCCCGTTTCCAGCGTGCGGAACAGCTCCTCGTCGCACAGCACGCCGTACTTGAGCGCCTCGGCCGCCCCGTCCGCGAACACCTCAGCGGGGAGGGTGGTCAGCGTCTCCGGGTCGCACAGCACGCCCGCGGGCTGGTGGAAGGCGCCGGCCAGGTTTTTGCCCGCCGGCAGGTTGACGCCGGTCTTGCCGCCCACGGAGCTGTCCACCATCGCCAGAAACGTGGTGGGTATCTGCAACACCGCGACGCCGCGCAGGTACGTGGCCGCGGCGAAGCCCGCCATGTCGCCGGTCACTCCGCCGCCCAGCGCCACCACCGCGTCGGTGCGGGTGAGGCGGTTTTCGCTGAGGAAGCGCAGCATCTGTCCGTAGGTGTCCAGGGTTTTTAACGCTTCGCCGTGGGGAAAGCGCATGCGCGACACGGTGAAGCCCGCGCCGGTCAGCGACCTTGCGACCGTATCGCCGTAAAGGGCGTCCACCGTGTCGTCCGCGATCAGCGCGGCGGCGCGGGTGGGCACCAGCTCGGCAAGCCACGGCCCCGCCTGCGCAAGCAGCCCGCGCCCGATGCGCACCTCGTAGGGTTTTTGGGTCTGCACGTGCACGGCATTCATGCGTGGTAATCCTTTCTGTCCGCCTCCAGCTTCGTATCCCGCCCGGCGGCGAGCAGTCTTTGCATTTCCGCCTCGTCGCCCGCTTCCAGCGCGGCCCGGTACTCCGCGAGCCGCGCGATCAGCCCGTCCACCTCGGTGAGCAGCGCGTCCCGGTTTTCCATGAACAGCTCCGTCCACATGGCGGGGTCGAGCTTCGCCACGCGGGTCATATCCTTGTAGCTGCCGGCGGAAAAGCCGATGTGATCCAGCGCCGTCGGGCTTTTGATGTAGGCGCTGCTGGCGACGTGCGCCAGCTGCGACGTGTAGGCGATGACCCGGTCGTGGTTTTCCGGGGTGGTAACGGTCACGCCGGCAAAGCCCAGCGCGCACCAGAACTTTTTGAGTTTTTCAAGCAGCGCGATCTCCGCGCCCCGCGGCGGGGTGAGGATCATGGAGGCGTCCCGGAACAGCTCCGCGCTCGCGTGGTCGAAGCCGCTCACCTCGCGCCCGGCCATGGGATGCCCGCCGATGAAAGTAAAGCCGTTCTCCGCGGCCGTCCCCCACAGCGGTTCGCACACGCAGCGCTTCACCCCGCACACGTCCATGACCACCGCGCCCTTTTTGATCGCCGCGGCGCGGCTTTGCACGTATTCGACGGCCGCCGCGGGCCGCGTGGCGACGATCACCCAATCGCAGATGGACAGGCGCTCGTCGGTCAGCTCCGCGTCCACGGCGCTGAGCAGCCTGGCCTTGTACATCACCTGCGGGTCGGTGTCGTACCCCAGCACCGTGTGGGGTGTGTACTTTTTGATGGCTTTGGCGATGGAGCCTCCGATGAGCCCCAGGCCGACGACGGCGATCTCCACGGCGTCACACCGCCTTTCCGTTCAGGTAGCGGCAGGCGAAGGGGCGTATGGCCCGCATGGCGGCGGATACGTCGGCGAAGGCCTCCGGCGTCAGCGACTGCGCGCCGTCGGACAGGGCGTGGGAGGGGTCGTTGTGCACCTCGATCATCAGCCCGTCCGCCCCGGCGGCCACGGCGGCCATCGCCATGGGCTTGACCAGCGCGGCGATGCCCGTGGCGTGGCTGGGATCGACGATCACCGGGAGGTGGCTCATCTTTTTCAGGAGCGGCACGGCGGACAGGTCGAGGGTGTTGCGGGATGCGGTCTCAAACGTGCGGATGCCCCGCTCGCACAGCACGACCTTCGCGTTGCCGCCCGCCATTACGTACTCGGCGCTCATCAAAAGCTCCTGCAGGGTGTTGGCGAGGCCGCGCTTGATCAGCACGGGCTTGCCGGAACGCCCCAGCTCCTTGAGCAGCTCAAAGTTCTGCATGTTGCGCGCGCCGACCTGGATGACGTCCACGTCGCCGAAGAGGTCCAGCTGGCTTAAGTCCATAATCTCGGTGACCACCGGCAGCCCCGTGCGCTTCTTGGCTTCCAGCAGGAACGTGAGCCCCTGCGCGCGCAGGCCCTGGAACGCGTAGGGCGAGGTGCGCGGCTTGAACGCCCCGCCGCGCAGCAGGGTCGCGCCCGCCTGTTTCACCGCTTCGGCCACGGCGCAGATCTGCGTTTCGCTTTCGATGCTGCAGGGGCCCGCGATGACCGTCAGGTTGCCGCCGCCGATCTGCGTATCGCCCACGGCGATCACGGTGTCCTCTTCGTGGAACTGGCGGTTGGCGTTTTTGTAGGGCTCCTGCACGCGTTTCACGTCCTGCACGATGTCCAGCGCGCGCAGCAGGTCGATATCCACGGCGCTGGTGTCGCCCACCAGGCCGAGGATGGTGTGGCTCTCCCCCCGCGACTCGTGGATGGTCAGCTGCTGGCTGACGAGCCACGCCTTGAGGTTCTCCATCTGCTTGGGGTCGGGGTCCTTCTTGAGAATAATGATCATCGCGATTCCTCCGTTTCCTTCCGTCCTACCTTCCTACCGAAAAATAAAAACCCCCGCAGCATTGACTGCGAGGGTGCGACGCCTTTTTCGCGGTTTCCTCAGCCAGTACAACGCAAATCAGCCTTACGGAAGGCAAAGCCCGTAAAGCGGTAGCTAAAGAAATAGAAAGAACCCCGTGCGCCGTTTGCCATGGTGGTTCCTCCTTTCCCGTACCGGTATTGATGGAATTATACCGTTTCTGTAGGCCTTTGTCAACCGGTTATTGTTCACGCTTCGTTCTTTTGAGCCTCGTCCGCTTCGTTCATCCAGCACACGCCCAGGTACGTAAGCCCCAGGTGGATGCTCAGCACCGGCCCGAGGCTCACGATGCGCAGCTCCAGCCCGTCGCCCAGGCGGGCGCGGAGCATCTCCTGCAGGGCGGGCAATTGCGGATTGTCCTCGCGGCTGTGCACCACCACGAAGCGTATGCCCCTGGGAACGCTCTCCACCAGCATCCGGCTCTGCTCGCGGCTGCCCCGCGCCACGCCGCGGGAATAGACCGATCCGTTCTGCAGGCACAGGATGGGCCGAAGGTTCAGAATCGTGCTCACGCTCAGGCGCACCACGCCCAGCCGCCCGCTTTTGCGCAGGTTGGTCATGTCGTTGACGGTAAAGACGTTCTCGATCCGCTTGCGCTCGACGATCAGCCGCTCCACGATCCCGGCAAGGTCCAGCCCCTCCTCGATCAGCTTTTTGGCGCGCAGGATGAGCAGGTAGATGCCCCCCGCGCAGTTGCGGCTGTCCAGCACCCGAATCTCGTCCGCGTTCACTTCCCGCGCCGCCATGACGGCGTTGGCGTAGGTACCCGAGAGCCGCGAGGAGATGGTGATGCACAGCACCTGCCGCCCCTTGGCCAGCTGGCGTTCGAAGGCGGCGGTGAAAGCCGCGACGCTCGCCTGGCTGGTGCGCCGCTCCACGTTTTCCTGCTCGATGAAGGGCTCGAACTGGCCGTTCTCGCCGATGTAGTGTTCCACGTACTGTTCACTGTCCACCGTGTAGGTCATGGGCACGTAATGCGCGCCCAGCTGCTCCGCCTCCTGGCGGGAGATGCCGGCGGCGCTGTCCACCATAATGGCTATCACCGTTCCTCGCCCCCCATCGCTCTGAATTTATCGTACCTCGAAGCCGTCAGCGTTCCGGCGGGAAGCGCCGAAAGCGAAGCCAGCTCCGTCGCGAGCGCCGCGCCCAGCGCCTCGCAGACCTTGTCGAAATCCCCGTTTTCCTCGGAGAACACGCGGTCGACCAGGCCGAAGGCGAGCAGATCGTCCGCCGTCATGCGCAGGGCTTCGCAGGCCTCGGCGGCCTTGCCCGCATCCTTCCACACGATGCTGGCGGCTCCCTCGGGGGAGATGACCGAATACACCGCGTTTTCCAGCATCCACACCCGGTCGGCCACGCCCAGGGCCAGCGCCCCGCCGCTGCCGCCTTCGCCGATGAGGATGGAGACGATCGGCACCGTAAGCCCCATCATGGTCATCAGGTTTTCGGCGATGGCCTGTCCCTGCCCACGCTCCTCCGCGCCGATACCGCAGTACGCGCCCGCCGTGTCGATGAGGCAAACGACGGGGCGGCGGAACTTTTCGGCCAGCTTCATCTGCCGGAGGGCTTTTCGGTACCCTTCCGGATGGGCGGAGCCGAAGTTGCGCCCGATCTTGTCCTCGGTGGATACGCCCTTCTCGATGCCGATCACCGTCACCGGCCGGCCGTCAAGCCTTCCCACGCCCGCGACGATCGCGGGGTCATCTGCGAAACGGCGATCGCCGTGCATCTCCAGAAAATCCGTAAGCAGCCGGTCGATATACCAGGCGGCCGTGGGCCTGCCCTTGCGGCGGGCCGCCTGTACGCGTTCGTACGCCGTCGTCACGCCGTTTCCCCCTTTCCGTGCAGCGAAAGGAGCGTCGCAAGCTCCTTTTTCTGCGCGCCGCGGGGAACAATGCGATCCACGAAGCCCTTCTGAAGCAGAAACTCGGAGCGCTGGAAGCCTTCCGGCAGCTTCTGGCGCATCGTCTGCTCGATGACCCGCGGCCCCGCGAAGCCGATGAGCGCTTTGGGCTCGGCGAGGATCACATCCGCCTCCATGGCGAAGGAGGCTACCACGCCGCCGGTCGTCGGGTGGGTCAGCACCGCCGCGTAGAGCAGCCCCGCCTCGCCGTGCCGGAGCACCGCGCCGCTGGTCTTGGCCATCTGCATCAGCGAAAACAGACCCTCCTGGATGCGCGCGCCGCCGGAAACGGTGTAGCCGATTACCGGCAACCCTTCCCGCGTCGCCAGCTCGAACAGCCGGGTGATCTTCTCCCCCACCGCGGCGCCCATGGAGCCCATGATGAAAAACGGGTCCATCACGAACAGCGCGCAGGGATGCCCGCCGATCGCCGCCGTACCGGTGACGACTCCTTCGGGCTCGCCGCTTGCGCGGCGTGCGGCGGTCAGCTTTTCCGCGTAGCCGGGGAAGCCCAGCCGGTCGGCGGTCTTAAGCATCGCTTCCGTCTCCGTAAAGCTGTCCTCGTCCGTAAGCCAGCGCACCCGCTCGCGCGCCCCCATGGCAAGGAGGTTTCCGCAGCGCGGGCACACGTAATCCCCTTCCGCGAGGTTCGCCTTGGGCAGGGTGGTTTTGCAGCCGGGGCAGGTCATCGTCGGCACCGCGATGCGCGGCGCCTCCTGCTCGCCTTCTAGGCGGTTGTTGGGCTTCTTAAACAGATCCTTGCTGATCAATCGTGTTTCAACTCCCCGCCGTCCGGCTTGTTCAGGGTATCGGTGGTATAGGTGCCGTCCAGAAACGCACGGCTGGAAAGCAGGTCGATCTGCGTCTGCGCGTTATGCTCCACGCCCTCCACCACCATTTCGCAAAGCGCCGCCTGCATCTTGCGGATCGCCTCGGCCCGCGTGCGCGCGGAGACGACCAGCTTGGCGATCATGCTGTCGTAAAACGGGGGGATCACGTAGCCCTGGTAGAGGGCCGTATCGAACCGCACCCACGGGCCGCCCGGCACGTGCAAAAGGGTGATCTGTCCGCACGAGGGCCGAAAGCCGTGCGCCGGGTCCTCGGCGTTGATGCGGCACTCGATGGCGTGGCGGCCGAGCTGCAGGTCTTCCTTTTTGAGGGTCAGCTTCTGGCCGCTGGCAATGCGAATCTGCCATTTCACCAGGTCGACGCCCGTCACCATTTCGGTTACGGGATGCTCCACCTGCAGGCGGGCGTTCATTTCCATAAAGAAGTAGCGCCCGTCCCGGGTCAGAAGGTATTCGATGGTGCCCGCGCCCACGTAGCCCACGCGTTGGGCCGCGCGCACGGAAACGTCGATGAGCTCTTCCCGCAGCTCCGGGGAAACGCACACGGCGGGGCTTTCCTCCAGTATCTTCTGGTTCTTGCGCTGCATGGAGCAGTCCCGCTCGCCCAGGCAGAGGACGTGCCCGTGCTCGTCGCACAACAGCTGCGTCTCGATGTGCTTGACGTTCTCCATCAGCTTTTCCACGTAGAGCGTGCCGTCCCCGAAGGCGCTCTGCGCCTCGGCGGCAGCAGAGCGGAACGCCGCTTCCAGCTCGCCCTCGGCGTTCACCCGGCGGATGCCGCGGCCCCCGCCGCCCGCGCGGGCCTTGAGCAGAAGCGGATAACCGATCTCCTCCGCCTCGCGCCTGGCGTCCTCCACCGTTTCCACCCGGTCGCAGCCGGGGATCACGGGCAGGCCAGCCTCCCGCATGGTGCGGCGTGCCGCGGCCTTGTCGCCCACCAGCTCCATCACGGGGTAGGGCGCGCCGATAAAGCGCAGGCCGTACTGCTCGCAGCGCCGGGCGAACTCCGGGTTTTCGCTCAGCAGCCCGTAGCCGGGGTGGATGGCCTGCACGCCGCAGGAGCGCGCCACCATGAGAATGGCGTCCATGTTGAGGTAGCTCTTCTGCGCGGGCGCGGGGCCGATGCAGTAGCTTTCGTCGGCCAGCGACACGTGCAGCGCGTCCCTGTCCGCTTCCGAAAACACCGCGACGGTCGCCACGCCCATCTCCTTGCAGGCGCGTATGACGCGGATGGCGATTTCGCCGCGATTGGCGATGAGGATTTTGGAGAACATAGGGCCTCCCCTTGCGTTCAAAATCAGTCTGATGCCAGGCTTCCGCCGGGCCGCCCGCCTATCGGGCCTCGTCGTTGGCGATCAGGGCGAAGGAAAACTCGCCTTCCGCGGCCACCTGGCCGTCCAGCAGCGCGCGACCCCGGGTGATGAAAAACGGGCCCTTGCGGCGGGTAATGACGGCTTCCAGCGCAACGGCGTCCCCCGGGCGCACGGATTTGCGGAATTTCACCTGGTTCATGCCGGTAAAAAACGGCGTTTTACCCTTGAGCTGGTCGCCCAGCAGCACCGCGCAGTTCTGCCCGATCATCTCGCACAGCACCACGCCCGGCACCACGGGGTTGCCGGGGAAATGCCCCTGCAAAAACCACTCGTCGCCCCGCACGGTATAGCGGCCGTAGGCCGTTTCACCCTCGGTGGTCGATTCGTCCAGCAGGAGCATCGGCTCCCGATGGGGTAAAAAGCGTTTGATCTCGTCCCTGTTCATACCAGCGCTTCCTTTTAAACGATCTTCATGATGGTCTGGCCGTATTCCAGCACCGCTCCGTCCTGCGCGCAGATGTCCACGATCCGGCCGGAAACGGGCGCGGTGATGTCGTTCATCAGCTTCATGGCCTCGATGATGCACACGACCTGCCCTTTCTCCACGGCGTCGCCGACCTTCACGAAGGGCTTGGCCTCCGGCGCGGGCGCGGCGTAGAACACGCCGACCATCGGCGCTTTGAGCTCGCAAAGATTGTTGAAATCGTTGGTTTCCTCCGGGTCCGCCGCCGGAGCCGCAGGCGTAGCCGAAACCGGCAGGGGCTGCGCGGGCGCGGCAACGCGGGCAGGAGCGCGCTCCAACCGGATGTGCAGGTCGCCCTCCGCGTATTCCACCACCGTCAGGTCCTTCTCACTCAGCACCTCGGCCAACGCTTTGATATCCTGAATATTCATGCTTCCACCCTCCGCAGCGCCACGCAGCCGTTATGTCCGCCGAAGCCCAGCGATATGCTCAGCGCCAGATCGCAGCGAGCCTCGCGTCTGACCAGCGGCACGTAGTCCAGGTCGCATTCCGGGTCGGGCTCCGTAAGGCCGATGGTCGGCGGTATTTCGCCGCTTCGAAGGGCCAGGAGCGCCGCCACGCATTCCACCGCGCCGGCCGCGCCCAGCATGTGCCCGGTCATGCTCTTGGTGGAGGAAACCAGCGCGCGGTGCGCCGCTTCCTCCCCCAGCGCCTTTTTGATGGCGAGCGTTTCGCTGACGTCGTTGAGCGGGGTGCCGGTGCCGTGGGCGTTGATGTACACGCTTTCGGGTTCCTTCCACTCCGCTTCGGCAAGCGCCAGGCGGATGGCGCGCGCCGCCGCCGTCGCTTCGGGGTTGGGCGCGGTGACGTGATAGGCGTCGCAGGTGTTGCCGTAGCCGCAAATCTCCCCGAGGATTTCGGCGCCCCGCTCCCGCGCGTGGCGCTCGCTTTCCAATACCAGCACGCCCGCGCCTTCGCCCATCACGAAGCCGGTGCGCCGGCGGTCGAACGGGATGCTCGCCAGTTCCGGCTCCGCCGCGGTGGAAAGCGCCATGCAGCTGATGAAGCCGCCCACCGCCAGCGGGCAGAGCGCCGCTTCCGCGCCGCCCGCGATGATCGCTTCGGCGTACCCGGCCTTGATGGCGTGGAACGCCTCGCCGACGGCGTGGGTGGAGGTGGCGCAGGCCGTCATGACCGGAAGGGACGGTCCCTGCGCGCCGTGGGCGATGGCCACGTGGCCCGTGGCCATGTTGGCGATCATCTTGGGGATGAAGTGCGGCGACACCCGCTCCGGCCCGCGTTCCAGGCAGCGTTTGGTCTCCTCCACGAAGGTCTGCATGCCGCCGATGCCGGAGCCGATGTACACGCCCAGCTCCTCCGGCGCGATGTTCTCCCCCGCCTTGAGCCCGCTCTGTTCCACGGCTTCCTTCGCCGCCGCCAGCGCATACTGCGCGAACGGGTCCATCTTGCGCGCCGCGCTCTTATCGATGCCGAAGGCGGTGGGGTCGAACCCCTTGAGCTCCGCGGCGAACCGGGCCTTGAGCCCGGAAGCGTCGAAATACGTGATGGGCCCGACGCCGCATACGCCGTCCATGAGCGACCGCCAGAAATCCGCAACGTTCAACCCCACGGGCGTAACCACGCCCATCCCTGTGACGACGACACGGTTCATGCAAAATCCTCCCTGCTGTGTTCCCGATCAGTGCGAATAAAAAAACAATATCAATCCCTGAAAGGATCGGCGCGTAACGGATGCGCCGAATGAAATCCGAAACCGGCGACATGCGCGGCGGTTTCGGAGCCCTTGCGCAGCAAGGGGTTCCTTACGTCCCTGCGCGACTGTAAGCGAAGCTTACAGCGCAAGGACGCAGGCTCGTCGAAGCGACGTGTTCGCTTCGACGACGTTTACATCCGCATTCCCCCGTCCACCTGGATCACCTGCCCCGTGATGTAGGCGGCGTCCGGCGAGCAGAGGAACGCCACGGCGCCCGCCACGTCCTCGGGCGTTCCCAGCCGGCGCAGGGGAATGGCCTGCTCGGCGGTTTCCAGTATCTGCGGGTTGAGCGCGGCGGTCATATCCGTGCGGATAAAGCCGGGCGCGACGGCGTTGCAGGTTACCCCGCGGGAGCCCAGCTCCCGGGCGACCGTCTTGGTAAGCCCCACGAGCCCCGCCTTGGCGGAAGCGTAGTTCGCCTGGCCGGGGTTGCCCATCAGCCCCGCGACGGAGGTGACGTTGACGATCCTCCCCGCCTTTTTGCGCAGAAAGCCCGCGCTGGTGTGGCGGATGAGGTTGAAGGCGCCCTTCAGGTCCACGGCGACCACGTCGTCGAAGTCCTTCTCGCTCATGCGCATCACAAGCCCGTCGCGCGTGACGCCCGCGTTGTTGACCAGCAGGTCGATGCCGCCGAAATCGGCCGAGACGGCCTTCACCAGCTCCGCCGTGGCTGCGAAGTCCGCCACGTCGCAGCGGTAGGCTTTGGCTTTGACGCCGAAAGGTTCAAGCAGCTCGAGGGTTTCGGCGGCCTTTTGCTCGTTGCCGGCGTACACCAGCGCGATATCCGCGCCGCGTTTGGCCAGTTCCAGACAGACCGCGCGCCCGATGCCGCGGCTGCCGCCGGTCACGAGCGCGGTTTTTCCCGTAAGCATCCGGGTACCTCCTTACAGTAGGGCGAGGGTATCGGTCAGGGTTGAAGCGTCTTCCACGCGGGCGATCTTCCCGGCTCCGCCGATTCTCTCGATCAGCCCGCTCAGGGTCTTGCCCGCGCCCAGTTCGATGAAGTCCGTGTATCCGTCCGCCTGCATGCCGCGGATCAGCTCCGTCCAGCGCACGGGGCTTTCCACCTGCGCGCCAAGCAGCGCCGGGGCCTCCGCCGCCGTATAGGGGCGGCAGGTCGCGTTCGCGTACAGGGGCGCTTCCGGCTCGGTGAAAATAACGCCCTCGGCATACGCCCGCAGGCCCCGCGCAGCCTCCCGCATGAGCGGGCTGTGGAAGCCGCCGCTCACCATAAGCGGAATCGCGCGACCGCCCGCCGCCTTCACCGCTTCGAGGAAAGCGGGAAAGCCGCTTTTCGGCAGGGCGCATACCACCTGTCCGGGACAGTTGTAGTTGACGGGCCAGGCGCCGGTTTCGCCGCAGAGGGCCTCCACCGCGTCATCCGCAAGCTTCAACACGGCAATCATGCCGGCTTCGGTGCGCCCGGCGCACGCGGCCATGAGCTCCGCGCGCCGTAGCGTCAGCCGGAAAGCCTCCGCAAAGGAGAGCATCCCGCTCGCCCACAGCGCCGCGATCTCGCCCAGCGAAAACCCGGCGAAGCCTTCGGGCGCGACGCCCGCCTCGGTCAGCGCCGCGGCGCAGGCGCAATCCACCGCCATCAGACAAGGTTGAGTGTTCTCCGTCCGGCTCAGTTCTTCCTTCGTGCCGGCGAAGCAGGTTTCCAGCGTGCCGGGGCGCAGGGCCTCGGCCTGATCGAGAATCGCTTTGGCCGCGGGGGAGGTTTCGTACAGGCTTTGGCCCATGCCGGCGTACTGCGCGCCCTGTCCCGCGAACACGAAGGCTATTTTACCCATTTCGGCGCTCCCGCAAGCAGCGTTTCCGCTTCCGTAAACATCTGCGTGATGATCTCCCCGGCCGGCCGCACGCAATGTACCATCGCCGCCGCCTGTCCGGCCAGGAAGCATCCGTTTTCCTCGTCGCCTTCCACCGCGGCCTTGCGCAGCGCGCCGACCCCCATCGCCTCCAGCTCGTCACCCGAGGTGGCGGGATCGAATTCCTTTTGCATATAGCGGCGCGTGAAGGGGGTTTTCAGGCTGCGCACGGCGTGGTTGAGGCGTTTGCCGGTCACCACCGTGTCGATGTCCCCGGCCTTGATGATCTTTTGCTTGTAAGTCTCGTGAACGGCGCACTCCGTGGCGCACAGGAACACGGTGCCGCACTGCACGCCCGACGCGCCCAGCATCAGCGACGCGGCCACGCCGCGCCCGTCCGCGATGCCGCCCGCCGCGAGCACGGGAATCTTCACCGCGTCGGCCACCTGCGGCACCAGCGTCATGGTGGACAGGTCGCCCACGTGCCCGCCGGACTCGCCGCCTTCGGCGATCACCGCGAAGGCCCCGGCGCGCTCAACCAGCCGCGCCATGGCGGTGGAGGGCACGACCGGGATCACCCTGATCCCGGCGGCGATCCAGTCCTTCATGTAGGCGTTGGGCAGGCCCGCGCCGGTGGTGACCACGGCGGGCTTTTCCTCCACGCAGACGCGCGCCACTTCCTTCACGTGCGGGGACATGAGCATGATGTTGACGCCGAAGGGCTTGTCGGTCAGCGTCCGGCATTTGCGAATCTGCGCGCGCAGATAATCCGCGTCCGCGTTCATCGCGGAGATCACGCCCAGGCCGCCCGCGTTGGAGACCGCGGCGGCCAGCCCGGCCTCGGACACCCACGCCATGCCGCCCTGAAAGATAGGGTAGCGAAGCCCGAGGGCTTCGCAAAGCACGGAAGCGATCATTTCTTTTGCGCGTCCACGAGCGCCACAACGTCCTGCACGGTTTTCAGATCGGGGCTGATGTCGATGCTCACGCCCTCGATTTCGTCCTCCAGGTTCATCACCAGTTCCGCCACGTCCAGGCTGTCCAGCCCCAGGTCGGCGAAGGTCATTTCGGGCTTGATTTCGTTCACGTCCAGGTCTTTGGCTTCCGCCAGCAGCTTCGCGATGGTTTCGAAAGTCGTCATGTCGGTATCCTCCCAAAAATCAGTATTGCAGCACCGCTGCCCCTGTGGTCAGCCCTGCGCCGAACGCGCTGAGC
This sequence comes from uncultured Oscillospiraceae bacterium, assembly GCA_964640955.1. Lineage (GTDB taxonomy): Bacteria > Bacillota > Clostridia > Christensenellales > Aristaeellaceae > CAXXOK01. The sequence goes on along the minus strand of CAZXJI010000008.1, from coordinate 117,184 downwards.
ACAAGCGTCTGCCCCTTTTGGAGGCGGCCGTCCGCCGTCATTTCGGACAGCAGGACGGGTATGCACGCGGAGGAAGCGTTCCCATGCGTGGTGATGTTGACGGGAAACTTCTCCGCGGGCTGCTTCAGGCGGGTGCGCACCGCATCCAGGATGCGGCGGTTCGCCTGGTGAAGCACGAAGTAATCGGCCGCGTCGGCGGTCAGATCGCAGTCGGCCAGCACGTCGCCAATGTCGCGCTGCGAGCGGGTGATGGCGAATTTGAATATCTCCTGCCCGTTCATATACAGGAGGCATTCCTCGGGGATGTGCTCGTGGAACGGGCAATTGCCGCCGCTCGGCCAGCCGTGCAGGTGGGTCGGATCGCCCTCGGCGGTGAGGCGGACGGCTTTCAGGCCGTCGCCGCGCTCGCACAGCGCCGCACCCGCCGCGTCCCCGAACAGCACGCAGGTGCTGCGGTCCGTCCAGTCCGCAACGGCGGAAAGCTGCTCGGCGCACACGATGAGCACCCGCTCCGCTTTTCCGGCGGTGATCATGGCGTCCGCCGTATCCAGCGCGTACAGAAAACCGGTGCACCCGGCGTTCACGTCCATGCAGGGGCAGTCCGCGCCCAGCTTTTGCTGGATCAGGCAGGCGGTGGAAGGAAAAAACATCTCCCCGCGCGAAGTGGAGCAGAGAATGTAATCCACGTCCGTCGCCGTGAGCCCCGCGCGCTCAAGCGCCATCCGCGCCGCCTCGGCCCCCAGGCCGGAGAGCGTCTCCTCCCCGGTGATGATGCGGCGGCTGCGGATGCCCGTGTGGGTGCGGATCCATTCGTCCGAGGTATCCAGAATGGTCGAAAGCTCGCGGTTGGTAACCGTTCTCTGCGGCAGGGCATGCCCAAAGGCGCGTATCTTCATTCGTTACACTCTTTCCGCTTCCGCGTCGCTGTTGATATCGTTTCCGCCTTCATCCTTGCGTTCCTGCTCGTTGAGCGCGTTTTTAAAAAAAGCGTTGAGCGACTGCATGCCGTGCAGGAGGCCTTCCCGCTCCTGCGCGGAGAGGAGGCGGACGAGGCTGCGCACCATCTGCTCGTGAAAATAGCGGTGGGCGGCGTTGATCTTCTTGCCGGTGCGGGTGAGGGTAACGATGACGCTACGCTTGTCCAGCGTCGAGCGGGTCTTTTGCACGTAACCCTTGTAGGCCAGCTTGTTGATGGCGACCGTGACGGTCGGGGGCGTGAGCTCCATACGCTGGGCCAGCTCGCACACGAGCATCCCGCGCTCCTTGTTCTCCCCGACGGCCTCCAGCAGGTGCATTTCGCCGATGGACAGTTCCATGCCGCTGACGGAGTGGAGCATCCCCTCCTCCAGCTTGCCGATGTCGCGGTAGGTGCTGACCAGCAAGCGGTTCAGTTCTTTGTTGAATTCGTCCATCGCTTTCGCTCCCGTCCGCAATCTTATTCGTTAGACAAACTAATTATATGGACTTTGGTTCGCTTGTCAACCCCCGTTCCCGCGGCCGAAACGCCGCCCGTTTGGCCATCCCTTCCATCCAGCCCTTGCCACGCCTGCGCTTTGGGCGCCGGAACCGGCCGAAAAAAACCGCCCGGCGGCAGCGGTTGGGCACGGCGGAGCCGCCCGGCGTACGGGGCGCCAAACCCTCGCCGGCCGGTGATCCCCGCTCGCATTCGGACATGAAAAAAGCGCTTGCCACGGCGGCGCTTCCGTGTTATGATGCCCTCGATTTTGGAGGGTGTGCCGTTCGGGAAAGGAGCCGTCCCTATGAGCGATCCTTTTTTCATCGTGGAGTGCGTGGGCGTCGTCGCCTTCGCCATTTCAGGAGCGACGCTGGCCATCCGCAAGGGGATGGACCTCTTCGGCGTGAACGTGCTGGGGCTGGCAACCGGAGTGGGCGGCGGGTGCCTGCGCGACATCGTGCTTGGCATCTCCCCGCCGCAGATGCTTCGCGATCCGGCTTTCGCGCTGATCTCCATCATCGCGAGCACGCTGTTCTTCGCGGTGCAGTACTTCCACCCCCGCGTCCCCTCGGAGCGAACGCGCAACGTGTACCGGCTTACGCTGCTGTACACCGACGCGGTCGGCCTGGGTGTGTTCGCCGCCAGCGGCGTGGACACCGCGATACGCGCCTACCCCGAGGGATCGGCGTTTCTGTTCCTGTTCGTGGCGCTTTTGACCGGCACGGGCGGCGGCATCCTGCGGGACATGATGGCGGGTGAAATGCCCAGCGTTCTGGTCAAGCACGTGTATGCCGTCGCCGCGCTGATCGGCGCGTGCGTTTATCTCGTCCTCCGGGATTATATGACCGCGACCCTCGCGACGATCCTGGCCGCCGCCGTCACGGTCGTCATCCGCGGGCTGGCCGCCCATTTCAAGTGGGATTTTCCGCGCGTTCCCCTCGTGCCGCCCAAGCCGCAGGGATAAGCAAACAAAAGGGACGTACGCGCTGATGCGTACGTCCCTTCTGTTTTGTTTATGCTCTCCGTTTCCGGCAACGGCCGGCTTATTCCTCCCGGTCGTGATCCGGGCGGGTATCGTCGTCGTCCTGATGGCCCGTCGCGTTTTCCACGGCACGCTTCACGGTGCCGGCCGCGTCCTTGACGACGTTTTCAAAGCTCCCGCTGAAGCCCGCGGCGTTGCGGTCGATGGCGAAGCGGTAGCCCAGGATCAGCGCGACGATCGCGCCGATCACCACCACCCACGGCGCAAACAGCAGCGCGAGGATGCTGAAGAGCACCGAGAGGTTGATGATCACCGTATCCTCTTTGCGGATGACGATGCGCGTGCGGTACAGGATGCTGAAAAGTCCGTTTCTTTCGTTTCCGTTGTGTTGAGCGTTGTTATCCATGGGAACATCCTCCTTGTCGTTTCAGGTATTCGGCGCGGGAAGCGTCAGCGTTTGTCGGTTACGGCGTCCACGGCATGCCTGACGTTGCAGGCGGCGTTTTTCACCACGTCGTCGAAGCTCTGCTCGAAACCGGGCCCGTTCTTATCGACGGCGAAGCGATAGCCCATCACCAGCGCGGCCAGCAGCCCCAGGATCACCAACCACGGAGCGCTCAGCAGCGCGATCAGGGAAAACAGCATCGACAGGTTGACGACCGTCGTCCCATTCTTGCTCACCCGGAAGCGTGTGCGGTACATTTTGCTGAAGAAGCGATCGTCCCGGCCCTGCGTGTGATCCATATCGGGTTCCTCCTCGTCGGCGTTCGGCGTTTTCCTTGGTACGGGCTTATGGTAGCATATTCCCGCCGCCGTTGCTTGAGAGGGGATTTATGGTTTCATGAGAATCGCATGAGAAATTGCCGTGATTTTGCTGGAAAAAGCCGGCCGCGTTACGCCTCCGGCCGCAGCCTGTGCTCCGCCACGTGGTCGAAATCGTTGTTCAGCACGTAATACACCGTGCGTTCCCCCACCGAATAGACGAACGATACCCGCGTCGCCCACAGGCCTTCCTGCCGCACTGTTTTTAGCAGCGCAAGCGCGTCGCACACGGAGAAATCCTCCCCGGAACGCGCAAGAATCTCCCGCGCCCTTTCGTAACGGTCGTCGCCCGGCGTCAGGAAGGGCTTCGTTCGCTCGGGCTCCAGAACCGAGTAGTTGGTCAGCAGCGAGAACCTCTCCCTTTCCGTCCGGCTGCCGACGCCGGGCTCGACCATCAGCACCCTGCCCGCCGCGTCCGACAGGAAGAGCTGCATGGAGCAATCCGGCACGTTCACGATTTTCTTTTCCGCGGCGGTCTTCACGGCTCCGTCGAACGACATTCCGCCGCGCAGGAACCGCTCGGCCAGCAGATCGATCCGGTAGCAGGCCGGCGACCGGCGGTACTTTCCCGCCTCGCACTCGTGGACATAGAGCAGGGTTCCCACGTTCCCGTTCGCGTTTACGCCGTGATAGGCGTGAAACGCGCCGTTGACTTTGATACCGATATAGAACAGGTCGGGCCTGAGGAACACCCGGTGCTCCCATACGGCCGGGTCGATGTCGAAATTGAAGCCGACGATCGTGTCCTTTCCGTTATAGACGAACCTCGTGCACATATCTCTCTCCTGATCCCGGCTTTTGCCGCCGTTTTCGTTTCCGGTTCCATTATAGCATGCCTGCACCCGCCCGGCATCCGTCCCGCGGCCGGCCCGGCGGCGCTTCTCCCCGGCACCGGAGCCGTGCGGAGGACGCCTTTCCGTTTTGGGGTATGGAAAAGCCGCCCGGTTCGAAAACCGGGCGGCCAAAGCATGGCGGTGAGAACCAGGTCAGGCCTTGGGGCCCGCGTCGATGATCGCCTGGCTCATGTTCTTGTACTTGGTGAAGTTCTTCTGGAACATGCCGGCCAGCTTCCTGGCGGTCTCCTCGTAAGCGGCCTTGTCCGCCCAGAACTCGCGCGGAGAGAGCACTTCGGAGGGGACGCCCGGGCAGGTCTTGGGCACCATGACGTTGAAGATGGGGTCGAGCTCGAACTCGCCCTTCTCCAGTTCGCCGTTGAGGGCCGCGGTGACCATCGCGCGGGTCAGGGGCAGTTTCATGCGGTTGCCGCCCTTGCCGTAGCTGCCGCCGGCCCAGCCGGTGTTGACCAGGTAGACGTTGGCGCCGTGCTTGTCGATCCGTTCGCCCAGCAGCTCGGCGTAACGGCTGGCGGGCAGCGGGAAGAAGGGCTCGCCGAAGCAGGTGGAGAAGGTGGCTTCCGGCTCGGTCACGCCGCGCTCGGTGCCGGCCAGCTTGGCGGTGTAGCCGCTGACGAACTGGTACATGGCGGCTTCGCGGCTCAGCTTGCTGATCGGGGGCAGCACGCCGAAGGCATCGGCCGTCAGGAAGATGATGGTCTTGGGCACGCCCGCGACGCCGGAAAGCTCCACGTTATTGATGTGCTCCACGGGATAGCCGGCGCGGGTGTTCTCGGTGATGCTGCCGTCGTCGAAATCCAGCTCGCGGGTCTCTTCGTCCATCACGACGTTTTCGACCAAAGCGCCGAAGCGGATGGCGTTGTAAATGTCCGGCTCATGCTCCTTGGACAGCCGGATGCACTTGGCGTAGCAGCCGCCCTCAAAGTTGAAGATGCCGTCGTCGCACCAGCCGTGTTCGTCGTCGCCGATCAGCTTGCGGTTGGGGTCGGCGGAAAGGGTGGTCTTGCCGGTGCCGGAAAGGCCGAAGAAAATGGCGCTGTCGCCCGCTTCGCCGACGTTGGCGGAGCAGTGCATGGAAAGCACGTTCTGCTTGGGCAGAATGTAGTTCATCACGCTGAAGATGCCCTTCTTGATCTCGCCGGCGTACTGGCTGCAGGCGATGAGGATCATCTTCTTCTCAAAGCTGATCATGATGGCAGCCTCGCTGTTGACGCCGTCCACCTCGGGGATCATCTTCAAACCGATCGCGGCGATGACGGTAAAGCCGGGCGCGAAGTTCGCAAGCTCTTCCGTGGTCGGGCGGCGCAGCGCCTGGTGGATGAACAGGCTCTCGCTGGCCAGGTCGGTCACCACGCGGATGGGCACGCGATACTTCTCGTTGGCGCCGGCGAAGCCGTCGAACACGAAAGCGTCGCGCTGCTGGAAATAGCCGCGCATCTTCTCGTGAAGGTTGTCGAACTTCTCCTGGCTGATGGGCATGTTGATCTTGCCCCAGGCGATTTCGTCGTGGATGGAAGGTTCGTCTACCACGAAGCGGTCTTTAGGCGAGCGGCCGGTGTACTTGCCGGTGTTGACGACCAGCGCGCCGGTGCTGCTCAGCTTGCCCTCTCCGCGCTCCAAAGCACATTCTACCAGCGCACTGGGAGAAAGGTTGCGATACACGTTCTTGGTTCCGTTGAGGCCCAGGTAAGACAGGTCCAGACTCATGTTGGTATCCTCCTTGGAGTTCATAGTGCGGAAGCCCGAGGCTTCCAAGCGGTTTTCGGCCGCCGATGAGGTGCAATATCGGTCGAAATGGCACAATTTCGCCCTAATTCAAATAATTCTGCAACCACTTCAAAAATCCTGCAAACAAACAAAAATTGTTTTATCTTTCACAAACGGATGTTTTCCGACCGAATCGTACAATTTGCCCGTGTTTGGCCGGCCGGACAGAAAACGGCGCAACCGCGCCGTTTTCTGCATTTGCGGGCCGCTCCCGCGTCCCGGCGGCGACCCGGTCGCGCCACCCGTTTTGCTTCGTCGCGGCCAAGTCCGAAACGCGAACATTGCAAGTTTGTCCTTCCCATCCTTCGTTCCGGCCGTGCGTCCGGAAGCTAAAGGTCCGTCATTTCCCCGCCGGGCAAAGCGCGTTGGCCAGCGCGATCCATTCCGTAACGCTCAGTGCCTCTCCCCGCGCCGTTGCGGGCAGGCCCAGCGTTTCCAGCGCCGCGCGCACCGCTTCCGCCGGGGCGACGCCCTTGAGCGCGTTTTGCAGGGTTTTGCGCCGCTGGTTGAAGCCCGCGCGCACCAAACGCCATAAAAACGCCTCGTCGGTCACCGGCGCCGGCGGGGTCTTGCGAAAAACGAGGTTGATAAACGCGCTGTCCACCTTGGGCGGCGGGGTGAAAGCGGAGGCGGGCACCTCGGCCACAACCTCCGGCTCGCAATAAAAGCGGCACCGGAGCGCCGTAAGCCCGTAGGCGTCGTCTCCGGGCAGGGCGATCAGCTTGGCCGCGACCTCCTTTTGCACCATCAGGGACATCTGCTTGACCGGCAGATTGCCGCCCCAGAACAGTTCCAGGATCGGGTTGGTGATGTTGTAGGGGATGTTGGCCACCACCATCCAGTCCTTCCCCAGCATGCCGGAGATCGCCTGCAGGTTCATCCTGCGGATGTCCCCCTGGATGATTTCCACGTTGCCGAAGGTTTCGGTGGCAACCGAAAGAAACGGGATCACCGCCTCGTCCACCTCCACGGCGATCACCTTCTCCGCCGCCTCGCACAGGCACACGGTCAGCGTCCCCGCGCCGGGGCCGATCTCCAGCACCCGATCGGTTTTGGTGACGCCCGCGCGCCGCACCAGCTCGCGCAGCAGCGCCGTGTCGTAGAGAAAATGCTGTCCAAGATCGTGCTTGTAATGGATGCCGTCGTCCCGTCCGCGGCCCGGCCGCCCGTTCGTCTTTTTCAAGTCCCGCGACCCCCGTTGCCGTTTGTTCGCGGCCGTTCAGCCGCCGTCGCCCTCGTCGATCTGCACCGCGTCCCGCCCGAAGGAATGGATGAGCGTCTGCGCGTTTTCCTCCCGAAGGTCGTTTAGGCGCTTCACGCCCCCGTTGTCCTCCAGCACCGCCTCGAAGCGCAGCGGCTTCCCCGCGACCTCCGTAAGCGCCTTTGCGACGCTCTCCCGGCGGTTTTCCTTGTTGAGCTGCACCAGCGTGAAATCCTTGCGTTCAAAGGCGACCTTAACCCGGTACAGGTCCCCCTCGGCGCCGGCGAAGCGTTCCTTCTTCAGCAGCCCGAACAGCGGCGGCTCGGTTTTGGCGATCAGCTTGAGCGCCTTTTCCCAGATCGCGTTTTCGTCCGTCGGCGCGGCGGGCTTTTCCGACGCGGCCGCGGCGGGCGCGCTTTGCTTCGGCGTCGCGGCGGGCCCGGCTGCCTTCGCCTCCGGTTTGGGGCCGTCGGCCCTACCGGCGGGCGCGGGCGCAAAGGCGCCGGCGCTCAGCCTGCCTTCCAGGGCTTTCAGCTCGGCTTCCAGCTGCGCTATGCGCTCCGCAAGCGCCGCCGCGTCCTCCCCCCTGTTCGCCATGCAGGCCGTCAGCGCCGCGATCTCCAGCCCCAGCCGGGGGGACGACGCGTAGCGCAGCTCGCTCTCGGCGCGCATGAACCCTTCCGTCATGCGCAGAAGGCGTTCCTGCGTAAAAGCCTCCGCCTGCGCGCGGTAGCGCTTCTCGTCCTCGTCGGTGACCTCCAGCAGGGCGGCGGCGTGCTCCCCCACCGTTTTCACCGTCAGCAACGCCCGCAGGTGGCGCGCCATTTCCCGAAGGAACACCTGCGGCTCCCGGCCGGAGCGCATCAGCACGTTGATCTGCCCCATGACGCCCGCGGCGTCGCCCGCGGCGAGCCGATCGCCGAAGGCGAATAAGAAGTCCTTGTCGCTGGCGCCCAGCACGTCCCGCACGATGGCGGCGGTCACCCGCCCGTCCGTCGCGGCGGAAACGCACATGTCCAGTATGCTGAACGCGTCGCGCATCGCGCCTTCCGCGGCGCGCGCGACCGTCTGCAGCGCCTCCGTTTCGGCCGTGACGCCCATCCCGGCCAGCGCCTGCTCCATGCGCGCGATGATCTGCGGCGCGGGAATGCGCCCGAAATCGAAGCGCTGCACGCGGCTCAGGATCGTCGCGGGAATGCGTTGGGGCTCGGTGGTCGCCAGAATGAACACCACGTGCGCGGGCGGTTCCTCCAGGGTTTTTAAGAGGGCGTTGAACGCCGCGGTGGAGAGCATGTGCACCTCGTCGACGATGTACACCTTGTAGCGCCCCACCTGCGCGGGGTAACGCACCTGTTCGAGCAGATCGCGGACGTTGTCCACGCTGTTGTTGCTGGCCGCGTCCAGTTCCAGCACGTCCAGCGTGTTTTCCGCAAGGATCGCCTTGCAGGGCTCGCACTCCCCGCAGGGGTCGCCGTGGTCGGGATGCTGGCAGTTCACGGCGCGGCTCATGATTTTCGCAAGCGTCGTCTTGCCCGTGCCGCGGCAGCCGCAAAACAGGTAGGCGTGGGCGATGCGCCCGGTTTCCACCTGCCGGCGGAGCGTGCGCACCACGGCCTCCTGCCCCACGACTTCCTCAAATTTCAACGGCCGCCATTGCCGGTACAGCGCCTGATATGCCATGCCGTCCTCCCGTTCTTTCCGCGTTTGCGGCGTACGTACAAACCGATTGTACACCAACTCGGCGCTTTGCGCCATAGTTCTCCGTGCGTCGCGCGGCCCCGCGCGGCTGAAAAACCGTGTTATGCGGTTGCCAACGCGCGGTTTTTCCGGTATGATGGTTGCTCCGCCGCCCGTTCCGCTTCCGATTTTTAAGTGAGCCGAAGGAAGGTCCCCATGCAGCGCATCCGCCCCGCCCTCCGCCCCTACCTGGGTTCCGGCACGTTCTACAAGGGCGCGCTGGGCGTCATGCTGCCCGTGATGGTGCAAAACCTGATCCATAACCTTTTCAACATGGTGGACAATCTCATGGTCGGCTCGCTGGACGCGCAGGGGCTGGCCATGAGCGCCGTGAGCGTGGCCAACAAGCCCGTGATCATCTACAACAGCTTTCTGTTCGGGCTCGCGGGCGCGGGCGGACTGATGATCAGCCAGTACTTCGGCGCGCGCGACCGCAAAGCCTGCATGGGGGTATTCTGGACGCAGATGGCGCTGTGCGCGTTCTGCGGACTGCTTTTCGCCGCGGCGATCTTCTTTCTGCCGCAGAGCGTGATGCGCCTCTATGTGACCGACGAACGTACGGTGGCGCTGGGCGTTTCCTACCTGCGCGTCGTCAGCTTCAGCTACATTCCCGCGGCGATCAGCGGCGTGTGCGTGTTTGCGCTGCAGTCGCTGGGGCAGAACCGGCAAAGCATGCAGATCAGCATCGCCAGCATGGCCGTCAACGCCCTGTGCAGCTACGGGCTCATCTTCGGCGTGGCGGGCCTGCCGCGCTTGGGGGTCGCGGGCGCGGCGCTGGGCACGCTGATCGCCCGCCTGTTTGAGATGGGTTTCTTCCTTTCGCTTATGCTGCGCCGTCGCATGTACTTCTCCTTCGAACCCGCCGCTTGCCTCGGCCTTTCGCCCGCTCTTAGAAGCCAGTTCGCCCGCAAGGCCCGGCCGCTGATCGTCAACGAGCTGCTCTACAGCCTCGGGCTCAACCTCTTTTTCTGGTGCTTCGCCCGCATGGACGAGGCCGCCATCCCGGCGCTGGCCATCGCGGAGGTGGTGTATCAGATCGCGGCGGTGATCGGCATGGGCAACGCCTCGGCCGTCTCGGTTCTGGTCGGCACGGCGCTGGGCGCGGGGGAGCCGGACCGGGCGCGGGACAATTGTAAAAAGTTGTTTGGCCTCACGCTGGCCGTGGGGCTCGGCTGTGCGGTGCTGTGCTGCGCGCTGGCCGCCACGCTGCCGCAGCTGTACGGCGTGAGCGCCGAGCTGCGCAGCACGGCCACGCGCATCTCCTGCGTCATGGCGGCGTTCGCGCCCGCAAACTTCGTTTACGCGTTCTGCTTTTTCGTCCTGCGCGCGGGCGGGGACGCGCGCACGGCCACGCTGCTGGACAGCGGCTTCCTGTGGGCGTTGCCTGTGCCCGCGAGCATCCTCATGGGCTTCCTGCTGCCGGGAAAGCTGCCCATGCTCGCGGCGGTCACCGTCGTCTACGCCCTGCAGAGCCTGCGGGTGTTCCCCGGCCTGCGCGCGCTGAAGCGGGGCCGCTGGGTGCGCAACATCACCGCCGCGGACGAGGGCTGAATTCCCTTCGCGGATTGGACAAAACAGGGTGGAAGCGCTATAATATTTTGTTGACTACAGCTTGGTTCGGGGGTGAAGGTTTGAGGAAGGCGCTTGCGCGGCTGGTCGTCGCGCTGACGGTCGCGGCGCTGGCGCTATCCGGCCTCGTATGGCCGTCCTTCGCATCGCTCGCCGAGGACGCGCAGTCCGACACGAACATCAGCTACCAGGAGCCCAAGCTTTCCTCCGACGCGCCGGCCTACGACGAGGAGCACCCCGAGGACCTGACCGAGGATCAGCTGCTCGCCCATTCGGCGATCCTGATCGAGGCGGATTCGGGCGAGGTGATCTTCGAGAAAAACGCGGACGACCGCATGGAGCCCGCCTCCACCACGAAGATTCTCACCACGCTTTTGGGCATCCAGCTGGGCGACATGAACGCCACCGTGACCATGGACAGCGTATCGGCCAACATTCCCAGCGACAGCTCCACCATTCCCCTGTCCGTGGGCGAAACCATCAACTTCAAGGACTTGCTCTACGCCACCATGGTGCGCTCCGGCAACGCCGGCGCCAACCTGATCGCGGAAACGGTCTCCGGCAGCATCGACGCCTTCGTCGACCTGATGAACCAGGCGGCGCAAGCTTTCGGCTGCACCGGCACGCATTTCGCCAACCCCAACGGCCTGCCCGACGACAACCACTACACCACCGCGCGCGACATGGCCAAGATCGCCCGCGTCGCCATGCAGGACGAGACGTTCCAGGATATCGCCAAAACCTATGCCTACAGCCTCCCCAAAAGCAACCTGAGCCGCTCCCGCGCCCTGATCGTCACGGACGACAACTGGCTCAACCCCGGCAACGACAACGCGAACTACTACCCCTACGCCATCGGCATCAAGACGGGCTTTCATTCCCGCGCGGGGTACTGCTACGTAGGCGCGGCCGAGAAGGACGGCGTAAGGCTGATTTCCGTCGTGTTCTACTCCTCCGTCGAAGGCCGCTGGACGGACTCCAAAAAGCTGATGGAGTACGGCTTTTCCCAGTTCATGAGCGTTACGCCGGTCGAACTGTACGACATGAACCCCACCGTGATCGAAACGACCGGCTATTCCATGGAGGATTCGGACATCGGCCGCCTGCAGCTGAACATCGAGCCCATGGACGGCACGCGCACGGTGCACATCGTCGCCACCAGGACCGAGGTGGAAACGCTGGCCCGCAACCTCAAGCAGGCCGTGATCATCGACTACACGCGCGAGAACTTCGCCACGCCCGTCACCCAGGGCGAGGTGTTCGGGACGCTTACGTACTACCCCACGGACGGCGGCAGCGCCGTTACCTACCAGCTGGTGGCGTCGCGCTCCATCGCGAGGCGGGAGGACGCGCCCAAGTCCATCGAGGAAATCGAAGAAGCGACCTATGCCGATCCCAACCCCTTCCCGCCGCTGTCGGTGGAGTTCGCGCTGATCGCGCTGTCGCCCTTCGTGGGGCTGTTCCTGCTGATCAGGCTGCTCGTGCGCATTTTCCGCAAGAGCGGCCGCCGCGGCGGCAAGGGCCGCGTGCCCAAGCCGGAGAACCGGTATTTCCGTTAGCGTCCGGACCGGAGGGAGAGGAGGGAGACGGCGTGTACGCGCAGGTCGTGGTGGACGTGGTGCATACGAACGTCGCCAAACCCTTTTCCTATCTCGTCCCCGAGGGGATGGACGTTCGCCCCGGCATGCGCGTGAGCGTTCCGTTGGGCCACAGGCAGGTCGGCGGCGTGGTGGTCGGGTTTACGGAGGATTGCGACGTGCCCCCGGAGCGCATGAAGCCCGTGGCACGGATGCTGGACGATTTCGTCGCCGTGCCGCCGCCGCTGATGGCGCTGGCCGAGGAGTTGGCCCGGGAGGATCACTGCCCGCTCGCCGAAACGCTCCGGCTGATGTTCCCCGCCGCCATGCGCACGGGCCGCGCGCAGACCCAGCTGGAGGCGACGGCGCAGCTGGCGCCGGGCGTGGACGCCGCGGCGGCCGCGGCCGCGCAGGGCCGGTCCCTGAAACGGGCGACGCTGATCCGGATGCTTTCGGACGGGGAAACGCACGGCGTCAGGGAGCTTTCCGCGCTGGTTGCCGCGCCCCGCGAGGCGCTCAGGCAGCTTTCCGAGGCGGGGCTGGTGCTTTTGGCCGAGCGGGAGGTTTTCCGCCTCCCCTACGAGGAGCTTCAGGGCACGCGGACCCTGGCGCCGCCCCTGACCGCGGAGCAGACCGAGGCGTTGCGCATCATGATGCCGGCGCTGGACGCCGGCGAGGGCGCGTTTCTTCTGCACGGAGTCACGGGCAGCGGTAAGACCGAGGTTTACCTCGCCATGGTGCAGCGCGCGCTGGACGCGGGCCGCGCGGCGATCATCCTCGTGCCGGAAATCGCCCTGACGCCCCAAATGGTGCGCTGGTTCCGGGAGCGCTTCGGCCCCCGCACCGCAGTGCTGCACAGTCGGCTGACCGACGGCCAGCGGGTGGACGAGTGGCGGCGCATCCGCACGGGGGACGCGCGCGTGGTGATCGGCGCGCGCTCGGCGGTGTTCGCGCCGGTGGAGCGGCTCGGCCTGATCGTGATCGACGAGGAGCACGAGCAGACCTACCTTTCCGACAAGCACCCCCGCTACGACGCGCGACGCGTGGCCAAAAGCCGGTGCGCGCGCGAGGGTGCGACGCTCCTGCTCAGCAGCGCGACGCCCAGCATTGCCAGTTTCGCCATGGCCCGGCGCGGGGATTATACCCTTGTGGAAATGCTGCACCGCGTCAACGACCGTCCGCTGCCCGAAGTGACCGTGGTGGACATGCGCGCGGAGCTCGCGGCGGGCAACCGCTCCATCTTCAGCCAGCTGCTGCGCCAGAAGCTTTCCGCGTGTTTCTCGCAGGGCAAGCAGGCGATGCTGTTCCTCAACCGCCGCGGGTACAACACCTTCGTCAGCTGCCGCAACTGCGGCTACGTGGTCAAGTGCCCGCAGTGCGACGTGAGCATGACGCTGCACCGCGTGGAGGGAAGCGACCGAAGCGAGCTGCGCTGCCACCTGTGCGGCGCCGTCGCCCAGCCGCCCGAGCTGTGCCCGGAATGCGGGAGCCCGCACATCCGCTACTTCGGGATCGGCACCCAGAAGGTGGAGGAGGAGTTGCGCCGCCTTTTTCCGAATGTCCGCACCATCCGCATGGATATCGATACCACCCGCAAGCGCGACGCCCATTACCAGCTGCTTTCCGCCTTCCGCGAGGGCCGCGCGCAGGCGCTGATCGGCACGCAGATGATCGCCAAGGGGCTGGACTTTCCCAACGTCACGCTGGTGGGCGTGGTGGCGGCGGACGTAACGCTGAACCTGCCGGATTACCGGGCGCAGGAGCGCACCTACCAGCTCATTACCCAGGTCGCGGGCCGCGCGGGCCGCGCCGACAGCCCCGGCGAGGTGGTGGTGCAAAGCTACAAGCCGGATCACCCCTGCATCGTCGCGGCCGCCGCGCAGGATTACCGCGCGTTTTTCACCCAGGAGTTTCAAAGGAGGCGGCAGGGCTTTTACCCGCCTTTCACCGTCATCGCGCGTCTGCTTTGCGAAAGCGAGAACCGCGAGGCGGCCGAGGCGGCCAGCCGCCGCCTGCACGAAACGCTCTCGGCCTACCTAAACGCCCACCCCGCCCAGAAACGCCTGACACTGATGGCGCGCGCCGACGAGGCGCCGGTGCTCCGGATCCGCGGCCGTTACCGCTACCACGTGCTTCTGAAGGTAATCGACCACCCGGACGCCCGCCCGCTGTTTAACCTCATGAGCGAGCTGGCCGACACGGACGACCCTCAGTGCCAGATTTACGCGGAGTTCAACCCCGCCACCCTATTATGACACCCTCGTACTAAAGGAGAGAAACGCATGGCCACCAGGAAGATCGTCACCATCGGGGATGAGAAACTCCGCAAGCACAGCAAGCCCGTTACCAAGTTCAACCTCCGCCTCCGCATCCTGCTCAAGGATATGGCCGAAACCATGTACCGCAACGACGGCGCGGGGCTCGCCGCGCCGCAGGTGGGCATTTTGAAGCGCGTGGTCGTCGTGGACGTGGGCGACCGCCTTTACGAGCTGGTCAACCCCGAGATCGTCTCCCGCGAGGGCGAGCAAATGGGCCCGGAGGGCTGCCTGAGCGTGCCCGGCCGCGTCGGAGCGGTGCAGCGCCCCATGAAGGTCGTCGTCAAAGCCCAGAACGGCAAGGGCGAGCCGTTCGAGGTAACGGGCGAGGGCTTCCTCGCGCGGGCGTTCTGCCACGAGATCGACCACCTGAACGGGGTTTTGTACGTCGATATCATGGATCACGAAATCTTCCCCGAGGAAGAACCCGAAGAGGACGACAAGATTTTCAAGAAAAAGGAACCCGCCGCAGCCGAGGCCGGAGCCGAAGCCGGCAACGAGGGGGAGGCCCGCCTGTGAGGATCGTTTTTATGGGTACGCCCGCTTTCGCCGTGCCGCCTCTGGAGGCGCTGATCGAAGCCGGGCACGAAGTGGCGGGCGTATTTACCCAGCCCGACCGCCCCAAGGGGCGCGGCGGTAGGGTGCAGATGAGCCCCGTGAAGGAAGTGGCGCTTGCCCACGGCATCCCTGTCTTTCAGCCGCTTAAAATTCGCAAAGACGGCGTGGAGGCGCTTCGCGCGCTCGCGCCGGAGCTGTGCGTGACCGCCGCTTTCGGGCAGATTTTAAGCCAGGAGGTGCTCGACGTGCCCACGATGGGCACGGTGAACGTGCACGCCTCGCTCCTGCCCCGCCACCGCGGCCCCGCGCCGGTCAACTGGGCGATACTCATGGATGAGCCCGAAACGGGCGTCACCACCATGCTCACCGATAAAGGCATCGACACGGGCGACATGCTGCTCAGGACCGTAACGCCCATCTCGCCGGAGGATACCGCCGGCACGCTGCTTGCGCGGCTTTCCCGGATGGGCGCGGAACTGCTGACCGAGACCGTCGAACGCCTCCGGCGCGGTGATTGCCCGCGCGAAAAGCAGGACGAAGCGCTGATGACCTACGAGCCCAAGCTGACCAAGGAACTGGGCGAGATCGACTTTGCCGAACCGACCCGCAGAAGCCTGTGCCGCGTGCGGGCGGTCGACCCCTGGCCGGGCGCGTACGCCGCGCTGGACGGAGGCGTGCTGAAAGTGTGGCGCGCCTCGGCGGTCGAGGGCGCTCCCAAGGCCACGCCCGGCACCGTGCTCTGGGCCGACGCGAAGCGCGGACTGGCGGTCGCCACGGGCGACGGCGCCATGGAACTTGCCGAGATACAGGCCCCCAATGCCAAACGCATGGATGCGCGGGCCTATCTGCGCGGGCATGCGATACCGGCGGGACAACCGCTGTGCGAGGTGCAGTTATGAGCGATACCGGCAAACCCGGCAACCGGCGGCCGCCGCGCGGCGGGGCCGACAAAAAGCCCTTCCGGAAGCCGCAGGGCGCGGCAGGCGGCGGCGAACGCCGTTACGGCCAACCCGCGGCGGCAGGCGGAAGCGGCGAAAAGCGATATGGTAAACCCGCATCCGGAAACGGAAGTGGTAGTGGTAGCGGCGAGCGTCGCTATGGAAAACCTGCCTCCGGAAGCGGCGGCGCAGGCGGTGAGCGTCGCTACGGTAAACCCGCCCCGGCAGGCGGAAACGGCGAAAAGCGATACCGTAAACCCGCAACTGGAAACGGAAGCGGCAGCAGCGAGCGTCGCTTCGCCAAGCCCGCCCCGGCAGGCGGAAACGGCGAAAAGCGATACGGTAAACCCGCGTCCGGAAACGGGAGCGGCAGCGGTGAGCGTCGCTTCGCCAAGCCCGCCCCGGCAGGCGGAAACGGCGAAAAGCGATACGGTAAACCCGCGTCCGGAAACGGGAGCGGAGGCAGCGAGCATCGCTACGGCAAACCTATCTCGGCAACCGGAAACGGCGAAAAGCGCTTCGCCAAACCCGCATCCGGAAACGGGCACGGAAGCAGCGAGCATCGCTACGGCAAACCTATCTCGGCAACCGGAAGCGGCGAAAAGCGATACGGTAAACCCGCATCCGGAAACGGGAGCAGCGAGCGTCGTTTCGCCAAACCCGCTTCCCCGGCCGCAGGCGCCGAAAGGCGCTACGCCAGACCGTCCACCAGTCAGGGAACCGGCGAAAGGAAGTTTGTCCGCTCCGCTCCGGCGGCGGGCGCGCGCCGCTTCGCCAAACCCGCCTTCACGCCCCGCAGCGCAAGGCCGGTACCGGCGAAGCCCGCCGTTCCCACGGAGCAGACCGGTCTCAACCAGGGCGCGCGCCGCGTGGCGCTGGATACGCTGCGCGACGTGCACGAGCGCGGCGCCTATGCGTCCCTGGCGCTTCAGGACAGGCTGAACCGCTCGCACCTCTCCCCCGCCGACCGGCGGCTGGCCACCAGCATCGTCTACGCGACGCTGGAGCAGCAGCTTCAGATCGATTTCGCGCTCGACCGGCTCATGGAGCACCCCACGCGCGAGCCGGCGCAGCGAGACATCCTGCGGCTGAGCGCCTGCCAGATTCTTTTCCACGACCGCGTTCCGGACAGCGCCGCCGTCAACGAAGGCGTCGAGCTCGCCCGGGCGTTGGGCATGGAAGGCGCCGCGGGCTTCCTCAACGCCGTCTTACGCAACCTCGTGCGCGGCAAGGACGACATTCCCTGGCCCAAAAAGGAGGACGACCTGCGCGAGTACCTCCACATCATGGGCAGCATGCCGCTGTGGCTGGTGGACAAGCTGATCGCCGCCTACGGCGAAGAAACGGCCGAAGCGATCGTCATGCACCGCGGGGAAAGCCACGAGATCGTCGCGCGCCCCAACCTGATGAAGTTCACCGACGCGGCTTTCGAAGCCCTGCTGGCGGGCAAAGCGTGGCGCTGGCGGCGCGGCGTGGCCCCGCACGCCTACCTGCTGGGCGGCGTGAGCGAGCTGGCGATGGACAACGACTACCGCGGCGGCAACTTTTCCGTGCAGGGGCAAAGCAGCATCCTCGCGGCCGAGGCCGTGCAGGCGCAGCCCGGCATGCGCGTGCTGGACGCATGCGCCGCGCCGGGCGGCAAGGCGTGCTACATGGCCGAAACCATGCAGGGCACCGGCCGCGTATACGCCTGGGAGCTGCACGAGAAGCGCGCGCTGCTGCTGGAATCGGCCAAGCGCCGCCTGCACCTGGACAACCTTCGCATCACCGTGCGCGACGCGGCGGAGCCCAAGCCGGATTTCGACGGCATGATGGACGCGGTGCTGCTGGACGCGCCCTGCACGGGGCTGGGGGTACTGACCGAAAAGCCGGACCTCAAGTACCGCCTGAAGCCCGAGGACGTCCCCGCCATCGTCGAAACGCAGAAAAAGCTCCTCTCCGCCCTGTGCCGTTACGTCAAGCCCGGCGGAACGCTGGTGTACAGCACCTGTTCCATCCTTCCGGAGGAAAACTGGGAGCAGGTGCGCGCGTTTCTTTCGGAGCACCCGGAATTCACCCTCCAGCCGCTGCCGCTGAGCTACCCCGAGGCGCTGCGGAGCCTGCAAACGGCCGACGGCCTGCAGCTGTTCGCCCATAAGGACGGGGTGGAGGGCTTCTACATCGCGCGGCTGCGCAGGGCGAGGGCGTGACCATGGCGGCAAAGACCGTGCTGTTGGACCTGACGCCCGAGGAACTGCAAACGGTTTTCCAGGCGCTGGGCCAGCCCGCGTTCCGCGCGAAACAGGTGTTTGCGTGGCTGCACCGGGGCGTGCCTTTTTCCGAAATGACGACGCTGCCCAAGGCGCTGCGGCAAACGCTTGCCGAAACGGCCGTCGATTGCCCCCTGAGCCTGCACGCCGCGTTTCCTTCCCAAAAGGACGAGACCGTCAAGTTCCTCAACGCCTGCGCCGACGGCAACCTGATCGAAAGCGTGCTGATGCGCTACCATTACGGCTACACTCTCTGCGTGTCCACGCAGATCGGCTGCAAAATGGGCTGCGCCTTCTGCGCCAGCACCCTCCACGGGTGCGTGCGCGACCTGTCCGCGGGCGAGATGCTCGCGCAGGTCATCCTGGCCGACCGCTACCTGGGCGACAAAGGCCGCGTGGGGCATGTGGTGCTCATGGGCAGCGGGGAACCGCTGGAGAATTACGAGCAGACGGTGCGCTTTCTTAGACTGGTCAACCGACCGGAGGGGCTCAACCTGAGCCTTCGGTCGGTATCGCTGAGCACCTGCGGCCTCGTGCCGGAAATTCGCAGGCTCGCCGACGAGGGCCTGCCCGTTACGCTGAGCATATCCCTGCACGCGCCCAACGACCAGATTCGCAGGCGCATCATGCCGATCGCCAACCGCTACCCTATCGCGGAGCTGATGGACGCCGTGCGGGAATACGTGCGCAAGACCGGTCGGCGCGTGGTGTTCGAGTATGCTCTCATCGCCGGACTCAACAGCGAACCCGCGCACGCGCGGGAACTGGCGGGGCTGATCGGCGGTCTCCAGTGCCACGTCAACCTCATCCCGCTCAATCCCGTTAAGGAGCGCGCGCTCGCGCCCGCCTCCCCCGCGGCGGCGCAGGCCTTTCTGCATACGCTGGAAGCGCTGCACGTGTCCGCCACCATCCGCCGCGAAATGGGGGCGGATATCGCCGGCGCGTGCGGCCAATTGCGCAACCGGCACTTGAAAGAAGCCGGTAAACCTGATAATATCACTATTTAGAACGCGAACGAACCAAAGCGGAGGAGGTGGGACGCCGTGCTGATCCAGGCGAAAACGCATACGGGGCTGGTGCGTCCCGCCAACGAGGACTCGCTCCTGATCGCCCACAACCTTTACGGCGTGGCGGACGGCATGGGCGGCCACAACGCCGGCGAAACGGCCAGCCGCGTGGCGGTGCAGGTGATCCGCAACCTTCTGCAGGGCAAGGCCCCGGAGGCGAACGCCCTGCGCGTGGGGCTGGAAGCCGCCAACCGCCGCATCTTCGATATGCAGCGCCGCGACCCGGCCTTAAGCGGCATGGGCACCACCGTCACGCTGCTTTGGGAAAGCAAAACCGAAATGCTCATCGCCCACGTGGGCGACAGCCGCGCCTACCTGTACCGGGACGGCGCGCTCGTCTGCCAGACGCAGGACCACAGTGTGGTGGGCGAGCTGGTGCGCAACAAGGCCATCACCCCCGAAATGGCGAAAAACCACCCCTATCGCAGCGTCATCACCCGGGCGCTGGGCACCGACCCGCTCGTGGAGCCGGACGTGGTTCACGTAAGCAAACAGGCGGGTGACCGCTGGCTGGTCTGCTCCGACGGGCTGACCAACATGGTGGAGGACGAGCAGATCGCGGATACCCTGAGCACGCTGGACGGCGAGGCCGCGGCGGACAGACTCCTGAATTTGGCGCTGGAAAACGGCGGACGCGACAACGTCAGCTTCATCCTCGGCCTCGTGACGGAGGTGGACGCGCCGTGATGAAGGGGATGGTCTTTGCCGAACGCTACAGGCTCATCGATTTCATCGGTCAGGGCGGCATGTCGCTGGTGTACCGCGCGGTGGACGTGCGCACGGGGCACAGCGTCGCCATCAAGATTCTGAAATCGGAGTACAACGGCGACAAGGAATTCCTCGAGCGTTTTCAGCGCGAGGCGCAGGCGGCGAGCCTGATGTCGCACCACAACATCGTCAATCTTCTGGACGTGGGCGTGGAGGGCGACTACCGCTACCTCGTGCTGGAATACGTCAGCGGCAGCACCTTAAAGGAGATCATTCAGCAGAAGGGACACCTCAACACCACCACCGCCATCCAGATCACCGTGCGCATCTTGAGCGCGCTTCAGCACGCCCACGACAACGGCATCATCCACCGCGACATCAAGCCGCAGAACGTGCTGGTCAACGCCGACGGGCACGTGAAGGTGGCGGACTTCGGCATCGCGCGCATGACCAACGCCTTTACCATCTCCAAAGGCGACACGGTCGTGGGCTCGGTGCATTATTCTTCGCCCGAACAGGCTTCCGGAAGCGTGGTGGAAGCCTCCAGCGACATCTATTCCACCGGCGTCGTGCTTTACGAGATGCTCACCGGCCGCGTGCCCTTCGTGGGCGACACGCCCGTGTCGGTGGCGATGCAGCACATCAATTCCCAGCCGCCGCCCATCGCGGAGCTGAACCCCGAGGTTCCCCCCGCGGTGATCGCGGTGGTCATGAAGGCGCTGGAAAAGTCGCCCAAGAAGCGTTACCAGAGCGCGCGCGAAATGGCGGACGCTCTTTTGAAGGCCAAGGAAGGCAAGCTCGACCCCAACACCCCGCCCGTGCCGGAACGCAAGCCCGCCGCCGCCCCGACGCCGGCCAGGCCGCGCCCCGCGGCCGCGCGCAGGGCGTCCCTCAGCCAGACGGCACGCTTCGCCGCGGCCAAAAAGCGCCGCAAGCGCCTCACCACGGTGCTGACGGTGTTAACCGCCTGCCTGGTGCTTACGGGACTCGTCGCGGGGTCGGTGGCCGTATACCGCTCCATTACGGACAGCGCCGTGGCGCCCGACCTGGTGGGGCTCTCGGTAACGGACGCGCAGGCGCTGGTGAAGCGCGCGGGCCTCAACTGGCAGCAGACCGAAGTCAACCACGACAAGATCGCCGCGGGCACGGTGATCGCCCAAACGCCGCAGGCGGACGCCGAAATGCGCAAGGGCGACAGCGTGGTCGTCACCGTAAGCCTGGGCCCCGTGCAACTGCTGGCGCCCAACCTGATCGGGCTTACGCGGGACGCGGCCGCCGCCCGGCTCAAGGAAAAGGGCCTGAGCATGGTCGTCTCCAAAAGCCCGTCCACCGAACCCGTAGATACGGTCATCGCGCAGAATCCCGCCGAGGGCGACCTCTGCGCGGCCGGGCAGGAGGTGGAGGTTACGCTGTCGGGCGGCAGTACCCTCGTGCCCGACCTGAGCGGCAAAACCTACGACGAGGCCCTGCAGATGCTTGACGAAAACAACCTGACCGCCGGCAAAGTGGTTTACGGCGTGGCGGCGGACGACCAGATCGGCAAGGTGCTCGGCCAGTCCCCCGCCGCGGGCACCATGGCGGTGCTGGATACGCAGGTCACCCTGACCATCGGCGCCAAGGCCAAGCCCTACCACGCCGAGGTGGATATCGACGTTCCCGCGAACGAGGACAGCGTACCCCTGCGGGTGACGCTTACGGAGAACGGTACGGAAACGGAGCAGTACGGCGGCATGACCACCGCCGGGGCGGCGTACTCCGTCATCATTCCGGTCAGCGCCAGCTCGTCCGGCCCGCTCACCTGCCGCGCCTACCTGAACGGAGAATTGATTTGGGAAAAGGAGATTACGCTGGAATGACGCTTAAGCAGCAGACCGGCGTGATTGTGAAGGGCGTTGGCGGCCTGTATTACGTACTTAACGAAGAGGGCGAGACCTGCGTGGTGCGCGCCAAGGGCGCGTTTCGCCGCATGCACGTCACCCCGCTGGTCGGCGACGCGGTGCGCATCGCCCCCGGCGAGGGCGAGCAGCACGGCTGGATCGAGGAGATCCTCCCCCGCGCAAACGAGCTGGTACGCCCGCCGGTAGCCAACATTCGCCACCTGTTCATCGTCCTTTCGCCCGAGCCCCAGCCCGACCTGGCGCTTGCGGACACCCTGCTGGTCATGGCGCAAAAGCAGCGCATTTCTCCCGTGCTGGTGATCAACAAACGGGAGCTGGACCCGTCGCTCGCCCAAACGCTGCGCGCGGAATACGCCTTGTCGGGCGCGCCGGTCGTGGAAGTCAGCGCGGCAACCGGCTACGGGCTGCCCGCGCTGGAAGCGCTCCTTCGGGACGGCATCGGCTGCCTGGCGGGGCAGAGCGGCGTGGGCAAAAGCACGCTGCTGAGCCGCGTGACCGGGCTTACGCTGGAGACCGGGGAGATCAGCCGCAAGATCGCCCGTGGAAAAAACACCACGCGCCATGCCGAGCTGCTGATCCGCGACGGCTTCCGGGTGCTGGACACGGCCGGCTTCAGCCTGCTGGAACTGTGGGAGCCCATGGACCCGGTGGAGCTGAAAACCTATTACCCGGAGTTCGCGCCCTACGAGGCCGACTGCCGTTTCCAGCCCTGCTACCACCAGAGCGAACCGGGCTGCGCCGTGCTGGCCGCCGTGGAACGCGGCGAGCTTTCCCGCGCGCGCGTCGCGCGCTATCATCAAATGCTGGAAAAAGTCAAACAGACATGGAGGAACCGCTATGAGTAAATTGGCCGCGTCGATCCTGGCGGCGAACACTTTGCGCCTGGGCGAGGCCGCCCGGACGATCGCCGCCGCGGGATGCGACGCCGTGCACTTCGACGTGATGGACGGGGTGTTCGTCCCCAACCTTTCCTTCGGCCCCGCGCTGCTCAAGGACCTCCGGGCGGAGAGCAGCCTGTTCATGGACGTCCACCTGATGCTGGTCGACCCTTTGAAATACGTGGACGTTTTCGCCAAAAGCGGCGCAAACGCCGTGACCGTGCACGTGGAGTCCAGCCATTTTCCGGAGTCGATCGACCGCATCCACGCCCTGGGGCTCAAGTGCGGCGCTTCCCTGAAGCCCGCCACGCCCGCGGAGGAACTGCGCGAGTGGCTGCCCCGGCTTGACCTGGTTCTGGTGATGACGGTGGAACCGGGCTTCGGCGGTCAGAAGCTGAACGACGACATGTACTATAAGATTCGCGCCCTGCGCGAGATGGGCTTCACGGGGGAGATCGAGGTGGACGGCGGCGTGAACCTGCAAAACGCGCCCCTGCTGGCACAGGCGGGCGCGGATACGCTGGTCATGGGCACCACCTTTTTCAAGGCGCCCGACCCGGCGGAGCTGGTGAAGCAGGTGCACGGGCTCGGCGCGGCCCCGGCGGCGCATTGACAAGCGGGGAACGACCGCCTTATAATACCGTTACGTGTAAATTAAAAACCGATCCTCGGTAGTACGGCAGGTTCGCAGGGAGGAAAAGTTATGGTCATTACCGATTTTCTGGAGAAGAACGCGCGCATCAAGCCCGACGAAGTAGCGCTGGTGGAGGTCAACCCGGCGCTTCAGCCCGACCACACCGTGACGTGGCGCGAATACAACCTGATCGAGTCCGCCTCGGGCGGCAAGTTCCGCCGGGAAATCACCTGGCGGGAGTTCGACCGGCAGGCCAACCGTTTCGCCAACCTGCTTCTGTCCCGGGGCGTCCGCAAGGGCGACAAGGTGGCTATCCTGCTCATGAACTGCCTGGAATGGCTGCCCATCTACTTCGGGGTGCTCAAGACCGGCGCGTTGGCCGTGCCGATGAACTTCCGCTACACCGCCGAGGAGATCGCTTACTGCCTGGACCTGTCCGACGCGACGGTGCTGGTGTTGGGGCCGGAGTTCGTGGGCCGCGTGGATCAGGTAATGAAGCGGCTCGGCGCCATTCGCCATTTCTTTTTCGTAGGGGACGATACGCCCTGTTACGCCGATAATTTCGAAAGCTACATCGGCTACTGCTCCTCCACCGCCCCGGCCGTGGAACTGCTGGAGAGCGACGATGCGGCCATCTACTTTTCCTCCGGCACCACGGGCTTTCCCAAGGCGATCCTGCACAGCCAGGAGGCGCTGGTCAGCGCCTGCCTGACCGAGCAGAAGCACCACGGCCAGACCAAGGACGACGTTTTTCTGTGCATTCCTCCGCTGTACCACACCGGCGCCAAGATGCACTGGTTCGGCAGCCTCCTTTCCGGCAGCAAGGCGGTGCTTCTGCGCGGGGTGAAGCCCGAGTGGGTGCTGCAGGCCGTGTCCGACGAGAAGGCGACCATCGTGTGGCTGCTGGTGCCCTGGGTGCAGGATATTCTGGACAGCCTTGAGCGCGGCGATATCCGGCTTTCCGATTATCATCTTGCCCAGTGGCGGCTGATGCACATCGGCGCGCAGCCCGTGCCCCCCAGCCTCATCACCCGGTGGCTGAAGGTATTCCCCAACCAGCAGTACGACACCAACTACGGCCTGAGCGAATCCATCGGCCCCGGCTGCGTGCACCTGGGCGTGGAAAACGTACACAAGGTCGGCGCCATCGGCAAAGCCGGCTACCTGTGGGAAACCCGCATCGTGGACGAGCGCATGCGCGACGTAAGCCACGGCACGGTGGGCGAGCTGGCCGTAAAGGGCCCGGGCGTGATGAAGTGCTACTACAAAAACCCCGCCGCGACCGCCGAGGTGCTGCGCGGCGAGTGGCTGTGCACCGGCGATATGGCCCGCTACGACGACGACGGTTTCATCTATCTGGTTGACCGCAAGAAGGACGTCATCATCAGCGGCGGCGAGAACCTTTACCCCGTTCAGATCGAGGATTTTCTGCGCGCCCATCCCAAGGTGAAGGACGTGGCCGTCATCGGCATGCCGGACGAACGGCTGGGCGAGATCGCCGCGGCGATCATCGAGGTGAAAATGGGCGAAACGATGACCGAGGGGGAAGTGAACGACTTCTGCCTGGAGCTGCCGCGCTACAAGCGGCCCCGCAAGATCATCTTCGCCGACGTTCCCCGCAACCCCACCGGCAAGATCGAAAAGCCGAAGCTGCGCGAGCGCTACGGCGCGGGGCACCTGGTGGAGAAGCAATCGACCATGTGACGCGGCCCCGCCGCGCCCCGAGGGGAGTCTGGCTATGAAACACCCGGCCCGCGCTTTGGGCACAACGCTTTTTCGCCTGGCGGCCATCCTGCTCTGCGGGATCGTCGCCGGGTTTTTGCTGCTGGTCGCCGCCTACGCGCTGCCGGTTAAGCCCATCGCCGAGCACGTGCGGCTGTCCGTGCCGTCGATGGACGGCTCCTGGGCCACCGGCGAAATCGCCTACGAGCAGCTGGTGAAGGGGTACCGGACCACGCAGCTGGACAACAGCACCGACGCGGTGATGCTGCTGGCGGCGGCCTGCGAGAGCGACCGCCCGCTGCTCAAGCGGGTCGTGGACGTTTCCACCCTTTCCTACGGCGCTTCCGGCTACGCCGCCCTGCTGGAATACGGCCAAAACGGGCAGGCAAACATGACCGTGTCGCCCTCCGCGCGCTACTGGCTGGGTTTTCTGGTGTTCCTCAAGCCGCTTCTGCTGGTTTTCAGCTACATGGATATCCGGATGCTTTTAATCATCACGGAGCAGCTGATGCTGGCCGCGGTGGTCGCGGGGCTTTGCCGCCGCTCGCTTGCGCGCTTCGTACCGGCTTTCGCGCTGGCCCTCGTGTGCGTGACCCCCGCGATCGTCGGGTTTTCGCTTCAGTTCTCCACGGTGTTCCTGCTCTTCATGGGGGCGATGCTCGTATTGCTTTATGCGCCGCGCGTGACGCACACCCGCGCCTCGGCGGCGGCGTATTTTCTGGTCGTGGGTATGGCGACCAGCTATTTCGACTACCTCACCTACCCCGTCGCGACCTTCGGCATGCCCTTCGTGCTCTACCTGCTGCTGACGCCCGCCGCTTCCCGCCGGGAAATGCTCCTCGGGGGCCTTGCGTGCCTTACGGCGTGGCTGGCGGGCTATTTCGGCATGTGGGCGGGCAAGTGGGCGGTCGCGGCGCTGCTGGGGGACGATCCCTGGTTTTTCGCCAACCTGCAGGCCAAGGTCACGGAGCGCAACGCCTATGTGTCGGACGGCGCGGCGCTCGGGCTAAGAGACGTGTTCAAGGCGGTGTTCGGGGTGTTCGCCAAGAAGGCGTACCTGCTGCTCGCCGCCGCCGTGGCGGCCGCCTGCGCAGTCGTGTTCGTCCGCGCGCGGCGCGGCGGGCCTGCGCGCCCCGGCAAGCGCCCGGCCGGGCTTGCGGAAACGCTGCTCCTGACGGCGCTGTTGCCGTTCGCGTGGTACGTGCTGACCGCCAACCACACGTACAACCACGCCTTCTTTACCTCCCGGGCGCTGGCGGTGACGGTTTTCGCGGCGGGCGCGCTGTTCACGCCGCCGCTGCGCGGGAAGGAACCGCCCGCCGTCGGCCGATAAACCGACGCGCAACAAAACAACCGCCGAAACGCAAAGATCGTTTCGGCGGTTGTTTCGTTTTGAGGAAAAAGCTATTTCCGGATCAGAAACCCGCTCTTCTCCCACATCGTCACCCAATCCTGCAGGCGGTGGAGCAGGTCGGTGTTGTCCTTGGTTTTGCTCATCAGCTCGATCAGCTGGATCAGCGCTTCGCGGTTGGTGGTGGAGCCCAGCACCGTGCGGATCGCCCGAAGCCCTTCGATCTCCTGGTCGCTGAGCAGCATGTCCTCTTTTTTCGTGCCGCTGCGCTGCATGTCGATGACCGGGAACATCGGGTCGTTGCCCTCCGGCAGATCCAGCCACAGCTCCATGTTGGCCGTGCCCTTGAACTCCTCGAAGATGATATCGTCCACGCGGGAACCCGTCTCCACCAGAATGGTGGCGATCACCGTCAGGCTTCCGCCGTCGCGCGTGTTGCGCGCCGCGCCGAAGAAGCGCTTGGGCCGCACCAGCGCCGCGGGGGTGACGGTGTTGGTCATCGCGCGGCCGCCCTGCGTGAGCGTCGCCTGATAGGCGCGGGTCAGCTTGGTAAGGCTGTCCAGCAGGATCACGACGTCCTGCCCCTGCTCCACCAGCCGCTGGGCGCGCTCCAGCATCGTTTCGCTCGCGCGGGTCTGGCTTTCGGGGGCGATATCGAAGGTCGAGGCAAACACCTCGGCGTCCCCGCCCACGGTATCGCGAATCTCGGTGACCGCCTCCGGCCGCTCGTCGATGAGCAGCATCATCACGTGGGCGTTCTCGTCGTTCTGCTTGATGGCCTTGCTCAGTTCCTTGAGCAGCACCGTTTTGCCCGTTTCCGGCGGCGCCACGATCATCGCCCGCTGGCCGAAGCCGATGGGCGCGATGAGGTTGACGATGCGCATCGGCCAGTTGCTGCTGTCCTTGTCGCTTTCCAGCACGATCCGGCGGTTGGGGTAAACGGGGATGAGGTTGTCGAAGGAAAGGCGCTCCGCGCCCTCCTCGGCCGCGCGTCCGTTGACCGTTTCCACGTACAGGAGCGCGGCGAACTTATCGGTGTCCCGCTGCTGGCGCGCCTTGCCCTCCACCATGTCGCCGGTGCGAAGCTCGTAGCGGCGGATGGTCGCCACGGACACGTAGATGTCCTTCTTGCCGGGCAGGAGCGTTTCGCTGCGCAGGAAGCCGTAGCCGTCGGGGAGAATCTCCAGAATTCCCGACGCCGGCACGCCTTCGTCCGCCTGCAGGGCCTCCGGCACGGGCTGGCCGCGCTCGTAAGGCTCGCCGAACGCCGGATCGCGCGCGGGCTTGTAGAGCGAATCGTTATAGTAGATTTCGGGCGCGCGGTGCGAAGCGTAATTAGGCTGCTGATACCCGCTCTGGGGGTAGTTGCCGTAGGAACGCTGATAATCCGGGCGCTGCTGGGAACGGTAATTGCTCCGATAATCCTGACGCCCGTACTCCCGCGTCGGCGCGGCGCGGTAGCCCAGGCGGTAGCCGTCCACCGTCTGCTGCGGGAACAGGGGGCGCTGCTGCGGCGCGGGGGCCTGGGCGGCGGGTTGAGGAGCGGCGTAATGCGTTTCTTCCTCCGGCTTGGGGGCCGGTTTGGGCGGCGCCAGGTTGACCCGCGGGCCGAAGCGCGCAGGGTTGCCGGTCTGGTGCGGCTGCTGCCAGGCGGGCTGGCGCACGGTCTGCTTAAGCGTCGCGCCGGGCCTGGATTGCAGCGCCTGCCGGTAGGCGGGGCGATAGTCCCCGGTGGGGCCCGGTACGGCGGGCGCTTCGGGCTTCCAGGGCTGCGGGCGGGTCGGCTGCACGCTGGTCACGTCCGCCGACAGCGGCGCCGCCTGCAGCTCCTCGGTTTTCGCTTCCCCTGTTTCTTCATTTTCCTCGCTTTGCACAGGCGTGTCGGTATCGGACGGCGCCCCTTTCGACGCCTCCTCCGGTTCGCTCTGCGCTTCCAGCGCTTCGGACAGACGCTCGACGATCCCCGCCTTGTCGATGCCGGCGCTCAGCTTAACGCCGTGAGCGCGTGCAAGCTTGCGCAGATCGATCACCGTCATGCCCTGTAATTCACTTGTCAGCAATGGTATTCCTCCCTGTGTTGTCATCGTCTCCCAAAGCCTGCCTGTGCTCGGTCCGGTCGGGTTTCATCCGTTCGGGAGTTCCTCAGATCGCCCTTTACCGGCGAATCGGCTTGACGGCGATCACCATATCGCGGTTGACCGCCTGCTCCACCCAATGGGCGAAACCCACAAAAGGGGGCTGGGTCAGCGGGGTAAAACCGGCCGCGCTCATTTCGCGAATCAGCGCGTCCCTGGACAACGTGTAGGTGTTGAAGGCCAGCGCCGCCGCCCCGCCCGGCTTGAGCGCCCGGAAGGCGGCCGGCAGAACGTTGTGCAACAGCGTGAGCGGCGAAGCGGCCGCCTTTCCCTCGCGTGGCGCGTGCTGCACGCCGTAGGGCAGATCCGAAACGATCAGGTGACAGCCGTTTTCTCCCGTTATCTCGTCCGCGCAGGCGGCGTCGCCCTTCACCAGCCGAAGCGTTCGCGTGTCTCCGGCCCGGTAGCACTGCGCGTCGCCGGCCAGGGTGAAAAGGCATTCCTTCAGCGCTCCCCCCTTGCGCAGGGTGATGGAGCGCTCCTGCCTGCGGTGCTTGATACGGTGATACTGCAGATATCGTTCAAAGTAGACGTCCGCCTCGCGCACGGCTTTTTCGTCCGTGTCCGCGCCCACGGCGCAATCCCCCTCCTGCAGCGCGCAGAACAGCGTGGTTCCCCGCCCGCAGAGCGGGTCCAGCACCGTAAGCGGCGTCCGGGTCGACGCGAACGCCGAAGCGGAGCGCGCGCAATGCAGCATCATTGCGGTGAAATCCGCGTTGGTTTTGCCTTTGTACTTAAGTACCTGGGATAGATCGTTCTCCAGATAGGGCGTACGTTTCAGTTCGAGCGGGCGCAGCCATTCGCCGTCCTTCACGGCGGCGAACGCGACGGCGGAATGCCGGCTGAGATAAGCCCAGGCCTCCTCGTCCATCGCGTCGGTTTCCACGACGAGAAAAGCGGTGCCGGCCAACTGCTCCACCCTGACCTCCGCCTTGACCTGCGCGGCGAAAAGCAGGCATTCGCACTCAAGCGTTGCAAGCGTCAGCAAAGACTGCGCATAGCGGGCGTTGGCGTGAGATTTCACGAGCAGAGCAAATTGCACGGGCGGCCTCTCTTCCGACGGACAGGCTAACAGATGGGAAATACGTTCGCTCTGATTCGTATCATACCATAAACACCGCGCAAAGGCAATGCCTGCGCGGAACAAAGACTGTAAAACCGGGCGTTTCCGGTGTTGCGCGAAGCTCAAAAGGGAGTGAGGGTAGGATAAAATTCTTCCAATACATTTCCCCGGGGAAAAGAAGGGCGCCCGGCCGCGTTAAAGGCCGTTCAACGTGGCCGACGGCGGGGCTGTGAAAGAAGGTTTTGAAACAGCACCACATACAGAACCCTCTCCGGCTTGCCGGAGAGGGCGGATATTACCACTTGCGCTTGCGAGCAGCTTCTGCTTTCTTTTTACGTTTCACGCTGGGTTTTTCATAATGCTCGCGCTTACGAGCCTCTGCCAAAACACCTGTGCGAGCACATTGACGTTTAAACCGCTTCAGAGCGCTTTCCAGGGATTCGTTTTCGCGGATGCGTACCTCGGACACTGTTATCCCTCCCCTCGCTCGTTTCGCCGCCGCCCCACGGGTGTGGAAAAGGGCATGCGACGACCATATGGTTATTATAGCGCGAACCGGCTTCCGCGTCAACTAGGAATATCGTTTTCACACCGCCGGCCGGGCTACACCATTCGCTCGGCCATCTTCTGGCCGCCCATCACGTGGAAATGCACGTGCTTCACCGACTGGCAGGCGTCTGCCCCGCAATTGTTTACAATCCGATAACCGCTCTGCTCGATGCCCATCAGCCTGGCGACGGTCGCGCAGGTACGCAGGCAGGCGGCCAGCTCCCGGTCGCTCAGCTCCGCGTGGCCGTTCATATCCGGCGCGTGGCGCCTGCTTACCACCAGCGCGTGCGCTTTGGCCTGGGGGTTGATGTCGTAGAAGGCGTAGGTGTCCTCGTCCTCGTAAATCTTCTTGGAGGGGATGTCTCCCTTGATGATCCTGCAGAAAAGGCAATCTTCCATAGCGCGTTTCCTCCCGCTGCCCGGCCGGTTTCACCCGGCGGTTATTCCATGGTTTCCACAACCTCGCCCTTCATTCCTGCTTTGGTCAGCCCCGTCAGCCGAAGGTTTACGATTCGGCCGGGTTCGCCGCCCGCGCAGGAGGCGTGCACATACTGCGGTGTGTAGCCGCGCAGCAGCCCGCCGGGCCCCGCGTCCTCCAAAAGCACCGGCTGCACCGTATGCAGCAGCGTTCTGCGGTACGCGGCGGAAAGCTCCTCGCCCACGGCGATCAGGCGGCGCACCCGCTCCTTCTTCACGGCTTCGGGCACCTGATTCTCCATGGCCGCGGCGGGGGTGCCCTCGCGGGGGCTGAAGGGGAACACGTGCAGTTTCAGAAAGCCGATTGCTCGGCAGAACGCGACCGTCTCCGCAAACTCCGCCTCCGTTTCGCCGGGGAAACCCACGATCAGGTCGGTGGTCAACGCCGCGTCGGGGAAAGCTTCCCGCAGGCGTTCGGCCGCCGTCCGATACTGCGCGGTGTTGTAGCGGCGGCGCATGCGGGCCAGCACCGCGTCGCTGCCGCTTTGCAGCGCCAGGTGGAACTGCGGGCAGAGCCTGGGCATCGTACGCGCCGCCGCCACGAACGCGTCGGTGACCACCGCCGGTTCCAGCGACCCCAGCCGGACGCGCATAACGCCCGGCGCCTCCGCCGCGGCACGGATGGCGTCGGCGAGCGTCGGCCCGCCTTCCAGGTCGCGGCCGTAGCTGGTGAGGTGCACGCCGGTCAGCACCAGCTCGCGAAAGCCCGCCTCCGCCAGCGCCAGCGCCTCCCGGCGGACGGCTTCCACCGGCCGGGAGCGGATCGCCCCGCGCACCGAGGGGATGATGCAGTAGGTGCAGCGGTTGTCGCAGCCCTCCTGTATCTTCATCACGGCGCGGGTGTGCCCCTCGTGGGCGGAAATGGCGAGCGGCTCGAAGGGTGCGCCCTTGAGGCTGTTCACCGCCACGATCTGCGTGCCTTCCGCCGTCGCCCGCTCGAACAGCTCCACGATCCGCGCGCGGTACTGCGTGCCCAGCACGAGCCGCGCGCCGGTTTCCCGCAGGCCCTCGCCCAGTCGCTGGGCCAGGCACCCCGTGAGGATCAGCTCCCCTCCGGGGTTTTGCCGCTTAAAGCGCCGGGCCGCCTGCAGGCTTTTCTGGTCGCCCGTGCCCGTGACCGTGCAGGTGTTGACCACGCACACGTCCGCGGGCGCGCCCTCCGCCGCGGGCCGGTACCCGCGGGAAAGAAAGGCCTCCAGCATGGCTTCGCTGTCGTACTGGTTCACCTTGCAGCCAAGGGTGTAGAACCGAACCGTTTTGGGCATGTCACATCTCCCCGAGCGCGCCCATCACGAGGGTGAGCGCGCAGAAGCCCGCCGTTTCCGTACGCAGGATGCGCCGGCCGAGCGTCACGCATTTGGCGCCGATCGCCTTGAGCGCCTCCACCTCCGAAGCGCCGATGCCCCCCTCCGGGCCCACCACCAGCGCGACGGCGCGCGGCGCGGGCGTTTCCAGCAGGAAGGATTGAAGCGCTTCGCTCATGCGGCGCTCGCCCTCCTCCTCCCACGCGATGAAAATGCCGTCGTAGCCCCCGGCCTCAAGCGCTTTCACCGCGTCGTTCAAGCCGCGCGCGGGGCGCACCTCGGGCACGTGCGCGCGGCCGCTCTGCTTGGCGGCCTCGCGGGCGACGCGGTTCCAGCGCTCGGACTTGCCTTTGTCCTTCGGATCGATGCGGGTCACGGAGCGCTCCATTTCCACGGGGAACACGTCCCACGCGCCCAGCTCCGTCGCCTTCTGCACGATCGTCTCCAGCTTGCCGTTCTTGGGCAGGCCCTGCACGAGCGTCACACGCACGGGGGCCTCGGGCGAGGGCAGGGCGCTGAGCACCCGCGCGGTCGCGGCGCGCTCGGCAACGCTCGTAAGCTCCCCGTCGTAGAGGCGTTCCGCGGCGATCAGCTGCACCCGGCCGCCGGGCTTCATGCGCAGCACGCGCGCGACGTGCGCGCTCTCCTCCGGCGACAGCGCAATCGTGTCGCCGACCGTCAGTGGGGCGATCTCCCCCAGCCAGCACCTATGCACGGGCAGCCTCGTTCATAAGCCGCAGGGCGACCCACTCGCCGCGCGTCAGGCGCTTGTCGAGCCTGTAGCCCGCCGCCTTCGCCGCCTTAAGCACGTCGCTTTCCCGCTCCTTGATGATGCCGGAGCAGATCAGCGCTCCGCCGGGCGTCAGATGGCGCGTAAGCGGCGCGCACAGCAGGACGATCGCGTCCGCCACGATGTTGGCCACCGCCAGCTCGCAGGGCATGGCCTCGCCGTTGACCAGGTCGCCCTGAATGACGCGCACGCGGTCGTCCACGCCGTTGTGGCTCACGTTCTCCCGCGCCACCTTCACCGCGTCGGGGTCGATGTCCACCGCGAGCACGTTTCGGGCTCCCAGCCGCGCCGCGGCGATGGCGAGGATGCCGCTGCCCGTGCCCACGTCCATCACGCGCATGCCGTCGGAAAGCGTTTCTTCCAAAAGCTCCATGCACATGGCGGTCGTCTCGTGCGTCCCGGTGCCGAACGCCATGCCGGGGTCGAGCTCCACCACCAGGTCGCCGGGACGAACGGGATATTCCTCCCACGTGGGCTTGACCACCAGGCGGCGGCCGACGCGGAAGGGCTTGTAGTACTTTTTCCAGTTTTCAGCCCAGTCCTCGTCGGCGACGTTCTGCACTTCCAGCGCGAGCGTCCCCAGCGCCGCGCCCTCCGCGCGGGCCGCGAGGCCGCGCAGTTCGGCCTTCAATTGCGAAAGCGTGTCGCTCAGCCGTCCGTCCTGCGCAAACCAGCCCTTCACCAGCACGTCTTCCGGCATGGCGGCGATCATGGCCGGATCGTACAGCTCCCAGTACGCGCCGGGCTTGGTCGGGTCCGGCACGTCGACGCGGTCCACAATCTCCGTGCCCGCGGCGCCCAGCCGCATCATCATTTCGCTGATAATATCCCCGCCCGCCGTCGTCGTATGCGCGATCGCCTCGCACCATTGCATGGGGCCCGTCCTCCTTGCGGTTACACGGCCGCGAGAGGGCTAATCAGCCCTCTCGCGTTCCGCCGATGTTAACCGGCGTTCGTTTCTTCCGTTGTAGCATACCACAGGGGCGTTCCCCGCGCAAGACGACTGCCGCCCCGCTTACGGGAACATGCCCTTCAGCTTGTCCAGAAAGGATTTGTTGCCCGCGTATTCGCGGCCCGACATGCTCTCCTCCAGCTGGCGGAGCAGCTGCTTCTGCTTTTCGCTCAGGCGTTTGGGCACCTCGACCTTCACGCGCACCACCAGGTCGCCGGGCGCCCCGCCGCGCAGGCTGGGCATGCCGTAGCCTTTCAGGCGGAATTCCGCGTCGTTCTGCGTGCCTTCGGGAATGCGGTACTTCACCGCCTGCTTGAGCGTGGGCACGTCGAGGTCCGCGCCCAACGCCGCCTGCGTAAGGGTGATGGGCAGATCCAAAAGCAGCGTCGTTCCGTCGCGCCGGAACAGCTTATGCGGCCGGACCGTAACGCGCACGTACAGGTCGCCGTTGGGGCCGCCGTGCGCCCCCGGCTCGCCCTGCCCGCGCATGACGATGGTCTGGCCGTTGTCGATGCCCGCGGGAATCTTCACCGTCGCGGTGCGGCGTTTGCGCACGCGTCCGGTGCCCTGGCAGGCCGTACATTTCTCTTTGACGATCTTGCCCTCGCCGTGGCAGGTGGGGCAGGTGCGCACCGTGACCATGAAGCCGCCGCTCTGGCGCACCTGGCCCGTGCCGTGGCACATGGGGCAGGTCTGCGCGCTGGTGCCGGGCTTGGCGCCCGTGCCTTGGCAGGTTTCGCAGTTCTCGTTGCGGTAAAATTCGAACGTCTTCTGGCAGCCGAAAGCGGCCTCCTCAAACGTTATGGCGATATCGTGGCGCAGGTCGTCCCCCTGAGCGGGGCCCTGCCGGTGCGCGCCGCCGCCCATGCCGCCGCCGAAAATCGAATCGAAGATGCTGCCGAAATCGCCGAAACCGCCGCTGAAGCCGCCAAAATCCCCCGCGCCGCCGAAGCCCTGCACGTTAGGGCCGTCGAAACCGAACTGATCATACTTGGCGCGCTTCTCCGGGTCGCTCAAAACCTCGTTGGCCTCGTTGAGCTCCTTGAAGCGCGCGTCGGCGGAATGATCGTTGGGGTGCAGATCGGGATGGCATTCCTTGGCTTTTTTGCGGTATGCGGCTTTTATCTCGGCGTCGGTAGCCGTTTTGGGCACGCCGAGCACCTCGTAATAATCACGTTTAGCCAAATGCTCACCTACTTCGTGTCAAAAAAGTAGCCGTGCTACTTTTTTGATATTGCGCCGTTCATTTGTTCGCCTTGCTCACGGTCGATGAACGGCGTAAGGAACCCTTGCTTCGCAAGGTTCCGAAACCGACGCACATGTCGTCGGTTTCGGATTTCAGCCGGAGGGCCAAAGCCCTCCGGCTTATCTCATGATAATCGTTGCTATCTGGTTTTACAACCATCAATCGCTTCCGTCCTTCCCCCGGGGAAGGTTGGGGAGAGGATCGCAATCCCTTCCCCAAAGGGAGCGAATGCGACCGTCCCCTCCCCAAAGGGAGCGTACGCGACCGCCGTGACCGTTACTTCACGTCGTAATCGGTGTTCACGGTGCCGTCGTCGTTCTGGGTGGGTTCGCCCTCGGGCGCGCCGCCGCCCATGTCGGGGCCGCCGGCCTGCGGGCCGCCCTCCTGCTGGTAAATCTTGCCGAAGATCGCGTACACCTTCTGGGTCAGCGCCTCCATGGCGGTCTTGATCTGCTCGGCGTCGTTGGTTTCGCGCACCTTCTTGAATTCGGCGATTTCGTTTTCCACGGTCGCCTTGTCCTCGGCGGAAAGCTTGCTCTCGTTGTCCTTGAGCTGTTTTTCCAGCTCGTAGATCAGGCTGTCGGCGTGGTTGACGGTTTCCACCTCGTCCTTGTGCTTCTTGTCCTCTTCGGCGAACTGCTCGGCTTCCTTCACACGCTTCTGAATCTCGTCCTCGGTCATGTTTGTGGAGGCCGTGATGGTAATCTTCTGCTCGTTGCCGGTGCCCTTGTCCTTGGCGGAGACGTTCACGATGCCGTTGCGGTCGATGTTGAACGTAACCTCGATCTGCGGCACGCCGCGCGGCGCGGGCGGGATGCCCGTCAGCTGGAAGCGGCCGAGGGTCTTATTGTCGTAAGCCATGGGGCGCTCGCCCTGCAGCACGTGGATTTCGACCGTCGTCTGGCCGTCCGCCGCGGTGGAGAACACCTGGGACTTGCTCGTGGGGATGGTGGTGTTGCGCTCGATAAGCTTGGTGAAGATGTGCCCTTCGGTTTCCAGACCTAGCGAAAGCGGGGTCACGTCCAGCAGCAGCACGTCCTTCACTTCGCCGCCCAGAACGCCGGCCTGGATGGCCGCGCCGATGGCGACGCACTCGTCGGGGTTGATGCCCTTGAAGGGCTCCTTGCCGGTGATCTTCTTCACCGCCGCCTGCACCGCGGGGGTACGGGTGGAGCCGCCCACCAGAATCACCTTGTCGATCTGGTCGGTGGTGAGCCCGGCGTCCTTAAGCGCCTTGTTCATGGGGTCGACGGTCTTTTCCACCAGGTCGGCGGTCAGCTCGTCGAACTTGGCGCGGGTCAGCGTCATGTCCAGGTGCTTGGGGCCGTTCTGGTCGCTGGTGATGAAGGGCAGGTTGATGTTGGCGCTCATCACGCCGGACAGGTCGATCTTCGCCTTCTCGGCAGCTTCCTTCAGGCGCTGGTACGCCATGCGGTCTTGCTTGAGGTCGATGCCGTACTCCTTCTTGAAGTTATCCACGATCCAGTTGATGATGCGGTCGTCGAAGTCGTCGCCGCCCAGACGGTTGTTGCCGTTGGTGGCCAGCACTTCAAACACGCCGTCGCCGATTTCCAGCAGGCTCACGTCGAAGGTGCCGCCGCCCAGGTCGTACACCAAAATCTTCTGGGAGCCTTCCTTGTCCAGGCCATAGGCCAGCGAGGCGGCCGTCGGCTCGTTGATGATGCGCAGCACTTCCAGCCCGGCGATGCGGCCGGCGTCCTTGGTGGCCTGGCGCTGGCTGTCGCTGAAATACGCGGGCACGGTGATAACCGCCTGGGTCACTTTCTCGCCCAGGTACGCTTCCGCGTCGGCCTTCAGCTTTTGCAGGATCATCGCGCTGATCTCCTGCGGGGTGTAGCTCTTATCGTCGATGGTCACCTTGTGTCCGGTGCCCATTTCACGCTTGATGGAAATCACGGTGCGGTCGGGGTTGGTGACCGCCTGCCGCTTGGCGATCTGTCCCACCAGGCGTTCGCCGTCCTTGGTAAAGGCGACGACGGACGGGGTGGTACGCGCGCCTTCGGCGTTGGGGATCACCACCGGCTCGCCGCCCTCCAGGACGGCCACGCAGCTGTTGGTGGTGCCAAGGTCGATGCCGATAATCTTGCTCATATACGTTTCCTCCTCAAAATGCTTGCGGGTTACGCAAAATGTCGATATTCACGGGGGTTTTATGTCGGAAAGGGACGCTGTCCCTTCACCGCGGGGGGATCGCCGTTTCCTTCGGCCGGAATGCCGTCGGCTGCGAGGCAGCCTGCGCAAATCAGTCGGGAACGACTTTGACCATCGCGTGGCGCAGAACGCTTCCGCCCATTTGATAGCCCTTCTGGAGCACTTCGCACACGGTGCCCGGCTCGCCGTCCTCCGGCGCGCCGCGCATCACGGCGTTCTCCAGGTTGGGGTCGAACTTCTCGCCCCTGCGGGCGATGGGGGTCACCCCCCGCTTGGTCAGCGCCTCGGAAAGCTGCTTTTTGACCATCTCCACGCCTTCGCGCAGGGATTGCTCGCTGCTTGCGTCCGCGGCGTCCACGGCGCGCTCCAGATTGTCCAACACCGGCAAAAGCGTGGTGATGAAGGCTCTGGCGCCGTCCTCGTACGCTTCGGCGCGCACGTTCTGGTTGCGGCGGCGGTAGTTGTCGAAATCCGCCTGCACGCGCTGGGCGAGGTTCAAATACTCGTCCGCCTTGGCGTTGGCCGCGGCGAGCGCCTCGGTGAGTTCCGCTTCCACGGTCTGGGTTTCGGCCTGCGCCTTTTCGGCGGCGGCCTCCTCGCCCGCGACGGAGGGCGTGGCTTCGTCCACTTCCTCGGCCATCGCGTCTACCGCTTCCAGTTCCTCTTCGGCGGCGGGGTTGGTCCCTTGGGCGTCCTTGCGTCCGCGGGTGTCGTGATCAGGGTGCATGGTTTGCTTTCTACCCCCGTTCTGATGGGTTTTCGTTCTCGCGGCCATGGCCGTCACTCCTTATCCTGCGAAAACAGCCGGGTCAGCTGCTCGCCCATGGCGCTGAGCACGCTCAGCACGCGCCCGTATTCCATGCGCGTAGGGCCGATGACGCCGATGGTGCCGTGGGTCTTATCGTCCAGCGAGTAGGTGGCGGTGACCAGGGAGCACTCCCTGAGCTCCGGCACGCCCGTCTCGGGGCCGATGCGTACGGTGAAGGCCA
Source organism: uncultured Oscillospiraceae bacterium (assembly GCA_964640955.1). GTDB lineage: Bacteria > Bacillota > Clostridia > Christensenellales > Aristaeellaceae > CAXXOK01. Next base: position 79,224 of record CAZXJI010000008.1, on the reverse strand, counting down.
CGTTCTGCCGCTGCCGGAGCAGCGAGAGCAGCGTGTCCTTGCTTTCCAGAAGCGACAGGAAGGCCCGCGCCTTTTCCACGTCGTTGTATTCCGGGAAGTTCAGGATGTTGCTGGGGCCGCCGAAGGCGATGCGCGTCTTGGCCTGACGGTTTTCCACGTCCTCGACCAGCTCGCCGATGCCGCTCAGAAGCGCGCGCTTTTCCGCAAACTCGCGGGACATACCCTTGAGCAGGTTCAGCGCTTCGCCAAGCGTGTGGCCGGAAAGGCGCTCGGTCAGCATCCGGCTGACGGAGTAGAGCGCGTCGGCGTCCAGCTCGCTGTCCACGTGGATGACCGAGTCCCGCACGATGCCGCTGTCGGTAACGATGACCAGCAGGGCGCTGCTTTGGTTGACCGGCACCAGCTGCAGGGTGCGCACGCGCATCTCCCCGCCCGCGGGCGTCATGACCAGCGAAGTGTAATGGGTGATGGAGCTCAGCACCTGCGCGGCGCGGTTGACGACGTCCTCCATTTTTCCGGCGCGGTCGGTGAAGTGCGCGCGGATGCTGTCGGCGTCGAGGGTGTGGATCCTCCCGGTCTGCAGCAGCTGATCGACGTAAAGCCGGTAGGCTTTCGCACTGGGCACGCGCCCGGCGCTGACGTGGGGCTGATCCAGGTAGCCCAGCTCCTCCAGGTCGCTCATCTCGTTGCGGATCGTGGCCGAACTCAGCCCCATGTCGTATTTCTTGGAGAGGGTCCGGCTGCCCACGGGAATGGCCGTGAGGATATAGTCGTCGATGATGGCCTGCAGAATGCGAAACTTGCGTGCGTCCAACATCTTGCGCCCCCTCCTCCCGGCTGAATGGTCCGTGTCTTTCGCGGTTTTTGTTAGCACTCGTTTGGTGTGAGTGCTAACATGGACCTATCATATGCCTGTTTCCCGGTTTTGTCAAGCATTGGAGAGGGCAAATTTTAGAATTGTTCACATTTATGAAACCCTTATTTCAAAAGGCTTTGAAGTGGTTTCTGACTATTTCTGACCAAAATAACGGCCAGACTTTGTGCATCCCGTCCCCCGCGGCGGCGGCCGTCCGGACGCCTTACGTCGGGCGGGTGTCCGGATCGGCGCCCCGCGGGGCGCCGGAGCCGCGATCCGCCTCCATGAAGGCCATCAGCGCCGTGTTTTGCAGCGCAAGCCCCCGCCGGGTCAGCGCGAGGCGCGGGTCGGCATTCCCCGCGGGCGCGAGCAGACCCTGCGTCCGGAGGCGATCGATCGCCTCCCCGTACACCGAGGAAAGCGCGACGCCGTGGAGGCGCTCGAAATCGGCGTAGCGCACGCCTTCCACCGTGCGCAGCCCCAGCAGGACGGTTTCGAACATCGCTTCCCTGGGGGTAACGATCTGCGTTTCGGCGGGGGGCAGCCGACCCGCTTGCAGCGCGCCCACGTAGGCGCGCACGTCGCCGGTGTTCGTTCTGCGCAGGTAGGCCGCGTCCGCCGCCCCCGGCGGCGCGGGCAGGAGGCTCGCGGCGCTCGCGCCCAGCCCCAGATAGCGCTTCTGCCGCCAGTAGCCCAGGTTGTGGCGGCAGGCGTACCCGGGCCGGGCGAAGTTGGAAATCTCATAACGCCGGTAGCCCAGCGCTTCCAGCCTGTCCACGCCCGCCTCCATCATGTCGGCCGTCTCATCCTCGCCGGGCAGGGCCAGGGCCCCGCTGCGGACGCTTTCGTACAGCGGCGTGCCCTCCTCCAAAATCAGCGAATAGGCGGAAACGTGCGTGACGCCCGCGTCCGCGAACGCCCAGAGCGTGTCCAGATAGTCCGTAAGCGTCTGCGTCGGCAGGCCGAACATCGCGTCCGCGTTTATATTGCCGATGCCAGCCCGCTTCGCCGTCTCCAGCGCGGAAAGCGCCTGATCGAACGTGTGAATGCGTCCCAGCACACGCAAAAGCCGTTCCTGCTTGGCCTGCACGCCCACGGACAGGCGGTTGCCCCCGGCAAAGAGGAACGCGTTAAGCCACGCGGGCGTCAGCGTGCCGGGGTTGGTTTCGCTCGTGAACTCCGCGTCCGGCCGGATGGCAAACCGCGCCCGCAGGGCGTTCAGCACCGCCGCAAACGGCTCCGGGGGCACCACCGAGGGCGTGCCCCCGCCCAGAAACACCGTATCCACCGGTTCGCCGCCGTATTGCTCCGCCATCCGCTCAATCTCCCGGATCAGCGCGCCGCAGTACGCCGCGATCTCCCCCTCCCCGGCTGCCGTCGAGCAGAAGTCGCAGTAGGCACACTTGCGCACGCAGAACGGGAAATGAATATATAATGAAAGCATCGTTTCCTCCCCCGCCCGCGTCCGGGCGGCGCAACCATTATACCGCTTGCGCGGGCGTTTGACCACGATGTGCCGAAACGGATTGCCAAGCCGGCCAAAATACGGTATGATGAAGCGTGCATCCACGGCGCACGATCCTTTTTACCATTTTTCGCCCCGCCGCCCGGCCAGATCGCCGGAGCGGGCAGGCGACCGGAGGCAACGCATGGGCAACGACCGTCTTTCCCACATTCGCAATTTCTGCATCATCGCGCACATCGACCACGGCAAATCCACGTTGGCGGACCGCCTGCTGGAAATGACCGGGGTTTTCGAGCGCCGCGAAATGGTGGAGCAGATGCTGGACAGCATGGAGCTGGAACGCGAGCGCGGTATCACCATCAAGAGCAAGGCCGTCCACATGGCCTACAGGGCGCAGGACGGCGAAACCTATGCCCTGAACCTCATCGATACGCCGGGCCACGTGGACTTCAGCTACGAGGTCAGCCGCGCGCTGGCCGCGTGCGAGGGCGCGCTGCTGGTGGTGGACGCGACGCAGGGTATCGAGGCGCAGACGCTGGCCAACGTCTACATGGCGCTGGAGCACGATCTGGAAATCGTCCCCGTCATCAACAAAATCGATCTGCCCAGCGCCGAGCCCGACGAGGTCAAAAAGGAAATCGAGGACGTCATCGGCCTGGATACCGAGGGCGCACCCAGCATCTCCGCTAAGACCGGGGAAAACTGCGAGGCGGTGCTGGAGGCCATCGTCGCCCGCATCCCGCCGCCCGCAGGCGACGAAACGGCACCCCTGCAGGCGCTGATCTTCGACGCGTATTACGACAACTACCGCGGCGCCATCTGCTTCGTGCGCGTCGTACAGGGCACGGTGAAGGCCGGCATGCGCATGCGCCTCATGGCCAGCGGCGCCGAGTTCGACGTGGTGGAGGTGGGCACCTTCCACCCCGGCTACCTGCCCTGCGACGCGCTGATGGCCGGGGACGTGGGCTACGTGAGCGCCTCCATCAAGGATATCGCCGATACCCGCGTGGGTGACACCATCACCGACGCGCTGCGCCCCGCCGAAAAGGCGCTGCCCGGCTACCGCAAGGTGACCCCCATGGTGTTCTGCGGCATCTACCCCGCCGACGGCGCGGATTACGACGCCCTCAAGGACGCTTTGGAAAAGCTGCGCATGAACGACGCGAGCCTTTCCTTTGAGCCGGAAACGTCCGTGGCGCTTGGCTACGGCTTCCGATGCGGGTTTTTGGGCCTCCTGCACATGGATATCATCACCCAGCGGCTGGAGCGGGAGTTCGATCTGAACCTCATCACCACCGCGCCCAGCGTCATCTACCGCGTGTACAAAACCGACGGCAAGCTGATCCAGATCGACAACCCCACCAACCTTCCGCCCATCGGGGAGATCGAGCACATGGAGGAGCCCTACGTGCTGGCGACCGTCTACACCCCGCAGGAATACGTGGGGACGCTGATGGAGGTCTGCAAGGACAAGCGCGGCACCTTCCTGGACATGCAGTACGAGGGCGGTCGGGTGAAGCTCACCTACCACATCCCGCTCAACGAGATCATCTACGACTTTTTCGACCAGATCAAAAGCCGCTCCCGCGGCTACGCCAGCTTCGATTACGAACTGAAGGGCTATCAGGAAAGCGACCTGGTCAAGCTGGATATTCTCTTAAACGGCGACATATGCGACGCCTTCACCGTCATCGTCCACCGGGACAAGGCGTACGCCCGCGGCCGCGGCATCGCCGAGAAGCTCAAGGACGTCATTCCTCGCCAGCTGTTCGAGATTCCCGTGCAGGCCGCCATCGGCGGCAAGGTGATCGCCCGGGAGACCGTCAAGGCCCTGCGCAAGGACGTGCTCGCCAAGTGCTACGGGGGCGACATTACCCGCAAGAAGAAACTTCTGGAAAAGCAAAAGGAAGGCAAGAAGCGCATGCGCCAGTTCGGCACCGTGGAGGTGCCCAGCGAGGCGTTTATGGCGGTGCTGAAAATGGAGGACAAGTAATCGGGCGCCTTTTGGCCCCCGCGCTTTCCTTTCCGCCCGTTCTGTGCTAAAATACCCGTGTGAACGCCGTTCTCCCACCGCCGCCCGCGTACGCGCGGGGATGCAGGCGGTTTTTCGGCGCGCAAACCGTTTCAGCTCGGAGGCGTACCCGATGACATCAGGCAAGGCGAGGCTTACGTCCACCCTGCGCACGGCGCTGTGGGTGCTGACCGACGCGGTGCTGTGCAACCTGGCGATGATCCTGGCCCAGCAGCTCCGCTTCGAGGCGCAGATCCCGGCGGTCTTTTTTCAGCGTTATGTAAACATCGCGCCGGTCATGACGCTTCTGTGCATCCTGTCCTTCTGGGCGTTCGGGCTGTACAGCAACATGTGGCAGTACGCCTCGGCCGACAGCGTTCCGCAGATCGTGCTTTCGACGCTGGTCGGGGCGGTGGCGACCTACCTGTACTCGCTGATCATGTACGCCTTCACCCAGCCGGTGAACAACCACCTGCTGCACCGCACGGTATACCTGTTGTACTGGGTGCTGCTGACGGCCGTGGTGGGCGGCTCGCGCTACGCCTTCCGCATCATCCTGACGCGCGGACGGCACCCCTTCCAGCGCGGCGCGCGGGAGACGGTGCGCCGCACGATGGTCGTGGGCGCGGGCTGGGCGGGCGCCAACGTGATCCGTGAAATGAAAAACGGCCGCTACCGGGGCAGCGTTCCCGTGCTCGCCGTGGACGACGATCCCTCCCGCACGGGCGCGCGCATCAGCGGCGTGCGCGTGCTGCCCGGCACCGACAGGGTCGCCGCGTACGCCAAGGAATACGCGATCGACGACATCATCATCGCCATTGCCACGCCCAACGGGGAGCTGCAGCCGCTGATCGAGGCGTGCCTGTCCACCGGCTGCCGCGTGCGCCGCGTCACCGCGCCCCAGGACGTGCGCAGCGGCGAGGACCGGAGCGATGTGCGCGACATCGACATCGGTGATCTGCTCGGCCGCCCGGAGGAGCAGCTGGACATGACGCGGACGGCCGCCTATTTCAGCGGCAAAACCGTGCTCATCACCGGCGGGGGCGGTTCCATCGGCGGGGAGCTGTGCCGCCAGCTGATGGCTTTTGAGCCCCGCAAGCTGGTGCTGTACGACATCAGCGAAAACTACATGTACGACCTGTTTACCGAATTGCAGGAGCGCTGCCCGGACCCGTTGGACGAGCGGCTCATCCTCTGCGTGGGCTCCACGCAGGACGAGCGCCGCCTGCGCGAGGTCATGGCCGAGCACCGCCCCGAGGTGGTGCTGCACGCCGCCGCGCACAAGCACGTTCCGCTCATGGAGTCCTGCCCCGCACAGGCGGCGAAGAACAACGTGCTGGGCACCTACACCGCCGCGACGGTCGCCATGGCGCAGGGCGTCAAACGCTTCGTGATGATCTCCACCGACAAGGCCGTGAACCCCACCAACGTGATGGGCGCCACCAAACGCATGGCGGAGATGATCATACAGGCGCTGAACGCACAGGGGAAGACCGAGTTTACCGCCGTGCGCTTCGGCAACGTTCTGGGTTCCCACGGCAGCGTGGTGCCGAAATTCGAGCAGCAGATTCGCGCGGGCGGGCCGGTTACGCTGACCCACCCGGACATCATCCGCTATTTCATGACCATGCCCGAGGCCGCGAGCCTCGTGCTGCAGGCCGCCTCCATCGCCCACGGCGGCGAGCTGTTCATGCTGGACATGGGCCGGCCCGTGCGCATCAAGGAGCTGGCCGAGCGCATGATCCAGCTGTACGCCGCGCAGGGTGGGCAAAAGAAGATCGACATCGTCTGCACCGGCCTGCGCCCCGGCGAGAAGCTTTACGAGGAGCTTTTAACCGACGGCGAGAACATCGTGCGCACCGACCTGCCCAAGATTTTCGTTACCAAGCCGGAGGTCGTCACGATGGAAGCGATGGAAACCATGCTTTCGTCCCTGCGCGCCTGCATCGAGGAAGAGGGCGACATGCGCGCCCTGCTGCGCCGGCTCGTGCCCACCTACCAGTCGCCCGAGGAGGTCAACCGCCGCGCGGACGCGGCCCGCAAAACGGCGCAGGCCAGCGCCGATTACGCGGCGGGCGGGAGCGGCGCGTCGTGAGCGGGCACGAAGGTTTCATGCGCCTGGCGCTCAACGAGGCCGAAATTGCCGCCCGGGAAGGCGAAATCCCCGTAGGGGCGGTGCTCGTGCGAAACGGCGAGGTCATCGCGCGGGCGCACAACCGCCGGGAGCAGTTGCAGGACCCCACGGCGCACGCGGAGATGCTCGTCCTGCGGGAAGCGGCCGCGAAGCTCCATAACCGCCGCCTTTCCGACTGCACGCTGTACACGACGCTGGAGCCCTGCCCCATGTGCGCGGGCGCGATGGTCATGGCGAAGCTCGGCGCGTGCTTCTTCGGTGCCACCGACGAGCGGCAGGGCTGCTGCGAAAGCGTCTACGCCCTCGCGTCCGACCCTTCCTTCTTCTGGCGTCTGCGCTGCGTGGGCGGCCTGCTGGAGGAAGAAGCGCAGGCGCTGCTGACCGCCTTTTTTCAGGCGCGCCGGGAGCCCGGCGCGGACGCTTCCGACGACGAATGAACCGGAATCGCTTTTTGAAGGAGATTTTATTTTGTTGATCGACGCCATCGTAACCGATCTGGACGATACCCTGCTCAACCCGGACACCGCCCTGTCCGATTATACCCTCTCCGTGTTCGCCCGCGCGCGGGACAGGGGCGTGCGCATCATTCCCGCCAGCGGCCGCGCCGCCTACAGCATGCAGCCCTTCGTTCGGCAGCTGAACACCGGCATGCCCTACATCGCCTGCAACGGCGCGCAGCTGGTGAACGCCGATCACACCGTGCGCGAGACGCTGTCCTTTTCCCCCGCGCAGGCGCGGGCGATTATCCGTTATCTGAGCACGTGCGGCTTTTACGTGCAGTGCTACCGGGACGACACCTTTTATTACGAAGAGGAATGCGAAGCCAGCCGCAATTACCGCCGCTCCTCCGGCATGAACGGTCAGCCGGTGCACGATCTGGAATCGTTCGTCGACTTCCCCACCCCGAAAATACTGAGCGTCAGCACGCCCGAGGAGGTCGCCCGGCTGATGCCGCTTACGCAGGCGGCCTTCCCCGACGCCTGCTTCTCGGTCAGCAAGCCCTACTTTCTGGAGGCGGAGCCGCCCGAGGTGAGCAAAGGCGCGGCGCTGCGCCGCCTGGCGAAGATGCTTTCCCTGTCGCCCGAGCGCACGCTGGTCTTCGGCGACAGCCTCAACGACATCACCATGCTCGGCTACGCCACGCACAGCGTCGCGATGGGCAACGCGCGCGACGAGGTGAAGCGCGCCGCCCGGCACGTATGCGGCACCAACGCAGAGGACGGCGTGGCCCGCTTCGTGGCCGCGCGGGTGCTGGGCGAAATGTGACCATCCCATCCGTTAAGGAAGTGACGAAACGTGATCAAGATCGCGGAATTCATTCAGGAACTGAATCTGGAGGTGCTCAACGCCTCCTCTAAAGACGAAATGGATATCAACTCCACCGACCTCAACCGGCCGGGCATGCAGTTTTTCGGCTTTTACGAATATTTCGCCTACGAGCGGCCCCAGGTCATCGGCAAGGTGGAGATGACCTATCTGGAGTCGCTCGATCCGGAAAAGCGGCGCAGCGTTCTGGAAGTCTACATGAACTACAAGCTCCCCTGCATCGTGGTCTGCTGGGGGATGATTCCGCCCAAGGAGCTTCTGGAACTGGCGCGCCAGCACGACATCCCCGTGTTCCAGAGCAACGCCAAAACCACCAAGTTCTCGCTCCAGGCCATTATGTACTTAAACCGCTGCCTCGCGCCGCACGTAACGCGCCACGGGGTGCTGGTGGACGTGCACGGCGTGGGCGTGCTGCTGACCGGCGAAAGCGGCGTGGGCAAGAGCGAGGCCGCGCTGGAGCTGGTGAAGCGCGGGCATCAGCTGGTGGCAGACGACGTGGTGGACATCTGCCGCGTGGCGGACGACCGTCTGATCGGCGAGGCGCCGGAGATGGTGCGCCACTTCATGGAAATCCGCGGCATCGGCATCATCGACATCCGCGCCATGTACGGCGTCGGCTCGGTCATCATCTCCAAGTCCATCGACATGGTCATCCACATGGAAAAGTGGGACCAGAACAAGGAGTACGACCGGCTGGGGCTGACGGAGGAAACCGTGACCATCCTGGGCGTCAAGGTGCCCTACCAGATCATGCCGGTACGGCCGGGCCGCAACCTCGCCATCATCATCGAGGTCGCCTCCCGCAACCTGAGCCTCAAGCGGCTGGGGTACAGCGCGGCGCACGAGCTGGACCGCCGCCTGAACGAAATGATCGCGCAAAACAAGGACGGGGACGCGCAGGCGTAGCCGGAACGCACGAAAACAACAGGGGGAGAGCGCCATGGTTTATATGGGCATCGACGTTGGGGGAACGAGCGTCAAGGTAGGTGTCGTGGACGAAAACGGGACGATCCTCGCTCAGGGAGACACGCCGACCCTCGTGGGGCGGCCTTTTGCGGACATCGTGCACGATATCGCCGCCTGCGGGCTTTCAACCCTGCGGGAAGGCGGCTACACGGTGGACGACCTGGGCTCCATCGGCGTGGGCGTGCCGGGCATCGCCCGCGACGGCGTGGTGATCTTCTGCACCAACCTGGGCTGGCACAACGTGCCGCTGCGCGCGGAGCTGCAAAAGCACATCGACAAGCCCGTGTACATCGACAACGACGCCACCGTCGCCGGCTACGCCGAAAGCATCTGCGGCGTGAGCGTGGGCAGCCATTCCAGCGTGTTTCTCACGCTGGGCACGGGCGTGGGCGGCGGCATCGTGATCGGCGGGCGGCCGTGGAGCGGCTTTCACGGCATCGGCAGCGAGATCGGCCACATCCCCATGGATATCGAGGGCGAGCCCTGCACCTGCGGCAACGACGGTTGCCTTGAACGCTACTGCAGCGCCACGGCGGTTATCCGCATGGGGCGGCAGGCGATGCTCCAGCACCCCGACAGCGACCTGTACAAGGCCTGCGGCGGGGACGTGAAGAACGTGACCGCCAAAGCGGTCATCGACTGCGCCAAGGAAGGCGACGAGGTGGCCCTGAAGGTGTTCCGCCGCTACGTCAACTACCTGTGCATGGCGCTGGACACCGTGACCGCCTTTCTGGACCCGGAGATGATCATCCTGGGCGGCGGGGTGAGCAAGGCCGGCAACTTCCTGCTGGACGCGGTGCGCGAGCGCCTGCCCCGGTACCTGCTTTTTAAGAACATGCCCTATCCCCGCATCGAGATCGCCCGCCTGGGGGCGGACGCGGGCGTCATCGGCGCCGCGATGCTGGGCAAACAACCCGTCAAGGAGGCCTGACCCATGGCGAACTACTCCGTCGCTTCCCTGTTTGACAACCCGCCCCAGGCGGACATCCCCGATTGCACCGTATCCGGCTGGGTGCGCACCGTGCGCGACAGCAAGGCGTTCGGCTTCATCGAGCTCAACGACGGCACGAGCTTCAAAAACCTGCAGATCGTTTTGGAGGACGGGCGCACCGCGGACTTCGCGTCGGTCATCAAAACCACGCTGGGCAGCGCCGTGACCGCCACGGGCACGCTCACGCTCACCCCAGACATGAAGCAGCCCTTCGAGCTGAAGGCCGATACGGTGACGGTCGTGGGCCTGTGCGACCCCGACTATCCCCTGCAGAAGAAACGCCACAGCTTCGAATACCTGCGCACCATCGCCCACCTCAGGCCGCGCACCAACACGTTTTACGCGGTGTTCCGCATCCGGTCGCTGGCGGCGCAGTTCATCCACGCGTTTTTCGCGGAGCGGGGCTTCGCCTACGTGCACACCCCGCTGATCACCACCAGCGACTGCGAGGGCGCGGGCGAAATGTTCCAGGTCACCACCCTGCCCGTCGGCGACCCGCCCCGCACGGAGAGCGGCGCCGTGGACTACGGCAAGGATTTCTTCGGCAAGCAGGCGAGCCTGACCGTGAGCGGGCAATTGAACGTGGAAACCTTCTGCATGGCGTTCCGTAACGTGTACACCTTCGGGCCCACCTTCCGCGCCGAAAAGAGCTATACCCCGCGCCACGCCGCCGAGTTCTGGATGATCGAGCCGGAGATCGCCTTCGCCGACCTGTTCGACGACATGGCGCTGGCCGAGGATATGCTCAAGTACGTCATCACGCGCGTCATGCAGGCCGCGCCGGACGAGCTCGCCTTCCTGGATCGCTTCGTGGAAAAAGGGCTGATCGACAAGCTTACCGCCGTGGCGGGCAGCGAGTTTGCGCGCTGCACCTACACCGACGCCGTCGATATCCTCAAAAAGAGCGGTCAGGCTTTCGAGTATCCCGTTTCCTGGGGCATGGATCTGCAGACCGAGCACGAGCGCTACCTGACGGAGAAGCACTTCGGCCGGCCCGTGTTCGTGTATGACTACCCCAAGGAGATCAAGGCCTTCTACATGCGCATGAACGACGACGGCCGCACGGTCGCGGCGGTGGATATGCTGGTGCCGGGCATCGGGGAACTGGTCGGCGGCAGCCAGCGCGAGGAACGGCTGGATACGCTGGTTTCCCGCATCAGGGAACTGGGCATGGGCGAGGAGCAGTATGCCTGGTACCTGGACACCCGCCGCTACGGCACCGCGCCCCACGCGGGCTTCGGCCTGGGCTTCGAGCGGCTGGTGATGTATTTGACGGGCATCACCAACATCCGCGACGTACTCCCCTTCCCGCGCACCACGGGCAGCGCGGAGTTCTAAGGGGGCCAGGGTATGCAAAGCGCTTTTCGCCGGGACATCGACGCCATGTACGCGCTGGCCGAGCGCAGCGAACGGCTGGAGGAGCTGATCCCCTCGCTGTACGCGATGCTCGGGCGCAACGAGGACGCGCTCGGCGGTATCTCCTACGCCTACCGCCTGGTCGCGACGGATACGGGCTACGCCTGCGCCTTCGCGCTTCGGGACGGCCGCTTTGCCGAGCTGGGGAACGGTTCGCCGGTGGACGTGACCGTAACCGGCCGGGAAGCGAACCTGCTGGCCGTGTTCCAGCGCCGGCTGAACCCCGTTACGGCGCTCGCGCTGCGCCGGATACGGGTGGAAGGGAGCATGGCGGCGCTGATGCGGCTGTCCTCCTTCCTGTAAACAACCGTTATCCTCTTTTCGGGCGCGGCTTGTGCCACGCCTGTTTTTTTGTTTTCTTTTGTTTCCTTTCGGTCTCTTTCACTCTCTTCCGCGCCGGACAGCCGGCGCTTTTTGATGCCGGTATCCGGCCGCACGTGTTCGGGGAACGCGAACGTTGCCAACGCTTTTTCACCCCGCGTTCGGCTATCCGTCCGGCCACGCCGCCTTTCGTTCCGCCGTTTTTGCAGGTTTCGAACGGCCGGCATTTTCGCTTCGGGTTGATTTCCCGGTGTTCCGCACCGTTATCCACATTTCCACGATTTTCTGTGGATAACGAATTATGTAACATATTCTTGTTTAATTAGACACATAAATAATGATTTTTTCATGTATTTAATGCAATTGTAAACATTTTTCCTTTCTTTTTCCTAATCTTATCCACATTTCTGCTTGTATGTCCCCGATACATATGTTACAATATTGTTGTAATCAGTTCGTTCGGTTTTCGATCCTTCGTCGACCCTCACCCATGAGAAAGAGGCGGATCCGTATGGACAAGTCGATACTGTGTTTTGCGATCGCGGTTTTCGGAATCGCGCTGGTCGTGTACCTGCTGGTGCTGGATCGCCGGCGGGCGCAGCTGGTGCGCCTGAAAACGCAAAAACTGTACGCCTCTCCCCTGTTCGAGGCCATGCGGCCGGTGCTCAAGCAGGCGCGCAAATACGCCGTCGAGAGCCTGACCATCGACAAAAACGGTTTCTCCTTCCGCTTTTTGTTCCCCTACGGGTATGAAACCCGCTTCGATCTGGCCGAGCACGGCTGCCCGCCCATGGACGTGGAAAAGCAGGAGGCGCTCCTGCTGCTTTTGGAAGAAGTGCTGCCCAAACTGACGGCCCACGACCGCTACCGTTTTCGTTCGGTTCGCCGCCGCTTGCTCGACGGCGAGGTGGAGTACCAGTATAAATACATCATCCGGATCGACTACAAAAACCTGCTCGCGCGTGCGCCGTACTACGACGGTACCCTGCAAGGCCAGCTTTGGTGAGCGACCGCGTGTGACCCTCCTCCAGGCCGCCGCGACAGCAACGCTGTCGCGGCGGTTCTGCATATGTCGCGCAAGCGTCGCAACCGTCCGCGCAAGCGTCGCAACCGTCCGCCCGCACTTGTAAGGCGTTTTGGTTCTGTGCTATAATAAGATTTACGTATGGGTGCGAACCCATGACCGCAACACGCCCGGCGGGCTCGCCCGCGGCAGGAGGAACGGGGGCGCCAAACACCATGAACGGCTCGAGGAAACGGTCCGTCGAAAGGCCCGTCGTGTTCGACCGGGAACTGACCTGGCTGCAGTTTAACCACCGCGTGCAGATGGAAGCCGACAATCCCGACAACCCGCTGCTGGAGCGCGCCAAATTCCTGGCGATCGTCACCTCCAACCTGGACGAGTTTATGCAGGTTCGCTACCACACCGTTTTGGAGGATGCCGCCGGTGCGGGCGCCAGGCGGATTATGCCCTGCGGGCTGACCGCGGCGGAAGTGCTCCGGCGCATCGACAAGACCATTCTCCACCAGCAAAACCTCCAATACCTCCTTTACGAAGGCATCCACAGCGAGCTGTACCATCAGGGCGTGCAGATCTACCCCATCTATACCCTGACCGACGAGATGTACGCCCGCGTGAGGGAAGTCTTCCACAGCGAGTTGTTCCGCCGGCTTAAAGCCGTTCCCTGGAAGGAAGAGCTCTCCCCCATTCCCCAGAAGCAGATCCATTTTCTGGTGCGCCTCCGCCCCAGAAGCGGGCGCCGCGTGCGCTACGTAACCGTCGCGCTGCCCGGTTCCAGGCGGCTCTACGAACTGCCCTCTCTGGGCGGCGCGCGCTGCCTGATCCGCAAGGAGGACGTCGCCAAGCTCTTTTTGCCCCTCCTGTTCCCCGAGGATAAGGTGGAGGAGGCGTCGATGTTTCGCCTCCTGCGCAATCAGGACTTCGACCTGGACGACGGCGGCGACGTGGCTACCGCCGTTCGGGAAATGCTGCTGAAGCGCCGCACCGGGGCCGTAACGCGGCTGGAGGCGGAGGAGCGCATGAGCGCGGGGATGCTCTCCATGCTCATGAAGCGCTTCCAGGTGCCCCCGGAGCACCGCTACCGGGTCACGGGCCCGCTGGACCTGAACAAGCTGATGATGTCCCTGTACGGCCTTTTGGACCGCCCCGACCTCAAGTACCCCCGCACCGAGCCCGCCGCCGTGCCGGCGCTGGCGGGCGAGGACATGTTCAGGCAGATCGCCGCGAAGGACTGGCTTTTGTACCATCCCTACCACAGCTTCGAGCCGGTGGTGCAGTTCCTTATGCGTGCGGCGGAAGACCCCGACGTGTGCAGCGTGAAGATGACGCTCTACCGCGTGGGCAGCGGTAGCCCCGTGGTGCGCGCGCTGGCCAGAGCCGCCGAGAACGGCAAGCAGGTGACGGTGCTTTTCGAGGCGCGCGCCCGTTTCGACGAGGACAACAACCTCTCGCAGGGCGAACGGCTGCGCCGCGCCGGCTGCCACGTCATCTTCGGCGTTCCGGTGCTGAAAACCCACAGCAAGACCGTGCTGGTCAGCCGCATGGAAAGCGGGCACCTGAAGCGCTACCTGCACCTGGGCACCGGCAACTACCACGACGGCACCGCCAGGCTTTATACCGACTTAGGGCTTTTTACCGCTGACCCCCAGCTGAGCGAGGATGCGGCCCGCTTCTTTTACGCGCTGGAGGGCAACGCCCCCTCCTACAGCATGGCCGAGCTGGTGGACGCCCCCGTGCGCCTCAAGCCCAGGCTTCTCAACCTCATCGGCCGGGAAAAGGAACACGCGCTTTCCGGCCGGCCTTCGGGGATCGTCGCCAAGATGAACTCCCTGCTGGACGAGGAGGTGATCCGTGCGCTGTACGAGGCCGGTCAGGCCGGGGTGAAGATTCGGCTGATCGTGCGCGGCATCTGTACGCTCATCCCCGGCGTTTCGCATATGAGCGAGAACATCGAGGTCGTCTCCATCGTCGGGCGGCATCTGGAACATGCGCGCGCCTTCCGTTTTGAAAACGGCGGCGATCCGGATATTTACCTTTCCTCGGCGGACTGGATGCCCCGCAACCTGGTCAAGCGCGTCGAATTGATGTTTCCCGTCAAGGATCCGGCCTGCAAGCGCGCGGTGGAGAACATCCTCATGCTGCAGCTTGCCGACAACGTGAAAAGCTGGCGGCTGGAAAGCGATGGCAGCTACGTGCGCCGTAACGCGACCGCCAACCGGATCAACGCGCAGGAGATGCTCCTTGCGAACGTCGGGGCCGTGCTCGTAGGCCACTGGCAGGGCGGAAGCGCCGCTGCCGGCTTTAGCGCCCCCAACGACGGAAAGGCGGAGGACGAATGAACCGAAAAGAAAGGCGCATACGCGCCAGAGAAGATATCGACGCCGTGCTCGCGCGCGACCCGGCGGCCAAAAGCAGGCTGGAAGTCCGGCTGTGCTACCCGGGCCTTGCCGCGCTTAAATCCCACCGTATTGCCCATTCCCTGTTCAACGGCGGTCACGTGCTGCTCGCGCGGCTGGTCAGCCAGCGCGCCCGGCACCGCACCGGCATCGAAATCCACCCCGGGGCGACCATCGGCCGCCGCGTGTTTATCGACCACGGCGACGGCGTGGTGATCGGCGAAACGACCGTCGTGGGCGACGACGTGACCATCTATCAGGGCGTTACCCTCGGCGGCACCGGCAAGCACGTGGGCAAGCGTCACCCCACCATCGGCAACGGCGTCACCATCGGCGCGGGTGCCAAGGTGCTGGGGCCGATCACCGTCGGCGACCACAGCAAGGTCGGCGCGGGCGCGATCGTGCTCAAGGATGTGCCGGCGGATTGCACGGTCGTGGGCAACCCCGGCCGGATCGTAAGGAAAAAGCAGCCGCAGGTCGACGTGGACCTGGATCAGATTCATCTGCCCGACCCGATGCTGGACCGCATGGAATCGCTGTACGTACGGCTTACGCATATGGAACGCTGCCTGGCCAAACAGGCCCGGCGCATGGGCTGCACCGAGGAGGGCGAAGCCCTGCCCGAAGCGGTCGCGGAGGAAGACGGGGAACGATGTAGCGGCGACTGTTCCGCCTGCCCCGACGCACCGCCGAAAAACAAGGAGGATCCGTATGCAGATCTATAACAGCCAAACCCGGCAGAAAGAGGCGTTTATTCCCGTTACGCCCGGAAAGGTACGCATGTACGCCTGCGGCCCCACCGTATACAACTATTTTCACATCGGCAACGCGCGCCCGTTCATCATCTTCGACGTGCTGCGCCGTTACTTCGAGTCCCGGGGGTACGAGGTGACGTTCGTGCAGAACTTCACCGACATCGACGACAAGATGATCCGCCGCGCCGCCGACGAGGGAATCACCGTGGGAGCGCTGGCCGAGCGGTTCATCGCCGAGTATTTCAAGGACGCAAGGGCGTTGGGCATCCGCCCGGCGACGGTGCACCCGCGCGCGACCGAGCACATCCCCCAGATCATCGCGCTGATTCAGAAGCTGATGGACAAGGGTCTCGCCTACGACGTGGACGGGGACGTGTACTACCGCGTGCGTGCCTTCCCGCGCTACGGGTGCCTGTGCGGGCAGAACCTGGAGGATCTGGAAAGCGGCGCGCGCGTGAGCACCGACGAGCGCAAGGAGGACCCGCTGGACTTCGCCCTGTGGAAGGCGCAAAAGCCCGGCGAACCCGCGTGGGACAGCCCCTGGGGCCCCGGCCGTCCGGGCTGGCACATCGAGTGCTCGGCCATGAGCATGACCTATCTGGGCGACACGTTCGACATCCACGGCGGCGGCAAGGACCTGCTCTTCCCCCACCACGAAAACGAAATCGCCCAAAGCGAGGGCGCGACCGGCAAACCCTACGTACATTACTGGATGCACAACGGCTTCATCAACATCGACAACGAAAAGATGAGCAAGTCCAAGGGCAACTTCTTCACCGTGCGCGACATCGGCAGGGAGTACGACCTGGAAGCCGTGCGCATGTTCATGCTCTCGGCGCACTACCGCAGCCCCGTCAACTTCGGCCGGGAGATGATCGCCCAGGCGCAGAGCAGCCTCGAACGCCTCTACGGCGCGCGCGACCAGCTGCTGTTCCTGGAAAGCGGCGCTGTGGACCGTGCGCCGGACGAAAGCGGGCGGGCCTTCATGGCCGCGGCGGACGAGGCGCAAAAGAAGTTCAACGCCGCCATGGACGACGACCTGAACACGGCCGATGCGCTGGGTGCGCTGTTCGAGCTGGCGCGCGAGGTGTTCAGGCTTCCCTCGCAGGGCGTCAGCCGCGAGGCCGTCGTTTACGGCCGGGATCAAATGCTCGCGATGACCGATGTGCTGGGGCTTTTGAGCAAACAGCCGGACGAGCTGACCCCCGAGGTGCGCGCCATGGTCGAGGAGCGCGCACAGGCCCGCAAGGATAAAAACTGGGCGCTGAGCGACGAGCTCCGCGACCGCATCCAGGCCGCCGGGTACATCCTCGAAGATACGCCTTCCGGCCAGAAGGTACGCAGGGGCGGGCGATGAGCCCGCGCGGAGGGAGAACGCATGGCACACGCTGAACGCGCGCTCCTCGGCGGGACGGCCGCAGGGCCGTCCCGCCCCCGCGCGCACGCCGGCCTCCGGGCGGGCGCCTGCGCCGCGGTCGCGCTGCTTTTCTGCCTGCTGCCGGTGTACGCGCACCGCGCGGCGGGCCCTTTCGCCCGGCAGACCGTCTACGCGGCCCGGCCCGACGGCAGCGATCGGACGACCGTCGATTGGCCCTTGGGCAGCGTGGACGTGAACACCGCCGACGCGCAGGCGCTCGAGGCGCTCCGCGGCGTGGGCCCCGCGCTGGCGCAGGCCATTGTGGACGAACGGACGGCCGCCGGCCCCTTCGATTACCCGGAAGACCTGACGATGGTCAAGGGCATCGGCGAAAAAACCCTGCTCAAGTTTTACGATCAGCTCGATTTTTCCGCACGGGCCGCCGGGACGGTTCTTCCCTGAAGAACGCCCGTGGGACCCGGTTCCGATTTTTCGTCGTTTTCCGCTCCCGCCCTTTCGGCGGCGCGCGGGAGCGGCGCAGGCATAGAGGAGGCGCAGGCGCATGTACCGACGGTTTGGCAAACGCGCGCTCGATATCGTCCTGTCCGTGCTCAGCCTGGCCGCGTTCTCGCCGCTGCTGATCCTGATCGCCGTGTGGGTCAAGCTGGATTCCCACGGCCCGGTGCTGTTTCGGCAGAAGCGCGTCGGCCGGGATCGGGAGCTTTTTGAGATTTTCAAGTTCCGCACCATGCGGCAGGACGCCCCGCACGACGTGCCTACCCATGAGCTGCGCGATTCCGCCCGCTACATCACCCGCAGCGGGCGGGTGCTTCGCAAAACCAGTCTGGACGAGCTCCCTCAGCTTTTTAACATCCTGCTGGGGCAGATGTCCTTTATCGGCCCCCGCCCCGCCCTGTGGAACCAGGACGATCTGCTGGCCCTGCGCGACGCCTTCGGCGCCAACGCCGCGCGCCCGGGTCTGAGCGGACTGGCGCAGGTCAGCGGGCGCGACGACCTCTCACTGAAGGAGAAGGCCCGGCTGGACGGCGAATACGCCGGGGACGTGCGCTTCTCAACGGACATCCGGTGTTTCGTCCTCACCGTCGTCAAGGTGTTCCGGCGGGAGGGCATCGCCGAGGGCCGGGAAGGGCGGCGCTACGCCGGCAAACGCACGGAGGACAAGCCATGATACGGGTTTTGATCGCGGGGGAAGGCAGCTATCTGGGCGGAAAGATCGCCGATTGGCTCGGGCGCGAACCCGGGCGCTTTGAAACGCGCACGGTCGGCCTGCGCACAGACGCATGGAGGGCGTTCGATTTTTCGCCCTTCGACGCGGCGGTGCTGGTCGCGGGGATCGCGCACCAGAAGGAAACGCCGCAAAACGCCCCGCTCTACGACGCCGTGAACCACGTGCTGGCGGTGGAGGTGGCCAAGGCTGCCAAAGCCGCGGGCGTCAAACAGTTCGTGTTTTTCAGCTCCATGAGCGTGTACGGCCTGACCGTCGGGCGCATCGGCGCGGACACCCGGCCCGCGCCCGCGACAGCCTACGGCCGAAGCAAGCTCGCCGCCGAAACCGACCTGGGCGCCCTGGCGGGCGACGATTTCCGCGTGGCCGTGCTCCGGCCGCCGATGATCTACGGGCCCGGCTGCCGGGGCAACTATCCCCGGCTTTCCGTGCTGATCCAAAGCTTGCCGCTGTTCCCCCGGGTGAACAACGAGCGCAGCATGCTCTACGTGGATACGCTCTGCGCCTTTATGGAGGCGCTCCTTGAAAGCGGCGAGGGCGGGCTGTACTTTCCCCAGAACCGCGAATACGTTTCCACCGGCGAGCTGGCCGAACAGATTGCGCTTGCCCACGGCCGGCGCCTGTGGCGGCCGCGGGGGGCGGGCCTGCTGCTCGGCGCGCTCGCCCGGCGGGTCGGCGCTATGGGCAAGGTGTTCGGAACGCTGACCTATGACCAGCGCATGAGCGACGCCTTCCGCCCGGCGGAGGAAGTATCGTTTACCGATTCCATCCGCGTCACGGAGGCCGGGGCATGAAGAAAAAAGTACTGTTCGTCGCTACCGTGCTGCGCGGGCACATTCTCGTGTTTCACGTGCCCTACATGCAGTGGTTCCGGCAGCAGGGGTACGAGGTGCACTGCTGCGCCCGCAACGATACCGGGGAAGCGAACCCCGTCGTGCCCGGCTGCGACCGCTATATCGACCTGCCTTTCGAGCGCAGTCCGCTCAGCCCCGGCAACCGCGGCGTGTACCGGGCGCTTCAAAACCTGATCGACAGCGAAACTTACGCGCTGGTGCACTGCCACACGCCCGTGGGCGGGATGCTGACGCGCCTCGCCGCCCGCAAGGCGCGCAAGGCGGGCACGCGGGTCGTGTACACGGCGCACGGTTTTCATTTCTTTACGGGCGCGCCGCTCGTCAACTGGCTCCTCTACTACCCGGCAGAGCGCTTTCTGGCGCGCTGCACCGACCTGCTGATTACCATCAACGCGGAGGATTACGCGCGCGCGAAGCGGTTCCGGGCCGGACGGACGGCGCTGGTCGAGGGCGTGGGCGTGGATCTGTCCCGGTTCGACGCGCCGCCGGATCGCGCCGCCGTGCGCGCGGCGCTGGGCATCGCCCCCGGCGACCCCGTGGTGATCACCGTGGGCGAGCATATTCCGCGCAAGAACCACGAAACCTGTCTGCGCGCGCTTGCGAAGCTGCCGGGCGTAACGCTGCTGTTCTGCGGCACGGGCCGGGACGAGGAGGCGCTCAGGGCGCTTGCGCAGGCGCTGAACGTGTCCGACCGGGCGCGCTTCCTGGGCTTCCGCACCGACGTGGCGGCGCTGCTTTCGGCGTCGGACGCGTTTCTGTTCCCCTCCCTGCAGGAGGGGCTGCCCGTGTCGCTGATGGAGGCGATGGCCGCGGGCCTGCCCTGCGTGGTTTCCAACGTCCGCGGCAGCGCCGACCTGATCGCCGAGGGCGAGGGCGGTTACCTGCGCGCCCCGACGGACGCCCCCGGCATGGCCGGGGCGCTTGGGCAAATCCTTACCTCCTCCGCCCTTCGCGAGGCCATGGGAAGGCGCAACCGCGAGGCCATCCGGCCCTACGGGCTTACCAGCGTGCTTGCGCGCATGGCTTCGCTGTACCGCGAGCTGCTTGAGGAGGCGCGCTGATGCCGACGATCCTGTTTTTGATGAAATACCCTCTCCACCGGCGGGAAAACCTGCAGACCAAGTTCGACGGGCAGATGGCCGCAGCCCGCGCGCTGGGGTGGAACGCGTACTGCGTCGGCTGGAGAGAAGAAGGCATGTACCTGATCGGCGGGGATCGGCCGGTGAAGCTCATCCGCACCTCCTTCGCCCGCCTGCCCGGCTACGACCACACCCGCATCTTCGCCGATCTGATGACCGCCGCGCGCAAGGCCATGCAGCTTATGCCCGTGGACGTGCTCTACCTGCGCTACATGCCCACCTTCGCCGGGGCGCTTTCCACCGTGCGCATGCTCAAGACCCGGGGCGGGAAGCTGGTGCTGGAATACCCCACCTATCCCAAGGAGGCGGAAAACGACCGCTTCTTCCTGCGGCGGCAGGTGTTCCGCTATACCGACCGGGTGCTGAGCCGCATCCACCCGCTGGTCGACCTGTATACGCTCATCGGCGCGCCGGTGGAGGGGACGCTTAACGGCCGCCCGGCCGTGAACATCGCCAACGGCGTGGACGTGTCCGCCTTCGCCCCCCATGCGCCCAACGCCGCCGACCCGACCGTGCGCCTGCTGGCGCTGGCCAGCATGAGCGGCTGGCACGGGTACGACCGCATCCTGCGCTCGCTGGCGGCTTACCGGGGCGAGGCGGACGTGCGCATCGAGTTTGCCGGCGGCGACGGGGACGGTTCGCTCAAAACATGGCGCGCGCTCGCGGAGGAACTGGGGCTTACGGATCGCGTCACGTTCCACGGTCCCCTGTACGGGCGGGAGCTGGACGGGCTGATCGCCCGCTGCGACGTGGGCGTGGGCAGCCTGGGGATGTACCGCTACGGCATCGCGCGGGGCATGACGCTCAAGCTTCGGGAGTATATGGCGCGGGGTTTGCCCTTCCTCTCCGCCGTGGACGATCCCGCGCTGCCCCCGGACGCGGCTTTCGCCCTGCGGGTGTCCAACGACGATACCCCCGTCGACATGGAAGCGGTCGTCGCCTTCGCCCGCCGCACGAAAAGCGACGCGGCGCTGGGCGAAACCATGCGTGCCTACGCGCGGGAGCGCCTTTCCTGGGAAGGCGTGCTGCGCGGGGTGCTGGAAAGGGTACGAGCATGAAAAACACGGTCGTCTATTTCAGCTCCTGCGCGCTGGACGGCGCGGGAAAGCCCGACCCGTTCATGCTGCAGGAACTTCCCTGGCTGCTTGCGCACTTCGACCGCGTGGTGCTGTGCAGCTATTACGGCGTGGCGGAACTGACCGACCCCCGTCCCACGGACGTGCACGCGTCCCGCCCGGCGCTGGGCGAGCTGCGCGCCAAGCTGCGCGCGCCCTTCCTGCCGGAGCTCTGGCGCGAGCAGTTCCATTTGCTGCGGGACGGCCGGTGGACGCCCGTCGCGGCGGCCAAGTTGCTCCTGTTCGCCACGCGCGGGCTGATGCTCGCCAACTGGGCCCGGGCGATGCTGCGGCGCAACGAACGCGTAACGCTCTATGCCTTCTGGATGAGCTACGAGGGGTTCGCCGCGGCGCTTTGCAAGCGGCGGCGGCCCGAGGCGCACGCCGTGGCGCGGGGACACGCCTTCGACGTGGACCCGGAGCGCAACCCCCTGAACCCCTATCTGATGAAGCGCTTCCTGGCCCGCACGCTGGACGGCCTCTACCCCATCAGCGAAGCCGCGCGCGCGCAGCTGGCCGCCTGCGTCGCCGTGCCGGCGGAAAAGCTCAGCGTAATCGGCATGGGCTCCGCCGGTTCCAAGGCCGAAACCCGCCTGCCTCCGCCTTTTTTCATGGACGGCGTGCTGCGCCTGGTCAGCTGTTCGGCCGTCATCGACATCAAGCAGCTGCCGCTGCTGATCGACGCGCTGGCCGGCTGGCGGGGCGCGCCCGTCTACTGGACGCATATCGGCGGCGGCGAGCAGGAGGAGGACGTGCGCACCTACGCCAGGCAGCAGCTCGGCTCGCTTCCGGGCGTGCGCTACGAGATCACCGGAACGGTGGAGCGGGAACAGGTGCAGGCGATCTACGCCTCGCGGCCCTTCGACGCGTTTATCAACGTCAGCCGCAGCGAGGGCGTGCCCGTATCCATCATGGAGGCGATGCGCGCGGGGCTTACGGTCATCGCGCCGCGCGTCGGTGGCATTCCGGAGCTGGTGGACGGGCAGATCGGCCGCCTGTACGCTCCCGAGGGCGGTGCCGAGGCGGTACGGGAGGCGCTCGGCTGGCTCGCCGGGTTGAGCCGGGCGGAAGCCGAAACCCTGCGCGCGGCCGCGCAGGCGCGCTGGAACGAGCGCTGCCGAAGCGACGCTTTGCTTGCGAAGCTGTTTCCGGAAGTCGCCGGGGAGGCGGACAAGCCGTGAAAAAACGCGTTTTGATCATCAGCGCCTATTTCGCCCCGCAAAACGCCATCGGCGCGGTGCGGCCCACCAAGCTGGCCAAATACCTGACCCGCATGGGGTACGCGGTCACGGTGCTCTGCGGCGCCGATCCGGGCGGAGTTCAAGACCCTTTGCTTGCGCGCGACCTTGCGGAGCTTGCGGACGTGCGGCCGGTGCCGGTGCGAAGCCTGCTGGGCTTTTTGCACCGGCGCAGGCGTGCGCGCCCGGCGAACGCCCAAAAGCCCGCGGCGGCTTCGCCGCCTTCGCCCGCCGGGCCGCGGTGGCGCAGGCGGCTGATCGACGCGGTTTACCTGTGGCTGTACGACCGTGCGGACGCGGCTTTCGCCCGCGCCTGCGTGCGGACGGCGCGGGGCCTGAACGGGCATTACGACGCGGTGCTCTCCACCTACGGGCCGCTGAGCGTGCACACCGTGGCGCGAAAGGTGAAGCGCATGGGGCTGGCCGACCGGTGGATCGCCGATTTCCGGGACGAGGCCGCCGTGCCTTTCCCCCGGCAGAAGGGCCGGCTGAAACGCTACCTGCGCGACGTGCGTGAAAACGCGGACGCCGTAACCGCCGCTTCCGCGGGATATTTGAAGGTCATGGGCTTTTCGGACATCGGGCAGGTGATCTACAACGCGTTCGACGCGGAAGACCTGCGCGGCCTTAGCTTTCCCCCGAAGCGCCTGGACAGGCTGACCTTCGTCCACTGCGGGCAGATGTACGGGGCGCAGCGCGACCTGTCGCCGTTTTTCAGGGCGGTTCGGGAGCTGATCGACGAGGGCGCGGCCGATCGGGAAAAGATCGCGCTGGTCTACGCGGGGCGGGACACCGGCGGCTTCGTGAGCCAGGCGACGGCGGCGGGCCTCGCCGATTGCCTGGAGGGCCGCGGCTTCCTCCCTCGGGACGAATCGCTCAAGCTGCAAAAGTCGGCGCACGTGCTGCTGCTGGCCGCCTGGAACGATCGGACCCGGCAGGGCAACCTGCCCGGAAAGCTGTTGGAATACCTGATGCTCGCCATGCCGGTCGTCTGCTGCGTTTCCGGCGATCTGCCGCTTAGCGAGGTCGCCGCCGTGATGCGGAAGGCCCACGTGGGCTTCTGCTGCGAGCAGGCCGGGGGCGAAGAGGCGTACCGGCAGCTGAAAGCCTACGTTCGGATGCAGTACGACCGCTTCGTCGGCGGCGAGCCGCCCGCCTACGCGCCCGATGCGGCCGCGGTCGCCGCGTTCCAGAGCGCGGGCATGGCCGCCGCCTTCGCGCGGCTGATCGACGGCGAGTGAACCGCCTCCGGGGCGCTTTACGCGAAGGCCGATGCGGCGTATACTATACGTTAGCTTACGGATGGGATGTGGAACTTGCATGAAGGTGTGTGTGGTCGGGCTGGGCTACATCGGCCTGCCGACGGCGCTGATGCTGGCTTCCCGCGGTGTGCGGGTGACGGGCGTGGATCGGAACCCCGCCGTGGTCGAAAAGCTGAAGGCGGGCCGGGTGACCTTCGAGGAGAAGGGGCTGGCACCGCTGTTTCAGGCGGCCGTGGAAAAGGGCATTACGTTCGCCACGACCTGCGTGCCCGCCGACGTTTACATTATCGCGGTCGCGACCCCCTACGACCCGCAGAGCAAAAAGGTGGATGCCCGCTACGTGGCGGGCGCGGTGGACGACGTGCTGGCCGCCTGCGGCGAGGACGCGATCATCGTGGTGGAGTCCACCGTCTCCCCCGGAACCATCGACCGGGTCGTGCGCCCGCGCATCGCGGCTTCCGCCCGCTCGGTACGCCTCGCGCACGCGCCGGAAAGGATCATCCCCGGCAACATGGTTTACGAGCTCGTCCACAACGCCCGCACCGTCGGCGCGGACGACGCGCGGACCGCCGAGACCGTAAAGCGGATGTACGCGGCCTTCTGCGAAGGGGAAATCGTGCTGACGGACATCCGCACCGCCGAGATGAGCAAGGTGGTGGAGAACACCTTCCGGGACGTGAACATCGCCTTCGCCAACGAGCTGGCCCGCCTCTGCCGCGCGGGCGGCCTGGACGTGTACGAGATTATCCGCATCGCCAACCTCCACCCCCGCGTGCACATTTTAACGCCGGGGCCGGGCGTGGGCGGGCACTGCATATCGGTGGACCCGTGGTTCCTCGTGGGGGATTACCCGGCCGAGGCCCGGCTGATCCGCGCGGCGCGGGAAGTGAACGACGGCATGCCCGCCTACGTGCTGGACAGGGCGCTCGCCGTCATGGAGGAGCGCTCCGTGCCCGGCTTCAACCGCGTCGGGCTCTATGGTCTGACCTACAAGGAAAACGTGGACGACACGCGCGAAAGCCCCACGCTGCAACTGCTCGCCGCCGCGCGGGAGCGCGGGCTGCCCGCCCCGCAGGTGTACGACCCGTACGTGAAAACCGTGATGACGGACTGCCAGCACGCGTCGCTGGATTCCTTCCTGGCCGCGTGTGATCTGGTGATCGTCATGGTCGGGCACGATCAGCTGCGCAGCCGTCCGGAGCTGCTTGACGGCAAGATCGTCCTGGACACCCGCCACGTTCCGGGGCTGGAGAGCGCGTACCGGCTGTGACCCAAACGGGCGGGAAGGGGGCGAGACCGTGAAAATCGTTACCGTCGTGGGCGCGCGGCCGCAGTTCATCAAGGCGGCGACCCTGTCGCGGGTGCTGCGCGGGGAGCACGCCGAGGTGCTGGTGCACACCGGCCAACACTACGACCCGATGATGAGCGACGTGTTTTTCGAACAATTGCAGATTCCCCGCCCCGATTACGACTTGGGCATTTCCGGCGGCACGCACGCGCAGATGACCGCGCGGATGCTCGTGGCGCTGGAAGAGGTGCTTGTAAAGGAAGCGCCGGACGCGCTGCTGATCTACGGCGATACCAATTCCACCCTCGCGGCGGCGCTGGCGGCGGTCAAGCTGCGCGTGCCGGTGATCCACGTGGAAGCGGGCAACCGGCTGGGAACGCTTGACAACCCCGAGGAGATCAACCGCATCGTCGCCGACCATACGGCCACGCTGCTGTTTGCCTGCGTGCCCAGCGCCATGGAAGCCCTGCGAAAGGAAAACCTCGCCGGACGTGCCTATCTGGTCGGTGATCCGATGCTGGACGCGTTTATGCACTACCGGCGGGGGGCGGGCGGCCGCCTGCCGGAAAGCCTGCCCGGCCTCGACGGAAGCGCAGTGCCCGTGCCGACGCGCTTTTACTACCTCACCTGCCACCGGGAGGAGAACACGCGCGACGACGGAACGCTCGCCGAAATCCTTTCGGCCATGGAAAGCCTGGACGCGCCCACGCTGTACCCCGTGCACCCGCGCAACCGCGCCGCGGCGGAGCGGCTGCGCGACCGCCTGAGCCTCAAAAACGTCCGGCTGCTTTCGCCGCTGGGCTATCTGGAATCGGTGGCGCTGGTCTCCCACGCCGTGCGCGTGGTGACCGATTCGGGCGGCGTGCAGCGGGAGGCGTTCTTCGCCCGCGTGCCCTGCGTGACCGTGTTCCCCTACGCCGTCTGGCCGGAGACCATGCCGGGCGGCTGCAACGTGCTGGCCGCGCCCGATCAGGCGGATATCCTGCGTAAGCTGACGGCAGCGCCCGTGTGGCCGGAAGCGGACAACCCCTTCGGCGATGGGCACGCGTGCGAGAAGATCGTCTCCCACCTGTCCGGGATCGGCCGCGTTTCCCTATAGCGTTTCGTTTCCGTTCCGTTGCCGATCTGTGAACGCAACGTAAATCCTTCCCTGCGAACGTTTGCAGGCCGCGGGCCCTATGGTATAATCGGGCCGTAGCGGCCTGTTTTTTCACCCCGGAGCACAGCAGGGAGGAAACGCCATGAAGAGAAATAACGCCTTTTTAATCGTATTGCTCGCCGCGGCCTTCGCGGTATGCGCGGCGGCGCCCGCCGCCGCAGAGACCGGCGCGGTGAGCGTGGCCTTCGCCAAGGACGCCGTAACCCTGTCGGTCGGCACGTCCGTTACGGTCACGGCGTCCGTATCGCCCTACGAGGCGGTCAAGGCGGGCGTCACCTATGCCGTCAGCGACGAATCGGTCGCGACCGTGTCCGACAAGGGCCGCTTGACCGCCGTGGCGGCAGGCGAATGCGTGCTGACCGCCGTAAGCCTGCTCGACCCCTCCGCGTCCGCTTCCGTGCCGGTCAGGGTGATCGTCCCCGTGTCCAAGCTGACCGTGTATGCGGAAAGCGACGCCGTGTTCGTCGGCCGGACGCTGCAGCTGCACGTTTCCTGCTCGCCCGAGGATGCCACCGAGCAGGGCGTAACGTTCGAATCCAACCGCGAATCCGTCGCCACCGTTACCAGCAGCGGTCGGGTCGTGGGCGTCAAGCGCGGCAGCGCGACCATCACCGTCACTTCCGTAGACGGCAACGCCAAAACCACGTTCAAGGTGGACGTTCGCCAGGCGCCCGAAACGGTGGATATCGCCCCGCAGGGCGCGGAAGGCATCGTGGGAGAGAGAATGCAGCTGACCGCGACCGTCCTGCCGGAGAACGCCAACGACCGGACCGTCGAGTGGTTTTCGGCGGATGAGAACGTCGCGGTAGTCAGCAAAAGGGCGTCGTGACCTTCACGGGCGTCGGCGAAACGACCGTCACCGCCGTGTGCAGCGACGATCCCGAGGTGACCGCTTCCGTTACGGTGCGCGCGCTGCAGCTGGCGGAGGACGTCGCCTTCGACAGCCTCGACTACACCGTTTCGCTGGGCGACAGCGCACAGCTTTACGCTTCCGTTTTGCCGGTCGATACCGCCGACCCTTCCCTTTCCTACAAATCGGCCGATCCCTCCGTTGCGACGGTGGATGAAAACGGCGTGGTCACGGGCGTTTCCGCCGGCCGGACGACCGTATACGCCACCGCCGCCGACGGAAGCAACAAGCGCGCCTCGACGACCGTCACGGTCGTGGTGCCGGTGACGGGGGTCGGCTATCCCTACAAGGACGTGCGCGTCGGCGTGGGCGAATCCGAAAGCTTCACCGCCGTTCTCGCCCCCGAGGGCGCGACCGACACCCGCATGACCTGGCAAAGCGGCGACGAAAGCGTCGCCACCGTCAGCGGAACCGGAAACCGCTTTGCCGTGCTTGGGCGCGGCGAAGGCCGCTGCAAGCTGACCGGCGTTACCCAGGACGGCGGCTATACCGTGACCGTTTACGTGGACGTAGGCTCGCTCCAACACGCGGCGGTCATTACGGAAATCGGCCTTCGGGACGGCAAGCCCTACGTGGTCGTGCGGAACCTGTCCGGCATGGAACTGACTCAGGTGCGCTTCCGCATCCGGGGGTACGACGAAGCCTTCGCGGCCGTTCCCGTCGGCACGGGCGACGAAGCGTACGTGCTGAGCGGCGCGGTCAACGTGGTGCTCGCCGCGGGCGAAAGCAGCACCGCGGAGGATACGGTGCTCTACCATGCGGCCGATTGTACCGGGCTTGCCGCCTTCCAGGCCTGCGTCACGGGCTGGACGACCACCACGGGCTTCTACGACGCCAACGGACAATTGCAAAAGAACTACAACATCCGCCAGAGCGCCTGGGAATGGGTCGCCTGGCCAGCGTCCGCAACGACCGGCCTATCCTCGGAATAAACTCCGCCTGTCTCCCGATTTGGGACGGCCGCAGTTCGCGGCCGTCCCTTTGTGTTTTCGCCCGTTTTCCTGTACAATACCGGTGGCGCCGAATCGCGCCGGACGGATGCGGGGTAATGTTCCAAATTATTATGCTAATGCGTCACCGTATTACTTGACTAAAGCGTCTGGCTGTGTTATACTCACCCCATGGTTTTCCGCGGCCGCCGTTCAGCCGGCCCGCGGCAAAACCAAAACAAAGCAGCTAAGCGGGAGGAACGATGGAACAACGAAGCGAAGCCAGACGCGAGCAGCTCATGGGCCGCCTGCGCAGCCTGTACGAAAGCCTCGGCTACACGCGCTTTTCCATGCGCCGGTTCGAGGAATACGCTCTCTATCTGGAAAACAAGAGCTTTCTGAAAAGCGAGAGCGTCCTCACCTTCACCAACCCGGACGGGAAGCTGATGGCCCTCAAGCCGGACGTCACGCTTTCCATCGTCAAGCACGCCCGCCCGGAACGCCGCGGGGTGGAGAAGGTGTATTACAAGGAGAGCGTCTACCGCCTCGCGCCCACGGGCGGCGAGTTTGCGGAAATCGACCAGATGGGCGTGGAGGCGCTGGGCGCGCTGGACGCCTGCACCGTGGGCGAGGTGGTGCGTCTCGCCGTGGAAAGCCTGCGGGCGGTCGGCGGCGCGTACGTGCTGGAAGTCAGCCACATGGGCTTCGCCTCGGGCCTCATGGAGGCCGCCGGGCTCACCCCGGAACAAAAGGAGCGCTTTTTTGAGCTGATCCGCCGCAAGAGCGCGCACGAGCTGGCCGCGGCCGCGGCGCAGGAGGGCGTGGACGCGGCCTACGCCGAGAAGATCGTCGTGCTTCCGGAGCTTTCCGGCCCGTTTCCGGCGGTGCTGGCGCGCGCGGAACGGCTGGCCGTGTGCGACGAAATGCGAAGCGCGCTGACGGAGCTCAAAGCGCTTTACGCCCTGCTGACCGCAGCGGGCCTCGGCGACCGCCTGCAGCTCGATTTTTCCATGCTCAACGATCTGGATTACTACAACGGCATCGTGTTTCAAGGCTACGTGCAGGGCGCGCCGCGCGTGGTGCTCTCCGGCGGCCGGTACGACCACCTCATGCGGCGCTTCGGCAAGGAGGGCGACGGCATCGGCTTCGCGCTCTACCTGGACGAGCTGACCCGGGTGCTTCTGGACAAGCCCGCCTGGGACGCGGACGTGCTGGCGCTCTACGCCGAGAGCGACGACCCCGCGAAGGTCAACGAAGCTTCGTTTGCCCTGGCCGCGCAGGGCCTGCGGGTGCTGACCGCCCGCGAGCGCCCCGCCGATTTCCACGCCGAAAAGACGATGGTCTTTGACGGTGAAACCTTCCGGGAGGTGCCCAAAGATGCTTAATATCGCGCTGCCCAAGGGACGCCTGGGGGATAAAGCCTACCGCATCTTCCGCGACTGCGGGTATCTCTGCCCCGCCATGGAGCGGGACGACCGCCGCCTGGTGCTGCCCGACGAGGACGGCCGCGTACAGTACCTGCTGGTCAAGCCCAGCGACGTGCCCATCTACGTGGAGCACGGCGCGGCGGACGTGGGCGTGGTGGGCAAGGACGTGCTTCTGGAGGGTGGCAACGACGTGTACGAGCTGCTCGACCTGGGCTTCGGCGTGTGCCGAATGTGCGTGGCCGCGCCCGTGGGCTTCCGGGAAAACCTCGGCGCGCCGCTGCGCGTGGCGACCAAGTACCCCGGCATCGCCAGAAAGTACTACGCGGGCAAGAGCCGGGAGATCGAAGTGATCAAGCTCAACGGCTCCATCGAGCTGGCGCCCATCCTGGGGCTGTCCGATGTGATCGTGGACATCGTGGAAACGGGCTCCACCCTGAAGCAGAACAACCTTGAGGTGATCGAGGAAGTGCTGCCGATCAGCGCGCGGCTGATCGCCAACAAGGCCGCCATGAAGTTCAAGGCGGGCGAAACCGGCCCGCTGACCGCCGCGCTCAGGCGGCAGACGGGAGAGGAGAAACAGGCATGATGCGCATCATCCGTTACGAGGGTCAGCCCGTGGAAACGCTTTTCAACCGCGCTTCCACCCCCGACCGGGACGTGACCGCCGCCGTTTCCGCCATTCTGGCGGACGTGCGGGCGAACGGGGACGAGGCGGCGCTTGCGTATACCGAGCGCTTCGACGGCGTGCGGCCGCAAAGCCTGCGCGTGACCGAAGCGGAGATCGACGCGGCCGCGCGGGCGGTCGATCCGGCGCTGCTTTCCACCTTCCGGCTGGCGGCGGCGAACATCGAGCGCTTCCACCTCCGGCAGAAGCGCACGGGCTTTATGGACGCGCAAAGCGAGGGCGTGGTGGTGGGCCAGCGGGTGCTGCCGCTTGCCAGCGTGGGCCTGTACGTGCCCGGTGGCACCGCGCGCTACCCCAGCACCGTGCTCATGGCCGCCATTCCCGCCAAAATCGCGGGCGTGAAGCGCATCGTGATGACCACCCCGCCCGACGCGGACGGAAACGTGCCCGCCGTGATCCTCGCCGCGGCGAAGATCGCCGGGGTCACGGACATCGTCAAGCTCGGCGGCGCGCAGGCCGTGGCCGCGCTGGCTTACGGCACGCAGAGCGTGCCGCGCGTGGACAAGATCGTCGGCCCCGGCAACATCTACGTCGCCACCGCCAAGCAGCTTTGCTTCGCGCAGGGGCTGGCCGCCATCGACATGGTCGCCGGGCCCAGCGAAATTCTGGTCATCGCCGACGAACAAAGCAACCCCGCGTTCGTGGCCGCCGATCTTTTAAGCCAGGCCGAGCATGACCGACTCGCCGCCGCGTGGCTGGTGACCCCCTCCGCGGCGCTGGCGCAGGCGGTGCGATCCGAGGTGGAAAAACAGCTGTCCGCACTTTCCCGCGAGGCCATCGCCCGGGAATCCGTAGAGCAGAACGGCCGGATCATCGTCGTTCCCGACTTGGCTTCCGCCGCCAATGTCGCCAACGCCGTAGCGCCGGAGCATCTGGAAATCTGCACGGACGAGCCCTTCGCCCTCCTGCCGCTCATCACCAACGCCGGCAGCGTGTTTTTGGGCCGCTATTGCCCCGAGCCGTTGGGGGATTATCTCGCGGGCCCCAACCACACCCTGCCCACCTCGGGCACGGCGCGCTACTCCTCGCCCCTGGGCGTGGACGACTTTACCAAGCGTTCCAGCTACCTTTACTATACCCGCGAGGCGCTTCAAAAAGTCGGCGCGGACGCGGAGCGCTTCGCGCAAAGCGAGGGCCTCACCGCCCACGCCAACGCCGTCGCCGTACGGCTGGAGGAAGGCCAATGAGCGATTTTCTTCTGCCCCGTCTGCAAACGCTCGACCCCTACACGCCGGGCGAGCAGCCGCAGGACAGGCGCTACGTGAAGCTCAACACCAACGAAAGCCCCTTTCCCCCGTCCCCGCGCGTATTGGACGCGCTGAGCCGCAAGGCGATCGAGCAGCTCAACCTTTACCCCGATCCCCTGAGCCGCAAGCTTCGGGAGGCCATCGCCGCGGAGTACGGCCTGACGGCCGAGAACGTGTTCGTGGGCAACGGTTCGGACGAGGTGCTGGGCTTCGCCTTCATGGCCTACGCCGACGAGACGCGCGGCGCGACCATCCCGGACGTGAGCTACGGCTTCTACCGGGTGTACGCTCAACTCTACCGCGTGACCCCGACCATCGTCCCCCTCAACGAGGATTTTACGCTGCCTGTGGAGAAGTTTCTGGCGCAGGGGCAGCTGGTGGCCCTCGCCAATCCCAACGCCCCCACGTCGCTGGCGCTTCCGCTTGCCGACGTGGAGCGCATCGTGGCGGGCAATCCGGGCAGCGTCGTGCTGATCGACGAGGCGTACGTGGACTTCGGCGGCGGGAGTTGCGTACCGTTGCTGGCCAAATACCCCAACCTGCTCGTCGTGCGCACCTATTCCAAGTCCCGGTCGCTCGCGGGCGGGCGGCTGGGCTACGCGCTGGCGTCCCCCGCGATCGTGGACGACCTGAGCCGGGTCAAAAACTCCTTCCACCCCTACTCCATCAACCGGCTCACGATGGTCGCGGGCATCGAGGCCATGCGGGACAGGGCGTACTTCACGCAGTGCGTGGCCGCCATCCGCGCACAGCGGGAGCAAAGCGCCGCCGACCTGCGTGCGTTGGGCTTTTCGGTGCTCGAGAGCGCGACCAACTTCCTGTTCGCCTCGCCGCCCGGCATGGACGGGCGCACGTATTACGAGGCGCTCAAAAAACGCGGCGTGCTGGTGCGCTACCTGAGCCAGCCGACCCTGACCCGCCACGTGCGCATCACCGTGGGCAGCGCAGAACAGATGGAAAGCCTGCTCGCCGCCACACGAGACATCCTCAAGGAGGGACAGCCATGAGAACCGCCGCCATCACCCGCAAAACCGCGGAAACGGACGTCCGGCTGACGCTCAGCCTGGACGGCACCGGCGAAAGCAACGTCGCCACCGGGTGCGGGTTTCTGGACCACATGCTCACCCTGTTCGCCCGGCACGGGCGCATGGATTTGACCGTGCAATGCGCGGGCGATACGCAGGTGGACGACCACCACACGGTGGAGGATATCGGCATCGCGCTGGGGCAGGCGCTTCGCGGAGCGCTGGGCGACCTGCGCGGCGTAACGCGCTACGGGGACGCCCTTGTGCCCATGGACGAGGCGCTGGCGATGGTCGCGCTGGACCTGAGCGGGCGCGGCACGCTCGTGTGGGCAGCGGAGCTGCCCGCCCAGAAGGTGGGCACGTTCGACACGGAGCTGGGCAAGGAGTTTTTTCTCGCGCTGACGCGGGAAGCGAAGATCACCCTGCACGTGCGCACGCTCTCGGGCGAGAACACGCACCACCTGCTGGAGGCGATCTTCAAGGGCTTCGGGCGGGCGCTGCGCAAGGCGGGCGCCATCGACCCGGCGTACGCGGACGAAATCCCCTCCACCAAGGGAACGCTGGGAGGCAACGTATGATCGCGGTCGTGGACTACGGCGTGGGCAACCTTTACTCCCTCGCCTGCTCCCTTCGCCACATCGGCGCGCAAAGCGTGGTGACGCGGGACGAGGGCGAACTGCGCGCGGCGGAGAAGATCATTCTGCCGGGGGTGGGCGCTTTCGGCGACGCGGCGGAGAAGCTGCGCGCCCTCAAGCTGGACGGCCTGCTGGTCGAGCAGGCGAGTCTGGGCAAGCCGCTGCTGGGCGTGTGCCTGGGGATGCAGCTTTTGTTCGACCAGAGCGAGGAATACGGCCTGCACCGGGGGCTTGGGCTGGTGCCGGGGCGCGTGGTGCCCTTTTCCGCGTACACGACGGGGCTTAAAATACCGCATATGGGCTGGAACAGCCTGAACCTCAAGCAGCCCTCCGACCCGCTGGTGGCGGGCGTGAAGGAGGGCGACTACGTCTATTTTGTGCACAGCTTCTTCGCCACGGATTGCGAAAGCGCGCTGGTCGCCTCCGCCGAATACGGCGTGCCGGTCGCGGCGGTCGTGCGCAGCGGAAGCGTGTGTGGCACGCAGTTCCACCCGGAAAAGAGCGGCGAGGTGGGCCTGCGCATCCTCTTGTCGTTTGCGAAGGGGGCCGCCGCATGCTGATTTTTCCCGCCGTCGATCTGCGCGGCGGCAAGGCGGTGCGCCTGACGCAGGGGGATTACGACCGCATGACCGTCTACGGCGACGATCCCGTGGCGACGGCCGAGGGCTTTCTTTACGAGGGCGCAAAGTGCCTGCACGTGGTGGATCTGGACGGCGCGAAGGACGGCGGGCCGCAGAACCGCGAGGTGATCGGCCGGCTTTGCGCGCTTCCGCTGTTTACGCAGGTGGGCGGCGGCATGCGCACCGAGGCGGACGCGGAGCGCACGCTCGCGCTGGGCGCGGATCGCGTGATTCTGGGCACCGCGGCGGTGGAGAACTTCCCGCTCGTGACGCGGCTTACGAAGCTTTACGGCGAAAAGATCGCCGTGGGCGTGGACGCGCGGGACGGCTACGTGGCCGTCCGGGGCTGGAAGCGGATCACCGACGTGCGGAGCTTCGACTTCTGCCAAAAGCTTGCGGACGCGGGCGTCAGAACGGTGGTCTACACCGATATTTCCCGCGACGGCCTGCTTTCCGGCGCGAACCTCGCGGCCTACGAAAAGCTGGCCGGCCTTCAGGGATTAAACGTCGTCGCCAGCGGCGGCGTGACCGGCGAAGCGGAGATTACGGCACTCAAGGAACTGGGCGTGTACGGGGCGATCATCGGCAAGGCGCTGTACGCGGGACGGCTGTCGCTTAAACAGGCGCTCGCCGCCGCCGGGGAGGAGGAAACGGCATGCTGACCAAACGCATTATTCCCTGCCTGGACGTGCGCGACGGCCGCGTGGTGAAGGGCGTCAATTTCGAGGGCCTGCGCGACGTGAACGACCCCGTGACCCTCGCGCGGTTCTACAACGATTCCGGCGCGGACGAGCTGGTGTTTTACGACATCACCGCGAGCTTCGAGGGCCGTCCGCTGTTCGCCGACGCGCTGAAACGCGTGGCGGCGGAGGTGTTCATCCCCCTCACGGTGGGCGGCAGCATTAACACCCTGTCGGATTTCGACCGCGTGCTCAAGTGCGGAGCCGACAAGGTGAGCGTCAACAGCGGCGCCATCCGCAACCCCGCGCTCATCGGCGAGGCCGCCAAGCGCTACGGCGACCAGTGCGTGGTGCTTTCCATGGACGTCAAGCGCGTGAACGGCCGTTTCCACGTGTTCGCCAAGGGCGGGCGCGAGGATACGGGGCTGGACGCCGTGGAATGGGTCAAGCGCGGCGAGGACAGCGGCGCGGGCGAGGTGGTGGTCAACTCCATCGATACCGACGGCGTGCGCGGAGGCTTCGACCTGCCCATGCTCACCGCCATCGGCGACGCCGTGAGCCTGCCGCTGATCGCCTCGGGCGGCGCGGGCACCATGGAGCACTTTGCGGAGCTGTTCACCCTGCCGCGCGTGGACGCGGGGCTGGCGGCGAGCATTTTCCACTCCCACGAGGTGGACATCAAGGAACTGAAACGCTATCTGCGCGACCGGGGCGTGCCCATGCGCCTGTGACGGAGGAAAAACATGACGTTTGAAGCCATCGAACAAACCCTGAAATTCGACGAAAGCGGGCTGATCCCCGCGATCGTGCAGGACTACGCGACCCACGAGGTGCTCACCCTGGCCTACATGAACCGCGAGAGCCTCAAAATCAGCCTTGCGGAAGGCCGCACCTGTTTTTGGAGCCGCAGCCGCAAGTGCCTGTGGCGCAAGGGCGAAACCAGCGGCAATACGCAGAGGATCGTCGCGGTGCGTTCGGACTGCGACGGCGACGCGCTGGTCGTGGAGGTCAAAAAGGCGGGCCCCGCCTGCCACACCGGCGCGGAGAGCTGCTTTTTCAACGAGCTGTACGAGGACGACGAGATCAAGCCCTTCGCCATGCGGGCGCTGATGGAGCTGATCGAGAGCCGCCGAAGCGACCCCCGGGAGGGCAGCTACACCACGTACCTTTTCCAGAAGGGCCGCGACAAGATTCTCAAAAAAGTCGGCGAGGAGTGCACCGAGGTCATCGTCGCGGGCGCGAAGGGCGACCGGGAGGAGACGCTTTACGAGCTGGGCGACCTGGCCTACCACGCCATGGTGCTGATGTGCGAAATGGGCATCTCCTACGAGGATGTGGTGCGGGAACTGGCCAAGCGCCACGTGGTGGACCACAAGGTGAAGCAGGAGCGCATGAAATGAGATTTCTTTCCAACGCCCACACCCACACCACCTACTGCGACGGCAAAAGCACGGTCGCCGAGCAGCTCGCCGCGGCGCAAAGGCTGGGCTTCGTGAGCCTGGGTTTTTCCGGGCACGCCATGCAGGGCTTCGACTGGAACTACTGCATGAGTCCGGAAAACCAGCGGGCCTACCGTACCGAGCTGCGCGCCCTGCAAAGCGGGTTCGCCACCGAAGGCAAAGCGCCGAAGCTCTACGTGGGCCTCGAGCAGGACGCGCTGGCGCCTCCGGAGGAAAAGCTGAACAACCGCCGGGATTTCGACTATCTCATCGGCTCCACGCATTATTTCCCCGAGCCGCTTGGCGGGCAGTGGGTAGCGGTGGACGGCCCGCCGCAGCTGCTCAAGCGCTGCGTGGCTGAGCGCTTCGAGGGCGACGCCGTTGGCATGGCGGAAGCGTATTTCGCGCTTCACGGCGACGCCGTGAGGCGCGACAGACCCGACGTGATCGGCCACTTCGACCTGGTGCGCAAGTACGCGGATCGGCTCGGCCTGGACACGGGCTGCGCGCGGTACCGTACCGCTGCGCTCGAGGCGCTGCAAACCGCCCAAGAGGGTTGCGCGCTTCTGGAAGTCAATACCGGCGGCATCGCCCGCGGGTACGATCCGGCCCCCTACCCCGCCGGCTTCCTGCTGGACGCGTGGCTGGACATGGGCGGACGGGTAACGCTCACCTCGGATTGCCACGACGCCCGGTATCTGGATTGCGCTTTCGACGCGGCGACGGCCATGCTTCGGTCCCGCGGCTACAGGAAGGTGTCGCGGCTGGGCACGGGAAACGATCTGTGGGACGAGATCGCGTTATAAAAAAAGCTCCCCGACAAGGGAGCCTTTTGTTAACGCCGTTTATACGGTCACGTACCAGTACACGCCGTAGCGGTCCACCACCTCGGCGCAGCAGGCACTCCAGGGCAGGGTGCCCACGGGCAGCATCACCGTTCCGCCCTGTTTCAGCACGTCGAACGCCCTGCGCACGTCGGCTTCGGAATCCATCACGAGCCCGTAGCTCATGGTCGGGCGCGCTTCCTTCACGGAGGATTTGAGCATCATCTCCACCAGCGGCCGGTTTTGGGATTCGCTCACGGCGAACACCTCCTCCCCGTCGCGGCACAGCGCCGCGTGCAGGTAGGTGCCGTCCGGGAACAGCTCGTGGTATCCCAGCGTCAGTCCGAAGGCCTCCCGGTAAAGATCCACCGCCTCCGGGGTATGGTGAATGTAGAGCGTCGCTCCAAGCCTCATGCCGTTCCCCTCCGTTTCGGGTTACCCGGCGGTTGCCCCGTCCGCCGTCTGCGCCGCGGCCTTCCGCGCCGCCTCGCGCCTTTCCATGCGCAGGTACCAGACCAGTCCCACAATAATCACGCATCCGCCGACGAAGGTGTACTTCGAGGGCATGTCCCCCAGCACCAGAAACACCACCAGCGGCGCGGTGACCACCGTCGTCAGCATGAAGGCCGACACGGTGGGGGCTTTGATGTATTTCAGGGCCCGGCTGAGCATGGTGTGCCCCAGAAGGGTCGCCAGTACCGCCAGCCCCAGCGCCCACAACAGGTTCTGCGGCATCAGCCCCGTCGGCGGCACGCCCGACACCGCCACGATCAGCGCCATCCACAAAAAGGTGAACAGGTAAACGACGGAGGTGTAGGTGTTAGTGTCCATGGACGCGCGGGCTTTGCGGCCGCACAGGGTATAAAACGCCTGCAGCATCGCCGCCACGAGCGCCAGCAGGTTCCCCGTCAGCTTGCCCATGCCCCCGTCGAGGTTGCAGATCACCACGCCGGCGGTGGCGATGAGCATGCCGACCACCGCGCCGGGGGACGTGCGCTCCTTCAAAAGCACGGAGGAAAACAACGCCGTCATCAAAAGGTACGTGCCCCAGATGGCCGAAGCCGCGAAAACGTCGGTGTTGGCCAGCGCCAGCGCCCAGGTTGTGAAGTGGAACGCCAGAAACGTGCCCGAAAGGGCGCTCAGCCAGAAGCCGCCTTTCGTCATCCCGCGGAGGTTTTTGCGCTTGACGGGGCTTAACAGGGTCATGGGCGTCATGATGAGCAGGGTGATGCACAGGCGAATGACGTTCACCCACAGAGCGCTCAGCCCCGTGGCGAAGGACAGCTTGTAGAGCAGCGAGCCCGTCGAGGTGCCCAGAATGCCGCACAGCAAAGCCAGATAGCCGGTTCGCTTCCCCGCCGCCTCGTCGGCCTGCGGAACGGATGGTTGTTCGTTCATCGGCACGCCTCCCGATTGGTTTCCAAGGGGCAGTATACCCCCGGAAAGCGGCGCGCGTCAATGGACAAAGCGCCCGAAAAACAAAGGGCCGGCAATGGGCCGAATGCCGGTTATTCGGCGCTTTGGACGACGGTCGGGAAGGCTTCCTGCGCCATGCCCAGCAGGTTCTCCGCGGCGACGTTCTCCCGGTAATACTGGGCGCAGCTTTCGGCGTCGCACATGAAGTACGCGTCCATCTGGTCGTAGTAATTGTCGATGAATTCCTCCGGGACGTACGTCTCGATCCCCGTCAGCTCCTCGTACAGGCCGCTGGAGACGAAATAGTCGAGCATCTCGTCCGGGTCGTCGGTGCCGCAATCCTCCACGACCTCCGGGTTGTGGGCCACGAAGTAGTCGTACTGGTAAAGCAGGCCGTAATCGTCGCCGTCGTAGAGAGCGGGCTCGTACTTCGGGCCGCTGAAGGTGAAGCGTACGGCCGCCGTCTGCGCGTCCGCGGCGGTCACCGTTACCGGGTCGCCATTGACCATAACCGCGAAACCGTCCGCCAGCGCGCAGCCGTCCGCGGCGGTCAGCGTGGCCGTGACCGTGTACAGGTCGTGCCAGGGCACGTCCGGGTCGGGCGCCGCGGCCCATCGCACGTCGGAGAGCGTCACGTTGTTCCGGCTGCTGACTGCGGCAAAGGTCGAACTGCTCTCCACGTCCGCGTTGCGATAGCTCAGCGTAAGCGCGGCGTCGCCGATCTCGCTTCCCGCCCAGTGCGCGATATCCCCGTCCATCCATCGCAGTCGCCCGGCCAGATAATCCCGCAGGAAATCGAGGTTTTCTTCCCAGGTATCGTAAACGGTGTCCTTGTTGATATTGTTGTAATCCCCTCCGTACGGCCAGAGGGTGAAGTTCATGGCGGCGCTCGCGGAAATGCGGTCGATACAGGCGTCCAGGTCGAGGGACGCCAGCATGGGCGCCAGCTCGTTTTGCCACACGGCGCGCACCGTTTCCTGAAAGTCGGGCAGGGCGGTCAACTCGCCCAGCCAGCCGTCGTCCGCGCGCAGGTAGCCGGTCGTGCCGCTCTCGCCCTTGCGAATGCCGAACGCGATATCAAAATCCCACACCGGGCCGGCGTAGAGCTTCTCCTCCCCCGCGAGCTTGTAAAAAAAGGTCGAGCCGCGCCAGTAATCCGGGTTTTTGCTCCATTCGCTGAGCAGAAAGAAGCGCGCGAGGCTGTCATAATCCAGCAGATCGCTCGCCCTTTCGCCCGTTTCCGGCTCCACGCCGCCGTTTTCGATCGCGTTTTCGATGCGCTGCAAGAATTCCCCGATATAGGCCCCGTCCGCCTCGCTGAGGTAGCCGGGATTCTGCACAGTAAAGTGAAGGCCGCTTTTCGTACTCACCCACGCGTCCTCGCCGGTGTAAAAAAATTCGTCGATCTCCAGCAGGTACGAGCCCTGCGCGCCGCTGTCCGCGTCCAGTCCGGCAAGGTAGCTGTAAGGGCAGCCGTAGCGGTTTTCCCCCGTCGCCACGGTCAGCCCGTCCGTATCGTACGTACGCTCGATCAGCTGATCATAATCCACGATATCCAATAGCCCGCTGCGCACCTCGACCTTCTCGCACAGCAGGTACGTGCCGCGGTAGACCCCGTCGTAATACAGGTCGACCGGTTCGAACGCCGGCGAGGGCAGCCCGAGCCCGGCGGCGACATCCAGACAGAGGGTGTTGTGCAAAAGCGTCGCGTCGAAGCATTCCGCCAGCAGAAGATAGGTCTTGTGTGCGTGTCCGTTGCCCAGCAGATCGGCTTTCTCCTCGAGTTTCAGCTGATAGGGCTTCTTAGCGCCCCAGTACCAGGTGGTGTTGCCCCGGCCGCGCAGCTGGCGGATGGTGCCCCGGTAGGCAGCGTTGCCCTCCGTATCCAGGATGGTCAGCTCCGCCCTTACGGAGGTGCTATGGGCGTCGTTCGCCTCCACGAAGGCGCGACCGGCGTTTTCCACATCCTCGCTGGTGATGTATACGGAGCGGAGGCCGGCGCCGCGCATCACGGTCAGGTCGAGGGCTTCGCTCTGCGCGTCCGTTACGGTATGCTCGCCCGCGGTCAGGTCGCAGGGCACTGCCTCCCCGCCGACGGTCAGCGTGTCGCCCTGCGCGCCGGATGGCAGAAAAAGGTACGCCCTGCCCTCGTTAAGCTGCACGGCCACGGCGGGCGCGTCCGCCGGTTCGTAGAACATATCCAGCGTTTCCACCGGCTCGTAGCCTTTTTCGGGCGCTTCGTACCCCTCGCCGAGGGCGTTTCCCGAGCAGGCGAGCAGCAAGCACGTAAGCCCCAGCGCAAACAGCGCGGTTTTTTTCATTCCCGGAAGCCTCCATACATCACGCGCGGGCGGCCCGCCCCTTCGTATGGGTACGATAGCACGCCCGAAGCGTATATGTCAACTCGTTTGCAGCGGTCGCCGCCGACGGTCCGCGCCCGTTTTCGCCTCCGCGGCCCCCCGCCGCGCGCGCGGCCGCCGTGTAGTGACAAATGCGCGCGGGATATGCTATAATTCTATTTTAGGGATACTATGCGAAGGGGGGGCGACGGATGGCAACGAGGAACACCGCAGCGTCCGCCGTACCCGCCCGCCGCCCGGTACGGCTGATGGCGTTCCTGTGCGCGCTGATGCTGGCCGCGGGCACGCTGCCGCTGTACGCGATTGCCTTTGACAATCATCCGTATTACGATGATTTCAACTTTTCCACGGCCGTGCACGATACGTGGCAGGAAACCCACAGCCTGACCGCCGTGCTTTCGGCCGCGTGGCAAAGCGCCCGCGGCGTGCGCGACACGTGGCAGGGCACCTATACGGGTACGCTGCTTAGCAACCTTCAGCCGGGGGTCTTTTCCGAAAGCCTCTACTGGATTACGACCTTTTTCCTGCTGACGGCTTTTCTGCTCTGCTTCGGCTTTTTCTTCCATACGGTGTTTCGCCGCCTGCTGGGCGCGGGCCGTGCCGAAACCGTGTGCGTTTCTTCCCTCGCCCTGTTCCTTTCGACCCAGTTCCTGCCCGGCACGGACGAGGCGTTCTACTGGTTCAACGGCGGTGTGGGCAACACGTTTATCTATTCGCTCATCGCGCTGGCCGCGGCGCTCTCCCTGCGCCTGTACCGGACGAAACGAAACGGCGTCGGGCTGGCGGTCGCGCTGTTCGTGCTTATGGCGCTGCTGGGCGGCGGCAGCTACGGCGGCGGACTTTTCTGGCTTCTGTTCGTTTCCGTCCTGTGCGGCTTCGCCTTCGTGCGCAAAAATAGGTTCCGCTTCGTGTTTCTTGCGCT
The DNA here is from genome assembly GCA_964640955.1 of uncultured Oscillospiraceae bacterium. GTDB lineage: Bacteria > Bacillota > Clostridia > Christensenellales > Aristaeellaceae > CAXXOK01. Next base: position 37,789 of record CAZXJI010000008.1, on the reverse strand, counting down.
CGCGGCATGGTTTGCCGTCTGTTTTGCGTACAGCATGTCCGCGCCCGGCAACGCCGTGCGCGCCGTCCTGATCGGCGCGCACCCCTCCGCCGTGAAGGCCGTCGCGCAGGCCGTGTATTACGGCGTCGCGCTGATGGGCGATTACCTCACGCTGCCGGTGGCCGCGGTTGCCCTGGGGCTGTCCCCGCTTTTGTACCGGGTCGCAAAGAACAGCCGCTTTTCCTTCCGGCGGCCTTTGCCCGTTTTGCTTTTCGCCGCGGCGCTGTTCTGCGCGCAGCTCACGCCGCCGCTCTACGGGGGTGTGTTTCTGGGCGGCAACCGCATCGCCGATACCTACTACTACAGCTACGTCGTGCTTTTGCTGCTTTCGGAAACCTACGTGCTGGGCGCCTTCGCGCGCCGCCGGGAGCGCGCCGCGCGGCCCTTCGCCCTGCCCGCCGCGGCGCGCCGGGGGCTTATCCTGTTTTCCGCGTGCCTGTTCGCGGTGGGGTGCCTTGGCTTCAAGCACAACGGCGATACCCTCTACGGCCCCGTGAACATGGCGGGCGGCTCGGCGGCAATCTCCCTGCTCAAGGGGGAAGCCTCGCGGTACGACCGGGAGATGGACGCCCGCGAACGGCTGCTCAACGACGATACCCTGCCGACCGTCACGCTGTCGCCGCTTTCGGCGGTGCCGGACGTGTTTATGGACGACCTGCTCTCGCCGGGCGCCGCGTACGACGTGGTGCCGACGCTGCAAAACTACTATCATAAGACCGCCGTTCTCGTGGAAGGGGGCGACGCGCCGTGACGAGCCGCTTTTCCCTTTCCCGCCGCGCGGTGGCGTGGCTGTGCGTGCTCGCGCTGCTCTGCGGCCTCGCGCCCATGCTCTGGCTGGCCCGGTATAACCATGCCTTCTACGACGATTTCGGCTTTTCCCTGCTCACGCGCGAGGCGTGGACGTCCGCCCACAGCCTGTGGGCGGTGCTCAGGGCGGCGTTTGCCAACACCGTGGGCATCCGGCAGACGTGGGAGGGCACCTATTCGACTTCGTTCGTCAGCACCCTGCAGCCCGCCGTGTTCGGCGAGGGTCTGTACGGGCTGACGACCGTCGTGCTGCTCCTAGCGCTCCTTCTGGCGCTTTTCTATTTCCTCAAACAGGCGCTGGGCGGCGTGTTGGGGCTGGACGGGGCGGCGGTCGCCGCGGCGTTCGGCGCGCTGGGCTTCGTGATGGTCCAGTTCGCGCCAAGCGCGGCCGAGGGCTTCTACTGGTTCAACGGCGGCGCGGCCTACACGCTTTTGTGGTCGGTGATGCTGTTTACGGCGGGCGTATGGCTCCGGTTCGAGCGCGCGTCGGGGCGGTTGCGCTGCATTTTGCTTTACGCGGCGCTCCTGCTGCTTTCCCTCGTGCTGGGCGGGGCCAAGTACACCACCGCGCTGTACGCGGCGCTGCTGGCGGCGGGGTATACCGCGTGGGCCTTCCTGCGCGGCCGGCCGAAGAAGTGGGCCTACCTCACGCTGACCCTCGCGCTGCTTTTGGGCCTTGCGTTCAGCGCTTCCGCGCCGGGCAACGCCGTGCGCGCCAAAACGCTTTCCGGCGGGATGAGCGCACCCAAGGCCGTGCTGGAGGCCGTGTATTTCGGCCTGGCGTACGCGGGGCACGCGTTTTCGCTGCCGCTTCTGGCGGCGGTCGCACTGGTGGTGGCGCTGGCGATTCCGGCGCTCCGGAAAAGCCCGCTGCGCTTCGCCCATCCCGTATGGGCGACGGTGCTCGCGGCGGCGCTGTACTGCGCCCAGTTTGCACCGACGCTGTATACCGGCAATTATCTGGGCGACGGCCGGGTGCTGAACACCTACTTCTTTTCGCTGGTAACGACGGCCACGGTGCTTGCGCTGTACTGGGCCGGGTTCCTCCTGCGGCGCTACGGCCGCGGGGATGTGCCCGCGGCGGCGGGCGGCGGACGCGTGAAAGCCGCGACCGTCCTTTTGCTGGCGGTCGTTCTGGCGGTCGGCTGCGTGGCCTACCATCCGGACGGGGCGGCCAGTTACGGCCCGCAGAACATGGCGGGCGGCAGCGCCCTGCGCTCCGTGCTGGGCGGCGGAGCCGCCGCCTACGACGCGGCCATGGACGCGCGCGACGATACGCTCAACGATCCGTCGCAGACCGACGTGACCCTAACCGCCGTAACGGACGTGCCCGCCTCCTTCATGGGGGACGCGCTGACCGGCGACAATCTCGACTACGTGCTGAGCCTGTACGCCGAGTACTACCACAAGACGACCGTACGGCTGGAGGTGGAATAGCATGCTGCTGGCCGGAAAAAACGCGCTGGTCACCGGAGCCGGCCGGGGCATCGGCGCGGCGGTGCTTAACGGGTTCGCCGCCGAAGGCGCCAACGTCTGGGCCTTCGCCCGCACGCCCGACGCGGCGTTCGAGGAGCGCTGCGCGGCGCTCGCGCAGAAGCACGGCGTGTGGATCAAACCCCTGTACGCCGACCTTCGCGACGAAGCGGCCGTGAAAGCCGCCGTGCAGGCCGCCATGGCGGACAGACTGCCGCTGCACGTTCTGGTGAACAACGCGGGCGTCATGGGCGCGGACAAGGTGTTCCAGCTCACGTCCACAGCCGAGATGCGCGCGCTTTTCGAGGTGGATTTTTTCGGCGTGATCGCCTTAAGCCAGCTCGCCGCCCGCTGGATGGCCCGCAAGCGCGAGGGGGCGATCGTCAACGTTGCGTCGGTCGCCGGGCTGGACGGGGACAGCCGCCTGGACTACTCCGCCGCCAAGGCCGCGCTGATCGCCGCCACCAAGAAGATGGCGCGGGAGCTGGCGGGACTTAACATCCGCGTCAACGCCGTGGCCCCCGGCTACACCGACACCGGCATGACCCGCGCGCTGGGCGAGGCCGTCGAACAGGCGGCGGCGGCGCGCTGCCTGCTCCGCCGCAAGGGCCGCCCGGAGGAGATCGCCGCCGTCATCGCCTTTCTGGCCAGCGACCGGGCGTCCTTCGTAACGGGGCAGGTCTGGCGCGTGGACGGCGGCATCCTGTAACCCCTTTTCCCCCACCACAACGACAGGAGCGATGCAACGATGACCAACGAGGAAAAGTACCTGAACGCCTTTGTAACGGCGCTGGAGGTGAGCCCCGCCGAGGCCCCCGCCCTCGTCTACGGCGAAAGCAAGGCGTGGGACAGCGTGGGCCACATGGCGCTGATCGCGGCGCTGGAGGACGCTTTCGACATCATGATGGAAATGGACGACATCATCGACCTGAGCTCTTTTGAAAAGGGGAAGGAGATCCTTCGGAAATATGCTGTGGAGATTTGAGCGCCATCCAGCCGACGTCGCCGTGGAAGACGAATACGGCCAACGCCTGACCTACGGGGAGCTGCGCCACGAGGGACGCATCCTCTGCCAGCAGGCGGACGGTCGCTGCCTCATATTCTGCCTGTGCAAAAACGTGCTGGGCAGCTTTGTGGGCTACGTTTCCTTCCTCAACGGCGGCCTCGTGCCCGCGATGCTTCCGGCGGACATGGACGCGGAGCTGTTCCGCACCCTGTACGAGGCTTACCGCCCCAAGTACATCTGGGCGCCCGAATCTTTCGTTTTGGAGGACGGCTGCTGCCGCTACGAGCGTTTCGGCTACCGCCTTACCCAGACGCCTTTTTGGAACGAGACGCGTCTCTCGCCGCAGCTGGCCCTGCTGCTGACCACCAGCGGCTCCACCGGCAGCCCCCGGCTGGTTCGGCAAAGCTACGCAAACATCCGCTCCAATACCGACTCCATCGTACAGTACCTGGGGCTTCATGCCGACGAGCGGCCCGTGACGACCCTGCCCATGCACTACACCTACGGCCTGAGCATCCTCAACACGCATCTGGACGTGGGCGCGACGATCCTTTTGACCGATAAAAGCGTAACGCAGAAGGACTTCTGGGCGTTCTTTCGCGACAGGAACGCCACCAGCTTCGGCGGCGTGCCCTACACCTACGAGATGCTCGACCGCATGCGCTTCACCCGCATGAACCTGCCGTCGCTTCGCACCATGACGCAGGCGGGCGGGAAGCTTTTGCCGGACCTGCACCGCAAGTACGTTGAGTGGTGCCTGAAAACCGGGCGGAAGTTCATCGTCATGTATGGGCAGTGCGAGGCCACCGCGCGCATGGCGTACCTGCCGTGGGAGACGGGGCTCAGCAAGATCGGCGCGATGGGCGTGCCCATCCCGGGCGGCAGCTTCGAGCTGATCGACGCGGACGGAAACGTCGTCGACACGCCCCACACCGTGGGCGAGCTGCGCTACCGGGGCGAGAACGTGACCCTCGGCTACGCCGAAACCGCCGCCGACCTGGCCAAGGGCGACGAGCGGGGCGGGGTGCTGGACACCGGGGATATGGCGGTGGTCGACGAGGACGGGTACTACACGGTCGTGGGCCGCAAGAAGCGGTTTTTGAAGCTGTTCGGCAACCGTGTCAACCTGGACGAGGTGGAGCGGATGCTGAAGGCCCGTTTCCCGCAGGCGGACTGCGCCTGCGGCGGGAGCGACGACCATCTGACCGTCTACGCGACCGACGAGGCGGTTTTGTCCGACATGCGCGCCTATCTGGCCGCCAAAACGGGCCTGAGCCCGAGCGGCTTCTACGGGCAGGCCGTGGCCGCCATCCCCCGCAACGAGGCGGGTAAAACGCTCTACAAGGAGCTGGAAACGCACGATGACTGACGAAGCGGAGCTGCTCTCCCTGCCGCCCTACGGGCTGTTAGAAGCGGAGAAGCATGCCTTCCTGACGCGGGAGCTGATAGCGCTTTCCCGCCTGCACGCACAGCGCTGCCCGGCATACGCGCGCCTGCTCGCCGCCGCGGGGACGAAGCTTGATATGGTGACGTCGTTTGAGCAGCTGCCCCCGCTGCCCGTGCGCCTGTTTAAGGAGTTCGACTTAAAAAGTGTACCCGGCGAGGCCGCCGGCAAGACCGTGACCAGCTCCGGCACCACGGGCCAGCAGGTGAGCCGCATCTACCTCGACCGGGAGACGGCCGCGCTGCAGAGCAAGGTGCTGGGCAAGATCGTCCAAAGCGCGCTGGGCGGCGCGCGCCTGCCCATGATCATCGTGGACAGCCCCACGGCGCTTAAAAGCCGCGACCGCTTCACCGCGCGCGGCGCGGGGATTCTGGGCTTCAGCCTGTTCGGGCGGGACCGCATCTACGCGCTGGACGGGGACATGCGGCTGGATCTGGACGGCATCCGCGCGTTTCTCCAAAAGCACGAGGGCGAGACCGTGTTCCTGTTCGGGTTCACGTTCATCGTATGGCAGTATTTTTACGGCGAGCTGGCCCACGCGGGCGAGACGCTCGACCTGCGCAACGCCGTGCTGGTGCACGGCGGCGGCTGGAAGAAGCTCGCCGACCGGGCGGTGGACCGCGAGCGTTTCCACGCCGCGCTCAAAGCCGTTTGCGGCATCCCGCGCGTGCTGGATTACTACGGCATGGCGGAGCAGACCGGCTCCATCTGCATGGAGTGCGAGCACGGGCACCTGCACGCCTCCGTATGGTCGGACGTGCTCATCCGGCGGGCCTGCGACTTCTCGGTCGCGGACGTCGGCGAGCCGGGGCTGATCGAAACGGTCAGCGTCCTGCCGCGCAGCTATCCCGGCCACGTGCTGCTGACCGAGGACGAGGGCGTGCTGCTGGGCGAGGACGATTGCCCCTGCGGCCGCAAGGGCAGGTATTTCAAGGTGCTGGGCCGCGCGCGCCGCGCCGAGACAAGGGGGTGCAGCGATACCTATGAGTCCCGCTGATCTCCCCTTCGCCGTGCTCTGCGGCCTGCCCGACCCCCGCGAGGCGGCCGCCGCGCCCGCGCTGCGGCCGTTCGACCCGCGCGTTACGGCGTTCCTCGCCGATCTGTCCGCCGCGCTGCTCAAGGACCCGCGCTCGCGCGCCTACCCGGACGTGGCGACCTTCGCGTTTTTCTGCCGCCGCGCCAGCGTGGAAAGCCTGCGCGCGTCCTGCGGCGATCTGTCCGCGCGGCTCGGCCGGGGGCTGGTTTTCCACGTCGCGCCGGGCAACGTGCCCATGAACTTCGCCTATTCGCTGGTTTCAGCGCTGCTGGCCGGCGACGCGAGCGTGGTGAAGGCCCCCAGCCGCGCGTTTACGCAGACGGCGCTGACCTGCGAAGCGGTAAACGGCCTGCTTTCCGGTGCGTACGCGGCGCTGACGCCCTACGTGAACGTCGTTTCCTACCCGCGGGAGCGGCAGGAGGCGACCGAAGCGTTCAGCGCGCTATGCGACGTGCGCGTCGTGTGGGGCGGGGACGGGACCATCCGCCGCGTGCGGCAGGCGCCGCTCGCCCCCCGCGCGACCGAGGTAACTTTCGCCGACCGCTGGTCGCTGATGGTCGCGGACGCGCAAACCGTGACGAACATGGACGACCAGGCGCTTTCCGCGGCGGCGCAGGGGTTCTACAACGACACCTACCTGCTCGACCAGAACGCCTGCACCGCGCCCCGGCTCGTATACTGGCTGGGCGGGGGCGAGGCGCTTACGCGGGCGCAGGAGCGTTTCTGGGCCGCCGTGCACGCGTACGCCGCGCCGCGCTACCCCGTCGACCCCGTCGCGGCGGTGGACAAGCTGACCGTTCTGTACCGTGCGGCGCTCACGCTGCCGGGCGCGGCCCTTGCGCCCATGCCGGACAACCTCGTGTTCCGCATCCGGCTTTCCGCGCTCACCCCGGCCGTGCTCGACCTGCAGGCATCCGGCGGGTGCTTTCCGGAATACGCTTCCATTTCGCTGGACGACCTGACGCCGCTGTTGACGGCCAAAACGCAGACCGTCTCCGTGCTGGGCGTGGAGCCACTCGTGATACGCGACCTGGCGCTCGCCGCGGGCGTACGCGGGGTGGACCGCGTGGTGTCCGTAGGCCGGACGCTGGACTTTTCCCTCGTGTGGGACGGGTACGATCTGATCCGCACGCTCTCCCGCGCAATCGCCGCAGGGTGAGCCGTGTACACAGGCGCTTGCCTCGTTTGACCCCGTTTTCCGCTTTAACGTAAAGAGGTGCTGTATGGCCAAACCATTGCTTTCCTTCGTAATTCCCTGCTACCGCAGCGAGGAGACGATCCCTCTGGTCGTCCGGGAGATCGCCGACACGGTGGCGACGCGGCGGGACGAGTACGACCACGAGATCATCCTCGTCAACGACGGGAGCCCCGACGGCGTGGCCGGGGTGATCCGCGGTCTGTGCGAAACGTATCCGCAGATCGTGTTTATCAACCTGAGCCGCAATTTCGGCCAGCACAGCGCCATCATGGCGGGCTTCGCGCAGGTGCGGGGCGACATCGTCATCTGTCTGGACGACGACGGCCAGACGCCCGCGAACGAATGCTTCAAGCTGGTGGACAGGGTGCGCGAAGGGTACGATATCGTCTACGCCGAATACCCCAAGCGCCGGCAATCCGCCTTCCGCAACCTCGGCAGCCGTTTCAACGCCGCGTGCAACCACTACTTCTACGGCCAGCCGCGCAACCTGGAGGCCAACAGCTATTTTGCCTGCCAGCGCTTCGTGATGGACGCGGCGCTCAAGTACCCCAACCCTTTCCCGTTCATCACGGGGCTTCTGTTCCAGAGCGTCAGCCGTTCCTGCAACGTGACGGTCACGCACCGGTCGCGCCTCACGGGGCACAGCGGCTATACGCTCAAGAAGCTCATTTCGCTGTGGACGAACGGGGTGACGGCGTTTTCCATCAAGCCCCTGCGCTTCGCCAACTACCTGGGGTGGATGACGGCGGTGTTCGGCTTCGTGTTCGCCATTATCACCGTCATCCGCAAGATCGTCACGCCGGACATCGAAGCCGGCTGGTCGTCCACCATCGCGGTGCTGCTGGTGCTGGGCGGCATGATCATCGCGCTGATCGGCGTGGTGGGCGAGTACATCGGCCGCATCTACCTGAGCATCAACCGCTGCCCGCAATACGTGATCCGCGACGTCGTCGACCGGCGCGCGCCCGCCGGGAAGGAGGAAGCCGCGCCGTGAAGATCATCCACGCGACCTGCGAAAAGGAAAACCTCGGCGTGAACGCCTACGAAATCCTCGTCGCGCCGGAGGATACCCCCGCCGATTACGCCCGCGAGGAGGCCCGCCTGCTGGACGCCGGGGCGGAGTACCTGGTGGTCAAGACGCCCGTCAACGACGCGCGCTGGCTGTTCGAGCTGCCGAAGCTCGGCTATTCGTTTGTGGAAACGGTGTTCCGCGTGGCGGTGCGCCGGGGCGACTATCGCCCGCCCGCGGCGCTCGCGCGCCTCGACCGGGGGCTGGCCGTCGCCGAGCGCACGGAGGTTTCCGACCGCGAGCGCATTTACGCGCTCATCCGCTCCGGCATTTTCAAAAGCGACCGCGTCTCCATCGACCCGGCGTTCACCCCGGCGCAGTCCGGCAACCGCTACGCCAACTGGCTCAAGCAGATGCTTTCCCAGGGCGGGCGGCTCTACGAGGTGCTGCGGGGGGAAACGCCCGTCGGGTTTTTCGTGGTCACCCGCGTGGACGAACAAACGGTTGACCCGGTGCTGATGGGGTTGTATGATGAGAACCGTGATCGAGGCATGGGGGCGCTTCTGCACAAGAAGATGCTGGACACCTGCTTCATCTACGACTGCGCGCGGGTGACCTCCACCATCGTCAGCAACAACGTGAAGGTGCTGCGTGTGTACGTCAACGCGGGCGCGACGATCACCGATACGCTTTACACCTACATAAGGCATCCCGGCCTTCGCGGGGATGTACGGGGAGGGACGGCATGACGCCGGAAGGAAACGGGCCTGGGAACGGAAAGGGGCTTGCGCGCCTGCTCCGCGTGCCGGTTCGGGATTTTGCACTTCTGCATTTAACGCTGTTGCTCTACTCCGTCGCCAGCGTGTTCGCCAAGGCCGCCGGGGTCAACCTGAGCGCGCGGGCCATGACGGCCGTGTACGTGTTTCTCGGGCTGGAAACGCTCTCGCTGGGGGCGTACGCGGCGCTGTGGCAGCAGACGCTCAAGCGCATGCCGCTGAGCTTCGCCTACAGCAACAAGGGCATCTGCACGCTGTGGTCGTGCCTGTTCGGGCTTTTCTTTTTCGGCGAAAGTCTCACGCCGGGCAAGGCGATCGGCATCGTGGTGGTGCTTTGCGGCGTATGGCTGGTGGTGAGCGATCATGAGTAGCGGCGCGATCATCTACCTGGTCACCCCGCTGGTCGCGGCCGTTTCCCAGCTGATGCTCAAGAAAGCGGCGGACGATCCCCGGTACACCGGCATCCGGTTTTACCTGAACCTGACGGTCATCCTCGCCTACGTGCTGTTTTTCGGGTGCATGCTGCTGAACGTCATCGCCCTGCAGACGCTGGACCTGACCGTGGCGAGCGTTTTGGAGGCCTCGGGCTTCCTGTACGTGATGGTGCTGGGGCGGCTGTTCCTCAAGGAAAAGATCACCCCAAAAAAGCTGATCGGCAACGCGCTGATCGTGGCCGGCATCGTACTGACGCTGGTGCTGAAATAAGGGAGGGAGAACCGTGAAGCATCTGGGAACGCAGCCACTTCAGACCGAACGCCTGCTGCTTCGGCCTTTTACCCCCGCGGACGCCCCCGCCATGTACGCCAATTGGGCCAACGACCCCGAGGTGACGAAGTACCTCACCTGGCCCACGCACACGAGCGCGGATGTTTCCCGCATGGTGCTCGCCGATTGGGTGCCCCGCTACGCCCAGCCGGACTGGTACCAGTGGGCCATCGTGCCCATGGACCTGGGCGAGCCCATCGGCAGCATATCGGTCGTCAAGTGGAACCCGGACGTCGAGTCGGCGCATATCGGCTACTGCATCGGGCAGCGATGGTGGCGGCAGGGCTACACCAGCGAAGCCCTCGCGGCCGTGATCCGCTTTCTGTTCGAGGGCGTGGGCGTCAACCGCGTGGATTCGCGCCACGACCCCCGCAACCCCAACAGCGGCCGGGTGATGGCGCACTGCGGGATGCAAAGGGAAGGCACGGTGCGCCAGGGCGACCGCAACAACCAGGGCATCTGCGATTACACGCTTTACGGCATTCTGGCCGCCGACTATTTCAACCGCTGAACCCGCCCCCGCACCGGGGGCTTGCGGAGAGGATTCTCCGCCCATCGAAGGAGGAACGTACCATGCAGGCCCAACCCACGACGACCCCTACCAAAAAACCCGTTATCTTTTCCGGCATCCAGCCCTCCGGTACGCTGACGCTGGGCAATTACATCGGGGCTCTTCGCAACTTCAAGCTTCTGGAGGACGAGTACGACTGCGTCTACTGCGTGGTCGACCTGCACGCCCTGACCGTGCGGCAGGACCCGGCCCAGCTGCGTCGCCGCAGCCTCGAGCTGGCCGCCATTTACATGGCCGTGGGCCTCGACCCGGACAAGAGCCTCATCTATTGCCAGAGCCACGTAAGCGCCCATCCGGAGCTGGCGTGGATCCTCAACTGCTACACCTACATGGGCGAGCTTTCGCGCATGACCCAGTTCAAGGACAAGAGCGCCAAACACGCCGATAACATCAACGCCGGGCTTTTCACCTACCCGGTGCTGATGGCCGCGGACATCCTTTTGTACCAGACCGATCTGGTGCCCATCGGCGCGGACCAGAAGCAGCACCTGGAGATTACGCGGGATATCGCCCAGCGCTTCAACGGCATCTACGGCGACGTGTTCACCATCCCCGACGCTTACATCGGCAAGGTGGGCAGCCGCGTGATGAGCCTGCAGGAGCCCACCCGCAAAATGAGCAAATCCGATCCCGAGGACACCTTCATTTCCCTGCTGGATAAGCCCGAGGACGTGCGCCGCAAGATCAAGCGCGCGGTGACCGACAGCGACGCGGAAATCCGCTTCGACCCGGAAAACAAGCCCGGCGTCAGCAACCTGCTTTCCATCATCGCCGCGCTTTCGGGCGAAACGACGGACGCGGTCGTTTCCGGCCTTTCCGGCAAGGGTTACGGAGAGCTCAAGGCCCGCGCGACCGAATGCGTCATCGACACGCTCTCCCCCATTCAGGCCGAGTACGCCCGCATCATGGCGGACAAGGCCGCCTTGCAGGCCGTTCTCGACCGCAACGCGCAGGAAGCCTCGCGCCGCGCCAACCGGACGCTGGACAAGGTAAAGCGCAAGGTCGGCTGCGCGCCGCGCGGCAGGGCCTGACCGCCGTTCGCCCATACCAGACTTAGACCATAAGGAGCAAGCCTATGGATTCCAACCGTCAATACGACCTGATCATCATCGGCGCGGGGCCCGCGGGCATCTTCGCCGCCCTGGAAATGACCCACGTCAGGCCCGACAGCCGCGTGCTGATCGTGGACACGGGCCGCGGCATCGCTCATCGCTCCTGTCCCGCCCGCATCAACGGCCAGTGCGCCCACTGCGACCCCTGCGCCATCGTGCACGGCTGGGCCGGCGCGGGCGCGTTCAGCGACGGCAAGCTGAGCCTTTCCGACGAGGTGGGCGGGCAGATCAACGAATACATGGGACACAAGCGCGCCATGGAGTACATCCACCGCGCGGACAAGCTGTACCTGCGCTTCGGCGCCAGCCCCGTGGTGCACGGAAACGACGAGCGCCGCGTGGAGGAGATCGCCTACCAGGCGAGCCGCCACAACATCCGGCTCATCCCCTGCCCCGTGCGGCACCTGGGCACCGAAAACGCGGCTCCGGTGCTGGGCGCGATGCACGATCATCTGGTGAACAAAACCCACACCACCTTTATGGAATTGACCACCGCGCGGGAAATACTGGTGGAAAACGGACGCGTGGCGGGCGTGCGCATGCAGCCCAAGAACGGCGAAAGCTTCGTGGCCTACGCGCCTTACGTGGTGGCCGCGCCCGGCCGCGGCGGCGCGCAGTGGCTCTCCGAAACGGTCAGCAAGCTGGGCCTGCGCACCCAGAACAACGAGGTGGACATCGGCGTGCGCGTGGAAGTGCCCAACGCCATCATGGACGGCCTGACCCGCGACCTGTACGAGGCCAAGCTGGTCTATTACAGCGACACTTACGAAAACAAGGTGCGCACCTTCTGTATGAACCCCGGCGGCGAGGTAAGCCAGGAGCACTACGAGGGCGGCATCGCCGTGGTCAACGGCCACAGCTACGAGGATCCCGCCCGCCGTACCGGCAACACCAACTTCGCCCTGCTGGTAAGCACCTCGTTCACCGAGCCGTTCAACCAGCCCATCGAGTACGGCCGCTACATCGCCCAGCTGGGCAACATGCTCACCGGCGGGCCCATTATGGTGCAGCGCCTGGGCGACCTGCTCAAAGGCCGCCGCACCGATGCGAGCCGGCTTAAAAAATCCACCACCATCCCCACGCTGTCTACCGCCGTGCCGGGCGACCTGAGCTTCGTCCTGCCCGCGCGGCACCTGACCAGCATCATCGAGTCGCTGCGCGCCTTCGACCATCTGGCGCCGGGGCTGTACAGCCAGAACACGCTGCTCTACGGCGTGGAGGTCAAGTTCTACTCCAGCAAGGTGCTGGTGAGCAACGATTTCGAGACCGCCATCCACGGCCTGTACGCCATCGGCGACGGCGCGGGCATCACCCGCGGGCTGATGCAGGCGAGCGTCACCGGCATGGCCGTGGCGGACGACATCGTGCGCAAGGGGTAGGCACAGGAACGAGCATAAACCGGCGGAACCCCATGCAGGGTCCCGCCGGTTTTGTCGCGGGTCGCCTTTATTGCAAGAACTTCTCCACCGCGTTTTTATTCTTCTCCAGATATGGCACCAGCACGCTCATCCCGCTGATCGTCTGGCTCTCGTAACCGCCGTCCACCGGCACGGTCAGCCCCGTGATCGTCACGGTGTCCAGCCGGAGCATCAGCGGAATCAGCGCGGCCGCGTCCGCCGCCGTCAGGTCGGTTTTGACCTGCGGCAGCAGGTCCAGGGCGATGGAAATCAGCGTCAGCGGGTTGGTTTCCCGTGCCTTTTTGTACAGGGCGGTCAGCACCTTGCGCTGGCGGCCGACGCGCTGAAAATCGCTGTCGATCTTGCGGATGCGGCTGTAGCACAGCGCCTGCTTGCCGGTCAAAAGCTGATTGCCGGAATCGTAGAGCAGTTCGTCATCCTCGGGCCAGCCGTTTTTTTCGTTGTAGAACCGCAGGATGGAGTTGACCTGCCTTCGCTCCTTCTCGCTTACGTCCACCGTCACGCCGCCCAGGCGATCGATCAGCGTCACCATCAGCGAAAAGTTCACCGCCACCGTCCGATCGACCGTGACGCCGAAGTTGTTTTGAAGCGTCTGCGTAAGGAGCGACGCGCCGCCGTAGACGTAGGCGGCGTTGAGGCGCGTTTTGCCGTGGCCGGGAATCTTCACGTACAGGTCGCGCAGGAAGGAAACCAGCTTGATCTCCCCGGTGGACACGTCCACCTGCGCGAGGATCATCGTGTCGCTTCGCCCCGTCTGGTTCACGGTATAGGCGTCGGTGCCGATCAGCAGAACGCGGAACACCGTGCCGTTCCCGTCCAGTCCCTCCGGCAGGGCGACGGACGTGGGTGCGGGCGTCGCAGCGAGATCCTCGTCCGCTTCCAGAATATCCAGCGAGGAGGGGGCGCGCGTCGGCGTGGGTGTCGCCTCGGCCCCGTCGGGAATGTCGGTAGCCTCCGTCGCCGTGGGCATCAGCCAGGGCTTGGGCGTGACCGGCGCGATCAGCGCGTCGGCGGGGTCGCCCTGCGTCGCGCCCGCCGGAACCGCCGCGAGCGCAAGCAGCAGCGCGAGCGCCGTCGCAAGCGCCGTACGGCCTGCCCGTTTCCGTTCGTTTTTCACGCAGCGTTCCCTCCCGTGCGGCGGGTTCGAATCAGGTGTAATCCGTGTCGAACTGTACGATGATCTCGTACCGGGGGTCGAGCTGTTTGGCATAGTCCGCCAGCTTGTGCCTGAGGCCCTCCCGGTCGCCGTAATCGTCCGGCAGGAGGCAGTCGAACACCAGGTTCACCTGCTTTTGCCCCGGCACCATGCGAAAATCGTGCAGGGTAAGCCGTCCGTCCACGCTGCGCAGGAAAGCCGCCATCTTCGCGTGAACGTCGTTGACGGTCGGATCGTCGGTGACGGTGGGATCCATATGGATGCACACCACGATCCCCAGATCGTTCTTCAGGTCGCGCTCGGCCCGGTCGATGGTTTCGTGAACAGCCACGATGTCCCCCGTGGCGCTGACCTCCGCGTGCACCGAAGCGATGCAGCGGCCGGGGCCGTAATCGTGCAGCACCAGGTCGTGCACGCCGCGAATGCCCTCGTAGGAGAGAAGCTTGTTTTTAATCTCCCGGGTCAGTTCCGGGTTGGGTTTTTCGCCCAGCAGGCGGTCGATCGTGTCCCGGCAGACGGATACCCCGGTTTTGAGCACGAACAGCGCCACCAGCAGGCCCACGTATCCGTCGATACGCCAGCCGAACAGGCTTTCCAGCGCCATGCTTAAGAGCACCGTGCTCGTCGCGGCCACGTCGCTCAGGCTGTCCTTGGAGGCGGCCAGGAGCGTTTCGTTGTCGATGGCGCGGGCGATGTGGCGGTAATAGAAATACAGCCACAGCTTGGCGAGCGCCGAAGCCGCAAGCAACGTAAATACCAGCCACCCGGCGGTCAGCACGGCCGGGTTGAAAATCGCGTCGAACCCTTCGCCCAGCAGCTTCACCCCGGCCACGACGATCAGCACCCCGACCGCCAGCGCGCCGATGTACTCCATGCGCCCGTGCCCGAAGGGATGCTCCCTGTCCTGCGGCTTGGCGGCCAGCCGAACGGAGATCAGCGCCATGATACTCCCCGCGGCGTCGGAAAGGTTGTTCACGGCGTCCGCGGTCACGGCCAGCGAACCGGTCAGCACGCCCAGCAGAAACTTGACCGCGGAAAGCAGTATGTTCACCACGATACCCGTAGCCGAGCCGAGAGTGCCGTAGTCCTCGCGCACCTTATGGTCCGCGGTATCGGCATGGTTGGGCACAAAACGCCGTATCAGCCACGCGGTCATCCCGAACGCCTCCTTTCCCCGGCCCGCCGCGGCGTGTTTTGCGTCGTTTCCGCCGCCGTTCAGGTTGAAAATAGTCCGTATATTATACGTCTCTTTTTATTGTTTTGCAAGCTCCGTCCTTTCCGGCCGCCCGCTGGAAGCGTGAATTTCCCGCCCCGGATTGACGAAAGGTACCCGCCGCCTTATAATGGTACGGTATCGGAATGTCCGGCATTGCGCTGAGAAGGAGTATCCATGGACGTGACGGCGACCCAGGGCGCGTGGAAGAGAAACCTGTGGCGCGGCGTCGCATTCGCGGCGCTGGGGAGCTGCGCGTATCTGTAC
This sequence comes from uncultured Oscillospiraceae bacterium, assembly GCA_964640955.1. Taxonomy (GTDB): domain Bacteria; phylum Bacillota; class Clostridia; order Christensenellales; family Aristaeellaceae; genus CAXXOK01. The sequence goes on along the minus strand of CAZXJI010000008.1, from coordinate 22,499 downwards.
GCGCCGCTTGCGCCGCTCCTGTCCCTTGCGCTTCCGTTAGTCGTCTGTCCCGCCTACGCCCAGGGGCACGTATGGTTTGCCCTCGCCCTGCCGGTCGCCCCCGCGGCCGCGTGGCTGCTGGGTGGCGGCGACTGGGTACAGGCGCTTTTGCTGCCGCTGTGCGCTTATCTGTGCCTGCTCGTCTTGTCGCAGATTCGCCGCCGACGCCTCTCCTTTCACACGGAGGTCGCCGCCTATGCCGCCGCCTTCGTCCTGGGCGCGCTGGGGATGCTCGCGCGGCTCGGCATGGCCCTGGGCGGCGCGCTGTTCCCCCAGCTTTCGGAGGCGGTCATATCGGCGCTGCAGCGCTCCGTGCTCGGCGGAAGCGTACTTTACAAGCTGGTCGCGCTCGGCGTGCTCACCATACCGGAGGCTTACGTCGGCACAACGACCATTCAGTTGGGCAACATGGTGCTGATGGACCCGGACCTGCAGCGGGAGCTGTTCAACATGCTCCGTCTGCGGCTGACCGAGGGGTTCGCGGAATGGATTCCCACGCTGCTGATGCAGGGCGGGATTCTGGTGGGGCTTTGGGCGGCGCTGGCCACGACGCGCGTGCGCGCGCGGCTGAACCCTTCCTCCGCCCCCGCGCCCACATTTCGCGGGCTTTCGCTTTCGCGCACCGAGCAGGGCTACATGCTGCTGTTATGCATCGTCACCCTGCTCACGGGTCTGTCGGACGATTCGTTCCTTTCGCTCCTGTCCACGCTGACCTATTCGTGTTTCGCCGCGGTGTACCGGCTGCTGGGGGCGGCGGTGGTGCTGACCCTGCTTTCGCGCCGCCGGCCGCAGCGCATCGCGCTTTACGGCCTCTTCGCCGCGTTTTTGTATCTGGTCGTGCCCTTCGTGCTCTTCCTGCTGGGCGTGGCCGACCAGTTCATGCACCTGCGCGGGGAGGACCCGCAAAAGAAGGAGGAGGAATAAACCCATGAAAGTCATTCTGCTGACCGACGTTAAGGGAACCGGCAAAAAAAGCGATATCGTAAGCGTTTCCGACGGCTTCGCGCGCAACTATCTTTTCCCGCGCAAGTGGGCCATGGAGGCCACCCCCGCGGCCATGAAGGAAGTGGAGCGTCGGCACGCCATGGAAGAAAAGCTGGAAGCCGAGCGCCGCGCCGAGGCCGAGCGCCGGGGGGCGGCGCTCAAGGGCAAAACCGTGAAGATCGCCGCCAAATGCGGCGAGAAGGGCCGCCTCTACGGCAGCATCACCGCGCAGGAGATCGCCGACGCGCTCAAGGAACAGCACGGCGTGGAAGTGGACAAGCGAAAGATCGACTGCGAAGCCATCCGCCAGACGGGCGAATACGACGCGACGGTGTGGCTGTACAGCGGCGTAACCGCCAAAATGAAGATCGTCGTGACCGCGGATACGGGCAAATAACGCTCCCGTTCTCCGCGCGGACCTGGATGCGGCAGGGAAAGGAGGCGAAGCGGTTTGGAAGCACAGGAACTGATGCGTGTCGCGCCCCCCAACAGCGTGGACGCGGAGCGTTCGGTGCTGGGCGCCATGCTGCAGGACGCGGGCGTGGCGACCTATGTGTTCGAAACCCTGGCCCCGGACGATTTTTACGCGGCCGAGCACCGCGAGATCTTCGACGCGATGCGGACCCTGCACCTGGCCGCCTCGCCCATCGACGTGATGACCGTGGGCAACGAGCTTTCCCGCCGCGGCACGCTGGAGGGCGTGGGCGGCGCGGCGTACCTGCTGGAAGCGTACCGTTACGTGCCCACCACCGCCAACACCCGCTCCTACGTGCAGATCGTGCAGGAAAAAAGCACGCTGCGCAGGCTGATTTCCGCCTGCCGCCGCATCGAGGAGCAGAGCTACCGGCAGATGGACCCGCTGGAAACCATCCTGCGCAATGCGGAGCGCTCCATTTTCGATATCGTCATGCGCCGTGGGGGCACGGAGGCCTTGCAGCCGATCAACGCGGTGCTGGTGCGCACGTTTGACAAAATCGAGGAAATGAGCAGGCTCAAGGGTAAGCTGGCCGGCGTGCCCACGGGCCTGTACGACCTGGACAGGATGCTCACGGGCCTGCACGGCGGCGAGCTGGTCATCGCGGGCGCGCGCCCCGCCATGGGCAAAACCGCGCTGGCGCTGGGTATCGCGCATTTCGCGGCGACCCGGACGCGCAAATGCGTCGCCGTGTTCAGCATGGAAATGCCCCGCGAGCAGATCGGCATGCGTATTCTGAGCAACGCCGCGGGGATCAACATGCAGCGCGTGCGCAACGGCATGCTCGGCGACGACGAGTGGATGAAGCTGGGCGACAGCCTCAACCGTCTCAGCGCCTGCCGCATCTTCATCGACGATTCCTCGGGCCTGACCCCCTCGCAGGTGCGCAGCCGCTCCCGGCGGCTGATGATGGAGCAGGGGCTGGACCTGATCGTGGTGGACTATCTGGGCCTGATGGCCTCCGACAAGCGCGCGGAAAACCGCCAGCTGGAAGTCAGCGAAATCAGCCGCGGGCTCAAGGGCGTCGCGCTGGAACTGAAGGTGCCGGTGCTGGCCTGCGCGCAGCTGGCGCGCGCCAATACCGCCCGTGCCAACAAGCGCCCGCAGTTGAGCGACCTGCGCGACTCCGGCAGCATCGAGCAGGACGCCGACGTGGTGCTGTTCATCCACCGCGAGGGCTATTACCAGTCCGAGACGCAGGAAGAAAACCACGTGGACGACACGGCCGGCGAGATTATCGTCGCCAAGCAGCGCAACGGCCCCGTGGGCACCGTGAACGTGGAATGGCAGGCGGAGTTTGCCCGCTACGTGAACCTCCCCGGCACGCGCGTGCCGATTTACGCAGACGAAACGCAGGAATGAGGAACGAAATGCAACAGGAACCGATCCAGACGCTGGTCAAAGATGTAAAATTTGAAGGCTTCGTGCTGGTGCGCATGAGCGAGCAGCGCACCGGTAGCAACGGCAGCAAATACCTCGACCTTACCCTGGCCGACCGCACGGGCGAGGTGAACGGCAAGCTGTGGGACGGCACCGTGCCCCCGCCGCCGGTGGGCAGCGTGATCAAGGTGCGGGGAACCACGCAGGAATATAACGGCCGTCTGCAATTGCGCATCGAAAAGCTGCGTGCCCCCGCGGCGGACGACGACGTGGACATGTCGGTGCTCACCCCCTGCGCGCCCGAACCGCCCGAGGCCATGCTCGGCGAGATCGAGGCGGCGGTGGACGCCATGCAAAGCGAGCCGCTTAAGAAGATCGTTACGCAGATGCTTGCGGATTGCCGGGAGAAGCTTATGTATTTCCCGGCGGCGCAGCGCATCCACCACGCGGAGCGCAGCGGGCTTTTGCACCACACCACGGGCATGCTCCGGCTCGCCGGGGCGGTGCTGCCCCTGTACCCGAGCCTCAACGCCGATCTGGTGACCGCCGGGGTGATCGTCCACGACCTGTGCAAAACCCGGGAGATGGACAGCGACCAACTCGGCATCGTGAAGGACTACACCGAGGAGGGGCTTCTGCTGGGGCACATCGTGCTGGGGGTGGACGCCATCGCCGACGCGGCGCGCCGGGTCAACGTAGAAGGCGAACCCGTAACGCTCCTTGCCCACATGATGCTCAGCCACCACGGCGAGGAGGCCTACGGCAGCCCCCGCAAGCCCATGTTCCCCGAAGCCGAGATGCTCCACTGGCTCGACCTGCTCGACGCGCGCATGAACGAGATGGAAACGACGCTCGGCCGCCTTGCGCCCGGCGTGTTCAGCGAACGCATCTGGTCGCTGGAGCGAAGGCTCTACCATCCGCGTTACGAGGAGCTGACCCCGGAAGGTTGACGCGTTTGCGGCAAGATGATACAATGGCGGTGCGAAATCGGGCGGCCGCTCACGCGCCCGCACCGCCGTCCATACTGGACTGGATCGACGCGCCGACCGGCCGCGTCAGGATCGGAGGGACCCATGATGAAGCGTAAATGGCTCGCCGCGCTGTGCCTGTTGGCCGTGGCGGCGCTCCTGACCGGCTGCCAGGGACAGCAGCAGACCAATCAGGTCTTTACCGAGGTCACCCAATACCTGGGCCCGGCGACCGATACGCCCGTACCCACCGAGACGCCGGCGGCCGATACCTCCGGCGCGGGCGACAGCGTGTTTTCCAGCAACCCTTACGTCGTCTCCGACGGTACGGACTTCACCGCGGAGGACGCGCTGGGCGAAGAGGATTATCAGGATAACGGCGTCTACGACGGCGACACCGCCGGCCAGATCGACGCGGAGGCAACCGTCTACCCGTATGCGGGCAGCTCCCCCATTCCGCTGGAGCCGGTGGACGCGCCCACGCCCACGCCGCGCCCGGCGCTTACGTTCACCTACGTTACCTACGACGTGACCTCGCTGGGGCTGACCTTCGACGGCCCCGCCGGCTGGGTGCCCGACGAGAGCGTCAGCGGCGTGTTTACGCTGACCGAGCCCGAGGCGCAGATCAAGGAAAACCAGCTGGGCATTCTGACCATCACCCGCTCGCCGGTGAGCGGCAACTACTCCGAACGCGAACTGACCACGGAGATCAAGCAGCGGCTGGACGCGATCAGCGCGACGAACTTCTCGGTATGGAAGCCCAGCTATACCGACACGCGCTACCTGATGGGCAGCAAGGGCGTGTACGCCAACTACAGCGGCACGATGACCGACGGCACGCAGGTCGGCGGGCGGCTGCACGCCGTCACGCTGGACAGTACCCTGTACTGCATCGAGATTACCTATCCGCTCAATTACAAGTCGGATTACCTCAACGTGTTCTCCAAGATGCGCGAGACCATCAAGCGGGTCAGCGGAACCTGAGCGGCAGGCCGGCGCGCGGACAAACGTCCGCGCGTCTTTTTTGTCCCGCCCGGCAGGCGCGGGGGACGCGGGCCGGGGGAGGAAAGCCGTCCCTTTGGGGGCATGCGCAATCGGCGGGTGCGGCCCCGGTAAACGGACCGCTTCGTTTTTCCGGCATGAAAAAACGCCTCCTCCGAAACGGAGGAAGCGTTGTGCGCGCCGGAACGCGCAGCGATTAGTACTGGTTGTTCTGACGGTTGCGCTCGAAGCACTCGCGGCAGTACACGGGGCGATCGCCGCGGGGCTGGAAGGGCACCTGCGTGGTGCAGCCGCAGCCGTCGCAGATCACTTCGTACATCTGACGCTCGCCACGGCTGGGGTTCTGCGCATTGCGGCGCGCGGCGCGGCAGGCAGGGCAGCGGCTGGGCTCGTTCTGGAAGCCTTTCTCCGCGAAGAACTGCTGCTCGCTGGCGGAGAACAGGAATTCCACGCCACAGTCACGGCACGTCAGGGTTTTGTCTTGATACATGATGGTTCCCTCCAAATTGTTAATCTGTGTCCCAGGCTTTCCAGTAATTTGGGATCGGGTTTCCATTCATTCGGACATAGATGAACGAAGGAGGAAGAACCTAAACCTCATAAACCTCGGCTGGGTCAACGCGTGTATTATAGCATGACACGGGGCATTTGTACACCTCTTTACGCAAATTTTATCGGATAAAGATCGTTCCTGCCGCCCGCGGGTGTAACAATCGGGTTCCACAATCCTATCAGTAGGCAACATTAAGGACTACCAGACACTTTTCAAAATAACCACGATCCGTTATATTAGAATGTGTTTATTTGTTTTGTGGTTTTCGGATAAACGCATACACTGTCAACGAGGTTAGTGCTATGGATTATATCGATCTTGGCCGCAGAATCCGCAAACAGCGCACGCAACGCGGCTGGACGCAGGAGACGCTGGCGGAGCGCGTGAACGTATCCACCTCCTTCGTGGGGCACGTGGAACGCGGCACGCGCAAGGCAAGCCTGGAAACGTTGGTGGCCATCGCCAACGTTCTGGACGTGAGCCTGGATTATTTGCTCGCCGGCAGCATGAACAACAGCGTCATCGGCCCCATGCCCAAGGCGCTCAACAGCCAGCAGCGTTCCGCGCTCAAGGAAATCCTCTCCACCATTCAGGACAACCTTGCGGAGTGGGAAAAGGACGACTGAGCGCGTTCCCGCAGCCTTTGTGGAGCGGCGGTGCTTTTTTGAACGAATCGAAACGGTAACGGATGAGAAACGGCACAGCCGTTTCTTTTTTCATATGCTTCTTATTCGCGTTTCCGAGGGGAAAGCGGCACGGGCGCAGGTACAACGACGGGCCGGGCGCCGTAGCGCCCGGCCCACCCTCTATGCTGTGCGGTTTTTGAGGAGTGTAGGCTAAGGCCGCGCAGAAATCATTCGCGCCCCTCGAGCATCTCCCCCACCACGTCCTCCATGCCGTAGCGCCCGGCGGGCTTGCCGGCCAGAAAGGCCGCCGCCCTCAGCGCCCCCTGGGCGAACAGCGCGCGGTTCTCGGCGCGGTGGGTCAGCAGCAGCTCCTCGCCGTTTCCGTAAAAGCCGACCTCATGCTCGCCGGCCACGGTGCCGCCCCGCACGGCGTGCAGACCGATCTCCGCGTCGGTTCGCTTGTCCGTGCGCCCGTGACGGCCGTAAACGGCGATCGCCTCCCCGCCCTTTTCCGCCCGGATCGCCTCGTACAGCAACAGCGCCGTGCCGCTGGGGCTGTCCAGTTTGCGGCGGTGGTGCTTTTCGACGATTTCCACGTCGTAGCCCGCGCCCAGCGCGCGCGCCGCGATCTGCGAAAGCCTGCGCAGCACGTTCACGCCCAGGCTCATGTTGACGCTCTGCAATATGGGCAGTCCGGCCGCCGCCGCGTCGATGCTTTTTAGCTGTTCGTCCGTGTAGCCCGTGGCGCACAGCACCAGCGGCATCTTTGCGCCTCCGGCGTAAAGGAGCAGGTCGGGCAGCCCGTCGGCGCGGGAGAAATCCACCAGCACGTCCGCCGCCGCCGTGATCTGCCCGTATTCCTTCACGACGGGAAAGTCCGTGTCCTGCCCGTTGTACGCCACATCCACGCCACAGACGATCTCCGCCCCCGCGTCGGCCGCCGCGGCCGCCATTTCCCGGCCCATGCGCCCAAGCGCGCCGCCGATGATGATTCTCATTTCGCTCGCCTCCGTCTGCTTTGGTGAAAAAGCGGCCGGGCGTACGCCCGGCCCCGATCGATAAACCGTTTCCCCGGACGCGTCCGCCGCGATCCGTTCCGCCTACAGCTCCACGCCCGCGTCGATGAGCGCCGCGCGCAGCTTCGCCCGGTTCTCCTCGCCGATGGGCACCAGGGGCAAACGCACCTCGCCCCCGCACAGGCCCATCATTTCCACGGCGGCCTTGCAGGGGATGGGGTTGACCTCCGCAAACAGCGCACGGATCAGCGGCAGCAGCGACAGCTGCACGTCCCGCGCGCCCTCGTGGTCGCCCCGCAGGTACAGGCCCGCCATGCGCGCCATCGGCCTGGGCAAAACGTTGGCCACCACGGACACGACGCCCTTGGCGCCCAGTCCCATCAGGGGCACGACCATATCGTCGTTGCCGCTGTAAAAGGCGATCCTGTCCCCGGCGCGGCGGATTTTCTCCATCACGAAGGGCAGGTTGTAGCTGCTCTCCTTGACGGCGATGATCTTTTCGCAGTCGGCGAGCCTGTCAAGCACGTCCGCAGAAATGTCGATGGCCGTGCGGCTGGGCACGTTGTAGATGACGATGGGCAGCTTCGTCTTTTCGGCTATGGTCTCGTAATGCCGGCACAGCCCTTCCGGCGACGTTTTGTTGTAGTAGGGGGTCACCACCAGCTGCGCCGCGCAGCCAAGGCCCTCGTAGCGTTCGGCGGCGTCGATCACGCTCCGGGTGCAGTTGGTGCCGGTTCCGGCCACCACGGGGATGCGTCCGTCCACGGCCTTCACCACCGTGCGTACCGTCAGCTCCCGCTCGTCGGCGGTCATGGTGCTGGGCTCGCCCGTGGTGCCGCAAACGATGATCGCCGCCGTGCCCGCCGCCATCTGTCTTTCCACCAGCCGCCCGATGGCGGCCGTATCCACCCGGCCGTTCAGAAAAGGCGTCACCAGCGCGACCGCGCTGCCCTCAAACAAAGAAGTCATTCGTCCGACCTCCTTCAAAAAGCCCGTATCCCGGTTGCCGCCCGCGGCGCAGACGAAACGGTTATTTCGGCTGAATGTACCCGAGCCTGCACAGGTATTCGGCGCTGAGCACCCCGCCGCCGGCCGCGCCGCGGATGGTGTTGTGGCTTAGGCAGACGAACTTGTAATCCAGCACCTTGTCCTCGCGCAGCCGTCCGATGGTGATGCCCATGCCGCCCCCGAAATCGCGGTCCAGGCGCGTCTGCGGGCGGCTGGGATCGTTGAAATAGTACAGGAACTTTTCGGGGCTGCTGGGCAGGCTCATGCCGTCGGTCAGCGGCTTGCAGTTGGCCCAGCGTGCAAGAATCTGCTCTTCGGTCGGCTTGTTTTTAAACTTCACGCTCACCGCGGCCATATGCCCGTCGGTGCAGGCCACGCGCAGGCACTGTGCGCTGATGTCGGGCAGCGCCGCGTTGACGATCCGGCCGTCCTGCACGGTTCCGAAAATCTTCATCGGCTCGCGCTCGCTCTTCTCGTCCTCGCCGCCGATGTAGGGAATCACGTTATCCAGCATCTCCGGCCAGGTTTCGAACGTCTTGCCCGCGCCGCTGATGGCCTGATACGTGCAGGCGACGACGCTTTCCGGCTCAAAATCGAGCAGGGGCCACAGCGCCGGCACGTAGCTCTGAATGCTGCAGTTGGGCTTGACCGCGATAAAGCCGCGCTTCGTACCCAGGCGCCTGCGCTGCGCCTCGATCACCGCGGCATGCGTGCCGTTGATCTCGGGGATCAGCATGGGCACGTCGGGGAGCATGCGGGTGGCGCTGTTGTTGCTGATCACCGGCACCTCGGCCTTGGCGTAGCGTTCCTCCAGGGCGAGCGTCTCGTCCTTTTTCATGCTGACGGCGCAAAAAACAAAGTCCACCTGCGCGGCAATCGCTTCCACGTCGTCGGCGTCCTGCACCGTCAACTCGGCGATCGCTTCCGGAATCTCGGCGCCGGGGAACGCCCAGCGTTTGGCCACGGCCTCGCGGTAGGGCTTGCCCGCGCTACGGGCGCTGGCGGCCAGACAGGTGACGGTGAACCACGGATGATCCTTCAGCAGCAGCGTAAAGCGCTGCCCGACCATCCCCGTCGCTCCGATGATTCCCACGCGGTACTTCCGCATAACGAAAACCTCGCTTTTATCGGGCGGCAAGCCATGCTGACGCAGGGTTCGCGCCTGCCCGAGGATTCCAGCCAAGCATATCATGATTGATTTGTCTTGTCAAACAAAGAAGAGGGCGTGGGCGCACGCCCGGAAAGGGTTACTGTTCCCCGGTTTCCGCCGTCAACGCCTCGTGAAGAAGCTCGGTGAGGCGCTCCGGGTTGGCCTTGCCGCGCGTGATGGCCATGGCTTTGCCCATCAGCGCCTTTTCGACGCTCGTTTTGCCCTTACGGAAGGTTTCCACCATGCCGGGATTCTCGTCAAGCGCCCTTGCGACGGCGGCGCGCAGGGTGGCGTCGTCGCCGACGGTGAACAGCCGGTGCTCCTGCGCGTACGCTTCCGGGTCGCAGTCCTCCGCGAAAAGCGCCGCGAGAATCTTCTTGCCCGTGGAGCTGTTGACGCGCCCTCCGGCGATCAGGTCGGAAAGCTTCGCGAGGTTTTTGGGCGACACCGGCAGCGACTGCCGGCCTTCCGTTGCGGCCTGGCCGCTCTTTTCGGCTTCCGCGGCGCGCGCGCCCATCAGCGCGAACACCTCGCCCTGCAGGAGGTTGGCGACCCCCACGGGGCTTTGGACCGTGCGCGCGGCCTCCTCGAAGTATTCTGCCAGCCAGCGCTCGGCCGTCAGCTGCTCGGCGGCGTAGGCGGAAAGCCCGTATTCCCGCATGTAGGTTTCGCGCCGCTCGTCCGGCAGCGCCGGGATGGAAGCGGTGATCGTCGCCATGTCCTCGTCGGTCAGGCGCACCTCCGGCAGGTCCGGATCGGGGAAATAGCGGTAGTCGGCGCTGTTCTCCTTGCGGCGCATGGTGCTGGTCTTGCCGGTTTTCTGGTCGTAGCGCCGCGTTTCCTGCACGATCTCCTCCCCCGCCTCCAGCGCCGCCACCTGCCGCTCGTACTCGGCCTGTATCGCGCGCTCCACGCTCTGGAAGGAGTTGAGGTTCTTCATTTCCGTACGCACGCCGAAGGGTTCGCCGGGGCGGTGCACGCTCAGGTTGACGTCGCAGCGCAGGCTGCCCTCGTTCATGCGGCAGTCGCTTACGTCGATGTAGGTGAGAATCGCGCGCACCTTGCGCAGATACCCCACCGCCTCCTCCGCCGAGCGGATGTCCGGCTCGCTGACGATCTCGATCAACGGCACGCCGCAGCGGTTCATGTCCAGCATCGTGCCGTGTTCGTCGTCGTGCACCAGCTTGCCCGCATCCTCCTCGATGTGGATGCGGGTAATGCCGATTCTCTTTTCCCCTTCAGACGTCTGCACGCTCAGCCACCCGTTTTCGCAGATGGGGCGGTAAAACTGGCTGATTTGGTACGCCTTGGGCAGGTCGGGGTAAAAGTAGTTCTTGCGGTCGAAGCGGCTCACGTGGTGCACGTGGCAGTTGAGCGCGAAGCCCGCCATGGCCGCGTGGTGCAGCACCCGTTCGTTGAACACCGGAAGCGCCCCCGGCAGCCCCATGCACACGGGGCAGACGTGGGTGTTGGGCTCCGCGCCGAAATCGGTGCGGCAGGCACAAAACACCTTGCTTTTGGTGTTGAGCTCCACGTGGGTTTCAAGGCCGATGACCATTTCCCATTTCACGCCGTTTCGCCTCCTCTGCGCAGGTGCTCGTAGGGGCGCAGCCCCCTGTTGGGCTCGGCCGCCCGCTCGTAGGCGGCGGCGATGGACAAAAGCTTCGGCAGGCTGTCGCGCGCGCCCGTCAGGCTCATGCCCACGGGGAGGGTTTCCCCGTCCTCCTCGGCAGCGCCGCAGGGGATGCTCACGTTGGGCAGGCCGGTGAGGTTCGCGGGCACGGTGTACAGGTCGCCCATGTACATTTCCATCGGGTCGGCGGTCTTTTCGCCGAGACGGTAGGCGTAGGTCGGCGCTACGGGGGTCAGCAGCGCGTCGCAGGTTTCAAGCGCCTGCCCGAACTCGTAGCGCAGCAGCTCCCGCGCCTGCTGGGCCTTGAGGTAATATTGGTCCTGATAGCCGCTGCTCAGCGCGAACGTGCCCAGCATGATGCGGCGCTTCACCTCGATGCCGAAGCCTTCCTCGCGGCTCTTGCGATAGAGCTCGTCCAGATCGGCGTATTCCCTGACGCGGTAGCCGTAGCGCACACCGTCGAAACGGGCGAGGTTGCTGGACGCCTCGGCGCTGGAAAGCACATAGTAGGCGGAAAGCGCGTAGGGCAGCGACGGGATGCTGGTTTCCACGACCGTCGCCCCCATGGCGGCCAGCTGCTCGGCCGCCGCCTGCACCGCGTGGTACACCGGCATGGAAAGCCCTTCGCCGAAGCATTCCCTGGGCATGCCGACGGTCAGGCCCTCGAGCGTCGGCAGGGTTTCGACCGCGCATGCGGGGGAAAGCGTCGCGTCGCTGGTCGCGTCCCGGGGGTCGCGGCCCGCGATGGTGTTCATCACCAGCGCTGCGTCCCGCGCGGTTTTCGTAAGCGGGCCGATCTGATCCAGCGAGCTTGCGAAGGCCACCAGCCCATAGCGGCTCACCGCGCCGTAGGCGGGCTTGACGCCCACCACCCCGCAGAAGGACGCCGGCTGGCGGATGCTCCCGCCCGTGTCGCTGCCCAGCGCGACCGGCGCCATGCCCGCGGCCACCGCGGCGGCCGCGCCGCCGGAGGAGCCGCCCGGCACGCGGGCCAGCGACCAGGGGTTGCGGCAAACGCCGAACGCGCTGTTTTCGGTGCTCGATCCCATGGCGAACTCGTCCATGTTCAGCTTGCCCAGCAGCGGCATGCCCGCGTCCAGCAGCTTGCGCACGGCGGTCGCGGTGTAGGGCGATACGAAATCCGAAAGCATCCTGCTGGCGCACGTGCACTTGCGCCCTTCCACCAGCATGTTGTCCTTCACCGCCACGGGAATGCCGTCCAGCGGGGACAAAAGCCTGCCCGCTTTGCGGCGCTCGTCGCTTTCGGCCGCCTGTTGCAGTGCGCTCTGGGCGTACACGTCCAGATACGCATAGATGGCTTCATTCTGGGCGGCGATGCTGTTCAGGTACGCCTGGGTGATCTCGACCGAGGTCGTATCGCCCGCTTCCAGCGCGGCGACCAGCTCGACCACCGTCAGCCTGCACAGTTCGGGATAGGTTCGCATATCGCGGCTCCTTTCCGGCGTTCCGGCGGAACGTCACTCAAAGGTCTTGGGCACGGTGATGTAGGGCCCGCTGACGGTTTTGGCGTTCAACAGTACCTGCGCGACCGGGAAGCTCTCCCCCGGCTCGTCCGCGCGGACGTTCACGCTGCGCACGTTGCGCGGCCGGGGCGCGTGCGGCGCCTGCCGGTTGAGCGCGGCCAACTCGCCCGCAAAATCCACAATGCCGAGAAAATCCTTGTCCAGGGCCGCCTCGTCGCTGGCGGAGAGGCTCAGCATGCTCAAGAGCGCGGTGTTCAGCACCGTTTCGCGGGTCACCTGCTCCTCGTGCTCGCGCTTCAGCTCCTCGGCGACGTTCACGCCCAGCTTGAGCTCCTCCAGCTGTTTGGGGTCCACGAAATCCGGCGCGCCGGTCATGGGGCAGCTCGCGTCCTTGATCTTGGGGAAGGCGATGACCTCGCGAAGCGACTTGGCGCCGGTCAGCAGCATGCAGAGGCGGTCCAGCCCGAAGGCGAAGCCCGCGTGCGGCGGCGTACCGAAGCGGAACGCCCCCAGCATGAAGCCGAAGCGCTCCCGGGCCTCCTCCTTGGAAAAGCCCAGGGCGCTGAACACCTTGCTCTGCACGTCCGGGCGGTGGATACGCACGCTTCCGCTGCCCAGCTCCACGCCGTTCAGCACCACGTCGTACGCCTGCGAGCGCACCTGCGGCTTGGTGGCATCGTCCTGCATGAGGTCCACGTCCTCCTCGTAGGGCATGGTGAAGGGGTGGTGCATGGCGGCGTAGCGGTTTTCGTCCTTCTTGTACTCGAACATCGGGAAATCCGTGACCAGCGCGAACTGGAACTTATTTTTGTCGATCAAACCCATCAGTTCCCCGCAGCGCACGCGCAGGCCGCTCAGCACCCTGCGGGCCACGTCGAGCTGATCGGCGCAGAAGAGGATGAAGTCGCCCTTCTCCGCGCCCATCTTTTCTTCCAGCGCAGCCCAGCATTCGCCGCTGAAGTATTTGGGCAGGATGCTGTTGATCTCCCCGTCGGGCTTGTAGAGGATCCACGCCATACCCTTGGCGCCCAGCTTCTGGGCATAGGCGGTCAGCTGTTCGATGGTCGTGCGGGTAAAGGCCGCGCCGCCGCCTTTGACGTTCAGGGCCCGCACCACGCCGCTGTGCCGCAGCGCGCCGGTGAACACCCCGAAGGTGGACTGTTCCGCGATTTCGCTCACGTCCGCGATGGGCAGGTCGAAGCGCAGGTCGGGCTTGTCGTTGCCGTAAACGTCCATGGCCTCCTGCCAGGTGAGGCGCTTGAAGGGGATGTCCAGCGCCCGGCCCATGACCCGTTCGAACAGCGACGTGAACAGCTCGGTCAAAAGCGAAAGCATGTCCTCCTGCGTCACGAAGCTGCACTCCAGGTCCACCTGCGTAAACTCCGGCTGGCGGTCGGCGCGCAAGTCCTCGTCGCGGAAGCACCGGGCGACCTGGTAATACTTGTCGATGCCCGCGACCATCAACAGCTGCTTGTAAATCTGCGGGCTCTGCGGCAGGGCGTAGAAGGTGCCGGGATGCACGCGGCTGGGCACCAGATAGTCGCGCGCGCCCTCCGGCGTGGACTTGCACAGGATGGGCGTCTCCACCTGCAGAAAGCCCTTTTCCGTCAATATCGCCTCCGCCTGCTTTTGCAGGTTGGCCCGGAAGCGCAGCGCCTCGTACATGCGGGGCCTGCGCAGGTCGAGGTAGCGGTAGGTCAGCCGCAGCTCCTCGCGCACCGGCTCGTCGTCCGTAAGCGAGAAGGGCAGCGCCTCGGCGGCGGAGAGCACCTCCATGCTTTCGGCGGCCAGCTCCACCTCGCCGGTGGGGATGGCGGGGTTATAGGTGCTTTCGTCCCGAAGGCGAATCTCCCCCGAAATGCGCACCACGCTCTGGTTGCGCACCCGTTCCGCCGCGGCGAAGCTCTCCGCATCCACGATGGAAAGGTCGAAAACCGTCTGCAGCGTGCCCTCGCGGTCGTGCACGTCCACGAAAATCACCCCGCCCATGTCGCGGCGCGTGAGCACCCAGCCGCACACGGTCGCCCGGCGGCCGATATCCGCGCGGCGCAGGCTGCCGCAATACTGCGTACGAAGCATGCCGTTCCCTCCTTGCAAAAACGCCCGGTTTTCGGGGCAGGAACCAAAAAAACGCCTTCCGCCCCGATTGTGTTCGGGGCGGAAGGCGTTTGTGTAAGCCTTCCGCGGTACCACCCGCATTGGCCGGTTTCCCGGCCCGCTCTTTGACGGAAACGTCGCGGCCCCTTGAGGCGCTTGATTTCCCTTCGCTGTATCGGGCGTACCCGTCCGGGTCTACTGGGCCGCCGTGGGGCGGCTTGTTCGAGCGGATGCTCTGGGCTGTTCTTCGCTCCGGCGAATCTGCCGCGTTTCCAGCGTCGGCGGCTCTCTGTCAGATTCCGGCCCCGGAGGTACTCCTCCCGTCATTGCCTTGCGGGCATTATACAGGCCCCCCGCGCGTTTGTCAAGCGCCGTTCTGTAAAAAAAACCGTTAAACGCCCGATCGGCGCGCCGTTGCCTTGACGCTCCCCGTCCCGAATGCTACAATGACGGAAACGCATTGGTTTCGCGCCTTTCAAGGAGGAAAGCATGAGAAGATTATCCGTCCTTTTGCTGTGCCTGACGCTTCTTTGGCCTGCGGCGGGGCTGGGAGAGGATTTTTTGGTGACCGACGCCAAGGAAGCCGTGAAGGATACGATTACGGAAGGGCTGGAAAACGCGTCCGCGTTCGAGGAGGGCTTAGCCGCGCTGGGCGAGGGCAGCTACCTGGACGCGGTGAACGATTTTACCAAGCTGGGAAGCCTCTACGACGCGGGTCAATACGCCGCCTACGCCTACGCCCTGCTCATGCGCCTCCGGCAGGAGCCGGACGAGGCGATCGCGAGTCTGGAGGGCTTAAGCGGCTTTCTGGACAGCGATTATCAGCTGGCGCTGACGAAGGCGCTGCGGGCGCACCGTTACACGCAGGACGGACGCTACGGCTACGTGGACGCGGAAGGCGGCTGGACGGTCGCGCCGCAGTTCGACTGGGCGGAAAGGGTGTTCCGGGAGGAAAGCGTGCCCGCGCATGACCGGGCGGATACGGCCTGGGAACCCTCCGACCTGTACGCGGTCGCCATGGTGTTTACGGGCACGACGCAATTGACCGAAAACGACGTGGAGCCGCTGGAAGGCAGGTACGGCCTCGTGCGCACCGACGGCGTGCTGGCGGTGCCCGTCGCCTATGCCGACATCCTCTGGACGCGGGACGGCTACGCCGCGGTGACGGACGGAGAGACCTGCGCGCTTTACGATCTGGCCGCAGCCGCGCCCGTGGGGGACGGCTACGAGGCGATCGGCGAATATGCGCAGGGGTACGTGCCTGTCGAGCAAAACGGGCTGTGGGGGTATCTGAACCCCGCGACGGGGCGGCTGCTCGGCGACGGCTTCGTGTGGGAAAGCGCGCAGGCTTTCAGCGAAGGGCTGGCGGGCGTATCGCTGGACGGCGCGTACGGCTTTATCGACCTGACGGGGCAAATCGCCGTCGAGCTGCAATACACCGGCGTCGCCCCCTTCAGCGAAGGGCTGGCGGGCGTGCGCATCGGCAAGCGCTGGGGATTTATCGACACGGAAAACACGCTGGTCGTCAAGCAGGCTTACTCCGCGGTCACAACTTTCCAGTACGGGCTTTGCGCGGTGCAGAAAAGCGAAAAGTGGGGCCTCGTGGATACGGAGGGCAACGTGGTGCTCCGGCTGAAATACGCCGAGATTACGGATTTCGACCCCATCTACCACCGGGCGTGGTTCCGGCAGAACAAGCTTTGGGGGCTGGTCACCTCCGGCGGCACGGTGGTGCTCAAGCCCACGTGGAGCGTGCGGGACGACTTCGAAGGCAACACGCTCTGCCGCGTGGCGTACCAGAAAAAGTACGGCTTCATCGACGCCAACGGCAAGACCCGCATCGTCAACGCCTACGAGGCCGCCTCGGCCTTCCGCGCGGATATCGCCGCGGTCATGGACGCGAACGGGCAAGTCACCTATATCGACAAAATGCAGCGGGGTTTCACCGTTCAAACCGACGTGCCCGTGGAATGCCTATGCGGGTTTATCGAGGGCCGGACGTTCGCCACCACGGAGCGGACGACCGTGGACGAGAACGGCGAAACGCAGACCGAGACGGAAACGCGCCTCGAATACGCCCTGTACGACCGGACGGGCAACCCGATCGCCGTCGACGCCTACGCCGCGCAGTAAACCAAAAAGGGCCCCCGACTGGGGGCCTTTTTGGTTTACTCGGTTTGCGTGCCCGGCTCATAAAGCTTCAGCCAGTCCGCGCTGACGTTCGCCCAGGAGTACTTCCGCCCCAGCATCGCGCGGCGCTCCTTTTCCTCCGGGCTCAGCTTCCGCCCCAGCGCCTCGGTCAGCATCCCCGGCACCTGCGAAAACTCCGTGAACGACGCGGTCTCGATGCCCAGTTCCTCCAACTGCGGGTAGCGCAGCCAACCCGCGCGCAGCACCTGCGCGCCCGCGTAGAGGTACTCCTGCAAGCTGGCGGAAAACGCGTCCGTCGGGATCGCCAGCACGAAGGCGTCCGCCGCCAGCCGCAGACGGGCGCTCTCCTCGCCGTCCATAAACTCGGTCAGGATCAGCGTGCGGCAGGGCATGGCTTCTGCAGCCTCGCGCACGTTTTTGAAATAGCTGTCGTCAAAGCTGCCATACGTCATCTGCAAGACCAGCGACCAGCCGCGCAATGTCTCCTCCGGCAGGGTTTTGAGCCCTTCCAGCAGCTGCAGGTGACGGTGGGTGGGCGACGCGTTGTACCCCAGGCAGATCACGGGCTTGTCCGCGGGCAGGCCAAAGTGTGCCTTGCAGTCCGCTTTGGTGCTTTGGGCGCGCACGCGGTCGATATCCTGAAAAACGGTCTGGCCGAAATAGACCAGCGCCGTTTTTTTCGCCGCCTCCTCGCCGAAAACGTCGCGGATGCGGTGGTAATGCAGGGAGGAATGCACCGTTACGGCGTCGCAGGCGTCCACGTAGCGCCGCATGCGCGAAAGCTCCAGCTTGGTGGAGCGCAGCAGATCGCTGCCCAGAAAGCTGCACACCCAGCGCGCCTTCGGGTACGCCCGGTGCAGCCGGAAGCCCAGCGCCAGATCCCGCTGGGACAGGTACTGGTTGTGAATGGCGTCGAAGGGCCCGAGCCTTTGAAGCGATCCGGCGTTCAGCGCGACGCGCGTCCACATTCTCAACCGTGGGATGTGCCGGATCACCGGCAGTGTGTGCCGGTCGCGGTAAAGGGTGACGCCGTTTTGCTCGTAATAATCGTTGAAGCGCCCGTCCGCATCCCAGATGGGGAAAAGGACGATCTCCCAGCCGTTGGGCAGAAGCAGGTTTTCGATGTAGCGCTTCGTCCAGAAGCTGCCCGCGTCCGCCAGCAACAGTATGCGTTTGCTCATGGGTTTTCTCCTTTGTCGGTGTTTTGCGCCCCGCGCCGTTTCAGCGCTCCCGCGCCTTCGCGGGCGACCTGCCGGACCGTGTCCCACAGCGTGGCGATCTCCCGGCGGAACAGGTACAGCGCCAGCGCGTACACCGCCGCGAGCAGGGCGTACTTCGCGCCGGGCGCGTATCTAAGCAGGTAATTGCCAAACGACGCGGCCAGCATCAGCCCCAGGGTATAGCCCAGGTAGCGGTATTGCAGGATCGCCTTGTAGTATCTTTCCCCCACCGCGGTACGGATGAGCAGGGCGACCACCGCCGCGCCCGCCGCCGCCATGGCCGCCCCCGCGTCGGCCCAAAGCGGGATGAGCAGGTAGCAAAGCCCGATGTTGACCAGCGCGGAAATCAGGAAGATGACCGTGTTCCAGTAGCTCTTTTTGGAAATGCCGATGCCCATGCCCGTGGTCTCCCCCAGGCAGTAGCAGATAGGCGTCAGGAACAGAAACGGAAAGTACACCACCGAACCCCGGAACGCGGGACCCAGCAGCAGGTAGACGGGCGCCTGCAGAAGCGTGATCGTCAGCCCGAAACCGGTCAGCAGGCTGGCCATCAGCCGGTGCACGGTGTAAAAGCGGCCCTTGTCGTCGTTCTGGTAGTGCTCGTACACGTAGGGGGCCCAGTAGGTGTTGAAGCCCGTCTGGATAACGTTGACGGTGGAGGCCAGCACAAGCGCCGAGGTGTACACACCCACGGCGGATACGTCCATCAGGTTTCGCAGCGCCACCGTCGTCACCGACGAGTTGAGCCAGGACATGACGGACAGCGGGATCAGCGGAGCGGCGAAAGCGCCGATCTCCTTGAGGAAAACCGGATTGGCCTGCTTGACAAATCCGCGCTCGAAGCGTTTGCGCTGCACGAAGGTGAACGCGAAGGTGAACACGCCCATCAGCGCCGTAAGCAGCAGGATCGCCGGGCGCGCCTGGGCGCTCTTGAACGCCACGGAAAGGTAGGCGAGCTTGGTGATGACCACCTGCAAAACACCCAGCACCGTGTAAAGCCTCGCGTTCTGCTCCATGCGGTAGTTGAGCGCCAGGTAGCGGAACTGCACCTGGCAGAAGCCGTACACGCACAGGCAGATAAACACGCTCAGGTCGGGCGCCTCCATCACCTGCTCGCTGATGCCGCGCCAGAAAAAAAGCAGGATCAGCGAGGAAAACACGCTGAACGCAAGCGACGTGGCCGTGCAGAAGGTGAGCATCCCCGGCCGGGTGCTTCCGCCCGGGGGTTCGCGGAAAAAGCGCACGTACGCCTGGTCCAGCCCCAGGAAGCACACCGACGCCAGCAGCGCCGCGTAGGTGCTGAACATGTTGAGCTTGCCCATCTCCGCCTGCGAAAAAAGGCGCGTGGCGATGGGCGAGGCGATCAGCCCGATGGCGAAGGCGATCCACGTGGTCAGGGAAAAGCCGACCATGTTCTTGAGAAAATGCTTCTTGGTTTTCTCCATCGATCGCCGCGCCTTTCCTTCAGGGCAGGCCGCCGGAAAACGCGTGGTCATGTCCGGCGGCCGTCCTGTTGCTTTGTTTCCCGCACGCGCGCCCTAGCTTTTCTTGGGCACGGTCACGCGGAAGGACGTTTCCTCCGCCGCGCTTTCGCAGGAGATGTCCCCGTCGTAGGCGGCCAGCGTCTGCCGGACGATGTTGAGCCCCATGCCGCGGCCCTCGCCCTTGGTGCTCACCCCCGCCTCGAAGATGCGTTCCCGCAATTCCGGGGGGATCGGGGCGCCGTTGTTCTGCACGGTGAAGATAAAGGCGCGCAGGTCTTCGGCGATCGTTAGGCGGATGAGGGGCTTTTCCTCGCCCTTCACCGCGTCCATGGCGTTATCGATCAGGTTGGCCAGCACCCGGCACAGCTCCCAAGCGGGCATGCTGAGGCCCTCCAGCGAGCTTTTGATGTCCAGCTGCACGGCGATGCCGCGCTCCTCGCACGCGCCGGCCTTGACCTTCAGGAGGGCGTTGACGGCGGTGGACTTGGTGCGCAGGAAGCTGGCGACCGAGCGAATCTCCCCGTACACTTTTTCCAGATAGTCGGTCGCCTCGCCGTACTCCTGCATCTCCATCAGGCTGTATACCACCTGCAGGTGGTTGAGAAAGTCGTGCCGCTGGGCGCGCAGGGTGTGATTGAGGGTGTCCATTTCGGTATTGGTCTGCTCCAGCGCCTCAATCACCCGCAGGCGGCGGCGCGTCTGCAGCGCCTCCCGGATGTCCAGAAGCGCGCCCCACCCGGCGGTTAGCCCACCGAGGATGGCCAGCGTCTGGATAAAGCGGTGGTTTTCCGCCGTCACGTCCGAAAGCGCGACGTATAGCACGAACCCCAGCAGCACGGCGATTTCGGTCACGTTGACGATCACCGCGTACAGGGACGCCTTGCCGAAGTCGATGTCGCGGCTCATTTTGCGGCTCACGGCTTTTTTGCGCCTCCAAACCTGCGCTCCATACGCGCCTTCAGCCGGGCTTCGTTGCCCTGTTCGCTGGGGCGGTAATAGACGCGTTTTTCATAGCCCTGCGGCAGATAGGTCTGCTGCACGAAATGGTCGGGGTAATCGTGCGGGTATTTGTAGCCGGGCGTGTTCGTATGCTTAAGCGCGTAGCTTTGGTCGCGCAGGTATTCCGGCACGGCGGAGAAATCGCCCTTTTCGGCGTCGGCCATGGCCGCGTCCAGCGCGGTCACGACGCTGTTGCTCTTCTCCGCCGTGCAGATGGCGATAATCGCCTGCGCGATGGGGATGCGCGCCTCCGGCATGCCCACCGTTTCCAGCGCGTTCGCCGCCGCGTGGGCCTGCAGCATCGCCGCGGGGTCGGCCAGCCCCACGTCCTCGCTGGCGTGCACGATGATGCGTCGCACGATCAGCTTGGGATCGACCCCAGCGTACAAAAGCCTCGCGAACCACAAAAGCGCCGCGTCCGCGTCGCTGCCCCGCATGCTTTTGATAAAGGCCGAGAGCATGTCGTAGTACAGGTCCTCGTCCAGCTTGAGCATGGGCTTTTGCACGCTCTCCTGGGCCACGGCGAGGCTGATCAGCCGGTAGGGTTCGGGGTGCGTTTCGTCCGTCGTCTCCGGCGTGGTGAGAAAGGCCAGCTCCAGCGCCGAGAGCGCCACGCGCGCGTCGCCGTTGGCAACCCTTGCGATGTAGCGCAGCGCCCCGTCCTCGCATTCCACCCGGTAGCGACCGTAGCCGCGCTCCGCATCCATAAGCGCGCGCCGCATGGCGGTCACCACGTCGTCGACCGTCAGCGGTTCGAAGGCGAACACGCGGCAGCGGCTGACGATGGCGGGCGTCATGCTGGCCATGGGGTTTTCGGTGGTGGAGCCGATGAAGCGGATCAGCCCGCTTTCGATGGCGGGGAGGATACTGTCGCTCTGGGCTTTGGACCAGCGGTGGCACTCGTCCAAAAGCAGGTAGGTCGCCTTGCCGTAGCGCACCCGGCGCTCCTCGGCCTCCTTGAGCACCTTGCGCACGTCCGCCACGCCGCTGGTGACGGCGTTGAGCTTTTCAAACGCGCTGCCGGTGACGTTGGCGATCACGTAGGCCAGCGTGGTTTTGCCACAGCCCGGCGGCCCCCAGAAGATGCTGCTTTGCAGCCTGTCCGCCATGATGGCGCGACGGAGCAGCCGCCCTTCGCCCACCAGCTTCGTTTGGCCGATGAATTCGTCCAGCGTACGCGGGCGCATGCGGTCGGCCAGCGGCGCCTGCGTGGGGTGCCCGTCCACCGCGCTCCAGAGGGTTTGCTGGTCGAAGTTGCTCATAGCAGTTCGATGGTCGCCCTCTGGGCGTTATCGCTCAGCGAAAAGAGGGCGGGGGTATTGCCCAACGCCAGCAGCGCGTGGCACATGCCGATGCCCAGGTCCAGCCTCTGCCCCGCCATGCCCACGGATACGCTCAGCGCGTTGGGTCCCTCCAGCTTCATGCGCCAGGGCTGCAGGTTCATGGCGCTGGGGGCGATCTGCACGTACTGGGCGATCTCCTTGAGGGCGAAATTCAAGCTGTCGAAATCGGGGCAAAGCGCCAGCAGATCCTTCCGTTTGCGCTTGATGGGGAGGCTCGGCAGCGTTTTGGGACGGCCCAGCGCGATCAGAGAGACGATTTTCTCCCCGTCGCCGGTCTTGATGCCCACCTGTCCGCGCTTGTACGTGCCCGACACCCAGCAGCCGGCCAGCCCCATCTCCACCGCGCGCAGCAGGAACATTTCCCCGCTCACGCCGGCGTTGACGACGCTTTTGGGCTCTTTATCGGTGGTCATTACGGCGGCGAAGCGCTGCACGTTTTCGAATTTCATCATCAGCCCCAGCATGGGCTGGAAAAGCGAATTATCGCAAATGCCAAGCGCGATGCGTACGCCCGGCATGACCAGGTCGTCCGCAGCGGAAAGGAGCGCGTTCCACTGCTCGGCCGTCGGCGCGGCGGCAAACGCGCGGCAGCTTTCCCGGCGCTGCGCCGCCTCGAACAGTCCCGTCAGCTTGGTAATATCGTAAAAGCCGTTCAGTCTCCAGTTGCTGGGCATGCGGATGCCTCCTTGCGAAATCGGCGAAATAGAAGATGATATTTAGCTTTCCTACTATACTCTTTTTCGGGTGAAAAGGCAAGGTGAGGGAGGGGCGCAGGATATGCGCCTGCGAGCGCCCCAAAGGGAGAAGCCCTTTGGAATCCTGGGGGATCGCACCTGCGGGCGCGACCAAAGGGAGAATCCCTTTGGAATCCTGGGGGATCGCACCTG
>CAZXJI010000007.1:7275-141714 GCA_964640955.1 uncultured Oscillospiraceae bacterium | reverse complement strand
AGAGCACATCGTTCACATCGATGGGGTCACTGGTTCGAGTCCAGTACAGACCACCAAAAAACCCTCGGCCCGAACGGACCGGGGGTTTACACATTCCCTCCCTGCCGCGAAAGGACGTGATGGCATGGCCGGGTTCATCCCGAAGTCGAAAATGGGCAAAAAAGCCCGCAAACAGCTGGACGCAAAGCAAAGGGCGACGTGGTCTTTCCCCCCGATAACAAAATCGGTCGACAGCAGAAAGCGCTACAATCGCAAGAAAAAACCCCATGTCCGTGATTATGATAGCGGCGTGGGGTTTTTTCATGCGGAGCTTTCGGAAAGCCCCGCGACGCTTTTGCCGGACGAAGCGGCAGCCCGACGGCTCCTTGCGTCCCCGCGGCCCGTTATTTTCGCCAGAACGTTTTGCAATCGGCCTTTTCCCGTATGTTAAACTCGATCATCCTTTTGAGCAGCGTGTAATCCACGGGCTGTTCCCAGCGGATGCGGGTAAACTCCTTCCCGTGGGAATAACCGGCCTGCTCGATCTCGGTTACGAAATGGGCCATGCCGGCCTTCTCCAAAGCGAAGGCGATATGGTTCGCGGCTACGCTGAAACCGATGATGAACGTGCCGTGATCGGTGAACATGGGCTGGTTCCAGGCGATGCGCGCCTCCAGACGGGGGAACGTATCCCGTATCCATTGCAGGATCGCTTCCAGCTTCGCGCGGTGCTGCGGGTTTTCGATCTGCGCCAGGTATTCGTTAAAAACTTCCATGGGTTTCGCCTCCTTGCGTTCAAAGGGTACCCGTTTTGCAAAGAGGCTAAACAGCGGGAAGGCGCGGCGGAGGTTTGGCAGCAAAACAACCAAAAGGCCGGGGTCGGCCGCGCTTCACGCGGATGCCCCCGGCCTTCCGTACCGGTTGCGTTTCAGGCTGCGGTCAGTGGCCGCACTCGTCGGCGTGCGCGTGCTCGTGGCACACGGAGCCGGTGGACTTCAGTTCGCCCTTCAGGTAGGCTTCCACGGCCGCGCGGGCGTCGCCGCTTGCGCCGACGATCACTTCGATGTTGCGCTCGTTGAAAATCTCAACGGCTCCGCCGCCCATGCCGCCGGCGATGATGACCTCGACGCCCATGTCCCCCAGGAAATTGGGCAGGAATCCCGGCCTGTGCCCGGGATTGGGCACGACGGACGAGGCAGTGATCACGCCGTTGTCGGCGTCAAACACGCGGAAGCTTTCGCAATGGCCGAAATGGCCGGATACGCCGGAACCCGTGGATGCGACTGCGATTTTCATAAAATCATTCTCCTTTTCGCTCTGCGAGCGTTTCAATACCGTTCTTTGCGCAGGCGGGCCCGTATGCGACGCCTGCGCGGCGTTTACAGGGTCAGTTCCTGCCCGGCGGACAGGTAGTGCAGCTGCTTGCCCATCTTCCGCTTCAGGTAATCGTACTGGGCAATGCCGGTGCAGTGGCAGGTGTAGTAGAGGGTATCGTATTGCGTCAGCGTCTGCGCCGCTTCGTCCAGCACCGAGGTGTCCGGGCCGGCCGGATCGATCTTCATAAAATGAAAACCGCCGATCAGCACGTCCGGCTTGAGCCAGTGCATGATGTTGAGAATACCCTTGTGGGAGCAGCCGCTGAAAACGACCGTCTTGCCGCCCTCGCGGACGATCAGGTACTGCTCGTGCAAAAAGGTGTCCGGCGCGAGCGTGCCGTCGTGCTTGGCGTTGAGGCCGTAGCTGTCCATTACGTAGGGGCGCGGCAGATCGTTGCAGGAGCACAGCTCCAACCCTTCGCCGAGTGAAAGCCGATCCCGGACGGGAATAATCCGCGGGTTTTCGGCCAGCTTCGGGTCGAGGCCGATATCGCGGTCCTCCCCCGCGAAATGCGGCTCGAAGGCGAACCGGCTTACGTACACCGGCGCGTGATCATTCTGCGTAAGGAAGTACGGTAGCCCGCCGCCATGGTCGTAATGCCCGTGGGAAAGTACCGCAAGGTCGACCTTCGCCAGATCGATATGCAGACGCCCGGCGTTCATCACAAAGCCGTCCGACTGACCCATATCAAACAGGATGCGCTTGCTTCCCGTTTCGATATAAAGGCTCAGCCCGTGTTCCGAGAGAAAGCCCTCCACATAGGGGGTATTCTCCATCAGTGCGAAGATTTTCAGGGTCCCTCACCTCCAAGAAGCTTCATGGTTAGATTATACACCTCCTGTAAAGCCTCCCGTGCGGGGCAGGGAACGTCGGCGACGGATTTGCCCTCGTTGACGGCTTCGGCGACCGCGGGATCGAAGGGAATCGTTCCCGCGAAAGGGATGCCGTGGTCGTCGCACAGGGTATGGATCGCCTCGGTGTTTTCGGCGCTCACATCGGCCTTGTTAACGCATACGGCAGCGCGCGTGCCGAGGATCGCCGCGGTTTTCAGAATGCGCTTCATGTCGCTGATGCCGGAGAGCGAGGGCTCGGCGACGATCAGCACCAGATCGACGCCGCTTACGGAGGCGATGACCGGGCAGCCGACGCCGGGGGAACCGTCGATCACCGTAAGGGGCGCGTCCGGCGCGGCCTGGAAAAGCGCCTTCTTGACTTCGGTCACCAGCTTGCCGGAATTGCCGCGGCCCATCTTCAGCGTCGCGGTGGAAAAGACGCGTTCGCCCCGGTACAGGGTGCGCACGCCGGCTACGTCGTCGCGCAGGGCCGCCGCGCCGTTGGGGCAGACGAATTCGCATACGCCGCAGCCCTCGCAAAGGTATTCGTTCACCGCGCAGCGGCCGTTCTCACACGCGATGGCGTCGAACCGGCACGCCTGTCGGCAGGCGCCGCAGCCGACGCACTTTTCGGGGTCGATCGCCGCCTTTTGCGAGCCCAGGAAATCCGCGCGCTCGGGTTCGGCGTCCGTGTGCGTAACCAGGTGCAGGTTGGGCGCGTCCACGTCGCAATCCGCGAAGGCCTTTGCCTCGGAGAAGCGGATGAACGCCGCAGCCGTGGTGGTTTTGCCGGTGCCGCCCTTGCCGCTCAGAATCAGCAGTTTGCGCATGCTTCCACCTCCCCGCGCACCGCCGTCAGCAGCGCCGCGAACCGCCGCTCCGTTTCCGCGTCTTTCTCGCAGGCGATTTCCCCTTTCGCGTTGAGGGTTGCGACGGCCTCGCGGTAGGGAAATTCGCACAGCACGGACAGCCCGTTCGCCTCGCAGTACGCGGTAAGTGGCGGGTACGCGCCGGAAGATTTGTTGACCACCACGCCGCAGGGCTTGTGCAGGAGCCGGGCCAGCTCGTGCACCATTTTCATATTGTGCAGCCCGAAGGCCGTCGGTTCGGCCACCAGCAGGCAGTAATCCGCGGCGGATACGCTTTCCATCACCGCGCAACCGCTGCCGGGAGGACAATCGATAACGGTCCATTCGGCCTTGGCGGAAAGCCCCTTTTGAAGCGCCGCCTTGATCGTGGGCACCGCCGATGCCTCGCCCAGGTTCATGACGCCCGTCACCACGGTCACTTCGCCGCTTGTGCCGACTTCCACGCGGCCCACGGGGCGCGGCTCCTCCCACACGGCGTCCGACGGGCAGACCAGCGCGCAGCCGCCGCAGGAATGGCATATCTCGCTATAGACGCGGGGCTTGCCGCCGATGAACGCCAGGGCGTTGAAACGGCAGAAATTCACGCACTTGCGGCAGCCGGTGCATTTTTGCAGGCTGAAATTGGGGAGCATGGTGGATACGTCGCTTGCGGCCGTATCCGAGGGCTTCAGGAACAGGCGTCCGTCGGGCTCCTCCACGTCGCAGTCGATATAGGTCGCGCGCCCGGCCGTCACGGCCAGGTTAACGGACACGAAGGTTTTGCCCGCGCCGCCCTTGCCGCTCAATACCGCCACTTTCATTGCTTTCCGTGGAACCCCGCGGAGAATTGCGTCATCCGTGGCAGTTTCCCTTCCGTAAAAGCCTTGAGGTTGTCCTCGGCCGTGCCCTCCGCGGCCTTCCACACCGTAACGCCCGCGGCCGTCAGCAACTCGGCCGCGTTTTCGCCCGCGCGCACGGTGATCAGCGCGTTCACGGCGCGATCGGCCAGGAACTGGGCGGCCTTTACGCCCGCGCCGCCCGTGGCGGCGGCGGCCGGGTTGGTGTGGAACGCGCCGGCGCCGGTTTCGGTATCCCGTATCAGGAAATACGGCGCGCGGCCGAAGGACACGCAGACTGCGGTATTGGCACTCATTTCATCCGTAGGAACGGCAACTTTCATGGTTTATCCTCCTCCATCATCGTCTGGCACCGCCCGCGGCGATGCCTGCGGCAGCCTCCGCAACCCGGATGGGGCGCGCTGCCGTCGCACAGGCGGTAGTCGCCGCCTTCAATTCGCAGCGCCCGGCCCTCCACCAGCGCGAGGGCGATCTTCTTGCGGGCGTTGTTGTAAATCTGCTGCACCGTCGTGCGCGCGATATCCATATACCCGCTGCACTCCTCCTGGGAGAAGTCCTCGTTGTCGATGAGACGGATGGTTTCGTACTCGTCCACCGTCATCACCACTGGGTCGTGCGGGCAGCGGGCCGCGCCGGCGGGAACGAACTCGTTCACCTGCGGCAGGCAGCAGACCGTTCGCCATTTTCTGGGCCTCGGCATGATCATCTTCCTTCCGGGTCGCAGGGGGGGAGAGACCGAAGCGTCCTCCGGTCTTTCCGGCGCGGCCGATTGCCTTTCGGCGCCCGTCCGTTCCCTGCGCGCGCCCCCGAACGGGGGCCGTCGTTTACAGTGTGCTAAGCTTTTTGTCCACTTCGGCCAGCCGCGCTTCCAGCGCGGCCTTATACGCCTTCAGCGCTTCCGGGCTATCCGTCGCCGTAAAACGGCAAACGCCCAAACCGCGGCCGTCCCGGGGGCCGAAGCCGCGCCCGCACATACCCATGCCGCGGCCGTAACCGCGTGGCGCGTTGAAGCGGGGGCCCGTTCCATCCATATTCGGCATTGTCGCCACCTCCTTTACGTTATTGACATATGCCATTTACGTGCATAGCTTAACACGGTTAATGGCATATGTCAATAACTTTTGTCGGATTTTCAGTTTTTATTTTTGTGCCGCTACAACTGCAGTGCCACGCCCAAAACGGCTCCAACGACAATATAGGCGATGGGATGCACCCGCTTGAGCGGCTTGAACTGCATGGCGGCAAAGAAGCCCAGGAACAAAAGAAACGCAATCCACTGGAACTGCGCCGTCCCGCCGACGCTGCGGAAGAGCGACGCCCGCAAGACCGAAAACCCGGCCGCCGCGATCAGCCCCGTCACCGCCGGGCGCAGGCCCTCCAGCCCGCCGCCAATGCGGCGGTTGGTGCGAAACCGGTCGAGGATGCGCACCACGATCAGGATGATCAGGTAGGAGGGCAGAATCAGCGAAAACGTGGCGACCACCGCGCCCGCGATGCCGGAAACGTGGTAGCCCACGAAGCTGGCCATGTTGACGCCGATGGGCCCCGGCGTGGACTCCGACACGGCGATCATGTTCATCAGTTCGTCGATGGAAAACCAGTCCGGATGAACCTGGGACATCTCCATAAGGTAGGGGAGCGTCGTCAGCCCTCCGCCGATGGCGAACAACCCCGCCTTGAAAAACTCGTACGCCAGCAAAAGCAGCGTCACGCCGTGCGCCCCCTTCCGTAAAAGAAGGCGCCGAACACGGCGAAGATAACGGTGACGTAGATGGGGGAAAGGCCGATCAGCGCGACGCACAGAAAGGAAACCACGGCGATCCCGGCCTTGAGCCAGCTGTTTGCGCTGGCCTTGAACAGCTTGAGGACGGTGGAGGCGATCAGCGCACACACCGCGATGCGGATGCCCGCGAAGGCGTGGGCGATCCACTCGATGTCCATAAAATTGCTTAAAAACATGGCGATCGCGACGATGATGACCAGCGAAGGCAGAACGACCCCCAGCGTGGCGACCGTCGCCCCCGGCACGCCGCGCCGGCGATAGCCGATGAACGTGGCGGTGTTTACGGCGATCACCCCGGGCGTGCACTGCCCGATGGCGAAATAATCCAGCAGTTCCTCCTGCGTCGCCCAGCGGTGCTTCTCCACGATCTCCCGCGTGAGCATCGGCAGCATCGCATACCCGCCGCCGAAGGTCATCACCCCGACGAGCATGAAGGAGAAAAACAGGTCGAAGTATTCCTTCACCTTACCTTCCCTTCCCGCCGGCGTACGCGGCGCAGGCCCGGGAAAAGGCGCCGAAGATCGGCGCGCCGTTCTCCATGCGCTCGGGATGCCACTGCACGCCCCAGACGAAGGGCTTTTGCGTATCGTACACCGCTTCCACCACGCCGTCCCGCGCCGTGGCGCACACGGCGAGCGGATCGGCCAGCTTTTTGATCGCCTGGTGGTGCAGGGAATTGACTTTCACGGACTCCTGCCCGAACACGGCGCGCAGCGGAGAAGCCTCGGGGAAATACACGCGGTGCGAGGGCTCCCGCGGCGGGGCCGTCTGGTTATGCAATATGGCGCGCCCGCCGTCGGGCGACGTGTACTGCGTGGGCAGATCTTGATAAAGGGAGCCGCCCAGCGCCACGTTCAGCGTCTGGATGCCGCGGCAGATGGCGAGGATCGGCATAGCCTGCCGGTACGCTTCCCGGATCAGGGCGATTTCGAACCGGTCGCGCAGGGGATCGACCTGTTTCAATTCCGGGGCGGGCGGCTCGCCGAAGAGCATGGGGTCCACGTCGTTGCCGCCGGCCAGCAGCAGGCCGTCCAGATCGCGCAGGCACGCGGCGATTTGGGGCTCGTCCATGTCCAGGCTCAGCAAAACGGGGATCGATCCGGACGAAAGGACGCTGCGCAGGTAAACGCGCGGAATGTACTGCTTGTATTCGTCGTTTTGAATGCTGCCGGATACGCCGACAACGGGCATCGTTTGCATACAAATCCTCCTTGATCGTTTCAAGGGTATGTTTTCTCCTTTTACGGCCGGTTATCCTGCCCGGTTTCAACGCGGATAACGAAGGGTATAGCCATGGCGGAGGCGAACGCCGCCGACCCGAAGGAGGGAACAGCATGGAAAAGACGATTCTGATCGAAGGCATGAGCTGCAACCACTGCAAGATGCACGTGGAGGAAGCCCTTTCCCGGCTCGCGGGCGTCAAAAGCGCCGTGGTCGACCTGAAAGCGAAAAACGCCAGAGTCGTCCTCGACGCGTCCGTAACGGACGATGCGCTGAAGGACGCCGTAGCGGAAGCCGGGTACGAAGTGACCGGCATCCGGTAAAACCGGGCGTATGAAACGCACAAAACCCGCGGAAGGCATTGCGCCATCCGCGGGTTTTGCGTGCGAACCGTTCAGCCGGTTAGGCGCTCTTGATCTCCAGCCACATGGCGTTGTAGATTTCGATAAAATCCTGAATGTCGTTGAAGAACTCGCAGCGGTCGATGATATCCTGCGTGGGGTTCATGGTGAGGTTGTCGCTGTACTCCGTGCCCATCAGCTCGATGGCGCCGGTATTGGGGGACGAATACCAGATCTCCTCGCAGTTCATGGCGGCGATATCGGGGCGGCACATGAAGTCGATGAATTTCTCGGCGTTTTCCTTGTTTTTGGCGTCCTTGAGGATCACCATGCCGTCCACCCAGATGTTGCTGCCCTCGTCGGGCACCACGTAGGCCAGATCGGGGTTGAGGTCGATGGCGTACTGCGCGTCGCCGCTCCACACCAGCGCGAGCGCCGCTTCGCCGGCAACCATCTTGTCCTTGGTTTCGTCCACCTGGTAGGCCTTCACGATGCCATCCTTCTTCTGCTGAATCAGCAGTTCCTTGGCGGCGTTCAATTCCAACGGATCGCGCGTGTTCATGGAATAGCCCAGGTACTTGAGGGTCACGCCCAGGCAATCGCGGATGGAATCGATCATGAACACGTTGTTTTTGTACTTCGTGTCAAACAGGATGCCCCAGCTGGTGACGGGCTCGCTGACCATGGTCTTGTTGTAGAGGATGCCCACGGTACCCCACATGTAGGGCACGCTGTACGCGCCGGTGGGATCGTAGGTCGGGTTGAGCAGGCTCTGCTCGATGTACTGGAAGTTGGGGACGTTGTTAAAATCGATGGGGGCGAGCAGGTCCTCCGCGATCATTCGCTCGATCATATAATCCGAGGGGAACACCACGTCGAACGACGAGGGGGAGTTGCGCACCTTGACGATCATGTCCTCGTTGGTGGTGAAGTTCATGTAATTGACGGTGATGCCGGTTTCCTGGGTGAACTGATCCAGCGCCTCCTGGCTGATGTAGTCCTCCCAGTTGAAGACGTTCACCACTTCTTCGGCCACGCCGGCCAGCGGCAGGCAGAGCGTAAGCAGCACCAGTAGGAGACAGACAAATCTTTTACGCATGGTCGAAAACCTCCTGAACAGCAGTATTTATGAGAAACGCGTTTCGCGTTGCTCGCTAGGCTTGCGCGGTTCTGGCGGTGCGGCGGTTGACGATCAGCAGAAGCGTCAAAAGCGCCAGGAACATCAGCGCGCTCAGGGCGTTGAGCGTCGGCTCGATGCCGATGCGCGCCTTGGAGTAGATGAGGGTGGACAGGTTTTGCACCATGGGGCTGGTGGTGAAGTAGCTGATCACAAAATCGTCCAGCGACAGCGTAAACGCCAGCAGGCACCCCGTCACAACGCCCGGGCTGATCTCCGGGAGGATCACGTGCCACAGCGCGTAGGAGGGGGCGGCCCCCAGATCCAGCGCCGCCTCGTAGGTGTGCTTGTTCATCTGCCGCAGCTTGGGCAGCACCGAGAGGATTACGTAGGGGGTGTTGAACGTGATATGCGCCAGCAGCATCGTCACGTATCCGCGCTCGATCTTGGAAAAGGTGAACAGGATCATCAGCGATATGCCGGTGACGATGTCGGGCATCGTCATGGGCAGGTTGGTGAGCGTCATCATCACCGACTGGGGGCGTTTGCGCATGGCGTGGATGCCGATGGCCGCCAGCGTTCCCAGCACCGTGGCGATGATCGCGGCGATGACGGCGATGGAGAGCGTCACGTACAGAGCTCGCATGATCGCCTGGTCGCGGAACAGCTCCGCGTACCACCGAAGCGAGAAGCCTTCCCACTTGGCGCGGCTTTTGCCGGCGTTGAAGCTTTGGAAGATCAACACCGCGATGGGGGTGTAGAGAAACAGAAGCATCAGCGCCAGATAGAACTTTTTCACGAAACGCCTCATACGATGCCGCCTCCTTCCCCTTCGGGGTCGGCCCGGCGCAACACGCTCAGGCTGATGAGGATCAGCACCATCATGATCAGGCTCAGCGCGCTGCCGAGGTTCCAGTTGCCCTCGGTCAGGAAGCGGTTTTCGATCAGATCGCCGAACATCATGGTGTTGCCGCCGCCCAGAATGCGGGGAATGAAGAAGGTGGTGACCGACGGCATGAACACCATCGTGATGCCGGAAATGACGCCGGGAACGCTGAGCGGCGCGGTAACGCGCCAGAAGGTGTTCATGCGGTTGGCGCCCAGGTCCTGCGCGGCCTCCAACAGCTTTCCGTCCATCTTGGTCAGCGACGTGTAGATGGGAAATACCATAAACGGCAGGAAGTTGTACACCATGCCCAGCAGCACCGCGCCGTCGTTGTACATCAGCTGCGCGCTGCCGAAGCCCAGCGCCTTGAGCAGCGTGTTGATCAGCCCCTGATCCTCCAACAGCGTCATCCACGCCACGGTGCGCAGGAGGAAGTTCATCCACATGGGAATGATGAACAATACCACCAGCGTCGAACCCAGCTTCATCTCCCGGTCGGCCATGAAGTACGCCGCGGGATACCCCAGCAAAAGCGAAATGCCGGTGCACAAAAGCGCCATCCACAGCGAGTAGACCAGTATGCCCACGTTGACCGTACCGCGCTTGACGAGCACCGCGTATTCCGGGCCCATCTGCTCGTAGATCTTGTTTACGGAATAGTTGCTGTCCCAGAAGTTTTTGAAGTTGTCCAGCGTAAAGGCTCCGCTGGAATCGGTGAAGGCGTAGTAGGCGATCAGGATGCAGGGGAGCAGGGTGAACAGCACCATCCACACCGTGTAGGGGGAGGCGAAGTACGAGCGCTTGATGCCGCCCACGCGCCGAACGGAGATAAAGCCGAACACGAAAAACGCTACGATCAGCCCGCCGAACAGCCACAGCATCCACGAGGGCACGCTGATATTCTGCATCATGCTTCCCCGTCGCCTCCTTCGCCCTCGGGCGGCATGGGCTTCATGATGTGGATGTTGTAGGGGACGATGTTCAGTCCCACCCTGGAGCCCTGCGGCTGCATGATGGTGGAATGCACCTTGAAAACCGTCTCGCCCGCGTCGATCATCATTTCGTAGTGCACGCCCTTGAACAGCACGCTCTGCACCACGCCGGTAATCTGGCCGATGTCCTCGCCGACGATCATGATATCCTCGGGGCGCACCACGACGTCCACCGGCTGATCCCGGCCGAAGCCCTCGTCCACGCAGGGAAAGTCGAAGCCGGAGAAGTGCACCAGCTCGTCGTGCACCATGGTGCCGCGCATGATGTTGCTTTCGCCGATGAAATCCGCCACGAAGGCGTTGGCGGGCTCGTCGTAGACGCTTTTGGGGTCGCCGATCTGGAGTATCCGCCCGTCGCGCATGACCACGACGGTGTCGCTCATGGTGAGCGCCTCCTCCTGGTCGTGCGTCACGTACAGAAACGTGATGCCCAGCGCCTGCTGCATGCGCTTCAGTTCCAGCTGCATATCCTTTCGCAGCTTCAGGTCCAGCGCGCCCAGCGGCTCGTCCAGCAGCAACACCTGCGGCTCGTTGACCAGGGCGCGGGCGATGGCCACGCGCTGCTGTTGGCCGCCGGAAAGCTGATCCACGCTGCGCTTGCCGTACCCGCGCAGGTTGACCAGCTCCAGCATCTTATCCACTTTTCGGCGAATCTCGTCCCTGGGGGTTTTGAGTATCTTCTGGCCGAAAGCGATGTTGTCGTATACGTTCAGGTGCGGAAAAAGCGCGTATTTCTGGAAAATGGTGTTCACCTTGCGTTTATAGGGCGGCAGGGAGGCGATATCCTTGCCCTCGAAAAGCAGCGTGCCGCTGGAAGGGTACTCGAAACCTCCGATGATGCGCAGCGTGGTCGTCTTGCCGCATCCGCTGGGCCCCAGCAGCGTCACGAACTCCTTCTTGCGGACGTAAAGGTTGATGTCCTGCAAGACCGTCGTTCCGTCGAAATCCTTGTAGATATGCTGAAGGTCGATCAGATGTTCTTTCTCAACCATGGAACGTGCTCCTTTATCCGTAATGCGCGGTCGTCAAAAGCTGGGCGGAGTGCTGACCCAAAGCACCCGGGCCCTGGTTTTGCCGGGGTTTTTCAGCGTGTGCGCCGCGGCGGGGTGGATGCAGAAGCTGCCGCCCGTGCGCACGGTGTGCGTGGCTTCGCCCAGCCGGAGCGACACGCGCCCGGTCAGGACGTAGCCGAACTCCTCGCCGTCGTGGGGCGGCATCTCGGCGGTTTCGCCGCCGGGCGCAAGCTCCAGAAGGATCGGCTCCATGCTGTTCTTCTGCGCCGTGGGCACGAGCCAGGTAATTTTGCCGTGTTTCTCCTCGTCGTCCGGCTTTTCAAACAGGTCGGCGGGGGAGAAGACGGCCTTCTCCGGCGTAGCGTCGGTAAAGAAGGTCTGCAGGTCGCTGCCCAGGCACTCCAGCATATCCACGAGGGTGGCGATGGAGGGGGAAGCCAGGTCGCGCTCCACCTGCGAAATGAAACCCTTGCTCAGCTCGCAACGGTCGGCCAGCTCTCCCTGGGTCAGATTGCGGCGGATGCGCAGCTGTCTGAGCTTTTCCCCGATTTGCACCTGTGCGGCCTCCCTTTACAGCGTCGAGAACGAAAAAAACGGACGTGAAGTTTAGTTTTGCTAAACTTCGAAACAGGTGATATTAAACCATAAACCCCCATGCGTGTCAATAGATTTTACAAAAAAATAACGCCCCGGAAAAGGGGCGAAAAACAGCTGTCCCGCATGGCTTTCGGGCCGGTCAGCCGATGGTCTTGAGCAGCTCCCCGATCTTCTCCTTCGTGGCGAAGTTCAGCGGTGAAAAACGGCCTTCGAGCGCTTTTTCGAGCTTCTCTTTGGCGGCCGCCTTGTCGCCCGCCTCCAAGTCGTACTGCGCCAGAAAGAAGAGCGTGTCGATCTGGCCCGGCTTGAACGAAAGGGCTTTTTTGAAATACGTTTTGGCCGTTTCCTTGTCGTTAAGCAGACGGTAATAGGTCTGGGCCATGTTGTCCAGCGAAATGGGATCCTCGTCGTCGTACTCCAGCGCTTCCCGGTTGTACGCGAGGGCCTTGTCCTTGTCGCCGGCCTCGACGTACAGGTACCCGAGGGTCTCGTAGATCAGCCCGCTGGGTTCCTTGGCGCTCTGGCCTTCCAGCACCGCGATGGCCTTGTCCATTTCGCCCATTTTGAACACGCACGCGGCGTAGTTGACATAGAGCTGCTTGCGGTTGTCGCCGTTCAGATAGGGGTTCTTCTGGTGTTTGACCAGCAGTTCCCGCGCCTTGGCAAATTCGCCGGCGCGGATGAGCAGCACCGAGTAGCTCAGCAGATAGCGGGGATCGTTGAGCCCGGCGGCGATGGCTTCCTCGTAGAGCGTGCGGGCGCCTTCGGTATCGCCCTTGCTCAGCTTCTGGGCGGCGCTACGGGCCTTGATGGTTGCGATCAGGTTCATGGCGTGTCCTCCTGTGGTTTTGCGTTGGCCAGTTTACGGCGCAAACGCGCATATCGGTATTGTAGCGCATTTCGCCGGGATTGTACAGCTTCGCCGTCGGCAAGCCCCGGCTCCGACAGAATCAGCAGCGCCTGCCGCGTGTAGACCAGCGCCTGCGCGGGGTCCCGCAGCTGATGCTCGTAGAGCTTCGCCAGTCCCTCGCAGGCGGCGGCGGGCTCCTCCCCGCGGGTGAGCATGGCCGTGTACAGCTTCACCGCGCGCCCGGCGTTGCCCTCGCGCTTTTCCTGTTCGGCCAGGGCGGCAAAGGCGTCCGCGCGCTGCTTTCCGTGCGCCGCCAGGCGGTAGCACTTCTTGGCCATGCCGGTTTCGCCGCGCCTGCGCGCCGCGCGCGCCAGGGAAAGCAGGTCGTCGGGTTCGGCGGCGATCTCCGGATGGTCGTACAGGCGGCACAGGAAAAAGAAGAGCTGTGCCAGACTCACCACGTCCTGCCGGTTATGGGTTAGGATGCGCTCGATGGGGCCGAAATCCCCGTTTTGCAGGTAACGGAAATAGGTTTTGGGCACCTCGCCGCCGGGCAGGTCGTCCTCGCGAGACACGCCCAGCACCGCGCCCTCCAGCCGCTGCAGGGTGCAGCTGCCCAGCCGCAGCTTCCATACGCGGCGCGCGGCATGCAGCACGTCCGCATGCAGCGCGGGCAGCTGTCCGCCCGGCATGCGGTTCATCACGAAGCGGCTTTTCAAAAGCGGCGCGTCAAACGTGCGGCCGTTGAAGGTGACCATCGCCGGAAAGCGGCGCGTGAGGCCGGCGACGCGCTCGAGCATCAGCGGCTCCTCGGGATAATCCCGCATCAGGAACTGCTCCACCACGAACCGGTCGCCCGACAGGTACCCCAGCCCCACCTGAAAGGCGATCGTCCCCGCGCCGCCGGATAAACCGGTGGTTTCGGTGTCCAGAAACAGCATATCCTCGGGACGGACGGAAGCGGGAAAGTCGAACCCGTAAATCTGCCTGAGGACGGAGGCGCTCATGTGCCGGAAAGGGGAGAAAGAGTTGAGGGAAAACCGCTCGCTGACGTGGTAGCAGTCGCCGGTGGGCGCGGTTGAAACCGCGGGCGCGGGCTTGGACGCCGTCGTGTCGATCATGCGCAGCTTGTCCTTCAGGCTCGGCATGCGGCGATCAACTCCCTGAGGATGCGCGCGGCGTCCGCCTTGCCGGACCTGCCCACTTCGGTTTCCGGGCCCACGCAGCTGGGGCAGCCGTTTTCGCACGGGCAGCTTTGAACGATGCCCAGCGCGTGTTCCAAAAGCAGCTCCTGCATTTCGTACGCCTTTTCGCTCAGGCCCACGCCGCCGGGGAACTGATCGTACA
The DNA here is from genome assembly GCA_964640955.1 of uncultured Oscillospiraceae bacterium. Classification (GTDB taxonomy): domain Bacteria; phylum Bacillota; class Clostridia; order Christensenellales; family Aristaeellaceae; genus CAXXOK01. Next base: position 127,673 of record CAZXJI010000007.1, on the reverse strand, counting down.
GGAACACGGTGGGGCGGTCGGTCTGCGGCGCCTTGACCTGATAGATCACCTTGATGTCGCGGGGCGCGCACATCAGGTAGATGGGCGCGACGATGCACAGCAGGTTGGTGACCCCCATCAGCGCGCCCTGCAGGGCGTCGTTGGAAAAGGCGGCGGTCACGCTCTCGGGCACCGTCCACCACATGCCCACCGTGTGCATGTCCGTCTCCGGGATGCGCACGGGGCCGAAGCCGAGGTTTTCATGGGTATCCAGTTTCATTTTCTTGAAAATCTTGACGATGGTGGTAATCTTCAGCTCGCCCAGCGTGACCTGTACGCCGTTTGTAAGTGATTTTTCCTTCAGCTCGTCCAGTACCGACAGACTTACGTTGAGGTCGGCGTCGGTGTAGTAGTCCACGTCCACCGCGCGCAGGAACGCCTTACAGGCGTCGAAATCCAGCTTTTCCACCTGGTACTGCCGGGCCTCGTGCATGTAGATGGCGTTCTCGTGCAGCAGCATCGGCACGGTATAGCGGTCCATCTCGCCGATCACGCGGTGGTGCGCCGGGTTGGTGATATCCACGATGATAAAGTTCTCCGCCGAGGCGGAGCGCAGGCTGATCTCGCTGGCGGGAAAATCCTCCGCCGACCAGTGGTATTTGCCGCCCACGTGCCGCAGGATGCCGCTTTCCGTGAGGTAGGACAAAAACTGTTCCGTATCCCGCACGTTGCCGAACTGCTCCCCATCCTCGAAGGGCAGTTCGTAGGCCGCGCACTTCATGTGGGAGAGGAGCACGTAAAGGTTGTCCGGTTGCAGAAGCGCGTGCTCCGGCGACTGCGAGAGGAAATATTCGGGGTGGCCCACCATGTACTGGTCGATGGCGGCGGAGGACGCCACGAAGATCGTCAGCGCCGTATCCTTGCGGCGGCCCGCACGCCCGGCCTGCTGCCAGGTGCTGGCGACGGTGCCGGGGTAGCCGCACAGCACGCACGCGGTCAGCGAGCCGATGTCGATGCCCAGCTCCAGCGCGTTGGTGGAGATGACCATGTCCACCTCGCCCGCGCGCAGGCCGCGCTCGATGGCGCGGCGTTCGCTGGGCAGGTAACCGCCGCGGTAGCCGCGCACCCGGCCGGAGAAGCCGTAGGGGTCGCGCGCCTGTTCCTTCAAGCGCCTGGTGAGCACCTCGACCTGTATGCGGCTCTTGGCGAACACGATGGTGGGGATGCCGTTGGCCAGCAGCAGGCTGGCCAGCGCGAACGTCTCGTTCACCGCGCCCTTGCGCACGCCCAGCTGCCGGTTAACGACCGGGGGATTGTAAAACACGAAGTGGCGCTCGCCCATGGGCGCGCCGTTGTTGTCCACGGTGAGCACGTCCCGGCCGGTGAGGGTTTTGGCGAGCTCGCCGGGGTTGGCGATGGTTGCGCTGCACAGGATGAAGCGCGGCTTGCTTCCGTAAAAATCGCACAGACGCAACAGCCTGCGCAGGACGTTGGCCAGGTTGCTGCCGAACACGCCGCGGTAGGTGTGTATTTCGTCGATCACGATATATTGCAGGTTTTCGAACAGCTTGACCCACTTGGTATGGTTGGGGAGGATGTTGGTGTGCAGCATGTCCGGGTTGGTCACCACAATGTGCCCGGCCTGCCGAACGGACTTGCGCGCCGCAGCCTGGGTGTCCCCGTCGTAGGTGTAGGCCTTCACGTCCACGCCCATGGCCTCGATGAGCTCGTAAAGCTCGCTGGTCTGGTCGGCGGAGAGCGCCTTGGTGGGGAACAGGTAGAGCGCGCGCGCGTCCTCGTTTTTCAGGATCGCGGAAAGCACGGGAAGGTTGTAGCACATGGTCTTGCCGCTGGCCGTGGGGGTGACCACCACAAAGTCCCGCCCCTCGGCGGCGGCGCGGAAGCTCTCCGCCTGATGGGTGTACAGGCGGTGGATGCCGCGCCTTTCCAGCACCGCGCGGATGCGGGGGTCGAGTGCCGCGGGAAAATCCTCATACCGGCCTTCCGAGGCGGGCAAGGTTTTCCAGGCGGTGACGTTCTGCATAAAACCGGGATCGGCCTTCAGGCGGGCGGCGAGCTGGTCTACGTTCACGGCGCTTCCTCCCAAACGGCCCAAAGCCGCGTTTCGGCGCGGCTTTGGGCGATAAAATGCGTTACGCTTTGTCGGCGGAAAGCAGCGTGCTTTCCGGCAGCGCGCGAATCTCCTTGGCGAAGGCGATTTTGCCGTCCTTGACGCTCAGGCGTACGGCGTCCCCCAGGGCGATGCGGCCCGCGATGATCTCCTCGCTCAGCGCGTCCTCCACGGTACGCTGAATGGTGCGGCGCAGCGGCCGCGCGCCGTAGTTGGCGTCGTAGCCCTCTTTGGCGAGGAACTTGACCACATCGTCGTCGTAAAGGAGGCGCATGCTGTGCTCGGCCAGGCGGCCCGCGACGTTTTTCAGCATCAGGCGTGCGATCTGCTCGATATCGGCGGGTTCCAGCGCGTGGAATACGATCAGGTCGTCCACGCGGTTGATGAACTCGGGGCGGAACACGTCCTTCACTTCGGCCATGATGCGTTCCTTCATGGCTTCGTAGTCGCGCACCGTTTCCACGCTGCTGCCGAAGCCCAGCCCCCGCGAGTTGGTGATGCTGTGGGCGCCGGCGTTGCTGGTCATGACGACGATGGTGTTTTTGAAGTTCACCACGCGCCCGTCGCTGTCGGTCAGCCGGCCGTCCTCCAATATCTGCAAAAGGATGTTGAACACGTCGGGGTGCGCCTTTTCCACCTCGTCGAAAAGCACGACGCTATAGGGCTTCTGGCGCACTTTGTTGGTCAGCTGGCCGCCCTCCTCGTAACCCACGTAGCCCGGAGGCGAGCCCACGAGACGGGAGACGCTGAACTTTTCCATGTACTCGCTCATGTCGATGCGGATCACGGCGTTTTCGTCGGCGAACATCGCCTCGCCCAGCGCCCGGCAAAGCTCGGTCTTGCCCACGCCCGTCGGCCCCAGGAAGATGAAGCTGCCGATGGGGCGCTTGGGGTCCTGCAGGCCCGCGCGGGCGCGGCGCAGCGCGCGGCTGACGGCGCTGATGGCCTCGTCCTGGCCCACGACGCGCTTGTGTAGAATCTCCTCCATGTGCAGCAGGCGTTCGCCCTCGTCCTCGGTCATCTTTTTGACCGGGATGCCCGTCCAACTCGCCACGATCTGGGCGATGTCCTCTTCGGTCACCACGTCGCGGGTGGCGTTCTTCTGCTGCTCCCAGGCGGCGCGCTTCTCGGTGATCGCGTCGCGCAGCTTGTGCTCCTCGTCGCGAAGCGCCGCGGCCTTCTCAAAGTCCTGATGCGCGACGGCTTCTTCCTTTTCGGCTTTCAGGTCGCGGAGACGGTCCTCCTGTTCCTTGACGTCCGGAGGGGCGGTGAAGGAGCGCAGACGCACGCGGGAGGCGGCCTCGTCCATCAGGTCGATGGCCTTGTCCGGAAGGTACCGGTCGCTGATATAGCGGTCGCCCAGCTGCACGGCGGCGGAGAGCGCCTCGTCGGTGATGCGCACCTTGTGGTGCGCCTCGTAGCGGTCGCGCAGGCCCTTCAATATCGCCAGCGCTTCCTCGGGGCTGGGTTCGCCTACCTTCACGGGCTGGAAGCGGCGTTCGAGCCCCGCGTCCTTCTCGATATTCTTGCGGTACTCCTCGATGGTCGTGGCGCCGATGCACTGCAGGTCGCCGCGGGCCAGCGCGGGCTTCAGGATGTTGGCAGCGTCCATGCTGCCTTCGGCCTTGCCCGCGCCCACGAGCGTGTGGAACTCGTCGATAAACAGGATCACGTTGCCCTGCTTGTGCACTTCCTTGATGGTTTCCTTGAGGCGCTCTTCAAACTCGCCGCGGTACTTGCTGCCGGCGATCATGCTGCCCAGGTCAAGGGAAAGCAGGCGTTTGCCGGTCAGCGTCTCGGGCACCTTGCCCGCGGCGATGAGCTGCGCCAGCCCCTCGGCCACGGCGCTTTTGCCCACGCCGGGCTCGCCGATGAGCACGGGATTGTTCTTCGTGCGGCGGCTCAGAATCTGGATGATGCGCTCGATCTCGGTCGCGCGGCCGATGACTGGGTCCAGTTCTCCGTCCTGCGCGGCGCGGGTGAGGTCGCGGCTGTATTTTTCCAGCGCCGATTCGGTGGCGCCGCCGCCTTCGCCGCGCCGAAGCTCGTGGTCGGTACTCTCCTCCAGGCCGTCGGGCTGGCTGTTCTGCATGGCTTCGGCCAGGTTGCGGGCGAGGTCCTCGGTATCCACGTCCATTTCCTTGAGCAGGCTCACGGCAACGCCCTCGCCCTCGTGCAAAAGCGCCAGCCAAAAGTGCTCCGTGCCCACGAAGGCGTGCTTGAGCTTTTTGCTCTCCACAATGCTGCCTTCGAGAATCTTCTTGCTGCGCGGCGTCAGCTCCAGCATGCCGCTCACGGGGGCGTCGCCCTCGCCGACCAGCTCGCGCACCTTCTCCATCATGGTGTCGTAGGTCACGTTCTCGGGGAGCAGGCTTTCGATCATGGGGCCGGGTTCCTTGAGCAGACCCAGCAAAATATGCTCGGTGCCCACGTAATGCTGTTTGAGCGCCACGGCGGCCTGCTGTGCGTAGGAAACGGCCTGCTGCGCGCGCTGGGTAAAACGTCCGAAAATAGGCATATTATCCCTCCTTGCAGGATAATTTGGATTGGATGATCGCGCACCGCGCCTGATCGGTGGAAAACAGATCGGCCTTGGCGTGCTTGTACTTCTTGGCGTGGGCTTCCTGTGCGAGGGTCAAAAGCGAGTCCACCACCGTCAGGGACACGGGGAGCATGCCCGTGGCGACCCCCAGGCGGAGGTTGCTCCAGTGCTCCATAAACTCGTCCGTGCCCATCTGCCGGGCGTAGCGCAGCGCACCGTAGCTGCGCCATACGCCGTCCTCCATGTCCAGCCGCTCCTGATCCTTGCGGGCCCGAAGCGTGCTTTCCATCTCGATCAGCTGCCGGCCCACGGCGGTGACGGCTTCGATAATCTCGTTCTCCGTCCGCCCGAGCGTGACCTGGTTGCTGACCTGGTACAGGTCGCCCTGCGCCTCGCTCCCTTCGCCGTAGATGCCGCGGATGGTCAGCCCCAGCTTGGCTACGGACTGGCTCACGTTGCCCATCTGCTTGCAGCGGGTGAGCATCGGCAGGTGCAGCATCAGCGAGGCGCGCATGCCGGTGCCCGTGTTGGTGGGGCAGGCGGTGAGGTAGCCCAGCTGATTGTCAAACGAGAAGGCACACACCGCCGCGAGCTTGTCCTCCGCGTCGAAGGCCAGCTCGGCTGCCTGCGGGAGAGCGAGGCCGTTAAGCATCGCCTGGATGCGCAGGTGATCCTCCTCGTTGACCATCACGCTCACGTGCAGGTCGCCGCGGATGAGCGCCGCGCCCACCTCGCTGTGGGTGAGCAGGTCGCGGCTGATCAGGTGCTGTTCCATCAGCGACAGCTGATCCAACTTATTCATGTCCCGAAGTCTGAAAAGTGAAAACGGATGCTCGGGTTTTTCGGTTTCCAGCGCCTGCCGGGCGCGGTTTTCGCACAGCAGGGCGTTTTCCGGCCGGTTCAGGTTGGAAAAGGGCAGGTCGTAGTAGTTGCGCGCCAGCCGAACCCGGCTGGAAACGACGATGCCGCTGTTCTCGCTGCTCATTGCGGTTTCGCCTCCGCGTTCTGCTTGTCGCACAGGGCCTTGATCTCGTCGCGGAGGACGGCGGCCTGTTCGAAGTTTTCGTCGTTCACGGCCTTGTCCATCTGCGCGCGCAGGCCCGAAAGGCACTGCTCCAGCTCGCGCTCCTTCTCACGGCCCGGGGGTACGCGGCCGGCGTGCTGGTTGCGGCCGTGCACGCGCAATAGCAGCGGCTTGAGCTGTTCGGAAAAGACCTGGTAGCACCGGGTGCAGCCGAGCTTGCCGGTTCTGAGAAATTCCTCGTAGGTGAGTCCGCAGGCGTCGCAGGTCAGCGTCGTTTCCCTGGGCTGTTTGGACAGGATACTCGACAGAGACGCGAGGAAGCTGGACATATCGCCCTTAGCGATGCTGTTTTCCATCTTCGCCATGCATTCCTTGCACAGGTGCCGGGTGGTGGTGGCGCCGCCGCTCATCACGGTGATGACGACCGTCGCGGGGTTCTTGTTGCATTCTTCACAGAGCATGGGAGCGCCTCCTTTCAGGCCTCGGGAAGCTTGCTTTTTCGTGCGATTTCCAGAAGCATGGACTTGAGTATTCTTGCGCGGAGCGCGTCCTTGACGGCCGCGGGGATGGGCAGGGTGTAGCAGGCTTCGCAGATCGCCGCCTTCATGATGGCGGCCTCCGCGGGGGTGATGACCTGCCTTTCCTTCAGCTGCGCCACCAAATGCTCCGATTCCAGAGAGGTGATGCTGTCGCCTACGCGCTCGTGCAGGAGATAGAGAAGCTGTTCGCTGGTGTCCTGCTCCATGCGGAAAATGCGGATGTATCCGCCGCCGCCGCGCCGGCTTTCGATGATGTAGCCGTGGTCGGGCGTAAAGCGCGTGGCCAGAACGTAATTGATCTGCGAGGGCGCGCAGTTGAAATACTGCGCCAGCTCGTTGCGTTTCAGTTCTATTTCCTGTTCGTCCTGCGTAAGCATGGTCTTGATAAACTGTTCAATCGCGTCGCTTAATCGCATGGATAAACCTCCCCCGTCAAAGAGATTGACCATCTTTGACCATTACATTGTAGCACCGGATGGGCAAAAAAGCAATGGGAGGTACGGGAACGTTTGGGAAAATTCATGATGGGAACAGCGGAAGTATATATGGGAAGGTGTGGGAGGAAAAAACGAAGAAAACGGGGCTGGCGGGACCGGGTGCGCAAACCACCGCCGCGGCGGGGAACGGGCGAAAAGCTCATTTTCCCGGGTGGTGTCGGAGGGTCGCAACCCTCCGACCGTATTCGTATCGACCGGCTCTGCCGGTTGGGCGGGGAATTTGCGGCTTTGCCGCAAACAGAACCCGGAGCTCAAAAAAGCGGCGAAGCCCACTTTTTTGACAGACAAACCGCCGCCGCGGCGCAAGCGGCCGGGGCGGCGGGAAAGGCAATGATGGAGGCAAGCGGTTCAGGGGTTTTCCAGCTCGGTCACGTACTTGAGCAGCTCGCCGAACAGCGGATGGTCCTGATCCAGCACCAGCGTGGTTTTGTCCGTCAGCGAGCTTTCCAGCGCCTGCAGGGAGCGCCAGTAGCTGTAAAACTCCTCGTTGGCGCCGTAGGCTTCGGCGTAGATCTGCATGGCCTCGGACTCGGCTTCGGCGCGCACCTGGCCCGCTTCGCTCACCGCGTCGGCCTCGATCTGCCGCGCTTCCAGGTCGGCGGCGGAAACGGCTTTGCGGTATTCCTCGTCGCCCTCGCTGCGCAGTTGCTGGGCGACCTTGGCGCGGTCGGCCTGCATGCGGGCGTAGGTGCTTTCCAGGTTGGCGGTGGGCAGGATGGTGCGGTGCACCTGAATATCCTTCACCTCGATGCCGCGGGGGGCCATATCCTCGTTGACGGTGGCCAGCCCCTTGGCCAGCGCCGCGTTGAGCGCCTCCTTGTTGCTTACGAAGTCTTCGGCCGACAGGCGGTTGATGGCCTGCACGATCACGGGATGGATAAGGTTGTCCAGCTGGTTTTCGGCGCTGGTCATGTTGCCCAGCTTCAGGCTGAACAGTGCCGGATCGGCGATGGTCCACTGCGCGAAGGTCTGCACGTAGTACTGCTTCTTTTCGGCGGTGTTGACCACCTCGCTGTCGCTTACGTAGGTGTACAGGCGCGAGGAGAAGGTTTCCACCTTGTCCACGAAGGGCACCTTGAAGTGCAGCCCGCTGCCCATGCTGATCTTGACGTCCTCCGTGGAGGTAATCTCGTCCTTGAGCAGATCGGCGTACTGCTCGTGGAAGTCGTTGGATTTGTTGATGACGATCCGCTTGATGACCCCGAAGCGGCTCACCACGCTCTGCTCGGCTTCGCCGACGATGAACACGCTTTCGTTGATCAGCACGATCGCCACGATCAGGAGAACCGCGATCAGAATCAGCTTGCCGCGGTTGCGTCGGAGAGCGGCTTTGACCTCGGCGCTCGCGTAGTTGATAGGCTGTTCGGTGTTCACTCTTCAACGCCTCCTTCCAGCGCGGCGGCGGTCGTTTCGGTTACGGCGCCGGTTTCGTCCAGGTCGAGAATCTTCACCACGTCGCTGGAATTGTCCGCGATCACGATGCGGCCGCTGTTTTGAAGCACGCTTTCCAGCGTCTCGATGAGAAGCCTGCGGCGGGTGATTTCCGGCGCGGCCTGGTACTGCTCGTACACGGCCTTGAACACCGCCGTGTCGCTTTCGGCCTGGGCGACGGTTTCGGCCTTGTAGGCCTCGGCCTGCTTGACGGTTTCGTAGGCGTTGCTGCGCGCCTTGGGCAGCACTTCGTTCTTATACTTCTCGGCTTCGTCCAGACGCTTGGTTTTTTCGTTCTTGGCGTTGTTGACGTCCTCGTAGGCCGCGGAGACGTCCGAGGGGACGGTGATGTTCTGGATGCGTACGTCGTTGATTTTCACGCCCATCTCATAGCTGTCCACCAGCGCCTGAAAGTCCGGCAGCACCTGCTGCTCGATCTCTTCCTTGTTGAGCAGCGCGTCGTCCAGCGGGCGGTTTTGGATGTTGCGGCGAATCACCGCCTCGAAGGCCAGCTGCAGGGTGCCTTCCGGATCGTCGATGTCGTAATGGTACTGTTTCACGTCCCGGATGGTGTACTGGTAGATGGCCTCCAGCGACACGATGCTGTTGTCGTTGGTGAGCATCACGCCCTCGTTGGTTTCGTCCACGTACTGGGCGGCCTTGCCGGCCGTGCCCTGCTTGGTGGTGCGGAAGCCGTACTCCATGGTGTGGATGGTCGTCACGCTTTCGCTGACGATCTCCTGCACGAAAGGTATCTTCCAGTAGAGGCCGGGGCCGTTTTCGCCGGTAACGCTTCCGAAGGTCACCACGAGCGCCCGCTCGCCCTGACCGACGCGGTAGAAGCTGGTGGCGCATACGACGAGCACCACCGCCAGCGCGACCAGCACGATCAGGGTGGATAGCTTAGGTTTCTTTCCCATGTTTCGTCTCCTTCCTGACGGTTGGGGTTCCGATGGCAAAAGCATACCATATCTGTGGCACCGCGCACAAGCCGCGGCGTCCCAACGGCGCGGGGGAACGCGTGAAAACCGGAAATCGGCGTTTCAAACGGTATGCGGTTGGGAAAAGCGCTCAGGGCTCTTCTTTGACCAGCGGCAGGCGGACGCGGAAGGTGGTGCCCACGCCCTCCTTGCTGCGCACCGTCATCTTGCCGCCGTGGGCCACCACGATGATGCGCGCGATGGACAGCCCCAGCCCGTGCCCGCTGGACTGGGCCTTGCGGGCGTTCTCGCTGCGGTAGAAGCGGTCGAAGATGCGCGGCATTTCCTCGGCGGAGATGCCCTGCCCCGTGTCCTTCACGGACAGCACGCAATCCCCGCCCTCCCGGCTCATGCCCAGGGTGATCTTCCCGCCGGGGGGCGTGTATTTGATGGCGTTATCCACTAGGATGCGCATGAGCTGCTTGAGCATTCCCTTGTCGCCGTTTACGCTGCAATGCGTGAGCGGTGACAGCTCAAACTCGTGTGCGGCGGAGAGCAGTTTGGCGTCCCGGTGGACGGAGCTCATGATCTCCGCCGGGTCGAACACTTCCATTTCGAGCATCAGGGTTTTTTTATCGTGGCGCGCCAGGAACAAAAGGCGTTCCACCAGCTCCTTCATGGAAGCCGTCTCCTGCGATATGGCGGCGATGCCCTCGTCCAGCACCGCCTTGTCGGTTTTGCCCCAGCGCTCCAGCATGCTGGCGTAGCCCTGAATAACCGCGATGGGCGTGCGCAGCTCGTGGCTTGCGTCGCTGACGAACTGCTTTTGGCTGTTGTAGCTGCGCTCGATGCGGTCCAGCATTCCGTTGATGACCGTCGCCAGGTCCTTGAGCTCGTTTTTGGTGCCCGCGATGTTGATGCGGTTGCTCAGGTTGTTGGCGCTCAGCGCGGCGGCGGCCTCCGTCATTTCGGCGATGGGTTTGAGCACCGCGTTGTTCAGGCGGTACTTGCGGCGCAGGAAATAGGTGATGCGGAACAGGTCGCAGCACACCAGCGTCCAAAAGAGCGTCCAGTACACGGAAAGAACGTAGGTAAGCGAGAACTCGGCCACCAGCCCGCCGTAAACGGTCTCGCGGTAGATAAGCAACTGAGGGCCCGCGGGCGTGTCCCAATCGGAAAAGGCGAGCTTCACCGCGTCGATAAAGCCGTTTACGTCGTCGGGCAGCGGCTCGTCCAGCAGGTACGCGCCGTTGAGCGGCAGCCCCGTCAGCTGCCCGGCCGTATAGGCGTTTCCGTCGGCCGGGGCCACGGCGGCAACGGCGTCCAGCGTTTGATTGACGGAGGGAATCTGCGCGATGCCATACGCCACGGTGAAGGCCAGCAGAATCAGCACCGTCGTATGCAAAAGCTGCCCGCTGTAGTGCAGCGCGATGCGCAGCGTAAGCGAGAAGCGCAGATTGCTGAAAATGGACCTGAACCACTGGCCGATGAAAATTCTGACGGTCGCCCGGCCCTGCCCTTTGGCCTTTGCGCGCGCGGCGGCGCGCTCCCCGGCGCGGCGGTCGGCCTCGGCGCGGCGGGCCCGGCGATCCTCCTTACGGCTGCTCTTCATAGCGGAACATGTAGCCGACGGCCCGGATGGTGTGGATGGTCTTCACCCGGAAGGGGTCGTCGATCTTCTGACGCAGATAGCGGATATAGACGTCCACGATATTCGTGTCTCCGGCGAAGTCGTACCCCCAGACGTTCATCAGAAGCTCGTCGCGGGAGACGGCGGTATGCTCGTGCTGCCACAGATAGTGGAGCAGGTCGAACTCCTTTTTGGTCAGCGCCACGGGCTTGCCGTCGAAGGTGGTGGTGTAGCTGGCCGGTTCCATGCGAAGCCTGCCCGCGGTGAGCACCGCGCCCGCGTCGCTCTGGTCGACGCGGTGCTTTTTGAGGCTTACGCGGATGCGGGCAAGCAGTTCCTCGATGGCGAAGGGTTTGGTCATATAGTCGTCGGCGCCCATGTCCAGCCCCATCACCTTGTCGCTCACGTCGTCCTTGGCGGTCAGCATGATGATGGGAATGTCGCTGTGCTGGCGCAGGCGGCGGCAGACCTCGATACCGCTGATGCCGGGCAGCATCAGGTCCAGTATCAGCAGGTCCGGCTGCCAGCTTTCAAACGCCGCGAGCCCGGCGCGGCCGTCGAAAGCGGTCTGCACCTCGTAGCCCTCGTGTTTCAGTTCCAGCTCCACGAAGCGGGCGATTTTGGCTTCGTCTTCGATAATCAGTATCTTGCTCATGCTGCCCTCCGGGTGGTGTGTATGTCCCTATCAGTATAGCAGAAAATTCCTTCCGGCGACAACCGCCGCCGGAAGGAAAGCGGGGGAAAATGCGTTACTGGATGTCCGCCTCGTGGTAGCCGTCGGGTTCCTCGGTGACGCGCACGCTTCCGTCCTCGGAAAACTGCACGTTCACGGGCGTGGTGCCGCTGGCGGGACTTTCGGTGCGCTTTTCGGGCTCGGGCGCCTCCGTGGGTGCGCCGTCTTCCGGCGCTTTGCCCTCGTTTTGCAGCCCCAGGTCGCGCACGATGTTGAACACGGTGTTTTTCACGTTGCTGCCCGCGTTTTTCACCCGGTCTTCCAGCGTGCCGTCCGCGAAGTCCCGGGCGTCGCGCTCGATCGCGAAGCGGTAGCCCATGACCAGCGCGACCAGGGCGCTTACGATTACCACCCAGGACGCGACCAGCACCGCGAACACCACGAACAGCACTGACAGGTTCACGATGGGCACGTCGCCCTTGAACACCTTCACGCGGAGCCGGAAAAGCGAATCCAACGCGCGATGACGGCGGCGGCGGCCATGCCACTCGGTGCGCTGCGCGCCGGCCTTGGCGTCGCGCAGGCGGCCGTTCTTCTCCAGGTCGACCAGCGAGCGGGCGAGACTGCCGTTGTGGTACTCCAGCAGGTTCACGGCCTCCTCGTAGGAAATGCCGCTTTTCTGCCGCAGAATTTCGATATCTTCAACCGTATACTGTGCCATGTAAATGCCTCCTTAGCGTGGGAGCGGGTTGCCTGTTTACGGGAGTATCATACCATACCCGCGGGGAAGGTGCTTGAGAATGCGCTAACGCTTTGATGAGAATTTCATGAGAGTTCCCGGGGCTTTTGCCCAATGCGGCGCCCGGCGCCGGACGGAAGGCCCGGTTTCCCGCGTTGACGGATGATGAAGATTTTGTTATCATAAGGTTCGATTCCCGTAAATAACCCCAGGCATCAAGGAGGATAAGACCATGTCTTTCTGGATCGTTACGGATGCGTGCTGCGATCTTCCCGCGGACTATATCGAGAAGCAGGAAAAGCTTTACGTCGTTCCGATGTCCTACCAGATCGACGGCGAGGTGCACGAGATCAGGCTGACGGACAGAACGCTGCCCGAAAAGGTGTACGAGTTCTACGAGAAGCTGGAAAACGGCTCCGTCGCCACCACCTTTCAGGTGACGCAGAACGAATGGACGGAGCACGTGACCCCGCTGCTTGAGCAGGGCGAGGACGTGCTGATGCTGGTGTTCTCCGGCAGCCTCAGCGGCATGTACCTGACCGCGAAGGCGGCGGAGGCGGAACTGGCGAAAAAGTACCCCGAGCGCAGGATCGTCGCGTTCGACACCCGCTGCGCCAGCCTGGGCGAGGGCCTGCTGGTGCACTACGCGCTTCAGTACCGCGACGCGGGCCACAGCTTCGAGGAGACGCTGCAATGGGTGACCGATAACGCCCTGCGCGTGATCCACTGGTTTACGGTAACGGATTTGATGTTCCTTCGGCGCGGCGGACGGCTGTCGGCCGCGAGCGCCTACCTGGGCACGATCCTCAAAATCAAGCCTATTCTGAACGTCGATCCCAAAGGCCGCCTGCTGCCCCGCGCGAAGGTGCAGGGCCGCCGCCACAGCCTCAAGGAGCTCTATGAAAAAACGGAGCAGGACGCGCTAGACCCCGGGAAGCAGATGATGTTCATCAGCCACGGAGGCTGCGAGAAGGACGCGCTCTGGCTGGCCGGCCGCCTTAGGGATAAGCTGCACGTGCCGGAGATCAAGGTGTCGCTCATCGGGCCCATCGTCGGCTGTCACGCGGGGCCGGGCACGGTGGCCGTGTTCTTCCTGGACAGGGACGGCTCCGCCCGGCTGGACGCGCCGGAGGTCAAGTAAACGAGCGATATACGCGGAACCGCCGCCGGCAAAACGCCGGCGGCGGTTCCGCGTATATCGCGGCAAAGCGTGCGAAACGCGGTTCGCCTTATTGCTTGGCCTTTTTGCCCGTTACGTTCCCCGGCAGCATCGGCAGGATGATACCGCCCAGCACCGCGCCGATCAGGGCGGTCACGATCTGCACCACCTGCGCGCCCGCGGCCGTTCCGGCCGCCACGCCGAAGGCAAGGCCCTTGGCGGAGGTCAATACCAGCGCCTGGCCCAGTGCGATCACGGCGTATTTCACCAGCGCCGCGAGCACCGCCGCGGCCATCCAGCGCACCCACTCGACCGACAGGGACGCCTTGTCCTTCTGCGCCAGCAGCGCGAAGAGAATCACCAGCACCAGGTTGCCGGCGATGATCCACGGCAGCATGGGCAGCGTGGCGTGGCCCTGCATCAGCGCGATCAGCGGGGCGACGACCGCCACGGCCACGCCGCTCCACAGCCCCACGGCGCAGGTCGCCACGATCAGCGTGAGGTTGACCAGGCTTCCGATGATGTAGGTGGAAATAATATTGCTGCCGCCGAGGATGGGGCGCATCAGCTGAAAGACGAGCGTCAGCGCGATCAAAATCGCGGTGGTCACCATTTTACGGATATTCTGAGAAGACATATGCATCAATCCCTTTCCCGCGCAGGCGGTTCGCCTGTTGCGCGGTTCTTTTTGGTCAGGGCGCTTTTTACTTCCACGCCGGGCAGGTTGCCCAGCCTGGCGGTCAGGGAACCCAGCGCCTGATTGTCGCCCTCCACGATCAGGCCGATGACGGCGGCGGGGGTGTCCGCGTCCGGCACGCCGATGCGCGCCTTGATGACGGAGCCATACTGCGACAGAAGGGCGTTGACCTCGCTTGCTACGCTGCGGTCGCCCATTACCACGCCGATGAAGCCCAAACGTTTTTCCGTATCCATCTTCGCCGCCTCCGTGCTTTTCCGGCCGTGCGCGGCCGGTACGAAAAAAACCGACGGTCGGGCATACGCCGCTAGCCGCCGGTAAAGATGCTTTTCATAAGCTTCCTCCTCTCTCTCCGCCCTCGGCATGACCTCGGGCGTCAACAGGGTGTGCGTTCGCGGAGAGGGATTCGCCCTGATGGCATCGCCACGCGGGTTTATGCATTCTCCACGCCGGGAACAGTATACCACGTTTTGCCGGTTTATGAAACCCGGAAAGAATAAAGGTCGCTCAGTTCCGCCGCGGAGTCGGCCGCGTCGTCTCCGGTTTCGGCGGCGGGGGCGACGGTCGTCTCGGGCGCGGTGGGCAGGGGCGTAGCCACGGGGAAGGTGCCCGCCAGCTTTTCAAGCGCCACTTCGTAGGCCGCCTGCAGCTGCGCGTCGTTGAGGTCGCCCAGGTCGTACATGCTCGTGTCGCCTTCGGGCATTGCGGCCTCCACGTCCGGGGTGATGCCCACCTGGTGGATGCTGCGGCCGCTGGGCGTGTAGTACAGCGCCGTGGTCAGCTGCATGCCCGCGCCGTCGCTGCCCACCGGCAGTACGAACTGCACGATGCCCTTGCCATAGCTCTGCGTGCCCACGATGGTCGCCACGGCGTAATCCTGCAGGGCCCCGGCCAGTATTTCGGAGGCGGAGGCGGAGTTTTCGTTCATCATGACCACGAGGGGAATGGAAAGCGCGCCCTCGGTGGCGTTGTAGTAATCGCGGCTGCCGTCGCGGTATTCCAGGTAAGTGACCATTTCTTCGGGCAGGAAGATGTCCGCCAGGTTCACCGCGTCCTCGATCCACCCGCCGGGGTTATCGCGCAGGTCCAGGATCAGCGCTTTGGCGCCCTGGTCCACCAGGGCGTTGAGCTGGGTGTGGAACGTATCCGCGCAGTCGCCGGAAAACTCGTACAGCAGAATGTAGCCCACGTCGCTATCCAGCATGCAGGAGCTGACCCAGTTGACGTGCACCACCGCGCGGGGAATGTCGAAATCGAGCAGCTCCCCGTCCCGCAGCACCTGCACGTGGACGGTCTCGCCCACGGTACCGCGCATGATGTTGACCGCCTCGGTGAGGGTGCTGGCGTCCACGTCCAGGTCCTCAACCTTATAAAGGATATCTCCCTTGCGCAGCCCGGCCTCGGCGGCGGGGCTGTTGCTGAAAACGCGGGAGATGGTGCACAGCATGGTTTCGTAGGACGCGGAAATCTGGATGCCGATGCCCGCGTATTCGCCCTCGTCGTCCTCCCACATGGCGGAGAACTCCTCGGGGCTGTAGTAGAAGGTATAGGGGTCGCCCAACCCCGCCAGCAGGCCACGCTTGGCTCCGTCCAGCATCGCGTCCAGATCGGGATCCACGTAGAAATACTCCTCCACGATCTGCGTCAGTTGATCCAGCGACGCGTAGCGCTCCAGCCGGTCGTACTCGTCGCGGGAGAGGGTTACGGTATCGCTTTCATCCTCCAGCGCGTTCTGGGAAACGGAACCGGCGCTGGGCAGCAGCGTAAAGCCGGCCAGCAGCAGCGCGACCGTCAGCATCACGGCGACGGTGCGAAAGCGGAAAGGAAAGTTCTTCAAACGCTCACCTCATCAATAGATCTGCTTGGGTTTTTCCTGCCCGCACTTCTTCAATTCATAAAGGATCTTGAACGTCACGGCGTCGTCGAACTTGCGCAGGTCGAGCCCCGTGTGGCGCTGCACCTTGTCCAGCCGGTAGACGAGGGTATTGCGGTGGATGTAAAGCTGGCGCGCCGTGTCCGACAGGTTCAGATCCTTGCGGAAGAACATCTCGATGGTCTGGAGCATCTCGTCGTTGAAAAGCTTGGCGGTCTTGCGGTTGAAGAGCAGGGCGTGGTAGTGCATGCTCTCCTCGCGGGGCACGTTCATCAAAAACCGCTCCAAGAGCAAGTCGCGGAAAACGTAGATGCTCGCCTCCGGGGAGAAGATGCGCCCTACCTCCATGGCGCGGCGGGCCTCCTGGTAGCTTTCGCCCAGGGTGACGAGGGACTGCTTGCTTTCGCCCACGCCGATCTCCGCGGTCTGCACGGCCTCCTCCATCAGGGTTTCCTGCACGGCCTGGGCAAACTGGTAAAGCTCGTCCGGACCGTCGATGCCGTTCATGTCCTTGACGAGCGCCACCTGGTGGCGGTTCATCTCCACGAGTGTGTCGGTGTCGGAAAGGGGAATCAGCTCGCCCAGCAGGCTGTAGGCGCTGGCCTTGTCCGTCTGCTCGATCTGGAACAGCATCACGCAGCGTTCCATTTCAAGGGGAATCTGGTGCTCCCCGGCGCGGGCGACGAGGTCGGCGCCGGTCAGGTCCTGCTTGAGGACGCGGCGGAACACGTCGCTGTGGCTGGAAATGGACAGGCTGCTCTTGAACATGCTCATCAGCATCGCATCGGTGACGATCAGCAGGTTTTCGACGCCCGGCACGTCCGCGTCGCAGGCAAGCAGCAGGGGCGGGTTCATGTCCAGCGCCCGGTACAGCTTCTCCCCCGCGCGGTGGGTGATGCCGGGGGCCACGACGACCGCCGGAAGGGTTTCGCTTTCGCCGTCCTCGGGAACGACGCAGACGCCCTGCGCGTCCAGCAGCCGAAGCTTCGCGCTCAGCTGCTCGAAAATCTTCTCGATTCTCTTCAGGTAACGCTTCTCAATAAACATGTGCGCCAGCTCCTCTCGGGCGGTGTGCCGGAATGCTCTCCTGTGAGTATATCACATCCGGGCGGCCGTGAAAAGCGCGTCGAGGCACGGAAATATCGGGAATATCAAAGAAGCGTCCCGCAGGGCGGCCGATTGCCGCGCCGCGGGGCGCCTCCGGGGCATATTGTGAAGCCGATTGTTACAAATCCAGCGCCACGAACCGCTTTTGGGACACGCGCGTCGCCAGCGCCGTGACGGCGGCGAAAACGAGCGCGCCCACGGCCAGCGTGGCCAGCTTTTCCGGCATGTACAGCGGGTCGGCCGTATCCAGCCGGAAACAGAAGAAGGGAACGACGTGCGTCAGGCTTTCCGCCACGAGTATGTAGAGCATCACGGCCGTGCTTGCGATGAGGAACGCCTTGCCGGGCTTCGCGGGATTACGGTAGTACAGCGGGAAGAAAACCCCGTTGAAAACGGCGAACAGAATCAGAGACAGCCCGAAAAGGGCGGTGTTGGCCTCCATGCCGACTTCGTTGGGTGCGGAAAGGAGGCCGGCGCGCAGGATGGCGAAGGGAACCGCCAGCAGGAGCTGCGCAAGCTCCAGCGCGACCGCGTATGCGACGCGGGCGGTGACGATCTCCGCCTTGCGCACGGGCAGAACGAGCGAAAACTCGATATCGCGGTTCTCGCGCCCCGTAAGGCACAGAAAGAAGACGCCCAGCGTCGTGTAGAAAAAAACGACGTAGTACGGATAGTTGGGAATCAGCAGCATGGCCGACAGGGACAGGAAAATGACGTTGGTCGGGTGTGTCGCCAGTTTGATTTCCTTCATCAACAGAGCTTTCATTTTCCCAACTCCTTTTCCAAATGCACCATGACGGTTTCCAGGTCGGCCGGTCCGGCGGCAAGCCCGGTCGGCGGCAGATCGCCCAAGGCGATCAGGGCGGTGTAACCGCGCTTGGCGGGCTTGAGGCCGATGAGCTTTTCGCAAAGCGCGTCGGTCAGCTGCTCCCCGGTAAGCGAAAGCGTCCGATACCGGCCGAGAAACGCGTCCAGATCGTCGCTGGCGAGGATGCGCCCGTCGTGGATGTAGGTGATGCGGTCGGCGCATTTGTCCAGGTCGCTGGTGATATGGGTGGAAAACAGGATGCTCGCGCCCTCCCGCGCGAGGGAAAGAAAAACGTCCAGCAGATCGTCCCGGCTGACCGGGTCCAGGCCGCTGGTCGGCTCATCCAGGATCAGCAGCTCGGCGTGGTGGGAAAGCGCCAGCGCCAGGTTGTACTTGACCCGCATGCCCGCGGAAAGCTGGGCGGGGGTCTTGCTCTCGTCCAGATCGAATGCGCTCAGGTAACGGCGATACGCCGCCTCGTCCCAATCCGGGTAGAAGGCGCGGGTCACGCCGGTGATGGAGCGCAGCCTGCGTCGCGTGTAGTAATCCACCCCGCCGGACACGAAGCCGATGCGGCGTTTGATTTCCAGCTCGTTTTGCGCAAAGGGCAGGCCGAAGAAGAGCGCCTCGCCGCCGTCCGGATGGACGATGTTGAGCATCGCCTTGAGCGTGGTGGTCTTGCCCGCGCCGTTACGCCCGATGAACCCCATGATCTCGCCCTTCTGAACGCCGAAGCTGACCTTGTCGAGGGTAAAGCGCTCGTAATGCTTGGATAATTCCCGAATCGAAAGCACGTCCATCGAATCCCTCCATGTTCCGCAAAACGCGTGAGCCGCGTTCCGCAGAGCCGCCGGTTTTTATATAACACGCGTTATGATAACGATTCGGCGGACGCCTGTCAACGAAAACCGACTGAAACCCGCTTTTTCGCGTTTGACAGGACGGTTTTCCGCTGTTAAAATAACACACGCTATGAAATGGACGGAGCCGGCCGCTCCGTCCGCCGATAGGGGGATGCGCCTTGCCGCCGAAGGTTCGCTACACCAAACAAGCGCTGCTGGACGCGGCTTTTCGCATGACGCGCGCACGCGGCATGGAGGCGGTCAACGCGCGCGCCCTGGCGGGCGAGCTGGGCTGCTCCACCCAGCCGATCTTTCGCGCGTTCCGCTCCATGGAGGAGATCAAACGCGAAATGGTGCGCATGGGCATGGCGCTGTACGGCGGCTACGTGCTGCGCGGCGGCGAACGGGCAGACAAGCCCTATCTGGGCACGGGCATGGCGTATATCGCCTTCGCGCGCGAGGAGCCCGAGCTTTTCGAGCTCCTGTTCATGCGCGACCGGGTGGGGGACGGTACGGTGGACGTCAACGAGGACGCGACCGCCGAGTACGTGATCCGGCTGGTGATGAAGCGCACGGGGCTTGCGCGGGCCGAAGCGGAGGCTTTCCACGCCCGGCTGTGGGTGTTCACCCACGGGCTGGCGGCGATGATCGCGACCCGCTTTTTGGTGATCTCCGAAGAAGAAGCGGAGCGGATGATGCGGGACGAGTACCGCGCCATGCGTTTGCTGTACGGGTTGACGGCCGAACCGGAATGACGGGCACACGGAGAAGGGCCGCGGGCGAAATGCCCGCGGCCCTTTAGGGCATTCAGTCCAGTATCCGTCCGTCCGTGGACAGCGTGACTACCTGCCAGGGGATCATCTTGCCGCTCGCCTGAAGCGCCGCGGTCACCGCGCGCGTCAGCCCTCCGCAGCAGGGCACCTCCATGCGCACGACCGCCACGCCGCGGATATCGTTGTTTTGCAGGATGGCCGTCAGCTTTTCACTATAATCCACGCCGTCCAGCTTGGGGCACCCGATGAGCGTTACGTGGCTCTTCATGAACTGCTCGTGAAAATCGCCGAAGGCGAAGGCGGCGCAGTCCGCCGCTACCAGCAGCCGGGCGTTTTGGAAGTACGGCGCTTTAACCGGCGCCAGCTTGATCTGCACCGGCCACTGGTTGAGCCGGGAGGGCCGGGGCGCGGCGGGGGAAAGGCCGGCGGGCGTTTCCGGTTTCCGGTGGGCGACGGCGCGCGCCCGCGTGCCGGGGCAGCCGCCCGCGCGCGTCGCGCAGACGCTCTCCCTGTGGGCGGCGACGGCCTGCTCGTCGTACGCGGCGGCCTCGCGCGTAACGAACGTGATCGCCCCCGCAGGGCACGCGGGCAGGCAATCTCCTAGGCCGTCGCAATAATCGTCGCGAAGGAGTTTCGCCTTGCCGTCCACCATGCCGATGGCTCCTTCATGGCACGCCGCGGCGCACGCGCCGCAGCCGTTGCACTTCTCTTCGTCGATCTGAATGATCTTTCTGAGCATTCGTTTCGCCTCCTTGACTGTTTCGGGGGCAGTATACTACAATAAAAACGAATAATCTGTTGGAATTCCAACGGAAGGAGGCGCACATGCGGGAATTTCTGCCGGTGATGAGACGATCGTCTCTCTTCGCGGGGATCGGGGACGAGCAGGCGCTGACCATGCTTGACTGCCTCTCGGCCGAACGGCGAACCTACCGGAAGGGCGCCTATCTGTTCAACGCGGGCGACCGCGTGAACGCGTTCGGGCTGGTGCTGTCCGGCAGCGTGCAGGTGGTGGCGGAAGATTTTTGGGGGAACCGCAACATACTCGCCATGCCCGGCCCCGGCGAAGTGTTCGCGGAAAGCTACGCCTGCGTGCCGGACTCCAGACTGACGGTGGACGTGCTTGCGCGGGAAGATACGGCGGTGCTGTTTCTGGATGCGCGCCGCGCGCTGACGCCCTGCGCCGCCGCCTGCGATTACCACGGCATGCTGGTGCGCAATCTGGCGGCGATGCTCGCGCAGAAAAACCTGCAGCTGAACCGCAAGCTGCACCACGTAACTCAGCGCAGCACACGGGACAAGCTGATGAGCTACCTCTCGGCGGAATCGTCGCGCGCGGGCGGGCCGGTTTTCGAAATTCCTTTCGACCGCCAGCAGCTGGCCGATTATCTGGCCGTCGACCGCAGCGCCCTGTCCGCGGCGCTGGGCAAGCTGCGCGACGAGGGCGTGCTGACCTTTCACAAAAACCGGTTCGAATTGAAACAATAGCTGAAAACGGCAAAAGGGAGGCGGCGGGCGTTTGCCCGCCGCCTCCCGGCGTATGAAATTGGGTTAAACCGTTACAGCACGTTATACGTTGCGGTCACGTCGCTGTCGTCCCACGTGGAGTATGTGGCGTAAGCGGTGATCGTGTCCCCGCTGACGATGGCGAAGGGAGCCGAATACGTCGCGTACGAAGCGCCGTTGAGGGAGTAGAGGATCGTCGCGCCGCCGGTCGCGCAGGTGATGGTTGCGTTCGTACCGTCGTCGCTGATGGCGGGCGTGGCGACCTTGATGGTATACACCGCGCTGTTGGCGTCGCTGGCTTCGCACTGGTAACGCACCGCGATGGCCTTGACGGTCATCGACGAATCGACCGTGATGCCCGTGACGCTGTCGTACAGCGCGCTGCTCGCGTCGGGGGTGGACCCGTTTGTCGTGTAGTAAATGTTGTCGCCCGCCGTAGCCGTGAGGAACACGGTCTGAACCGCGTTGTACGTTCCGCCGACGGGCGCGAAGCCCGGCGCGGTGCCGACCTTGATGGTATACGTCGCGGTGGTCACGGCGCTTGCGGTCATGCCCGTGGCGAAGGCCTTGGCCTTGACGGTCGTGTTCTGGGTAATGGACAGGGCGCCGGCATAGGCGGCATCGGTCTCGGTAGGCTCCGCGCCGTCCGTGGTGTAGTGGATGGTCGCGCCGGACACGGCGCAGCTCAGCGCCACGCTCACGCTGTCGGTATACGTGCCTTCCGCCTGGCTGACCGTGGGTGCGGGCAGCTGGATGGAAGCGGTCTTTACGTCGCTGTAGGCACCGTCGCCCAGATCGCTGTTGGCATACACGCGGAAGTACCACGTGCCCGCGTCCGTAATGGACACTTCGCAGCTGGTGGACGAAGCCGTCTGCGTGTTGATTGTTCCGCTGAAGTCCGAGGTGGTACTGTATTCGACCGTGTATCCGCTGATGACGCTGCCGTTGGCGGACGGGGCGTTCCACGTGAGGTCGGCCTTGGCTACGCCGCCCGTGACCGCGAGGCTTCCGGGCGCGCCGGGGGCGGTGGCGGGAACGGCTGCGATGGAGTTGCTGGCCGCGCCTTCGCCCACGCTGTTGACGGCCTTGACGAACACGGTGTAAGTCGTGCCGTTCGTTAGCCCCGTAAGCGTCTGGGTCAGGCCCGAGGTGGTGGTGTAATCCGTAGCGGTGTAATATACGCGGTACACCGTAATCGCGGAGCCTCCGTCATAGGCAGGCGCCGTCCAGCTGACGGTCACCTGACCGTCGCCGCGGGAGTCGAGCGTGAGGCCGGTGGGCGCGTCGGGCGCGCTTATGTTGGGCGTGGCGCTCAGGCTGTTGCTGGGGGTACCGTCGCCCTGCGCGTTGACGGCGACGATCCAGAAGTAGTAGGTCGTGCCGTTGGTCAGCCCGCCGACCGTGGCGTTGAGGTCGCCCGCGCCGGTGGTGGTATAGGGTGAGGAGCTGATGGTGCTGGTTTCGCTGACGTACACCTTGTAACCGGTCAGGGCGCTGCCGCCGTTGTCGCCGGGAGCCGACCAGGTGAGCTTCACCTGACTGGTTTCCGCCTTGGCGACGGTGAGGGAAGGCGCACCCGGCGTGGTCAGAGCTTTGACGGTGACATCGCACGTATCGGTCAGCGACGTGTTGTCCGTCGCTACGCCCTTCACGGTGACCGTCTGATCGGAGGTGGAGGTGAAGGACGCGCCGGTGAGGGTGTTTCCGGAGAGCGTCGCGTAGGAAGCGCCGCTCAGGATGGAAAGCGTGTACATGGAGGAGGGCGCGTTATCCACGTAACTGCCGTTGGAATAGGTGAGCTTGACGTGGATCGTGGTCGAATCGCCCTGATTGATGGTGGAGGACACGGGTGTCAGCTCGATGCCGCTGAGCGTGCCGGTCTTGACTGCCGTTACGGTAATGGTGGCGGTCAGCGGGTTGCCGCCCGCGTCGGCGTTGAGCGTGGTGCCGGTGACGGTGAACACCGTATTGTCGGGAATGGAACTACCGATGCTGATGAGGATGTGTCCCGAGGTGACGCGCGTGGCGGTGACGTACGCCGAAGCGTTGGAGGATACCGCCAGCGTGAAGTACGGGGACGTCAGGTTGATGCCCAGAATGGTCGGCGTCACGTCCAGGCTCGCGCCGGAAGCGGTGACGGTAGCCGTGGCATCGGTCTTATCGAAGGTGAAGCTGGTAACGACCGCGTCGCTCTGCGTAACGGTTACCTGGCAGGTGGCGGTAATCTTATTGCCGGAGCTGTTATTGTCCACGCTCGTGGCGGTGACCTCGATCACCGAGCCGACGATCGCCGTGGAGTTGATGACGAGGTTGTTGCCGCTGATGGAGGCCATGGAGGCGTTTTGCGTAACCGCCAGCGTATAGGAGGGGCTGGAAAGGTTGGTGCCGTCCACCGTGGTCGTCAGCGCCACCATGCTGCCCTGCGCGGAAGTCGCGGACGCGGGCGTAACGGAGATGCTCGTGGCCACCGCGGTGGAGGAGGAGTAGTTGGTGAGGTAGTAATTCATCATGTAGCCCGTACGGCTGCCTACGGTGATGTAATCCCACGTAGTGCCGTGCGAGTGAACGGTAACGGTCGTACCGACGCTGTACACGCCGATGATGGAATACCCCTTGCCGGGACCCGTGCGCAGGCGCACGCCGTAGCCGTTGGGGCTCCAGATGGTGGCGGTATCGCCGGAGGAGCTGCCACCGCCGCCGCTGGAGGTGGTCAGGAACTTTTTCATCATGTAGCCCGTACGGCTGCCGATGGTAATCTTGCACCAGTTGGTGCCGGTTTGCAGCACCGTAACGGCGGTGCCCACCGGGTACACCCCGATAATGGAGTATACGGTGCTGGGGCCCGTGCGCAGGCGCACGCCGTAGCCGTTGCTGCTGGTGACGTAGGCGGTGCCGGTGCTGGGCGTGGAGAAGGTGATGTAGGAGGAATACATGTACCCCGTCTTGCCGTCGGGTGTTTCCACCTGATACCAGCTGCCCGAGGTGGCAAGAATCTCCACCTTCGTGCCGGTGTAATACGACGCGATGGTGGAATAGTTGAACGAGGGGCCGGAACGCAGCCGCAGCCACCCGCCCGTTA
Source organism: uncultured Oscillospiraceae bacterium (assembly GCA_964640955.1). Lineage (GTDB taxonomy): Bacteria > Bacillota > Clostridia > Christensenellales > Aristaeellaceae > CAXXOK01. The sequence continues at coordinate 103,724 of CAZXJI010000007.1, read as the reverse complement.
CGTAGCCGTACTGCGTCGTGGCCAGCGATACGGCCGGAACCAGCGTCAGTATCAGCGCGATCGTCAGTATGACGGACAAAATTTTCTTCATTAGCGGACGCCTCCGTTTATCTGTAAGTTTCCATAGCATAGGACGTAGAGCTGATGCGAAATCTTCCCCCACGGGCGAAAATGTTTACCGTTTTACACCGGAAAAATGAAGGAAGTGCGACGGCGGCGCCGGTGGTTTTGAACATGCTTGCTTTTCACCCTTGAAAAAGCGCCGGGGGGATGGTATAATCCCTTTGTTTCGCCGAAGTGATGGAATGGCAGACGTGACGGACTCAAAATCCGTTGGTAGAGATACCGTGCGGGTTCAAGTCCCGCCTTCGGCACCAAAAACACTTCTAGAGGGATTGAGCAAATTCCTCTAGAAGTGCTTTTTGTATCAAGGTTATTTATTGCAGTTGAACAACATAAGCGGAATATTTCTGCTATAATCACATAGGACAAACCCGGTGACATACACATATTGAGCTTCGTCATTGGCAACCAGAAACCGAAATGGAGGGGCATATGTCAAAGGTACGCATAACGGTCGTTGAAAGCAGATGTCGATGCGGTTACCATAAAGCGGGCGATTGCTTTGTGGTGGAGGACTTATGCCCGCCTTTGTGCCATGAATTGTGGCATTGTGCCTATCCGGCGGTTTATGCGCTGCAGAGCGGAGCAATTTTAGATTACGGTGACGGGAAGGCCCCTGTGTGCGACGTCAAATGCCCGGATGAGGAACGGGTGCAAATCCATGTGGAGCGAATAACCGATTCATGCCAATAGAATTGCGTTGCTCCGCCCCTGCTTTTGGGCGGCGCATCGCTCGTCGCCTGCCGGGATCGTCGTACGAGGCGTCGGTTTTCACGCGCGCTTTCTTTTTGCCTCTCATTCGGCTATAATGTCCCGGATACGACGCGTCTAAGGGAAAAGAACGCGCTTAATTGTATGGCAACGACAGCAAACAGGTGGGTGAAAAGCGATGGAAAAGGCATACCGCGTTTACCAGATCGATTCGTTTACGAAAGAGAGATTCACGGGGAACCCCGCCGGCGTGGTGACCAACGCGGACGGTTTAACCGACGGGCAAATGCAGAGCCTTGCGCGTGAATTGAACAACTCGGAGACGGCATTTATACTGGGCTCGCAGGACGACGCTTACGACGTCCGGCTTCGCTTTTTCACGCCGACAAAAGAAGTACCGATCTGCGGTCACGCAACGATCGCCGCCCATTACGCGAGGGCAAGGGAAAACCATCTCAAAACGACGCGCGTATGGCAAAAAACGGGCGCGGGCATTCTGCCGGTTGATATCGTGCTGGAAAACGGCGACTATCGCATCACCATGACCCAGGGAAAACCGGAGATCGGCGATCCGCTTCCCGGCGAGGTACGGAAAGCGTTGACCGGCGCGCTTGGGATTACGGAGCAGGGTATTCTACAGCGCTTTCCCGTCGCGATCGCGTCGACCGGCCATTCCAAAGTTATGATCGGCATCAAAGACATCGGCAGGCTCCACGGCCTGGCGCCCGACATGAGCCGCCTTGCAAGGCTCAGCGGCGAGATCGGATGCAACGGTTATTACGTCTTTACCATCCACCGCAACGAAACGCCGATGGTCCACGGCAGAATGTTCGCTCCGGCCATCGGCATTAACGAGGATCCCGTAACGGGCAATGCGAACGGGCCCCTCGGCGCGTACCTGATACACTACGGACTGGTTGAGCATAACGGCTCCCTGTTTGCTTTTCAGGCGATGCAGGGCGAGGCCATCGGACGGGCGGGAACGATGGAAGTGCAGGTGACGATCGACCAGAACCGGCCGAAGGAAGTCAGGATCATCGGCGACGCGGTCGTTGCGTTTGCCACGGAAATGGTGCTGTAGGGGAGCGCGCTTCGGGAAACCGTTCGGCATTTCACAAAAACGGTATATATGGTACAATGTACGATAGATAGGGCGCTTCGTCATCATTGGAACATCTGTATAGAGAAGCGACACAGCGAACGACAGCGAACGACATGGAAAGGAAGGGCTATCGTATGAAAAAGGTGTTCTCCGTCATTCTGATGATCACCCTTGTGTTTTCCACCCTCGTCATTCCCGCTTTGGCGGAAGGCCAGCTGGCGGGAGGCTGGACAGTTAACGCGGGAAACCCCGCCGAGATCCCGCAGGAGGTTACGGAAGCCTTGAACAAGGCGCTGGACGGGTGGACGGGCAGCCATCTGGAGCCCGTGGCCTATCTGGCAAGCCAGGTCGTTGCGGGCAGCAATTACTGCCTGCTGTGCAAATGCACGACGGTCACGCTGGAGCCCGTTACCAGCTACGCGTTCGTGTATATTTACGCGGATCTGGAGGGCGGCGCCAAGATCCTGCGCATTGCGGATATCGATTATTCCGCCTCCGAACCGGCGGCGGAATAGCATCGGCACAGGCCCGCGACGCGCCCCGGGGGCCATTCCATACCAGTCATGGCATCGTTTTATACGGCCATAGGGTTTCCGCGCCGGCATGAAGGACGAAACGACGTTATTAGCCGAGGTGAGACTTATGCGGGTCCGTTGCGTGTGGGAGCATAACGGAAACGACTCGCTTCTCTACGCCGACCAATTCACCGGCGCCTTCACGCGCGGCGCAAGCCGGGAAGAGGCCCTCGCCAAGATGCAGCGGGAAATAGGCGCGTATCTGGCCTGGAAAACCGGGGTTCGTTCCCGTTTGCAGGTCGAAACGGAGATCGTACAGGAAAAGGCTTCCGAGCTGCAAATCGCCGATGCCGACTCGGACGTTTTGTTTGAAAGCGAAACGCCGCCGCTGAGCCGGGAAGAATACGAAGCGCTGAAGGCGCTTGCGATGAAATCCGCCGCGGATTTTGAAACGCTGTACGCCTCGGTGCCCGACAAGGAAAAACGGCTGCTACCCGAACGCGCGACCTTTTACGGCGGTGTGCCGGTAACCGCGCGGCAGATGTATGAGCATACGAGGGGAGTCAATCCGTATTACTTCGGGGAGATCGGTTTGCACGCCGATCAGGACGGTACGATTGCGGCATGTCGGAAGCGCGCGTTTGAAAAGCTCGAGACGCGAACGGGTTTTTTGGACAACCGTATTTTCGACGGAAGCTTTCACGAACAGTGGACGCTTCGCAAAGTGCTCCGCCGTTTCGTATGGCATGACCGGATCCATGCGAAAGCGCTGTACCGCGCGGCGCGCAAGGCGTTCGGCGACGAGCGCATCCCCGACGTGTTTTATTTTCAGGGTTAGCCGCTTATGCCGCTCCTTTACCCATTCGGCCCATGCGGGTCCGTTCAGTCCGCATGGGCGCTTTTCTTGTGCGACGGGCCATGGGGAGAATCGCCCGGGCCGTTGCGATCGGCGGAACGCGGACAAGGAACGGCGGCTATGCCTTCCATAACGAAAGCAAAAACGGCCATCTGCATTTCCTCCCGCCGGCACAGGCCGGAACTTAGCGGTATCAAAACGGGGAAGATGATGGTATAGTGGTTCTATCAATACAACGGGAGGTTCCTATGAGCAGAAGAATTGTCAAAATCTACTTTTCACCGACCGGAAACACGCAGAAGAGCGTGAACGCCATGGCGGCTTCCCTTGGCGACGAATGCCTGGACTGCGACGTGACGGTCGAAGCGGAACCGGCGCTGCGCGTTTTGACGCCCGAGGATTTCGCAATCATCGGCGCGCCCGTATACGGCGGACGCATCCCGAAGGTGGCGGCGGCCCGGCTTTCCCGGTTCCGGGGGACCCGGACGCCTTGCATCGTGCTGGTCACCTACGGCAACCGCCACTACGACGACGCGCTTCTGGAGCTGGCCGACACGGCGCGGGCGCAGGGCTTTGTGGTCAGGGGCGCGGCCGCGCTGGTCGGCCGCCATACGTTCGGCGACATTCAAACCGATCGGCCCGATGCCGGCGATCTGGCCGCGGATCGGGCGTTTGCCCGCAAAGCCGCGCAGAACGATCCCACGGAGCCGATACGGATCAGCGGCAACCGGCCGTACAGGGACGGCGGAAACGGCGGCTCCTTCCGGCCGCTGACCTCCGACGCCTGCGTTTCCTGCGGCCTGTGCGTACAAAACTGCCCGACACAGGCCATCGGGCCGGACTGCAGGACGATCGGCGAATCGTGCATTTCCTGCTTCCGCTGCATCCGCAACTGCCCGACGGGCGCAAAGAACATGAACGTGGAAAACTACCTTACGTTTGCGAAGAGCTTTTCCGAAAAGCTCAAGCAGCGGAGGGAGAACGAATACTTCCTGTAGGGGAACGGCTGCCGACGGCGCGCGGACCGCGCTTTCTGAAAGGGCACCCATGCAAAGCAGACTCGTATACCGCTATGTAGACAGCGTGTTTATCAACTCGGGCGAATCCCTTTACCTGCCCGAGGCGCTGCGGGCCGATATCGACCGCCACTGGTCGGCGCTGATGCGCGCGGGAGAGCCCTGTACAAACGGAAGGATTTACGCCGTAAGCCGTTTGGAACGGGCGGGCGGCAAGCTCCGCTTCATCCTGGCCGAGACGAACTACGCGCACTACCTGTATACGCTCGTTCACCCGGAGATCGGCGAGTACCGCTGCCGGTCGGTCGCCACCAGCTGCATCCTGCAAACGACGGACGGCTATTACGGCATGGCCGAGGCCAGCCGCAAAACGGCTCACGCCGGGCGCATCGTTTTTGTCGGCGGCGCGCTGGACGCGGCGGACTGCGTAAACGGCGTTTTCGACCTGCAAAGGGGGCTCCGGCGGGAAGTGGAGGAGGAAACCGGTCTTTCGGCGCACATCGTAAGCGCCCATCCCGTCTGGACTCTGACGCGGGAGGGGATGCGCGGCTTGAACGTGTCCCACATCGCGCGGCTCGACCTGAACCGGGAGGAGTGCCGCGCCGCCTTTGAGCGCCACAACGAACCGCTTGTGCGCCGGGACGAGCAGGAACAGGACGCCCTTGTCTTTCTGAAATGCGACGCTGCGGAGGTCCGGGCGTTCGCGGACGATCCAAGCAAAGCGATGGTGCCGTATCTGGGCGATACGCTGCGCGTGCTGACCGGCGCCCTGGAGCCCGGCGACCTGTTGCAGGCCCTGCGCGCGGCCGGGTACCGCTTTTAGCGCGCCGAGGCATAACGGCAGCAGGGCAGAGGCACGAAACGCCCTTTCACGGATATGCTTTCCTATGTTATACTGATCAAAAGCAGTTGAAGACACTCCCTTTTCGCGCTACCCCTCGACCGGCCCGCATAACGTACCGATATCGACCGACGCACGCAAAGGAGAAAAAGGAATGGATTACCAGGCATTGCTCGCGCGCAGCGAGGACTGGCTGAAATACGCGATCGAACGCCACCTGGGCAGCAAAACGCCGCCGGAAACGGAACCTCTGCGGCAGGCGACGCTCGCGGACGAACGGATACGCGGGTACCTGAAGGACGTGGAGAACTTCCACGACACGCGGATCTCCAGCCACAAAAACCCGGCGCTCCCGGCGCAGAAGCTGCTGTTTCTTTTGGAACTGGGGCTGGATACGTCCGTGCCTGAGATCGATGCGGCGATCGGCGGGATACTGGCGCATAAGGACGAAAACGGCGTGTACCGGTCGCTGGTCAACGTTCCCACGCACTTCGGCGGCACGGGGACGGACGTGTTCTGCTGGTGCCTGTGCGACGCTCCCTGGCTGCTCAAGGCGCTTGTGCTGGCGAACGCGGATTACGAAACGGATATCCGCCCCGGCGTCACGGCCCTGGCGGGGCTTTGCCGGGAAAACGGCTTCCCCTGCGCCGCCTCGCCGGAGTTGGGGGCGTTTCGCGGCCCGGGCCGCAGGGACGACTGCTGCCCGTACGCCACCCTCATCATGGCCGATCTGCTCTCCCTGCTGCCCGAATACCGCGACTCGGACGCCGCCAAAACGGCTGCGGAGGCGCTGATGAGCCTATGGGAAAACAGCTATACGCAGCACCCGTTTCTTTTCTATACGGGCAAGGATTTCCGCAAGCTGAAGGCTCCTTCCGCCTGGTACGACGTCGTGAGCGTGGCCGGCGTGCTGAGCCGCTTCCCGTGGGCGCGCGAGGACCCGCGCCTTCTGGAAATGGTCGACCTGATCCGCTCCAGGCAGGACGGGGAGGGGTTCTTCACGCCCGAATCGATCTACCTCAAAATGAAGGGCTGGGATTTCGGACAAAAGAAGGAACCTTCCCCGTATCTGACGTATCTGTGTATGCGCATCCTGGAAAGGATGGAATAATCCCGGACGGCCCGTTTTTCCACGCTAACGATGTAGAGGTACGCTTCCGTGAACAACAGGCGCAAGATCGTCACCATACTGTTCATGCTGCTGGGGGTGATGCTGGTCGGCGTGAGCGGCTACATGATGCTGCTCAACGTGGATTTTGTGGACGCGCTGTACATGACCGTCATCACCATTTCCACGGTGGGCTTCGGCGAAGTGGGCGTCATGACGGAGACGGCGAAGCTGTTTACCATTCTCATCATCTTTTCGGGCATTACCGTGGTCGGCTACGGCGTTACCAGCCTGGTCGCCTCCGTTTTCGAGGGCGAGTGGAAGGCGGCATGGAGGAGAAAGCGTATGAGCGCGAAGATACAGGAACTGCGCGACCACTACATCGTCTGCGGCGCGGGCGACGTGGGCGGAACGGTTATCAAGAGCCTTGTGGAGAAAAAAGCGGACTTTATCGTGATTGAGGAAAACGAGGAGCGTGTGGAGGAGCTGGAAAAGGCGGGCGTGCTGACCATACGCGGCGACGCCACCCACGAGGACGTTCTCCTGCGGGCGGGCATCCGCGCGGCGAAGGGCATCGTATGCACGCTTGCGACCGATTCGGAAAACGTGTTCACGGTGCTGACCGCGCGGCAGATGAACGAGCAGATCTACATCGTCGCCAAGGCGGTGGAGCCTTCCGCGCACAACAAGCTCGTCAAGGCCGGCGCGAACAACACCATTTCTCCCAGCGAGATCGGGGGCCAGCGCATCGCGACGCTGCTGATGCGGCCGCTGGTCATCTCCTTTCTGGACGTCATCACCCGCGCGGGGGACGTAACGCTCGACCTGGAAGAGGTGTGCATCCCGCAGACCTCCGCCCTCAACGGCCGTACGCTGGCCGACGTGCGCATCCCCGAGCGAACGGGGCTGGTCGTGCTGGCGCTGAAGCGCAGGGATGAGGATACGTTCAAATTCAATCCCGGTTCGGGCGAGGTGCTTAACCGCGGGGATACGATGGTCGTGCTGGGAACGCCGCAGCAGGCGGCCAAGCTGATCGACATGGTTAACCGATAACGACCCGCGAAGCGAATGAACAGCGCTCTTTGACCGCCCCCGGCAAGGCCGGGCGGCGGTTTTCTTCGTATACCGTTCGTTTTCATAACAGCGATAGGATATGACAAATTTCACTTGCCTTTCCGGAGCCGTTCCGGTATAGTGGTGGCACGAAGAAAAGTGCATACCGATAAGGAGGGCTTCCCCATGAAGAAGGTTCTCATACTCCTGATGATTGCCGCACTCCTCCTGCCGACCGCCGCCTTCGCAAAAGCCGCCGTACCCGTCACCTTCGACGATCCCGTGCTGGAAGCGGAGATTCGCGCGATCACCGGCATCCCGGAGGGGGACGTGACCGACAAGGACCTGGCCAAGATTACGGAAATCAGCATCCCGCGGGACTATGAGGAAAACCCCGACCCGTCCATGCAGGTGCACAGCCTCGCGGTGCTGGCCTACTGCACAAAGCTCACCGCGATCCGGCTGAATTTCCACAACGTTTCCGATATTTCGCCGCTTGCGAAGCTCAAAAAGCTCAAAACGCTGGAGCTGGGCGGCAACCCCGTGGGCAACATCGACGCGCTTTCGGGGCTGACGGCGCTTACGACGCTGGCGCTTTACAACTGTCAGGCGGAAGATTATTCCCCGCTTGCGAAGCTTAAAAAGCTCACCACGCTCTATCTGGACTTCTCCACCATATCGGACCTGACGCCCATCGCCAAACTTACCAAGCTGCAGGCCCTGGGGTTGAAGCAAACCGGCGTGACGGACGTAACCCCGCTTTCCAAGCTCAAATCCCTGCGGTCGCTGTACCTGGAAGGTTGCCCGATCGCGGACTACTCGCCGCTTGAAAAGATATACGGAAAGCTGACGGAGAAGGACTTCGACCTGAACGCCGCGCGCGTAACGGTGCAGATCGCCGACCCGGTGCTGGAAACCGCGATCCGCAAACAGCTGGATAAGCCCGAGGGCGACCTGTACGCCGACGAACTCGCGGGGCTTACGGACCTGAGCACAGGCATGGATTTCGATCCGGACCCACCGGAGGGAACGCGCGTCGAAAGGCTGGACGGCCTGGAGGCCTGCGTCAACCTCGAAACGCTGGAGCTGAACTTTAACGGCATCAAGGATATTACGCCGATCGCGAGGTTAACGAAGCTCAGGGAGCTGTTCCTGGGCGGCAACCCGATCGCGGACATCGGGCCCCTTTCCGACATGGCGCAGCTGATAACGCTTTCCCTGTTCAACTGCGAAGCGCAGGACTACACGCCGCTTTCGCATCTGTCTAGCCTGCAATCGCTCTCCCTGGAATACTCCACCATTCGCGATCTCTCCCCGCTGTCGGGGCTTACGACGCTTCGGCACCTGTCGGTTTTCGATACGCAGGTGACGGACGTAACCCCGTTGGCCGGACTGACCGACCTTCAAACGCTGAGCCTGTCCGGTTGCCCGATCACTGATTTTTCGCCCATCGCTTCGATCCTCCCCAACCTGACGGAGACGGATTTCGATCCCGAGCATCCCGTGACGCTGGTCGAGTTCACCGACCCGATGCTGGAATCGATGATCCGCTTCCAGGCGAACGTGCCCGACGGCCCCGTGACCGATACGCAGGTGACGCAGATCTCGGAGATTTACTACGACTACTCGCCGGACGCGTCCGCATCCGAGGACATCTATGACCTGTCTGCGCTTCGCTACTGCACGGGACTCCGGCAGCTAACGCTCAACGGCATCGCGGCCACGGACTTAAGTCCGCTGGCATACCTGACGGAGCTGGAGGGACTGACGCTCCAGGGCAGCAAGGCCGGCGACTATTCGGCGCTGGCCGGGCTTCAAAACCTGCAATGGCTGGACCTGACGGGTGCCGCCATTTCCGATCTGACGCCCCTTGCCGGGCTTACGTCGCTGCAGGCGGTTACGCTGTGCAACACGGACGTATCCGACCTTACCCCGCTTTCGGGGCTTGGCAATCTGATCGGGCTGAAGCTGGAAGGCTCGCCGGTGAGCGACTACAGCCCCGTCGCGGCGCTGTACCCCAACTTCATCAAGGCTGATTTCATCCTTCCCGAAGCCGGCGTTGTACGCTTTTACGACGAGCTTACGGAGCAGCGCGTACGCGCGGCGCTGGGAAAGCCGGAAGGAGACATTACGCCGGAAGAGGCGGCGGCGGTCGAGACGCTGGACCTGTCGCAGGACGAGGGCAGCGAAACCTCCATCGCCAGCCTGCAGGGGCTGGAAGCGTTCACGGGGCTTACGGAACTGAACCTGTCCGGCAATACACAGCTGACCGACCTGTGGCCGATCTCGGGGCTTACGAAGCTGGAAAAGCTGTGTTGCTTCAAATGCAACATATCCAACCTGAAACCGGTTGGTAAGCTTGTCAACCTCCGGGAGTTCTCGCTGGGCTGGAACGGCTCCGTGGGAAACCTGGATGCGCTTGCGGGGCTTACGAAGCTCACGTCGCTGGATGCCAAGGGCGTGGGCATACGGGACATCAGCGGGCTTGCGGGCCTTACGAAGCTGGAATACGTCGGGCTCAACTGCAACAGCATAACGGATGTTTCCCCGCTGGCCGGGCTTACGAGCCTCAACACCGCGGAGCTTGCCGAGAACCCGATCGTGGACTTCACCCCGCTGGCGGACATCTACCCGAATCTGGAATACAAGGATTTTGAGATCATCGACAACTCCGGCGGGGCAACGGTACTCTTCAACGACAGCCTGTTGGAGCAGCGGATACGGGATTACATCGGCAAACCGGAGGGGGACATTACGGCGGGCGAGGCCGCGGCGCTTACAAAGCTCGACCTGAGCGTGAACTGGCAGCAGTACATCCCCGAGGATACGCAGATCGCCGATCTGACGGGCCTGGAGTACTTCGTAAACCTGCAGGAGCTGAGCTTCCCCTTTAACCGCGTCACCGATTTAAGCCCGATCGCGGGGCTTACGCAGTTGACGAGTCTGGACATGGGCGGCAACCGGGTCGCCGACATCTCGGTGCTCGCGGGGCTTACGCACTTGCGCGGGCTTACGATCTTCGGCAACCAGATCGCCGATATTGCGCCGCTGGCCGCCCTGACCGAGCTGGATTACCTGCACGCCGACCGAAACCTGTTCGCCGATCTCTCCCCGCTCTCCGGGCTTACGAAACTCACCTTTATCGATCTGTCCGATATGCCGGTCGAGGATATCGGCCCGCTTGAGACACTTGCCAACCTGACGTATCTGGATATCGCGAACACGCAGGTTTCGGACGTGTCGGCCCTTGCGGGGCTTAAGAACCTGACCGGCCTGATGCTTGAAAACGACCCGATTACGGACTACTCTCCGCTGGAAGCGATCTACCCGAATCTGTCGGATAAGGATTTCGAAATGAAATAAACCCTGAAACGACGAAAAGCGCCGGCGGAATCTGCTCCGCCGGCGCTTTTCGTCGCTTTGATCACAGGTTTTCCCGCCGTCCGAGCGTCACCCCGCAGCTTTCCCGCACGATAAACGCGGGCGCGCGCACCAGCGTGAACGGCGGCTTGGGGGTGGACTCCTTGCTGCAATTGATCAGCTCACCCACGGCCGTGCGCGCGCGCTCCTCGCTGTACAGGTCGATGGTCGTCAGCGGGGGAATGGTGTAGGCGCTGAAAAACGTGTTGTCGCACCCGATCATCGCCACGTCCTGCGGTACCCTGAGACCCATGACGTGCAACTGCTTGAGCGCCCCCAGCGCCACCAGATCGCTGAAGGCCACGATGGCGGAAGGCCTGTCGCTCCTGTCCGCGTCGGCGAACAGCCGCAGCACGGCGATCTCGCCGCTTTCGGCGGTAAAGCCGCCCTCCCCGTGATAGGAAGGGATATCCGTCATGCCCAGCTCGCTCACGGCACGCAGGTAGCCGCGGGCGCGGGCGCCCGAATCCCGCATGGTGCGCCCGCCGCCGACGAAGGCGATGCGCTTGTGCCCGAGCATGTACAGGTGCTGCACCGCGTGGTACATGGTGGTTTCCAGATCGTTGTGCAGGAACGTGCAGTTCACGCCGGCGATGGGCGGGGAGATGGCGACCAGCGGCATGTACTCCATCAGCCGGTTCAGCGCGCCGGGCAGGTCGGGCCGCGCGGCCTCCAGCACGCCGCCGGAGTACAGCGCCCCGTCCAGGCGGCGGCGGATCAGCTGATCCGCCACCTCGCCGAAATCGTACTTTTCGCCGAAGGGCAGTTGAAACAGGAGCGTTTCGTAGCCCAGCCGCCGGGCCTCCCGCGTGGCGGCGCAGAGAATTTTGCCGGAGTAATGGTCGGTCACCTCCGGCATGATGACGCCCAGCGTCTTGACCCGCTGCTTGTTTTGCTCCAGCGCCTGCGCGGAAAGGCTGGGGGTGAAGTGCCGCCGGTCGATGATGCCCTGCACCTTCTCGCGCGTTTTGGCGCTGACGTTTTTGTGCCCCGTCAATACCCGCGATACGGTGGAAGGCGCCACACCGGCCTCCCGGGCGATATCGTAGATGGTCGTCTTGTCCGCCACGTTTACGCGCCTCCGTTTCATGCTACCGTTATTATAGCGGATGGGGGGACGAAATGCAATAGGAAATTGGAACCGATGCCAACAGGAATAGCAGGAAAACAAGACAAAGATGATCGAAAACATGTTGACAATGTGTAAATAGCATGCTAATATCGACATAAAGAGAAAGCGGCAGACGGAAAATCGGTTCCGTTGGGCAAAACACAATGGAACCGATACCAAAATTGCCGCACCATCAAAGGAGGAACACAAGATGAAAAAACTGGTTTCCCTGCTGTTGGCTGTTGTGATGCTCCTGGGCGTCTGCGGCGTGTCGACCGCCGAAGAAAAGACGGTGCTCACCGTCGCATCCTGGGATACGACCACCGGCGGCTACCTGGCCGCGACCGAAGCGGCGTTCGAGGCCGCCTACCCGGATATCGACCTGCAATACGTGGACGTAGCCTCGCAGGACTATAACATCAAGACCACCACCATGCTCAGCGGCGGCGATACGACCGACGTCTTCGACGTCAAGGAGCTCAGCGACCTGCAGAACTGGATCGAGCAGGGCTTCGTGGACGACCTGGAAAGCAATATTTCCGCGGACGGCTACGACCTGAGCCATTACCTGGGCATGGAGAAATACTATCGCGGCACCGACGAGAAGCTCTACGCGCTGCCGTACCGCAGCGACTTCTGGGTGCTGTTCTACAACAAGACCCTGTTTGACAACGCGGGTATCGCTTATCCCACCAACGACATGACCTGGGAAACGTACGCCGATCTCGCCCGCTCCATGACCAGCGGCGAAGGCATCGACAAAATCTACGGCACCCATTACCATACGTGGCTGAGCGCCGTGTGCAACTGGGCCGTGTGCGACGGGAAATACACCCTGGCCGACGGCAACTACGACCCGCTCAAGTACTTCTATAACCTCACCCTCGGGCTGGAGGACGAAGGCGTGTGCCAGGCGTACACCGAGCTGAAAGCCGCCAACCTCCATTACTCCGCGGCTTTCTACCAGGGCAACATCGCCATGCTGCCCATGGGCTACTGGTTCGCCGCAACCCTCATCAACGAAAAACAGAAGGGCACCTACGACTTCGACTGGAGCTTCGTGGCCGTTCCGCATATGGAAGGCGTGCCCGCCGGTTCCAGCTTCGGCTCCCTCACGGGCGCCTGCATCAACAAAAACGCCCAGCATAAGGACGCGGCCTGGAAGTTCATCTCCTGGCGCGCCGGGCTGGAAGGCGCCAAGGCCATCGCCGCCGTGGGCACGCGTCCCGCGTACGTAAGCGACGAGGTGGCCGCCCTCATGGCGTCCGCGGAAGGCTTCCCGACCGACGACGCCTGCAAGGTGGCGCTGGTGCCCTCCCAGATGAGCATTGAGTGGCCCGTGGGCGACAAGGTCAGCGAAATCAAGACCATCGTCAACGAGGAGCATACCCTGATCATGAGCCGCGAGCTGAGCGTGGACGAAGGCGTGGCCGAAATGAACGACCGCGTCGCCGAGCTGCTGGCGGAGTAATCGACCGAGTACCGCCTCCGGGAGGGACGTAAACCCCTCCCGGAGGCATTCGACACGGAAACAGCCGCGGCTTGCGAGGGGACAGCGAAGCCGTCGGAGAGACCGCCGGGAGGAAGGCATCTCCTCCCGGCTTTCTTTCGACCGCCGCGCCCGCCGGGAGGGAACGCCCGCCCGCGCGCGGAATGAATACGGAAAACAAGTTTATCGCCGGGCGCGGCGTGCGTTCACGGCGACGCCGGCACCGTACGACCGCACAAAGGGGGATTGTCCATGGAGGGGAAGGCCGTAAAGCGAATGAGCAGGCTGGAACGCAGAAACACGTGGATCGCCTACTCGTTTCTGGCGCCGAATTTCATCGGGTTCGCGATCTTTACGCTGATACCCGTCCTGTTTTCCATTGTACTGGCGTTTCTGAACTGGAACGGCGGATCGTTCAGCCGCATCACGTGGGCGGGGCTGGACAACTTCCAGACGATATTCAAGAATTTCAGCTTTACCAAAAGCGACCTTGGCATCACCATTCGCAATACGACGGTGTACACGCTTTTCACCGTGCCCCTGACGGTCGCGTTTTCGCTGGGGCTGGCGATGGTCCTGAACCGTGCTACCCGGGGCGCGAAGTTCTTCCGCACCGTTTTTTTCTTCCCGTATGTGGCGTCGGTCGTCGCCATATGCGTGTGCTGGAGCTTTATGCTCATGAAATTCGGCCCGGTGAACGAGTTTTTCAAAATCTTCGGCATCAATATCGACAAATCATGGACGCAAAACCGTCAGCTGGCGATGGTCGCGCTGATTCTGGTCGGCGTATGGCGCAGCGCCGGGTATTACATGGTCATGTATCTGGCGGGGCTGCAGGGCGTGCCGCGCGAGCTGTACGAGGCGGCCACGGTGGACGGGGCCAGCGGCTGGCAGCAGTTCCGCAAGATTACGCTTCCGATGCTGACGCCCACCACGTTTTTCGTGACCATTATGATGACCATCACCTGCTTTAAGATATTCGATACCGTCGCCATCATGACCGAGGGCGGCCCCGGTCGCGCCACCAAGATGCTGGTGACCTATATATTCGATTTGAGCTTTACGCAGATCAAGTACGGCGTCGCCAGCGCCGTGTCGATGATCCTGTTCGCGATCGTGCTTACGATTACCGTCGTGCAGTTCCGCGCCGAAAAGAAATGGGTCAACTACATGTAGGAAAGGAGGGAACACGGTTATGGATAGGGTTCGTCGCCGCCGCCTGACCGAAAGGAACGCGGTCGGGAAAATCATCGGCAAAGCGGTTTTGGTTTTCTTTTTGATCCTGTTCGCCTTTCTGGCGCTGATTCCCTTCGCCTGGATGCTCTCCTCGTCGCTCAAGCTGGACAGGGACGTGTTCCGCTATCCCATCGAGTGGATACCCGCCGATCCGCATTGGGAGAACTACATAACCATCTGGCAAAGGGTGTCGCTGGGCGTGTATTTCAAGAACACGGCCGTCGTGTCCGTGGCCGTGACGTTCATGCAGATTCTCACCTCCACCTTCGCGGCCTACGCCTTCGCCAAAATGCGCTTCCGCGGGCGGGACGCGCTGTTCCTGGCCTATATCGGCACCATCGCCGTGCCCTGGCAGGTGTACATGCTGCCCCAGTTCATCATGATGCGCACGGCGGGGCTGTACGATACGCTCTGGGCGCTGATCGTGCTGCAAAGCTTTTCCGCCTTCGGGGTGTTCCTGATGCGGCAGTTCTACCTGAGCATCCCCAACGAGCTCAGCGAGGCCGCGCGCATCGACGGTCTGAGCGAGTACGGCATCTGGTGGCGCATCATCCTGCCGCTGGCCAAGCCCGCGGTGGTTACCCTGCTCATCTTCACCTTCGTCAACACCTGGAACGATTATATGGGCCCGCTCATCTACCTGACCACCGACAGCGTGAAAACCATCCAGATCGGGTTGAAGCGCTTCATCCAGCAATATTCCAGCGACTATCACCTGATTATGGCGGCGTCGCTGTGCTCGCTGGTGCCGGTCACGCTCGCGTTTCTGTTTCTGCAAAGGTACTTCATCGAAGGTATCGCCACCACGGGCCTGAAAGGGTGATGAGGGAGCGTGTTCAGCGAGTATCTGGCAAAAAACGACCTTCGTTCGCAGCTTGTTCCCCGGGAGAAGCGCGGCCTTTTCCCGACCGCGCGGAATCGCGCCGCGTGGGAAAGCCTTCCCGGCCGCGAGGCGATCCTTAGGTGGGGCGACGAGGCGAAGGCCGGCTATCCCGACCTGCCCGCGACCGCCTACCTGGCCTATGCGCGCAGCGGCGACCGGCAGGCGTTCGAGAAGCCGTATTTCAGGCGGCGGACGCTGTTGATGGGCGCGGCGCTGGCGGAATGCGCGGCGCACGATGGAACGTATCTGGACGCGGTCGTCGACGGCCTGTGGCACCTGTGCGAGGAAACCAGCTGGGTGATCAGCGCGCACAACGGCGCCGCGGACGGCAGGCCCGGGCACGAGAAGGAAACCCCGCTGCCGGACGCGCGCCGCCCGTATATCGACCTGTTCGCGGCGCAGACGGCGGCGACGCTGGCCTACACGGTTTACCTGCTCAGCCGCGAACTGGACGCCGTAGCGCCCCTCCTGCGGAAGCGCGTGCGGCTGGAGTTGGAGACGCGTGTGTTTGCGCCGTTCATGGAGCGGGACGACTTCTGGTGGATGGGATTTGTGCGCAAGAACCTCAATAATTGGACGCCGTGGATCCTTTCCAACGTTATCGACGCGTTCCTGCTTTTTGAGGAGGACGACGACCGTCTCGCGGCGGCGCTTGCGCGCGCCATGGGGATGCTTGACCGTTACCTGGCCTGTCAGCCGGCCGACGGTGGCTGCGACGAGGGATGCGGCTACTGGAACATGGCGGGGGGAAGCCTGCTGGACTGCCTGGAAAGCCTCCGGCTGGCGACCGGCGGGCAGGCGGACTTCTACGGGGAGCCGCTGATCCGCAACATCGCTTTGTTTCCGCTTGCGGCGCACATCGCAGGGGAATGGTACTGGAATTTTGCCGACTGCGACGCCAAGCCCATGCTGGACGGCGAGCGCGTGTACGTTTTCGGCCTGCGCACGGGCAACCCCGCGCTCGCGGCGCTGGGCGCGGGTATCGCTTCTTCGCGCACGGACCCGCGGCCCCGCGACACGCCGCAGATGAGCCGGGTGCTCAACGCCCTGTTTACCCCGATACCGGAAGCGGATGCCGCGCGTGCGGAGGAAACCAAGGCGGCGCGCACGGTGATCCTGCCGCGCCTGCAGGTGTTCGCCTTCGAACACGGGGACTTCTATGCGGCCGTCAAGGGCGGGCACAACGGCGAAAGCCACAACCACAACGACGTGGGCAGCCTGATCGTCTATTACAAGGGTGAGCCGTGCCTGATCGACGCGGGCAACAGGGTCTACACCGCCAAAACCTTCTCCGGGGAGCGCTATACGCTGTGGAACACCCGCGCGGCGTACCACAACGTGCCCATGGTGGGCGGCGTGGAACAGCGGGAGGGAGAAGGGTACCACGCGGAGTTTGTGGAATCTTTCCCGGACGGCACCCAAATGGAGCTCGCACACGCCTATCCGCCCGAAGCGGGGATCGACCGCTTTACGCGCACGGTTTCCGTGGGGGAGCGCGTGACGGTCACGGACGAGCTGACGCTTGCCGGGCCGAAAGGCGTGGAATGGGTGTGGATGTTCCGCGCGAAGCCCGAAGCCGGTGCGGGGGAACTGATCGCCAGGGACGTGCGCATGACCTTCCCGGCGGAGCTTGCGTTTTCCCGAGAGGAGATTCCCGTGACGGATGCGCGCATGGCGCGCAGCTTTCCGGGAAGCCTGTACCGCGTGACCCTCGCCGCCGCGCCGGCGGCCCGGCACCGCGCGCGATTTGAATTTTCAGGAGTTGAAGCATAATGGGCAATCCCGTGGCAAACAATCCGCTGCGCACCCGCGCCGATGTGGAGCGCGCGGCCGCCGATCTGCTTTCGCCGCTGCTCCCGCTCTTAAGCAAGGGGCATGCCCGGCTGCGCCTGGGGGAAACCGGCGCGGTCTACCCGGACGCGATCGCGCAGATGGAGGCGTTCGCGCGCCCGCTGTGGGCGATCGTCCCGATGCTTTTGGGCGACTGCGCCGCCGCGCGCCCGCTGTGGGACGCATGGCGGGAAGGTATCGTAAACGGCGTGAATCCCGCGCACCCGGAATACTGGGGCGAGCCGGGGGATTACGACCAGCGGCTGGTGGAAATGGCGGTGTTCGGCACGGGCATGTGCCTTGCGCCGGAGGCGTTTTACTTTTCCCTGCCGGAGGAAGCGCGGAGGAACCTCTACCGCTGGCTCGACCGCATCAACCGCCTCGACATGCCCAAGAACAACTGGATTTTCTTTAGGGTGCTGGTGAACATCGGTTTTAGGACCTGCGGGCTTCCGTACCCCGAGGAGCGGCTGCGGGCCGACCTTGAGCACATCGAAACGCACTACGAGGGCGACGGCTGGTACTTCGATTATCCCGACCAGCGCGACTACTACACCTTCTGGGCGTTTCACTATTACGGGCTGGTCTATTCCGTCGCCATGCGAAACGCCGATCCCGAGCGTGCCGAAGCCTACCGCAGGCGCGCCGTGCAGGTCGCCGCGGATTACGCCTGCCGGTTCGACGCGGGCGGTTCCGCCCTGCCGTACGGCCGCAGCCTCACCTACCGCTTCGCGCAGGGCGCGTTTTTCGCGGCGGCCGCGTTCGCGGGCGTCGTGAGCGACGCGGTGGACTACGGGGTGCTGAAGCATCTGCTGCTTCAAAACCTGCGCCAATGGCTTCAAAAGCCGATCCTGACCCGCGACGGCGTGCTGACCATCGGCTATGGCTACCCAGACCTGCTCATGGCCGAGGGATACAATGCCCCCGGCTCGCCCTACTGGGCCATGAAGACGTTCCTGTGCCTGGCGCTGCCTGCGGAGCACCCCTTCTGGGCGGCGGAAGAAAAGCCGTTTGCAGCGCCCCTTTCGTCGTACCAGCCCCACGCGCGCATGATCGTCTGCCGGAGCGCGGACGGCCGCCACGTGCTGGGCTACACCGCGGGCAACCACGCCCACGAGCACGCGCACGACGAGGCGAAGTACGAGAAGTTTGCCTATTCGACCGTATTCGGCTTTAGCGTCCCAAAAGCCGGAAAGCTGCTCAAGGACGGCGCGTTCGACAGCATGCTTGCCGTGAGCCTGGACGGGGACACCTACCATCCGCGCTACGGCTGCGTCGAGTACGCGGTGACGGCCGACAGGGTGGTTTCCGTCTGGTCGCCGTTTCCGAACGTGACGGTACGAACCGAGGTGATCCCGCTGCCCGAAAACTGGCACGTGCGCGTTCACCGGCTGACCTGCGGCACGGACGTGTACGCGGCCGAGGGCGGCTTCGCCATCGCGCGCGAGGGAAGCGGTGAAGCCGTGCAGACCGTCGATGAAAAGGCGGCGGTTGTGCGCGCGCCGTGGGGGACCAGCGCGATATACGCCCTTTCCGGGTACGGGCAGGCGAGCGTCGTGACCCCGGAACCCAACACCAACCTCATGTCGCCGCGCACGCTGCTGCCCACGCTCACCGCGCGGCTGCCCGCCGGGGAGCATACGCTCGTCTGCGCGGTATACGGCTCGCCCGACGGCGCGGCCGACCCCATCTTACCGCAGGAGGTTCAGCGCTATGCAGAACTGGGCTGAGGCGGCCTTTTCCCAAATGGCGGACAAATACCGCAGAACCCTGCCCCTGGCCGCCGAAGCGAACATGATCCCCTACATGGGCGGCAAAGGCCGCTGGCTGCCCGCGCCCTACGACGGCAACAGCTGGTGGACGGGCGGCTTCTGGCCGGGGCTGATGTGGCAGTTCTACGCCGCTACGGGCGACAAAACGTTCCTCACGGAGGCGCGCCGGGTGGAAGCGCTGCTGGTGGACGAGCTGATGACGTTTGAAAAGCTCAACCACGACGTGGGCTTTATGTACCTGCTTTCCTGCGGCGCGGACGACAAGCTGACCGGCGCGGCGGGCGCCGCGCGCAACACCCTGCACGCCGCCACGCTTCTGGCCGGGCGCTTCAACCCCAACGGGTTCATCCGCGCCTGGGACCAGGACCGGGCGGGGTGGGCGATCATCGACAGCATGATGAACCTGAGCCTGCTGTACTGGGCGAGCCGGCGAACCGGCGACCCGCGCTTTACGCAGATCGCCTGCATCCACGCCGATACCACCCTGCGGGAGTTCGTGCGCGAGGACGGCAGCTGTCACCATATCGTCATTTTCGATCCCGCGAACGGCATCGCGCTGGATAAGCCCGCCGGTCAGGGCTACGCCGCCGGCTCCAGCTGGAGCCGTGGACAGGCGTGGGCGCTGTACGGCTTCACCCTCTCCTACATGGCCACGCGCAAGCCGCGTTACCTGTACACGGCGCGGAGCATCGCCGATTACTTCGTTTCGCACATCCGCCGGGACGGGCTGACCGACAGCGACTTTTGCCAGCCGGCGGACCCGGAGCGGATCGACAACATCGCCGGGGCGTGCGCCGCCTGCGGGTTTCTGGAATTGCAGAACTACGTCGAGCCCGGCGCCGCAGCCGTGTACCACGCCGCTGCGAATAAGCTGCTGCGTGCCCTTACGGAACGCTGCGCGGACTGGACGGACGCGACGACGGGCGTGCTGAACAAATGCACCGCCTCCTACCACGACGACGGTGCGGGCACGCACGTCAACCTTGTATACGGCGATTACTTCTTTGCCGAGGCGCTGGCCAAGCTCAACGGCACCGACCCGATGCTGTGGCTGCCCAAGGAGGAATAGCATGGCGTCCATCGAGGTTTTCAGAAGCGGCGCGCGCGTGGCGCATGCGGGCGGAGGCGGCGAGGTGAACCTGCTGTTCGCGCAGGCGTACGAACCGGGCGACGAGATTGTCTTCACGGCGGATGCGCCCCGCGCGCGCGTCCGGGCGGACGCCTGCCTGGAAACGGCGCGGCTGTATCTGCCGGACCGGACTTTCCGTTTCCGCGTCCCGCTTTCCGGCGACGGCCCGGCGCCCTATCCGCCGGGCGCGTTTGCGGGGGAAAGGCACCTGTTGTCCCTGTCGCCGGATGAATCCAACGAGCGGCGCAACCTGGCCCTCAACCCGTTGGATCAGCGGGAGGCGTCCGGCGCGTATCCGCACGCGTCGGCCAACGTGGAAACGCGCGGCGAGAGCGTTTTTTTCGCCCGAAACGTGCTGGACGGCATCACCGCCGCGGCCGGGCACGGGGAGTGGCCCTACCAGAGCTGGGGCATCGGCGCGCGGGAGGACGCGGCGCTCACGGTGGATTTCGGCCGCGAGGTGGAGATCGACGAAGTGATCCTCTACCTGCGGGCGGATTTTCCCCACGACGCCTACTGGACGCAGGCGACGCTCGCGTTTTCCGACGGTCAAACGCAGACCTTCGCCCTGAAACGCGTGAACGAGCCTCAGCCCGTACAAACGGGAACGCATCGCGTGCGCTGGCTGCGGCTTGAGAAGCTTGAAAAAAGCGACGATCCTTCCGCGTTTCCGGCGCTTCGGCAGCTGATGGCGATGGGCCGGGACGCGACCTGATACTCCTTCAAACCTTTAACGCTCATTTGCCGCCATCGTCTTTTTGTCGTGGCCGCGGCAAAGATACCCGCATCAAACCGGTGTTAATGGTTTGAAGGAGTATGAAACCCAAAACACGTATGCAAAAACCCGCCTCTCCGACGGAGAAGCGGGTTTCAGCTTTTGTCTGGAAATTACTCCTGCACGGGAGCGCCCACCGGGCACGCGTCCGCGCAAGCGCCGCATTCGATGCACTTGTCGGCGTCGATAACGTACTTGCCGTCGCCCTCGGAAATAGCTTCCACGGGGCATTCGGAAGCGCAAGCGCCGCAGCTGATGCAATCGTCGGTGATTTTATAAGCCAAGAAAAGTCACCTCCATCGGTTTGATCGCGTTATCCGGCTTGGAACGCCGGTAACGTTTGAATTATCATATCACGCGCGGGAGGATTTGGCAATACTCAGCGGGTCGAATCCTGCGCGTTTTTCAGGGCCTCGGCGACCGCCCTGCGCCAATCGGCGGCGGTATCGTTCGGGGGGAGCTCCTCGGTCAGGGGCTCGGTTTCGACCGTCTCGTCGTCCTCCGACGCGGCCGCTTCCGCCTCCTTCAGCATTTCGTCATCGGCCGACGTATCCACGGGGAAAACCTCCACCTCGGCGATCGTTTCGGCCTCCGCCTCGTCGGGCTGATCGGGCGGCGTTTCCAGATCGGCGTCCGTCTCCTCGCGGGTCTGCACGACGCGCTGACGTTCGGCGGTGCGATCGGTGCGGCGGCCCGCCCTGCGCGCCGCGGGCTTCTCCGGCGCGGGCGCCTGCCGGGGCGCTACGGGCTGCGGAGGCTTGAACCAGCGCACGTCCTGTACGGGGAAGGTCTTCTGCTCCGAGTTGTCGCCCTTGCGGATGCGGACGGTCACGGTCTCCTTGAGGATGTTCAAGTCCACCACCGTGCCGAAGCCGTCGGGCGTTTCCACATCCTTGCCCATGCGGGGCATGTTCTTGCGAGTCTGCTCGTAGTTCTCTTCCTCGTATTTGAGGCAGCACATCAGCCGGCCGCAGACGCCGGAAATCTTGGTGGGGTTGAGCGACAGGTTCTGCTCCTTCGCCATTTTGATGGACACCGGCTGGAAATCCCCCAGAAACGCTCCGCAGCAGATGGGACGGCCGCAGGGGCCCAGGCCGCCCAGCATCTTGGCCTCGTCCCGCACCCCGATCTGCCTGAGCTCGATGCGGGTACGGAAGACGGAAGCCAGGTCCTTGACCAGCGAGCGGAAATCCACGCGGCCGTTGGCCGTGAAGTAGAACAGGAGCTTCGCGTTGTCGAACGTCTGCTCCACGCCCACCAGCTTCATGTCCAGCTTGTGTTCCTCGATCTTGCGCAGGCAGATCTGGTACGCCTGCTTCTCGAACGCCTCGTTTTCCTCCGCGTGGCGCGCGTCGCGCTCGTCCGCGATGCGCAGGATGGTTTTTAGCGGCGGGGTAATCAGATCGTCGCTGACCTCGCGAACGCCGGTGATCACCAGCCCGTATTCCATGCCCCGCGCGGTTTCCACGATCACGTACTGGCCGGGGACGGGCCAAAGCTCGCCCGGATCGAAGTAGTATAGCTTGCCGGCGTTGCGGAACCGAACGCCTATGATTGTTGCCATCTGGTTTTTGCCTCCACTATTTTCATCAGCAGACGGTCGATACCCGCCTGCCAGTTTACCTGGCTTTGACGCCGCTTTCGCGTGTCGGTCACGGCCCTGGCCAGCACGGTCAGTTCGCCGATAGGGCAATTGTCGCACCACGCGCGCAGCGCGGGACCTTCCACGGCGCTCAGGGGCAGCAGCCGGGATTGCACCATCATCGCCGTCTCCAGCGCCTGCTCCAGCCCGCCAAGCGTCCGTTCGGCGTCGCCGCGATCGTCCTTGAGCGCGGTGCTCAGCGCCACGGCGTCCGCGTCGCGGGAAACGCCCAGCATCCGCTCCACCAGCGCGGTAAGGTCGGTTTGTGCTTCCTCGTCGGAAAGCAGCCGAAGCGCCCGGCCGATCAGCCCGGCGGCGCGCGGCAGCGCCGTCCCGATCCTCACGGGAGCGACCCCCATCCGCTCAAGCGCCGCGGAAAGCCGTTCGTCCGACCAGGGCGAAAGCCTCACCACGGAGCAGCGGGAAGCGATGGTGCCCAGCAGCGCGCCGGGCTCGTGCGCAAGCAACAGAAAGAGCACGTCCGCGGGCGGCTCCTCAAGGGACTTGAGCAGGCAGTTCTGCGCGGAGGGCGTCATACGCTCGGCCGGTTCGACGATCACCACGCGCCGCCCGCCGCCGAAGGAATGCTGGGAAATCTGCCCGATCGTACGGCGGATGCGCTCGATGGGGATCGGCTTGTCGTCCGGCGAAAGCACCTCGATTACGTCCGGTTCGCCGCCGGCAAACACGCGCTGGCAGCCTTCGCAGGTTCCGCAGGGCTTTGCCCGGCCCGTGCAGAACTGTGCCGCGGCCAGCGCGCGGGCGAAGGTCGCCTTGCCGACGCCCCTGGGCCCCGCGAGCAGATACGCATGCGAAAGCATGCCCGCCCGCGCGGCGTGCCACAGAAGCGCGTATCCTCCGCCCAGCGACGGATAATCCATAAACGCGGGCGGGGCGCCCGCGCCTTGCAAATCGTCTGCCAACAACAGATCCCTTTCCAAGGGCCGGAGGGGCCCCGCGCACATCGGGCGGCGGAGCACCCTTCGACCCCTGCCGGACTAGAACTTCGTAAACTGGTCGACCGTCAGCACGAAAACGGTGGCACCGCCGACCACGACCTCGATCGGATAGGGCGTATAGGCGCCGGGTACGCCGACCATGGAAACGGGCGACGCGGCAATCTGCTTGCGGCTTTTGCACACCTTTTCAATCACGTCCATGGCCGGTTGCAGGCGATCGTCCTCCACGCCGACCATCAGCGTGGTATTGCCGGCGCGCAGAAAGCCGCCCGTGGTCGCAAGTTTGGTTACGCGGAACCCCGCCGTCATCAATTCGCCGATCAGGCGGGATGCGTCCTCGTCCTGTACGATGGCGATAATCAGCTTCATACGCTCTTCCTCCCTTCTTGTCAGGATTGCTTTTTCCCACTCCAGTTTACAGCAAAACGCACAAAATTGCAATCGGCGCTTGCGTGCAGGCGTCGTTTCCCCCCTAAGGAATCGCGCGGCCGCGACGCGAAAGGGAACGAAAAAACGGCGAAATGCGAAAAAAGCATTGCGCGTGCCGTGAAAACTTGCTATAATCTTTTATTGGCACATCCTTGCGCCGCACAAGCATGCTGCGGCGCCATAAGTCCAAGAGGAGGTGAAAGGAAATGAATAGGTACGAACTGACCTACATCATCGACACCGGGCTGGAAGAGGACGCGCGTAAGGAGCTCGTGGAGCGGTACGTCGAACTCATCAAGCAAAACGGCGGCGAAGTTGAAAAGCTCGACGAAACGTGGGGCAAGCGCCGCCTGGCCTACGCCATCAACGACATGTGGGAAGGCTGGTACGTGCTGGTGACCTTCCAGGCGCCCGCCGAACTGCCCAAGGAGATCGAACGCAACCTGCAGATCAACGACAAGATTCTCCGCTACCTGATTATCAAGCTGGAGGAGAAGAAGCAGAGCGTCAAGCCCCGCCCCGTGCGCCCCGTCGCGGCGCCCGTAGCGCCCGCCGAGGCCGTGAAACCCGCCGCGCCCGCGGAGGAAGAGCCGGAGACGGACGCGACTCCCGCCGAGTAAAGGGGGAACCGATTCATGAACAAGCTTACCATTATCGGCAATCTGACGCGCGACCCCGAGACGCGAACGATATCCACGGGCAGCACCGTCTGCTCCTTTACCGTCGCGGTTAACCGCCGCCGTTCGTCCCAGAACGCCAATCAGCCCGAAGCCGATTTTTTCCGCGTTTCCGCGTGGGATAAGCTGGGGGACATCTGCCAGCGCTATCTCGCCAAGGGCCGCAAGGTGGCCGTCGTAGGCCCCGTGTCCGTCAACAGCTACGAAGCCCGCGACGGAAGCGGCACGCGCTTCACTTTGGAAGTGCGCGCGGAGGACGTGGAATTCCTCTCCTCCCGCCAGGACGACCAGGTGGGCGGCGGCGCCGGCGCGACCGGCGCGCCCGCGGCCGGCGGCGGCGGGAAGGAAAACGGCTTCAGCGAAGTGGACGACGAAGATCTGCCGTTCTAACGCTCAGTAAAGGAGGGAACACCCATGCCCGAAGATCGCGGAGAAAGAAGGCCCCGCCCCCGCGGACGCAAGCCCCGCCGCAAGGTGTGCAGCTTCTGCGTGGACAAGATCGAGTACATCGATTATAAAGACGTCAATCGCCTGCGCCGTTTCACCAACGAACGCGGCAAAATCATGCCCCGCCGCACCAGCGGCAACTGCGCCAAACATCAGCGTCAGCTGTCCGAAGCCATCAAGCGCGCGCGTGCCATCGCCCTGATGCCCTATTCGGTGGAGTAACGAAACCTGACGAGCGCGGGACATATGTCCCGCGCTCGTATTGTCTCGCGGAAGCGGCGGAGCCGCTTTTTGCTTTATCATCGCGGCTTCGGCCCGTCTCCCGGGCGAAAAGTACAAACGCAGTACTTTTGTTCGCGCGGCAAAGCTGGTATACTGTATCTGTTTAACCTGCCGGATTCTCGCTGGCGCCGGGCGCGCGACGAAGCCGGGGGCGTTTTGATAACAGGAAGGCTATAACAACTTCCTCCGACGCGGAGGGAACGATACGGGGGCATATCGGATGGAAAAGAACAATCTGATTCCCGCACGGCAGGCCGAGGAGGGCGCCGAGGTGCGCCTGATGCTGGGCAACGAGGCCGTCGCGCGCGGCGCGTGGGAGGCCGGGGTGAAAGTGGTCAGCAGTTATCCCGGCACGCCCAGCACCGAAATCACCGAGGCGATCGCCAAATTCCCCGAGGTGAACGTGCAGTGGGCGCCCAACGAGAAGGTGGCCGCGGAAGTCACTTTCGGCGCGGCCATGGCCGGCGCTCGCGCCATGACCTGCATGAAGCACGTGGGCGTCAATGTGGCGGCCGACCCCATTTTTACGGCGGCTTACACGGGCGTCAACGGCGGCATGGTCGTCTGCTGCGCGGACGATCCCGCCATGCACTCCAGCCAGAACGAACAGGACAGCCGCTATTACGCGCGCGCGGCGCACATCCCCATGCTGGAACCGGCGGACAGCCAGGAATGCAAGGATTTTACCAAACTAGCCTTCCAGCTGAGCGAGGAGCTGGATACGCCGGTTTTCGTGCGCCTCACCACCCGCATTTCCCACGCCCGCAGCGCCGTGGCGCTGGACGAGCGCGACGAGGTGGGCGTGAAGCCCTATCGGAAAGACCCCATGAAATACGTCATGATGCCCGGCATGGCCCGCAAGCGCCACCTGCAGGTGGAGAAGCGCGAGGAGTTCTTAAGCGAAGCGGCCAACGGCATGCCGATCAACGTGATCAAGCTTCGCGACACGTCGCTGGGCGTGGTGACCAGCGGGGTCAGCTACCAGTACGTGCGCGACGCGCTGCCCAACGCGAGCACGCTCAAGCTGGGCATGGTATACCCGCTGCCTATGAAGCTGATCGAGAGCTTCTCCAAAAAGGTGGATAAGCTGATCGTCATCGAGGAGCTGGAAGGGCTGATCGAGCAGGACATCAGTGCGGCGGGCATCGCCTGCGAAGGCAAGAAATACACGGGTATTCAGGGCGAGCTGAGCGTGGAGCGCATCAAAAGCGCGGTGCTCGGGGTGCCCGCGCCCGAGGCGGATGTGGGCGAGCTGCCCGCCCGCCCGCCGGTGCTTTGCCCCGGCTGCCCGCACCGCGGCGTGTTTTACGAAATCAACCGCCTGGGGCTGCGCGTGATGGGCGACATCGGCTGTTACACCCTCGCTGCGCTGCCGCCGCTGTCCGCCATGGACGCGTGCCTGTGCATGGGCGCGAGCATCGGCATGGCCGGCGGCGCGGAGCGGGCGCAGGGGCGCGAATTCTCCAAAAACACCGTGGCGGTGCTGGGCGACAGCACGTTTATCCACAGCGGCATCACGTCGCTGGTGGACGCGGTGTACAACCGCGAGAACATCACCGTGCTGATTCTGGACAACCGCATCACCGGCATGACCGGCCATCAGCAGAACCCCGCCAGCGGCAAGGACATCCACGGCGATCCCGCGCCGGCCGTCGATCTGGAAAAGCTGTGCGAAAGCTGCGGGGCCGCGCACGTGCGGGTGGTGGACCCCTTCGACCTGAAAGCGACGGAGAAGGCGCTGAAGGAAGAAACGGCCCGCGACGGGGTCAGCGTGATCATCGCGCGCAGGCCGTGCGCGCTGCTGGAAAAGACGGTCACACCGCCCTACGTGATCGATGGCTGCAAAAACTGCGGCGCCTGCCTCAAGCTCTCCTGCCCGGCGCTGGAGCGGCGGGAGGACCGCGTGATCATCAACCCGGCGCTGTGCAACGGCTGCGGCCTGTGCGCGCAGGTTTGTCCCTTCGGCGCCATCAAGGAAGGGGTGCGTGACTGATGAGCAAAACGGCATTCGATCTGGTCATCGTCGGCGTCGGCGGCCAGGGAACGCTGATGGCCAGCAAGATTCTGGGCCGCCTGGCGCTGGACGCGGGGCTCACGGTCAAGGTCAGCGAGGTGCACGGCATGAGCCAGCGCGGCGGCAGCGTGATTACCCACGTGCGCGTGGGCGAGCGGGTACACGCGCCGCTGGTGGCGCTCGGGAACGCGGATTATCTGCTGAGCTTCGAGGCGCTGGAGGCGGCGCGCGCCGCCGCTTACCTGAAGCCCTCCGGCGTGCTGATCGTCAACTCACAGCGCATTTCGCCCATGCCGGTCATCATCGGCGCGGCGCGTTACCCGGCCGATCCGGTCAAAAGCCCGGCGCTGAGCGGACACACCGTGGAAGAGGTGGACGCACTTGCCATGGCCGTGGAGGCCGGCAGCCAGAAGGCGGTCAACCTCGTGCTGCTGGGCATGCTGAGCCGCCATCTGCCGTTTCCGGACGAGGCGTGGAAACACGCCGTCGCCGCGTCCGTGCCGCGCAAAACGCTCGGCACGAACATCGCCGCATTCGAGGCGGGTCGCGGCTGCCTGCCCGCGCAAAAGGCGGAATAAACGCAAATACGGGGAGGGATACCGATGGAGCATATGATTTGGAACCCGACCATGGAATGCATGCCGCGGCCCGAACTGCGCGCCCTGCAGGATGAACGCCTCAAGGACGTGGTGCGCAGGGTGTACGAAAGCGTTCCTTTTTACCGAGATAAAATGCAGAAGCTGGGGCTTACGCCCAAGGATATCCGCGGCGTGTGCGATATCGAGCTGCTGCCTTTCACCGAAAAGCAGGATCTGCGCGATCATTATCCCTTCGGCATGTTCGCCGTGCCGCAAAGCGAGATCGTCCGCATCCACGCGTCCAGCGGCACCACCGGCAAGCCCACGGTCGTGGGCTACACCAGCGGGGATATCGACCGCTGGGCGGAGCTGATGGCGCGCAGCATGTACTGCGCCAACATCGGCAAGAACGACATCGTGCAGGTCGCCTACGGCTACGGCCTGTTTACCGGCGGCCTGGGCGCGCATTACGGCGCGGAGCGCGTGGGCGCGTCCGTCATCCCCATCAGCGGCGGCAACACCACCCGCCAGATGATGCTGATACAGGATTTCGGCTCCACGGCGCTTTGCTGCACGCCCTCCTACGCGCTCAACCTGGCCGAGGCCCTGCAGGCGGACGGCGTTACGGAGACGAAGCTGAAAAGCGGCGTTTTCGGCGCTGAACCGTGGACGGAGGCCATGCGCCGGAAAATCGAGGAAATGCTGCACATCGACGCCATCAACATCTACGGCCTGAGCGAGGTCATGGGGCCGGGCGTATCGGTGGAGTGCATGTGCAAGGACGGCATGCACATCTGGGAGGACCACTTCCTGCCGGAAGTCATCGGTGAGAACGGCAAAAGCCTGCCCTACGGCGAGCGCGGCGACCTTACGTTCACCACGCTCACCAAGCACGGCATGCCGCTGTTGCGTTACCGCACGCACGACCTGTGCACCCTGACCGACGAACCGTGCGCCTGCGGGCGCACGCACGTGCGCATGGGCCGCGTGATGGGCCGCACGGACGACATGCTCATCATCCGGGGGGTCAACGTGTTCCCCTCGCAGGTGGAGCACGCGCTGTTGCAGGTGGAAGGCATCGTGCCGCAGTACCAGATCGTGGTCGACCGGCAGGGCACGCTGGATACCATGGAGGTGCAGGTGGAGCTTTCGCCCGAGTTTATGAGCGACACCGTGCGCGACATGGAAGCGCTGGAGAGGCGCATCGTCAATTCCATCGCGGCGCACGCGCTGGTGCACGCGACCGTCAAGCTTTGCCAGCCGGGCGCCATACCGCGCAGCGAGGGCAAGGCCAAGCGCGTCGTGGACAAGCGCAAGCTGTAAAACGGCCGTTTCGGCGGCCGGCGGCCTTTCCGCCGCGGCCGCGCGTGTGGTATAATGGAAAAAAGCTCGTGGAGGTGCGCCCGAATGTACGTTAAGCAGATTTCGGTGTTCATTGAAAATACGCCCGGCCGGCTTTCGGATTTCACCAAGGTGCTGGCGGACGCGGGCATCGACCTGGTGTCGCTGTCCATCGCGGATACGACGAACTTCGGCATTCTGCGCGGGATCGTCGCCGACGCGGAAAAGGCGAGGAAGGTGCTGGCCGAACGCGGGTACACCGTCAAGGTGACCGACGTGCTCGCCGTGTGCGTACCGGATCAGCCCGGCGGACTGGCGGGCATCCTGGAAAAGCTTGCGGAGAGGAACATCGCGCTGGAATACCTGTACAGCTTCGTGCGCAAGGCGGGCGACCACGCGCTGATCATCGTG
Organism: uncultured Oscillospiraceae bacterium; assembly: GCA_964640955.1. GTDB lineage: Bacteria > Bacillota > Clostridia > Christensenellales > Aristaeellaceae > CAXXOK01. The sequence goes on along the minus strand of CAZXJI010000007.1, from coordinate 73,974 downwards.
CGCGTGGACAAGCCTGAGGAAGCCGTGGAGGTGCTGACCGCCGCGGGCGTGAAGCTGCTTTCGCAGGACGAGGTTCGTGCGCTGTAACAACGGGAAAAGGACCGCAAACGTTTGGCACGGACGGCCGCGCGGGCAGGCTCCCGACGCGCCTCCGTGCTTCTGTTTGGCGGCCTTGATCCGGCGAAAGGAAGAAACGCAATGCTCAGGCAAACGCGGATCGTGATCGATCTGGACGCGATTAGGCATAATTATCGGCTGATGGTGGGGCAGGTGCCCCCGGACGTGCGCGTCATGGCGGTGGTCAAGGCCAACGCCTACGGCCACGGCATGCTGGAGGTGGCGCGCACGGTAACGGCCGCGGGCTGCAACGACCTGGCCGTCGCCATCCCGGAGGAAGGCGTGGCACTGCGCGACGACGGGATTACGGCCAACATTCTGGTATTGGGCGCAGCCACCGAGATCGCCGCCGAAACGGCGATCCGCAGGGAACTGACGCAGACGGTGTTCGAGCCGGACATCGTCCGGATGCTCAACGAGACGGCCGCGGAGGTCGGCAAGCCCGCGATGGTGCACGTGAAGCTGGACACAGGCATGGGCCGCATCGGGCTGCGCACCGAAGGCGAGGCCGACGCGCTGGCGCTGGCGTTGAAGGAATCCGAACACGTCAAGGTCACCGGCATCTATACCCATTTCGCCGACGCCGACCGTCTGGACCCCCGGGGCGGCATGAGCGAATACACCCGTCAGCAGCTGGCCCTGTTCAACGCACTGCGCGCCCATTTCGATCCCGCCATCCCCGCCCACGCGTCCAACAGCGCCATGAGCCTGGTGGCGCCGGAGGCGAACTTCTCCATGATTCGGGAGGGCATATCGCTGTACGGCTATCCGCCGGTGCCGACGAAGCTTGCTTTTCACCACGCCCTGCGCTGGGAAGCGGAGGTCGTGTACGTCAAGGACGTGTCCGCGGGCGAGAGCATCGGTTACGGCTGCACCTACACGGCCGACAGGCCCATGCGTGTGGCGACCGTGGCCGTGGGCTACGGTGACGGCTACCACCGGGTGATGAGTAACCGCGGGCAGATGCTGGTGGGCGGCAAGCGCGCCAACATCGTGGGTCGCATCTGCATGGACCAGACCATGATCGACGTGACCGGCATCCCGGACGTTCAGGAGGGCTCGCAGGCGGTGCTCATCGGCTCGCAGGGCGCCGAGCGCATCGGTGCGGACGAGCTGGCCGCCTGGGCGGAAACCATCAGCTACGAGGTGCTTCTGGCCATCACCTCGCGCGTGCCGCGCGAATACCTGCCGGCGAAGTAACGCCGATTGCACAGCACGCCGTTTTTTGATACAATGGCGGTGACACAACGCCCGGAAAGAGGAATGACACCATGCCAAAGCCGAAGAAGCCGATTCCGCAGGTCGTAAAGCCGGTGCTCACCGGTTCCTGGCACGGCAGGGATGCCGTGAAAAAGGGCCTCCGCCTGATGCTCAACATTCTGTTCGTAACGCTGATTTATCTCATTTTGAGCCTGCTGCTCACTTTCGACGCGCTGGCCCTGCGGCTGCTCACCGCCGCGGTGCTCATCGCGACGGCGTGGGGATACCTCTACGCGACCGGCACGAACGCCGGCCAGGCGGACGCGGCTTTCAGCGAGATCATGTACCTGCGCGACCAGGAGGGCAAACCCGTTACCGCCGAGGACAGGGAGCGCTGCTTCCACCCCTGGAAAGGGGCTTTCGCCGTGCTGGTGGGCGCCGCGCCCTACCTGATCGTGACCATCGTGTTCGCCTGCATGACGTCCCTGGACGTCTACTCGCTGGGCGTTCTGCCCAGCTGGATGACGCGCTATACGCGCCAGAGCGGCATAGGCGATGCGCTGGCGTATTACCAGAACCGCGGGGGGCTCACGGCGTTCACCGTGCTTCGCATCGCGGTGCGCAGCATGACCATGCCGTTTATGAACGTGGCGGTGAAGATGGGCGATGTGGCGACGCTTTGGGCGGAGCGGCTGTCGCCCGTTTGGATGCTCGTCGCACCGATCGGCTACGCGGTCGGCTATGCGCAGGGGCTGAAGATACGCGCGAAGATCAACACCGGCATCGCCATCGGCGACCAGAAGAAGAAAAAACGCGAACGCAGGGCGCGCCGCGAGCGGGCGAAGAGTAAGTCGCCCCAGCAGCTGATCTGAGGCGGCGATGCGCATCATCGCGGGCAGCGCCCGCGGGCATACGCTGATCGCTCCCCGCGGGCGTGACACCCGCCCCACGCAGGATTACGTGCGGGAATCGCTTTTCAACATCCTTCAAAGGGACGTGCCCGGCGCGCGCGTGCTGGACCTGTTCGCGGGCAGCGGCGCGCTGGCGCTGGAAGCGCTCAGCCGCGGGGCCGAGGCCGCGGTGCTGGCCGACGGCGCCGCGGAGGCGATCGCCTGCATTCGCCGCAACGTGGAAACCCTGCGCATGGACGAACGCGCGACCGTGCTCAAAGGCGAGTGGCAGGCGACGCTTCGAAGGTTGGCGGCTGAAAACAGGCGCTTCACCCTCGTGTTTCTCGACCCGCCCTACCGCATGGAGGATACCGGCGCGCAGTGTGCGCGCATGGCGGACCTGGGGCTTTTGGAAAACGGGGCGCTGGTCGTAATCGAGCACCGCCGCGGCCGTACGCCCGCGACCGACGCACGATTCGCGCTTCGGGACGAACGCGGTTACGGCGATACGGAAATCCACTTTTACACCTATCAGGAAGGGGGCGCGTAAGGTGCGCAAGGGTTTATGCGTCTATCCCGGCAGCTTCGACCCCGTAACGCTGGGGCACGTGGACCTCATTGAGCGCGCCGCCAAGCTTTTTCCGGAGCTGGTGGTGGCGGTGCTCAACAACCCCGACAAGCGCGTTACCTTCACCGTCGAACAGCGCATGGAAATGCTCAGGCGCGCGTGCGGACATTTGGAAAACGTTCGCATTGACAGCTTCGGCGGTTTGCTGGTAGACTACATGCGAAGCATCGGCGCGGAGATCGTGCTGCGCGGTCTGCGCGCGGTGACCGATTTTGAGAACGAATTTCAAATGGCGCAGGTCAACCGCCAGATTGCCCCGGAAATCGAAACGCTGTTTTTAATGACCTCGCCGGATTACGCCTACATCAGCTCCAGCGCAGTCAGGCAGATTGCCGCGTTCGGAGGCGATATTTCAACGCTGGTGCCGCAATGCATCATCGGGGACGTTACGCAGGCATTCAAGGCGTCGGCGCCGTAAGGAGGAACGAGGAAAATGTCGGAAACGCCGATTTTCATGTACTTAGAGGAACTGGACAACCTGATCGCCACGGGGAAGCGCGTGCCGCTGAGCAACCACGTGATGGTGGACAGGGATCGCTGCCGCCAGTTGCTGGCCGAGATTCAGGAGCAGATCCCTACGGATATCACCGCCGCGCACAGCGTGATTGAAAACCAGAAGAGCATCATCAACGAAGCGCGCAACATGGCCGAGCAGACCCGCAGCGAGGCCAACATGCGCGCCGGCCGCGCCGTGAACGAGGCCAACGCGCAGGCGCAAAGCACCGTGGCCGCAGCCAACAAGCAGGCGCAGGAAATGATGATCAAGGCGCAGGAACAGGCCAAGGCGATGCTCAGCGATGCGCAGGAGAAGGCGCGCATGATGGTTGCGGACGCCGAAAACCGCGCCAAGCAGCTCGTGAGCGAGCAGGAGATCGTCACCCGGGCGCGCATGGAGGTGGAGGAGATTCGCCAGAACACCCAGGAAGAGGTGGAGAAGCTTTACCACGACGTATACGCCCACATCGACGAGGTGCTCGCCCAGCTGGACCGCTCCATCAGCGAGAAACTAACGGACATCCGCATGACGCGCCAGCAGATCGACCAGAGCATGCCCCGGTAAACCGGATAGGGATCGGATGGGGCGCGCTTCGCCCCCAGGTGTATAGAAAAAACGTTCCTTCCCCGGCAGCCGGGGAAGGAACGTTTTGTGATAACCATTGGTTTTGCCACCCGGACCGTCAGGGGAGGGCCTTCCCCAGGCACAGCGTGCGCATGCCGCGGTAGGGGCCGAAGTTTTCGATCGTTTGAAAACCCAGGCTGCGGTACAGGGCGACCGCGTCGGTGAACGCCGGGTTGGTTTCCAAAACCAGCGTCTTAAAGCCCATTTCCGCCGCGCGCTTTTGCAGCGCCTCCACGATGCGGCGGCCGAGGCCCGCGCGGCGGCAGGCGGGGGAAACGTACACGCGTTTGATTTCCGCCTCCGCACCGGCAACGGTTTTCAGCGCGCCGCAGGCGACGGCGCGCTCTCCCTGATACGCGACCAGGGCGACGCTCAGGTCGCCGGCGAGGTTATAGGGGGCGAAGGCGGCTTGGCTTTCGCCCTGCCGGGCCCGGAGGGTTGCGTCCAGTTTCGCGGCCATCGCGGCGAAATCCGGATGCTCGGGCGATACCCAGACAAGCTCCATGAAACGATTCCTCCCCGCGCCTACGATTCCTTCACGATCAGGCCGAACAGCGAGCAGAGATCCAGCGCCTGCAGGGGAGTGACCTTCATCCCGCGCAGGTCGTGCGGGTCGACGTGCAGCCCTTCCAGTACGCAGGTGGTCATATCCATGCCGGAAAGCGGCGTGTTCAGGATCTGCGCGCCCGTCAGGTCGCAGTTGTCCAAAGCGGCGGAAGGAAAGGCGACATCCTGCCAGAGGCTTTCGCGAAGGCGGCAGTCCCGGAAGCGCACGTGCGTGCATTTGGCTTCCGACAGCGCGAAGTAATCGGCGGCGCAATCCTCAAAGGAAACGTTCATCAGCGCCGCACGCAGGAATTCCGAGCCCGTCAGCCGGCAGGCGGCGAAGCGCACGCGCTGGAACGTAACGGTCTCAAGCCGGAGCCCGCTCAAATCGCAGTGGTCGAACACGCAATCCACGAAGCTCAGGCGCTTGACGCTCCAATCGTCCAGCGTGCAGCGCTCAAACAGGCAGGCGGAAAACTCAAGCGCGGATCCCTCAACGCCCGACGCCTCGTCGCCGTCGAAGCGGGCGCCGTCGATATCCGAACGGCTTGCGAGCGCTTCGGCGACCATTTCCTCAAACGGTCGGACGGGAAGCCCTTCCGGCAGGGCGGGCGCATGGACGGTAAGCGGGGTGACCTTCGTTTCGCGGTCTGTGGGCATGGGAACCTCCCTGTGCGATCCTTGACGGACGCGTGATGATTGCGTATAATCGTAGCGTTTGCTGTGTAATTCGCGTCGGATGCCGGTAACGGCGTCCGATTTGCGTATGCGGAGGGATGACGGTGGAACTGGTGCTGATCGCCGTAGGGCTTTCCATGGACGCGTTTGCGGTCTCGCTGTGCAAGGGGCTGTGCATGAAAAAGCTCCGTTTTGGCAACGCGACCGTCATCTCGCTGTTCTTCGGCGGTTTTCAGGCGGCCATGCCGCTGATCGGGTGGTTTTTAGGCACGCAGTTCTCGAAGTACGTGACGCCGGTGGACCACTGGATCGCCTTCGCGCTGCTGGCCTATATCGGCGGCAAAATGATCTGGGAAGCGGCGCACGACGGCCTCGACGGCAGCTGCCCGGCGAACGAACGGATCGACTACCGGGAGCTGCTCATGCTCTCCGTCGCCACCAGCATCGATGCGCTGGCCGTGGGCATCACGTTCGCGTTTCTGAAAATCGACATTCTCCCCGCGGTGCTGGAGATCGGCGTGATCACGTTCGGGCTGTCCTTTACGGGAGTCGTGATCGGGCACCGGTTCGGCACGAAGCTCAAAAGCAAGGCGGAAGTGGCCGGAGGCGTGGTGCTGATTCTGATCGGGCTCAAAATCCTTCTGGAGCATCTGGGCCTTCTGTAGCGGGCGGCTCGTCCGCGTCGTCCGGCGCGCCGTCAAACTGCGGGGTGAACCAGTCGGTACCGCGGAGCTTTTGAAGTTCTTCCCGGCTGACGACCGTGCCGGTGCCCAGACAGGCGTTGCAGCGGTAGCCGCAGACCGGGCACACGCACGCCTCGCCGGATTCCTCCTCCTGGATCATAAAGGTTCCGCAATGGGGGCAGCCGCAGCGCATGCAATCGTCTCCTTCAATCGAATCATAACGGATGGGAGCGCGTTCAGCCGCGCTTCTTTTGCTTCTCCCGCAAAACGGCGATCCGCTCCCGAACGGCCGTTAGCGCCGCCGGATGGCGGATGGAACGCAGCTTGGGGAAAGCCTTCAGGAGCCTGTGATGGTCGTGCTCGAAGCGCGCCACCAGCTCGGCGTAGCGTGCGCGCAGCTCCGTGCGCGCTTTTTCGTCCGTTTCCCGCAGCGCCTCCCGCGTGCGCTCGTCCCGGGCTTTCAGGGTCAGCGCTCCGTCGGCCATGGTCTCGCCCAGCCGATCGGACACGAGGCGAAGCGCCGCGGCCACCTCGTCGATCTGCGTGAGCCGGCGATCCAGCCTGAACGCCTTGCCGACGGATACCGCCGCGTCCGTCAGGAACACGGCCGCAAAGACGATCGGCAGCACCGTGTGCCAGGGTGAAGGCACCAGCGTGGTCAGCCGCGCGACGGCCGGATGCAGCACATCCACGATCAGCACGCACGCCACACCCCAGACCAGCGAAAAAAGCAGGCACACGTATCCGCCGATGTTCAAGGGCATTTTGGAGTAGTCCCACCAGCGTTGGTGGAAGAGCTTCTCCATCAGGTAGCCGGTCGCCAGCTCCAGCACCGTCGTCAGCACCACCGAGCCCAGGTACAACAGCAGCAGGTTGTCCCGAATCGGTTCCAGGCACCACAGCACCGCCACGAGCCCGAAGCCGTAGATGGGGCACACGGGGCCGTTGAGGAAGCCGCGGTTCACGAACCGGCCGTTTTTCAGCGCCGCGAAAACCACCTCCGCGCACCAGCCGAGGAAAGCGTAGGCGAAGAAGTACCAGAGCCATTCGATCAATGGGCCGTCCCTCCCGTGATGCGGCTGCCGCCGCGGCGTTGGCGGGTATGCGCCCGCGGAAACCCGCGCTCAGTCGCCGAGGCGCCTAAGCAGCTCTTCCTCCGTAAGCACGGGGATGCCCAGTTCCTGCGCCTTGCTCAGCTTGCTGCCCGCCTTTTCCCCGGCGAGCACGAAGCTGGTCTTTTTGCTTACGCTGCCGGACGCGCGACCGCCGTGCGCGGCGATCAGCGCTTCGGCCTCGTCGCGGCTCAGGGTGGGGAGCGTCCCGGTAACGACCACGGTCTGCCCTTCCAGTCTGCGGGAGAGCGACGTGTTCACGGGCTTGGGCATAACGCCCGCGGCGAGGAGGCGGTCGATCATCTCCCGGTTTTCGGGAAAGCTGAAAAACTCCACGATGCTCGCGGCGACCACCGGGCCGATTTCCGGGATGTTCGTAAGCCTCTCCAGCGTCGCCGCGGCCAGCGCCTCCAGCGTGCCGAAATCCGCGGCCAGGTCGCGCGCCGTCTTGCGGCCGACGTTGGGAATGCCGATGCCGAAAAGGAACGCGTCCAGCGAGCAGTGCCTGCTGTCGGCCAGCGCCGCTACCAGGTTTTCCGCACGCTTTTTCTGGAACCCTTCCAGCGGCAGCAGCTGGTCGACGCTCAGGCGGTAGAGGTCGGCGGGGTCGCGCACGGAAAGGGCGTCGTAGAGCAGGTCGGCCGTCTTCTCGGAAAAGCCGTCGATGTCCATGGCGTTTCGGCCCGCGAAATGCGCGATGCGCGCCACGGCCTGCGGCTTGCAGCTTGCACGGTTCATGCAGAAGAGGTTCGCGCCCCGTTCGGTGAGCATTTCTCCGCAGGCGGGGCAGCGTTCCGGAGGCAGGATGGGCGTTTCCGCTTCCGCCGGCTCACCCACGCGACCCATGATCTCCGGAATGACGTCGTTGCTGCGGCGAATCCACACCTTGCAGCCGACGGCGACCTTCTTGCGCTGGATGTCGCCGTAGTTGTTGAGCGTCGCGCGCTGCACCGTCACCCCGCCGATGTCGGTGGGCGTCAGGTGCGCGAGCGGCGTCAGCTTGCCCGTGCGGCCCAGCTGCCACGTAACGGAAAGGAGCGTGGCGATGTTTTCCTCGGCGGCAAACTTGAAGGCCACGGCCCAGCGGGGGAACTTGTCGGTGTTGCCCATGGCCTCGCGGGTCGCGAGCGACACCACCTTGATCACCGCGCCGTCGATGAGGAAGTCCAGCCCTTCGCGGCGGGATTCCACCTCGGTCACGGCCGCCTCGATCTGCTCGCGGGTGTCGGCGAGCGTAAGATAGGGGCTTATGGGAAAGCCGTTTTGCTTCAGAAAGGCGATCATGCCCGGCTGATCGTCGTAGGGCGGGTCGGTGATCGTGCCGATCTGGTAAAAGAACGCGTCCAGCCTGCGCGAAGCGGTCACGGCCGGGTCGAGGTTGCGGATGGCTCCCGCAGCGGCGTTGCGTGCATTTTTCAGCGGTTCCTCGGCCGTGCGGTTATAGGCTTCCAGCGCGCTAAGCCGCATGATGCACTCGCCCTGCACCTCCAACAGGCCCTGATAGGGAATGGAGAGGGGAATGCTGCGAATGGTGCGCGCCTGGAGGAGGATCGCCTCGCCGACCTCGCCGTTGCCGCGCGTGGCGGCCTGCACGAGCTGCCCGTCCCGATAGGTGAGGTTGATTGTCAGCCCGTCCAGCTTGTACTCCACGGCGTAGCGAAGCGGCGGCAGGGGCGCGCCCCCTTCCGCGCTCAGCTGCGCGTGGAGCTTTTCGCAGCGCAGCAGCCAGGCTTCAAGCTCGGGCCTGCTCTGCACCTTGTCCATGCTCCAAAGCCGGTTCAGGTGCCGGTGCTGGGCAAACGCCTTCAGCGGCTCCGCGCCGACGCGGAGGGTGGGGGAGTCCGGCAGTTGAACGCCCTGCGCTTTTTCCAGCGTCGAAAGCTCGTCGTAGAGCGCGTCCCACTGCGCATCGCTCAGCGCGCTTTCGCCTGCCGTATAGTATTGCCTGCTGGCGGCGTTCAGCCGGTCGACCAGCGCGCGCATCCGGCTGTTGTTTTGCGGCATGGGGTTTCCTCCGTTCCTGAAAAAAGGGACGCAACCATTGCGTCCCCTTCCCGCCGAATCGGCAATTATTTGTTGACCTTGACGATCGGGGCGATGTTCAGCGCGAACTCCTTTTGCCCGTAGGCGGCGAAGGAGATGACGATGCGGGCGTCGTTGCCGTTGCCGCGAATCTCCAAAACGTCCCCCTCGCCGAATTTGCGGTGCATCACCCGGTCGCCCACGGAGAACAGCGACATCAGGGCGCTCGGGGCCATGCTGGCCGCGACGGAGGGCGTAAAGCCCCTCTGCACCCCGCGAATCCCCAGCGCGGCGCTCCGGCTGCCGACCCCCGCGCCGCGGGTGACGATCTTGGGAACACCGAAGGTCAGGGGGCCCTCCTCCGATTCGGCATGGGCGCTGCGCCTGGGCGAAACGTGCCCCTGCTGCTGCTCCGCATAACCGGGGAAGCTGCGCTGCCGCTTGACGATCCACTCGTCGTCCACCAGCCGGTCGGGTATCTCGCCGATGAAGCGGCTGGGCGCGTTATAGCTGAGCTGGTTGTAGATCAGCCGCTGAGAGGCGTAGCTGATGTAAAGGTTCTTCATGGCGCGGGTGATGGCCACGTAGCAGAGACGGCGCTCCTCCTCCAGCTTCTCGTCGCTTTGCAGGCTGCGCCCGCTGGGGAAGATGCCTTCCTCCAGCCCCGAGATGAACACGGTGGGGAATTCGAGCCCCTTGGCGCTGTGCACGGTCATCAGGGTTACGTACTGGGAGCTGGTCTCGGCCGCGTCCAGGTCGGTGATGAGCGCCACGTTTTCCAGATAGCTTTCCAGCGTGGGCTCGTCCGCGGCCTGTTCAAACTCCTGCACGGCGCCCAGAAACTCGTCCATGTTCTCCAGACGGTTCTTGGCTTCCTCGGACAGGTCCTTCTCGTACTGCGCGCGCAGCCCCGTCTGCTCGATGAGCTTTTTCACGAAGTCCGTAAGCCCCATGTCCTCGTATTCCATGGCGAGGGCGTTCATCATATCGCCGAACTCCCGCACGCATTTGCGGGGGCGCGCCGAGAGGGTGTCGGGCAGGTCGATGAGCGCGCTGTACAGCGGCAGCTCCTTCTCCGCGGCGTAGCGCGCCAGCTCCTGGATGGTGCTCTCGCCGATGGCGCGCTTGGGCTGGTTGATGATGCGCCTCAGGCTCACGTCGTCGCTGGGGTTGACGATGCAGCGCAGGTAGGCGATGATATCCTTGACTTCCTTGCGGTCGTAAAAGCGCAGGCCCCCGTAGATGCGGTAGGGGATACCCGCGCGCATGAGCATTTCTTCCAGTATGCGGCTCTGCGCGTTGGTGCGGTACAAAACGGCCATGCTGCCGTAGGGATCGCCGCCGAGCTTCAATTGCTGCATGCGGTCGCAGATCCAGGCGGCCTCCTCGCGTTCGTCGCCGGCGCAGAAAAGCTTGATCGGTTCACCCGCGGGGGCCTCCGTCCAAAGCGATTTGTCCTTGCGGCCCTCGTTGTGGGCGATCACCTGATTGGCGGCGTCCAGGATGTTGGAGGTGCTGCGGTAATTCTGCTCCAGCTTGATAACCGTCGCGTCGGGGTAATCCTTTTCAAAATCGAGGATGTTGCGGATGTCCGCGCCGCGCCAGCCGTAGATGGACTGGTCGTCGTCGCCCACCACGCACAGGTTGCGGCTTTTCTGGGTCAGGAGCTTCACCAGCGAATACTGCGCGAAGTTCGTATCCTGATATTCGTCCACCAGCACATGGCTGAAGCGCTGACGATAGCTGTCCAGCACCGGGGGATGGTCGGCGAACAGCTCCAGCGTGCGCATGAGCAGATCGTCGAAATCCAGGGCGTTGGCGCTTTTGAGGCGCTCCTCGTACTGCACGTACACGTCGTGTATCTGCTGGCTGTGGAAATCCCGCGGGCTCTGGGCAAACCACTCATCCGGGGTCAGCAGGCGGTTTTTGGCGTCGCTGATCTTCCAGCGCAGTTCCCTCACCGTCAGCACCTTATCGTCGATATCCAGCCGCTTGATAACTTCCTTGAGGACGCTGGCCTGATCGTCGTCGTCGTAGATGGTGAAGGAACGGCTGTAGCCGAGCTTTTCAATGTCGCGGCGGAGGATGCGGGCGCACATGGCGTGGAAGGTGCTGACCCAGACTTCCTCCGCGCGCTCGCCCGCAAGCGAGGCGATGCGCTCCTTCATCTCGCGCGCGGCCTTGTTGGTAAAGGTGATGGCGAGAATACGCCACGGCTCCACCCCGCGGTCGATCAGGTTGGCGACACGGTAGGTGAGCGCGCGCGTCTTTCCGCTGCCCGCGCCCGCTAAAATCAAAACCGGGCCGTCGAGCGTCTCCGCGGCTAATCGCTGCTGTTCATTGAGCATATCCAAATTCATCGTAAAATCCTCATCCCTGTTGTTCGTGCGTAGGTCTGCGAAACGGAGGGGTCAATCCGGGTCGATCTGTTTGAGGACGTGCTTGTATCCGTCTGCGCCGTACAGGAGGCAGCGGTTGACGCGGCTGATGGTGGCGGTGCTCGCGCCGGTCTTTTTGGCGATTTCCTGATAGGTCACCTTATGCTTGAGCATCACGGCCACTTCCAGCCGCTGCGTGATGCTGGTAAGCTCCTTTACGGTCAGGACGTCCTCGCAGAAGCGGTATGCGTCCTCCACGCTGGTAAGCGAAAGCAGGGCCTTCATCAGCAGATCGGTCTGCTCGTTCTGGATTTTCGGCGTAAACATTGCCATCCCCCGATCTCTTCGCAAAATGACCTGATCATGTGCAAAAACGCGTTGCTTACGCGCGCTTTCCGCAGGCCGGACCGCCGCGCCGGCCTTATCCTATCTGAAATTATACCACAGAAAGCCGAAGAAAGAAAGGGCGCAAAACCGTTTCGGCGTTCCCTACGGCAATCCGGCCCGCGGAGAGCGGCCCGCGAGGGGCCGCAGGCCGCGCAGAAAATGCGGCTGCGAACGCCTGTAAATGTTGACAAACACGCCCGCAGATGCTAGAATATCCTTCGTTGTCCGGCCCGGTCGCCGGTGCGGATGCGCGCAAGACCCATTAGCTCAGTTGGCAGAGCACCTGACTTTTAATCAGGGTGTCCGGAGTTCGAGTCTCCGATGGGTCACCAGAGGATGCCTATCCGGAGTTTGAGACAGGCCCGCTTTGCGGGTCTGTTCCGTTTATATTGGGAAAATCGCATAGGTCGCTCAGGGAACGTCTTTTTGCGGACGCGTCTGCGGCCGTGGAACCTTCCCGAGAGTTTCACATAATCTGCGCGTTTTATTCACGCGCCCGTCGCTTTGGGGTTTTATGCTGTACTCGTCCCAAAGGAACAAGACGATATCGCAAAACCGATAAGGAGTTGAATAAGGATGCTACGCAACCATTTGACCCGGAGCAGCAAACGCGGGTGGACGGTGCTGGCCGTGGCGCTCGCCGTGATGATCCCCTTCGCGGCTTTCGCGCAGGCTCCGGCGGACACGACCACGACGACGGACACGACCGCGGATACGACCACCGCTCAGACGACGGTCCCGAACCGCGGCATGGGCGGCATGCCCTCCGGCGGCGGAGCCGGCGCGTTCGGCAACGGAACGACGGACGTTTCCTCCCTGACCGACGATCAGAAAACGGTGTACAGCGAAGCCGTCGCGCTGTACGAGGGCGTTGAGGACCAGGTGCTCGGCGATCTGGTGACGGCCGGCGTGGTGACCCAGGCGGATGCGGACGCATATACCGCGCTCCGTGCGGCGGAGAAGACGCTCGACGATCTGGACATGAGCGACTGGACAGCCGAACAGTACAAGGCTTACTACGAGGCCAACGCCAAGACGGGCGACGAGCGCAAAGCGGCCATGCAGGCCCTTGCGGACGCCGGCCAGCTGACCCAGGAGCAGGCGGATGCGCTGGCCGCGCAGGGTGAGGACGACCTGTGGGATACCCTTTCGGCGAACGCGCAGACCAACAGCGCCATCCAGCAGGCGCTGAGCACCATGCAACAGGCGCGCGCCACCCTGCGGCAGACCCTGCGTGAAGCGGGCATCAGCCTAGGCGGCACGGGCAACGGCATGAACCGCGGCAACGGCGCCGCGAACGACGGTTTGACCGGCGGCCCCAATAACCAGGACGGCATGAACGGCGGCGGCCAGATGCCGGGCGGTGGAAACGCGCAGAACGGTTCCCGTCAGAACGACCATAGCGCCCCCCAGGGCGGGCAAACCACGCAGCAGTAACATCGACAGCCAGCCACCTAAAAAGGAGCGGGTTTCCCCGCTCCTTTCAGCCTGCCCCAAAAGCCCAATCTGCGTTGTCAGCTGCGGGGTGGCAAGGGGGTATCACTTACGAACGAGTAAGCTCAATCCGTCCGTTTTGTTGTCGCATCGCTTCCCTGCCGGTCGCGCTGCTCTGCAAAACGTCTCAACCTTATCTCGCTAGCCGCTTCGCGGCTGTGCCCACAGGGCACACGCTCGTTTCGGTTGCCCCTTGCCACCCTTGCTTCCTAGCATCTCGGACTTTTTGAACAGGCTGCAGTATGCCTGCAAAACGAGGTTTTTTGGCACCCTGAAAGGAGCGGGTTTCCCCGCTCCTTTTTCACGGTTTCTCCTCCGCCGAACGACGCCCGGGCAACCGCCGCGGGCGGTCGTTTTGTTTCTTTTGGCCCGCCGCCCGCGATTGCGAAAGACCGTACGAACATGCTATAATGTTTCAAGCAATCGACAGTGCAGCGAAGGAGGAGCGTTATGAATCTGCTCAATACCCTTCTGATCTATTTGACGATGGTGTTCGTCTCATCGGTGCAGATGGCGCCGGAACCTTCGCCTGTGCCTGCGACGCCCACGCCGTCGCCAACGGCGATCGTGACCGTCGCACCTTCCGCGACGGCTGCGCCGACCGCGGTGCCCACCCCGGCCATCACCCCCAACAACGATTATCCGACCCTGGAAGTCGGCGATAAGGGCGACGACGTAACGCTGATGCAGCGCCGCCTGGCGGAGCTCGGTTATTACACCGGGGATATCGACGGTATCTTCGGCAACCAGACGCGCCGCGCCGTGGAACGCTTCCAGTATTATCAGGGGCTTTCGGTGGATGGGATCGCCGGCAAAAAAACGCTGACGGTGCTCTACGAAAGCTCGGACGTCGTATTTGCGCCCGTGGACGTGCCGACGCCGACTCCGACGGCCAAACCGACCGCGGCCGTCACCACGCCGCCCGCCACGCAAACGCCGGCGCCCACTTTCGTACCGACGGCGACCCCTTCGCCAACGCCTTCCCCGACACCCACGTCTTCTCCGACGCCGACCGCAACTCCCACGGCGACTGCTACCCCCACGGCGGCCGCGACCGCCGCGCCGCGTGCGAGCGTCGCAACCGCCTCGGCCGAAGCGACCGCCGCGGTTTACGAAACGGCGTCGGCTTCGCCCTCCGTTTCGCCGGAGGCGACCGATACGGAGGAACCGACCGCCACGCCGGAAGCAACGGAAGCGGTCGCGGAGATCACGGGGATTCCCGCGGTAACGGATGCCGCCGCAACGGCCGAGCCCACGGAAACACCCGCTGCCGAACCCGCGCCCGCACCGACCGTGAACGACGCGCAGGTGTTCGTGCTTGCGGGCGGCGACGAACCGATGACCCTGTTCAGCGATGCCGAGCCCAGCGGGGCCGCGGCCGACGTGCTCCATCCGGCACAGCTGGAGGACACGGTATACGTGCCGCTGATGGAAATACTGAAAAACGCGGGCATTGAGATCGTCCCGGAGAGCTACGACAGGCAGCGCACCGTGTCCTTCACCCTGACGGACGGCGTTTATACACTCTCCTACACGCAGGAGGACGAAAGCGCCGTAACCGATGTGACCGTGACGGTAAACGAAGAAGCCAGAGCGCTGACGCTCGATACGGGCTTCGTGCTGGAAGGCGTGTTGTACCTGCCGCTCGATACGGCGACGGAAGCGACGGGCGTTACCTTTACGCTGGACGAAGCGACGGACGTCTATACCATCGCCCTTCCCGAGCCGGCCGCGGAGACCACCCCCGCGGCGCAGGCGATAACGACGCCGACGCTGGATACGACGCGCAGCTTCAGGCAGGAGGGGAGCGACCAGCCGCTGACCGTCGATCCGGCGGACGCGCAGAGCGAAACGCTGCGGCCGCTGCTGTACGGCGATACGGTGTACGCGCCGATGCTGCCGCTTATGAAGAACCTGGGCAGCATCGTGTTGCCCAGCGCCGAGGAGAACAGCCGCGAGGCCGCCTTCTCGCTGGGCAGCGACCTGTTCCAGCTGTCCTGCACGGTGGACGAAAGCGGCGCGATTACGGCCCTGACGGTGCTCAAAAACCAGGAGCCGCAGATCATCGCCGACCGCACGGGCTGGGAGGCGGACGGTATCCTCTACCTGCCGCTTGCAACCGTGACCGAAGCGACGGGCGTCACGTTCACGCCGAACGAGGATTCGACCGTCTATGTCGTCGCCCTTCCCGCCGGGACGGAAGCCGCCGAATAAGTACCGATTTTACACGTCTCAAAGCCTTGACAGCACGGCGTGAGCGTCTATAATAACACTAACGTATCGGCGTGCGAAAGCGCTTGCGTGAATCAGAACGATGGGTGGAGGAAAGAGCATGTACGACATCAAAGTGACGAAAGCGGTCCCGTTAAAGCAAAAGCCCGCCGACGAAAGCAAGCTGGGTTTCGGTAAAATCTTCAGCGATCACATGCTGCTGATCGACTTCGACGAGGGAAAAGGCTGGCACGACGCCCGCGTGGTACCCTACGGCAATCTGTCGCTGAGCCCCGCCGCCTGCGTGCTGCATTACAGCCAGGAGATTTTCGAAGGCGCCAAGTGCTACCGTACCGAAAAAGGCTTCAATCTGTTCCGCATCCGCGACAACTTCGCGCGCTTCAACCGTTCCGCAGAGCGCATGGGCATGGCGCAGATACCCGAAGAGCTGTGCATGGAAGGCCTTTTGACGCTCCTGAACCTGGACAAGGAATGGACGCCTCATCGTGAGGGCACGTCGCTGTACATCCGCCCCACCATGATCGCCACCGATCCGTTCCTGGGCGTCTCCTCCTCCAGGAGCTACCTTTTCTATATCCTCCTGTCGCCCAGCGGCGCGTATTACGCCAGCGGCCTTGCCCCCGTGGGCATTTACGTGGAGGATAAATACGTGCGCGCCGTGCGCGGCGGCGTGGGCTTCGCCAAGACCGGCGGCAACTACGCGGCCAGCATTCTGGCGGGCATGAAGGCCAAGCACGAGGGCTACGCGCAGGTGCTGTGGCTGGACGGCGTGGAGCAGCGCTACATTGAGGAAGTCGGCTCCATGAACATGATGTTCGTCTACGAGAACAAAAAGATCGTCACCCCGGTGCTCAACGGCAGCATCCTCCCCGGCATCACCCGCGACAGCGTCATCAGGCTGGCGGGCACCATGGGGCTGGAGGTGGAGGAGAAGCGCCTCGCGATCGACGACGTGATGGCCGACGCCAAGAGCGGCAAGATCACCGAAGCTTTCGGCACGGGCACCGCCGCGGTCGTTTCCCCAGTCAACCGGATCGCCTACGAGGGCGAGGAAGTCAAGATCGGCGACGGCAATATCGGCGCGATCACGCAGAAGCTGTACGATACGCTGACCGGCATCCAGTTTGGGAAGCTCCCGGATCCCTTCGGGTGGACGACGCAGCTGTAACCAAACGACCGGCCGGACAGGAAAGGAGGGCGGACGATGCTCAGGGAAGCCAGTGTGGCGCACGAAGCGGATTGGTATGAAAAAACCATGAGCATGCTGCGCGAAAAGCAGTTCGAAGCATGCGAACGCCGCCTTTCCACCTACCCGGAGGGCGGGCTGTTCGACCCCGGGACGACGGACGCGCAGGCGCAGGACCTGCTTTCGTGCTCCTTCTACCAAAGCGAACCCGGCAACGAAGGGCTGGCGACGATTGAAAGCCTGCGCCAAAAGGTGCTGGAACGCCTGCCCGTGGAAGCGCTGTACCTGTCCCGCGGGGAGAGCGCGCTGATGGAACGGCTGCTGGTGGCGGAAGGGCGCATCTCCTCCGACGACTGGGACGAAATCGACGCGGCCGAGGCGCTTGCCAGCCGCCTGTGGTGTTCGTTTTCGGACGAAGGGGACGTCTGGACGCTGGAGCTGGCGCCGGTTTTACTGGAGCCGCTGCTTTTGGCGTACAACGATCCCGCTTATCAGAAGGCCCGTTCGCGCCTGTTCCGCTACGACGCGACGATCCACGGCATTCTCTACATCGCGGGTTTCCTGCATTCCAGCCAGCCGCTTTCGTTTTTCCTGAACGACGTCATGGAACGGACGGACGCGCTGGCTGCGGATATCGGCTATCGCTACATCAAAGCCTCCTTCGAGTACCTCGCGGACCGGGGCAGGGAGATCGTGCTGATGCATCCCGGCCTGGCGGACCCGCGGCGGATGATGGTGGAGCTGGGCTTTCAGACCGAGTTCACGCTGTCGCTGACGGAGGAAGCGCTCGCCGGCGGCATGAACGGCCTGCTGCCGGAGGAGGAACCGTTGCACCGGCGCATGAGCGCGGCGCTGACCGGCATGACGCGCCCGGAATGGGACGCCGAGGAGGCGGCCGAGGACTTGCGGCTGCTGGCCAAGCAGGGCGTGGAGCTGGCCGAGATGGAAGCGGTCATGGCCTCCATGATCACCGCTTTGCCGACGGGCGAAATGCGCGCCGCCCTGCGCGACCTGTTCAACAACACGCCGCACTGGATCGGCATGAACGCCCATCTGAAGCATTGAGGAGTACGCCGGGTGAAACTGCAGACCTTCGACCTGCCGCAGAACGCAGCGGGGAAAGTGTACCCGCTGGTGTGCCGCATGCTTCCGCAATACCCGGAAAGCGAGCTTCGGAAGGCGTTCGACCGGCGGGACGTTAAAATGAACGGCACGCGCGTCCGCCGCGACGCGGACGCGGTGCCCGGCGCTACGATCGCGGTCTATCTTTCGGACGAGTGCGAAGAACGCTCGCCCGAAATTCTTTTTGAGGACGAGCGGCTGATGATCGTCGTCAAACCCGCGGGCATCTCCTGCGAGGAGGACGAAAAGGGCGGGCTGACGATCGGGGAATGGGTCTATCGAACGAACGCCGAACGGCTGGATGCCCCGCCCCTGCCCTGCCACAGGCTGGACAACCCTACCGACGGCCTAATGATCCTCGCCAGGGACGAGCGCACCCGAAGCCTGATGGAAAGGGCCTTCCGGGAACGGCGGGTGCACAAGACCTACGTCTGCCTCGTGCGCGGAACGCCGGAGCCCGCGCAGGCGACGCTGAACGCTTATCTTAAGAAGGACGCGCGTACGGCGACCGTGCGCGTTACGGATACGCCTGCGCGCGGGGCTCTGCCTATCGTGACGGAGTATCGGGTGCTTGAGGCGGGGGAGTGCTGCAGGCTGGCCGTTACGCTGCACACAGGCCGCACGCACCAGATTCGCGCGCAGCTGGCGCACATCGGCCATCCGGTTTTGGGGGACGATAAATACGGCGACCGCGCGTGGAACAAAGCCATGCGCACAAAGCGGCTGATGCTGACCGCGACGGAGCTGCGCTTTTCGCTGGAAGGCGAGCTGAGCTACCTGAACGGGAAGTGCTTTTCGCTGAAACCGACCTTTTAGGAGTTATATGGATTCGATACGACTGATCGCCATGGACCTGGACGGCACGCTATTGAATAACGCACAGAGCATCTCGCCGCGCAACCTGCGCGCGCTGAAGACGGCCGCCGAAAGGGGCGTCGCCATCGCTCTGTGCAGCGGCCGCTCGGCGCGGGACATCAGCTATTTCGCAAGCGACGCGGGGCTTGACGGCTGCCGCGTGCTGGCGCTCAACGGCGCGTGCTGCCTTACGGAACCGCACGGCAGGCCCTACGCCGTACAGACCTTCCGCGCGGATACGCTGGAGCGAACCACGGCGATCCTGCTGGGTCACCGCGTTACGTTCGCCTGCTTCCAGACGGATCGCGTAATCGTGCTGGGCAATGATCCCGGCGTGCAGCGCGCCAACTGGGGTACGTACGTCAACCGCGACCATCCGCAGGGCTACGCGTACGGCGAAGAAGCGCTGCGGGCCTACGGCGGGGAAGGCGTCTGCAAGTGCGTCTACATTGATCGGCCCTGCGCGCCGCGCATCGCCCGGATCGCGGAAGAGCTGCAAGCCGTCGAGGGCCTTACCGTAACCTCCTCGTGGAACGACAACCTGGAGCTGATGCCCGCGGGCGTCGGCAAGGGCCAGGCGCTTTTGGAGCTGGCCACGCGGCTGAGCGTGCCGCGCGAGCAGGTGATGGCGATCGGGGACTACGACAACGACCTGGACATGCTCCGTTTCGCCGGCTTGGGCGTGGCGATGGCGAACGGTTCCGAAGCCGCCAGGGCCGGGGCGGACGTCGTGACGCTGTCCAACGAGGAGGACGGCGTGGCCGCCGCCATCGAGCGATACGTGCTGCAGGAAACACCCGTAAAAGGATGAACCGATAAGGATCGTTAATCGATAAAACGGGATCATAACGAGCCGCCGCCCGCCCTACGATCTTTTCTGATCGCGGGGCGGGCGGCGGCTCGTTCGTTTCGTCGACGGCTGTCGGGAACCGTCGGCCTTCTTTAATCAATCCTTGCGCGTATAGCCCAGGTTGCGCAGGTCGGCGGGGCGGTTGCGCCAGTCCGGCCGCACCTTGACCCACAGCTTCAGGTTGACGTGCGTGGCCAGCAGCGCTTCGATATCCGCGCGGGCTTCCGCGCCGATGAGCCGGAGCATCGCGCCCTGCCTGCCGATGATGATGCCCTTGTGCGCGTCCCGCTCGCAGAAGATCGTCGCGTTGATCTCCGTAAGCCCGTCGCTGATCTTTGAAAGGCTCATCACCTCCACGCCGATGCCGTGGGGCACTTCCTCCCGGAGGTGTAGAAGCGCCTTCTCCCGGACGATCTCCCCGCACAGGAAGCGCTCCGGCTGGTCGGTGAGCGTATCGTCGGGGAAATAGCGGGGCCCCTCGGGTAGCATGGCGATCAGGGTGCGGCGCAGTTCCTCCACGCCGTCGCCCGTCAGTGCGCTGACGGGCACGAGTTCGTCGTATCCGAGTTCGGAAAAGCCGGCGATCAGCCCGAGGAGCTTTTCCTTGGGGATCAGATCGATTTTGTTGAGCACGAGCGTTTTTTTGACCTTACGCTCCGCCATCTGCGCGGCCAGCTCGCGATCCTGTTTGCCGACCTGGGTCGCGTCCACCACCACCATCAGGCCGTCGATGCCCTGCAGGGAATCGTGCACGGTCTGCATCATATACTCGCCCAGGCGGTTGTGCGGGGTGTGTACGCCCGGCGTATCCAGAAACACCAGCTGGCTGTCCGCCTGGGTGCTGACGCCCAGAATGCGGTTGCGGGTGGTCTGCGGGCGGTTGCTGACGATGGCGATCTTCTCGCCCAGCAGGCTGTTGAGCAGCGTGCTTTTGCCCACGTTGGGGCGGCCGACGATCGCGATGAAGCCGGAATGGAACGGCTTTTGGTCTGGCATAAGGTTGACGACCTCATTTCGTAAGTGTTGCGGCGGGAAACGCCGCGTATGGGGCCGGTTACGGCAGGTCCTTGGGGCCGAAGGAATGGGGGAGCAGCTCGCCGAGCGTCGCCTGCGCGGTCTCCCCGTCGCCCCAGGTGACCAGCACCCGGATGTTCGGCGCAAACTCGTTGAGCACCTGCCGACAGGCGCCGCAGGGCCACGGAGCGGCGTGCTCCGCTGCGATGGCGAGCGCGCTGAACTCCTTCGTCCCCTCGCTGACCGCCTTGAAAACGGCGGTGCGCTCGGCACAGTTGGTCAACCCGAAGGAGGCGTTCTCCACATTGCAGCCGGTAAACACACGCCCGTCCGCAGCCAGCAGGCACGCGCCGACCTTGAAGCGGCTGTAGGGGCTGTAGGAGCGAAGCATCGCCTCGCGCGCCAGGGCGAGCAGCTGCGCGTCCGTCGGCGGAGCGGCGCTTTCGTCGTCGCCGCGCGTTACGCCCGCCAAACCGAGCGCTTTTTCTTCCATGGTTCGCATCTCCTTTTGCTCCGCGGAAACGAGATGGTCGTACCCGCACAGGTGAAAAATCCCGTGCGCGAGCAGGTAGCAAAGCTCCCGGCGCAGGCTGTGGCCGAATTGCGCCGCCTGCGCCGCGGCGTGCTCGCGGGAAATGAGAATATCGCCCATAAAACAGGCGTTGAGTTCGGCGTCGTATTCCCGGCGCAGCAGGCTCCGGGCGTTGCGGGCGGTCTGGCCGGGCGCGTAGCGCACGGTGGGGAAGGAAAGCACGTCCGTCGCGGCGTCCACGCCGCGCTGAACGCGGTTGACGGCGCGGATGCGTTCGTCGTCCGTGATCAGCACGTGAAGTGCGCAGGGCAGCGGCAGACCTTCCGTCACGGCGCAGCAGTCGGCGGTCAACGCAAGCGTCGCAAAATCCCGCTGCCCGGCGGGAAGCTCAAGCCCCTGCGCAAGTTCCCACTCAATCCTCATGGCTTTGCGCGTCTCCCGCGGGGCTTTCGTCGGCCGTCGCCTCCGGCGGGGCGGGCTGTTCGGCCGCGTCGTTATCCTGAACGGCGGGCTTGCCGCCCTTGCGGGCTTTCTTTTCGCCGGTTTTGGGCGGCTGGGCCTGCGAGGCTTCGGGTTCGGCTGCCGCAGACTCCGTTTCCGGCAGGGGCTCCTCCGCCGGGGCCGTCGTTTCGGGGGCGGCCGGCTCGCTCGCGGCGTCGGAGGCGGGTTCGCTGTTCACCGCTTCCTGCGCGGCATGCTCCGCATCCTGCGCGATATCGGACACCTTCTTAAGCTCCATGGCCTCCACGGGGCTTTCCTCGGGGCCCGACTGCGGCGGGGGCGGGTTGGGCGGCGCGGTGAGCCGGCTGAGTTGCTCGGGCGATATGACCGGGTACTCGATGCGTTCGTGGAACACGCCGTTGAGCACCGTGGCAAATGCCTCGCAGATTTTGTCGATGTCCGAAAGCGTCACCGGCGCGCGGCTCAGCTGGCCGTCCTCCAGCTTTCCGCGCACCAGCCGCTCGATGAATTCCTCGATGGCCTTGGGCGTGGGATCGGGCATGGAGCGCACGGCAGCCTCCACCGTGTCGGCCAGCATGATGATGGCGCTTTCCTTCATGTGAGGGCGGCGGCCGTCGTAGCGGAAATCGTTGATGTCCACCGGCTGGCCGTTGGCCTGCTGTAACGCCTTATGGTAGAAGTACATCACCGGCGTATCGCCGTGGTGTTCCATAATGATGTCCTGTATTTCCTGAGGCAGGTGGTTCTGCTGGGCCATCATCAGCCCGTCGCGCGTGTGCGCGGTGAGGATGGCGGCGGAAACGTAGGGGTTGGTGTGCTCGTGCGGGTTTTCGCCGATCTGGTTTTCCTTAAAATACAACGGACGCTTCAGCTTGCCGATGTCGTGGAAATACGCGCCCGCGCGCGCCAGCAGCGGGTTGGCCCCGATGGCCTCCGCCGCCGCCTCGGCCAGGTTGGCCACGATGATGCTGTGGTGATAGGTGCCCGGCGCCTCCATCAGTAGCCGGCGCAACAGGGCGTTGTTGGGGTTGCTGAGCTCAAGCAGTTTGCTTTGCGTCGCCAGATGGAAAACGGATTCCATGATGGGGTCGAACCCGACGCACAGAAGCGAAGCCGCCAGCGCGCCTGCGGCGCTCCACAGCGAGTTGGTAAACACGTCCTCCACCGAGGTGTTGGTCATAAACCCGATGACCAGAATAATGCCGATATTGGTTACGGCCGTCACCACGCCCGCAAGCAGC
Source organism: uncultured Oscillospiraceae bacterium (assembly GCA_964640955.1). Taxonomy (GTDB): domain Bacteria; phylum Bacillota; class Clostridia; order Christensenellales; family Aristaeellaceae; genus CAXXOK01. The sequence goes on along the minus strand of CAZXJI010000007.1, from coordinate 51,225 downwards.
ATCTGCTGACGGTAGGGCTTGCGCCGGATGATGAGAATGGCGAGCATGCCGCTGATGATGGACGTCAGCAGGAGGTTGACCATCTCGGTGCCGTAGGTGCCGTTGCCCCCCGCGATCAGGGAGCTGACGACGATGGCGAGCGTCACCGCCGCGCCCGCGCCGCACGCGACGCCCAAAAGGCCGGTCATCATCATCGCGCCCAGCAGCACCGGCGGCAGGTACAGGTCGATAAGCTTCGCCCCGATGCACACCGCCAGCGACACGTTGAGGATGATCATCTGAATGGCGAGCTTCTTGGGGTTACGCAGGTACTGGACGCCGAAGAGCAGCAGAATCATCACGTAAGTCGCCATGGCGAACAGCACCAGCAGCGCCCCGCCCACGTACATGGTCAGGTCGAAATCGGCGTCGTCCAAAAGGCCCAGGCTGCGGAGCATTTCCAGCTGGTTGGCGGTCACGCGTTCGCGCGCCACGACGATGTTCTGCCCCTGTTTGTATATCACGGGGTCCACGGCGTCCCGCGCCTCCTGCTGGAGCTTGGCGGTGGCGTCCTGGTCGATGACCATGTTGGGCTGCACCACCTTGCGCAGGATGGGCGTCACCACGTTCTGCAAAAGATCCATGTCCGTCTTGTAGCCGATGATCTGTTGCAGGTACTGGATGGTCTCGCTCACGTATCCTTCGCGGATGGTGGTGTTCATGGTGTTTTCGACGGCCGTGGTGATGTTGTCGTTCAAATCGAGCATGTCCTGGTCGGACGCCCGCAGGAGCGTGTTGATCTGATAATCCGCCAGCGTCACCAGCGGGAAAAGGGACTTGGCGTAATCCAGCTCGGCCGTGGTGAACACGTAGGACTTCTGCGCCTTCGCGTCGCCCGGGGCGTGCTGCTCCAGCGTCTTTTGGCCGTACTGCTGCACGGTGCTGGCCTGCGAAAGGATGCTGGTCAGGTTCTGCATGACCTCGGCGGTCACGCCTTCCTTATACAGGTAAGTCGGTTCCACCTGGGCGGCGGCCGCGTCGCGGTTGCGCTCGGTGGCGATCTCGTCCACGACGTCCTTGGAGGCGGTGATGGTCGTATAGGCGATATCGCCCACTTCCAGATCGTAGCGTTCGGGCGTGATGGCGATGCTGAAAAGGACGATCATCGTAAGCGTGCCGGCAAACAACACGTACCAGCACTTGGCCGTGACGGTGCGCAGCTTTTTCACGACCGTCTCGATGGAAGCCTGACCCCTCTTCAAACGGGTCGAAGCAACGTGCTTTTTAGGCGTCATGCCCCGTATTCCTCCCCGTATGCTCCTGTTCGTAATTTTCATACGCCTTTACCACGGCCTGTACCAGGTCGTGGCGCACCACGTCGGCGCGCGACAGCCGTACGATGGCGATCTCCGGGATGTTCTTCAATACGTCCACCGCCTGCAGAAGGCCGGACTGCTTGCCGGTCGGCAGATCGGTCTGCGTCACGTCGCCCGTGACCACCACGCGCGAGCCCGCGCCGAAGCGCGTCAGGAACATCTTCATCTGCTCGGGGGTGGTATTCTGCGCCTCATCCAGAATGATGAAGCTTTCCGAAAGCGTGCGGCCCCGCATATACGCCAGCGGCGCGACCTCCAGTATGCCGCGCTCCTGCAGGCGCTGGTAGGCGTCGGCGCCCATCATATCGTAAAGCGCGTCGTACAATGGCCGCAGGTAGGGGTCTACCTTCTGGTTGAGGTCGCCGGGCAGAAAGCCGAGCTTCTCGCCGGCTTCCACGGCCGGGCGGGTGAGGACGATGCGCTGGATTTCCTTATTGCGAAGCGCCACCACCGCAAGCGCCATGGCCAGGTAGGTTTTGCCCGTGCCGGCGGGGCCGATGGCGAAGGTCAGCTCGTGGGAACGCATGGCGTTCACGTACTGGTACTGCCCGAGCGTCTTGCAGCGGATGGGCCGGCCGCGGTGGGTGACGGCGACGACCTCGAAGGCGATATCGTCCAGCTTGTCCAGCTCGCCCTGCTTGACCAGCGCCGCCGCGTAGCGCAGCGTGGTGCGGTCGATCTGCGCGTGGCGAAGCACGAGGGACTTGAGCTTCTCCACCACGGCCAACGCCTGCTCTACGTTCTCCTCGCAACCGGCGATGCGCAGATCCGCGCCGCGCACGGACAGCGACACGCATAATTCGCTTTCCAGAAGCGGAACGTTGCGGTCGTTCGCGCCGAACAGCGACAGGTAATTATCCAGACTTTCCAGCGAAAGAACAGCCGACGTTTCTTCCGACAAATAGATTGCCTCCGTTCACGGCGGTCACGGACCGCCTGCGATAATCCCGCTGCTCACGGTGTGCGCAATGACGGGAGTATCAACCTCTATGATACAATAATCTGTTCGTTTGTCAATGATTTTGCATGGAATGCGGCCTGCGGGCGCGAACGGGCGACGGCCGCGGAAGAAAAACGAATTTGTATTTTCTGTTGCATTTTTATCCGGAACAGGTATAATGTTACCTGTAGCGTCTTTGTAACAAAGACAGTGTAGTATGGAAGGCGGTAGTATGGTATGAAAATCCTGGTATTGGTAGCTTATGCAGTCATGATGATCGTGGTGATCTTCTTCACCGCAAAGAAAAACCTGAGTCTGAACGGCTTCCTGCTGGGAGGCCGGAGCATCGGCCCGTGGATGAGCGCATTCAGCTACGGGGCGAGTTATTTTTCCGCCGTAATCATCGTGGGGTACGCGGGTTCCATCGGCTGGCGGGCCGGGCTTTCGGCGGTGTGGCTGGGCATCGGCAACGCGCTGATCGGGAGCCTTCTGGCTTGGCTGCTGCTGGCCAAGCCCACGCGTCGCATGGGGGAGAAGCTGCAGGTGGGCACGCTGCCGGGCTTCTTTGAGAAGCGGTATAACAGCAAGACCTTGAAAATCCTCGCCAGCCTGATGATCTTCGTATTCCTGCTGCCCTACAGCGCGAGCGTGTACAAGGGCCTGGGCAACATGTTCAACAAGGCGTTCGGGTTCGACTACACCTGGTGCGTCATCGGCATCGCGCTGCTGGCGTCCGTCTACCTGTTCGCGGGCGGTTACAAGGCCACCGCGATCACGGACTTCATTCAGGGGCTCATCATGCTGGCCGGCATCACGGCCATCGTGGTCTACATCGTCCGGGCGGCCGGCGGCGTAACCGAGGGGCTCAACTTGCTGGGCACCGACGAGGTCGGCGGGGCAAGCATGAACACCCTATGGCCGGGTAAGGGCAACGGCATCTGGCTTTTGAGCAACGTCATCCTCACGTCGCTGGGCGTGCTGGGCATGCCGCAGATGATCCACAAATTCTTCGCCATCAAGGACGAAAGAAGCGTCAAGCGTGCGACGGTCATCTCCACCGTGTTCGCGCTGATCGTGGCGGGCGGCGCGTACTTCGCGGGCAGCTTCGGCCGCGTAGTGCTCAGCAAGATCGCCTCCCCCGACGGCACCACCACCATGGCGGCGCTGGTCAACGCCAAAACCATGGCGACGGATCAGATTATGCCTACGATGCTCACGGATACAACGGTCGTGGGCATTCCGGACGCAATGCTCGGGCTGTTCGTGGTGCTGCTGCTGTCGGCCAGCATCTCCACGCTGACGGCGCTGGTGCTGTCCTCCTCGTCGGTCATCGCGGTGGACCTGGTGGGTGCCATCGCGCCCAAAACGAAGCCCAAAACGCAGCTGTGGACGATGCGCGTCCTGTGCGTTGCGTTCGTTATCTTCTCGCTGATCGTGAACTTCCTGATGCAGAAAACCCCCATCGTATCGCTGATGTCACTCTCGTGGGGCACCATCGCAGGCGCGTTCCTCGCGCCGTTCCTCTACGGGCTGCTCTGGCGCGGAGTGACGAAGGCGGGGGCGTTCGCGGGCGTCATCTGCGGAGCGCTGATCTCGCTGGTGCCGCCGCTGGTGACCGGGGACATGTCGCTTGCGCCTATCAGCGGCGCGGCCGCGATGCTCTGCGGCCTGGTGATCGTGCCCGTGGTGAGCTTGCTGACCAAAAAGACGGCTTTCTCCGCGGAACATCTGGAAACCATCTTCGGCGACGGTCAGCCCGCGCCCGAAACGGCGCAGTAAGCCTGTTGAAAAGGGTTCTTTCGCCGCCCGCGTTCATAACGCGGGCGGCGATTTTCGCGTTCGCGGGCCTTCCGACGGTATGCCGGGATTGACAATCGTCCCGTTTTTGCTATGATAATCGGGAACGAACGATATCGAGGTGCCTGCATTGCTGATTAACGCCCATCCCGAACTGTTTTCCCTGTTTCTCGACCCCGCGGGCAGCCGCGCGGCCGATACGGTACTCCTTTTTGCCGGCGACCGCGTGCTGCTGCGGGCGGACCGGCAGGAGAGCCGACTGCCGCTTAGAACCGAGCTGAGCGGCGCGCTGACGGCCGCCGAGCCCCTGCATGCCTTTACGCAGGACGGCCGCCGCGTGTTTCTGGCCGACGTGCCGAAGGATACCCCCGCGCCCGCCGGGCTGGTATTCGAGTCCGTCCGCGTGTTTCGCACCCTGCTGCCGTCCGACGACGGCTACCTGCTCCTTGCCGCCTTCCACCTGGCGGCATGGTACCGCATGCACCGCTACTGCGGCTCGTGCGGCGGCAGGCTGGCCCCCGCGCCGCACGAGCGCGCGCTGACCTGCACGGACTGCGGCCTGACCGTCTACCCGACCATATCGCCCGCGGTCATCGTGGCCATTACGGACGGCGAACGGCTGCTGCTGGCGCGAAACGCGCAGGCGACCTTCAAGCACTACTCGCTGATTGCCGGATACGTGGAGGTTGGCGAAACGGCCGAGCAGGCGGTGCGCCGGGAAACGCAGGAGGAAGTCGGGCTGCGGCTTTCGAACGTGCGCTACCTGGCCAGTCAGCCGTGGGGCTTCTCCCAAAGCCTGATGCTGGGTTTCCATGCCCGTCTGTCCGGCAGCGACGCAATCACCCTGCAAACAAGCGAGCTGGCCGAAGCGCGCTGGTTCACGCGCGAAGAGCTTCCCGCGCAGGACAACACCGCGAGCGTCGCCTTCGACCTGATCGACCGCTTCCGCCGCGGCGAGCTGACCTGAGCGGGGGGTGCGCAAAGCCATGGCAGAGCAGAAAAAGGACGTTTTCTCGGGCACGCCCGTAAAGGCCAAAACCCCGTCGATCTGGAAGGATTATACCCTGCTCACGCTGGGAGCCCTGCTGATCGCCGTGGGCGTGTACTTCTTCAAATTCCCCAACCATTTCTCCACCGGCGGGGTCAGCGGCCTTTCAATCATACTGAACCGGTATTTCCCCGGCATGAGCCAGGCGACGTTCATGTTCATCATCAACCAGCTGTTGCTGGTAATCGGCTTTCTTATTTTCGGGCGCAGCTTCGGCATGCGTACGGCGTACTGCAGCCTGGTCATGTCCGGAGCGGCGTGGATACTGGAGGCGCTCGTGCCCATGAGCGCCCCGATGACCGACCAGCCTCTGATGGAGCTGATCTTCGCGGTCACGCTGCCGGCCGTGGGCAGCGCGATTCTCTTCAACCTCGAATCCTCCAGCGGCGGCACCGATATCGTGGCGATGATCCTGCGAAGGTTCACGTCGCTTAATATCGGCGTCAGCCTCCTGTGCGCCGATCTGGTCATCACGCTGATGGCGTGCGTCGCCTTCGGGATGGAAACGGGACTGTTCAGCATTTTAGGCCTGATGATCAAGGCGGTTGTGGTGGATCTGGTGCTGGAAAACATCAAGGTGCACAAGAGCTTCCAGATCATCACCTCCCTGCCCGTGCCGATGGTCCGCTACATCGTGGAGGTGCTTCACCGCGGCGCGACCGAAATCTGCGGCGAGGGAGCCTTTACCCATCAGGACAAGACGATCATCCTGACCGTGGTCAACCGCGCGCAGGCGGTGAAGCTGCGCAACTTCGCCAAGGAGACGGATCCGAGCTGTTTCATTCTCATTACCAACACGACCGAAATTATCGGCAAGGGGTTCCGGGGAACGATGTGATTGGGAGGCGATCGGAATGGAATACCGCTGCGCGCTGCTGGCGGTGAAGGACGTAAGGAAAAGCCTTGCGTTTTACCAGAAGTGGTTTGACCTGGAGGTCGAGGTGGACTTGGGCTGGAACATCGGGCTGAAAGGCGGGCTGTCGCTGCAGGAGCACTTCGCCGAGCTGATCGGCCTGCCGCCCGAAAGCGTCATGACCCGCTCCCACAACATGGAGCTCTATTTCGAATGCGAGGACCTGGACGCGTTCGAGCGGCGGCTCAGCGAAGACCCGACGGTGGAACGGGTGCACCCCGTCAAGGAATATCCCTGGCGGCAGCGGGTATTGCGCATTTACGACCCGGACAGGCACATCATCGAGATCGGCGAAAGCATGACCATGGTGTTCAAGCGCCTGATGGCCGAAGGCAACACCGTGGAGGATACCGCGCGCATCACCGAGCATCCCGTATCCTACGTGCGCGCGACGGTGGAGGGAAACGTGTGAGCTGGAGGATTCGGACCGCGGCGCCGCAGGACGCCGAACGCATCGGCTGCATCAACCGGGAGTCGCTGGGCTACGATTGCGACGTGGATACGATCCGGGAGCGGATTGCGGCGATCCTGGGACGCCCCACCGACCGCCTCCTCGTGGCCTGCCGGGAGGAGGACGGCTACGTGGGCGGCTTCATGCTCGCCGCCGATTACGAGACCCTCCATAACGGCAGCCAGAAAAACGTGCTTTCCCTGGCGGTGGACGGGCGTTTCCAGGGGCAGGGGCTGGGGCGGATGCTGCTTGGCGAGGCGGAAGCATGGGCGCGCGAATGCGGCTGCACGGGCGTGCGGCTGGTGTCGGGCTTCGACCGGGTCAAGGCGCACCAGTTCTACCAGCACTGCGGCTACTGGATGCGCAAGGATGAAAAGAACTTCGTCAAATCCGTGCGGTAGGGAAACGAAGCGAATAGGGGCAAAAAGGCGCGGGAGCTTTCTGATGCGAAGCTCCCGCGCTTGATCTATCTGTTTTACCGGCGTCCGTCAGTTTTTCAGGCTGTGCAGCGGCGCGGGGATACGCCCGCCGCGTCGGACGAACGCTGCGTTTGAGAAGGTGTTGACCTTCATGATCGGCGCGTAGCCGAACAGTCCGCCGAAGTTGATGGTGTCGCCGGCCTTTTTGCCGATGGCGGGGATGACGCGCACGGCGGTGGTCTTGTTGTTCACCATGCCGATGGCGGCCTCGTCGGCGATGATGCCCGCGATGGCGTCGGCGCCGGTGTCGCCGGGGATGGCGATCATGTCCAGGCCCACGGAGCATACGCAGGTCATGGCTTCGAGCTTTTCAAGCGTCAGGCAGCCGGCGGCGGCGGACTCGATCATGCCGATATCCTCGCTCACGGGGATGAACGCGCCGCTCAGGCCGCCCACGTGGCTGGAGGCCATCACGCCGCCCTTCTTCACCATGTCGTTGAGCATCGCCAGCGCCGCGGTGGTGCCGGGCGCGCCAGCCTTTTCAAGCCCCATCTCCTCCAGGATGTACGCGACGCTGTCTCCGCGCGCCGGGGTGGGGGCGAGGGACAGGTCCACGATGCCGAAGGGAACGCCCAGGCGCTTGGCGGCTTCCTGCGCCACCAGTTCGCCCACGCGGGTGATCTTGAATGCCGTGCGCTTGATGGTTTCGGCTACGACGTCGAACGGTTCGCCGCGCACCGCTTCCAGCGCGCGCTGCACCACGCCAGGGCCGCTGACGCCGACGTTGACCACGCACTCCGGTTCGCCCGGCCCGTGGAAAGCCCCGGCCATGAAGGGGTTGTCCTCCACGGCGTTGGCGAACACGACGAGCTTGGCGCAGCCGAAGCAGTTCTGCTCGACCGTCGCTTCGGCCGTCTGTTTGATAATCGCGCCCATCCGGCGCACCGCGTCCATGTTGATGCCGCTGCGGGTGCTGCCCACGTTCACGCTGCCGCAGAGGCGCTCGGTTTTGGCGAAAACCTCCGGCATGCTGGTAATCAGCGTTTCTTCCGCGGCGGTGCCGCCCTTGTGCATCAGCGCACCGTAGCCGCCGATGAGGTTGACGCCCACGTCACCGGCCGCCCTATCCAGTGCGACGGCGATCTGTGTCGGGTCGGAACCGGAGATCATGCTGACCGGCGTCACGCTGATGCGCTTGTTGACGATCGGCACGCCCAGTTCGCTTTCCAGCTCGCGGCCCACGGGCACCAGCCTGCCGGCGAGGCGGGTGATCTTTTCATATACGCACTCCGCCGTTTCCGCGTCGGTGTTACGGTGGCAGTCCAGCAGATTGATCCCCATGGTGATGGTGCGGATATCAAAGTGCTGCTCCTGGATCATGTGGATGGTTTGCAGGATTTCGTTGGCTTCTAACATCGTCGGCCCTCCGTCAAACGCGGTGCATCGCGGCGAAAAGTTCCATCCGCTGGATGGTGACCATCACGCCGATCTCTTTGCCCGCCTCGGACAGCCGGGCGGCGATCTGCTGAAAGCTTTCCTGTGCCCCGGCGATATCCACCACCATCAGCATCGTAAAACAGCCGTCCAGTATCGTTTGGGAAATCTCCAGAATATTGATGTTCTGCTCGCAAAGCGTGTTGCTCACTTTGGCGATAATGCCTACCCTGTCCTGCCCCGTAACGGAAATCAACGCTTTCTGCATCGCCGTGTCCTCCCTTGTCGACCGCTGATAGTACATTACCCCAGCGCTCAGCCGCTGTCAATGCCCGCTTGCATTTTTCCGGTTTTCGTGTATGATGGGGAGCATCGAATAACCGGAGGCGCTTGCTATGCAGAAACGCGCGTTGGCTATCCACGATATCTCCTGCGTTGGCCGCTGTTCGCTGACCGTCGCGCTGCCCATTCTGTCGGCGGCCGGGGTGAACACCGCCGTCATTCCCACGGCGTTGCTCAGCACGCACACGGGGGAGTTCACCGGCTACACGCACCTGGACCTGACCGATCAGCTGCTGCCGATCGCCGGGCACATCGCCACGCTCGGATTGCATTTCGACGCGTTTTACAGCGGCTATCTGGCCGGCGCCGGGCAGGTGGACAAGGTGCTTGCGATGATGGATATGCTCTGCGACCCGCAGACGCTGGTATTTGTGGATCCCGCTTTCGCCGACCACGGAAAATTGTATTCGCTTCTGGGCGAGCGGATGCCGGGGCGGATGCGCGAGCTGTGCGCCCGCGCGCACGCCGTCGTCCCCAACCGCACGGAGGCGGCGCTGATGCTGGGCGTGCCGTACGAGCCCGAAGGCTACGATGAAACGTACGTGCGCGGTCTGGCGCAGGGGCTTGCGGCGCTCGGGCCGGAAAACGTGGTGATCACGGACGTCTCGCTGGATGAAAGCCGGGAGGGCATCGCCGTGTATTCCCGGAAAAGCGACGATTTCCGCCTCCTGTTCCGGCCGAAGTTCGCGGGCGTTTTCCACGGCACGGGCGACGTGTTCGCAAGCTTCCTGCTTTCCGGGCTGCTGGGCGGGCTTGCGCTCAACGCGGCGGCGGAGCTGGCGCTGGACTGCACGCACGACAGCATCCGACTGACGCTCGAAGGGGGCGAACCGCTTCGCTACGGCGTGCAATTCGAGCGCGTGCTGCCCAAGCTGATCGCCGCGCTGCGTCCGGATGGGGCGAAAGAAGAATAAACGTCCGTTTTTCTTCGCATAACGCTTGACAAACCGGACTTTTCAGGTATAATAATGCTCGATTCTTTGGAAACCTATGCCGAAGACAGCGAGCGGGGGCGACCCCGTAACGGCGCTAAAGCGCGGCTCGCCGAGGTGTAAGGCGGGAGAAATCCCCTTGCGACAATGTTCGCCCTTGCGCCTGCAAGGGTTTTCTTATTGGAATCGCACGATTCTTACACAAGGAGGTGCAACCCCAATGAGCAAGAACTTCGAGCTGAAAAAGCAGGCCGTAAGCGAGATCACCGACAAATTCAAAGAGGCTAAGGGCGTGGTGGTCGTCAATTACAGCGGGCTTACCGTGGAGCAGGTTACGGCGTTGCGCGCGCAGTGCCGCGCCGCCAAGGTGGACTACTGCGTGCTGAAAAACACGCTCGCCCGCCGCGCGCTGGACGACCTGAAAATCACGGGTCTGGACGATGTGCTCAACGGCCCTTCCGCGTTCGCGTTCGGCATGGAAGACGTCGTAGCCCCCGCCAAGATCATCAGCGAGTTCGTCACCAAGACCAAGACCGAAGCCATCAAGGTGAAGGCCGGCCTGATGGGCAGCGAGATTCTCACGGCCGAGAAGGTCGCCGAGCTGGCCAAAGTGCCCAGCCGCGACGTGTTGCTGGCCCGCCTGCTGGGCAGCCTGCAAAGCGGCGTGAGCGGCCTGGTGCGCGTGCTGGACGCCATCGCCCAAAAACGGAGCGAGGGCGAAGCGGCCCCCGCCGAAGCCTGAACCCCACCCGACGATTGAAATTGCATTGAATGGAGGCTAAAAACCATGACTCATGAGGAATTTATTGCCGAGATCGAGAAGATGTCCGTTCTGGAACTGAATGACCTGGTCAAAGCGCTGGAAGAGAAGTTCGGCGTTTCCGCCGCCGCCGCCGTCGTGGCCGCGCCGGCCGCCGGCGGTGCCACCGCCGCTGCCGCCGCCGAGGAAAAGACCGAGTTCGACGTCATCCTCAAGGATGCCGGCGCCGAGAAGATCAAGGTCATCAAGGCCGTGCGCGAAGTGATCAGCGGCCTGGGCCTGAAGGAAGCCAAGGAACTGGTCGAGGGCGCGCCCAAGCCCCTCAAGGAAGGCGCTTCCAAGGAAGAAGCCGAGAAGATCAAGGCCAAGTTCGCCGAAGTCGGCGCGACCGTCGAGATCAAGTAAGGCCGAACAAAATCATTCAAAAACCGCCCGCCGCGGCTCCGAGAGCCCGCGACGGGCGGTTTGTCGTTGGTTGTGGAAGGGGATGCCTTCTTCGGTTGCGGATCAGGCCAGCGCGCAGGCTGCGCAGTCCGTGAGCGTCCGGCGTTCGCCGCACAGGGTAAGCTCGAGCGGATCGCCCCGAAGCAACGTGACCGACGCCCGGCCGGGCTTGACCTCCACGCGCAGAAGGCGCGAGCGGTAATCAAACTGGAAGGCGTAGCCGCTCCAGGCGTCCGGCAGGTAGGGGTTCAGCGCAAGCCCGTCGGCCGTGCGCATCCCCGCGAAGCCCTGCGCGATGGAAAGCCAGCTGCCCGTCATGCTGGTGATGTGCAGGCCGTCGGCCGTGTCGTTGTTGATGTTGTCCAAGTCAAGCCGCGCGGTGCGCTGGTACATCTCCATCGCCTTTTCGCGGTCGTTCAGCTCCGCCGCGAGGATGCAGTGCACGCAGGGGGACAGGCTGCTCTCGTGCACGGTCATGGGCTCGTAGAAGTCGAAATTGCGCCTCTTCGTCTCCGCGTCGTAGAGATGGTCGAGGAAATACAGCCCCTGCAGCACGTCCGCCTGCTTGATGTAGCAGGAGCGGAGAATGCGATCCCACGACCAGTGCTGGTTGATGGGTCGCTGCTCCGGCGGAATGGCGGAAGCGGGGGCGAGGAACTTGTCCAGGTACGTGTCCTGCTGCACGAATATGCCCAGCTCCCGGTCCTCGGGATAGTACATGCGGGCAACCACGTCCCGCATATGGGCGATTTCCTCGCCGGTCACGGCGAGCTCCGCGCGGCGCGCGGCGGGCGCCGCCTCGCACGCGTCGCAGAAGTAGCCGATGCTCCATGCCGCGATGCGGTTGGTGTACCAGTTGTTGTTCACGTTGTTCTCGTATTCGTTGGGGCCGGTTACCCCGTGGATCATGTACCGGCCCGCATGCTTGCTGAAATGTACGCGGTCGGTATAGAACCGCGCCACGCCGCAAAGCACGTCCAACCCCTGCGCGTACAGGTAGCTTTCGTCCCCGGTATAGGAAACATAATTGAAGATCGCATAGGCCATGGCGCCGTTTCGATGGATTTCCTCAAAGGTGATCTCCCACTCGTTGTGGCATTCCACACCGGTGAAGGTGACCATCGGGAACAGCGCGCCTTTCAGCCCCTGCATCTTCGCGTTGTGATACGCGCCCTCCAGCTGCATATGGCGGTAGAGCAGCAGCTGCCGGGCCACCTCCTGCCCGGCGATGGACATGTACACGGGCAGGCAGAAGGCTTCGGTATCCCAATAGGTTGCGCCGCCGTATTTTTCGCCGGTGAAGCCCTTGGGGCCGATGTTGAGGCGGGCATCCTCGCCGGTATAGGTGCTCAGCAGCTGGAACAGGTTGAAGCGGATGCCCTGCTGCGCCCGATCGTCGCCGTCGATGCGTACGTCGCAGGCCTCCCAGCGGGCCGCCCACGCCGCGACATGCGCAGACCTGAGCTCGTCGTAGCCCACGTCGCGCGCGCGCTCGGCCGCGCGAAGCGCCTTGGTCAGCAGCAGGTTCTCCGCCTCGTCCCGGGAGGTGAAGCACAGCGCGAACTTCTCCACCCGCGCCGTACGGCCCGCGGAAACGGCGCCGGAGTAGGCCGCTTCCACATACCCCTCCTCCCGCCGGCGGCCGGCCGGATCGAGCTCGTCGGCCCAGCAGCCCATGGCGGCCGCCACGGCGAAGCGCGGCGTGCCGAAGGGGTTTTCCTTCGTTTTGGTCAACAGCGCGAGGGCGGAATCGGTTTCCTCCTCCTCGAGCATGTCCCAGAAGGTTTCGCTGTAGTTGCTGTCCAGGTTGTGCACGTGCGCATCCAGATAGGGGCGTACGGTGATCTCCGCTTCGTAGTCCGGCGTCAGCTCATAGCGTACGGCCAGCAGTTCCTTTTGCGCCAGCGACACGAAGCGTTCCACGCTCACCTTTACATTGCCGTTGTCCAGGTGCAGGACGAAGCTTCGGGAAACGACGCCCGTGCGCATGTCCAGATCACGGCGGTAATCGCTGAACGCACAGCGGTTCAGGTCGATGGTCTCGCCGTCGATCTGCACGTGGAAGCCCATCAGGCGCACGGCGTTGATGGTTTTGCCGAAGTACTGCGGATAGCCGTTTTTCCACCAGCCCACGCGCGTCTTATCCGGGAACCACACGCCGCCGATGTAGGTGCCGATGTGGGTGTCGCCGGAGTAATCCTCCTCGAAGTTTCCGCGCATGCCCATGTAGCCGTTCCCGGTGGACATCAGGCTTTCGGAAAAGCGTACGGAATCGGTCGGAAAGCTCGGTTCGACGACTTTCCAGGGATGAATTTCAAAAGCCATGGCAACGCCTCCCAGCATAAGTGCAATCGTTTGCAAACCGTTAATCTCATGGTAATGCTTTTTTCGTCCGTTGTCAAGTCCGGGATCATTTTTCCATCCGCCCCGCGGCCGCCGCTTTCGTTGCCGTTTGTTCCAAACCATGCTATAATGATGCCACCGTCAGGGAAAGACGCCGGCGCACGGCCCGTTTCGTTCATCCGCTTTGTGCGCGGCGTTCAATCGAGCAAGGAGGCCGCAGCCATGCGCACCGTCATCAACCATATCGTACTGACCCCCGGCGTGGAGGGGGAAAGCCGCATCCCGTTCATCCGCGACGCGGTGGTGCAGATCGAGGATAACCGCGTCCTATATGCAGGCAGGGCGGCGGAAGCGCCTGCCTTCAGCGCCGAGGAGACGATCGACGGGGACGGGTGCCTGTGCATGCCGGGGCTCATCAACCTGCATACGCACACGCCGATGGTGTACCTGCGCAGCGTGGGCGCCGATCTGGTGCTCGCGGACTGGCTGAACAAGGCAATCTTTCCGCTGGAAAAGCAGTGGGACGCCGATCTGATCCGTTCGGCGACGAACCTCGGCTGCATGGAGATGCTCCGCTTCGGCACCACCGCCTTCAACGACATGTATTTCTACACCGATACCATGGCCGAGACGATCGAGCGAAACGGGATGCGCGCGATGCTGGGCCACGGCATCGTGGATTTCGACGAGAGCTGCGCGGACATGGTTGAAGGCGTGGCCATGGCGGAAAAATGGAACCACGCCGCGGGCGACCGCATCCGCTTTTCGTTCGCGCCCCATTCCGAGGGGGCGACGACGCAGACGCTTTTAACGAAGGTGGCCGGGGAAGCCAAGCGGCTCGGCATACCCGTGCATATTCACGTAAGCGAAACGCAGGACGACGTGAAGGGCTGCTGGCACCGCCGGGGCGTATCGCCGCCCGCGTACCTGGAAAAGATCGGTATACTGGACGGGCCCGTGATCGCCGCCCATTGCGTATGGTGCGATGATAAGGACATCGGAATCCTGCTGCGGCACGGCGTAACCGTCGCGCATAACCCCATCAGCAACCTGAAGCTCGCCAGCGGCGTGGCGCCCATCGCCCGGATGCTCAAAGCCGGCTGCAAGGTCGCGCTGGGCACCGACGGCGTTGCCAGCAACAACAACCTGAACCTGTGGGAGGAGATCAAGCTGATGCCCATGCTGCAAAAGGGCGTCACGCTCGACCCGACCGTCGTCAGCCCCGCGCAGGTTTTAAGCGCCGTCACCGTCGAAGGCGCGCGCGCCCTGGGATACGGCGATCTTGGCCTGCTCAGGCCCGGCTATCTGGCCGACCTGATCCTGGTTGACCTGCACACCCCGCACATGACCCCGGAGATCGACCTGGAAAGCAACTTGATCTATGCGGCGCAGGGCAGCGACGTTCGGCTGACCATGGTGGACGGCAAGGTGCTCTACCGCGACGGCGTGTTTACGACGCTTGACCGAGAAGCGCTGCTGACCGAGGCCGCCGAAGGCGCCAAGGAGATGCGCCGCAGGCTTGACGCGAGCCGTGCGTAAGCGGGGCGGCGCATGAGAATCCTCGTCGTATGCCAGCATTATTGGCCGGAAGCGTTTCAGGTGACCGAGATCTGCGAGGCTTTGACCGCCCGCGGGCACGAGGTGACGGCCGTGGTCGGCCTGCCCAACTACCCCAGCGGCGTCGTGCCCGAGGAATACAGGCATTTCAGGCGTCGCCGGGAGGAGCATAACGGCGTGCACGTGCGCCGCTGCTTTGAAATCGGACGAAAAAACACGAAAATCGGACTGGCGGTCAATTACGTAAGCTACATGCTTTCCGCCTGCCACAGAGTGTTGTGGATGCGGCGCGATTATGACGTGATCTACGCCTATTCCACCTCGCCGGTGCTCATGTCGCTGCCCGCGGCGTTTCTGCGTGCGATCAGCGGTAAAAAGCTTCTGATCTACGTGCTGGACATCTGGCCCGCGTGCCTGGCCGCGATGAACGTGCGCGAGGGTTCGGCGCTGTACACCTTCATGAAGCGGGTCAGCCGCCGCATCTACGCCCGGGCGGACGTGCTGGCCTATTCTTCCAAACGCTTCGAGGCCTACCTGCAAAAGGTGCACGGCATTGCCGTCGCGCAGGACGATTACCTGCCCCAGTTCGCGGACGCGCGCTTTGAACGGCTGCCGGAGAAGCCGCCGACGCAAGGGTGGAATTTCGTATTCGCGGGCAACATCGGCAAGGTGCAGGGGGTGGAAACGCTGCTCAAGACGGCCGATTTGCTGCGAAACGAGCCCATCCGCTGGCACATCGTCGGCGACGGATCCAACTTCGCCGCGTGCGAAGCGCTTTTAGATGAGAAGAAACTGGAAGGCGTCGCGACCCTCTACGGCCGCCGCCCGCCGGAGGAGATGCCCGGCTTTTACGCGCTGGCCGATGCCATGCTGGTCAGCATGCGCAACGATCCGAGCGTCAACGACACCCTTCCCGCCAAGGTGCAAAGCTATATGGCTGCGGGCAAGCCCATTCTGGGCTCCATCGCGGGCGAAACGCCGGATATCGTGGCCGAGGCGGGCTGCGGCCTGTGCGCGCCGCCCGACGATCCCGAGGCGTTCGCGGCCGTCGTGCGGGCCTTTATCGCGCGCTGCGATCAGGCGCAGATGGGGGAGAACGCGCGGACGTATTACCTTTCGCACTTCACCAGGGAAGGACATATGGAACACCTGGAGCGGATGCTTAAGCGCCTTGCGGGGGAAAAAGCATGAGAGTCTTTACGCTTAACACCTTCTGCGGCGCGGGCAGCACCGGGCGAATCGCGGCGGAGATTGCCGATTATGCCGCCGGGCAGGGCGACCAGACGGTCATCGGCTTCGGCGCTGGCACACCTGCGCCGGGGACGGAGGTCTACGCGCTGCGCATCGGCGGGAAGGCCGGGCGCAAGTGGCACGGGGCGCTTCGCAAGCTTCTGGACATGGAAGGGTACGGAAGCGTGCTCGCTACGCGCAGGCTGATCCGCTTTCTTTCGCAGTACCGCCCGGACGTCATCCACCTGCACAACATCCACGGCTGCTACCTGAACCACCGGCTTCTGTTCCGCTACCTGCGCCGTTCGAACGTTCCCGTGGTCTGGACGCTGCACGACTGCTGGCCCTTTACGGGGCACTGCGCCTATTTCGACAGGACGGGGTGCAACCGCTGGCAGACGGAATGCCATGCCTGCCCGCAGAAGGCCGCCTACCCCGCGTGCATAGGGCTGGGCGGCAGTCGACGCAACTACCGCAGGCGCAGGCGGCTGTTCACATCTCTTCCAAACCTCACGCTGGTTGCGCCCTGCCGCTGGATGGCCGGGCTGACGCGGCGATCCTTCCTCGCGGACGTCCCCGTACGCGTCGTGTACAACGGCGTGGACAGGGAGCGTTTTGCGCCTGTGGAAAGCGATATCCGGGCGCGCTACCGCATCGGGGAGCGTTACGTGGCGCTCGCGGTCGCTTCGGACTGGGATGAGCGCAAGGGCCTAAAATACCTGCCGTCGCTTGCACAGGCGCTGGGCAATGCGTTTTGCGTGGTCGCCATCGGCCTTTCCCCGGAACAGATCGGCGAACTGCCCTCCGGTATACTGGGTCTTTCGCGCACGGCCGACCCGGGCGAGCTGATCGGGTGGTATTCCACGGCCGATTGTTTGGTGAACCCTACGCTGGAAGACAATATGCCGCTGGTGAACCTGGAGGCGCTGGCCTGCGGCACGCCGGTCGTGACCTTTCAAACGGGCGGCTGCCCCGAAGCCGTCACGGAGGCGTGCGGGGCCGTCGTCCCCAAGGGCGACGCGGCCGCGCTCGCCGGGGCCGTGAAGCGCGTCGCCCCTCAAAAGGAAGCCATGCGGGCCGCGTGCCTTGAGCAGGCGGAGCAGTTCGACGCCGGCAAGACCGTTAAAGCGTATTACGAGCTGTACCGGGAGGTGGCACGATGAACGTCGCGTTTCTGACGCTGCTTTACCACCCGGATGAAGTGAAGGCCGTTTCGCGCCTTTCCCGGGACGGCCTGCAAAACCAGATCGACGCCTACCAATGGGCCTTCGTCGAAGGCATCCGGCAAAACCTCGCGGCAGGGGAAAGCCTGACGATCATCAACAGCCTGCCCGTGGGCGCGTTTCCCACGCGCTACCGCAGGCTGTTCCTGAAAAGCAAGACCTTTCCGGACGGCATCACGCAGCTGGGCGGGCTCAACCTGCCGCCCTTCAAGCAGCGCGGGCGCGCCGGGCGGGCCGAACGCGCACTGGAAAGGTGGGTTTCCGCCTCGCTGGACAACCGCACGGTGCTGGTCTATTCGCTCTACCTGCCGTACATGCGGGCGGCGGTTGCCGTTAAGCGTCGCCATCCGGACGTGCGCGTTACCGTGATCGTCACCGACCTGCCCAACGAGCTGGGCATAGCCTCCGGCCGTACGGGCCTGATGAGGCGCATCGAATACGCCATGGGCCGGAGGCGGGTCGACCTGTGCGCACAGCTGGACGGCTTTGTGCTGCTCACCGCGCCCATGGCCGGGGCCCTGCCCATTGCCGGCAAGCCGGTGATCATCATTGAAGGGTTGGTGTCGCGGGAGGAACCGGAGCCCTCGCCCGTCGAGTTGCCGGCGGATACGCGCCCCGCGGTGCTTTACACCGGGACGCTCAACCGGGAGCTGGGCATCGGCCTGCTGCTGGAAGCCTTTCAGGCCCTGCCGGGTTTTCAGCTGTGGCTGTGCGGCCGCGGCGACATGGAAAACGAGATCACACGAGCCGCGCAGGAACGCGACAACATCCGCTTCTTCGGCTTCGTGCCGCGTTCCGCGGCGCTTTACCTGCAGAAGCACGCGGCCGTGCTCGTGAACCCCCGCACGGCGCAGGGGACGTTTACGCGCTATTCTTTCCCGTCCAAAACGCTGGAATACATGCGTTCCGGTGTTCCGGTGGCCTGCTGCAAACTGGAAGGCATCCCGGACGAGTACGACGGCTACCTTCGCTACATCGAACCTCAAAACGCGCGGGGTGTTCGCGACGCGCTGAACGGGCTCATGTCGCTTGCGCCGGGCGAACGCGAGGCGATCGGGGAGCGCGCGCGGACTTTCGTAGCGGAACAGAAGAACAGCTCCGCGCAATGTGCGAAACTGGTTGCTTTTTTGCGCTCGATCCGATAACGGGGTACAAAGCGACGCGGCGGGCCCGTCCGGCTTCGGACGGGCCCGCCGCGTTCGGGTAGGTTCAATCAGCCCAGCTTGCAGAGCTCCGCGGCGATCTGCGCACCCAGCCGCGCGTTGTTCAGTACGAGCTGAATATTGGCGGCCAGCGACTTGCCTTCGGTGAGCGTCTTGATGGCGTCCAGCAGGAAAGGCGTAATATTCTTGCCCTTCACGCCCTTCGCGTCCGCCATGCGCACGGCGCGGTCGATGACGGCGTTCATCTCATCCTCGGGCATGGCGTACGCTTCGGGGATGGGGTTCGTGATCAGCATACCGCCTTTAAGCCCCGCGACCTGCTTACTGTGAATGGCCTTGGCGACCTCGGCGGGCGTGTTGAGCCGGTAATCCACGGGGAAACCGCTTTTGCGGCAATAGAAGGCGGGCAGTTCATCCGTCTGATAGCCGATGACGGGGACGCCCTTGGTCTCCAGGTATTCCAGCGTCAGCCCCAGATCCAGTATGGATTTGGCGCCCGCGCAGACCACCGCCACGTCCGTCTGCGAAAGCTCCTCCAGATCGGCGGAAATATCCATGGTGGTCTGCGCGCCGCGGTGCACGCCGCCCACGCCGCCGGTGGCGAATACGCGCACGCCGGCCATGCGCGCGGCGATCATGGTGGTGGTCACGGTGGTCGCGCCGTCCGAACCGCGCGCGAGCAGCACGGGCAGGTCGCGGCGGCTTGCCTTGGGTACGGCGAGGCCCTTCTTGCCCAGGTATTCGATCTGCTCCGCGTCGATCCCCACGCAAAGCTTCCCTTTCAAAATCGCGACGGTCGCGGGCACCGCGCCGCTTTCACGCACGGTTTTCTCCACGCGCACGGCCGTTTCCACGTTCTGCGGGTAGGGCATGCCGTGGGAGATGATGGTGGATTCCAGCGCTACGACCGGCCTGTTGCCGGCCACGGCCTTCTGTACTTCTTCGGATACCCAAAGGTACGGGTTCATGACTGTTCCTCCTCGTATGCTGCATGTTTCAGAAAATCGCCGAGCGTTGCGGACGTCAGCCGGGCGGAAACCGCTTCCTCGCTTTGCCCGCAGATGTTCGCGGCGGCCAGCCCGAGCGTAAGCACGTCGCGCACGGGCCGATTATCCAGAATCGCGGCGATCGCTGCCGCCGTGAAGGCGTCGCCGCAGCCGGTGGCATTGCGGATGGGCGGGGGAAAGGGCCGCATCAGCGCGTGGCTCGTTCCGTCCGAGGCGAAAGCGCCCTGTGCCCCCAGCGTGACCAGCACGTACCGCACGCCTATGCCGTGCAGCTTCCGCGCGGCGGCAAGCAAATCCGCCTCGCCGGAAACGGCGATCCCCGTAAGCGCCTCCGTCTCGATCCGGTTCGCCTTGAGCCCGAACAGGCGTGGCAGCACCGGGCGCAAGCGTTCCAGCTTCTTGGTGGATACCGCGTCCGCGAACAAAGGCCGATCGCACCGCTCCGCAAGGAAGCGGATGGCCTCTCCGCTCAGGTTGGCATCCACCACCACGGCGTCCGAAACGTCTACGACGTCCATCCGCGTGGCGAGAAACGCGGGCGTGATGCGTTCGCAGAGGGCCATGTCGTTTACGGCAACGGCCATGTCCCCGTCCGGGCCGTTCACGCAGATGTAAACGCAGCTCGCCCCGCCCGGCACCCTGAACGCATGGGAGCAGTCAAGGCCGATTCGCTTTGCCTGCGAAAGCGCGAGCTCGGCAAAGCCGTCCTCGCCGAAGGCCGCGATCAGGCTTACGTCGTGCCCAAGCCGGGTCAGATTCTCGGCGATATTGCGGCCCACGCCGCCCAACCCCGTGTGTACGCGTCCGGGGTTGGAGTCCCCGGCCACCAGCGGAACCAGGGATGTGGCGCTGATGTCCACGTTGCTCCCGCCGACGACGACCAGACGCCGTTTAACCATCCGCGCGCCTCCCTTACACGTTACGCGTACGGATGCCGCGAATGTTGGCGTATTCCGAAAGCTTGTTCACGATATCGGTGTAGGAGGCCTCTCCGCGCAGATCCAGCGTATAGATGTTGGTATAGAGGTTTTCTTTTCCCTTGTTTTCGACATAAAAGTCCACGTCCAGCACGTGCGCGTCGATGCTCTGAAAATAGTCGTTGATAAACGCCAGCGTCTCCACCCGGTGGACGAAATTGACCTCCACGTGCTTGGCCACGTTCACGCGAACCAGCTTCTGCAAAAGCGAAAGCGTCACGATGACGATCGCGCAGCCCACGGCGGCGATCGCGTAGTAGCCCATGCCGGCGGCCAGCCCCAAACAGGCCGCGTTCCAGAGGGAAGCGGCGGTGGTGAGCCCGGCTATTTTCTTTTGGCTGATGAAGATGGTGCCCGCGCCCAAAAAGCCGATGCCGCTGATGACCTGCGCGCTCATGCGCCCGAAGCTGATGGCCACGCCCGTGGAACCGGCGGTGTTCAGATTGGTTTTAAGGATATCCGCGACCATCATGCTTTCGATGATCGCGATAATGGAGGCGCCTACGCAGACCAGCACGTGCGTGCGCATGCCCGCGGGGCGGTTCTTCTTTTCGCGTTCGATACCGATGACGCAACCAATGACGATCGCCAGCAGCAGCCGCGCTCCGACCTCCCACCATTTCATGGCGAAAGCCTCCTTTCGTGGGAAATGGAATACGGCTCAGTAAACGCGATAGAGGGATACCACTTTGCCAAGGATCGTCACTTCCGGCACGATAATGGGCTTCATGGTCGAGTTCTCGGGCTGGAGGCGGAAAACGCCGTTTTCGCGGTAGAAGCGCTTGACGGTCGCCTCGTCCTCGATCATCGCCACGACGATGTCGCCGTTGAGCGCGTGGGGCTGCTTGCGCACCACGACGAAATCCCCGTCCATGATGCCCGCTTCGATCATGCTTTCACCGCGGACGTTGAGGATGTAATGCTCGCCCTCACCCAGCATCGCCTGCGGAAGGCTCACGTATTCCTCGATGTTCTCCGTCGCCAGGATCGGCGCGCCGGCCGTTACGCACCCGACGATCGGGATGGAGACCATGTCGGAGCGTTCTTCGCGGGAAGCGTTGCGGTCATAGGGGAGGCTGATGGCCCGCGGCTTCATGGAATCGCGCGAGATCAGGCCTTTTTTTTCTAACCGGATCAGATGGCCGTGAACGGTGGAGGTGGATTTAAGCCCCGTGGCGTCGCATATTTCGCGCACGGACGGCGGATAACCCTTTAGGCGCGTCGTTTTTTCAATGTATTCAAGGATTCGGGCCTGGCTGTCGCCCCTCGGGTTGCTCATGCGCTCACATCCTTTGCAAACATGTGTTCCTTTAATACGCTAAGCATAACACAACCATCACGCGTTTGCAAGGGAAAAACGGGACGGAAGAAGGGATTCGGCGGGCCGAAGGGGCAAGCGAACCTTCGACGCCCGGCTACGGCGGGGGAGGGGACGGGAAGAAAGGTTCGCACCTGATTGAAAGGCACTGCGAAGGATGAGGCGAATAACCTTCGGGAGACGCGAAGGAGCCCATGCGGCACGAACCATGCGGGCTGTGAAAGAAAGAACGGCACCCGGGGAAAGGGCTTGACAAACGGGGGAAACAGTGTAGAATACAAATGAACTATTCGCTAAAGAATACTTTAACGAATAAATAGGCATGTTATAGCCCCAATAGGCGCGGGAAAGCCACAATGGTATTTCGCCTTCGTATACTCACTGCGCTTATCACTTTCGTATATTCACTTCGCTTATCACCGCTATCGATGATGTGCACGTCATGACTGTCATGCAAGTCTGATTATTGGCCCGGTATTTCTCATTACCCTGGTTCTTCGCATTTCCGTCCAGATCATCTGAACTTCTCCAGGACTTTCCGCTTTCGCCGTCTTCTTTCCTTCGAAGCTTTTCAGCAGAGCTTCCGACCTTCCTCCCGAAAGGAGCGCCATTTCCATGCCGGAACCGACCTACCGTGAGCGGCTCGACCAACAGCGTCTGGAGAGCATCCGCAAAATGCTTCGCGCCCTGCCGCGCTCCTGTGCCGACTTTATCCGCAGCCTGCTTTCCACCACCAGCACGCTGACCCGGTTGGCGTACACGATCGATTTAGGGACGTTTTTCGACTTCGCCATGAAGGAATTGACCTGCTTTGCCGCCGAAAACGCCTCAGAATTGACCGACGCGGATATCGCGAAGCTTTCGCCGCGCGACATCGAAATGTACGCCGACTACCTGTCGCTGTATTACAAGCAGGCCGGCGAGGACGAATCGGACCAGCGGCTGCTCAAAAACCACACCTACGGCGTCATGCGCAAGCTCTCCTCGCTGCGCTCCTATTTTAATTATCTTTTCCGCACCCAGCGCATCCCGGCCAACATCGCGTCGCTGGTGCCCCTGCCCAAGAAGCACGAAAAGCCGATCCTGCTTTTGGAGAAGGACGAAATGCAGAAGCTGCTGACCGCCGTGCAGACCGGCGACAGCCTTACGCCCCGGCAAGCCGCCTTTCATAGGCTGACGCGCGCGCGGGATTTTGCGATCGTCATGCTGTTTTTGGGCACCGGCATCCGCGTGAGCGAATGCGTCGGCATCGATCTGGAGGACGTCGACTTTCGCGCGAACGCCCTGCTGGTGACGCGCAAGGGCGGCAACCAGTCCATATTGTATTTCCCCGGAGAGGTCGCCGACGCGCTGAAAGCGTATCTGGTCGAGCGCGAAACCGCCGAAGCCGCGGCCGGTCACGAGCACGCGCTGTTTTTATCGTTGCAGAAGCGCCGCATCACACAACGGGCCGTGGAGCAGATGGTCAAAAAATACGCCCTGCTCGTCGTGCCGCTCAAGAAGCGGATGAGTCCGCACAAACTGCGCAGCACCTACGCCACCAACCTCTATCAGGCGACCGAGGACATCTACCTGGTGGCCGAAGCGCTGGGACACTCGGACGTTAACACCACGCGTAAGCATTATGCCAGCATGAGCGATCAGCGCATGCGGCAGGCCGCCGCCAACACGCACCTGCCCGCCGCGGAGCCGCCGCCGGAAGCTTCGTCCGCGGAGGCTCCGGAAGCTGCCGCGGGGCTGCCGAATGATCATAACGGTAGTGATGAAAAACCAGGAGCTTTAAACGCGGAAAGCACGCCGTCAGAGCCCTGAATGCGTTGAACGCCGCCGCTTTGATATTCCATGGCCAAAATGCGCAGGCTGGAAGCACGCGCGCAAATCCAACCGAACGCAGTCGAAGGCAAATGTCGGTCGTTTCCTGGATATTCCCCCGCCACGAAAACGTTTTAGAATAGCTGAAATCAACCATAACTCTCTCATGCAACCGTATAGATGCATATATGCCGCTTTTTCTTTCAGTCCCGTTATCTATCTATCGTTCAGGCCCGCATCTGCGTTTTCAGCCGACGCTCATTCCCCCGCCGCGTTCGCGCTCGAGGCGTACACGATATCCTCCCGCAGGCGGTAGAGCGTCGCGCCGCGCTTGCTGTGGCAGAACGCGTCTACGAACCAGTCGATATCCTTTTCGGCGTCGTACTGCACCAGCCCGTAGCGCACGCCGTTCTTCTTTTCACCTTTCATGTTGGAGTCCGTCCAGCGCACCGTCTGGTTTTCAGGGTCGTAATTGGCGATGAACACCAAACTGTGCGCGCCCACGCCGTAGTAATAATCCGCGGACATCTGGAAATAGTCGCCGCGTTCCACCTGCATCATAAACTCGCGGGCATATTCGCGGTTTTCATCATCGCTTACGGAGCTGTCGTAACGGAAGGATGCGGCCACCTCGAAGGGGTTGCCGTCGGCGGCGGCGATATCCTTCCATTCCACGCCGTAGGCGTAATCGGTGCATTCGTCCTTGGGCAAATTATCCGGAATCACCAGAGGCACGTCGGGGTATTCCGCCATGCGAAAATCGTCCCGGTTCTGGCGGAACAGGTAGACGGTGTAATTCTTGCAGACATAAATATCGCTTGCGTACTGCGCGCGCTGCAGCTTGCCGTTGGCTTTCTCATACACCTGCTGCGCCGTGGCGATGATGCGGTCGATCAAATCCTCCCGGGCCGCCTGATCGGCCAGCGCGGACGTTGCGAAACCGGTCAGCAGGGAAACGGCAATCAGCAGACAGGCAAATCGTTTCATTCTTCCTCCCGCGCGCTCCCCCGCCGCGGCGGCGGAGAACGCAAACTGCTTATTGAACAAACCTACTCGAACCCCTCGAACCGCCGGCACCAGCAGTATTTCGAAATGGCGCTGTTTTCGGCGCCGTGCACGTAGGTGCAAAGCAGGTCGCGCACGAAGGGCGGCAGAGAGCGGTTGTATTTGACTTCCAGAATCATTTCGTCGTGGTCGAAGGGCGACACGGTCGGCACGTAAGGGTTGAACAGCTCGATGGAGTTGAGCCCCGTGCGCAGTTGCTTGTCGAAGGTCACGCGCACCTCCTCGGCCGGATGCATGTAGGCCTCCCGCACGTAATCCACCAGCACCACGGGGTGAAGCAGGTTAAGCTTCATTTCGCGGAAAACGTCCTGCAAAAGCCCGCTGCGGGTCTGTTCCAGCCCCGTGGGATCGGCGGCCATCAGCTGTTCCGCCAGCAGCCGCGGAATGGCGATGCTGCGCTTGGAAATGAGACTGCCGACCTTCGTTTTGCACTCCATGCGAATCAGCTTGTCGGAAAAATTATAAATGCGGATGCGGTACTTGTCACGGTCGCGAACGCCGCTGATCTTGTCCAACATCGCGGAATTGCGGAGGGTATCGAAATACAGCGAGCGGATGTGATACTCGTTGTTCTCCGCGTCGCCGTTGGGGTCGCGCTGGAGCACCTTGTCAAGCGCCCCGGCAAGCAGGCGGTACTCCATCGGCGAAATATAGAATTTCAGCTCATGCCTCAGCGGTACGGCGATCGGCAATCGCGGCGCCCCCCTTCCGGCTTTCCGTACGCATTACGCGCCCACTTCGCTCTGGCAGGCCACCAGCGTCGCGTCGTGCACGCCTTCGATGTCCAGCATCCGGGTGACGATCTCGTGGCGCTCGTTCAGGCGCACCTCGTAGGTCATTTCCGCGCCGGCCCGCGTGAGCGACTTGCTGCGAAGCTTGTAGCCCTTCACCGAGCGGCGAAGCTCCGCGTTGATGGCCTGCTCGCAGTACTCGTCGTAATGGATCACCAGCAGGTAGGAATTGGGGTTGGAGAACTGGACGAACGTCAGCACGAACATCAGCACCGCGATGCACAGCGCCACGATGATCGCGACCAGGTGCAGCCCCGCGCCCAGCAGGATGCCCATCGTCAGCGCCCAGAACATGTACGCCGTATCCATCGGGTCTTTGACGGCGGTGCGGAAACGCACGATGGACAGGGCGCCGACCATGCCCATGGAAAGCGCGATATCGCTTTTGATGCACATGACCACGGGCGTGGTGATCAGGGTGAGCATGATCAGCGTAATGGCGAACGACGGGCTGTACAAAACGCCGCGGTACGTCTTTTTATAGACGATCGCGATAATCGCGCCCACGACAAAACCCAGGCCCAGCGCAAGAAACAGGTCGCTTGGCACGATGGACTTGAACTCGGCCGCCAGCCCCGTCGCCGATACGAGGCTGGAAACGCTCGTGGACGCCAGAAGAGACGAGAAAATCATAACGATAATTCCTCCTTGGTTCAATTGATAATGATCATATCGGGCCCGGGCCCCTTTGTCAAGCGAAACGCGAAGGCGCGGGGGTTTGCGCCTGCGGCGCGGCGGCCGCGCGCGCCCGGATCAACCCCACTTCTTCCCTTCGGTCACCACGGCGTCGTCCGGCAGCGCCGGTTTCTCGCCGAAGTAGGAAAGCATCTGCTCGTCGCTTAAGCTCAGGCGTTCCTGCACCATCTCGTAGAAATAGGTGGGGCGCTTTTTAAGCACGTTCCGGGTGTAATCCAGGCGCGTGTACCAGTAGCGCAGC
Organism: uncultured Oscillospiraceae bacterium; assembly: GCA_964640955.1. Classification (GTDB taxonomy): domain Bacteria; phylum Bacillota; class Clostridia; order Christensenellales; family Aristaeellaceae; genus CAXXOK01. The sequence continues at coordinate 24,967 of CAZXJI010000007.1, read as the reverse complement.
GCGCCTTCCGGCGTCGTGGGCGAATCGATGTTGATGGCCTTGTCGTTCTCCTCGGCCCAGCGGTTGAAGTGCATGGTCATCTCCGGCTCCAGCTGCGCGGCCAGAGAGTTGAAAATCTCCGTCATCTTCTCCGTGGTGAAGAACTGATAGATTTCCCCCAGCCGGGTCAGGAATTGATCCCGCATCTCGTCGTTTTCCAGAAGCTTCAGGATCAGCGTGTTGTCGATCAGCTGCTGGCCGGAACCCTTTTCCTTCAGGTAGGAAGTCACGCTGTCGAACCCGCTCCTGAACAGCCCGTAATCCGCGTCGTAGAAAAGCCAGCGCCACTTGCTGCCTTCCGTTTTGAGGCGATAGAAGCGGATGTTGCCGGTGTCGGAGTTGCCGAAGAACATCTCGAAAGCCATATAGTCGAAGTAGTTGTCCACGTCGATGTTGTCCAGAATGTATTGCAGATCCTCCGCATTGGTGCCCGGAGAACTCTTTTTGATCTTCGCGATCATGGCCTTGTACTCTTTGTTGGTGCCGAAAACCACCTTGTTGCTGGCCTCCAGCTCGTCCATCTGGTCGGCCTCGCTCAGGCTGAGCCCTTCGTGCTGGGCGATAAAGTAACGGTCGGCGCGCTCCCTAAGGTTGTAATGCCCCCAGTACTGGCCGTTCAGGTATACCACCACGGGTTGCCATGCCTGGTGGATGACGGTCGAAGGCGTGTCCGTATACTCGTTGAAGGCGTCGATCAGCCGGCTCTGGAAGCCGTCGTTCATCCGCGTCCATACGCAGTCGTTCCCGCTGTCGCGTAACACGAAGCACTTGTATTCCGTAAAGGGGCGATCGTCGAACAGCGACGCCTCGAAGTACTTGTCGCCGTATTTGGCCTTGGCTTTGATTTTAAAGGACTTCTGCGGCATATCCAGGCTGTACTGCCCCTGCAGGGCAAACTCCATGCCCTGGCTGATGAGCTGGTCGCCTTCCAGATTGTAGATTTCCACGTACCCTTCGCGCAGTATCTTGCCGAATTCCCGGTAGACCGTGTTTTTGAAGGGGATGCCCTCGCTCTTGTCCACGTTGTCGCCGACGGTCAGCATGCCGTTTTCGGCGTTCCAAAGCACGTCCGGGTCGGCAATCAGGCTGACGACCGGCAGGGTGTGGTAGATGTTGGTCAGATACGTGCTGGTGACCACTTCGCTGGGCTGCAAAAGACCGTTCTGGTCGTAGGCGCGGGCGCGCAGCACCGTGACGCCGGTGATTTCAAACACGTCGCCTGCGTTGTAAAGCGAGGCGTTTTCCGTGGGGATGGAGCCGTCCAGCGTGTAATAAACGTTCGTTCCGTCGGGAACGTCGATGGAAACCTGAACGGAGCCCTTATATTCGCCGCCGTCCTTGGAGAACGACGGATTGCTTGCATAGCCGTAGTATCCAGTGCCGTTGACGGTACCGGGGGTAGGTTCGTCATAGTAATAAAAGCCCGCGTAGCCCAGCGAGCGTCCGTAGCTGTGGTCGGTAGGAATCAGCGAAAGCGGAATGCGGTCCAATACCCGTCCGTCGGGATCACAAAAAGAAACGGTATCGCCGCCCGAACGGGCGAGCTTGAAATTGGTGTGCAGTTCGTAGTAGGAACTAAGCGACGTGTCGCCGTCCAGATAGATCACCTTATACTCGCCCGGCGCGATGGTCGTTCCCTGCGGGAACTGCCACTTGCGCGGGCGGTTAAGGGTGTTGCTCAGGCCGTAGCTGCTCAGGTCCACGGTCTGGTCGCTCGAGTTGTACAATTCCAGATAGTCGCACGTCAGCGCCATGGTGCCCAACGCGATCGTATCGTTGGACGCCATGACTTCGCTGATGTACACGCCGGTAGGGTTGTAGGCGCGGATGAGCTGATCGGTCTTGCTCTGCCCGTCGGCGGTATTGGGGCTGCCGGGGGTGGCCTGGGCATAGTACGTCCACGCGCCCGTCGCGTCACGGCCGACGGAGTAATCCGCCGGGACGTTTTCGATGGAGACGCGGTCGACCAGGCGGCCGTTGCTGTCGCTCAGGACCAGCGTTTCGCGCTCCGCGCTGATGGAGAAGTTGGTGTGCGGCACGCCGTTTGCCTGCATTTTATCCTTGCCGCTGCAATAAACGAGGTAATACCCACCCGCGGGAATGGTGGCCGAGTCCGGAAAACGCCACTTGAGAGGCTTGTTTTCCTTGTCGCTCAGGCAGTAGCCGGCCAGCGATATGGACTTGTCGGTGGTGTTGTGCAGTTCCAGCCAGTCGACGATCTCGTTGTCCTCGTCGGGAATGCCCACCTTGGGGTCGGGGCAGACCTCGTTGATGATCAGCGCGCCGGTCTGCGTGGCGTTGGCGGTACGGTAGGCCGTAAAGCCCGCCTGCGTGTTTTCGTAGCCGGGGCTGTAATAGTCGGTCAGCTCGTACTGCTTCTCCCCGTCGGCGTTCACGCCCGTATAGATGTAGCTCTGGTCGGCCGTCATGGTGGGGGTCACCACTTCGTCGATCAGGTACATGTCCGGGTCGTACAGGTAGAGGTGCGCGCCCACGGAGGAGATTTTGAACTTGCCGTGGAAGGGCATGGAAGGATCCAGCTGATAGCGGTTGTCGGCAAAGACGATCACGCGCGCGCCCGCCGCCAGCTCGTAGGACGGGAACGGGAAGGTGATGCGGTCGGTGCGGTTGGTGAGCATGACTCCTTCCAGGTTCAGGTCGGCGCCCGTGCCGTTGTAGATTTCCAGCCAATCGCTGAAATCGCCCTCTTCGTCGGGAACGGCGGAGGAGTTGGCGGCCATCACCTCGCTGATCACGAGGCCGTCGTAAACGGAAGTGCCGACGTGCTTTCCGGCATCCTTGGGAAAGAAGAAATACATCGCAGCCAGCAGCACCGCGAACAGTAAAAGCCACGGCAGCACCGTCGCGGTGCGGCTTTTGCGCTTACGGGGCGCGTAGCTCTTGGACGGCCTGCGCTTGCCCGACGCGTTTTGCTGCATTCGGAACATCCCCCCTTCGTCTTGGGTGTGAGGCATACCATTCCAAAATTATAGCACAATCCCGCCGCCTTGCAAACGGGCGAGGTTCGTCCGGCGCGGGGAAAAGCACCCCGCAAATGTAAAAACCGCGCCCCGGCAACCGCTGCCGGAACGCGGGGAAAGGAGTCTCGTGCGGCGGTTCTTACCGGGACGAACGCGCCTTGGCCGCGGCGATCAGCCCGACGTACAGCGGATGCGGTTTGCCCGGGCGGGACGAAAACTCCGGATGGTACACCACCGCTGCGAAACAGGGGTGATCCTCGATCTCGAACGCCTCGGGGTAACCGGAATCCATGCCGACGCCCACCATGCGCAGGCCCTTCAGCGCGAGCTCGCCCACATACCGCTGGTCGATTTCGTAACGGTTGCAGTGGCGCTCGTGCACGACGCCCGCGCCGCCGTACAGCGATCGTATCCGCCCTTCGGAAAGCTTCACGTCGCTGCCGCCCATGCGGGCCGCGCTGCGGCTGTCGTTGAAACAGACGCGATCCTCGGGAATCCGGGCCACGGGCGCGGGCGTGTTCGGGTCGGCCTCGGCGGAATTGGCGCCCGCCAAGCCCAGCAGGCTGCGCACGGCCTCGGCGACCGTCATCTGCGCGCCCATGCCGACGGCCAGGAACGGCACGCGGTTCTCCCGTGCGTAGCGGGCCGTGAACGCCATGCCCTCGGTGCCGCGCACGCCGTAGCCGCCCGGCAGCACGATGGCGTCCGCCTTGGAAAGCAGCGCGTCCGCCGTTTCGGCGGTCACGCCGTCGCTGGGGACGTACGTAAGCGCGACGCGAACGTCCTGCGCGTATGCGGCATGGCGGAGGGCCTCCGCTACGGAAAGGTACGCATCCGGCATGGCTGTGTACTTGCCGACCACGGCCACGTGCACCGAGCGCGTCAGCCCGCGCATGCGCTTGACCATCGCCCGCCAGTCGGAAAGCTCCGCTGGCCTGTTTTCCAGGCCCAGCTCGCCGAGCACGGCGCGGGCGAGCCCTTCCTTTTCCAGCATCAGCGGCACTTCGTAAAGGCAGTCCGCGTCCAGGTTCTGGATGACGTTTTGGGACTTGACGTTGCAGAACAGAGCGATCTTGTCCTTGGCGTCGGTGCGCATGGGGACCTCCGTGCGGCACACGATGACGTCCGGCTGGATGCCCATGGAGCGCAGCACCTTCACGCTGTTCTGCGTGGGTTTGGTTTTCAGTTCCCCCGCGGTGACGATGAAAGGCATCAGCGTAATGTGCAGGTAGCAGCAGTCCTGGGGGTTTTCGCAGTCCCAACGCATCTGGCGGATGGCCTCCAGATACACGGACGCCTCCATGTCGCCTACCGTGCCGCCGATCTCCACCAGCTGGATATCCGACCCCGCGTGCTCCGCCGCCTCGCGGATGCAGCGCTTGATCTCGTTGGCGACGTGCGGTATGGCCTGCACGGTCGCCCCGTGGAACTCCCCGCGCAGCTCCTGCTCGATCAGCCGGCGGTGGATTTTCCCGGTGGTGGAACTGGCCTCGCCGGACAGGGTGACGTCCACGAAGCGCTCGTAATGGCCGATGTCCAGATCGGCGGCCGTACCGTCCTCGGTGATGAACGCTTCCCCGTGTTCCAGCGGGCTCAGGAAACCCGGCTCCACGTTATAGAACAGATCCAGCTTCTGCAGGCTGACCTTGTAGCCCCGTGCCGTGAGGAGCTTGCCCAGCGAAGCCGCCGTAATGCCCTTACCCAGGGATGAAACCACGCCGCCCGTGATGAATACGTATTTCATATCCGTCACTCCTTCACGTATATTTTACATTCTAGAAGGAATGCGCCCGGGTTGTCAAGCCTCGGTTCCGGCCGTAACGGACAGAAGCATCACTTCCGGCCGTTCGCTAAGGTCCCCCGCCGTCAGCCGGCAGAGCGGCATGGGTTCGGGTCGCGCCTTCATGAGCCTCAGGAACGGCTCTTCCGTTTCGATGGGCATATCCTCATCGTAGCGCGTGCGATAGTGCATGGGCACGGTGACCGTCGGCTTGAGTAGCCGTACGTTTTGTACGGCGGCGGCCGCGTCGGTGGTGTAGATGCCGCCCACGGGGGTCAGCAGCACGTCGGGTTTCCCGATGGCGTAGCGCTGCTTTTCGTTCAGCACGTGGCCGATATCGCCCATGTGCACGATTTTCAGCCCTTCCGCCTCGATCACGAAGATCAGGTTGTCGCCGCGCTTTAGGCCGTTCTGTTCGTCGTGCTTGCTGGGCACGCCGGTCACGATCAGCCCCGGACGCGGCGAATGCACCCCGGCGGTATCGACGACGACCGGGTCTCCCGTCACCATCCCGACGGCGTCGTGATCGTGGTGGTGGTGGGAAACCGTCACCACGTCCGCCCGTATCTTTCGCCGCGGGTACGCGTAGAAATCGCCGTACGGGTCGGTGAGCACCGTAAGCCCGTTTTCCAGCGTCAGCGTGAACAGCGAATGTCCGTAATAACGAAGGATCATGTTGCTTCCTCCCCCATTTGTCCGGTAAGCCATGTCTGCAGGATGCCCGCGGCGGCGGAAGGCAGCGCCCCGCCCGTTCGCAGGAGCGCCGCACAGGCTTCCGTCTGCCGTTTGACGCAGGTCAGAAACGCCTCGCGCCGATCGTAGCGCTTTAGCAGCGCGCGCAGCGGCGCGCGGGGCTGCCCGGCCCACGGCGCGGGGTGCGCGCGCAGCAGCCGCGCAAGCGCATACGCCCCCAGCAGCGCGTCGTCCGCGGGCAGGCTGAGCGGCGCCAAAGGCCGGAAACCCTCGCACAGCGCCCGGAAGCGCGCGTCCGCAAGGTCGATCCGCCACAGGCCGCGGGGCGTCGCCTCGACGAGGTACCCGCCCGCGGCAAGGCTGTGCGCAAGCGCGTCGAGCCGTTCCCTTGGCAGGCGCCGCGGCGCGTCGGTCACGAAAAAGGCGTCGTCGTCCCGCGCGGGCCGCACGAAGCACCCGGGCCCGACAAGCGCCGAAAGCTCCGCTTGAAAAAGCCGATCCATCAGGGCTCCTTCTTCCGCATCCAGTGCAGCTTCATGTCGTGCATCGCGGCGAACTGCCCGCCCAGGTCCAACTGATACTGCAGCGATATTTCGCCCCCGTTCTGCGCGCGCACGACGTCGGCACGGGTGCAGTACAACGCCAGGTCCATTACGCCGTAGGGCGTACGGTACTGGCTTTCGTAGCGCCTTCCCTTTTGAAAGACCATGTCGGCGTCGTAGGTGCCCTTGCGCGACATGGTAATGACGCCGTCGCGTATGCTCAGCCTGATCTTCTGCGGCGGTTCCTTCTCGTCCAGGCTTTCCTCATAGCGGATAACGGTCTCGTTTTGGTTTTCGTACAGTTTCCCGGTGGTAATCAGCCGCATGCCGTCCTCCGGACGGCCGCCCGCGGTGCTCTGCGCATCCAGTGAAATCAGGATCGGCACGCCCTTTTTCGCCGCCATACTCCGACCCCCTATTCCCCGAAAACGGAAACCCTGTTATAATCGTAATATAGCATAAGAAGGGGCTGTGTGCAATGCTCAGGCTGGAAGCGCGCGCGAAAATCAACTGGTCGCTGGATATCCTCGGGAAGCGCGGGGACGGATACCACGAAATGAACATGTTGATGAGCAGCGTAACGCTTTCGGACGAACTGACGATCGAGGAAGCGGAGACGGGTGCGCTGACGCTGTGCGTTTCGGGAAACGTCTCGGTTTCCGATACGGATAACCTGATCCTCAGGGCGGCGGAGGCGCTGCGAGGAGCGACCGGCTGCGCGCGCGGAGCCGCGCTCACCCTTGTGAAGCGTACGCCGGTCGGCGCGGGCATGGGCGGCGGCAGCGCGGACGCGGCGGCGGCCCTGACGGGGCTGAACCGGCTCTGGGAAACGGGCCTGTCCGCTACGGAACTCGCGCGGCTGGGCCTTTCCGTGGGCGCGGACGTCCCCTTCGCGCTTGTCGGAAGCTGCGCGCGGGTGGGCGGCGTCGGCGAGCGGATACGGCCCATCGTCCCCGCGCCGGTCTTTCCGCTGGTCGTCGTTCAGCCTTGCAAGGCGCTCTCCACCCGGGAGGTGTTCGACGCGTACGACGCGCTTCCCGCCGTGCGTCACCCGGACACGGACGCGGCGGAGGCGGCGCTTACCAACCGCGATCTGGCCTGCCTTGCCCAAAGCGCCGGAAACGTGCTCGCACAGGCGAGCGAGGCGCTGCGGCCGCAGATTGCCGAGGCCGCGGCGGCGCTTACGGCCTGCGGCGCGGATTACGCCGCGATGACGGGCAGCGGCTCGGCCGTGTTCGGCGCGTTCGCGTCCGAAAAGGTGGCGCAGGCCGCCTGGCGTACGCTACGAAAGCGCTGGCGCAAGTGCTGGCTGACAGGCACGTGCGAAAGCGGGATCGCGTTTTTGCCGTGAGAAGCAGAACCCATTTGAGCATTTATCGATAATGGGTTAACCAGGGATATGGACAGGCCGCCGAAAAAGGCGGCCTGTCCGTATCCCTGCAAGTATCTTATTTTATCCTAACGCGTTACGCTTTTTTCGCCGTCCAGCGCGCAAACTCCTCGTCGGTCGCCAGCACCCGGTGCGTGCCGTCCACCAGGTGCACCGTGCCCTTGGTGTAGTCCACGCCGAACGCCTTGTAATCGTAACTCATGGCGATGCGCTGCTTTTCCACGACGGGGTTGGGATGCGGGATGGCGGAAAGCAGGCTTTGCGTGTAGGGATGCACGGGATTCTGAAATATCTCGTCCTTGCTGCCCGTTTCCACCAGATGCCCCATGTGCAGTACCCCGATGCGGTCGCTGATGTACTTGACCATGCTTAGGTCGTGGGCGATGAACAGATACGCGCAGCCGGTATTTTGCTGGATGTCCTTCATCAGGTTCACGACCTGCGCCTGTATGCTCACGTCCAGAGCGCTGATGCACTCGTCCGCAATGATCAGCTTGGGCCGCATGATCAGCGCGCGCGCGATGCCCACGCGCTGGCGCTGCCCGCCGGAAAACTGGTGCGGGTAGCGGTTGGCGTGCTCCGGCGCGAGGCCCACCTGCTCCAGTATTTCGGCGATCTTCCGGTTGCGTTCCCGGCCGGACTGGTACATGTGGTGGATGTCCAGCCCCTGGCCGATGATGTCGCTCACCTTTTTGCGGGGGTTGAGGCAGGCCATGGGATCCTGAAAGATCATCTGCATCCCCGTGCGCAGGTGCTTTTCCGTGTCCCGGTTCATTTTTCCGCCGATGTCGAGCCCATCGAAGGCGATCTGCCCGTGCGTGGGATCGTACAGCCGGATCACGCTGCGGCCGATGGTGCTTTTGCCCGAGCCGCTCTCCCCCACCAGTCCGTAGGTCTCGCCGGGGTAGATTTCGAAGCTCACGCCGTCCACCGCCTTGACGGTAAAGCGGCCCGAGAGGCGAAAATACTGCTTCAAATCCGTTACTTTCAACAACGGCTCGCTCATCGTCCCGCCTCCTTCTTCATGCGTTCGATGCGCGCCTTGAGCTCCGGGGGCATGTCCACCCTGGGCGCCTTCTCGTGCAGAAGCCAGGTGGCCGCGTAATGCGTGTCCGTCACTTTGAACATCGGCGGCATCAGCCGGTCGTCGATGTTCAGGGCGAAAATGTTACGCGGCGCGAAGGCGTCGCCGTCCTTTTCGTGCATCAGGTTGGGCGGGCTGCCGGGAATGGCGTAGAGGCGCTCGTCGTTGGTGTCCAGATCGGGCATGGCGGAAAGCAGGCCCCAGGTGTAGGGGTGGCGCGGATCGTAGAAAATCTCGTCGATCAGCCCGCGCTCCACGATGTTGCCCGCGTACATGACGTTCACGTAATCGGCCACCTTTGCTACCACGCCCAAGTCGTGCGTAATGTAGATGACGCTGATGTTCAACTCCTCCTGGATGCTCTTGATGAGTTCCAGAATCTTGGCCTGTATGGTCACGTCCAGGGCGGTGGTGGGCTCGTCGCAGATGAGCACGTCCGGGTCGCAGGCCAGGGCGATGGCGATGACCACGCGCTGGCGCATGCCGCCGGAAAGCTGGTGCGGATAGTTCTTCATGCGCTTTTCGGGCTCCGGGATGCCCACGCGCTCCAGCAGGGACACAGCCTTTTTCCAGGCCTCGTGCCGGCTTACGTGCTCGTGGAGGATCATGCCCTCCATGATCTGCTTGCCGATCTGCATGGTGGGGTCCAGCGACGTCATGGGGTCCTGGAACACCATGGCGATGCGGCGGCCGTTGATGGTGCGGCGGATGGTCTTGCGGTCCAGCTTCAGGATGTCCACGGTCTTTTTTTGGCCGTTCTCCTCGTACGTGAACAGGATTTCCCCGCCGTTGACCTTGCCGTTTTTATCGAGGATGCCCATGACGGCCTTCATGGATACGCTTTTGCCCGAGCCGCTCTCCCCCACGACGGCGACCGTCTCGCCCTTGTGCAGCACCATGTCCACCCCGCGGATGGCGTGCACGTCCCCGGCGTTGGTTTCAAAGCTGATGTCCAGCCCGTTTACGACCAGAATCACTTCGCCTGATTGATGCTCCACCGTCCGCTCACCTCTCCTTCATCTTGGGGTCGAAGGCGTCGCGCAGGCCGTCCGCCAGCATGTTGAAGCACAGCATCAGCAGCGCCAGCACGATCACGGGCGGCACGATCTGGAAGGGGTGCGTGGTAAAGCTCTTGAAGGCGTAGCTGATCAGCGAACCCAGCGAGCACATCGGCTCCGGGATGCCCAAGCCGACGAAGCTCAGGAAAGCCTCGGTGAAGATGGCGTTGGGGATGGAAAACATCGTGTTGGTAATCAGCTGGCCGATGATGTTGGGCAGAATTTCGCTGAAAATGACGCGGAAGTTGGACGCGCCCAGCGTGTGGCTGGCCAGCACGAACTCCTGCTCCTTTAATTTGAGCATCTGCGCGCGCGCGATGCGGCTCATGCCGATCCACCCGGTCATCATCAGCGCGATGGTGATGGTCATCAGCCCCGGCTCGAGGATCAGCATTAGCAGGGTCACGATGACCAGCGTGGGGATGCTGTTGACGATTTCGGCAAAGCGCTGCATCACCGTGTCGACCTTGCCGCCGAAATAGCCGGATACGAGGCCGTAGCTCATGCCGATGAGCATGTCGATGAGCACCGCGACCACGGCGATGTAGAGGCTTACGCGCGTGCCCGTCCACGTGCGGGTCCATATGTCGCGGCCGAGCGCGTCCGACCCGAACCAGTAATAGGTGTCGCTCTTTTCGCCGGTTTCCTTGTTGGTGACGTAGGCGTTTTTCAGCTTGAAGCCCGTGGAGGTTTTAAGCGTTTCGTCGCCGTTGAATACGCCCAGGTCTTCCAAAACCGGGATGCGCGGCGCCATGTTGGTTTCGGTGATGTTCTGCTGCTGGTAGGTGTAAGGCGATATGACGGGCCCGAAGATCGCCAGCAGGATCACCAGCAGGATCGTCACCAGGCTGAACATGGCCCCCTTGTTTTTGCGGAAGCGCAGGTAGGCGTCCTTCCAGAAGCGCTGGCTGGCAAAGTTGGTATCCAGCCGCGTCTCGTCCGCACCCTTCAGGGTAAAGTCGTCCTCGCGGAAGGCGATGTTTGCCAGCACGTTTTCGTTAATCATGCGGGGCCTCCTTGCTCAGGCGGATGCGCGGATCGATGACTCCGTACAGGATGTCCACCACCAGCATGATGCCGATGTACATGGCGCTGTAAATGAAGCTCAAAACGATGACGACGTTGTAATCGTTGGACTGGATGGCCGTGACCAGCAGGCTTCCGATGCCGGGAATGGAGAAAATCTTCTCCACCACGAGGCTGCCGGTCATCAGGCCCACGATCAGCGGCGCGAGCACGGTTACGATGGGGATCAGCGCGTTTCTCAGCACGTGGCGCACGATCAGCCTGGGGCCGTAAACCCCCTTGCTTTCGGCCAGCAGAATGTAATCGCTCCCCAGCACCTCCAGCATTTCGCTGCGGGTGAAGCGCGCGATGGAGGCGATGGTGAACATGCACAAAGCGATGCTGGGCAGCACCGAGGATTCGAAGGGGGCATCCAGGCTGTACAGGAGCGGGAACCAGCTCAACTCATATCCGAACACGTACGCCAGCGCCAGCGCGAACACATACGAAGGGACGCTCACCCCGATAACCGATATGATCGTGGCGATCGTATCCCATATGGTGCCGTGCCAGATGGCGGCGATAATACCCAGTATTAAACCGATCAGCGCGCCCAGCAGCACCGCCTGCCCGCCGATGCGCAGGCTGATCGGCAGACGCGTCTGCAAAAGCTGGGAGATCGGCGTGTTTTTGCTGATGGTGTAGCTTACGCCGAAATCACCTTTCAGCATATTGACGACGTAATGATAAAACTGCACGACCACAGGCTGATCCAGCCCGTATTTTTCGTACAACACGGCCTTTTGTTCGGCGGACAGTTTTTCGTCGTTAAAGGGGGAACCGGGCATGAACTGCAATAAGGTGAACAACAGCAGTATGACGACAAAAAGCGTGCCGATGGAGATCAGCAGCCTTTTTGCGATATAGCGTCGCATGAACTACGCTCCTCTCGCGGTTTGGGTTTCCAAAGCAGGGCAAAAACCGCGCAGCGGCCACAGGCGGCCGCTGCGCGGCGGAAGTCTACCGGGGGTTTACTTCTGGAGGTACGTATCCTTATACACGCGGTTGAGCGCGATGGAATGGCACTCCAGGTTCTGCACGCTGGACTTGACCATCATGGCGTTGGCCTTCTGGTACACGGGGAGGATGACCATCTCGTTCATCACGATCGCCTCCGCCTCGTGCAGCGCGGCCCAACGGCCTACGGGATCCATCGCCAGGTCGCCGCTCACGCACTCCGCAATGATGGAGTCGTACTCGGCGTTGCTCCAGAAGCCGTAGTTGTTGCTGTTGTTGGTGACCCACATGCCCAGGTACGTCATCGGGTCGGCGTAGTCCGGGCCCCAACGGGTCAGGCAGGTGTTGTAGTTGCTGGTCTGGATGTCCTGAATGCGCTGCTTCTTGGTTTCCACCTTCAGCTCGACCGTTACGCCGGGCAGGGTGTTCTGCCATTCCTGCTGGATGAAGGCGGCGATGTTCTGCGCGGTCGCGTCGTCTTCCACAAGCAGGGTCAGGCTAAACTCGGTCTGACCGAGCTCCTGGCAGGCCGCGTCGTAGAACGCGACGGCGGATTCCTTGTCGAAGCCCTCGTAGGTCGGCGCGGTTTCGCGGAAATCCTTGCCGTCGGGGCCGGTTGCCAGCTGCTCGGGCACGGCGAAGTACGCGGGGGTGGAGCCGTCCTTGATGATGGAAGCGCAGATGGCTTCGCGGTCATAGGCGGCGGCGAGGGCCTTGCGGAAGTTGACGTTGGCCAGCTCCGGAACGTCCTTGCTGTTGACGGTGATGTACCACAGGTAGCCGGCGTTGACGGTCGTAAACTCGGGATCGTCCTCGACCAGTTCCACCTGATCGCCGGAGAGGGTCACCACGTCCAGATCGCCGTTCTGATAGCTGAGCAGCGAAGTCTGGCTGTCCTTGATGACCTGATAGGTCAGGCCGTCCAGCTGCACGCGGTCCGCGTCGTAGTAAGCGGGGTTCTTGGCCAGCGTGAAGCTGGTGGCCGCGGGCTCGTAGCTGGTAAGGATGAACGCGCCGTTGGACAGCACCGTATCCGGGCTGGTGGCGTAGTTATCCCCGCAGCTCTCGCAGAAGGCGCGGTTGACCGGGTAGAACGTGGGGAAGTACATGAGGCTGGTGAAGAAGCTCACGGGGCTTTCCAGCTCCACCTGCAGGGTCTTGTCGTCCAGCGCTTTCACGCCCAGGTCTTCCACGGGCATTTCACCGCTGTTGACAGCGACGCTGTTCTTGATCAGGCCGATATCGTAGATCATGTAGGAATACTCGCTGGCGAAGGCGGGGTCGCAGGCGCGCTGCCAGCCGAACACGAAATCGTCCGCGGTGACGGGATCGCCGTTGGACCAGAAGGCGTCGTCGCGGATTTTGAAGGTGTAGGTCAGGCCGTCGTCGCTGATGGTGGTCTCCGCGGCCAGTGCGGGCACCGCGGCGCCGGTGGCGTCCATCTGGTAAAGGCCGTCGGTGAAGTCCGCGATGACCTCGAAGGACGTGCCGTCGGTCGCAACCTGGGGATCCAGAGATTCAACTTCGGTCTCGATCTGCACCCGGAGTACGTTGTCGCCGCTTTCGGCGACGGCGAAGCTGCCGACGGTCAGCGCAAGCGTGAGGCACAGCACAAGAGCGACAAGCTTCATGGCCGAGTTTCTCATGGAATGATTCTCCTTATTCCTTTATTTCTTCCGTATCGCAGCGGAATGAACAGAATCGGAAGATAAATAAATGATAAACCATCGCGGGTGCATTGTCTAGCACCCGTATGCATAAATTTGTATTTTCGCTGTACTCAATTAACGTGAAACGCTTTGTATACAATGGTTTCACGCATTAGCACGAAAAAGACGGCCTCCGTTTCCGCCCGCCCCCACGCAGGCAGGAATGCGGCGCACCGCTCGCGGAAACGGGGGCGGTCCGCACGCGAACCCGACCGCCCGAAAAGCGCTCGTCGACGCTCGCGGGGCCGCGGCGGCCCTCCCCGATTATACATTTTTCATGCAGGACGCCCGCCGTTCCGGCCCGGCCGGCCAACCGGCCCCGCTACGAATCGGCGCGCTTTCCCGTACGGATAAAGGCGATCAGCGCTTCGACGTCGGTGAAGTCGTCGTAATCGCCTTCGAAACCCACGCGGTGGTAGCGTACGCCGGCGCGCTCGTTCTGCTCCAGCCGGTCCAGAAGCGCCTGTTTGCCGTACCGTTGCACGTAGAGCTTGAAGCCGTAGGGCTTGATCTTCTGAAGCAGCCCCCTGCGGCAGTCCTCGTCGCATTCCCAGCAGCCCGCCAGCCCTTTTTCGAGGGAGCAGGCCCTGTTTTCGCATTTCTCCGAAAACGGGCAATCCCCCGTGTCGCACCCGCCGCAATGCTCGTTGCCGCTGCACAGGCAGCAGGCAAGCCCGCACCGGCCCAGGCCCAGTTCCTTTTTCATGACCGTCCCTCCGTTTCGTCCGTGGTGCCCCGATAGTGTACGGCGCGTTTCCCGTGCCGTACCCGTCGGTGCCGCTTTGCTCCTTGTCTTCGCCAACCGAACACCGGTTCCCTGCCGAACGGCGATCGAACCTGAGGAGCGCGCAGAGAAACGCGCAAACGTCCGTATGGCCGCGCCCGCCCTTTTTCACTTCCGTGGCACAAAATCGGGCTGCGGGCGCTTGACATTCGAGCGGAAATCCATTATACTTGCATTCGTGTTCCGAAGGGGCATGGTGTAATGGTAACACGTGGGTCTCCAAAACCTTTGTTGAGGGTTCGAGTCCTTCTGCCCCTGCCATGGTGGGTTGTCTAGCTTCGTGCAGACGGCTCACTTTTTTTATGCTCTTTTCCGCAACCCGGGGAACCTTCGCAAGGATACCGGCGCGGCGCGCCCGACCCGCTTACCGCAACCCTTCGTAAGCTTTTACAGTTCGGCCGCTCCGGGCGCTTGCCAATTGAGCTTCCGTCGCTTATAATGGCGAAGAACGGCGGTCCCGCCGACGTTCCCAATGCAGAAAGCAGCCTTCGCCCGTGCGTGCCCCGGCTGCTTTCCGAAAGCCGGGTGTGTGCGTATGCGCGATGCGATCGTCGTCGGTATGGGTGGCTTTTTCGGCAGCGTCTGCCGGTACATGCTTTCGCTGCTTCCCTTTTCCCATCATCGGGGGTTCCCGGTGGCCACGATGCTCGTCAACGTGCTCGGCGCGCTGCTGATCGGCGTTCTGGTGGGGTTGGCGGATCGATACACCCATATCCACGGCGACTGGTTCACGTTTTTGCAGGTCGGTTTCTGCGGCGGATTTACGACCTTTTCCACCTTCGCCCTGGAAACTACGTCGCTTTTCGGTACCGGCAAGGCGTGGATGGGCGTCGCCTACGTCGTGCTCAGCGTTCTGTTGGGACTTGCCGCCGTGTTCGCGGGCAAGGCGCTCGTATCCTGAACCTTTCAACCGATTGCATACCGATCTGGGAAGGAGATGTTTCGACATGCGCTGGGGTATTATCGGAACGGGCGTCATCGCCCATAAGTTCGCCGGCACGGTGCTGTTGATGCAGGCCGAGGGCGAACAGCTGCTGGCTGTAACCTCCCGCAGCGACGAGAAGGCGCAGGCCTTCGCCAAGGAGTACGGCATACCGCACGCGTACGGCTCGCCGGACGAAATGCTGGCCAACCCGGAGCTGGAAGCCGTTTACGTTGCCACGCCGAACACGATGCACTTTGACAACGTACGCAGGTCGCTTGAGGCCGGGAAACACGTCCTGTGCGAGAAGCCCTTCGCCATCAACGCCGGCCAGGCCCGAAAGCTCTACGAGCTGGCGCGCGAGAACAACGTTTTCGTCATGGAGGCCTTCTGGATCCGCTTCCTGCCGGTGCTTATGGAAATGCGGCGGATCATCGCCTCCGGCGAGATCGGCGACGTTTTGCACATGCGAAGCGATTACGGCTTCATCGCCACCGGCTCCCGCCGGGAGGACAAGCTCAGCGCCATCCTCGGCGCGGGCGCGCTGATGGACATCGGCATCTACAACCTGGGATTCGCCCACATGGTGATGGATGCGGCACCCGTGCGCTTCCATTCCACGGTGCGCATGGACGCGTTCGGAACCGACGAGTTCAGCGCCATCCTGCTGGAATACCCCGGCGGGCGCTCCGCTTCGGTCGCCACCGCCATCGGCGTGGATATGCCGCGCAACGCCGCGGTGTTCGGCACGAAGGGAGAAATCACCCTTCCCGATTTCCAGGCCGCGCAGGAGATGACCGTGCGCCTGTACGACGGCGCGAAGCGTAGCGTGGCGATTCCTTTTGAAATCAACGGCTTTGAGTACGAAATTCGCGAATTCGGCCGCTGCGTGAAGCTCGGGCTTCCCGAAAGCGGCATCCTGCGCGAACAGGACACCCTTACGGTGCTTTCGACGATGGATGCCGTACGCCATTCGTGGAGCGTGCGCTTCCCG
Organism: uncultured Oscillospiraceae bacterium; assembly: GCA_964640955.1. GTDB lineage: Bacteria > Bacillota > Clostridia > Christensenellales > Aristaeellaceae > CAXXOK01. The sequence goes on along the minus strand of CAZXJI010000007.1, from coordinate 8,969 downwards.
GGCGAAGAGTAGGAACCGATACGGCAAAGCCGCGCCCCCGCTATGGGGGCGCGGCTTTTGGCTGGCGCGTCGCATTCGCCTGCGGCGGCACCGCTCGTGCCGGCCGTTCGGCCGAAGCGCCGTTTATCGACGTTAGTTGAGCACCTCGGCGTCGTTCTCCACCGGAACGTCCTCCACCTGGCGAATCGCCCAGCGCGCCATGATCAGCTTGATGTTGTCCTTGCCGACCGTCAGCTCGATGGTGTCGTCCTTAATAGCGGTAATGGTGCCGAAGATGCCGCCGATGGTGCTGATGCGGTCCCCCACCTTCAGCGCGGCGAGCATATCCTTGACTTTTTTATCCTTCTTGCGCTGCGGGCGGATCAGCAGGAAGTAGAAAACCGCGAACATCAATACCATGGGCACCACGAGGGTGAGGATATCGCCGCCCGCCGCGGTAGTCGTCGTCGTAGCGTCGGTCGCGGCCGCGGTCGTCGTGCTGTCGGTAAGGCCGAGCAGCAGCTGCGCTAAGTTTAGCATGGATTAAATAGCCCCTTTCCCAAATTCAACTGTCTCAGTATATAATTATAGCAAAGCGCCGGGCAAATGGCAAGCGTCAGATATGAACGGAGTGAAAACGTTCGGTATTCGGTCTTTTGCGCGCATATCCCCGCTCGGGCCCGATTCCGCGCCGCCCGAAAGCCGGCATGGCCGAAGGACGGCGCCGCGGAGGCGAATCTGTGGTATACTATACCCGCCGTGCGCGAGCGACGGCGACCAAACGCGAGTCTGTGGCTCGGCGACGGGCCATAACGGCGCCGAATCGGCCGGTACCAAGCCGTACGTGTGAAAACACGGCGTATACGTCCGAATGAAAACCGGAGGGATTTCCATATGGCTGTTCAGCTCTCCTATACCCGCCGCGGACACGGCGACACGCTGATCCTTCTGCACGGCAACGACGGGGATCGGACGGTTTTCGACGCGCACATGGACGCCTTTGCAGCCGTTTTCGATGTGGTTGCCGTGGATACGCGCGGGCACGGACAATCGCCGCGCGGGAACGCGCCCTTCACGCTTTCCCAGTTCGCTTCGGACCTGAAAGGGTTTACGGACGCCCTGGGGATCGGCAGGGCGCATATCCTTGGCTTCTCCGACGGCGGGAATATCGCGCTGCTGTTTGCGCTCCGCTATCCTCAAAAGGTACGCTCGCTGGTTTTGAACGGGGCAAACCTTTACCCCACCGGCATGCTGCCGCGCGCCGTGCTGGATGTGTGGCGTCAGTATGCGCTGGTGCTCCCCCGCTCGCCGTTTTCGGCCGCCGCCCGGCGCAAGCGGGAGATGCTCGGCCTGATGGCTTTTCAGCCGCACATCCGCCCCGGCGCGCTGCTAAAGCTGACCATGCCGGCGCTGGTGCTTGCCGGTACGCAGGACCTGATTCGCGATACGCACACGCGGCTGATCGCGCGGTCGCTGCCGAACGGCACGCTTTGCATCCTCCCCGGCAGCCATTTTCTGGTGACCGAGGCACCGGAGGCGTACCGCGGCGCCGTGCTCGACTGGTTTGGGAAGATCGGCGCGATTCAGGGCGCCTGACTGCCTTCGTAAGCAGCGGCGGGGGGGGGGGCCGTGTGGCGGGGCCGCCCCCGGGGGGCGCGGGTGTGTGTGGGGGGGTGTGGCCGGCCCGGTAAAAAAAAAAAAAACAGTGGTGGGGG
>CAZXJI010000007.1:0-7265 GCA_964640955.1 uncultured Oscillospiraceae bacterium | reverse complement strand
GGGATCGCCGGTTTGGGCACGAGGGCCGCGATCCGGGGGCCCTGCCGGCATTCTAAACCGGGGGCGGGCCCCGGACATTGGCCCGGGCCCCGCCGCTGCTGAACGCGTTTCTCTTCGGGGTTTCCGCCGCTCCCTGTAAAAAAGACAGACGACAGGGTTCGGCACTCTGAGATCTGTCTTTTGGGTATGCTGGCTGGGGTAGCAGGATTTGAACCTACGAATGCGGGAGTCAAAGTCCCGTGCCTTACCGCTTGGCGATACCCCAAAGAGAGAAGATGGGGTGAGTAGTGGGGCTCGAACCCACGACTTCCAGAGCCACAATCTGGCGCTCTACCACTGAACTATACCCACCATATGACTGGCGCGCCTGAAGGGATTCGAACCCCTGACCCACGGCTTAGAAGGCCGTTGCTCTATCCAACTGAGCTACAGGCGCATCCGCCGCCTTCGCTTCCCGGCGCATCTGCGGTTCATCCGCTGACGATTAGGAATTTTACCATATCGCCGGGGGCCTGTCAACCCCGATTTCAGGCGGATTTTCGCCAAACGGCGCATTGTGCGGCGCGGCCCGGCGGCATGGGCCGCGTTGCCTCAACTTCGTCCGGAAAGCCCCTTTTCACGAGGCGATTCTCGGTGTAAAATAAAGGGGACGTTTCGTTAAGGAGGTTATCTGATGAACTGTGTTCGCCGCATTTCCGACGATTTGCTTTACCTGGGCGGCAGCGATAGAAGGCTGGCCAGGTTTGAAAACCTTTTCCCCCTTCCCCGGGGCATCGCCTATAACTCGTATCTGCTGCTGGACGACCGTACCGTGCTCATGGATACGGTGGATCACGCGGTGGCGGACGTCTTTTTCGAGAATCTGGAGGCGGGCCTGGACGGCCGGAAGCTGGATTATCTGATCGTCCACCATATGGAGCCGGACCACGCGGCGACGCTCAGAGTGCTTTTGGACAGGCACCCGGAGGTCATGGTCGTCTGCACCGCGATCGCGAAAATGATGATCGGGCAGTTTTTCGGCTCCGCGGATGGAATCAACATCCGGGTCGTGTGCGATCAGGAAACGCTGGACGTGGGCCATCGTCGCCTTACGTTCTTCACCGCGCCCATGGTGCACTGGCCGGAAGTGATCGTCTCCTACGATCCGCAAAGCCGCACGCTGTTCTCCGCCGACGCCTTCGGCACCTTCGGCGCGCTGGGCGGCAACCTGTACGCCGACGAGGTGAACTTCGAGGCGGAATGGCTGCCGGATGCGCGGCGCTACTACGCCAACATCATCGGTAAATACGGCGCGCAGGTGCAGGCGCTGCTGAGCAAGCTGGGCGCGCTTAACGTAAAGTGCGTCTGCTCGCTGCACGGGCCCGTGTGGCGCAGAAATATCGAATGGTACATCGACAAGTACCGCAAATGGAGCGCCTGCGAGCCCGAGGAGGCGGGCGTGCTGATCGTTTACGGAACCATCTACGGTCACACCCAGAACGCCGCCGAGGCGCTGGCCGGCCGGCTGGCGGACCGCGGCGTTGCCGTGCGGCTGTACGACGCCGCGGTGACGGACGTGGGCGAGCTGATGGCGGAAAGCTGGCGCTTCAGCCATATCGTGATCGCTTCCGCCACCTACAACGCCGGCATCTTCTCGCCGATCGAGACGTACCTTTTGGACATGAAGGCCCACCAGCTGCACAACCGCGCTTTCGCCGTGCTGGAAAACGGCTCCTGGGCGCCCGCGGCGGGCAACCTGATCCGCAAAATGCTCGGCGAAATGAAGAACGTCCGCCTGATCGAGCCTGTGGTGCACGTTCGCTCCGCCCTGCGAAGCGAGCAGGCGGCAGAGCTGGACGCCCTTGCGGACGCGCTGGCCGCGGACGTCAGGCCCGCGGCCCCCGTCGCCATGCACAGCCCCCATCCCGCCGTGCCGACGACGCCCGTCGACCCCGCGGCGCTGTTCAAAATCGGCTATGGGCTGTTCGTCGTAAGCGCGAAGGACGGCGACAAGGACAACGGCTGCATCATCAACGCCGTCAACCAGATCACCAACATGCCCAACCGCCTCTGCGTGGCCGTCAACAAGCTCAATTACACGCACGATATGATCGTCAAAACGGGCGTGTTCAACCTGAGCGTACTTACGCGCGACGTGGGCTTCGCGGTTTTCAAGCGCTTCGGCTACCAGAGCGGCCGCGATGTGGACAAGTTCGAGGGTTTCGAGGGCGTCGCCCGCTGTGAAAACGGGCTATACTACCTCACCGAGGACTGCAACGCCCTCATCTCCTGCAGGGTGATCGCCACGCACGATTACGAAACGCATACGCTGTTCGTTGCGGAACTCACCGAGGCGCGCATCCTCTCCGACGCGCCCAGCGTAACCTACGACGATTATTTCCAGCACATCAAACCCAAGCTCAAGCCGCCGGAAAAGAAGGTCAGGGGCTGGCGCTGCAAAATCTGCGGGTATATCTACGAAGGCGATACCCTGCCGCCGGATTACATCTGCCCCGTATGCAAGCACCCGGCGTCGGATTTCGAACCCATCGGGTTTGACGATTAGCGGTTCGGCAGCCTGCCGGGCGCCGGATAGCGATCCTCCTCCATGAACCATGGCTGTCTGAACGCCCGGCGGTGCTGTTACGCGCCGTCGGGCGTTAGCGTATGTGCGTTTTCTTTCGCGAGACCCGTTACGTCTCCAGGTTTTCAATCACCCGGTCCAGAAGCGCGATCAGCGTTTCGCGCTGCGCCGTGGTCAGCCCCCGGGTGAGGGCTTCCTCGCTCTGCACGGCGACGTTTCGAATACGGCGATACAGATCGGTCGCCTTCTCCGTGGGGAAAAGCTGGTATTGCCGCTTATCCTGCGCGGAAACGATACGGGTAACGTATCCCTTGCGCTCGAACTGCTGGATCGTTCTGGCGACGGAGCCCTTGTCGATCCGCAGCAGACGGGAGATTTCCTCCTGGGAGACGCCCGGGTTTTCGCAGATCACGAGGATATGCGTGTACTGGCTTGCGGATATCTGCTCCGCCTTCAGCTTTCGATCCAGAGCGATGGACGACTGGCGATGGATGATCGAAAACCGGCTCATCAGCTCGTGCATGGCGCCGCCCCTTTCCGGTGCGGCGGACTTTTGCTCTTTGCCGTACCCTTATCTTATGGTATCCCTTCGGCGCTTCTTTTGTCAATCGGCGTCCGGTTAGCCACCCACGCGTTTTTTATTTTTCCGTTCGGCTTGACTTTCGGCGATTCGTCTGTTATCTTATAGTTGCCTTAGCAATTAGTTGGGGCACACTTCTTTTTTCACCATAGTTGCGAAAGCAACCATGGTGTTTGTTAGGGGGATTTTTTTGCAAACCCGTACCCATTCGACGCAGCACCCGCTGGCGACCGAACCCGTCGGCCGCCTGATTGCCAAGTATGCCGTGCCCTGCATCATTTCGCTGGTCGTAAACGGACTGTACAATATCGTCGACCAGGTTTTTATCGGCAACGGCGTAGGCTACCTGGGCAACAGCGCAACCAACGTCGTTTTTCCGCTCACGGTGCTCTGCGTGGCCCTTGGCGTGCTTTTCGGCGACGGGGCCGCCACCTACTTGAGCCTCAAGCTCGGCGCCAACCGGCCGGGGGATGCCAAACGCGCCACGGCCGGCGCGATTCTGCTTTCGGTCGTGGTTTCCATCGTGCTTGTGGCGATCACCGCCGTTTTTCTTAAGCCCATCGTCTATTTGTTCGGCTTTACCGAAACGGTCGAACCGTACGCGCTGGGTTACGGCAGCATCGTCATGGTCGGGTTTCCCTTCGTGCTGATTTCGACGACGCTCAACTCCATAATTCGCGCCGACGGCAGTCCGCGCTTCGCCATGGCGTCCCTGGTGGTCGGCGCCGTGTTCAACACCGTAATGGACCCCGTATTCATCTTCGTTTTCCACTGGGGCGTGCAGGGCGCGGCCATCGCGACCGTGATCGGACAGTTCCTTTCCTTCGTCATTTCCCTAGCCTACCTGCCCCGATGGAAGTCGATCCGGCTGACCCGGTCGGATTATCGGCTGGACTTCCGATATGCGCGGGCGGTATTGCCGTTGGGCGTTTCCAGCTTCATCAACCAGATGGCGACGGTCGTCATGACGGCCGTCATCAATAACCTGCTTGCTTTCTACGGCGCGTCTTCCGTCTACGGCGCCGAAATCCCCCTGGCCGTCATGGGCATTACGCTGAAAGTAAACCAGATTTTTCTGTTTATCATCGTCGGCATCGCGACGGGCGCGCAGCCGACGCTCGGCTTCAACCGCGGCTGCGGGCGGATCGACCGCGTGCTGAAGGCGTTTCGCATCTGCGTCGTCAGCGCGCTGATCGTGTCCTCTTTGGCTTTTGTCGTCTTTCAGCTTTTCCCGATGGTCATCGTATCGCTTTTCGGCGCGGAAAGCGATCTCTACAACCTGTTCGCCGTGAAAAGCCTGAGAATATTCCTGCTGTTATGCATTCCCACCGGCTTTCAGACGGTGGCGAGCATCTTTGTGCAGTCGGTCGAAAAGCCGCTGCAGGCGATGCTTTTGTCGCTTTCGCGGCAGATCATTTTCCTGATACCGATCGCAATCCTGCTGCCCCGCGCAATGGGGATCGACGGCGTGCTGTGGGCGGGGCCCGCCGCGGACGCGCTGGCCTTCTTCCTTGCGCTGAGGGTGTCGGTCAAAACAATCTGCGAATTGAAGGCGACCCCTTTGTCAAAGGCGGTCACGGGTGCCTGAAAGCCCCGAGGGCGGGTCGTTCGATAGCGTTTTGGACATGAACATTTCCATCGGCTGCATCAGGGGGCAATCGTTGAGCACCAGGCACCCGCACTCCCGGTAGCCGAGCTTGCGGTAGAAGAACTGCGCGTCTTCGTCCACCTGCGTGGAAACCAACACCATCCGATAGCCCAGCGCGGCCATTTCACGCTCCCAGTATGCCATCGCGCGCCGACCACAGCCCCGGCCGCGATACTCCGCCGTGAGGAAGAGCAGGTTCAGAAAGGGCAGGTTGTCCCACAGCACGCTGTAATGCATCAGGCCGACGGGTATGCCGTCGCTGCAAAGCACATAGCCTGTCCGGTTATCCACCTTGCGGCGAAACCCTTCCTCCGACGTGTGCGTATCCGTCGAAAGCCAAAACGCCCTGTCTTCGGCGCTTACGGGACGAACTGCAAACATTCGCGTCGCTCCCCTTCCATTCCCCTTCTACGGATAGATCAGTATCCCATATCATCCCGACCCGCGTCAAGCAGATCGCGTCCGATCCGAATACGCGGAGCAATGGGCGATCGTCCGAAAGTCGGCTTCATTCGTCTCCGGCCGATCCATCGGCCTCCCCCTGCGGTTGGCCCGCATTCCATTTCCCCGTCGCGTCGAAACGGGCGGCCGCCTCGTCCGCCGAAGCGACGACCCGCGCCGGAAACGCATGCTGCTCCAAAAGCCGAATCGCGTTCCTCGTTTTAGAAACGCCTTCCGTGACCCGGTACGGGAACACCATGCCCTGCGGTGTGATCTCCTCTCGAAAATGCACCTGCCGGTATGTTGGCAGCAGCTGCGTTAACTCCATATCGTGCGTCGCGGCGATGCACAGCGCGTTTTGATCGCCCAGGTAACAAAGCAACGCCGAAGAGGATGCGATGCGCTCCACGGTGTTGGTTCCGCGAAGAATCTCGTCGATGAAGCACAGCGTGATCCGATCGCCGCGCAAGGCCGAAAGAATCCGTTTCAAGCTCTTGATCTCCACGATGAAGTAGCTGTCGCCGCCCTGCACGTCGTCGCGCAACGCCATCGAGCTCATGACCTGCGCCCTGGGCATGGAAAACGCTTCCGCCCAGCAGGTGCATACGCTTTGGGCGAGAATGGCGTTCAAGGCGATCGCCTTGACGAAAGTGGATTTTCCGGAGGCGTTGGAACCGGTGATCAGCACGTTCTGCCGCCAATCCAGATCGTTTGCAACGGGGGCTTTCAGCAGCGGATGAACCATCTTTTCGGCCTCAACACGCTTTTCGCTCACGAAAGTCGGGACGGCGTACCTTTCCAGCGACGCGCGCACCGAAGCGACGGCGATGCAGGCGTCTATCTCGCCCACCAGCGAATACAGCCTGTAGACTTCCTCCGAATGCCGCTTGATGAAGGACGCGAGGCGCATCAGGCTGATCATGTCCAGTTGGAACGCGATTCGGAAGTAATCGGTCAGAAAATCGTAATCGTTCACCCGCTGCATCGCGTACAGACCGTTCCATCGCGCGATGGGCTTGAGCTTTGCGCAGAGCGTGCCGATCCCCCGAAAGCCGTCCTCCATCCCCGGGACAGCGCGCTTACTCAGCTGCCGGGTGCAGCACAGGACCGCGGCGATCTGGCGCACGGCCGCCTGTTTGGATTGCCAGATCATACGCGTGCGATAGTAGACGATTGTGTTGATCAGAAAGGATACGGCGATTCCCGCAAACCAGACCGGCCGCAGAAAACCGATCCCTAGAAAGACGAGCGGCAGCGCGGCAAGCATACCATAAACCCACGCATAGGACGGCCGGCATGCCTGCGGATCGCGCAGAAACGTGAACGCGCCGTGGTCGTGATCCCGGCCCAGCTTATGCAACTGTTTCTGCAGCGCAAAGCGACCGGCTTCATCCGCGCCCAGCGCCTGCATCCAGCGGTTTCGCCGGACAAGTGCATCGTCGCTTACGTCGATCTCGCGCAGCATCGCGTACAGCGTCTCTTCCCCGGCGTTGCTCTGCGTTCTGTTCAGGCGTCGGTAAACCGCGTCCATGTCCAAGTCGTTCCAGGTGACGTCGTCCACCTGTCGGTCGGCGCGCGCCTCCCCGCGGATCTCCTTCCAGTTACGGCTCGCAAGCGCGTCCTCATCCATCGGACGGGTGACCTTCTCCGCGCCCCATTCGCGCTTCAACATCGCTTGCAGCGCTTTACGCCGGTGGCGCATCGTGGTTACGAGCGACAACAGAAGCGAGGGAATCAGGATGATCAGAATGATCTCGATGCTCACGGGCATCACCTCTGGGAAGCAGTATAGCGTTTTGACGTTCTTTGGGCAACCCGGACAGGCTCAAACGACGAAAGCCATGATCGTATGATACGCGGCGGCGACCGGCTCGTTTTACATTGCTTCGGCATGCGGAGGCATATGCTTGATTGTTTCTAAATGATTGGCGGCGATATAAACGCACCCCCGGCAACTGCTTAGCGGTTGCCGGGGGTGTATGTGGGATGCGGCGGCGATCTACTCTACCGGGCCGTTACCAGCCAAGTACCAT
>CAZXJI010000006.1:0-145791 GCA_964640955.1 uncultured Oscillospiraceae bacterium | reverse complement strand
CCGAAGGGTGCAGGGGCGAGCGGAAAGCCCCTGCCTGCCTCCGCAGAGGCAGTTCCCTGCGCGCCCATGCCCGCAGGCGCGATCCCCCCTGCGCCCTCATGGGCGCATCTCCACCCCCTTGGGATTCCAAAGGGGAAACCCCTCCCCCTTTGGCCGCGCCTGCGGCGCGAAACATGAAAAGGACCCCCTTCTCAGGGGGCCCCGAAGGTTCAAAGGGCAATCGAAATGCCCTTTACGCTTTTGGCTCAGCCCAGTTCCGCGAAGTACTTGATGGTGCGAACCATCTGGCTGGTGTAGCTGTTTTCGTTGTCGTACCACGCGACGGTCTGCACCTGGTAGGTGTCGTCGTCGACCTTGCCGACCATGGTCTGCGTAGCGTCGAACAGCGAGCCGTACCGCATGCCGATGACGTCGGAGGAGACGATGGGATCGGTGATGTAGCCGAAGCTCGCGTTGTTGGCGGCGGCCTTCATGATGGCGTTGATGCCGTCCACGGTCACGTCCTTACCCTTGATCACGGAGAACAGAAGCGTGGTGGAGCCGGTGGGCACGGCCACGCGCTGGGCGGAACCGATCAGCTTGCCGTTAAGCTCCGGGATCACCAGGCCGATGGCCTTGGCGGCGCCGGTGGAGTTGGGTACGGTATTGGCGGCGCCGGCACGCGCGCGACGCAGGTCGCCCTTGCGGTGCGGGCCGTCCAGAATCATCTGGTCGCCGGTGTAGGCGTGAACCGTGCACATGATGCCGCTGATGATGGGGTACGCGTCGTTGAGGGCCTTGGCCATGGGCGCCAGGCAGTTGGTGGTGCAGCTGGCGGTGGAGATGATCTTGTCCTCTTTGGTGAGGATATCCTCGTTCACGGAGAACACGATGGTCTTGAGGTCGCTGCCGGCGGGCGCGGAAATGACGACCTTCTTGGCGCCGGCGTCGATGTGGGCCTGGCTCTTTTCCTTGCTGGTGTAAAAACCGGTGCACTCCAGCACGACGTCCACGTCCAGCTTGCCCCAAGGCGCGTTCTTGGCGTCCTTCTCGGCGTAGATCTTGATTTCCTTGCCGTCGACGATGATGCTGTCCTCCGTGGATTCCACGGTATGCAGGTTCTCGCCGATCGTGCCGCAGAACGGGCCCTGCGCCGTATCGTACTTCAGCAGGTGCGCCAGCATAGCGGGGCTGGTAAGATCGTTGATGGCAACGACCTCGTAGCCCTCGGCCACGAACATCTGCCGGAAAGCAAGACGGCCGATGCGGCCGAAACCGTTAATAGCAACTTTGACCATGAGTATCTCCTCCTGACGACTCTTGTCTTATTCAATAAGCAACCTTTTCTATTGTACCCAAATCCTGCGCGTATTGCAAGGGCCGGGCGGACATTTTAGACTTTTTGTGAAAGTTTTGTCATGCCTCCCGGATTAGCCTACTTCAGCGCCTCGGGGTTGAGGCACATAAGCTCCCCGGGCACGAACAGCCCGTTTTTGCGCACCAGCTCGTCGTCCAGCCATATCTCGCCGCCGCCGTATTCCGGCCGCTGGATGCAGACCATATCCCAATGGATGTCGCTGTGGTTGCCGTTGTTGCACTCGTCGTAGCAGTGGCCGGGCGTGAAGTGGAAAGACCCGGCGATCTTCTCGTCAAACAGCGTATCCATCATCGGCTCGGTCACGTAGGGGTTGAGGCCGAAGGAAAACTCGCCCACATAGCGCGCGCCCGGGTCGGTATCCAGAATCTTGTTCAGGTGTTCGGTGTGGTTGGCCGTCGCCTCGACGATCTGGCCGTCTTTGAAAACCAGACGGACGTTTGCGAATTCCACCCCGCTGTAGAGGCTTGGGGTGTTAAAGGCGATCACGCCGTTGACGCTTTCGCGAATCGGCGCGGAGAACACCTCGCCGTCGGGGATGTTCAGCTTGCCGTCGCACTTGATGGCCGGCAGGCCCTTGATGGAAAACGAAAGGTTCGTGTCCCCGGGGCCGACGATGCGCACCCGGTCGGCGCGCTCCATGCGGGCGACCAGCCTGTCCATGGCGGCGCTCATCCTGCCGTAGTCCAGGGTGCAGACGTTGAAGTAATAATCCTCGAACGCTTCCAGGCTCATCTTGGCGGCCTGCGCGGCGGCGGGCGTGGGGTAGCGCAGCACCGCCCAGCGGGTGTGCGGCACGCGAATCTTGCCGTGCACGGGGCCGCTGTAATGCTTGCCGTACAGCGCCGTCTGCTCGGCGGTCACATCCGCCGTTTCAAAGCCGTTTTCCGGCGCGCGGATGCCGATGTACGCCTGCACGCCTTTGAGCAGCGCCGCGTCGTTCTCGGCCTCGAAGGCCCATTTTTCAACGCTCGCGCCGCGCATCAGCGCACGCTGCACCGTTATGTCCCTCAGGCGCACCACCGGCAGGGCGCCGGCCGCGTAAATCTCTTCCACCAGCGTGGCGGTAAGCTCCGGCTGGTGGCCGTACATTTCCACCAGCACCTTTTCGCCCGGCTTAAGCTCGCAGGAGTAGTGCACCAGCATGTTACACAGTTTCCGTACCCGGGGATCCTTCATGGTTCTTCGTCTCCTTGTGTTGTGTTATCTTCTTTCGCAGGCTTTCCAGCGCGCGGGCCGCGGGCTGCTCCACCCCGTACGTCGCCGCCATCGCCGCGAGGATGGACAGCGCGAAGGCCGAAAGGGTGAAGCACTGCTGCAATTGCAGATCGCCGTGCAGCGTCGCGGGGAACAGCCCTTCCGCGACGCGCGCGCTCAGGAACTGATGCCAGATATAAAGGTTGAAGGAAATCGTGGAAAGGAAGCGCATCAGGCGGTTGTCGAAAAGCTTTTGCAGCAGCTTCGGCAGAAACGCCGCCGAGAGCGTAAGCAGCGTCATCGTCCCCGCCAGCGGCAGCCGGAGCCGCCACTGTGACAGCCGGAGCTGGTCGTGGCCCAGCAGACCGCTGTCCGTCTGCAGGTGCAAAAGCGTCGTCAGCGCCCAGCAGCCGCCCGCGAAAAGCACCACGGCGACGCCCGCCGTCATCCGCGCGGCCGCTTTGGGCGCGCCGTTCAGCCATTTGCGCAGGCGTACGTAGCCGATCGCTCCCAGCATTCCCAGCGCGTACACGTCCAGAAACGCAGGCATCTGGTTGATCCACACGCTCAGGTCGGTCACGTTTTTTGCAACGATCAGCCGAAACAGGATTCCCGCCGCCGCCATGGCCCCCAGCGTATAGGCGGGCTTTTTACGGGCCGCCGCCGCCAGCCACGGAAAGACGAGGTAAAACTGCACTTCCACCGCGACCGTCCACAGCACCCCGTTGAGCGGCGTGTACAGGTACGTGTCCCTAAAGAAGTTGAACGTGAACGTCAGGTGCGTAAGGATATCCGCGTTGCGCGCGGCCGCGTCCCGGTAGGCGCCGCCGGGCAGCGCGTACAAAAGCAGCACCGCCAGCACCGAAAACAGGTAGCTGGGCACGATGCGCTTGAACCGGTTGAAGTAGAAGCGCCCGACGCCCGGCGCGGGGATGCCGTACGCCTTCTCCCGGGCGTAGGGCAGGTAGAGCAGAAACCCGCTTAACAGCAGCATCCCGTCCACGAACAGGTAGGACGAACGCGTCCAGAAATCCAGGTCCAGCCGCGTGCCCAGAATCGTGGGATATTGCCCCAGCCAGCCCAATTGCCAGATGTGGTAATTGCACACAAACAGCACCATCAGCGCCCGAAAGCCGTACAGCACGCCGATCGTCAGCTTCTCCGGGGGCCGTGCCGCCGTTTGCATTTTCAGCCCTCCGGCACGGTCGCGGCGGGCGTCGCCGTGGGTTTTGGCGTCGCCGTAGGCTCCGCCGACGCGGGCGCGGGCGTCTGCGTCGCCTCGGGCGTCGGCGTGGCGCTTACCCTGAGTTCGGCCATGGGATCGTCGGAAACGTGCTTGAGCTGGTAGACGGGGTTATAACTGCCGGTCAGTACCCGGAGGGAAAGCGTATCCGCGGTGATCACGGTCAGCTTATGCGTGGTGGTCAGCTGGTCCGGGCTTGGGCCGGTTTTCAGCGCATAGCCGTCCACCGCGAAGTAGAGCTGCTCGCCGAAAAGCGTGCATACCCCGTCCGAGCGGAACACCGCGTCCCGCGTGCCGTCCTCGCTTTCCCACACGCCGAGGATGAGGTAGCAGCGGCGCGTGAGCTTCTTGGTGGAAACATCCAGATAATCGGGGATGCGCTGGTAGTACGGCAGCGCCTCGTACACCCTGCCCTCGTCATAGAGCGCCTCGGCGTAGCGGTAGCAGGCCTCCTCGTACATGCCTTCCAGATCCTTGTAGTCGGAAGGCAGGTCGCTGTCGTCGAAATCCGCCAGCGTATTGACGACCGTCAGCCAGTCCCCCGCCTCCCAAGCCGCGCGCGCGGGCGTGGCGTATTTGCCGTAGGCTTCGTAGGCGCAGGCCTCCGCCTGAGAGGCCGCGTCCTGATACTCGCCCAGCGCCGCGAAGATCACATACGCGCCGCGGTAGTCGCCCTCGCCCTTCTTCTGCGTCGCCAGCAGATACTGGCAAAGCTGGTAGCGCACGGCCGCGTCCTGATAGTCGCCCAGCGCCAGGTACAATTCGCTCGCCTTTTCCAGGTCGCCGGCCGCCTGCGCCTTTTCCGCCTCGCCCAGGGTGATGTCGCTCAGCTGCTGCTTGGCGGCCGCGTTGTCCGGGAGGGTTTTCAGCAGGGCGATCGCCTCGTCCATATTGCCCGACGTCTTCAGCTCAAGCGCCAGCGCGTAGGTTGCGGACTCCAGCTGAGCTTCGCTGTCCTTGTAGGTGCCCAGCGCCGTGAAGTCCTCGATGGCGCTCTGGTACTCGCCTTCCTCCACCGCGGCCAGCGCGACGGCGTACAGGCTCTGCTTCCATTTCGCCACGCTGTCCTTGTACTTGCCCAACGCCTCGTACATCGGCGCGGCGCGGGTGTAGTCGCCCGCGTCGAAGGCTTCCTCGGCCAGGTCGTACCGAAGCTTGCGCAGCAGGGAAGCCGAATCCTCATAGTCGCCCAGCAGCGTATAGAGCGTCTCCGCCTCTTCCGTTTTGCCTTCCTCCACGTACCTGGCGGCCAGGCGGTAGCGGCACGCGCTGAGCAGCGCGCCTGTCTTTTCGTATTGCGGGATGGTGGACAGCAGCACGATCGCGCCCTCGTCGTCCCCCGCGTTCACGGCGACCTGCGCCTGCTGGTAAACGCACTCCCACGCGAGGGTCTCGCTGTCCAGATAGGGCACGATGCTCTCAAAGAGCTCCGCGGCCCTGGCGTAGTCCTCCCCGTCCATCGCTTCCTTGGCGATCATGTACAGGCAGCCGTTTCCCTTGAGCACCGCGTCCTCATAGTCGCCCGCCTTCTGGTACAGGGTGCCCGCTTCCTCGTAATCGCCCGCCTGTTGCTTGAGCTCCGCCAATTGGTAATACGACTGCTGTAAAAGCAGCGGAGCGTCCTCGGTTTCGCCCGCGGCGGCGAGGCGGTAGACGGCGGAGGCGAAATCCCCGTCTTCCATCGCGGCCTTGCCCAGCGCGTAATCGCACAGGTTGACGCGCTCGGGCGCGTCCTCGTACTGGCCCAGATCCTCGAACAGGATGCGGGCGGCGATGTAGCTTTCGTTGTCGTACATCAGCTCCGCCTGCCGGTACTGGGCCTCCAGAAGCTTCTGGGCGCTGTCCTCATAGGAGCCCAGCGTCTGGAAAGCGTCGGCCGCCCCGTCGTAATCCTCCGCGTCCAAAAGCGTCTGCCCCAGCATGTACAGGGTCTGGCGGAAGCATTCCTCGCTGTTTTTGTACGTTCCCAGCTTTTCGTAAAGCGCCACCGCCTGGGTAAGCGCCTGCGCGTCGCCGCCGTCCGCGAGGCCGACGGCCTGCCGGTAGTCGCATTCCAGCAGCATCGTCGCCGCGTCGCCGTACGTGCCCAGTTCCGCGAACGCCGTACGCGCGTCGTCGTAGGCGCCCTGGTCGAGCAGGGTCCCCGCCTTGGCGTAGCGCAGGGCCGGCACACCCCAGATCAGCGCCGCCGCCACCGCCGCCGCCAGGCACACGAACAGGATCACCACGCGCTGCGCAACGCGCTTTTTACGCCTGAGCCTGGTGCGCTCCTCCTCGCGTGTCTCCGTGAGGCGGCTGGCCTCCTCCCGCGCCGCTTTGGCGACGTCGTCCAGCTTCTGCTCGTGCACCGCGATCAGCTGCTCCACGTTCTCCCGCGAGCAGGTGGCGAACACCGAGTCGCGCCTGCGCTCGCAGCGGCAGCAGCGGTCGCTGCGCAGGTCGTTGGCGCGCCCGCAGACGCACAGCCAGACGTTTCCCTGCACCTCCGGGTAGCCCACGGCGTCCGGCCCGGCCACGAAGCGGAGCTGATCCAGCTTGCGCCCCGCCGGCAGGGCGTTGCTCCGGTATTCCGTCAGCGGCGCGCTGCCGCGCCGCCAGAGGGTCGTATCGTCGAACCAGACCTTCTCGATGATCAGGTCGATCGTCTTGACCCCTTCCCATTGGGTGGGAAGCAGCTCGATGCTGAAACGCTCCCCCGCGCCCGCCTTGAGCCCCTGCACGCGCTCCACCTGCCGGAAGAGCAGCTCGCCGTCCCCGGCGGAGCAGGCCATGGTCACCTGCACGGAGACGACGGCCTTGTCGCTGAGGTTATTGAGCACAAATCCGCAGCCCGGATGCTTGGCGGTGGGGGTGGTATATTGCCACAGCTCCACGGGACAGGTAAGATCAATTTTCATCGGCTATCCCTCCATGGCCTTGCGTTCCTCAATACGTATACAGCATGATCTCCGTAAGCCGGTCGTCCGTAAAGGTCAGGTGCAGCACGGCGCTGAGCGTCTGCCCGTCCGCCCCGGCGACCTGGGCTGCGTAGCGCAGCGTGGCGCCCGTCCCGGCGCGCTCCAGCGTGCCGAACGGGGGGTTCTGCCCGTCGCCGTACAAAAGCGCCGCCAGTCCGGACGTGGCGCCCGTGCCGTCGCAGCGGAACAGCGCAAGGGCGTCCGAAAGCGACATGTCCACGGCCAGGCCGCGCGGGCCGCCTACGCCGGCCGCGGTGACGGAAAGGGATTCCAGATAGGCGTTTTGTTTGTTCTCGTCCGTTCCGAACACCAGCGACGCCCCGTCGTACGTGAGCGTATGCAGCCACTGCTCGCCCTCGTCCTGCGCCCAGGCTTCCGCCGTCGGCCGGCCAAGCAGCGCCGCGGCCTGATCCTCGGACATCGTCAGGAAGTCTGCGCCGCCGAACTGCAGATCGGCCTGCCCGAAGGCCTCCGCCGCGCTGACCAGCTCGACCCCCTCCACGGTGGGCACGGTGGTTACCGCGTCGCCGCCGCCGACCGCGGTGAGGTTGTTCTCCACCTCGGCGCGGCTTACGAAAGCGCTCAATCCGTACACGCGGATGGCCGTCACGGCGTCCCCCTGCACGGTGTAGATGACGCCCGTATCCGTATAGCGATCCTCCCCCGCGCGCGCGTGAACGGCGCACTGCACGCTTTGCAGCTGCGCGCCGCTGCGCTGTGCCAGCGCCCAGTACGCGCCGGAAGGCAGGCGGTTGAGCACGTAAAGCGGGGCGAAGGTTTCGTCCCCCTCCAAATTGGGGTTTTGCCAGCCGTAGGCGGCCAGAAGCGCGTCCACCGGCATGCCCAGGTTGACGCCGCGGGGCATGGTCAGGTTTTCGTCCGTCACGGCGACGGCCCGCAGCACGCTCTGGGCGTCCAGAACGGGCTTATCGTAATACAGGGTCGCAAAATCGTAGATGAAGGCGTAGCCGTCATCGGTCAGGGCGTCCTCGCCAACGGGCGCGTTGAGGGGCGTCGCGTCCACGGTGCGCAGAAGCACCCCGTTGAGCCAGGATCCCAGTTCCGTCTCGGTCAATACGCCGGCCTCGTCGGCCAGGGCCGGCGTGCAAGAAAGCAAAACCGCCAGCGCGAGGAGCAGGCAGATGCGTTTCATTTCCTATCGCTCCTTTAGGCAAAAAGACAGCCCGTCGAAAAGCACTCCAAACATAATTGTACATGAAACAGCGAAGTCTGTATAGCCTTTTGCCCGAAAATTTGCATTCCGGCGCGGCCGCAGAAAGCGGCAAGCCGCCGCGCGCAGGTGCGAAAACGCAGCGGATGTGCTATACTACCCGTTGTGCGTATGCGACGTGGAGGATGAAGGAAACGGCTTATGGATTATCAGCGCGATTATATTCTCCGCCTGATCCACATGCTGGGCGAGCTGATGCGCGGCATCGCCAAAAAGCTGGACGACCGGGAGCGAATACAGCTGCTCAACGCCGCGTGCCGCGAGCACTGTGGCATGCCGCTTTCCACGGTGGAAGCCCTCTCCGTCGAAAGCCTGCTTTCGCTTTTGCCGCCCCTGCCCCGCATGGTCGCCGGCGAGCTGCTCGCCGGCAAGGCGGAAACCTGCGATTTGCCTTACGGCGAGGCGGAGGCGCTCCAGTACCGCGCGCTCCGGCTGCTTTCCTCGCTGTACGCCGAAGCCACGGTGTGCCAGCTGCGCGTGCGCAAGCTGATCGACCTCAAGCAGGCCGTGCTTCTCCGGCTGACCGCCGCGGACCTGATGGACTGCGCGCGCTTCTTCAGCCAGGCCGAGCAATACGACGAGATGGAGGACGCGCTTTTCGAGGCGCTGCCGCTTGAAAACGGCGAAGCCCGCGAGCGCGACCGCGCCGAGGGCGCCGCGATGCTGCGCCGCGCCGCGAGGGCGACGGAGAAGGCGCTGGCGTTTTGCAACATGACGGCCGGCGAGCTGCGCCTGTCCGCCCACGAACTGGAAACGTTCCAAATCCCCCACGAAAGGGCGAATCCCCGATGATTCTGATTTCCGTACAAAACGTGCGCAAGGGCTTCGGCGCCAACGAAGTCCTGCGCGACGTGACTTTCAGCCTGCAAAAGGGCGAAAAGATGGGTCTGATCGGCGTAAACGGCTGCGGCAAAACCACGCTGATGCGCCTGATCTCCGGCGAAACGCAGCCCGACGAGGGCGCGGTGCATATGAGCAAAGACCTGCGCGTGGGGTACCTGGCGCAGATCAACGACATCGACCCGGCCGACACGGTGCGCGGCGCGATGCTCAGGGTATTCGAGGCGGTCATCGCCGTGGAGAAGCGTCTGGGCGAGCTGGAAAAGGAAATGGCGCACACCGCCGGAGACGAGCAGGCGGCGCTGCGCCTGTCGGCCGAATACCAGCGGCTGACCGAGCAGTTCACCCGCATGGAGGGCTACGCCTACGACGGCGAGATCACCGGGGTGCTGTCGGGCCTGGGCATCGGGCGGGAAATGGACGCCCGCAGGGTGGGCACCCTGTCCGGCGGGGAGCGCACGCGGCTGGCGCTGGCGAAGCTCCTTTTGCAAAAGCCCGACGTACTGCTGATGGACGAGCCCACCAACCACCTGGATCTGGAAGCCATCGAATGGCTGCAAAACTACCTGGCCGATTATAAGGGCACGCTGCTGGTGATCAGCCACGACCGCTATTTTCTCGACCACGTCTGCACCACCATGGGGGAAATGCTGGGCGGCCGGGTGACCAAGTTCACCGGCAACTACACCGAATACCAAAAGAAGCGCGCCGCCGATTTCGAGGCGCGCGCGAAAGCTTACCAGCTCCAGCAAAAGGAGATCGAGCGCGAGCAGGTCATCATCGCGCGCTACCGCAGCTTCAACCGCGAAAAGAGCATCCGCGCCGCCGAAAGCCGCCAGAAGCGGCTGGACAAGCTGGAAAGGCTGGAAAAGCCCGAGGAGGAAAGCCACGTGCGCTTCTCCTTCGACGTGCGCCGCCGCATGGGCGAGGAGGCGCTGGAGGTCAAAAACCTGCAAAAAAGCTTCGAGGGGCGCCCGGTCTTCCGCGACGTGGGCTTCAAGCTCCGCTCCGGCGACCGCGTCGCGCTCATCGGCCCCAACGGCGTGGGCAAGAGCACGCTGTTCAAGATTCTCATGGGCCGCATGGCCCCCGACGCGGGCAGCGTGCGCTACGGCACCAACGTGGACGTCGGCTATTACGACCAGCACCAGCAGGACCTAAACCCGGAGAACACCGTACTCAACGAGGTGTGGAACGCCTTTCCGTCCCTGGAACAGGCGCGGGTGCGCGGGGCGCTGGGGCTGTTCCTGTTTTCCGGCGACGACGTGTTCGAAAAGATCGCCTCGCTCTCCGGTGGGGAACGGGGGCGCGTGGCGCTGACCAAGCTGATGCTTAAAAAGGACAACCTGCTGCTGATGGACGAGCCGACCAACCACCTGGACATGGACAGCCGCGAGGTGCTGGAGGACGCGCTTTTTGATTTTCCCGGCACGATCCTCGCCATCAGCCACGACCGCTACTTCATCAACCGCTTCGCCGACCGCGTCATGGTGATGAACGAGGACGGAATGACCGAGTATATCGGCGATTTCGACGATTATCTGGAAAAGCGCGACCGGCCCGTGCCGCCCGTGGAAACCGGCGACGCCGCGCCTACGCGCACCTCGCTCGTGCGGGAACGCAGGCGCGACCGGCAGCAGAGCGCCCGCCTCCGGGAACTGCAGGCCGCGGTGCGCAGGGCCGAGGAGGCCATCGCGGACAGCGAAAAACGGGTCGCCGGGCTGGAAGCGCAGCTTAGCGACCCGCAGACCTACGCCGATCCGGCTCTTATGCTTTCTCTTACGCAGAGCTACCGCGAGCAGCAGGCCCTGCAGGAAACCCTGTACGACGCGCTGGAAGAGGCCGAGGCCGCCGTGGCCGCCGCCGAGGAAGAAAGCTGACGCATGCCGGTTTGAACGGTGCCGTACCCGCCGTTTTACGGCCGGGAGAGCCCCGATTTGCGCGCCTGGGAAAACTGCAGCCGACGCGGGATGCGGTACACGCGCCCGTCCTTTTCAAAGCGCGCGCCCGTCTGCTTGAACCAGAAGGGCACATTGGCCTCCTTGCACTGGCGGCTCAGGTCCGCGGCCCAGACGTAGCGCATCAGCCGCGCGTTTTCCCCGCTTTCGCCGCCCGCCACCACCTGCCGGATCGCGGAGCTCAGATAGGGTCGCAGATCGACGGCCTCCAGCATCGGCTCGCACACGATGGTTTTGCTTCGGATGGGCAGGCTTAAAAAGTAAGGCAGGCGCTCGTCCGCCGCGGCCTGGTTTTCGCAGGTAACGCCGACGGAGACGTTTTCGTACCCCTCGCCCCAGTCCTCGGGCAGGCGCTCCTGGAAGCGCAGGATGCGCTTGGTAATGAAAAAGAAGTTCAGGTCGGGCCGCGCACGGATCATCCGCCACGCCTCGGCGCGCCACTCGTCCGCCGCGTCCAGAAGGAAATCCGACGTAAAGCAGGTGGCCACGTCGTCCGGTCCCTTGAGCTTGTAGCTTCCGTCGCGCGCCCGGCGCACGGGCAGGTCGAAGGCGGCGTTTTTGCGCACGACGCTCGCGTCCAGCTCGTATTTGGCATCGCGCCGGTATACGTAGCAGTTCTGGCAGCCCGCGCTGTACTTGCGGCAGCCGTGCCACGGGTTCCACTCGGCCATGCGTTCGCCTCCTCCCCTTGGTTTGATTATACTCCGGCATGGCTAGAATTTACAGGAAAATACGGGGCGGCCGTTGCAAAAACCGCCCGGTTTTGTTAGACTCAGACGGAAAGGAGCGCCGCAGCGATGCGGTTGAAGAAATAAGCATGGTAGATATCGCGATCGTCGGCAAGGGCCCCGCGGGCCTGAGCTGCGCCATCACCGCCCGGATGCGCGGGCTGGAAACGCTGGTCGTGGGTCCGGCGAAAAACACGAGCTGGCTTGCCCGCACGGAACACATCGACAATTATCCCGGCCTGCCCAGGGGCTCCGGGGCGAAGCTGCTGGAGGCCTTCGAGGCGCAGGCGAAGGAAATGGGCGTGAACATACAGGACGGCCTCGTGCGCCAGATTCTCCCCTCGGACGACGGCTTTATGCTGCTGGTGGAAAGCGAAGTGGTGGAAGCCCGAACCATCGTGCTCGCCATGGGCGCGGCGCGGCCGCAGCTTTTGCCCGGCGAGGAGGAACTGCTGGGCACGGGCGTCAGCTACTGCGCCACCTGCGACGGCATGCTCTACCGCGGCAAGCGCCTGGGCGTCCTTTCCGCTTCGGAGGAGGGCGCGGAGGAAACCCATTTTCTCGCCGGGCTCGCGGCCTCGGTGGAATACTATCAGCTCAAAAAGCACGACGCCGGCGCGCTGCCGGGAACCGTGACGGCGGTGGACGAGCAGCCCGTGAGCCTGTCGCGCAGGCCGGAGGGCATCTGCCTGTCCACCAAGCAGGGCGAGCACTGCTACGACGGCGTGTTCATCTTCCGCAACGCCGTTTCCCTGGGCATGCTGCTGCCCGACCTTGCGACGGAGGGCAGCTTTATCCCCGTGGACCGGAACATGCGCACTAACGTGCCCGGCGTGTTCGCCGCCGGGGACTGCACCGGCAAGCCCCTTCAGGTCGCCAAGGCCGTAGGCGAGGGCAACGTGGCCGCCATCGCCGCCGCCGAATATCTCGCGTCCCGCGGATGAAAACGGCGCGCGCAAACGTCGTATGAGCGGAATCCTCTTCGCGCTCTCCCCGCGCGCGGGGAAACGCGATACCGTTGGAAAACCGGCAATGGGGAATCGTCGCGCGGCCTGCGCCGCGGACAGTTTGGGAGGCAAACGATGAAAAAGCTTTTCACCCGTACCCTGATCCCGTGGATCTTAACGCTTTGTCTTGTCTTGGGAGGCGTATCCTTCGCCGGCGCGGAGCAAACGGAAACCTCGGATTTCGAAGCGCTTCTGCCGCTGTTGGACCTGGTCGCCAGCGCCGCGATGACCGCCGGGGACGAGCCGGAGGTGATCGGCGACGAGGAAACCACGCTGAGCGCCGCGTATATCTCCGCGTTTTTCAACAACGGCCTCACCGCGGACGCTTCGCTTAACATCACCGCCGATTACCTGACGGACACCGCCAAGCAGCAGGCCCTGCTGGGAAGCATCTTCGCCGCGCAGCTGCCGACGCTGGAAACCATCGCGCAAACCACGCCCATCAGCGGTTACATCGGCTTCCAGCCGGTAACGGTGAGCACCGTGGAGGACGGCGACGTGCAGCTGATCGGCGAGCTGTACTGGGGCGCCAAGCCCATGCGGGATATGTCCGATGCGGACTACCGCGACATCCAGTGGCTGGATCGCGCCGTATACACCCTCCGCGAGGACGCCGCGGCCCTCAACGGCTACCGGCTCACGGGCTTCTCGGTGGGCGCGGAGCTCAACATGGAGGAAGCCATTCAGACCTATACGGAGAGCATTCTGGTGGAGTACATCAACACCACGCTCGGCTTTTCCATCCTCTACCCCAGCGTGTTTGACGACGATATGCTCGTTGAGAGCGACGACGGCGTGTCCGCAGCGCTCCCGGACGGCAGCGTGAGCTTCTTCGTGCGCCGCGTCGAAAACGCCGACCATACCGACCTTTCGGATTACATCGACGTGATCGCCAACGGCATCGAGGGCGCGACCTCCACCCTGCATCCCGAGTTCAGCTCCGCCGACGTGACCTACGACACGGAGGACGGCAACACGGTTTTCGACATCTACATCGTGACCGATAAATACGTCTACCAGGCGGAGCTGAAGTACCTCAAGGACCTGGCTTCGACCTACAACATGTACACGGCCTACATGGAGAATTCCTTCGCCGTGGACGAAGTGAGCATGGGGTGACCGCCGGCCGCCCGGGGAGGTGTCCCGTGAAACGTCTGCTTTGCGTCGCCGCCGCGCTGTGCCTGCTTTATACGTCCGCGCTGGCCCAGCCGCTGACCGAGGCCGCGCCGCTGAGCGGCGAGCGCCTCTACCCCGAGGGCGCCTCCTCCGAAAACGCGCTGTACGTCTTTCGTTACAACTGCCCGCAGTTTACGGCGGATACGGACGCCGCGGCGGCCGTGAACGCGTATTTTGCTTCGCTGGCCGCCGATATGGCCGCGGCCGACGTGCCCGACGCCGTGGACTGCCTGCCCGTTCCGGAGGACACGGAAGGTCCCGCCTATTACACGCAGCTGGATTACCGCGTCACCGCCGACACCGACGACGTTTTGAGCGTGCTGTTCCAGAGCCGGCAGTTTCTGGGCAACGCCGAAACGGAGAGCTGGACGGCCGTCGTGTTCGCCCTGAGCGGGGTGTACGCGGGCCAGCCCCTGTCGCTTTCCCAGGCAACGGGCCTGGAGCAGGACGCGGAGGACGGCTCCGGCGACAGCTACGCGGCCGAACTGGTCTACGGACTGGTGTGGCAGATTATTCAGGAGCAGCAGGCGATGCTCACGAAGGATTATTTTCCGGAGCTGACACAGGCCGATCTGGAAAGCGTGTTCAGCCCCGAAAGTGACTTCTACGTGGATGAAAACGGGAACTTCGTGTTCTTCGTGCAGTCCGGAACGATCGCCGGGGAAGTGGACGGGATCCTCACCTATCCGTTCTCGCTTTCGGAACTGCTCAGCGCCGTTCGCTCCTGAGTAGGGCGGAAATGGAAAAAAAGCCGCCGCCGCTATTGCCAAACCCGTCAAAGGGTGATAAAATGGTCAAGCTGTGAAAACAACGATTCTCCCGTTAGGAGGTGTAGCAAATGGGCAAGTTCTGTGAGGTTTGCGAGAAGGCCACGATGAACGGCAACAACGTCAGCCACTCCAACCGCAAAAGCCATCGTGTCTGGGCGCCGAACGTGCAGCGCGTCCGCGTGGAGATCGACGGTCAGGTGAAGCGTATGAACGTTTGCACCCGTTGCCTGCGCAGCGGCAAAGTGCAGCGCGCCCTTCCGACCGGCCTGGAAGCGTCCGCCCCCGAGGCGTAAGCGCGGGATACGGCAGACGCGGATTTGATCCGATCAAGAAAACAACGGAGCGTGCCCGAGGGCGGCGCTCCGTTTTTCTATGCCGTTCACCTGTCCGTTTCGGTGCGTTACGCCTGTTCCCGGCGTTCGTCCGCCGCCCCGATCCCGTACAGCCTTTCCACGTTGGCCGTCGTCTGCCTCGCCAGTTCCTCCGGCGTTACGCCGCGCAGCTCCGCCAGCTTTTCGGCCACGTAGCGCACGTAGGCGGGTTCGTTTCGCCGACCCCGCATGGGCACGGGCGCGAGGTAGGGGCTGTCGGTTTCCACCAGCAGGCGATCCGCGGGCACGTATCGCGCCGCCTCCTGCAGGTGGCTGGCGTTTTTGAAGGTCACGGAACCGGAAAAAGAGATGTAAAAACCCATGTCCAGGTATTCCCGCGCGCTTTCGGCGCTGCCGGTGTAGCAGTGCAGCACGCCCGCGGGCAGCCGCCCGCGGCGGCTGTGGAAGATGTTGAGCACCTCGCCGTGGGCGTCCCGCACGTGGAAAACGGCGGGTTTGTTCTGCTCGAAGGCGAAATCCAGCTGCCGCACGAAGGCCTCCCGCTGGACGTCCCGCGGGGAAAAGTCGTAATAGTAATCCAGGCCGATCTCCCCCACGCCCACGATGTGCGGTTTGGCGAGCAGCCCGGCCATCCAGGCAAGCGTGTTTTCGTCGAAGCTTTTCGCCTCGTGCGGGTGCACGCCTACGACGCCGTACACGTACGGATACGCGCCCGCGAGCATGGCGACGCGTTCGCTGTCGACCTTATCGCTGCCCGCCAGGAGGCAGCGTGCGACGCCCGCCGCGCGCATCCGCGCCAGAACCGTGTCCACCTCGCCCACGAAGCGTTCGTCCTCCAGGTGGCAGTGGGAGTCGAACAGTTCCGCGCTCACCGGACGGTCGCGCCGTCTTCGGCGCCCTCGTCCACGGTAACTGCTTTCAGCGTCGTGTCCGCCGCGTCGGAGGCGAACAGCACCATGCCTTCGCTGACGACGCCGCGCAGCCTGGCGGGCTTCAGGTTGGCGACCAGCACCACCTGCCGGCCCACGAGCGCCTCCGGCGCGTAGGATTTGGCCACGCCGCTGACCACGGTGCGCTCCGGCTCGCCCTCGCCCAGGCTCAGGCGCAGCTTCAAAAGCTTATCGCTGCCCTCCACCTTTTCGCAGGCCAGCACGCGCGCCACGCGCAGCTTGATCCTGGCGAAATCGTCAATGGTGATCATCCCGTCTTCCGCCTTGGGCGCCTCGGGTTTGGGTGCTTCCTTCTGCGCGGGCGCGGACTCCGCCCTGGGCGTGGGCACAATGTCCGCCAGTTCCTTTTGAATGTCGATGCGCGGGAACACCGCCTCGCCCTTATGCACGCGCGTGCCCGCGGGTAGCCCGCCGAAACGCTCGAGCGACGCGAGGGTCGTGAGGGCTTCGTCCGTCAGCCCCAGCTGCGCAAAGATGCGCTCCGGCGTGCGCGGCATGGTCGGTTCGATCAGCACGGCCACGTAGCGGATGCACTCGCACAGCGTGTAGAGCACGGTTTTCAGGCGCTCGCGGCCTTCCTCGGTCCTGCCCAGCACCCACGGGGCGGTCCGGTCGATGTAACGGTTGCATTCGCCCACCAGCGCCCAGATGTCGGTCAGCGCCTGGGAAAACTGCAGCTGGTTCATCTGCGCGCGCGTTTTGAGCGGCGTCGCCTCGGCCAGCGCGATCAGCGTCTTGTCGGTTTCGTCGTACGCGCCGGGCGCGGGCACCACGCCGCCGAAGTACTTCTCCACCATCGCGACGGTGCGGCTCAGGAGGTTGCCCAGGTCGTTGGCCAGATCGGCGTTGATGCGCTTGAGCAGCGCCTCGTAGCTGAACTGACCGTCGCTGCCGAAGGGCATTTCCCGCATGAGGAAGTAGCGGATGGCGTCGCTGCCGTAGCGGTTGCACAATACCACCGGGTCCACCACGTTGCCCAGGGATTTGCTCATCTTCATGCCGTCCAGCACCAGCCACCCGTGGCCGAACACCTGCTTGGGCAGGGGCAGCCCCAGCGCGTGCAGCATAATCGGCCAGATGATGGTGTGGAAGCGGACGATCTCCTTGCCCACCAGGTGCAGGTCGGCCGGCCAGTACTTGCGGAAAAGCTCGTCGTGTTCGGTGCCGTAGCCAAGCACCGTAATGTAGTTGCTCAGCGCGTCCACCCACACGTACACCGTGTGCGCGGGATCGAAATCCACGGGGATGCCCCACTGGATGGACGTGCGGCTCACGCACAGGTCGGTCAGCCCCGGCCTGAGGAAATTGTTGAGCATCTCGTTTTTACGGGACACGGGCTGGATGAAGTCCGGGTGGGATTCGATGTAGTCGATCAGCCATTGCTGATACTTGCCCAGCTTGAAGAAATACGCTTCCTCGCTGGTTTTTTCCACGGGGCGCCCGCAGTCCGGGCAGCAGCCGTCCTTCAATTGCAGCTCGGTGAAAAAGCTCTCGCAGGGCGTGCAGTACCAGCCCTCGTAGGCGCCCTTATAGATGTCCCCCTGCTCGTAGAGCTTGCGGAAGATCAGCTGAATGGCCTTCACGTGGCGCTCGTCCGTGGTGCGCAGAAAATCGCTGTATTCCACGTCCATGAGCTTCCACAGGCTTTTGATGCCGGCGACGATCTCGTCCACATACTGCTGGGGCGTTACGCCCTTGTCTTTGGCCTTGCGTTCGATCTTCTGGCCGTGCTCGTCGGTGCCGGTGACGAAATAAACGTCGTAGCCTTCCTGTTTTTTGAAGCGCGCCACGGTATCGGCGGCGACGCTGCAGTAGGCGTGGCCGATGTGGAGATTGTCGCTGGGATAATAGATGGGGGTCGTTACGTAAAACGTCTTTTGATCGGGCATGGGTGCCCCTCCTTCTTTTTGGGTTCGTTCGCTCGGGTCCGTTTCGGGTATGCGGGTCGTCAGGGCATCCGTTCCCCCGGCGGAAAAAGGGACGCCCGCCGCCTTCCTGCGAAGGGGCGAGCGTTGCCCGCGGTACCACCCTTGATTTATCACTTGCTTGAGGCGGATAACGGCGCCGACCGCCGCGCCCTACCTATCGGGCGCGAACGCTCCCGGACCATGTTCCCGGCGTCGCTCGCGCCGCTTTTCAGCTTTGCGCGGCTCTCTGAGGCGATCGGTGCCGGTACTCTTCCGTTCCTCGCGTATGCGCTTATTATACCGTTTTTCAACCGCTTGTCAACGCCCGGCGCATAAACGGCGGCAAGCCCCGCGGCGCACCGCCGTTTCCATCTTTTTTGAAAGCAACATTCTCATAAAGTTTTTTTACGAAAATTTTTTCGAAAACATTCCGGATTCGTCCGTTTTCACCACCATCAGACACTGGCAAGAGGCTGTTTCCCTTGTATCCAGCACATTTGTAAAACATCGTTTCGCGGATGATTCTCCCACATGTGACATTGACATAAAATTGGGGATTCAGTAAAATTATACCAATCTAATGTAACAACCTTAGGAGGCATTCAAAGATGAAATCAACCGGTGTCGTTAGGAAACTGGACAATCTGGGACGCATCGTAATCCCCATCGAGCTGCGCAAAACGATGGATATCGCCATCAAAGACACGCTCGAGATCTTTACCGAGGGCGACCAGATTATTTTGAAGAAGTACCACCCCGCCTGCATTTTCTGCAACGATGCCCGCGACGTGAACCTGTTCAAGGGCAAGCTGATCTGCGACAAGTGCCTCAAGGAGCTCAAGCTGCGCTAATCCTGATTCAAACCCTTAACGCCGGTTTGAATTGGGATTGGCTCCCTTCCCCGAGGCGCGCTCCGCAAAAACCCGACAAGCCCTCCCATCCGCTTTCACGCGGTGGGGGGCTTGTCGGGTTTTTGCGTTTGTTAACCGCTATTCGCCGATGGCTTCCGTAACATCCTCGGTGGGCGCCTGCTGCATGTCCGCTCCGTCGGGGGCGACGGTCTGCTGTTCGTCGGCCGTGTCCTCTCCGTCCGCCTCCATGTCCGCGGCATCCTCCTCGTCGGTGTAATCCGCATCGTCCATGGTGCTGACCATCACCGTCATGCCCAGGCGAATTTCGCTGTTGGGCGTAAAGTCGATGTACGCCTCGTACGCCACGTCCGACGTGCCGGAGGACTCGCTGACGTGCGAGATCATCGCGACGGTGCCGGTGTAGACGTTGTCGGTGGAATCGTCGTAGTTGAATTCCAGTTGGATGGGGTCGCCCTCGTGGATGTCCGTCAGGTCGTACTCGTCGATGTCGATCACCACCTGCATCTTCCCGGTCGGGTATACGGTCAGCAGGGTATCGCCCTTGCTGATGGTGCTGCCCGCGGAAGTGTTGACCGAGGCGATGATGCCGGACACGTCGGAAACGATCTGGTTGCTGGTGGCGTACAGCCCGTCCAGCGTTCCCGTGACCGTCTCGAACAATAGCTGCCCGCGCGTTACGGTATCGCCGTCGGCCACGTGCATGTACAGGATGCTCCCGCTGCCGCTGACCGCCACCTCCGACGTGCGCGATACGGTGCCCCGGCCGATGCGGCTGTCGCTGGCGTAATCCGAATCGCGGTAGATGGATACGGTTTCTTCCATCAGCAGCTCGCCTGAGGTGGTCTCCACCGTGTAGCTGGTGTCCTTCGTCGCGGTGATGGTGCCCACGGCGGTGTTGCCGTTGCTGGAATAATAGCTTTTGATGTACACGGTCTCGCCGATGTTGACGTACTTGGTATCGCTGCTGGAGTACGCCTTCTGGATATCGGCGGTGATGGTGTATTTGTTGCTGGGCTCGATGTAGAGCACCGCGCCGATGCGGCTGACCACGTCGTCCACCGCGTCGCCCGGCTGACCGAACACGCCGGTGATGACGCCGTCGGTGGAGGCGTAGACCTTGGTGGTCTGCACCTCGGCGATCATGTCCCCTACGCTGATCTCGTCGCCCTCGCGCAACCGGAAGGAGCTTACGGTGCCGCCGAAGGGCGCCGTTACACTGACCGATTCGCTGGAGACCACCGTGCCGTCGAAGGTCGTTTCCGCCAGCGCGGGGGTGGCGAAGGCCACGCAGAGCGCCAGGCTGAGCGCCACTAGCAGAATGTGTTTTTTCATCGTAGTTCCTCCTTCGGTTACATGCGTCGTAACGCGTCGATGGGGTTCAAGTTGCTGGCCTTGCGTGCAGGCGACCATCCGAACAGGATGCCCACCGCCGCGGAAAAGCCCACGCCCAGCGCGATTGCGCTGTAGGAGATGGTGAAGGTGGTGCCCATGACCTGGCACAGGATGGCCGACAGCGCGATGCCCAGCACCACGCCCACCACACCGCCGATCATCGACAGCAGAAACGCCTCGATCAAAAACTGGATCTGGATCTGCGAGGGTTCCGCGCCGATGGCCTTTTTAAGGCCGATCTCCACGGTGCGCTCGGTGACGCTGGTCAGCATCATGTTCATAATGCCGATGCCGCCGACGATCAGCGATATGGAGGCGATGCCGCCCAGCAGCGCGCTCATCATGGAAAGCATGCTGTCCATGGTCTCCTGGATGCTGTCCATGGTGGTGATGGTGTAGGTGTCGTCCTCGTAGCTGAACAGCGCGTCGAAATAGTTGCCAAGCGTGGTCTGCACGGCGTCGGAGGCGCTCGCGTCGTCGATGTAGACGGTGATGGACGTCACCAGCGTTTCGCTGTTCATCTTAAGCACGGTGGTGTAGGGCGCGTAGATGTCGCTGGTGCCGGAAACCATCTCGGAAATGGATTCGTCGTCCGAATCCGTAAGCACCCCCACCACGGTGAAGCTCAGGTTGTCGATGTAAAGGTTCTTGCCGATGGGGTCCACGCCGTAGAAGAACTCCTCCACCATATCGGAGTCGATCAGGCAGACGCGGGACATGTCGTCCATATCGATGGGGTTAAAGGCGCGCCCGCGGGCAACGGCGTCGGTGGTTTCGAAGTAATAATCGTTCTTGCCCGCCAGGGAGATGTCGCTTTCGTACGCGTCTCCGCGCGCCACGCTCACCGTGGCCGACACGCTGGGCGTGACGCCGGTGATGTGGTCAAGCTTGGTGATCTCGTCCAGGTTGGCGGAGGTCAGGCCCGACTGGATGTCGTTGCCCGTTACGGAAACGGTCATGGTGCCCGCGCCCATGGAGGTGAACGAGTCCGAAATGGACGTGGAAACGCCCGATACCGTAGTGATCAGCGCGATGACCGCCGTAACGCCGATCATGATGCCCAGGATCGTCAGGAAGGAGCGCAGACGGTTCTGCATGATGTTGGCGATCGACATCGACACGCTTTCGGTGAACATGTAGATACCGCCGAACAGTCGATGGAAAAGCTTCTTCAAGCGATCGTCGCCTCCTTTACTTCCGTCAGCTCCCCGTCGATGATGTGCACCACGCGCCTGGCATGCTTGGCAACGTTCAGGTCGTGCGTGATCATGATGATGGTATGGCCGTCGTCGTTAAGCTCCTGAAACAGCTCCATAATCTGCTGGCCCGTCGTCTGGTCCAGTGCGCCCGTAGGCTCGTCCGCCAGAAGGAGGGTCGGGTGGGTGACCAGCGCGCGGGCGATGGCCACGCGCTGCTGCTGGCCGCCGGAAAGCATGTTGGGCCGGTGGTGGAGGCGATCCTTCAGGCCGACCTTCGTCAGCATTTCCTCGGCGAGGCGGGCGCGCTCCCGGGGGCGCACGCCCGCGTAGATCAGCGGAAGCTCGACGTTCTTCATGGCGTCCAGCTTGGGCAACATCTGCGAGTTCTGGAAAATGAAACCCACCTCGCGGCTGCGAATCTGCGCCAGTTCCTTTTCGTCCAGGTCGTCGATCAGGCTTCCGTGAAGGATGTACTCGCCCGAGGTCGCCTTGTCCAGGCAGCCGATGATGTTCATCAGCGTCGATTTGCCGCTGCCCGAGGGCCCCAGCACCGAAAGGTACTCGCCCCGGTTGATATCCAGGCTGATGCCTTTGAGGATGGTCGTTTCGTCTTCTCCCAGCGGATAGGTTTTAACAATATCCCGCATTCGGAAGAAGATCTCCTGATTGTCACTCATCGTACGTCATCCTCTCGTTATGGCATTCCGCCGCCACCGCCGCCGCTCATGCCGCCGCCGCTGAAGCCACCGCCGCCGCTCATGCCGCCGCCGCTGAAGTCGGGCATGCTGCCGCTGCTGGAGCCGCCGGCCTGCTGCGTTCCGCCCGTCAGCGAGGAGAAGAGGCTGGCCAGGCCGCTGGTCGTAGACGTGGTGTCCTCCACCTCGACGTATACGGTGTCGCCTTCGTTGAGCCCGCTGGTGATCTCGACGTAATTGTCGTTATCCACGCCGAGCTCCACGGCCACCTGCTCCATGTCGCCGTCCTCGTTCTTCATGAGGACGTAGGCGCTGTTGCCGTTGGTGAAGCTAAGGGCGTCGCGGTTCAGAATGACCACGTTGTCGGCTTCCTCCTCCGGGATGGTGACGGTCACCTGCATGCCGGGCAGCACGTTTTCCGTGCCGGTAAACTCGGCCGTAACGGTGTAGTACGCGGTGGAGTTGCCGCCCGAGGAAATGCGGTTGATATGGGTGATGGTGCTGTCGAACTCCGCGTCCAGCGCCGTGACGGTCACGGTGCAGGCCTGACCCACGTACAGGTCGGTCACCGAATACTCGTCTACGCGCATGGAGACTTTCAGGTTGGTGAAGTCCACGATCTGGATCAGGCTTGTGTTGGCGCTGACCTCGTCGCCTTCCTCCACGGAAATCTCGTTCACCTCGCCGTCGAAGTCGGCCTTGAACAGTTCGCCGTCCGAGAGCCGGATCAGCTTCTCCCCGGTCGTCACCGAGTCGCCTTCCGACACGTAGATCTTGCGCACCGTCGCGGCGGCTTCGCTGGTCATGGTCTCGTTGTTGACGACGCTGATGGAGCCGCTGAAGCTCATAGAATTGGAAATCGTGCCGCGCGTGGCGGTGTAGCTGTCGTACGTCGTCGTCGCGCTCGCGTTGAGATCGGGCAACACGAACAAATAGAACGCACCCACCAGCAGCGCCAGGAAGATCAGCCAGCCGATCAGTTTCTTAATCCGCTTGGCGCGCTTCTTCCGCTTCTGCTTTTTAACCTTTTCCGCTTCGGTCATTCCGCCTCACCTCAATCATTCCGGCCTTCGGAGGCGGAAATCTGAATGTCGCTGCCCTGGCCGAAAGGCTGGTTGAGCATGTCGACGGATCCGCTGTAAAGGTCGTAGTAGTAGAACTCGCTGGTCTGGTCATCCGTGAGCGTGTAGGTCTCGCCGTCCACGGTCACCTGCACCTTGACGCCGGAAGCGCCCATGGTGATGGCGTAAACGAACGATTTGCTGGCGATGCCGGCGGCGCGGTACATGTTGTAGCGCAGTCCGGCGGTAAACCCGGCCGTGGAAAGGGCCGTCGCCTGGTCGCCTACGGTGAGCATCAGGTAGTCGATGCCGCTGGCCGCCAGTTTCTTGTAAACCGATCCGTCGAACGTCCAGCAGTATTCCCCGTCGGTTTCGGTCGCGTCCGCGGCGGTCAGCACCAGGGTATCGACCGTCTCGTCCTCATCCTCGGCGTCGGTCACCTCGCCGGCGTCGCCGTTCCAGTCCGTGAAGCTCGCGCTGAAGAAGGGCGAATCCCCGTCGTTCCCGGCCGACCCGTTGCCGTTCATGGTGAGCGTCAGGTTCAGCGCCTGGTCGCCGATGACCAGCGTCTGCATGGCGCCGTTGTCCACCACCAGGTCCACGCCGTTATAGGGGGTGACGGTATCGTAGGTGGAGGAAGCGTAGTAGACGGTACGGGACGTGCTACTGCTGCCTCCGCCGCCGCTGCTGCCGGAGTAGGAGCCTCCGCCGCTCATGCCGCCGCTTTCGCCCGCGGTGATGGTGATGTCCTCACCCCAGACGGCGATGTTGCCCGCGGCGTCCCGGACGGCCAGGGTACCCGCCGGAATGGTGCCTTCGCCGGTATACTGCACGGAGTAAACGTATACGTTCTGCCCCTGGTAGGTAAGCCTTGCCACCCAGTCGACGGTTGAGGAAGCGGTGAAGGTGACGTTGTTGACCGTCGCATCGTCGCTGAATCCGCTCAGGGAATCGCCGGCGAAGAATACCAGGGTGTTGTCCGTGGCGGCCTTGCACAGCAGCACGGGCGCCACGTCGTCGTAGTAAACGTAGTAGAGCTGCGAAACGGCGGAGTTGGCCGCGTCGTCCGCGTCGTTCACGCGGAACACCATGGCGTAGGGGGTGCTTTGGGCGGTCAGCCCCAGATCGCCGAGGGTGAAACCGGCCGCCAGGCCCTGGCTGGCGTAGGTGATGCCGCCGTCGAGGGAGACGTCGTACGTGTAGGCGTTGTCGGCGATAGTATCGTCATAGTTGATCGCCACGCCGTCCCCGGCCGAGAACCAGACCGGCGTCCCGGCGGGATCCGTCGCGGGCGTCTGCCCGTTGATGGTCACTCCGGTGACCGTAATGGTGGAAGCGGCCGCGCCCAACAGGGCGGTATCGCCGCCGTCCAGCTGCATGCCCACCCATACGTAGGTGAGGCCGTCCGCCAGCGCGGAGGCCGTAAGCCCGCCGCCGCCGGCCAAAAGGCAGATCGCCGTAAGCCATGCGATGAATTGCAAACGTTTCTTCATGGCGTTTCTCACTCCCCGTCAGGATCGTTCGTGGAAATGATGACGCAGTGATCCGTGCCGAATACGTCCGCATCGGGCTGCAGGGTTACGGTGCTCAGCTTGGACGCGTCGCTGATGGCGATGACGTCCGTGGTGAGCAGGTAAATGGTCGATCCGCTCTCCGCCTGGCTCAGCAGCGTCGAGAGCGTGCCGTAGACCTTTTCCCCGCCGATCATCATCCACGCTTCGCTGTTTTCGGAAGCCTGCGTGAAGTCCAGCAGCACGTGGTAGATTTTGCTGGTATCCGCCAGGTAGCCCTCGGCGTCCAGCAGGTAGAACACGAAGGAGTATTCGCCGTCGGTGGAAATGCTGAACGTGTCTCCCTCAAGCGCCGTTACATCGCCGCCGTCGACCGACACGGCGTAGAAGTAGCCGCTGTCCGCAGGCGCCCCGGACAATTCGAACACCGGGGTGACGTTGGAGAGGGTATCCTCCGCGTAGTCGTAAGCGCGCACCGTCAGCTCCGGCGTTTCCACCACGACGACGGGGGCCGGGGTGGCGTCCGTCACCAGATCATCCGCGGTCAGGATATTCTCGTCGGGCGTCTCGGTCGCATCCGGCTCAACCGTCGCTTCGGGTTCGGCCGTCGCTTCGGGCTCGGCCGTCGCTTCGGGCTCAGCCGTCGCATCGGGCTCAGCCGTCGTGTCGGGCTCAGCCGTCGTGTCGGGCTCAGCCGTCGCGTCCGGCTCAGCCGTCGCGTCCGGCTCAGCCGTCGTGTCGGGCTCAGCCGTCGCTTCGGGCTCAGCCGTCGTGTCGGGCTCAGCCGTCGCGCCGGGCTCAGCCGTCGCGCCGGGCTCAGCCGTCGCGCCGGGCTCAGCCGTCGCTTCGGGCTCAGCCGTCGTGTCGGGCTCAGCCCTCGCGTCGGGCTCAGCCGTCGCGTCGGGCTCAACCGTCGCGTCGGGCTCAGCCGTCGTGTCGGGCTCAGCCGTCGCGTCGGGCTCAACCGTCGCGTCGGGCTCAGCCGTCGCGTCGGGCTCAACCGTCGCGTCGGGCTCGGCCGTCGCTTCCGGTTCCTCGGCTTGCGTTCCGTATTCTACCGTGAACTGCATGGAACGGGCCGTAAGCGTGCCGCTCGCGTCCAACACGGCGAAACGGTAGCTGCCGGAAGCCGCGGGCGAATAGGTATTCCCGCCGATCGCCTGGGGATCGCCCCCGTCGAGGATGACCGCGAAGGTCATGCCGTCACCGAGTTCCGGGTACGCCGTCAGCGTGAAGGTCGGCATGCAGGGCGCGTCGGCCGTATAGTCGCTCGGCTGCACCATAATCTCGGTTTCAAGCACGTCGTCGTCATCCGCGGACACCTGTACGTTCGCGCCGAGGGCCTCGGCCGGCGTGGGGATGTCCGAGGCGCGGCCCACCCAGATGTAAAGGGTGTTGTCCCTCATGGCGCCGCTCTTGCTGATGGAGGAAATGATGACCGACTTGCCGTCGCAGTAATCCTCGCCCAGCGCATCCACGTCCAGGCCGAAACCGACGCTTTGCAGCGCGCTGGTCGAATAGCCGGTGAGCTCCAAAACGGAGGTGGTGCAGAGGTAAACGGTCAGCTTGTTCACGGCGGCCACGGGCAGCAGGTCGTCCAGGGTGCCGTAGCGGCGGTGCGCCCCCTCCGTGATCCACACGGGGCCGGAGCCTACGTTGGCTTCCGCCGCCGCGGGGGCCGCGGTCGGTTCGGCCGTCGCCTCGGGCTCGGCCGTTGCGTCGGGCTCTGCCATCGCATCGGGGTCCACGGTCGCGTCGGGGTCGGGGGTCGTCTCGGGGTCAGCCGTCGCGTCCGGGTCGGCAGCCGCCGCAGGTTCGACGGTCGCTTCCGGCTCCACAGTCGACCCGGCCTCGTCCGGCGCCTCCGGTTCCGCAGTGGCCGCCGCTGCCGCCGTCGCGTCCGGCTCCGCCGTCGCGGTCGCCTGCGGCTGTGCCGTGGGGGTAACCGTCGCCGTGGGGGCGGGCGTCTGCGTAGCCGCGACCGCCTCGGCCGTCGCGTTATCGATACCATGGCCCCCGTCGAACACGATCATGGTAGCGGCCATGCAAAGTGTCAGCAGGCAAGCAATGATCTTTTTCATGAATGGTTCCTCCCGTTATTCGTCGATCGTCGATACCGTTACGCTCATACCCAGCCTTACGGAGTCATCGGCTTGAAATGCGATGTACCCCGTGTACTTGGTTGCGGTCGTTTCGCTGCTGTCGCTCCCGCTCTGCCCCGTGGTGGAGGTGGAGTCCTCGCTGATGTAGGAAATGCCCGTTACCGTTCCCTGGATGACGTTGCCGGTCTCCTCGTTCCAGTTGAAAACGATGTTGACCGTATCCCCCACGTGCACGACGCTGAGCAGATCCTCGTCGATGCTGAACTCGATCTGGTAGCTGTCCTGCTGGTAAACGGTCAGCAGCACGTCCCCTTTGGAGACCTTCTGCCCGGCCGTAACGTTGATTTTCGCGATCACGCCGCTGACGTCGGAGGTGATCACGTCGCCGTACTCGCCCAGCGCGTCCAGCGTGCCCTCGACCGTCTCGAAGAGAAGCTGCCCGCGCTCGACCTCCTCGCCGTCCTCCACGTAAAGCTTCAGAAGGCTTCCCGAACCGGTGATGGACAGTTCCGACGTGCGGCCCACCGTTCCGCTGCCGATGCGGCTTTCGGTGGAGTAGTCCTCGTCGCGGTAAATGTACACGGTATCCTCCATGTACAGTTCGCCCGCCGTGGTCTGCACGGTGTAATTGGAACCGTCGACCGCCGTGATGATGCCTTCGGCCTTATAGGTGCCGTCGCGCTTATTGTTAATGTAGACCGTTTCCCCGATCTTCACGTATTTGGTGTCGATGGTGTTGTACGCCTTCTCGATGGTGCAGGAGATGGTGTACTTGCTCACCGGGGCGATGTAGAGCACGGTGGTGTTGTTCAGCGTATCGCCTTCCTGGGAGAACACGCCGCGCACGGTGCCATCCTCCGGGGCGAGCACCTTGGTCGTCTGCATGGTGGCCACCGTATCGCCCACAGAGATCAGCGCGCCTTCCCGCAGGGAGATGGATGAGATGGTGCCTCCGTAAGGGGCGGTAACCGGGATGGTGTCCCCCGCGACGACGTTGCCTTCCAGTTCCTCTTCGGCGCCGGCAAGCGCGGGCGTCATCAGCAGGACGGCGGCGATGAGCGCGATCAGCTTCTTACTCAACATGGGCGTTTTCCTCCTCTTGGCTTGTGGTCGTGTCCTCGGTTGCGCTTGCGGCGGTCTGATCCGTCTGCCCGCCGGTTGTGGTCTGTGCGGTTTCGTCCGTGGCGGCGCCGGAAGGAGGCGTCATGCCGCCGAAGCCCTGCGCGCCGTCCGGCGGCGAGGGCATGGTGCCGTCGGTTACGGTCATGTCCCCCGCGGGCGCCTGGGTCGCGGTGGCGTCGGTCGCCGTCGTGCCGTCGGTTGTGGTCGTTCCGTCGGTCGCGGTGGCGTCGGTCGCCGCCGTGCCGTCCGCGGATTGGGTGGTCTCCGGCGTCGCGGTGCTTTCGCCGTCGCCGTTCCACTCCGGCATGGTGCCGTCGCCCATCTGGGGCATGGTGCCGTCGCTCATCTGCGGCATGGTGCCGCTCATGCCGCCGCGGCTGCTGTTGTCGTTGATGACGATCGTTTCGCCGACGATCATCTTATACAGGCTCTCCAGCGTCACCGTCGGCTGCACGCTTTCCGTTCCGGCCACGGCGTACACGGTCTGCCCGGGGGTGAGCCCGTCGGTGATCTCCACCTGCATGCCGTCGCTGAGCCCCGTCGTCACGTAGTTCTTGTCATAGGTGCCGTCATCCTGCTTGATCAGCACATAAGGCTCTTTATCTTCGTCGAAGGCCAGGGCGGCCATATCCAGCGTCGTCACGTCCGTAACGCCGTCCGCCGGGATGGTGACGGTCGCCTGCATGCCGGGCAGCACGTTTTCCGGCACGGTCAGGTCGCAGGTCACGGAATAGAACGCCACCGAGCCCTGGGACTGCGACACGCGGTTGATGTGCGCGATCTCGGTCTCAAAATCCACGCCCAGCGATATGACGCTGACCGTGCAGGCTTCGCCCAGCGTAAGCTGTTCAATATCGTACTCGTCCACGTTCATGCTGACTTCCAGGTGCTGGAGGTCGTTGATCTGCACCACCGTAAAGTTCGGCCAGATCCAGTCGCCCACCTCCACGCGCATCTCGTTCACCACGCCGTCGAAGCTGGCGGAAAACAGTTCGCCCGTGGACAAAAGCACCAGCGGGTCGCCCTCCTGCACCTCGTCGCCGGACTGCACGTAAAGTTCCTTCACGGTGCACTCCGTATCGCTTGAGAAGGTTTCGGTCTTTTTAACGCTGAGGCTTGCGCTGAAGCTCTTCGTGGTGCTGATGTCGCCCGTGCCCACGGTGTAGCTGTCGTACACCGTCACGGCGTCGGCCGTGACCATGGGCACCAGGTAGATCCAGCCCACCAGCACCAATATGCCTACGATCACCAGCGCCAGGAGCCCTTTGAGCACCCGCAGAATCTTTTTCTTCCTTCGTTTCTGGTCCGGCATCGTGCCATCACCTTTCCCGCCAATCCGGCCGCCCCGCGTATCGCGCTGGCGGCGGGAAGCGTCGGCTCCGGGAGGCGAACGCCGCGTCCTTCGCCGGCTTCCGTGTACCAGCATAGGCGGAAAAGCTGAAAAGAAACTGAAAAAGAAACCGAATTTTTTTCAGCTACGTTTCAGGTTTTACAATTATGCTGTAAAAAGCGACAAAGGGCGTCGCTTTGTGATACACTGGTCACGCGGACGCCGTCCGGGCCCGGCGGCCCGCGACGGAGGCGGTATTCGAGGAGAGTGGCGGGGAATGCGCATCCTGATTATCGAGGATGAGGTACGTTTGGCCGGAACGCTGGCCGACATGGCCGGCGAGGACGGCTACATCGCCGACGTGGCGCACGACGGCGAAACGGGGCTGGATAACGCCCTGAGCGGCATTTACGACGCGATCGTGCTGGACGTGATGCTGCCCAGGCTGGACGGCTTCGAACTGCTCAAGCGCCTCCGCCGGGACGGCATCCAGACCCCCGTGCTCATGCTGACCGCCAAGTCCGACCTGGTCGACCGCGTGCACGGGCTGGACCTGGGCGCGGATTACTACCTGACCAAACCGTTTGAAAACGCCGAGTTTCTGGCCTGCCTGCGCGCCGTCATCCGGCGGCAGGGGGAGATCGTCCCCGAGCGGCTCGGCTTCGGCGACCTTACGCTGGTGCCCTCCATGAGCACGCTGCGCTGCCGGGAAAGGGCGCTTACGCTCAGCGCCAAGGAATTGGAGATCATGCGGCTTCTGATTCTCAACCAGAACAACATCCTTTCCAAGGATACGCTGCTGGTCAAGGTCTGGGGGTACGACACGGAGGCGGGCGACAACAACGTGGAGGCCTACATATCCTTCCTGCGCAAAAAGCTGCAGCTGCTGCGTTCGACCGTCACGCTCAGCGTGGTTCGCCGGCTGGGCTACCGACTGGAGGAGAGCAAACCGTGATCCAGAAGCTGCGTAAAAAGCTGATCATCGTGCTGATGGCCGTCGTCTGCCTGTTTCTGGTGGGCATTCTCATCAGCCTGTTCGTGACCTCCAAGACCGATTACGAACGCCGCAGCCTGAGCTCCTTCCGCGAGCCGCCCGCTTCCCGTACCGACGTCAAGACGCCCGAGGAGGACGACTCCAAGACCATCGATATGCCCGTCGCCCTGGGCCGGATGGAGGCGGACGGGACGATTACCATTATACAGAACCAGCTTTACTACGTTACCGAGGACGAGCTGAAAACGATCATCCAAAACCTGGCCGGCCAGGACGGGGACACGGGCATCACGTCCGAATACAACCTGCGCTACCGCCGCACCGTCGGCGAGGACGGCGCGACTTCGTACTTCTTTACCGATACGTACGTGGAGCGCAACTCCTTAAGCGCGCAGATCCTTTACTCCGTCATCATCGGAGTCGGAGCGATCGGGCTTTTCTTCATCGTGAGCATGCTTTTGTCCCGCTGGATGGTCAAGCCCGTGGAACGCGCGTGGGAAAAGCAGCGGCAGTTTGTGGCCGACGCCTCGCACGAGCTCAAAACCCCGCTGACGGTGGTGCTTTCCAACGCCGATATGCTCATCGCTTCCGGCGCGGTGACCGACGAAAAGAACAAGAACCGGCTGGATAACATCCGCGCGGAGTCCCAGCGGATGAAGGGGCTTGTGGAAAACCTGCTGACCCTGGCGCGCTCGGACAGCACGCCGATGCTGGCGGCCCGGGTGCCCGTCAATTTCAGCTTCGTGGTGACGGGTGCGACGCTTTCGCTGGAAGCGGCCATCTACGATATGGGGCGCACCATGGACTGCCAGATCGAGGATAACCTGATGGTCATGGGCGACGGCAACAAGCTGCGCCAGCTGATCGACATTCTTTTGGACAACGCCTGCAAGTACAGCAACGAGGGCTCCCCCATCCGCGTGCGCATGACCGGCGCGGGCAAGAAGGAACTGCTTCTGACCGTCGTAAGCGAAGGCGCGCCGCTGCCGCCCGAGGAATGCAAGAACATCTTCGAGCGCTTCTACCGTTCGGATAAGTCCCGCGGGCAGGAGAAGGGCTACGGACTGGGGCTGGCCATCGCACAGACGATCGTCACCGAACACGGCGGACGGATCTGGGCCCAGTCCGACGGGGTTAAGCTCAACACCTTCTCCGTGCGGCTCCCCTGCATGGAGGGCGCGCCCGCCGGGGAAAGCGCGAACCCGTAGAAACGCAAAAGCAACAAGACGTCAAAGGCCGCCGATTGTTCGGCGGCCTCGCTTTTTGCCTTCATGAGGTACGGACCGCGACGGTCTACCCCTCGCACCGGAACGGCCCCTGCCCGAACTCCCCGACGACCGAGGCGTCCAGGAGCTCTGCGGTGTTCTCCTGTGCGAGCGCCCACATCAGCTTGGTGACCGCCGCCTCGGTGGTCATGTCCCGGCCGCTGTGCACGCGCTCCCGCATCATGCCGCGCCCTACCTCGTAGAGGGAGAAGTCGGCCCGCTCGTTGAGGCACTGGCTGACGACCAGCACGGAAACGCCGCCTTCGGCCAGCCGGCCCAGCGCCGTAACCAGGTTGCGGCGGATGTAGTGCAATCCGCCCAGCCCGAACGCCTCGATGACCAGCCCGGAATACCCCGCGTTGTGCACGTAGTCGAGCACCTCCGGCGCGGTGCCGGGGATGAGCTTCAATAAAAACACGTTCGGGTCGAGCGCGTCCCGGAGGCGGTAGCCGCTTCCCATGCCGGGCGTCGGGGTAAACGCCTGTGGGGTGACCAGGTGTGCGCCCTCCGCGTCGAAATAGCCCGCCGGGGGCGCGTTGATGCTGGCAAAGGCGTCCATCGCCAGGGTATGGGTCTTTACGCAGCGCACGCCGGAGATCAGCTTATAGTCAAAGCAGACGTACACGCCGCCCGCGCCCTGCGTCGCCGCGGCGAAGGCGCGCAGCAGGTTGCCGCGCGCGTCGGTCAGCGGATGATGAAGCGGCAGCTGCGAGCCCGTGAGCACCACGGGCTTGGGCACGCCCGCCAGCATGAAGCTCAGCGCCGAAGCGGTGTAGGCCATGGTGTCGGTGCCGTGGGTGATCACCACGCCGTCGTACGCCGCGACGGCTTCGTGCACGGCGCGGGCGAGCGTGCGCCACTCCTCGGGCTGCATGTTGCTGGAGTCCATGCGGAACACGTCCCGCGCGTCCACCTCGCAGGACAGGGCGTCGGCTACGGAGGCCAGCAGATCGGCGGCCGACAGCGT
This sequence comes from uncultured Oscillospiraceae bacterium, assembly GCA_964640955.1. Lineage (GTDB taxonomy): Bacteria > Bacillota > Clostridia > Christensenellales > Aristaeellaceae > CAXXOK01. The sequence goes on along the minus strand of CAZXJI010000006.1, from coordinate 113,631 downwards.
GGGCGTCAGGCCGTCCGGGGTTTGCGTACAGGCGATGGTGCCCCCGGTCGCCAGCAGCATCAGGCGCTTGGGCATAAGGCTCCCTCCTTTCCCCGCGCCAAAGCGGGGGAAGAGCGTCCGTCGTTATTTCTTTTCTTTTTTCTGTTCCAGTCTGCAATCCGAAACGGAGTGGCAGCTGCCCGCGTAGGGACATCCCGCGCAGCCTCCGCCGCAGCTTCCGCCCTTTTTACGGTTGCGGATCAGCCGCACCGCAAGCCAGACGCCGTAGGCGAAAACCACCGCGGGAATGACGATGGAAAGCGTCGTTCCAAGCATCAGGACACCTCCCGCTCAGCCCAGCCCCATTAGCCGCCCGACCTGGTAAACGAGCGTCGCCAGCACCCACGCAAGCCCGGTCTGCGAAAGCACGGTGAGAAAGGCGAAGCGCCCGCTCTCCATTTCCCGGCGCATGGCGGCGAAGGCGGCCACACAGGGCATGTACAAAAGAATGAAAATCAGAAACGAGACCGCCGCCAGCGTCGAGGGGAACACCGCGCGCATGGCGGCCAGCATCTGCGAGCTCTGCGCGTCCACGCCGGTCAGCACCGCAAGGGTGCTGACCACGCTTTCCTTGGCCATGATGCCGGTGAGCACCGCCGTGGAGGCTTCCACGGACCCGAAGCCCGCGGGCGCGAACACCGGCGCGACGATCCCCGCGATGGACCCCAGCATGCTGCTTTGCACGTCGGGCGCGGCTTCGAGGCTGAAGGTGAAACTCTGCAAAAACCACACCACCAGCGTCGCCAGGAAGATGATCGTAAAGGCGCGCTTGAGAAAATCGCTCCCCTTGTCCCACAGTTGCCGCGCCACGTTGCGCACGGTGGGCAGGCGGTACTGGGGCAGTTCCATCAAAAACGGCGAGGCGTCGCCGTGGAACATGAAGCGCTTGAGCACCAGCCCCGCCGCGATCGCCACCAGAATGCCGATGAGGTAGAAGGCGGTCATGACCAGCACCTGGTTGCCACCGAAAAACGCGCGGGTGAACAGCGCGTAGATCGGCACCTTGGCCCCGCAGCTCATGAACGGGGTGAGCATGATGGTGAAGCGGCGGTCGCGCTGGGTGTTCATGCTGCGGGCGCTCATCACGGCGGGCACCGTGCAGCCGAAGCCCATCATCATGGGAATAAAGGCGCGTCCGTTCAGGCCGATCTTGCGCAGCGGCTTATCCATCAGGAAAGCCGCGCGCGCCATGTATCCGCTGTCCTCCAAGATGGAGAGCAACAAAAACAGCATGAGAATCGTCGGCAGGAAGCTCAATACGCTCCCCACGCCGGTCAGCACGCCGCCCACCACCAGGTTGCGCACCCATTCGGCCACGCCCCAGCGCAGAAGCGCGGCGGCCACCCAATCGATGCCGTCGGCCACCAGCGCGGAAAACCCGTCCGCCAGCCACGAGCCGATCGGCCCGAAGGTGATGTAGAACACCAGCAGCATCATCAACAGGAACACCGGTATCGCCAGCACCCGGTGCGTAAGCACGTTGTCGATGCGGTCGCTCACGCTGCCCTGCTCGTCCCCGCCGCGCACCACGCAGGCGGCCAGCAGCTTTTCGATGAAGCGGTAGCGCGTGTCCGCCATCACGGCGGCGCGCTCCATACCCAGCTCCTTCTCCATCGCGGCGAGAATCTCGTCCACGATATGGCGGGTTTCGGGGCTCAGCCTGAGCTGCTCCATCATGGGCTCGTCGCCCTCGAAGAGCTTGGTGGCGGCGTAGCGCGGCTGCACGCCCGCCTCCTGCGCCTGCGGCTCGATGAGGTGGGAAATGGCGTGCAGCGCCTTGTGCGCCGCCCCGTCGCAGATGTCCAGCCGGGCGGGATAAATCTTCTTTTCCGCCAGTTCCATGGCACGGCGCACCAGCTCGTCCAGCCCTTCGCGCTTGCGGGCGGATATGGCGACCACCGGCACGCCCAGCGTCTGCTCCATCTTTTTGAGGTCGATCGTGTCGCCGCGGCTGCGCACCTCGTCCATCATGTTGAGGGCGACCACGGTGGGGCGGCCCAGCTCCAGCAGCTGCAGCGTCAGGTACAGGTTGCGCTCCAGGTTGGTCGCGTCCACGCAGTTGATGACGACGTCCGGCTTTTCCTGGACGATGTAGTTGCGGCTGACGATCTCCTCCATGGAGTAGGGGCTCAGGGAGTAGATGCCCGGCAGATCGACGATGGCGACGTCGGTGAACTCCGCGGGCAGGGACTGCGTATCCTCCGCCGGTCCGCGCCTGCCGCGGCGCCGGCGGCCGTGCCCGAAGCCTTCGCCGCCCTCGCCGCGGAAGCGCCTCCACCGTCCCCCGAGGCTCGGAAGCCCGATGTGCGTCTGCTTGCCGTGGTGGTGGTGGATCATGGTGCCCGTTTTCTGCTCCACGGTCACGCCCGGCCAGTTGCCCACGTGCTGGTTGCTGCCGGTCAGCTGGTTGAATAGGGTCGTTTTGCCGCTGTTCTGGTTGCCGGCCAACGCAAAGGTGTAGCTCATGCCCGATCGTCGCCTTTCCCGTTCGCTTCCGTCCGGCGGATGCTGATTTTCCCGGCGTCCATTACGCGCAGGGTGAGGGCGTAGCCGCGCAGGTGGATTTCCAGCGGGTCTCCCATCGGGGCGGTTTTCTGCAAAAACACCTTTACCCCCGGCGTCAGCCCCATGTCCAGCAGCCTCCTGTGCAGCGCGTCGGCTCCGCCGACGGTCAGGACGATTCCGCTTTCCCCGGGTTTGAGATCCGCAAGCGTCGTTTTGTTCTCCTCGTTCATAGGCACGATCCTTTCCATGCGGCGTGCGCGCCCCCGCGCTTCCGGCCGTTTCCTTACGGGGTTTTCGCGCGCGGCCTGCGCGCTTTGCGTTTACCCCTTTTTCGCGCGGGCGAACCGGCCCGCCGGAAAAGGTCGGGCTTCCTGCGCTCGGGGAGCACGTCCTTCTGCCCGAGCCAGCGGGCGGTCTCCGCCTCGATGATATCGGCCGCCGTCCGCACGCCGTTCTCGGCGCGCAGGCGTCTGCCCGTCTCCTCCGCGGCCGTGCGGTACTGCGCGACGGTCGTCAGCCGGGTTAACGCCCTGGCCAGCTTGGATACCGTCAGCTTTTCCCGCCGGATGGGCTTGGGCCCCACGCCCAGCATGCGCGCCCGCAATGCCCAGAACGGCTGATCGCCCCCGAAGGGGATGATCAGCGTGGGCCGCCCGGCGCACAGCCCGGCCGCCGTGGTGCCCGCGCCGCCGTGGTGCACCACGGCGGAGACGCGCGCAAAAAGCCAGTCGTGCGGCACGTAGCCGTGCACGACGAACATGTCGGGGTCGCTTTTCGCCTCCGTGCCGCCCCAGCCCGCGGCGATCACCGCGCGCACGCCGCTTTTTTGCACGGCCTGGCGAACGATGGCGAAGGTCTCCCCCATATCGCCGCTGGTCATGGAGCCGAAGCCGATGTAGACGGGCGTCGGTTCTTTACGCAGGAACGCCTCCAGTTCCGGCGGGGGCGTATAATCGGTCGTCGCGTCGGGCAGCCAGAAGCCGGTCATGTAAATATGCTCGTCCCAGTCGGCCGGGCGCGGCAAAAGCAGGGGGCTCATGGCGTAGAGCACCGGTACGCGGTGCCCGTTGATCTGGTTGACGGGGCCCGATTCCAGCCTGCGCCGGGGCATGCCCTCGCGCCTTCGCCAATCGGTGAGGTAGTGCTGCTCCACGCCGCTTACCATGAGGTAGGCCAGCCGGTAGCTGACGCGGTTCCACGCCTTGCCCGCCTTAAGCCCCGGCGCGGAGGAAATCGGCGTAAGGTCGTTGGGATCCATGGGGAAATAATGCGTTTTGATGAACGGCACGCGCCTTTTTTCGGCGATGGACTGGATGACGTTGCCGAAATACGTCGCCACGATCACGTCGGCGTCCTCGCAGGCGGCCTGCAGGTCGCGCAGGAACGGGTCGATGATCTCCCGGAAGATCTCCAGAATCTGCTTGATGTAGGTTACGCCCTTGGTGCCGGGCTTCATCACGCCGCGGATGAAGGCATGCGCATCCCCCGAAAGCGGGAAAAAGCGCAGGCCGTTTTCACGTACCAGCGCTTCAAATTCGCAAAACGCACAAACGGCGACGTCATACCCCCGTTTGGCAAGCTCCCGGCCAAGCAACACGTAGGGTTGTACGTCGCCCGTGGAACCGATGCAGATCATGGTGAGTCGCACTCGCTCCGCCCCCCGTTCGCCTGTCCATGGCCTAGTATAGCGCACCGGCCGCCGAAATGCAACCGGCCGTACGCCCGCCTCACGCGCCGTGCGGCGCGGGCGCAAGCGCCGCGAAAACGATCAGCGTTCCGTGCTCGACCGTCACCCGGGCGTCGGGCAGCGCGTACTCGTTGCTCACGCCCAGCGGCCGGTCGCAGGTGAGCAGCGCCCCGCTGAGCGGGTAGCGCAGGCCCGTGAGCGTCACGCCCTCGGCGCGCTCGCCGTGGCAGAACACCGAAACCAGCGTGCCGCGCTCCCGACTGGGCAATTCGAGCGTTCCGTCGGTCAGGGCGTACACGTCGTACGCGTCGCACACCATGCGCGCCTCCCCGCCGCGGCGGCTTACGCCGCCCAACAATTGCAGGTTGGCCACGAAGTGATCTTCCCGTCCCCCGGCCGCGCCGTACAGCGCGAATTTCCGGTACCCGCGCGCCCAGCCCTCCGCAAGGGCCAGCCCCATGTCCGTGTCGTCCTTCTCCGGGAGAAAGGCGAGGCAGGGCACGCCGTCCGGACGGGAGGGCATGGAATCGAAGTCCCCCACGAGCAGATCGGGGCGGATGCCGACGGCCGCAAGGGCCTCGTATCCCGCGTCCGCGGCGATCACGAAATCCCCGGCCGCGGGCGTAAGCTCCCGCGCGGTAAAATCCCCCGCGCCCACCAGATAGCACGTCGGCACCGGCGTCTCCTTTCCGGGGCGCTAAAGCGCTCCAAAAAGCAACGGGAGCCGTCCGCCTTGGCGAACGACTCCCGGGATGTGCGGCATACCGGGTTCGGCGAGCGTATTAGCGCTTGCTGAACTGCGGCGCGCGACGGGCGGCCTTGAGGCCGTACTTCTTACGTTCCTTCATGCGCGGGTCGCGCGTGAGGAAGCCTGCCTTTTTGAGGCTGTCGCGCAGTTCGGGATCGGCCTTGATCAGCGCGCGGCTGATGCCGTGGCGGATGGCGCCCGCCTGGCCGCTGAGGCCGCCGCCGTTGACGGTGACCAGAATGTCCATTTCGCCGCCCGCCTTGGTGAGCTCCAGGGGCTGACGAACGGTCATCTTGAGGGTCTCCAGACCGAAATAGCTGTCCAGATCACGTTTGTTGACGATGATCTTTCCGTCGCCCGCAACCAGACGGACGCGGGCAATGGCCTTCTTGCGACGGCCGACGGCACTGTATTCTACCTTAGCCATGGGTATCTAACTCCTTTACGCGTCCTTTACTTGAGCTCCAGCTTCTCGGGCTTACGGGATTCGTACTCGTGCTCGGAACCCGCGTACACGCGCAGCTTTCTGGCCATCTGGCGGCCGAGGGGGCCCTTGGGGAGCATGCCGACGATCGCCTTTTTCACGGCGAATTCGGGCTTGTCCTCCATCAGACGGCGGTAGACGGTCTCGCCGAGGCCGCCCGGAAAGCCGCTGTGATGATAGTAAACCTTTTGATCGAGCTTCTTGCCCGTGAGCATCACCTTGTCGGCGTTCACGATGATCACGTAATCCCCCGTATCCACGTGCGGGGTGTAAATGGGCTTATGCTTGCCGCGCAGCACGGTGGCCACCTGGCTGGCAAGCCGGCCCAGCACAACGCCTTCCGCGTCGACGACATACCACTTGCGCTGCACGTCCGCGGCTTTGGCCATGTAGGTATTCAAGTTGGTTTCCTCCTTCAGGAAGCTTTCATAATCCGAATGCGGCGCATGATGGTCAGCAGGCGCACGCTTGTGAACAATAAACGTTCCGGGGCTGGCGGAGTTTATTGATGCCAAAAAAGATCATACCAAAGAAAACGGGCGCTTGTCAAGGGAAAATTCAGAAAAACCGGGAGTTTGAAAGCGGCGGCACGGCCGGGTTCCGACCGCGCCGCATCCTCCGTTTCAGTTCTTCAGCTCCTCCAGCGTCCCCTCGGCGTAGCGCTTCTCGGCCTCCGTCATGATCGTTTCCGTGGCGGAAACGCCGCAGCGCGTGGCGCCCGCGGCGCGCACGGCCAGCACCGTGTCCAGGTCGCGGATGCCGCCGGAGCCCTTCACCTGGCAGGCGGGGGGCACGCTGTCGCGCATCAGGCGCACGTCCTCCACCTTGCACCCGCCGGTGCCATAGCCGGTGCTGGTCTTGACCCAGTCGGCGCCCGCGGCGGCGGCCAGGCGGCAGGCGCGCGCCTTCTGCTCGTCGTTTAAGTAACAGGTTTCGATGATCACCTTCACCTTGGCGTTGCGTCCGTGGGCCAGGTCGCAGATGGCTTTGATCTCGTCCTGCACGTACCGGTCGTCGCCTTCGATCAGCCGGCCGATGTTGATGACCATGTCCAGCTCCTCGCAGCCGTCGTTGAGCGCCTCGCCGGCTTCGGCCAGCTTGATGCGGGGCAGGTGGTTGCCGTGCGGAAAGCCGATGACCGTGCACACGCGCACGTCGCTGCCCTTGAGCATGGCGGCGACCAGCTTCATGTCGGCGGGGCGGGCGCAGACGCTGGCGGTGTCGTACTTGAGGGCGGTTTCGCAGCCGCGGCGGATATCCGCCTGCGTCAGGAAGGGCTGCAGGGTGCTGTGGTCCAGCATTTTGGCGATATCATGGGGCGTGAGTTTCATGGAAATCCCTCCTCGTTAATCGGTTAGGCATTCTCTGCGGATTATCTTGCCAGGATCCCGGCGTCGTTCGCGCGTCGCGCTCAGCGCCTTCGTTTCGTATGCTTGCGCCCTTTAGCGGGCGGAACGTGCGGCTTCGTCGCGGCGGGCCCGGCGGGCGCGGGCTGCGGCGTCGCGGAAGCGGCCGGAGCGGTTTCCGGCGTCGCGGCGGGCGGACCGTCGTCCGGCTCTTCGGACGGCGGGTCGGCTTCGCCGCCGTCCTTCTCCGCCTCTCCGTATTTCAGGCGCGTCAGACGCGCGCGCATGGCGTAACCGGCCTCGATGCGCGTTTCCCGCGCCTCATCGCGCCGGGCATCGTCCTCTCCGGCGGTGCGCCGGCTTTCTTTGTCGCACAGGTACGCGATATCCTCGTCGTAGGGGCTTGGCGGCACCGGGGCCAGCCGTTCGCTTTCCTTTTCTACGATCTTGAAAAGGCGCTCCGCGCGGGCGTCGAGCAGCTTTTCGGCCTTTTCGCGGGAAGGCCCGCCGGTCTCGCCCTGCCTGCGCGCCGCCTCCCGGGCGTAAAGGGCGTCGATCAGCCGCCCCTTATGCTCCTGCAACTCCGCCAGGGCGAGCATCCGCCGGTACCGATCCGGCGGCACCTCCCGGTTGAGCATCGTCACGGCCACGCGTTCCAGCGTCAGCTTCCCCTGGCGGATCAGCTCGCGGCTGTCCTGCAGGAACACCGCATGGCACGGCTCGCCGTTTTCGTCCGTTCCCGCGCCGTAGGCGGGATTGTTGCGCGTCTCGGCCACGAGGGGCATCGGCGCGCGGTCGCGAAGCATCGCCACGTAGACGGTGTCCGGGTAGAGGCCGCCGCCGGTCCGGGGATCGTAGCGCGGGGCGATCTGGCAGCTTTCGCACAACCCGCGCGCGTCCAGCGTTTTCGCCCGCCGGTCCACGGCGGCCGCCAGAACCGGGTAGGGCGTCCACAGGTCGCCGATAAAATCGTTCTCCTGATAGGCGGGCTGGATAAGGCGGGTGACCCGCTCCTCCGCCGTCTCGGGGTGGAACCAGTCGCACGCGTAGCGCATGGGCTGGTATTGGTTCACCTTCGCGGCCAAACGCGCGTTTTCGGTATAGCCGTCCCCCGCCGGCGCGCCGCCGCCCAGATTTTGCAAAAGGGCCATCTCCTGCAGGGCATGCTCCAACTCCCCCTGCGAAAGCACGAGGGCCTTTCGCTCCGTCTGCGAAAGAAACGCGGCGGCGAAGGCTTCCGCGTCGTACGCTTCTCCCTCCAGGATGCGCGCGCGGGCGTAGCGGACGTACGCCGCGCCGCTTTGCACGATCCCCATCGCGCTTTCCATGGCCGGGAGCATCCCGCCGGCGCGGGGATAGACGCTTTCCGGTACGGCCACGGCCTGTGCTCCGCCCCCGATCAGGTAGACGACGAGCCGGTCGCCCAGAAACGCGCGGTACTGCGGAAACGCCTCCGCCCACGCCTCGTCCACGGTAAACGCGCCATGGCCCACGTAGCGGCCCTCGTAGGTAAAGTTGCGCAGATAGTTGTCCGCCGCGTACAGGGCGGGCATGCGCTCGAAAAGCTTGCGGTGGTACTCGGCCGGCTCCACGCTCACGCCGTTTGGAGCCAGGCGCATGCCGTGCCGCCTGCCCGGGGTGGGAATGTCCATATCCACGGCCAGTTCCGCCGGGAAAAGCGGCAAAAAAGCGGCAAAGCGCGCGGGCAGGGTCTCCCGCGGCTTGATAAAGGCGGCTTTCGCGAGAGCGACGAGGCCTTCCGCGTCAAAATCCGCGTAGGCGACGACGCCGCTTGGGTTGTTCGTCAATGGCGACTCCTTCCTGCGTCCGTTTCCTAAAACTCGTATACGAACTGCAGCTTGGGCAAAAGCCGGTCGACCGTCAGCCGGCAGGAAACCGGCGCGCCTTCCTCCTCCGTTCGCGCGACCAGCATCTGCCCGTCCCCGGCGGCCAGCAGGATGCGGACCGGCGCGCCGCCGTCGCAGGTGGCGGCCATGCAGTAGCTGAGCGGTTCTTCCGGGTGCTGCTCGTGGTAGAGCACCGCCTCGTCGAAAGCGCGCGAGGGCGGCGCGGTAACGGTGTTTTTGTAGGTTTCAAACACGCGGTCGTAGGCGAAGCTGAGCGGGCTGTTCATGGGTGCGACCGGCAGGCGGAAGCGCATCTCCAGAAACTGGCACACCGACACGTATTCCAGTATCGTTTCATGGAACAGCTTCGCGTTTTTCCCCAGCGGCGTCTTGCCGTCCTGCCAGGCGACGGGCTGCCAGAACACGTACCCCGGCCTGCGGCAGCCGGGCAGCACCAGCTGCTCGTCCATGGGCGTACGCTTGTAGGTCAGCGGCCTCCGGCCCGTCTCCCTGAGGGCGGTCTGCTGGAAACGCACCAGATAATCGCGCATCACGTTGGAAAAAGGATTGGGCATACAGGTTCCTCCTTGCCGCGGCGGCGCTGTGCGGCCGCGCGGGCATTGCCGTGCTTACCGGTAGGTAACGCGCAGGGTCGCCTCGCCGCTGCGGGGGTCGGTGGCGACCAGCGCCGCGCCGAAGGGGCAGCGCAGCGAAACGCTGCGAAGGCTGTCCGGGTACGGGTCGGAAACGCCCAGGCACTCGAACAGGAAGGCTCGCTGGCGTTCGGCGGTGCGCCGCTTATGCCTGCCCGCGTCCGCCGCCTGACATTCCACCGCGGAAAGCTTCCCGTCGCGTAAGAAACACACGCAGCTCAGCTTCCCGTCCGTCACGTCGAAGACGGGAAAGGGCACGGGTTCGTCTACGGCGGTCGGCACCCCGTCCGGCACGCCCCCGAGGGCGGTTCGGGCGCGGAAAAGCGCCTCCGCGGGCATGTGCGCGTACAGGCGCGCATCCGGCCCGAGAAGCAGTTCGCCCGTTTCCCCGTTGAAAAACCGCATGGACGGCCCCTTTCCGCGGGCGTCTGCGCGCCCGCCGCGTTTCCCTCCGTCAGTCTATCATTCGTGCATGGGACTGTCAATCGTTTCGGGGGTTCGTGCCTTGCGGCGGAGCCCGGGATATGGTAGGATAGTCGCGCCGGAAGGACCGGCAGCTTTTACAATGCGGGAGGCGCGCCATGCTGCGTTTGCACCAGATCAGGCTATCGCCGGAGGCCGCCGCGCAATGCGGCGACGCCGATTACGCGCGTCTGGCCGCCGCGCGCCTGCGCCTGTCCCCCGCCGCCTTGCGAAGCGTGCGGGTCGCCCGGCGCAGCGTGGACGCGCGGGGGCACGGCGAAGTGCATATCACCCTCACGCTGGACGTGCGCCTGACCGACCCGAAGGCCGAGCCAGCGCTCGCAAACCGTTTTCGGCCCAACGAGGTCGCCTTCGTGCCGGATGCCGGGGCCGAACGCCCGGATGTGTTCCACCTGCCGGCGGCCCCTTACCCGGCGGGCCGCCCCTGGCCGGTGGTGATCGGCGCGGGCCCCGCGGGGCTTTTCTGCGCGCTGGGGCTGGCCGTGCGCGGCGCGCGCCCCATCGTGCTGGAGCGCGGCAAGCCGGTCGGCGAGCGCGAAAAGGACGTAAACGCGCTGGAGACCGGCGGCGCGCTGGACCCGGAGAGCAACGTGCTGTTCGGCGAGGGCGGCGCGGGCGCGTTCAGCGACGGCAAGCTCACCTGCGGGCTTTCCGACCCGATGATCGGCACGGTGCTGCGGACGTTCGTCGCCTGCGGCGCGCCGGAGGACATTCTGATCTCGGCCCATCCCCACATCGGCACCGATCTACTGCGCGGGGTGCTGGTCGCGGCCCGCGAAAAGCTTACGGCGCTGGGCGGCGAGATGCTTTTTGGGCACCGGGCGGTCGGGCTTTCGGTACGGGACGGGCGCGTGGCGGGCGTTTCGGCCGTCGCGGGGCCGGACGCTTCCCCGGTCGCGTTCGCGACCGACGCGGTCTACCTGGCTATCGGGCACAGCGCGCGCGACACCTACCGCTGGCTTCGGGACATGGGCATGCCCATGGCGCCAAAGCCCTTCGCCATGGGTGTGCGCGTGGAGCATCCCCAGGCGCTGATCGACCGCGCCCAGTACGGCCGCGCCGCGGGCGCTGTGGGCCTGCCGCCCGCGGAGTACAAGCTGAACGTGCGCACCCCGGACGGGCGCGGGGCGTACACCTTCTGCATGTGTCCGGGCGGCCGGGTGATCAACGCCTCCAGCGAGCCGGAAGCGCTTAACGTAAACGGCATGAGCCTGCACGCGCGCGACGGCGAAAACGCCAACGCGGCGCTGCTGGTGGGCGTAAGCCCCGCGGATTACCCTTCCGCCGATCCGCTCGCCGGGGTGGAACTGCAAAGGAGCGTCGAGCGCGCGGCCTTCCGGCTGGGCGGCGGCTACCGCGCCCCCTGCCAGCGCGTGGGCGATTTTCTGGCCCGCAGGCCCTCGACGCGCTTCGGCGACGTCACACCCACGTATCGGCCGGGCGTGTTCCCCGGCGATATCGCCGCCTGCCTGCCGTCCTTCGTGACCGACGACCTCCGCCTGGCGCTGCCGCTGCTGGGGAAGAAGCTTCAGGGGTTCGACCATCCCGACGCGCTGCTCACCGCGCCGGAGACCCGCTCCTCCTCGCCGGTACGGCTGCTTAGGGACGAGCGGCGGCAAAGCGCGGTCGGCGGCCTGTACCCGCTGGGCGAGGGCGCGGGGTACGCGGGCGGCATCGTGAGCGCGGCGGTGGACGGCCTGCGCGCGGCGCTGGACGCATAAGTGACCGTCCAACGACCTGGAAACCGAATAACGACACGGGAGGCGAACCGATGATTCGCGCGGCGATCTTCGATATGGACGGGGTGCTGTTCGACACCGAAAAGCTGGGTCAGCAGGCCATGGTGCGAATTTCCACGGAGCTCGGGCACCCCATTTCCGAGGCGTTCTACCTGAAAACGCTGGGCGTGCCCAACGACGAATGCAAGCTCATTTACCAGGAGGGCCAGGGGTCGGATTTTCCCTACGACGAGGCGGTCGAGCGCTTCCGCGCTTTCTTTTCCGAGTACAACCGCGCGCATCCCCTGCCCCGCAAGCCGGGGCTGATGGAATGCCTGACGGGGCTCAGGGCGCGGGGCGTGAAGGCCGCACTGGCCACCAGCACCGTGCGCCCGCTGGTGAAGGAGTATTTCGCCGCCATGCCGGACGTGGCCGCGTGCTTCGACGCGCTGGTCTGCGGCGGCGAGGTGCCCCGCGGCAAGCCCGCGCCGGACATCTACCTGGCGGCCGCGGCGGCCCTGGGCATGGCGCCCGCGGAATGCGTGGGCGTGGAGGACAGCTATTACGGCGTTCAGTCCATCCGCGCGTCCGGCGCGCGCTGCGTGATGATCCCCGACCTGCTCCCCTACGGCGAACGCTTCGTCCCCTACGTGGACGACTGCCTCCAAAGCCTCGCCGGGGTCTGCCCGCTCATCGACCGGCTGAACGGGAGAGCGTAAGACAAAGCGCATCAACAATCAAACCCGCCGGGTTATACACCCGGCGGGTTTAGCGATGGTCTTCGTTCACTCGGTATTGTCGTCGGACAGCGTTTCCTTCAGCACGATGTTCTTGATGTGCCACTGGTTGTTTTCCTTCACCAGCGTCGCGCTGTAACGCGCGTAGGGCCACGCGGGGGGCGATTCGTAGCTTTCGCCGTAGAGCTCCTTGGCTTTTTCCGCGTAGGCGCTGTTCACGCGGCCGTCCACCCGGGGAATCTGCTCCACGAACTCCGCGCGCGCCGTATTGTCCCACGGCCAGCACCACATCCACGTCATGGTCAGCCGATGGTCGATGCCGCGGATGGTGTAAAGCCGGTAGGGGCTCTGCCCGTCCTCGGCCAAAAGCAGGTTTTCATCCCGCTGCAGGTAGCTGCTTTGGAAAAACTTGTTGAGCTCCGACGCGTCCTCGTCCATCATGATGACCTGGGCGCGCTTGGCCATGCCGTCCTTTAAGACGACGTAGATGTTGGCGGCGTTCATGGCGTAGTAAAACGTGACGGTGAACAGCCCCAAAAGCACCAGTATCAGCAAAAGCCGGCTGGCCAGGTACCAGATAAAGCGGCGAAGCTTGGTCATGGCATATTCCTCCCGCGGGCGCGGATGCGTGGCTCGGGTACGGCTGCCGTTACGCCTGCTCGAACAGCATGCCCATCAGCTTCGTGCCGTCGTCTTGCAGCGGTGCGTTCGCAAACGACTTTTCGCTGAATTTGCGGCTGGGCGCGGGCCCACCCCCGGCGACGGTCCGGGCGACCGTGCGGCTGTCGTAGATGGCGTAGGGCACGGGCGCGGCGTCGTGCGTGCGGGTCGTCAGCAGCGTCGGATGGTCGCTGAGCAACAAAAGCCGGAAATCCTCGCCGTTTTTCGTAAGCCTGTCCAGAAGCGGCGCCACCACGCGCTCATCGATGCGGCGGATGGCTTCCAGCTTGCGTTCCAGGTTTCCGGCGTGGGCCATTTCGTCCGGCGCTTCCACATGCACGGCGGCAAAATCGTCCCCTTCGGCCAGCAGGGCTTTCAGCGCGCGGTCCACCTTGCCAGCGTAGTTGGTGTCCAGATCGCCGTTGGCGCCCGGCACGCGCGGGGTTTTGAGCCCGCCCAGCGTGGCGATGCCCCACACCAGCGGCACGGCGCTGACCACCGTGCCGCGCTTGTGATACTTGGCTTCGAAGCTGTCCAGCTTCATCGCCGTCGCCGCGCCCCAGGGCCAGACCATGTTGGCGGGAAGCTTTCCCTGCGATACGCGTTTGCGGTTGACGGGGTGGTTTTTCAGCACCTCGTAGCTCATCAGCATCAGTTCGCGGACGTCCGCGCACAGCTTGCGCGCGGCCGCGTCGTCCGTGTCGGCGACCAGATGCGGCAAATGCGCGGCGATGTTCTGCTCCAGCACGTTGTGCGGCTCGGTGAGGCGCACGGCGGCCAGGTCGCGCGCGGGGCTGACCATGACGCCGATGTGGCGGAACGTGTCGGTCACGTGGATCGTGAGGCCCGCGTCCTTCATCTTGGCGGCGAAGGCGGGGGTTTGAATCAGGTCGTTCATCAGCGTCACGGCTTCCTCGCCGTGCACGTTTCCGCCGTTGTGGCTGTGGATGACCAGCGCCCCTTTTACGTCCTCCACGGCGCAGAGGTTGACGCGGAAGCTGATGCCGCTCTCCGGGAGCGTCAGGCCCATGCCTGCGGCTTCCAAAACGCTCCGGCCCGTGTAGCAGGTGCGCGGATCGTTGCCGAAAATGCTCAAAATGGCGGTATCGCTGCCCGGCGCGAGGCCCTCGGGCACGGTGCGCACGCGGCCGCATGCGCAGCCCGCCACGCGATCGAACGCGGGCAAATCGAGGGATTCCAGCGGGGTTTGGCCGTTCAGCGCCGGGAGTGCCGTGTCCGCCATGCCGTCGCCGATCACCAGTACGTATTTCATTCAGCCACCTCCTTACCTGTTTGCCTTGCCAGTATACCGCGCAAGCGACAGCAATGCAAGCCGCCGCGGCGGAAAACGGGCACGCGGCGGCTTTGGGCGAAGGGTGGAAAAAAACCTGCGTTTCGTGTATACTGAAAGGCAGCCTGTTGGTAAAGGAGCGCGACGCATGAAGCGCATCGTGTTGACGGGCGGGGGCACGGCCGGCCACGTGACGCCGCATTTAAGCCTGATCCCCCGCCTTTTGGAAGCGGGGTACGACATCCACTACATCGGCACCGGCAAGGGCATCGAGCACGAGATGATCGACCGTTTGCCGCAGGTGACCTACCACGTCGTGCCCAGCGGAAAGCTTCGCCGCTATTTCAGTCTTCAGAATTTTACCGATCCCTTCCGCGTGCTGGCCGGGGCGGTGAAAAGCGTGTGGCTGATGCGCCGGCTCAGGCCCGACGTGTGCTTTTCCAAGGGCGGGTTCGTCAGCGTGCCCGTGGTGATCGGCGCGTGGCTGGCCCGCGTGCCCACCGTCTGCCACGAAAGCGACCTGACGCCGGGGCTGGCCAACCGCATCAGCGCCCGGTTCGTCACCTGCGTGGCGACCACGTTTCAGGAGTGCGCCGCGTCGCTGGGCGACAAGGGAGTGCTGACCGGTACGCCGCTTAGGCCTTCGCTGTTCCGGGGCAGCCGGGAAAAGGGGCTCGCCCTGGCGGGCTTTGACGGCCAAAAGCCGGTGCTGCTCATGACCGGCGGCAGCCAGGGCGCGCAAAGCGTGAACCTCTGCCTGCGCAGGTGCCTGCCGGCGCTGCTGCCCCAAATGGACGTGCTGCACCTGTGCGGGCGCGGCAACCTGGACGCGACGCTTGACGGCCTTGCGGGTTATTGCCAGCTGGAGTTCCTAGGCGAGGAAATGCCCGACGCGCTCGCCGCGGCGGACATCGTTTTAAGCCGCGCGGGCAGCAACACCTTAAGCGAGCTTGCGGCACTGCAAAAGCCGATGCTGCTGGTGCCCTATCCGCTCACCGCCAGCCGCGGCGACCAGATCAAGAATGCCGAAAGCTTCCGCCGGCAGGGCGTGGCGCGGGTGCTCGCCCAGGAGGACATGAACGAGCGGACGCTTTCGGAGGCGCTGCTGTCCCTGCTCGCCGACCGGGAGGAGCTCAAAGCCGCTTTGGCCGCCTGCCCCGTGAAGGACGGCACCGACGCGGTGCTCGAGCTGATCGAGGCGGTGCAGCATAGTCCCCGCCGCGGGCGCAGGCCCGTGCGGAAACAAAACAACGTTTGACAGGATAAGGAGAGATCGTTTTATGGCCCGACTGTTCGGCACCGACGGCGTGCGCGGCATCGCCAATACGGAACTGACCTGCGACCTGGCTTACCGTCTCGGGCAGGCCAGCGCGGCCGTGCTTGCAAGCGACGTGCACCGCCCCACCATCCTCGTGGGCCGCGACACGCGCATCAGCGGCGAAATGCTGGAAAGCGCGCTGGTCGCGGGCATCTGCAGCGTCGGCGCGCGCGCCGTGCTCATCGAGGTCATGCCCACCCCCGCCATCGCCTACCTCACCCGCTATTACGAGGCGGACGCCGGCGCGGTGATCAGCGCAAGCCACAACACCGTGGAGTACAACGGCATCAAGTTTTTTGACAAAAACGGCTATAAGCTGCCCGACTCCATCGAGGACAAAATCGAAGAGATTGTTAAAAACGGGCTGCCCAAAGAGTTCGAAATACCCGTGGGCGAGCGCGTGGGCCGCCCCGTGCGCCAGCGCAACGCCATCCGCCGCTACGTGGACTTCGTCAAGGAGACCACCGACGTGCGCATGGACGGCCTGCACGTGGTGCTGGACTGCGCGCAGGGCGCCAGCTACGAGGTGGCCCCCATGGCCTTCAAGGAGCTGGGCGCGCAGGTCAGCTGCTACTACCACGAGCCGGACGGCACCAACATCAACGATAACTGCGGCTCCACCCACCCCCAGCGCCTGTGCGAGCTGGTGCGCGAGCTGGGCGCGGACGTGGGCTTCGCCTTCGACGGCGACGCCGACCGGCTGATCGCCGCGGACGAGCGGGGCCAGGTGATCAACGGCGATCAGGTGATGGCGCTGCTGGCCGTGTACATGAAGGGCAAGGGGATGCTCAAGGAAAACACGCTGGTCGCGACCGTGATGAGCAACATGGGGTTGGAAATCGCCATGAAGAAGCACGGCATCCGCGTGGAAAAAACGCGCGTGGGCGACCGCTATGTGCTGGAAAAGATGCTTGCCGACGGCCACACGCTGGGCGGCGAGCAAAGCGGACACGTGATTATGCTGGACTACAACACCACCGGCGACGGGCTGATCACCGCGGTGCAGGTGATTTCCGCCATGGTGGAGAGCGAAAGCCCCTTAAGCCGGCTGGCGGGCGTCATGCAGACGATGCCGCAAAGCCAGTTCGCCGCCCACGTGGACGACGATAAGAAGGCGGATTTCGACAAGAACCCGAAAATCAGGCAGATGATAGACGACCTGGAAGCCAAGTACAAGGGGCGGGGCCGCCTGGTGGTGCGCGCCAGCGGCACCGAGCCGCTCGTGCGCGTGATGATCGAGGGCCCCGACCAGCGGGAGATGGACCGGGACGTGTACGCCCTCTCCAAGCTGATCGAGCGGGAGCTGATGTAGGGCGATTTGCGCAACCTGTCAAAAACCTCGTTTTGTAGACGCGCCGCCGGCCTGCTCAAAAAGCCCGAGACGCCCGGAAGCAAGAGGGACGGCGCAAACCGGTCTTTCCCCGCAAATTGCGCAACCAGGGGCGGGAGGCAAAATGCCTCCCGCCCCTGTCTGCGTATTCTCCTCGCTACCTTTCCTCCCGGAAGTAGTTCAGCCCGCAGCTCGCCGGCTGCGCGTGCTCCTTCACCTGGCGGATGCTGGCGAACACCAGCACCAGAATGGTCGCGATATAGGGGAACATGGAATAAATTTGCATAGGCAGGCCCGGAATGGGGAAATAGTTGCGCACCACCAGCAGCCCGCCGAACACCAGCCCGCACAGCCACGCGCGCGCGGGGCTCCACATGGCGAAGATGACCAGCGCCACCGCAAGCCAGCCGTAGCCGTTCACGCAGTCGTGCACCCACACGCCCGCGCAGGAGGTGGAGGACATGGAAATGTACATGCCGCCCATGCCGCACAGCGCGCCGCCTATGATGGTGGCGGTGTATTTGTACAGGGTCACGTTGACGCCCGCCGCGTCCGCCGTGGCGGGGTTCTCGCCCACGGCGCGCAGGTTGAGGCCCCGGCGGCTCTTGCTGAAGAACCATGCCATCACGGCCATCACGACGAGGCCGAAGTACACCATCCAGTTGTAGTTGAACAACAGCGGCCCCACGATCGGCACGTCGGACAGACGGCCGAAGTTGATGTTGGAAAACATGGACTTAGTCGCCGCCGACACCTGCACGAAGCCGCCGGCCTGCTTGCCGATCAGCTCCCCGAAAAAGTTGCCGAAGCCCGTGCCGAAGATGGTCAGCGTAAGACCCGTCACGTTCTGGTTGGCGCGCAGCGTAACCACCAGAAACGCGTAGATCAGCGCGCCCAGCGCGCCCGCCGCCGCCGCCGCCAGCGCCGCGATGATCGTGGCGACCAGCGCGGAGGGCGTGCCCCCGGCGGCCGTCACGGCCTGCTCGTAGCCGTATGCCGCGCCCAGGCTGGAAATGGCACCCATGAACATCATGCCCTCGACGCCCAGGTTCAGGTTGCCGCTTTTCTCGGTGAGTATCTCGCCCAGCGTCGCCAGCAGCAGCGGCGCGCTGGCCAGCACGGCCATGTTCAGAAAATTGATAATGTTGGTCACGCCGCCGTTCATACCGCCGTCGCCTCCTCCTTCAGGTGCCGCGCACGGAACACCAGCCGGTAATTGATGAAGAACTCGACCCCCAGCATGAAAAACAGGATGATGCCGATGAGCATATCCGCCGCGGATTTGGGAATGCCCATGGTGGTCTGGATGCGGTTGGAGCCGCGCTGAAGAACGGCGATAAAACAGGAGTACAGGATCATCAACAGCGGGTTCATGCCCGAGAGCCACGCGACCGTGATGGCCGTGAAGCCCGCGCCGCCCGCCGTGTCCGTGGTCAGGGTGCCGCTGGCGCCGGACACCTGCAGGAAGCCCGCGAAACCGCAGATGGCGCCGGAGATAAACATGGTGCGCAAAATGATGCGGCTCACGTTCATGCCCGCGTACTTGGCGGTGTTGGCGGACTCGCCCACAACCGTCACCTCGTAGCCCTGCTTGGTCTTGGCGAAGTAAAGGTAGGTCAGCACCGCCAGTACCAGCGCGATAATCCAGCCCGCGTGCACGCCCAGCACCTCCGCGATGCGGGTCGAGTCGGCGAAATTGCGGATTTTGGGGAAGGTGGTGCCCTCCATCTGCCAGGTGGGCAGGTATTGCAGATAGGTGATGAAGTTGATGGCGATATAGTTGAGCATCAGCGTGAACAGCGTTTCGTTGGTGCCCCATTTCGCCTTGAACACGGCAGGCAGAAGCCCGTACAGGCCGCCGCCGACACAGGCCGCGGCGAACATGGCGGCGATCAGCAGCCAGTGCGGCCACGCGTCGCCGTAATGCACCGCGACGTAGGAGCAGCTGATGGCCCCCACCAGTATCTGCCCCTCGCCGCCGATATTCCAGAACTTCATCTTGAAGGCCATGGTCAGGCCCAGCGACGTGACCAGCAGGAGCGTAGCGATCTTGAGCGTCGCCTGCGACGAGGTGGAAAACTCCACGATGCCCTTTTTATTGGCGCCGATCAGCGTTTTACCCAGCGCCCCGGAAACCATGTCGGAATACATCTGCACGGGATCGTAGCCCAGCAGGGCCACCAGCAGCGCCCCGGCCAGCAGCGCGCCGACCAGCGCCAGCGCGCGGAACAGGAAGGCCTTGCTCCGGGGGATGTGCGTGCGTTTTACCACGCGCACGAAAGGATCATGGGCCTGTCTCACGCCGTTTCACCCGCCTTCTCCCGGCCTACCCGCGTCATCATCAGGCCGATTTCCTCCTTGGTGCATTTGCGCGGGTCCACGATGCCGCTCACCTGCCCGCCGCACAGCACCATCACGCGGTCGGACAGGTCCATCAGCACGTCCAGGTCCTCGCCGATGAAGATGACGGCGTTGCCTTTTTCCTTTTCGGCGTTGAGCAGGGCGTAGATGCGGTAGCTGCTCACGATGTCCAGCCCGCGCACCGGATAGGCGCAGATCAGCACCTGCGGGCGGCTCAGGATTTCGCGGCCCAGCAGCACCTTCTGCACGTTGCCGCCGGAAAGGCGCCGGACGGGGGTGGAAAGCCCCGGAGTCACGATGTCCAGCTCCCGGATCATCTTTTCGCACACGGGGCGGTACTTTTTGCGGTTGATGAACACTCCCTTGCTGTCCTGGTAGCTGCGCAGGATCACGTTATCCACGATGTTCATGTTGGCGACCAGTCCCATGCCCAGCCGGTCCTCCGGCACGAAGGCCAGGGACACGCCGCGTTTGGCGATCTGGTCGGCGCGCATGCCGGCGATGTTCTCCTCGATGGTCATCGCGTCCTTGTGGTAGCGGTAAATAATCGACCCTTCCGCGATCGCGCGAAGGCCCGTGATCGTCTCGCAAAGCTCCTTTTGCCCGCTGCCCGCGACGCCCGCGACGCCCAGTATCTCCCCGCCGTAGGCGTCGAAGCTGACGCCCGAAAGCTTGGTGACGCCCTCGCGGCTGATGCAGGTCAGGTCCGTTACGTGCAGCTTGCGCTCGCCCCGGGGCAGCACGGGGCGGTCGATCTCCAGCGCCACGCGGCGGCCCACCATCATTTCGGTCAGGTCCTGCTGGGTGGTGGCGGCCGTTTCCACGGTGGCGATATACTCGCCCTTGCGCAGGATGGCCACACGGTCGGAAATCTCCATGACCTCGTTTAATTTGTGGGTGATGATGATGATGCTCTTGCCGTGCGACTTCATCATGCGCAGGACGTTGAAGAGCTTGGTGGTCTCCTGCGGAGTCAGCACCGCCGTGGGCTCGTCCAGAATCAAAATTTCCGCGCCGCGGTAGAGCGCCTTGATGATCTCCACCGTCTGCTTCTCGGAAACGGACATGGCGTAGACCTTTTTGGCGGGGTCGATGTCGAAGCCGTATTTCCGCGCGATTTCGGCCACCTGGCGGTTGATCTCCCGGCGGTTGACGGTATGCCCGCCGGCCAGGCCCAGTACGATGTTTTCCGCAGCGGAAAGCACGTCCACGAGCTTGAAGTGCTGGTGGATCATCCCGATGCCCAGGGCGTAGGCGTCCTTGGGGGAACGGATGGTGACGGGCCGGTCGCACACGAGGATGTCGCCGCTGTCCTGCAGGTAGATGCCGGAGAGCATATTCATCAGCGTCGTTTTGCCGCTTCCGTTCTCCCCCAGCAGCGCCAGTATTTCGCCCTTGTGCAGGCTCAGACACACGCGGTTGTTGGCGACCACGGGGCCGAAGGTTTTGGTGATGTTGCGCATCTCCACGGCTTTCAGAGGGCCATGAGCGTTTGATTCCAAAGCGTTCGTCACTCCTTGTCGTAAACCGAATCGACGGCCGCGCGCCGCGCGGGCGCGCGGCCGTCGGGCCGGTTTAGGTCGGGTCCGTCGGGCCCAAACGAGAAGCGGGCTGCCGCCGCGCACGACCCATGTTCGTGGCGACGGCAGCCCGCCGGATGACAGAGGATTACTCGATCACTTCAATACCCTGCAGGATATAAGCCCAGGAGGGCGCGGAGGCCGAGCCGGACTCGTCGTAGTATTCGCCGTCGGCGACGACCACGTTGCCGTCAACGTCGGTCAGCGGGCCGGCGAACACATGCAGCGTACCGTCGATGATGCCCTGGCGGGCAGCCTCGATAGCCTCGTCGGTACCGGGGGCCGCGATGGCTTCGTTGATCTCGCTGATGTCGCACATGCCGCTGGCCAGGTCGCCCGCCCAGTCGGCCGCGATGGGTTCGCCGTCCAGAACGCAATTGACGGCGTAGATCAGGTATTTGCTCCAATCCCACACGGCGCTGGTGAGGGAGGCATTGGGCGCGACGCTGATCATGGAGGAGTTATAGCCGACATGGAACACGCCGTTGTCTTCGCAGATGGTAGCGGTGGCGGTGGAGTCGCAGTGCTGGCTGATCACGCCGCAGCCCGCGTCCACCAGCGCCTGAGCAAGCTGCGCCTCTTTCACGGGATCATTCCAGGACGTGGCGATATAACCGACTTTCATGGTCACGTCGGGGTTGACGCTCTTGGCACCCAGATAGAAGCTGGTGTAACCGCTGATGACCTCGGCGAACGGCATGGCGGCCACGTAGCCCAGCACGTTGTTGCCGATTTCCTTGGCCTTGAGGCCGGCGGCGATACCGCTGAGGTAACGCGCTTCGAAGATCTTGCCGAAGTAGTTGTGCATGTTGGCCAGGCCGGAACCGGCGGCCTGATAGCCGGTCGCATGGCAGAACTCGATATCCGGGTTCTCCTCGGCGGCGGCGAGCATGTAGTTTTCAAACCCGAAGCTGGTGGCGAAGATGATGTTGCAGCCGTCGTCGATCAACTCCTGAATGGCGTCGGCGCATTCGTCGGTTTCGGGGATGTTGAACTTGTTGATGATCTGGTCGTCACGGAGGCCGAGCGTCTCCTTCATTTTCTCGGTGCCCAGATTATGGTTGTAGGTGTAGCCCATATCGCTGGGATCGGACAGATGCACGAAGCCGATTTTGATGTTGTCCAGCGTCACCGCGCTTTCGGCGGTCGCGGGCAGCACGGCCAGGCTCGTGAGCAGCATTACGGACAGGAGAACCGCAAAGAACTTTCTCATGTGAAACCCTCCATACACTTTTTACTGTTGTCGCCGCACCCACAACGAGCGCAACGAAATCAACCGAACGCCGTTGTTCGATGGATATACTGTACCATCAAATTTCGCACATTGCAACCGTCATTTCAGGCTTTTCCGCCGTTTTCCTCCGCGGCGGCGCTCCGGCGCCGAAAACCGGGAAGGGCTTGCCCTACCGGCCTTTTTCCCGTCCGCAGTCCGCGCGCGCCTCACGGGCGGAAACGGGGCGCGGTTTTGTTTTTTTGCTGCACTGCGCCGGTACGGCGGGGTTTTTCCCTTCATCCCGGCGGAGGACGAACAGATACTGCTGGTATACCCCGGCGTATTCCCCGAAGCCGGGAAAGGGAGACGTTCCGCCGTATGCTTCCTCGATCACGCGCCGTATCCACACGTCCACGGGCGCGCGGGAGAGGCGGTGATAGCCGAAGAGCATCACGCAGTCGGCCACCTTCACGCCCACGCCGTGGATGGAAAGCAGCTGCTCGAACAGCGCCCCGTCCGAAAGGTGGCCGAGCGCGGCCAGGTCGATCCGGCCCGAGGCGACCTTCTGCGCCGCGTCTAGCAGATAGGGCGTGCGGTAGCCCAGTCCGCATACCCCGGCCTCGCACGCCGAAAGCGCCGCGAGGCGCTCGGGCGCGGGAAAGGCTTTGCGGTCCGTACCTTCGACCGGCTCGCCGAAACGCTCGCACAGGGCTTCCACACAGGCGCGGATGGCCCGAATGTTCTTGCGCTGGGAGAGGATGAAGGCGCACAGCGTTTCCCACGGGTCCTGCCGCAGAATGCGTAAACCTTCGCCCGCCTCCAGCGCCCGCCTGAGAAGCGCGTCGCCGCGGGGCGCGGCCGCCAGCAGTTTGCCGTAATCCGTATCCAGATCGAAATAGGGCTTCCAGAACCGTTCGTATTCGTCCGGCGGGCAGTCGAAGGAAAAGCGCCCGCCGTCCAGCGCCGAAACGGCCACGCGGCGGCCGGACGCCACCGTTTCCACCGTGTTTTCGGTAAGTCTTGCCATACGGAAGCACTGCCCGCTGTCCATGATGAGGAAGGGGTCGAAATGCTCCGCTTTGATCTGAACAGGCAACGGTCAGCGCTCCTTTGCTTTTCCCGCCGCGTTGACGGAACGCGGGCGCGGGGGTATGCTGAAAGGCGAGGGGGGATGCCGCATGGAACTGACCCTACTGCACGCCGATATCGTAACGATGAGAACCGACGCCATCGTCAACGCCGCAAACGCCGCCCTGGCGGAAGGCGGCGGCGTTTGCGGGGCAATCTTCGCGGCGGCGGGCCGCGCACAGATGCGGGCCGCCTGCGAGGCGCTGGGCGGCTGCGCCACGGGCGACGCGGCGGTGACGCCGGGTTTCCGGCTGTTCGCCCGCTACGTGATCCACGCGGTGGGGCCGGTGTGGCGCGGCGGAACGGAAGGGGAGGAAACGCTTCTGCGCTCCTGCTACCGGCGCTCGCTCACGCTGGCGCGGGAGCTCGGGCTGTCCTCCGTCGCGTTTCCGCTGATCTCCGCCGGCATTTACGGCTATCCCTACCGGGAGGCTCTGCGCGTGGCGAAAACCGAGATCGAGGCCTTTCCGGCCGGGCCGGAGGGCCTGAAAGCCACGCTCGCGCTGTACCCGTAGGGCGGACAGAACAGGTTCTTTTACCCGACCTGCGCGGCCCAATCCTCGCCTTCGGGCTCGTCGGTCGTGTCCGGGTCGGGTGTCGCGTCGGGGTCGGGTGCGGGCGTATCCGTTGCGACGCCGTTGTTCTGGAAGCTGAGCACGGCCGTACCGTCGCTCTGCGCGCAGGTCAGCGTGTACGCGCCGGTCTGGCAGACGTACGCGCCCCCGCCGTCGACCAGCCCCTGCTCCACCTGGGTCACCAGCGCGTAGCGGTCGGCGGCGTCGGTGGCGGCGACCATGGCCATCAGAAACGCGTAGCTGTGGTAGCCGGAAACCGCGAAATCCTCATACGCGCTGTCGCCGTACGACATGCCCGCCGGGGCCGTCAGGCGGATTTCGCACGTCTCGACGACGCTGTTGATGTCCACGGTCACGTTCACGGTCAACACGTCGCCGATCAGCTCGTAGTAGGTGCGACCGTCTCCCGACGTGCTGTTGCTTTTGGACAGCACCATGGGCAGCATATGGCGGCCGGCGTACTTGTTGATGAAGGAAACATCCTCCTGATAATAGGAATCGAACGTCGCGTAGCTCTGGCCGGTCAGGGCGAGGGCGCAGGCGGGCGCGAACAGAAAAAGCACAAGCAACAGGGCGGTAATCCGTTTCATAGGCGACCTCCTTGCCGTATCGCGGCGCGAACAGCATACCATGAGCGGCGGCGCATTTCAAGCGCCCACGGCGGGCAGGGAAACGCGCGCCGGGAGCGAATGACCTAGGTAACCACTGATTCGATCACTTTGCGGCTGCCAAAGCAGAGCGCCGCGGACGCGAAGGGTATTTGTTCAGCGGTTACCTAAAGAACGCTTTCAAATACGGAAGGACGGGGACGCACCTTGAACGGTTATTTCGAGCAGGAGCGCTTTTTGCGCACCGAGGACGTGGACGTGAACGGCGAATGGCGTTTCAGCGGGATGTTTTCCGCCATGCAGGAGGTCGCGGCGGCGCACTGCGACGGCTACGGGCTGGGCCTGCGCGACCTGCGGGGGCAGAACCTCGCCTGGGTGGTAACCCGCGCGCGCCTGCGGCTGGAGCGCGTGCCCGCGGCGGGAGAGACGGTCGTCGTCCGCACGTGGCCCAAGCCGCCCCGGCACGCTTTTTTCCCGCGCTATTACCGTTTTTTCGTCGCGGGCGAGCCCGTGGGCGCCGCCTCGATGCTCTACGCGCAGCTGGATCTGGAAACGCGCCGCATGGCCAAACCCTGGCTCAACGGAAACGACGAGCTGACCTGCGCGCTGGAACCGCCCCTGCCCCTGCCCGGCAACCTGCCCGCGCCGGACGGCCCCGCCGAAAGCGCGGCGCGCACGGCGCGCTACTCCGACGTGGACGTTAACGGCCACGTGAACAACGCCCGTTACCTGGACTGGTTCTGCGACTGCTTCCCCATGGAATGGCACCGGGAGCGGAGGCTGACCGACGTGCTGGTGCACTACGACCGCGAGGTGATCCCCGGCGAGACGGTGGCGCTGAGCCTGAACCGGGAAGACGCGCAGAGCGTGCTTCGGGGGACGAGCGAGGGGACGCTGTGCTTTGCGGTGAGCGGAGAATGGGAAAAACGGGGATAATTCCATCCTTCCGTTTCGTTATTTTTCACGGGAAACGAAACGGAGGCGAAACCTTTGAAGAAGCGCTTGCTTGGTTTTCTGGTTACCGCGCTGCTGCTGTGCGGCTCCGCATGCGGCGCGCTCGCGTCCGCGGCGGACACGGCGTACACCTGCAACCTGGGCGGCGAGCTGGACCGCGTGCGGCTTCGGCAGTCGCCCGCCGCGGATGCCGAAACGCTGGGCAAGTATTTTGCCAACGTACAGGTGGAGGTGCTTGAGCGCGACGGCCAATGGTGGCGCGTGCGCATCGGCGACCGCGAGGGCTACATGATGAGCGACTACCTGTCCGCAACCCGGCAGGCTTCGGCCGGGGCGCGGCAGGGAATCTCCGGGATGGTCTGCCGGCCGGGCGAAGCGGCGGTCGTGCCGCTGTACGCCGATACCAACCTGACGAGCGAAACCCTGCTGCAGATGGACACCGGCGTCATCAACGTCCTGGCCACCGTCGGCTACGACTGGCTGCAGGTATGCTATACCGACGCAAGCGGCCGCGCGACCGTGGGGTACACCCTGACGGAAGACATCGGCATGACGGAAAACCTCGCCACCGCGCGGGTGAAAACCGATTCGCTGCAAAACCGGCTGAACCTGCGCGCCGATACGGACGCCTCCGCCTGTTCGCTGGGCAAGTATTACGCGGGAACGGTTGTGCACCTGCTGTTCGACAACCACGCGAACGACGACGGCTGGACGCACGTGCGCATCGGCGACACCGCCGGCTACGTGATGGATAAATACCTCGATTTTTCCTCCGGCGGCGTGCCGCTTTCCTACCCGCCCTTCTCCCGCGCGCTGTACGAGAGCGTGCCCCTGTTTGCCCGGTACGGCGATGCGAGCGCGGCGGATAGCGTATCCGGTGCGGACGATTTTCAGGTGCTGGGGGAGCGGGGAACGCGCAGCTACATCCGCATCCTGACCGACGCGCCCGTTACGTACCGCTACGGATACGTGGAGACGGCCTCCATTCAGGCCGTGACCGGCTCGGTCTCCTCGTCGGGAACCATGAAGGTTTCTGCCGACGTGTACGATTTTGTGCAGTCCGACGCCTTTTTCACGGCCACGGATTTCACCGCGCCCGCGAAGGCCAAGGTGTGGATACTCGGGTCGGTCACGCCGGGGACCAGCGAGGTGACGAGCGGCTATGTGCGCAAGGGAGACACGTGGCTCAACTGCGTCATCGAGCTATCTGCGAACCACGATCTGTTCGGCTACGTCCCCCTGGCCGACGTTTCGTTCAGCGTCGCGCTGACGGTCGAACGGTAGGAGAATCCGCGCGAAAGGACCGCCCAATCCGGGCGGCCCTTTTCCTTTAATACCGTTTTCATCAGGCTTCCAGGGCCTTGCCGCCGAAAGCCTACTTTCCGTCCTTAATCATGCGCCGCACGTCGTCCAGCAGGCTGGTCAGGCTCGGCGACTGCTTGATGGACTCCTCCACCTTGTCGATGGAGCTCATGACGGTGGTGTAGTGCCGCCCGCCGAAGGCGTCGCCAATCTTGGTCAGGCTCAGGCCGAGCATCTCCCGCGTCAGATACATGGCGATCTGGCGGGGCACCGTTACCTCGTGGTTGCGGCGCGGGCTTTTGAGGTCGTCCACGGTGATGCCGTAATAGGTCGCCACGGCGTCTTGGATGCCGTCGGTGGTCACGCGGCGGCTTTCGCTGTGGTTGAACAGCTCGCGCAGCGCCTCGCGCGCCAGCTGCATGTCGATCTGCCGGCGCGTGAGCGAGCTGTACGCCGTCAGCCTCGTCAGCGACCCTTCCAGCTCGCGCACGTTGGTGTCCACCTTTTCGGCGATCAGGGAGAGGATATCGTCGCCGATCAGCAGATGGTCGTATTCCGCCTTCTTGCGGAGGATCGCCAGGCGGGTCTCAAAATCGGGGCGCTGGATATCCGCCAGCAGGCCGCCCTCAAAGCGGCTGCAGAGGCGCTCCTCCAGCTTGTTGATCTCCTTGGGCGGCCGGTCGGACGTCACCACGATCTGTTTGCCGGCCTCGCGCAGGTGGTTGAAGGTGTGGAAAAACTCCTCCTCGGTGCTGTGCTTGCCGGCGATAAACTGAATATCGTCCACCATCAACAGGTCGACGGTGCGGAACCGGTCGCGGAACTGCTGGTTGGTGTTGTTCTGCATGGCCATGATGAGCTGGTTGGTGAAGTCCTCGCTGGTGATGTAGAGAATCTTCATCTCCGGGTACAGCTCGTGGGCGTAGTGGCCGATGGCGTGCATCAGGTGCGTTTTGCCCAGCCCCACCCCGCCGTAGATGAACAGCGGGTTGTACGCCTTGGCGGGCACCTCCGCCACGGCCAGGGACACGGCGTGCGCGAAGCGGTTGCCGGGGCCCACCACGAAGGTGTCGAAGGTGTATTTGGGGTTCAGCAGGCAGGGGTTCACATCCGCCTGCTTGGCTTCCAGCTCGGTCTTGCGGGTCAGAAGCTCGTCGTGGTTCAGAATCTCCACGTTCAGCGCGCGGCCCGCCGCGGTGGCTATGGCGTTCTGGATCTTGGTCAGGTAGCGGTCCACGCCGAAATCCCGCATGAGGGCGTTGACGCACTCCAGCAGAAAAGTATTGTCGATCACGGCGTAAGGCTTGAGGGCGGATTTGATCCACGTCTCGTAGGAGACGCTGTTCATTTCCTCCCGCAAAATCTTACAGGCGCTGTTCCAAATCTCTTCCGCGTTGAGCAAGTTCGTCAACCTCTCCGTCTGGAAAATAGAACGCAATTGAAAGGCGACCGGCAATCCTGGCGAAAAGAACGAAAGTCCGTCGCCGGTTTGGAGCCGTCCTTCAATTATGCGGTGCGGTACCGAGTCGGACTTAATCATATCAGAATCGATGCGGTTTGACAAGCGCGCCCCCAAGCGACGAAAATGAATAAAACGGGCCCTTTGCCCGCCCGTTAACCACCAGCGGTTGTGGTACCGGCCGGTCGGCACCCAAGCCGTCGAATACTACGCTGCGAAATATGCAAAACGCGACGCATCGACGGAAAAAACCGCATAAAAAAACCCTGTGAAGGGCCTAACTTTTTTGCAGCGCCCCCCGGGCGGCGAAATCGGACGCTTTCCATGATTATCCATCCAATTGTAATGAAATTGTGAAGCTCCACAAGGAAAATGTAACGGATTTGTAGAATGGTTACAGCAAACGGGCCGGCGCCGGGCGGCGGTGATTCCATTTCAAACAGGATACGGAGGGACGAAACGTGGCCATTCCCGTGGATGTGCAGGCGGTGGAGCAGGTCTTGCGGCCGTGGGTCGGCTCCATGCTGCTTTCCGCCACCCCCCTGGCTCCCGATATCGCCGGCATCCTGCGAAGCTTCGCCCCCTATCGCCAGACGTTCGAGGAACTCAAGGAGGCGGTGGAGCACGAGCTGTTCACGTCCATCAGCCGCGTGACCGGCGGCAACATGTGCATCGTCCTGGACGATTACGGCACGCGGCGCCTGAAGCTGAGGGACATGCAATGGATGACGGACGACGTGATGGGGCTGGCGTTCGACAGCCTCAACCCCTTTTCCGCCAACTTCGCAAAGCTTAACGATTACGCCCTGCACGAGGAGAGCCTTTCCGCCCTGCGCGTACTCTATCAAAAATACCGCTCCTTCTTTACGGAGGAGCAGTACGCGTTTTTAATTCAGATGATCCGTAAAATCTACCCGCCCGAGCGCTACGAGGCATGGCTTACGCAGCCGCGCTCCGCCGCGGACCAGGTCGGCTTTTAGCTTCTTCGCCCTTCGGGCCGCGGGGAAGCTTTTTTTATTGCTTTTTTTATTTTCCCACGGCCTTTTTGAGCGCCTTCATGGTCTGCGTGCCGGCCAGCCCGTCCCCGTGCAGGCCCTTGGCCCATTGGAACTTCTTGACCGCGGAGAGGGTCAGATCGCCGAACTTGCCGTCGACGGAGCCTTTGAAGTAGCCCGCCTTTTTCAGCATCCGCTGCAGGCTTTTCACGCTGGAGCCCGTACAGCCGTAGTAGAGCGTGGATGCCTTTTTCACCGACGCGGCGGCGTCGGCCGCCTTTTTACCGTCGATTTTGTTGACCGCCACCAGCCCGTCGTACAGGGCCGTCAGCGTTTTGTCGCCGGCCTTGCCGTCGGTAGTGAGGCCGATGTCCCGCTGATAGCGGTACACGGCGGAGCGGGTCTTCTGGCCGTACACGCCGTCCACCGTTCCCTTGTAATACCCCTTTGATTTCAGCGCGCGCTGCAGCGCCTGCACCTCCGTGCCCTCCGACCCGAAGGGAATGGTCTCGTAGGCGAACGCGGGCAGGCATACGCACAGCGCCAGCACCGCCGCCACGAACGCCGAAAGGAATCGTAACCCTTTGCGGTTCATTGGATAAGCCTCCTTACCGCCGATTTGCTCTCAGGGCGTCGCTTAAGGCCCGTTTTTCGCCGCGTCCAAAACGCTCGCCCATCTGATTAGATAACGTTTCGGGCCTGAAGGTTCATCCGCATTGTAAAAATATCTGGCAAAAGGCCGGCAACCGCGCCGTTGTGAGTTTGTCCCGCTTCGTGTTATAATGCCAGGCATAAGGAGGAAAGCGCGATGGAACAATTGACGGCGACGGTGCTGGACACCACCTTCCGCAACGACGACAACGGCTACACGGTGCTGCGCGTGGCCGTGGGGCGCGGCCAGCAAACGGTGGTGGGTTCCCTGCCGGCGCTTTCCGCGGGCGAAAACGTCACCTTTCAGGGAGACTGGACGGAGCACCCGGTGTACGGCCGGCAGTTCGCCGCCAAAACCTGCGAAATCACCCCGCCGGATTCGCTTTCCGCGGTGGAAAAATACCTGGGCTCGGGGCTTATCCGCGGCATCGGGCCCGCGACGGCCAAGCTGATCGTAAGCCACTTCGGCATGGACGCCATGGCCGTGCTGGACGAGCATCCCGAGCGGCTGACCGAGGTCGCCGGCATCGGCCCCAAAAAGGCCGCGATGATCCTGGAAAGCTACCAGGAGCAGGTGAGCATGCGCCGGGCGATGCTCTTTTTGCAAAACTACGGCATCGGCCCCAGCCTGTCCACCAAGATCGCCAAAACCTACGGCGAGGCGACGGTGGAAATGATTAAGGACAACCCCTACCGCCTCGTGACCGATATCGAGGGCGTGGGTTTTCTGACCGCCGACCGCATTGCGCTGAGCATGGGAATCGATCCCCACAGCGAGTTTCGGGTGCGCACGGCGCTTTACTACCTGCTGACCGAGGCGGCCACGAGCGGCGGGCATACCTACCTGCCCCGGCCCATGCTCATTTCCCGCGCCGTGCAGATGCTCCGCGTGGACGAAAGCCTGGTGGAAACTCAGGTGACCCAGGCGCTGCTGACCAAAATGCTCGTGAGCTTCCGTTTGCCGGGCCAGGAGGAGGACGGGCTTTGCCTGCCTTTCTATTTCAACGCCGAAAGCGAGATCGCCATGCGGCTTGCCTACCTCATGGAGGCGCGGCCTTACAAGAAGGTCGAGGGCTTTTCCAAGCGCATGGCCGAAATGGAGAAGGAGTTGGGCATCCGCCTGAGCACCATGCAGCGCAAGGCGGTGCGCAGCGCCGTGGAGGAGGGCGTGCTGATCATCACCGGCGGCCCCGGCACGGGCAAAACGACCATCATCCGCTGTATCATCCGGCTTTTGAAGGACGATAACGACATTCTTTTGTGCGCGCCCACCGGCCGCGCCGCCAAGCGCATGACCGAGGCGACCGGCGAGGAAGCCAAGACCATCCACCGGATGCTGGAATACGGCGGCGAGGAGAACGTGTTTTCCCGCGACGAGAACAGCCCGCTGGAGACGGATTGCCTGATCGTGGACGAAATGAGCATGGTGGACGTGGCGCTGATGCGGGGGCTGCTCAGGGCCGTTTTGCCGGGCACGCGGCTGATCCTGGTGGGCGACGCGGATCAGCTGCCCAGCGTCGGTGCGGGCAACGTGCTGCGCGATCTGTTGCAAAGCGAAGTGGTGCCCAGCGTGCGCCTGACCGACATCTTCCGCCAGGACGAAAGCAGCATGATCGTGCTCAACGCCCACCGCATCAACGAGGGCGAGCTGCCGACCCTCAACGCCAAAGGCACGGATTTCTTTTTCGAGCGCCGGGCAACCCAGCCGGACGCGGCCCAGGCCATCTGCATGCTGCTCCAGTCCCGCCTCCCCCGCTACCTGGGCTTCCCCAGGGGAAGCTGGCAGCGGGAGGCGGTGCGCGCCATACAGGTGCTGAGCCCCACCAAGAAGGGCGACTGCGGCAGCGTGAGCCTGAACCGGCTGTTGCAATCGGCGCTCAACCCCGAGCGCCCGGGGCTGGACGCCCTTTTGCACGGGGAGACGGAGTTCCGCGTCGGGGATAAGGTGATCCAGACCAAAAACGACTACCAGCTGGCCTTCACCCGCAAGACGGCTTTGGGCACGGAGGACGGCGCGGGCGTGTTCAACGGCGACGTGGGATACGTGGAGGCGGTCGACCCCGCCGAGCACATGCTCACGGTCTGCTTCGATGAGGAGCGCACCGTGATCTACCAAAAGCAGCAGCTGGATTCGCTGGAGCTGGCCTACTGCCTGACGGTGCACAAAAGCCAGGGCAGCGAGTTTCCCGTGGTGGTGATGCCCGTGGTCGGCGGCCCGCCGATGCTGATGGCGCGCAACCTGCTGTACACGGCGCTGACGCGCGCGCGCCGGCTGGTGGTGCTGGTGGGACGCGAGGAGGTCATCGCCCAGATGGTCGCCAACAACCACGTGGCCAAGCGCTACACCACCCTTCAGGAGCGGCTGGAGGCGACGGTCGCATGAGCCGCGCGGGCACGGCGCTGCTTAGCGCGCTGTTTCCCCAGCGCATGGTGTGCCACGCCTGCGGCGATCCGCTCACGCCGGGCGAGGGGCTGTTGTGCGCGACGTGTGCCGCCGCGCTCGCGCGGGACGCCTTCGCGCCCGGGGACGCGAAAGCCTGGACGGGTACGGGCGTCGCCTGCGCCGCGGGCGCGTACCCGTACCGGGGAACCGCCGAGGCGCTGCTCAGGGCGCTCAAGTTCGGTGGCGACCATACCGCCGCGCTGCCGCTGGCGGAAGGCATGGCCGGGCTTTGGGCGAATGTCGAGGCGCTCCGGACGGCGGAAATCTGTCTGGCGGTGCCCGTGCATGCCAGGCGCCTGCGCCGCCGCGGCTATAACCAGGCTGAGGTGCTGGCCGCCGCCTTTGCGGAGATCGTCGGGCTTTCGCTTACCGGAAATGTGCTCGTCCGGCTGCACCACCAGCGTTCGCAGGTCGGGCAGGGCCGCGCCGCGCGCCGCGCGAACATCGCGGGCGCGTTCGCCGTGAGCGACGGCGCGCAGGCGAAGGTGCGGGGCCGCCGGGTGCTGCTGGTGGACGACGTGCTGACCACCGGCGCCACCGCCGAGGAGTGCGCGCGCGTGCTGCTCGCGGCCGGGGCCGAAAGCGTAGCGGTGCTCACGGCGTGCAGGGCCTAGCGGGCAACGGTATGTAGCCGTGAGCGTGCCTGTCGGGGAGGCGCGTTTCCGTTCCCTTTCTAACCGGCACCTGCGAATCTCCGCGCTTCCCGCCAGCGCCCTGCCGGACCGCCGGCCTCGCGGGGATCAGGCGCGCGCACAGGGAAACGACGGCGTCTATGCCGGCTTGCCGCCGCTTACCCAATGCGTTGCGTTCCGCCGCCCGATCGCGGCGGCTTTTTTTCGCCGTGGGGCAAAGAAGCAATCGGAATAGCATCAGGCCGATGGGAAAGGCAGGAAAAGTCTAGTCGTATCCGACCCTGCCTTTCCCAGAATATCCATGTAGAGGGTAGCTTTTTCCGATCTTTTTTGTGCAATCGTTTGTTTTTTTGCGTCTTTTTCTGTGAAAACGGACGAAATTGACCTTTTTTGCCCTAAACAGGCCCTCTTTGGCCCCCGCTTCCTTGCATTTCAGGAAAAGCTAATGTATAATAACAGCGTAGCCTGATATGGAAAGGAGGCTTTCAATATGAAGTCTGTGAACATCAAGCTTAGTCTGGCCGAGAACGTCAAGTCGTTCGTGAACATCGTCAACCGGTATCCTTACGATGTGGATCTGCGCGCCGGACGCCACGTGGTGGACGCCAAGTCGATTCTGGGCATCTTCAGCCTCGACCTGAGCAAACCCGTCACTATGGAGATCTACTCCGACACCTGCGACGATCTCCTCAGCGACATTAAGCCTTTCATGGCTTAATCCTCGGCTCCGCCCGCGTATGCGGGCCCACTCAAGTGACATTTTCGGCCCCTTGCGGGTCATGTTCGGGGCAAAGCGACGCTTTGCCCCGTTTCTGTATTGGGGGGAGGGACGTATGCCAATCCAGTCGCCGCCGCGCAAGGTATCCGAAACGGAGAACATGCTGAGACTCCTTCTGTGCGTGGATACGCTGGAAAGCGTCACCTCGACGCAGCTGTGGACGTTCGTGACCGAGCAGGAACTGATGGATTACGTCACCATGCGCCTCTGCCTGCATAAGCTTCTGACCGCCGGCGAACTGGAGGCGGGCAAGGGCGCGCTGGGTGAACACCTCTTCGTGACCGATCGCGGCCGCGAGGCGCTGCGCCTGTTCGGCGCGCGGCTGCCGGGGGCCGTTCGCGACCGCGTGCGCGTCGCCGCGCCCGAGTTCCGGCACCGGGTGCTGCGCAACCAGCAGGTGCGCGCCGCTTACGAAATCGCCCGCCCCAACGACTACCGCCTGAACCTCACCGTTTACGAGGGTGATCTGCCCACCGTGCGCCTACACATGGAAACGCGCAACCGCGCCCTGGCCGGCCGCACCATCCACCGCTTCACGCCCTGCGCTTCCCGCGTGACCACGTACCTGTACGGGCTGGCCCAACAGGCGGCGGCGGTTCCCGTCGAAGGGTCGTCTTCCCCCGTCGCGCCGGAGGCCGTCGTAGAGCACAGCGCCACGGAATTCACCGCCAAAACGGTGGCGGAAGGCAAAAAGGCCCGTTTCACCGTCGAACTGCTGCTGCCTTCGCGCGCCGCGGCGGAGGCGTTCGTCCGCTCGTTCGCCGACGCCGGCGCTGCTTCGGAAGCGGCCGACCATCTGGCCGGGCTGGTGAGCGGCGCCAGGCGCGTAAGCCGGAGTAAGTAACGCCTTCTGTCCCCGCCCGTCTTTACAGACGGGCGGGGCCTGTGTTATGCTACGTCCGTAAAGAAACCCTCGGGAGGGCGACGACGTGGCTAAGCTGTATTTCCGCTACGGGGCGATGGGCTCCAGCAAGACCGCCAACGCGATCATGGTGCGGCACAACTATCTGGAGCGCAATCAAAAGGTGCTGATGCTCAAGCCCCGCCTGGACCGGCGCGACGGGGCCAGCCTGGTTGCGTCGCGCTGCGGCCTGCAGTGCCCGTGCGACTACGTGGAGGCGCTTCCCGACGTGGACGTGACGCAGTACGACTGCGTGATTGTGGACGAGGCGCAGTTCATGACCAAGGCACAGGTAGAGTATCTGGTGCACGTCGTGGACGATTTGAACGTCCCCGTCATCGCCTACGGCCTGCGCGCCGATTTCCGCGGCAATTTCTTCGAGGGAAGCCTTTGGCTGATGGCCTGGGCCGACACCATCGAGGAGGTCAAGACCATCTGCTGGTGCGGCAAAAAGGCGACTTTCAACGCCCGCGTCGTGGACGGCCGTGTAGTGAAAACCGGCGAGCAGATCGTGCTGGGCGGCAGCGAAAGCTACACCAGCCTCTGCCGCAAACACTGGCAGGAGGGCAACCTGGGCGGAGCGGATCCGAGCGCGCACAACCCCCAAAGCGGCGAGGACGTGCCGTGAGCCTGCCAAACGGATAAGCGCAACGACAAAAAATGGTTTAAGGGGCTTTCGCCATGCGAAAGCCCCTTTACGCTCGTTTCCAAATCCTTTTCCTTTGGCAGCACAACGCCGAACCCGCGTTCTTCTCCGTGTCCCGCGCTTACCGTTTCAGTTCCTCGGCCGTCAGGCGCGCGCACGCTTCCACCAGCCGCGGGCACACGCCGTGATCCAGGCTGCCTTCCAACAGGTTGCGGCAGATCAGCGAGCCGTACTCGCCCTGCAGCCTCTCGGCCTTTTGCCGGATCACCGCGTAGTGGCGTTCCTTCTCGTCCCGGTTCTCGGGAAAGGTGAAGCCTTCCAGCGCGCCGATCGCCAGGCACAGGCCGGTAAACGCGCCGCATACCTCCCGCATGCCGGCCACGCCGCCGCCCATGGAGCTGGCCAGCTTCAGCGCCGTTTCCTCCGGGAGGCCCATTTCGGCGTGAAAGGCGGCGAACACCGACTGAGCGCAGCTGCACCCCCGGTCGAAGTATCCCCGCGCCTTTTCCGCGTAATCGCCGCCGGGCGCGCCCGCGCTCATTCGTGCTTGAGGGGCTTGAGATCCGCGATGGCATCCGCCAGCGGGTCCAGCCAGTCGCCCTGGAACAGCTCGATGAGCCCCCTATCGCAGCCGGAGCTGAGCTTGGGGTCCATGGGCAGACGCAGGGCATGGGGAATGGCATAGGTTTCCGCCAGTCCGGCCACGCGGCTGTCGCCGAAAACCTCTATTTTCTTGCCGCAGTCGGGGCATTGCACATAGCTCATGTTCTCCACGATGCCCAGGGTGGGGATGTTCATCATCTCGGTCATTTTGATGGCCTTCTCCACGATCATGCCCACCAGCTCCTGGGGGGTGGTGACCAGCACCGCCGCGTCCACGGGGATGCTCTGGAACACCGTGAGCATCACGTCGCCCGTTCCCGGCGGCATGTCGATGAACAGCACGTCCTTCTCACCCCAGATGACGTCCGTCCAGAACTGCTTCACGGCCCCGGCGATGATCGGCCCGCGCCACACGACCGGGTCGGTTTCGTTTTCCAAAAGCAGGTTCAGGCTCATCACGTCCACGCCGGTCTTGCTGCGCACGGGAAAAATGCCGTAGTCGCTGCCGCCGGCCTTGCCGGTCAGCCCGAACGCTTTGGGGATGGAGGGGCCGGTGATATCCGCGTCCAGAATGCCCACCTTCAGGTTGCGGCGCTGCGCGAGCACCGCCAGAAGCGCCGTGACCAGGCTTTTGCCCACGCCGCCCTTGCCGCTGCAAACGGCGACGACCTTCTTGATGTGGCTCTGCTCGTGCGGTTTTTCCAACAGGCTTTCGGGTTTACGGGAGTCGCAGGTTTGGCTGCAACTGGAACAATCGTGGTTGCATTCGCTCATGAGGTTGGTTCCTTTCTTGTTTTGATCTACTCTGCGGGGCCTGCCAGCGCAGCCACGATGCGGGCCGCCTCGGCGATCAGCTCGTCCAGCGGGCGCTTGGCGACGCCCACGATGTGCAGGCCGCAGCGCTCCATGGGAATCAGCACCTTCCGGGCGTCGCTCATGCTGACGGCGGCGGCGACGGAAGGGGATATTTCCCCCAGCAGCGCGTTCGCGTGGAGGATTCCCGCGACGCCGACGATCACGTCCGCCGTGCGGCACTGGTAACGGATGGCGCTTTCGCCCGTCGCGCCCTGGTCGGCGCCCGCCCTAAGCATCGCCGCGGTTGCCGCGGCGTTGGTGCCCAGCGCCGTCAGCGCGAGGCCCGGAGCCTCCTGCTTGAGCGCCGTAATCAGCGCCCGGCCTACGCCGCCGCCCTGACCGTCGATCACCAATACCTTCACGCCCGTTCGTCCTCCCCGGCAGATTCGTCCTCGTCGTCCGGCAGACTCGGGAGGGTCAGCTGATCCGCCCGCATTTTATGATACGCCTCAAAGTACCGAATTTCAAGGGGTATCCACTCGTTTTGGAAGCGCCGGAGCATCGCCTCGCCGTTTCGGCGGCGAATGCGCCTCAGCTGTTCCTCCGCGTCCACGGTTAGCAGCGCGCGCACGGCGGAAAGCCGCGCGTACGCGGAATCGAACGCCGGGTGAAGCGCGTAGCTGCCCTCGATCAGCGCCACGGGCCGCGGAGCCACCCGCACCGCCCGCGTTTGCCCGGTATGGCAGTCAAACGCGTCGTAGGAAAAGGGCGCGCCGGATAAAAGCCCCGTAAGCACCTGCTCCCGGAAGCGCTCGTAATGCACGTTGCCGCCCGGCTCGGCGAAGCGCCCGGGCGTGCGCAGCTCAAACGGCAGGAAGAAGTCGTCCATGTGGAACACGTTGCAGTCGTACAGGGGGGCAAGCCAGTCCGCAAGCGTGGTCTTTCCGGAGGCGCAGTCCCCGTCCAGGGCGAGGGTCGCGCGGCCGTCCCGGGCCAAACGCGCTTCCAGGGCGGTCAGTATCGGCAGCGCTTCCCCGTACCGCCGGCTGACCACGCGGTAGGCCGGCCCGTACGCCGCGCGATAGCGTTCGCTGTGGCGCGGCTGGGGTCGATCCGCCGCCTCGAAGCGCGCAAGCGCCGCGTTCAGCGCCGCCGCGGTGAACGGTAACCGCTTGTCCTCCGGCCTCGCCGCGTCTGCGCCAAAGCGCCGCGTAAGCGAGCGCAGAAGCGCGATATGCTCGTCGAATCGCTTTTGCGAACAGGCGAACCGGCCGGCCGTCGCCCGCATCATGCGGGCGATCCGGTCGGCCGGCAGCGCGCGCACCGCCGGGCAGCGGAGGTTCAGACGGCACAGGCCGTTCCCCAACGGCTCGAAGGCCGGGGCGGCGGTATCCGGCCGCGTCTGCTCCGTTTCCAAGCGGATCGCTTCGGCGCACGCGTCCGCTTCCGGCAGCAGATGACCGCAGCCGAAAGCGTTCTGATACAGGAATTTAATCGCGTCCTCGGGTTCGGCGCAGGCCTTGGCCGCAAGGCTGTTCAGCAGAAAATCCGGTTTCATGCATCGCTCCGTTAACGTTCGCTTCAGACTTGTCCGCCCGTCAGGCGGCCTTGCCGATGGGGATCAGCTTGGCGCGCTCCAGCGCCAGCACGATCAGCGGCACCAGCACGATCTGCACGAGGATTCCCGGCCAGGCGTTGACGAACGCCCCGGCCACGAACAGCGCCATGGTGAAGGACTTGGACAGGAACAGCCCGTACACCGCGAAGCTTGCCAGCCCCCACACCACGCGGCCCAGCAGCATCGCGACGACCAGGGCGATGTAGACCCGCGCGCCGCTTTTGGGAAGGCGCGCGTACATCAGCCCTGCGAACGCGCCGTAGGCGCCCAGCTCGAACGTCATGGTGATGGCGGTGGGCATCAGCGGCGGCATGCCGAAGATCAGCGTACGCATCAGCGGGGCGATCAGCCCGACGGCCAGGCCCCAGGGCCACCCGCACACGAAGCCGCACAGCAACACCGGCAGGTGCATGGGCAGCAGCGCCGAGCCCAGCTGGGGAATCTGTCCGGTCAGGAAGGGCAGCGCCAGAGCAAGCGCCAGGAAGAGTGCGCTCAGGGAAAGACGGTACACATCGGTTTTTCGCATTCTTTTCGCATCCTCTCGAAAATATCACGGCGGCCTTGACCCCCTTTCGCGGGAGTACGATGCCTTCATGACATCCGAGCAAAGCGCTTGCGTTGCCATCATAGCATAGAATGGCCCGTTCGTAAAGCCCGACCAATGTTGCCTAATAGTATTATTTTATACGTTTCTATTGCCTCCCGTACCCCGGCGTGGTATACTGAACAAAACGGTTTCGGAGGCGCGACATGCAGGAAATGAGCCTGATCGTATCGCCGCTGGACGACGGCCTGCCCATCCGCAGATTGGCGCTGGAACGGCTGCACATGTCCTACGGACAGTTTAAGCGCGCCAAATTCGACGGCCTTCTGCTGCTGGACGGGCAGCGCGTGCACGCGGACAAGTGCGCGCAGGCAGGCCAGCAGCTGGTGATCTGCCTGCCGCAGAAGGAAGGCAGGCCCTGCGCGCCCACCCTGCTTCGGCTGAACGTCGCCTACGAGGACGACGACCTGCTCATTGTGGACAAGCCCGCGCCGCTTCCGTCCATATCCTCCCGCAAGCGCGACGCGGATACGCTGGAAAACGCCGTGTACACCTACCTGGGCTGCCCCGCGGGCTTCCTCTACCGGCCGGTGAACCGGCTGGACAAGGGCACCAGCGGGCTCATGGTGGTGGCCAAGCATTCCCATGCGCAGCAGTT
Source organism: uncultured Oscillospiraceae bacterium (assembly GCA_964640955.1). Lineage (GTDB taxonomy): Bacteria > Bacillota > Clostridia > Christensenellales > Aristaeellaceae > CAXXOK01. The sequence goes on along the minus strand of CAZXJI010000006.1, from coordinate 74,341 downwards.
TCTGCAAAACGAACTGCATACGGACGATTTTGTCCGCGAATATCTGGCCGTCTGCGACGGGGAACCGCCGCAGACCGAAGGGGTCATCGATCTGCCCATCCGAAAGGAAGAAGGCGCGACCATCCGCCGCGTCGTGTCCCCACAGGGCAAACCGGCCCGCACCGATTACCGGCTCATCCGTTCCGGCGCCGGGCGCTGCCTGCTTCGCCTGCGGCTGGACACGGGGCGCACCCACCAGATTCGCGTACATCTGCAGGCCATCGGCTGCCCCGTGACGGGCGATTTTCTTTACGGTCGCGAGCATATGGCGCTGCCCAACCGTTTCGCCCTGCACAGCTGCTACGTTCGGCTGCGCACGCTGCAAAACGGGGTGGTGGAGCGGGAAAGCCCCCTGCCGCCGGAACTTGCGCTGCTGTTGTGAACCGTGGGCGTTCAGGAGGGGAGGAAACAGGATGCTGAGCGGCATGCCCGACGAGGGCGAACTGCGCGCGCTGGTCGGCGACGCGTTTTTCGTTAACGCGCAAAAGGTGCGCGCCTTTCTTTCGGCGCATTATGAAATGGAAATGGTCTGGGACAAGGGCTGGAAGGACATTGCTTATCAGTGCCGCTACCGTCGGGGCGGCAAAACGCTTTGCACGCTTTTGTACAAGCCGGGCGAGGCCGCCTGCATGCTCATCTTCGGCGCCGCCGAACGCGCGAAGGCCGAAGCCGCCGTGCTTTCCCCGGAAGGCCGCGCCGCGTACGACGGCGCGACGACCTACCACGACGGGAAATGGGTCTGGTTTTCGTTAACGGGCGACGCCGCCGTGAACGACGTTTGCGCGTTTCTGCCGCTGAAGAGGCGGTTCATGAAATAAGCCGAAAAGCGTACACAGACGCAAAAAAAAGTGGCTGAAAGCCACTTTTTTGCTATTCGATATCGATACGGCTCATTCGTCGTCCAGCAGCGCCAGATCGGGATCCTCCTCCGGCCCCTGGTCGTCGGCCGCGTCCGGTTCGTCCGCGGCGGCCTCGTCGGAAGCGGTCGTTTTCCCTCCGGCGATTTCCGCCATGGCCTCCGCGCGGATGATCTTGTCGATCTTGGCGGCGATATCGGGATTGTCCTTCAGGTACTGGCGGGCGTTCTCGCGCCCCTGGCCGATGCGCTGATCCTCGTAGCTGAACCACGCGCCGCTCTTGTGGATAATATCGCGCTCGACCGCCATATCCAAAAGCGTTCCGGTCTGGCTGATGCCTTCGCCGTAGATGATGTCCACCTCCGCCATGCGGAAGGGCGGCGCGACCTTGTTTTTGACCACCTTGATCCTGGTGCGGTTGCCGATGATCTCGTTGCCGTTTTTCAGCTGTTCCCCGCGGCGCACGTCCAGCCGGATGCTGGCGTAAAACTTGAGCGCCCGCCCGCCGGTGGTGGTTTCGGGGTTGCCGTACATCACGCCGACCTTTTCGCGCAGCTGGTTGATGAAGATCGCCACGGCGTTGGTCTTGCTGATGACGCCGGTCAGCTTGCGCAGCGCCTGGCTCATCAGGCGGGCCTGCAGGCCCACGAAGCTGTCCCCCATCTCCCCCTCGATCTCGGCCTTGGGCACCAGAGCGGCCACGGAGTCCACCACGACGATGTCCACCGCGCCGGAGCGCACCAGCGCCTCGCAGATTTCCAGCGCCTGCTCGCCGGTGTCCGGCTGGCTGATGTAGAGGTTGTCGATATCCACGCCCAGTTTACGCGCGTATACGGGGTCCAGCGCGTGCTCCGCGTCGATGAACGCGGCCACGCCCCCCGCCTTCTGCGCCTCGGCCACGCAGTGGAGCGCCACGGTGGTCTTGCCGCTGCTTTCGGGTCCGAAGATTTCCACCACGCGGCCGCGCGGCAGCCCGCCCACGCCCAGCGCGAGATCCAGCTTCAGGTTGCCGGTGGTGATGACCTGCAGGTTCTGTATGGCGGCCGCATCGCTGAACTTCATGACGGACCCCTTGCCGTAGGTCTTGTTCAGCAGGCTGAGCGCGCTTTCCAACGCCTTGAGTTTCTCCGCTTTCAGCGCCTTTTCGTCGCCTGCGTCCGACTTCATCACGCCGATCGTCTTTTTACTCGTTTCCTTTTTGGTCGCCATGCCGCGTAACCACCTTTCCGTTATGCCTCCATGAGGCTTAGAAGCGTTTGAAGCGCCTTTTCGACGGTTTGCAGGCGCACCGCCTGCCGATCGCCGCTAAAAAGGAATCGTTGCGCATGCGCACCCGCCTCCGTGGCGCAGCCGATGTACACCGTGCCCACCGGAATCCGTTCCGTTCCGCCGGTCGGCCCGGCCACGCCCGTGGCGCTGACCGCGATATCCGCCTTCAGCGTTCGGCGCGCGCCCTCGGCCATCTGCCGGGCGCAGGGATCGCTCACCACCCCTTCGCCGTCGATGACCGCCTGTGGTACGCCCAGCAGATCCCGCTTGACGCGCGGATCGTAGCTTACGATGCCGCCCATCAGCACCCTGGACGCGCCGGAGATATCCGCGATCGTCGCGGCGATCAGCCCCGCGGTCAGGCTCTCCGCCGTGCCGAGGGTCAGCCCCCGTTCGGTCGCGCGCGTGACCACCGCTGCCGCCAGCTTTTCAAGCTCCCTCATGCCGCGCCACCGTCCGACATCAGCACCGAGCCGTTGCGCACGAAGTAGTCCGCACCCGACCACAGCGTCATGATCACGGCGGCGTAGATCAGAATCTGATCCATGGGGAACGCGCCAAAGGGGGCGTTGCCCAGCATCACGGCGATCAGGGCGAGCATCTGCAGCGTTGTTTTAATCTTGCCCAGCTTCCCCGCGGCGATCACGCGGCCCCGCTCGACCGCCACCAGCCGAAGCCCGTCCACCGCCAGCTCCCGAAACAGCACCACGATGCACACCCACGCGGGGAAGCGGCCGAGCCCGCACAGAGCGATCATGGTGGAGAGCACCAGAAGCTTGTCCGCCACGGGATCCAGGAATTTGCCCAGGTTGGTAACGTGGTCGTACCTGCGCGCCAGAAAGCCGTCCAGCCAGTCCGAAAAAGACGCCAGCAGGAACGCGGCCAGGGCGAGCGCGGCGCATACGGACGAGTCGAACTGCAAAAGGATCACGATCAGCGGAATCAGCGCCACGCGCACGATCGTGATACGGTTGGGCCAGTTCATAGGATCACTCCCGTCAAATCATAGGGCTGCGCGCCGGTGATGCGCGCCGAAACGAAATCGCCCGGCCGCACGCCCTTGCCGCCGGAGAGCAGCAGCACCCCGTCGGCGTCCGGCGCCTCGGCGGCGCTGCGCGCGACGACCGTGCCGCCGTCCCGCACCTCTTCCGCCAGCGCGGACACGGTCTGTCCCACGCGCAGGCGGTTGCGCTCCAGCGATATCGACTGCTGGAGGGTCATCAGGCGATCCAGGCGGCTCTGCTTCACGTCGTCGGGCACCTGGCCGGGCATATCGGCAGCCGGGGTATCCTCCTCGGGGGAGTAGGCGAACGCGCCGAGCCGGTCGAAGCGAATCTCCCGCATAAAATCGAGCAGACGCTGAAACTGTTCCTCCGTCTCGCCCGGAAAACCCACGATCATCGTGGTGCGCAGCGTGAAACCCATGTCGCGGGCCTTCCTGAGGAACGCGCGCACTTGGTCCATGTCGCCCCGGCGGTGCATGCGGCGGAGAATCTCCGGGTCGGCGTGCTGCAGGGGCAGGTCGATGTAGCGGCAGATGTTCGGGTGCGCGGCCATCACGGTGAGCAGGCGGTCGTCCACCTCGTCGGGGTAGCAGTAGAGCACGCGCAGCCAGGCAACCCCCGGCACCCCGGCGGCCTGCTCCATCAGCTCCGCGAGCATCGGGCGGCCGTACAGGTCCAGTCCGTATCGGGAGGTGTCCTGCGCGATCAGCACGTGCTCCCTCACGCCCTGCCCGGCAAGGGTGCGTATCTCCGCAAGCACGCTCTCCATCGGCCGGGAACGGAAGCCGCCGCGGATGAGCGGAATGGCGCAGTAGGCGCAGCGGTTGTCGCAGCCGTCCGCGATGCGCACGTAGGCCGTATAGGACGGCGTGGTGAGCACCCGCTCCCCTTCCGGGATGTGGTGGTCGTCCGCGCAGTAGGAAACCCGATTGCCGCGCAGGGCCTGCCCGATGGCCTCGGGCAGGCGTTCGTACTGGTTGACGCCCAGCAGCAGATCGACCTCCGGCAGCTCCGTGAGCAGCTCCTTTTCGTATCGCTGCACCAGGCACCCGGTCGCCACCAGCAGCCTGAGCCTGCCCGTTTTTTTGTACTCGGCCAGCGACAGCAGCGTGTCGATGGATTCCTGCTTGGCGGGATCGATAAAGCCGCAGGTGTTGACGATCAGGATATCCGCCTCCGCCTCGTTGGCGGTCAGCTCGTATCCGTGCTTCCGAAGGATGCCCAGCATCAGTTCCGTATCCACACGGTTCTTCGCGCATCCCAGCGACACCACACCGACTTTGTCCATTCCCGCGCCCCTCTCCGCCTGTCTGCCGCAAGCATTATACCATACCCATCCGGCGATGAAAAGCGCTTTCCGGCCGCGCGCGGGCCCGGAAAAACGCCCTCAGCCGCCCTGCTTTTCCTCCGGGAAAAGCCGAAGCGGCGCCGCGGGGTCCAGGCGCAGCCTGAAAAGCGTTTTCAGGAATGCTTCCGGCGGCGGCGCTTCAAAACAAAGCGTTTCCCCCGTGCGCGGATGTGTGAAGCGCAGCGTGTGCGCGTGCAGCATCAGCCGCGGCGCGGGCACGCCGTGCTTGAGGCCGTAGAGCGGGTCGCCCGCCACGGGGTGCCCCACGCTCTGCATGTGCACGCGAATCTGGTGCGTGCGTCCCGTCAGCAGATGCACGTCCAGCAGCGTCGCGCCGCGCAGCGTTTCCAGCCTTGTCCACTCTGTGCGCGCTTCCCGGCCGTCCTTAACGACCGCCATCTTCTTGCGGTCGCGCTCGCTGCGGCCGACGGGGCGGTCGATCAGCCCGCGTTCATCCTTCAGGATGCCCTCGACCACCGTCAGGTAATGCTTCTCCATGGAGCGATCCTTGAGCTGGGCGCTCAGGGAAAGGTGCGCCGCGTCGTTCTTGGCCACGAGCATCACGCCGCTGGTGTCCTTGTCCAGCCGGTGCACGATGCCCGGCCGCCGCACCCCGCCGATGCCGGACAGGTCCGGCAGGGCGAAAAGCAGGGCATTGACCAGCGTGCCGGTCTCGTTGCCCGCGGCGGGATGCACCACCATGCCGCAGGGCTTGTCGATCACCGCGATATCCTCGTCCTGATAAAGAAAACGGAGGGGGATATCCTCCTTTTGCACGGCGGGCTCGGCCGTGTCCGGTTCGTCGATGTCCAACGCGTCGCCGGCGCGCACCGCCGTGCCCGCCTTGCTCGCCGCCCGGCCGTTTAAGCGGCATAAGCCCTCCGCGATCCACTTGGCCGCGCGGGAGCGCGTCACGCCGCAGGCTTCGGCCGTCAGCACGTCCAGCCGGCCGTCACGCGCCGCCGTCAGGCTCGTGTGCTTCACGCGCTTTCGCCTCCGTTTTCCGCACCCAGTCCCGCGGCCGCCACAACAGGCTGATCGCCAGCATCGCCACCCCGGCGCAGATGGCGATATCCGCGAAGTTGCAAACGTACCAGGGCATCCAGGGGAAATAGACCATGTCCAGCACGAAGCCGAACAGCAGGCGATCCAGCAGGTTGCCCAGAAAGCCGCCCGCCACGAGGCCCGTGGCAACCCATATATAGGTCGTCGTCCGATAGCGGCGTAACGTAAGCCACCCGACCAGCACCGTAAGCGCCGGCAGCAGCACCACGGCCAGCGCGTGCCCGGAGAAGATGCCCAGCGCCATGCCGTCGTTGCGCGTCAGCCGCCATTCCAGCACCCCGCGGATCACCCTGACCACCGAATTAAAGGAGAGATTGACGATCGCCAGCAGCTTCGTCGCCCGATCCAGCGCGAACGTTGCCAGCGCCGCGATGAAAAAGTAGGCCATTTTTCTCCCCCTCCCCGGCGTTTCACAACATTCCGGTCTTCCGCGACGCACCTGCGCTCCGCGGGAAACGTGACGTCGTTTTCCCCTGCAAACAAAAGTATCTTATCATTTCCGGCGACGTTTGGCAATGATTTGCGAACATTTGTTTCTGTTTTTCAGACAAGGGGAGCCCCTCCGCGTGAGCGGAGGGGCTCCCTTGTGTTTCATTGATCAACGTACCGAAGCCGTCGCGATCACACGATCTCGATCAGGCACATTTCGGCGGCGTCGCCGCGGCGGGGTCCCAGCTTGTAGATGCGGGTATAGCCGCCGGCGCACTTCTTTTCGGCGTTGCGCTTCTTGAACTTGGGGCCGTAGTCACGGAAGAGCTTCTCCACCACCGGGTATTTGATGCCCTCGGTGCGCTCTTTATAGTCGTCCTTGTCCTCGTCCTTCTTGCGCATGTCCTTGAGCTCGTAGAGGTAGCTGAGCATGATGCGGCGCGCGGCGAGCTTGGAAGGCTGGTCGTTGGTGACGGTCAGGGTCACGATCTGACCCTTTTCGTTGTGGGTTTCCTTGGTGGCTTCAACGGTGTTCTCACACTCGTTGATCGCCAACGTAATCAAACGCTCGGCGGCGCGGCGCACTTCCTTGGCGCGGGCTTCCGTCGTTTCAATGCGACCGTACCACAGCAGGTTGGTAACCTGGTTGCGAATCAGCGCCTTGCGCTGGTCGGCGGTACGGCCCAATTTGCGTTGTGCCATATGGAGTTCCTCCTTCGTCGGACTGCTCGCCTGGCGCAGGTCGCGGCAGGCGGATCATCTTTTACTCGTCGCTGGGCCGAAGCGACAGGCTGAGCGCTTCCAGCTTCTGTTCGACTTCTTCCAGGCTCTTGCGTCCCAGATTGCGCACCTTCATCATGTCCTCCTGGTTACGCTGCACCAGTTCGGCCACGGTGTTGATGCCCGCGCGTTTCAGGCAGTTGTAGGCCCGCACGCTCAAGTCCAGCTCCTCGATGGTCATCTCCAGCACTTTTTCCTTCTTGTCGTCTTCCTGATCGGTAAAGGCGATGGGCATCACCTGGTCGGTCAGGCTCACGAAGAGGCTCAGGTGCTCGGTGAGAATCTTGGCGGCGGTGGAAATGGCTTCGTCGGGCATCACGGTTCCGTTGGTCCACACGTCGAGGGTCAGCTTGTCGTAGTCGGTCACGTTGCCGACGCGCGTATCCTCGATGACGTAGTTCACCTTGCGGATGGGCGTGAAGATGGAATCGATGGGAATCACGCCGATGGGCGTGTTGGGGGATTTGTTCTTGTCCGCGCTCACGTAGCCGCGGCCCTTTTCCATCGTCAGCGTCATCTGCAGATGCGCCTCCGCGTTCAGGGTGGCGATGTGCAGCTCCGGGTTCACCATTTCCATCTCGTCGTCCAGGGGGATGTCCCCGGCCGTCAGCTCGCAGGGGCCCTTGACGTCCATGATGACGGTCTTGGGCTGATCCGTGAACATCTTGAAGGCCAGCTGCTTTAAGTTCAGGATGATCTCCGTAACGTCTTCCACGATGCCGGGGATGGTGGTGAACTCGTGCTGGATGCCTTCGATATGGATGCTGGTGACCGCCGCTCCCGGCAGGGAGCTGAGCAGCACGCGGCGCAGCGCGTTGCCAAGCGTGTTACCGAAACCGCGCTCCAACGGCTCGACAACGAACTTGCCAAACGTGTTGTCGGGGCTCATCTCGGCGCACTCGATACGCGCCTTTTCGATTTCGATCATTGGGTTTACCCTCCTGTTCAAACCGGTCGGTTGAGGATAACGAACCTCAAGCCTAACGAGAGTAGAACTCGACGATCATGTTCTCCTGCAAAGTAAGGTCGACATCCTCGCGCTGCGGCAGGGCGTTGACGGTCGTTTTCAGCTCGGCGGCCTCGGTGGTGAGCCACTTGGGAATCACGCGGTTCACGCCTTCCTTGACGATCTTGAAATGCTCGATGTCTTTGCGGCTGCTGCGCACGGCGATCACGTCGCCGACCTTGGTGGTGTAGGAAGGAATGTCCACCTTTTTTCCGTTGACGGTGAACAGCCCGTGGGTTACGAACTGCCGCGCCTGCGCCCGGCTGGAAGCCAGACCGCTGCGGTAGACCACGTTATCCAGCCTGCGCTCCAAAAGGGAGAGCAGGTTTTCGCCGGTGATGCCCTTCATGCCTTCGGCCTTGATGAAGGTGCGGTGGAACTGCCCCTCCATCATGCCGTACGCACGGCGGACTTTCTGTTTTTCACGAAGCTGCAGGCCGTACTCGGACGCCTTGCGCATGCGGCGGCCCTGGCCGTGCTGGCCCGGAGGGGTCGGCCGTTTGGTTTGCGCGCACTTGGCGGAGAAGCACTTTTCGCCCTTCAGGAAGAGCTTGGTGCCCTCGCGGCGGCACATACGGCATACGGAATCGGTATATCTTGCCATAAACCTGTACCTCCTCGATTCTTACACTCTTCTACGCTTGGGCGGACGGCAGCCGTTATGCGGAATGGGTGTAACGTCTTTGATCATGTTCACTTCCAGGCCGGCGGCCTGCAGGCTGCGGATGGCGGCTTCGCGGCCGGAACCCGGGCCCTTCACGTACACTTCGACGGTTTTCAGGCCGAATTCCATGGCGGCCTTGGCGGCCGTCTCGGCGGCCATCTGCGCGGCGAACGGCGTGGACTTCTTGCTTCCGCGGAAGCCCAGCCCACCGGCGCTGGCCCAGGAGAGGGCGTTGCCGTTGGTGTCGGTCAAAGTGACGATGGTGTTGTTAAACGAAGAACGGATATGCGCGGCGCCACGCTCGACCAGCTTCTTTTCACGGCGTTTGCGCGATACCCTTTTCAGCTTTTGCTTGGGTGCCATTCTGTTCATCCCTCCATGATGCGGTTAGGATCGGCGTAAGCTTAGCGGGTCGCTTTCTTCTTGCCGGCGATGGTGCGCTTGGGGCCCTTGCGGGTGCGCGCGTTGGTCTTGGTGTTCTGGCCGCGCACGGGCAGGCCGCGACGGTGGCGGATGCCGCGATAGCTGCCGATTTCCACCAGCCGCTTGATATTCATGGATACCTCGCGGCGCAGATCGCCTTCCACTTTGACGTTGTGTTCGATGTAATCGCGAAGTTTGCTAACTTCCTGTTCGTTCAGATCTTTGACGCGGGTGTCGGGGCTGATTTCGGTGGCGCTGAGAATCTTCTGCGAAGTGGTCAGGCCGATGCCGAAGATGTAAGTCAGGCCGACTTCCACACGCTTTTCCCTGGGCAGGTCTACGCCCGCAATACGTGCCATGTGTGTGTTACACCTCCAATGAATGTAGGGAACGTGCCCTCTTGGGCGGAGGGTCTCTTGTCGTTGGCGTGCGTCGCGTAGAGGTGCGAAGCGCCGCCCAAGACCCCGCGCGCGTCAAACCGCAAGCTTGAGCGCGCTTTGTTAGTGTTGATAAACCGTCCGGCACCCATGGTCGCACGCGTTTTTGCGCGCACGCAGCCGCCCATGGCTTGTCGCCTAGTCTAACTTCCGAAGTATACCATAGTTTTTCGTTTTGGGCAATGGTTTTCGCCGTCTTTTTGTGGAAAACCGTCCGGGAAATTTCCCGTTTTGCTGCTAATACTAATTCAAATCGTTAACGCCGGTTTGGTGCCGAGTATTTTTGCCACGGCCGCGAAGAAAAACCGCAGGCATAGCGGTTGCCATGTCAAGGTTTTTCGACAAAGGCCACGACGAAAAGACGATGGCAGCCAATAAGCGTTTACGGTTTGGATTAGTATTACGGTACAACCGGCCACAAGATAGGGTATGCGGTTCGCCGCACATGGTATGCGGTTCGCCGCATAAAACCGGCGGCCGCCGCGGCGCCCGGCGGCGCGCCCGTTTCGCATGCGCCGGATATGCGAAAGCAAGCCCGGCGGGAGCGGACGCATACGCTAAAGTACGCGCCCGCTCCTGCCGGGCGAAGCTTACAAAGCAGACATGGTTCCGCAGGGAATCGGGCTCAGCCCTGCCTCTGCTTATGCTTGGGATTCTCGCAGATGATCATTACGCGACCCTTGCGCTTGATGATCTTGCACTTCTCGCAGATGGGTTTGACCGAGGGACGTACTTTCATGTTGTTTTCCTCCATTCGTGCGGCCGTGCGTGGCGACCGGTAGATGCGCCGTCAGCCCTTGCTGCGCCACGTGATGCGGCCGCGCGTCAGGTCGTAGGGCGAAAGCTCGATGGTGACTTTGTCGCCGGGATAAATGCGAATGAAATTCATACGCATTTTCCCCGATATATGTGCCATGATCCGGTGCCCGCCGGGGAGCTCCACCTGGAACATTGCGTTGGGAAGAGCCTCAACGACCGTGCCTTCCATTTCAATGACATCACTCTTGGACAAAAGCGTATTCCTCCTTGTCGGTTTTCCGGTCGGCTTGCCCGGGGCTTTGCGGCTGCGCGGGCGAAAGGGCTTTGAGCGCCTTGCGGATGGCGCTGTCGGCGGTGTGCGCGCGCCGCGCGTCCGGCGAAAGCGCGTCCTTTACCATGCCGGGTTCGGCGCGCAGGTGCATCAGCTTCTTCTTTTTGGGCTTCTCCAGCTTGCGCGTGTCCCCGTCGGCGATCAGCACGGTTCGCTCGTCCACCACGCCGACCACCACGAACCTGCGCCCGCGGTCGTGGCCCTGTGTGGAAACCACCACGCGGCCGGGCTCAAGCGGATTCGCTTTCACGGCTTGGGTTCCTCCGTCAGCGCGTAGCCGGGGTACGTCAGCAGTTCCGGCAGTCCCTTTTCGTTGACGGCGATGGTGTGCTCGTAATGCGAGCAGATGCCGCCGTCGTCGGTCACAATCGTCCACCCGTCCTCCAGCTGGCTCACGTGGTAATCCCCCATGGCGATCATGGGTTCGATGGCCAGCGTCATTCCCGGGCGCAGCTTCACGCCGTGGCCGGGCTTGCCGAAATTGGGCACGCTGGGATCCTCGTGCATGCTGCGGCCGATGCCGTGGCCCGTCAGATCGCGGATCACGCCGTAGCCGAAGCTTTCGGCGTAAGCCTGCACCGCGTGGCCGACGTCGCCCAGGTGGTTGCCGTTGAGCGCCTGCCGGGCGCCCTTGAAAAAGCACTCCTCCGTCACGTCGATGAGCTGACGGTTTTTGGGGTCTATCTTCCCCACGCCCACGGTAAAGGCGCTGTCCGCCTGCCATCCGTCCAGGATCAGCCCGCAGTCGACGCTGACCACGTCGCCTTCCTTGAGAATCACGCTGTCCGACGGAATGCCGTGCACCACCTGCTCGTTGATGGATACGCACAGCGAGGCGGGATAGCCTTCGTAGTCGAGGAAGGAGGGGATCGCCTTGTGCTTGCGAATCAACTGCTCCGCGTACACGTCCAGCGCGGCGGTGCTCACGCCGGGTTTGACGGCTTCCTTGAGGCGGCAAAGCACCTCAAAGAGCAGCGCGCCCGACTTGCGCATGCAGTTCAACTGCTCGGTATTTTTCAGGTAAATCATCAAGTCGCCGCCTCTAGAGTAGAAAGGATCGCCTGGGTCACGTTTTCCATTCCGGCCGAGCCGTCCACCGTGCGCAGGAGCCCTTCCTTTTCATAGAAGTCGATCAGGGGAGCGGTCTGGCGGTGGTACACGCCCAGTCGGTTAAGCACCGTTTCGGGTTTGTCGTCGTCGCGCTGGATCAGCGTGGCGCCGTCCGCGGTACACATGGTTTGCCCGTTCAGGGTCTCCGCGCGGTAGGGCGCGCCGCACACGGGGCATACCCACCGGCTGGACAGGCGCTTGACGAGCGCTTCGTCCTCCACGGCGATGTTCACGACCACGTCGATTTTGGCGATGCCGGCCAGCGCCCCGGCCTGCTCCACCGTGCGGGGAAAACCGTCCAGCACGTAGCCTTTACGGCAGTCCGCGTCGCCGAGCCGATCCTTGACGATGGCGATCACCACGGCGTCGGGCACCAGCTGGCCCGCGTCCATGTAGCCTTTGGCTTTCAGGCCGGTCTCCGTCTTTTGGGCGATGGCGGCGCGCAGCATATCCCCGGTGGAAATCTGCGGAATGCCAAGCTTGGCGCAGACGATCTGCGCCTGCGTGCCCTTGCCCGCTCCCGGAGGGCCCAGAAAAATGACGTTCATACTCCATCCTCCCAACAGCCGCGCACACGCGCGCAGAGGTATTATACCACAATCGTCCTAACCCCACAACAACGGCCGTGCGCACCGCCGTTTCCGGCTGCGCCCGCGGTCGTTCCGCTTCCGGATCGCGGCGCGGTGAGGCGCCCCGGCGGAAAGCCCGGACGCGGCGGCCGTTTCACCTCAGGCGAAACGAAGCCGCCGGTCCGTTTGGTTCGTCAGGAGATCTTGTCGTAGTTGCGGCTGATCAGCAGGTCGTCCAACTGGCGCTTGGTTTCCAGGATGACGCTGACGGCGATCAGCAGGCTGCTGGCGCCGAAGGGCAGCGACTGGGAAGTGCTGCGCGCGAACGTCGTGGGCACCGTGGCCAGCAGGGCCAGGAAGATGGCGGCGAAGAGCGTAAGGCGGCCGTTGATGCGCTTGAGGTAATCGGCCGTCGGCTTGCCGGGGCGCACCGAGGGGATCGCGCCGCCCTGCTGCTGGATGTTCTTGGCCATGTCGTCGGGGTTGAAGGAAATGGACGTATAGAAGAACGTGAATCCGAAGATCATCAGCGCCGTTACCAGCTGATACCAGGGCGACGTGCTGTACATGTGCTGCGACCACCACAGGCCGAAGCCCGTGCTGGTGCCGCCGGTCAGCTGGATGAGGGTGCTGGGGAAGGTCATGAAGGAGTAGGCGAAGATCAGCGGCAGCACGCCCACCGCGATGACCTTCAGCGGGATCACGGAGTTCTGGCCCCCGTACATCTTGCGTCCGGTCACGCGCTTGGCGAAGTGCACGTTGATGCGGCGAACGCCCATGTCCGCCCAGGTGATCACGGCGATCATCGCCAGGGACACCAGCAGCACGGCGAACAGCGTCGTCCACGGGGTGAGGCTGTCGGCGGCCAGCGCCTTGCCGGCCAGGCTTACAACGCCGTTGAAGAGGTTGCTCACGATGCCGGCGGTGATCAGCAGGGAGATGCCGTTGCCGATGCCGTTCTCGGTGATGCGCTCTCCGATCCACATGGCCAGGGCGGAACCGCCCGCCATGCTCACGCCGACCAGCACGTAGTTATACCAGCCGGACTTGATGACGCCCACGCTGGACACCAGGCCGATGGCCTGGAACAGGGCCAGGCCGACGGTCACGTAACGCGTGATCTGCGCGATGCGCTTCTGGCCTTCCTGGCCGCTCTTCTGCATCCGCTCCAGCGCGGGAATCGCGATGGTCAGCAGCTGCATGATGATGCTGGCGTTGATGTAGGGCGTGATGCCCATCGCCATGATGGTCATGTTCTGGAAGTTGTTGCCCGTCATCATGTTGACCAGGTCCAGCAGCGGCAGGTCGTTGGTCGACATCTTGGACTGGACGAGGCTGTAATCCACGCCCGGGGCGAGGATAACGCCCACCAGGCGGAACAAAAGCAGCATCATGAAGGTATAGATCAGCTTTTTACGGATGTCGTCTACCTTCCAGGCGTTTTGAAGCGACTCCCAGATGGAGGGATTGTTTTTGTTCCCCTTGGCCATCTTACTTCACCTCGGCTTTCCCGCCGAGGGCTTCGATCTTCTCTTTCGCACTGTCGGTAAACTTGTCGGCCTGAACGGTCAGCTTCTTGGTCAGCTCCCCGTTGCCCAGGATCTTCACGCCGTCCATGACCTTCTTGATCAAGCCGGCTTCCTTGAGCGTTTCAGCCGTCACGACAGTGCCGTCTTCGAAGATTTCGAGTCGCCCAACATTGACGGTGGCGTATTCGATACGGAACGGGTTATGGAAGCCCCGCTTGGGAACGCGGCGGTACAGAGGCATCTGGCCGCCTTCGAAGCCGGGGCGCTTGCCGCCGCCGGAGCGGGCTTTGGCGCCTTTATGGCCCTTACCGGAGGTCTTGCCCAGCCCGGACCCGATGCCTCTGCCGAGGCGCTTGGGTGCGGTGGTGGAACCTGCGGCGGGTTGCAACTCGTGCAGTTTCATTGGCAATCTCCTCCTCAGTCGTCGATCTCTTGAACGTCGATCATGTGCCTGACACGGAAGATCTGCCCGCGGATGCAGGGATTATCTTCCTTGACCACCGTCTGGCCCACCTTGTGCAGGCCCAGGGCGGCTACGGTGTCCTGATGCACCTTCAGGCTGGAGATCGGCGACTTTTTGAGCGTGATTTGCAGTTTCATCGTCACTCGTCCTCCTTAGCCCAGAATCTCTTCGACGGTCTTGCCGCGAAGCTTGGCGACCTGTTCGGCCGAACGGAGGAGCTTGAGTCCCTCCAGCGTCGCCTTGACCGTGTTGATGCGGTTGCTGGTGCCGTAGCTCTTGGTACGGATATCCTTGACGCCCGCCAGCTCCAGCACCGCGCGGGCGGCGCCGCCGGCGATAACGCCGGTGCCTTCCGGGGCCGGCATGAGCATCACTTTGCCGGTGCCGAAATAGCCGATCGCCTCGTGCGGAATGGTGGTGCCCACGATCGGCACGGTTACCAGGTGCTTCTTCGCGGTTTCCACGCCCTTGCGGATGGCCTCGGAGATCTCCGCGGCCTTGCCGATGCCGGCGCCTACGCGGCCCTTCTCATCGCCTACGACGACCAGCGCAGCGAAGCGGAAGTTGCGGCCGCCCTTAACAACCTTGGTAACGCGGTTGATGGCGACGAGCTTCTCTTTGAATTCGCTGACCTGTTCCATGCGTTGCATGCGTTCGTCCTCCTTTTAGAATTCAAGTCCGGCTTCGCGGGCGCCGGTGGCCAGTTCCGCCACGCGGCCGGTGTATACGTACCCGCCGCGGTCGAAAACCACCTGCTTGATGCCCGCTTCCGTCGCACGCTCGGCGATCAGTTTGCCGACGATCTTGGCGGCGCCCTTCTTATCGACGTCGCCGAGCTGCTCGATGACCGCTTTCTCCTGGGTGGAGGCGGCGGCGAGGGTCACGCCCTTGGTGTCGTCGATCACCTGCGCATAGATGTTCTTCAGGCTCCGGTAAACGCAAAGACGCGGCATGTCCGGGGTGCCGCTGATTCTTTTGCGCACGCGCGCATGGCGCGCCACGCGGTCCGCGTTACGATCACGCATTTTATACATGTGCGTTCACTCCCCTTTCAATTACTTGCCGGCCTTGCCTTCCTTGCGGCGGATATGCTCGCCCGCATACTTGATGCCCTTGCCCAGATAGGGCTCGGGTTTGCGGATGGCGCGGATATCGGCGGCAAGGTTGCCAACCTGCTGCTTGCTGATGCCCTTGACCACGATGGTGGTCTGGTTGGGCGTTTCGAACTGGATGTTCTCGGGGGCGTCCAGCACCACCGGGTGCGAAAAGCCGATCGAGATGTTGAGCTTCTTACCGCCCTCGGCCTGAGCGCGGTAGCCCGTGCCCACCAGCTCGAGGGTCTTGGTGAAGCCGTCGGTCACACCCACGACCATGTTGTGCACGAGGCTGCGGTACAGGCCGTGCATGGCCTTGTGGGGCTTGGCGTCGGACGGACGCGTAAGCGTCAGCACGCCGTTTTCCTGTTTCAGCGTGATATCGGGGTTCACCGTCTGGGTGAGCGTACCCTTGGGGCCTTTCACCGTTACGGTGTTGTTCTCATCCACCTGAACCGTCACGCCGGCAGGCACCGTGATCGGAAGTTTTCCGATTCGAGACATTGTCTTACACCTCCATTGCGTGTCGGTTACCAGATGTAGGCGAGCACTTCGCCGCCGATCATTTGCTTGCGGGCGTCCCTGTCCGTCATCACGCCTTTGCTGGTCGAGATGATGGCGATGCCCAGGCCGCCCAGCACCTTGGGCAGTTCCCCGCCCTTGGCGTAAACGCGCAGGCCGGGCTTGGAAATCTTCTTGAGGCCCGCGATAACGGGCTGTTTGCCGCCGACGTACTTAAGGGTGATCTTGATGCTCCCCTGCGGCCCGTCGTTGATGAAATCGACGTTCTTCACATAGCCTTCGGCCAGCAGGATCTTGGCGATGGCCTTCTTCGCGTTGCTCGCGGGAAGGACGACCGTATCGTGCTTGGCCACTTGGGCGTTGCGGATGCGGGTCAGCATATCGGCGATGGGATCGTTCATGACCATGATGGAACCTCCTTCCGTTCTTTCCCGCTTACCAACTGGCCTTGCGGACGCCGGGGATCTGGCCCTTGTAAGCCAGCTCTCTGAAGCAGATGCGGCAAATGCCGTACTTGCGCAGCACCGAGTGCGGACGCCCGCACAGGCGGCAGCGCGTGTAAGCCCGAGTGGAGAACTTGGGGGGCCTGGTCTGTTTGATCTTCATGCTTGTTTTAGCCACGGTTTTTTCTCCCTTCCCGCTTACAGAGCGTACGGCATGCCGAGGAGGCGGAGCAGTTCCTTGCATTCCTCGTCGGTCTTGGCCGAAGTGACGAAAATAACTTCCATGCCGCGCACCTTTTCCACCTTGTCGTAATCGACCTCGGGGAAAATCAACTGGTCGCGCAGGCCCAGGGCGTAGTTGCCGCGCCCGTCGAATGCCTTGTTGCTCACGCCGCGGAAGTCGCGCACGCGGGGAAGCGCGATGTTGAAGAGCTTGTCCACAAACTCCTCCATGCGCGTTCCGCGAAGGGTGACCTTCGCGCCCACGCTCATGCCCTCGCGCACCTTAAAGTTGGCGATGGACTTGCGCGCCTTGGTGATCAGGGGCTTCTGGCCGCTGATCATCGTCAGTTCCGAAACGGCCAGCTCCAGGCTCTTGGGGTTGTCCTTGCAGTCGCCCAGGCCCATGTTGATGACCACTTTATGAAGCTTGGGGATCTCCATGTCGTTGGTGTAGCCGAATTTCTGCTTTAGGGCAGGCACGGCTTCGTTGTGGTATTTTTCCTTAATGCGGGTCGCCATCTCGCCGTACCTCCTCACTCAATCTCCGCGCCGCAGCGTTTGCAGACGCGGACGTTTTTCGTATCCTTGCCACCCTTGTCGTTTTCGACTTCGATGTGCTTGTGGCCGGTGCGGGTCGCCTTGCCGCATTTGGGGCAGATGAGCATCACGTTGGACACGTCCAGCGCGCGCTCCTTCTGGTAGATGCCGCCGGGCATGTCCTGCCGGCGGGATTTCTGGTGCTTGCTGACGTAGGCAACGCCTTCCACCATCACCTTGCCGGTTTTGGGGAAAACGTTAAGCACCTTGCCCTGCTTGCCCTTGATGTTGTCGGGACCGGCGATGACAACAACCTGATCGTTTTTCTTGACGTGAACCTTCGCAATCATTCGTCGCATCCTCCCTTACAGCACTTCGGGCGCGAGGGAGACGATCTTCATGAACGCCTTTTCGCGCAGTTCGCGGGCCACGGGTCCGAAGATACGGGTGCCCTTGGGCATCTTGTCCTCGCCGATCAGTACGGCGGCGTTGTCGTCGAAGCGGATGTAGCTTCCGTCGGGACGGCGCTTCTGCTTGCGCATGCGCACGATGACGGCCTTCACCACGTCGCCCTTCTTCACGGCACCGCCGGGGTTGGCGCTTTTCACGCTGGCTACGATCACGTCGCCGATGGAGCCGTCGCGGCGGAAGGAACCGCCGAGCACGCGGATGCACATGATTTCCTTGGCGCCGGAATTATCGGCCACCTTAAGTCGCGTTTGCGGCTGGATCATACGGTTTTCCTCCTTGTTGGGGTCGGCAGGCCCGGTAGGGCCGGCCGCGAATGTTTTCGGAGCGCCCATCGGCGGCGGTAGGTTGCCGACGAGGGCAGTGGGCGGCGGCCTTTAGGGCCGCCTTTGCGCAAACGACCATCGTATGCCGCGTTACTTGGCTTTCTCGATGATCTCCACCAGGCGCCAGCGCTTGCTCTTGCTCAGCGGACGGGTCTCCATGACGCGCACCGTGTCGCCGATGCCGCACTCGTTGTTCTCGTCGTGGGCCTTGAGCTTGCTGGTCTGGTTCATAATCTTGCCGTAAAGCGGATGACGCACGCGTTCCTGGATCTCCACGACGACGGTTTTATCCATCTTGTCGCTTACGACCTTGCCGACGCGGGTCTTGCGAAGTCCTCTTTGTTCAGACATTGAAGCGGCTGCCTCCTTCATCGTAAATCAGGCCCGTTACCGGGCGTCTTTCTGTTCCAGCTGGCGAAGGGCGGTCATGCAGCGGGCGATATCGTGGCGCACGCCCTTGATGACCATCGTGTTTTGCAGTTGTCCGGTCGCGAGCTGAAAACGAAGGTTGAACAGCTCTTCCTTCAGGTCCTTAACCTTGCCTTCCAGCTCGGTCTTGTTCAACGAGAGAAGCTCGTTTGCCTTCATTTGGCTTCACCACCCGCTTCGATGTTGTCCTGGCGCTTGACGATCTTCGTCTTGATCGGCAGCTTGTGGCCGGCCAGGCGGAGGGCTTCCAGCGCCATATCGTCGCCCACGCCCGCGACTTCGAACAGCACGCGGCCGGGCTTGACGACGGCGACCCAGTACTCGGGGGAGCCTTTGCCGGAACCCATGCGGGTCTCGGCGGGCTTCTCGGTTACGGGCTTGTCAGGGAAAATCTTGATCCAAACCTGACCGCCGCGCTTGGTGTAGCGGGTCAGGGCGATACGGGCGGCCTCGATCTGCTGGCTGGTGATCCAGCTGGGCTCGAGGGCGACCAGGCCGTACTCGCCGTAGGCAACGAAGTTGCCGCGGTGGGCCGTACCCTTCATGCGACCGCGGAAAACGCGGCGATGCTTGACTCTCTTGGGCATCAACATAGCTTACTTGCCTCCTTCGACGGCGGCCGCAGCCTGGGGTTTCTTGGGCTTGGGCAGGCGCTGGCCTTTGTACACCCAAACCTTGACGCCCAGACGGCCGTACGTGGTTTTGGCTTCCGCGAAACCGTAGTCGATATCGGCGCGGAGCGTCTGCAGGGGAATGGAGCCCTGGTGGTAGTGCTCGCTGCGCGCGATGTCCGCGCCGCCCAGGCGGCCGCCGACGCTGCACTTCATGCCCTTGGCGCCGGCTTTCATGGCGCGCTGCATGCTCTGCTTCATGGCGCGGCGGAAGCTGATGCGCTTCTCCAGCTGCTGGGCGATGTTCTCGGCCACCAGCTGCGCGTTGGTATCGGGCACCTTGATCTCCATGATGTTGATATTGGCGGGATGCCCCAGGAAGGCGTCGATGTCCCGCTTGAGGGCTTCGATGCCCGCGCCGCCGCGGCCGATGATCATGCCGGGCTTGGCGGTGAAAATGTTGATGGTCACGCGGTTGGCGCTGCGCTCGATATCAATGTGGCTGATACCGGTGGCGTAGTATTTTTCTTTGAGCATCTTGCGAAGCTTGAAGTCCTCGATGAGGTTGTTCGCAAAATCCTTCTTGCCGGCATACCAGCGGGTGCTCCAGTTGTAGATGACGCCAACGCGAGCACCATGGGGATTGACTTTCTGACCCATTACGGTACCTCCCTACCTTACTTCTGGTCCAGCACCACGCTGATGTGGCTGGTGCGCTTTAACATCGGAGACGCGCTGCCGCGCGACCGGGCAACGAAGCGCTTGAGCGTGGGGCCGGGGTTGGCGTAAACTTCCGCAACGTAGAGGGACTTGCGATCCAGCTCGCTGTTGTTGACCGCGTTGGCGATGGCGCTGTTGAGCACTTTGAGCACTACGGGCGCGCCCGCCTTGGGGGTGAACTGCAGGATCGCCACCGCGTCGTCCACAGACTTGCCGCGGATCAGGTCGACCACGATCTGAACCTTGCGGGAAGAGATGCGCACGTACTTGGCGTGGGCGGACGGACGAGTGTCACGGGCCGCCATATGGGCCTGCGCCTTTTTCTGGGTATTGGTTGCCATGTGTTTAACTCAACTCCTTCCGCTTACTTGGCCGCCGCGGCTTTTTCGCCCGCGTGGCCGCGATAGGTGCGGGTGGGGGCGAATTCGCCCAGCTTGTGCCCCACCATATCCTCGGTGATGTAAACCGGCACGTGCTTGCGGCCGTCGTGCACGGCGATGGTGTGGCCCACGAAATCGGGGAAGATGGTGGAGGCGCGAGACCAGGTCTTGACGACCGCCTTCTTGCCCGAGTGGTTCATGTCCATAACGCGCTTCATCAGCGCGGATTCCACATAGGGACCCTTTTTAACGGAACGGCTCATGGGTGGTTTCCTCCTTCCTGGATTGCGTTAGGCTACTTGCCCGCGCGCTTGACGATCAGCTTGTTGGAGTACTTCTTGTGCTTGCGGGTCTTTAAGCCCAGCGCAACTTTGCCCCACGGGGTCACGGGCGCGGGCATGCCGACGGGGCTCTTGCCCTCGCCGCCGCCGTGCGGGTGGTCGCAGGGGTTCATCACCACGCCGCGCACGGTCGGGCGGACGCCCATGTGGCGCTTGCGACCGGCCTTGCCGATGCGGACGTTTTCGTGGTCGGAGTTGCCCACCACGCCGATGGTGGCCAGGGCGTTCAGCGCCACCTTGCGCAGCTCGCCGGACGGCAGGCGGACGAGGCCGTAGCCGTTTTCCTTGGCCATGAGCTGCGCGCTCATGCCGGCGGAGCGGACCATCTGGCCGCCCTTGCCGGGCTTGATCTCCACGTTGTGGATCAGGGTGCCGACCGGGATATTCTCGATCGGAAGGGCGTTGCCGGGCATAATGTCGGCCGTGGCGCCGCTTACGACGGTGTCGCCCACGTTGAGGCCGGCGGGCGCCAGAATGTAGCGCTTCTCGCCGTCGGCGTAGGTCAGCAGGGCGATGAACGCGCTGCGGTTGGGGTCGTACTCGATGGTGGAAACCTTCGCCGGAATATCCAGCTTGTTGCGCTTAAAGTCGATGATGCGGTACTTGACCTTGTTGCCGCCGCCCTGGTGGCGAACGGTGATCTTGCCCTGCTTGTTGCGGCCGGCGTTCTTTTTCTTGTACTCCAGCAGCGACTTTTCAGGCTTTTGGGCGGTGATTTCCTCGTACGTCAGCACCGACATAAAGCGGCGGGCGGGCGAGGTAGGCTTGTAAACGCGAATCGCCATGGTATCTTGTCCTCCCTATGCTTTATTCGGCCATGCCTTCGAAGAACTCGATGGGCTTGGAGTCCTCCTTGAGCGTTACGTAGGCCTTCTTGATCTCGGGGGTGCGGCCGGAGGTACGGCCCTGTGTCTTGATCTTGCCCAGCGTGCGAACGGTGTTGACCTTATCGACCTTGATGCCCTTAAAAACGCTTTCCAGCGCCAGCTTGATCTCGGTCTTGTTGGCTTTGGGGTCGACGACGAACACGTAGCGCTTGTCGGCGAAACCCTCGTAGGCTTCCTCGGTCAGGACCGGGCGAATAATCACATCGTGCGGGTTTTTCATGCGTAAACCTCCTCTACGCCCTTGAGGGCCTCCTGCGTGAGGATGATCTTGCCGGCCTTGAGAATGTCGTAGACGTTCATGGTGTTGACGTAGGACGTCTGCAGCTTGGGAATGTTGCCCCCCGCGCGCAGCACCGTCTCGTCCCGGCCGGGGAGCACCAGCATCGTGGTGTTGGCTAGGTCGAAGTTGGAGAGGAATTTGACCATCAGCTTGGTCTTGGGTTCGGCGAGGGTCAGGGCGTCCACCACGATGATGTCGCCGTCGTTGAGCTTGCTGGTCAGCGCGCTCTTGAAAGCGAGGCGGCGCACCTTGCGGGGGACCTTGACGACGTAATCGCGGGGCTTGGGTGCGAACACCACGCCGCCGTGTTTGAACTGGGGCGCACGGTTGCCGTGATGGCGCGCGTTACCGGTGCCCTTCTGGCGGTAGATTTTCCGGCCGCCGCCGCGAACCTCGCCGCGGGTGAGGGCGCTCTGGGTGCCCTGACGCTTGTTGGCCAGAATGGAGCGCACGACCAGGTGCATGGCGGCGACGTTCACGGGAGCGGCGAAAATCTCCTCGCTGAGCTCCACCTCGCCGATGGCCGCGCCTTCCATATTATAAAGAGCAGTCTTTGGCATGGATGTTTTCCTCCTTCATTCGAGCCTTGATCAGGCGCCCTTGACGGCGTTGCGCACGAGCAGCAGACCGCCGTTGGGACCGGGCACCGCGCCCTTGATGAGGAGCAGGTTACGCTCGGCGTCGATCTTGACGATTTCAAGGTTCTGCACCGTCACGCGCTCCACGCCGTAATGGCCGGGCATGTGCTTGTTTTTGAATACGCGGGAAGGGTCGGAGTTGGCGCTCATGGAGCCCACGCCGCGATGGTACTTGGAGCCGTGGGCCATGGGGCCGGTGTGCTGGTTCCAGCGGTAGATGGCGCCGGTAAAGCCGCGGCCGCGGGTGACGCCGCTGACGTCGATCTTCTCGCCGGCTTCGAACTGGCTCACGGTCAGATCGCTGCCCACGGAAAGCTCGGCGGCGTTATCCAGACGCAGTTCGCGCAGGTAACGCGCGGGGGCCACGCCCGCCTTGTGAAAATGGCCCGTCAAAGGCTTGTTGATCAGCTTTTTGGCGCGGTTCTCGGGAAGGGTGTCGAAGCCGACCTGTACGGCCTCGTAACCGTCGCTTTCGACGTTCTTTTTCTGCACTACCTTGCAGGGGCCGGCCTCCACCACGGTCACGGGAACGAGGCGGCCGTCATCGGTGAAGATCTGCGTCATGCCGATCTTCTTGCCTACGATCGCTTTTTTCATGATAGCGTGTACCTCCTGCTTAATTGTTCAGCTTGATTTCGATCTCGACACCGGCAGGAAGATCGAGCTTCATCATGGCGTCCACCGTGCGCGGGTTGGGGTTGAGAATGTCGATGAGGCGCTTGTGGGTGCGCATTTCGAACTGCTCGCGGCTGTCCTTGTACTTGTGCGGCGCACGAAGAATGGTGACGATTTCCTTCTCGGTAGGAAGGGGAATGGGGCCGGATACCCGCGCACCGGTCCGCTTCGCGGTCTCCACGATCCGTTGGGAGGACTGGTCGATCAGGTTGTGCTCGTAGGCCTTCAGCTTGATGCGAATCTTTTGGTTGGCCATTTTTGTACCTCCTTGACTTTCGTCTCAAGTACACCGCTCCGGGCGTGTCCATCGGCCGCTTTTCAATCGGCGAGATTGCTCTCGCCTCTCCGCCTTTCCGCGCGGTTTCCCCCGCGGCAGGTTTGCCGGCTTCCCTTCGCACCCGTGGTGCCTCAAGTCCGTCGCCCGATTGCCGGGCTGGTCCGCGATAATTACCCGCCATGGCCATGGCGGCAACTTATCGCCTCATCCCTAAACAGACAGCGTTACGATTATAGCGAAAGTCGCGCGGAATTGCAAGGACTTTTTTGCCTGTTTTCGAATTTTTTTGTTTTCGAAGGCTTCAAACATCCCTGAGCGCAATGATTTGTTCCGAGCGATATGCGCACGCTCCCGTGTGTGTCCTTCCTCTTTTCGTCTCCGGCGCGCAACCTTTCTGTGTTATGCTTCCTCTAATCAGTGTTTTATTGCTCTGCCAATTACAGATTGCGCCAAGACGGCAAGGGATTTTTGCGTAGAGCAGGGAGCGGAACCGCAGGAATAGCGGTACTGTTTCAAGGTTCCGCGACGCGGCTGTACGCGAAAAGATCTGCCGCGACGCGCAGGATTCGGTTGGCAGAGCAATAACGTTGAAACGAAACGAGGCAGACCGGATGGACAAGCAAACCTTCGCCGCGCAGGTAACGGATATGGAGCGTTCGCTCTACCGCGTTGCGCGCGGCTACCTGACCGACGGCGCGGATTGCGCCGACGCCGTGCAGGAAGCGCTGCTCAAGGCCTGGGCGAAACGCGATACGCTCCGCGAGCCGCAGTACTTCCGCACGTGGCTGACGCGCATCCTCATCAACGAGTGCAAGTCCGCGCTGCGCGGGCGCAAACGCGTGCAGCCCGCCGACCCCGCGAACCTGCCGCAGCCGCCTCCCGCCGAGGAACGGCCGGCGCTGGCGGACGCGCTTGAGGCGCTATCCCCCCGCGACCGCGCGCCGCTGGTATTGCATTATCTGGAAGGCTATTCCGTCCGGGAGCTCGCCCAGCTGCTTCGACTGCCGCAGGGCACGGTGAAATGCCGGCTGCACCGCGCGCGAAAGAAACTGAAAATCGTCTTTGAAGAGGAGGGAACCGGCGATGACGAAAACTGATCTGGACCGCGCCCTCGGGCCCACGCCGCCCGCGTTCGGCACGCGCGTCGCCGATACCCTCCGAACGCTTGAGGAGGAATCCGACGTGAAAAGGAAAACCATCCGCAGGACGCTCGTCATCGCGCTGATCCTGCTGCTGATCGCCGGCGTGGCGGTCGCGCTGGTCATCACCCAGGGACAGGACTGGTATTACCACAACCGTTTCACCGCCTATCAGGAAAACGAGCCCGAAAAACAGCAGGCGATTCTCGGCAACCTGACCACCGACATTCCGCAGGTGCAAACGGGCACGGCTCTCGTGACCGTAACCGTACAGGACGCGTCCTGGGCGCCGGAAGAGGGCATCGCCACGCTGAGCTTCGCCATCCGGCCCGTGAACCCCGACGGGGACGAGCTGCACTCCGTCCTGGACCTGGACGAGGACGGCTGCTGGTCGGATACGCTCGATCCCGCCGACCCCGACAGCCGCACGGAGCACTGGCTGTGGACGGACAAGGGCTACGGCCCGCCCGCGGAGACGATGGCCGATCCCGCCAAGCGGCTGGTACTGTTTGACGACGGCGACGGGGACGTGTTCATCGGCGCCGACGGCCAAACCGCCCTCCCCGGCTACTGCACCGATCAGTTCCAGGGCGAGGACGGGGCCGTGATCTGCGTGATGGAGTTCGACCTGACCCGGCTGGACGCCGCGAAGGTGCAGCAACAGTCCGACGCGCTCGTGTTCGACGCGGACTGGGGCCTTACGCAGGAGGAATGGAACGCCGGCCGCGAGGAAGACCTGCAAAGGGCGCTTGCCTACGCGGGCGCCGCCGGCCCCGCCGTCGAGGCCGCCACGGATGAAAACGGCATGCTCACCCTGCGCTATCCTTACCGCGTCGTTCCGTTCGCGGACAACGCGCTGCTCACGGACGAGGCCGTTGAGGGCGAGGCGGTGTTCCGGATTGGGATTCGGTAATTGAACGACACGCAAAATCCCCGCCGGGCAAACCCGGCGGGGATTTTAACATACAATTGGAAGCTTTCGCTTACTCGATCACCTTGGAGACGACGCCGGAGCCGACCGTGCGGCCGCCCTCGCGGATAGCGAAGCGCAGGCCCTGCTCGATGGCGATCGGCGTGATCAGGGTGATTTCCATGTCGATGTGGTCGCCCGGCATCACCATCTCCACGCCGTCGGGCAGCTTGATGTTGCCCGTCACGTCCGTGGTGCGGAAGTAGAACTGCGGACGGTAGCCGTTGAAGAACGGCGTGTGACGGCCGCCCTCTTCCTTGGTCAGCACGTACACCTGGCCCACGAAGTGCGTGTGCGGGTGGATGCTGCCCGGCTTGGCCAGCACCTGGCCGCGCTCGATCTCGTTGCGCTGCACGCCGCGTAGCAGCGCGCCCACGTTGTCGCCCGCCTGCGCGGAATCCAGGGTCTTGCGGAACATTTCAAGCCCCGTCACCACCGTAGAGCGCGGCTTGTCCATCAAGCCCACGATCTCCACCGTGTCGCCCACTTTGGCTACGCCGCGCTCCACGCGCCCCGTCGCCACCGTGCCGCGCCCGGTGATCGTCATCACGTCTTCCACCGGCATCAGGAACGGCTGATCCGTCGCACGCTCCGGATCCGGAATGTAGCTGTCCACCGCGTCCATCAGCTCGAAGATGCACTTGCACTCCGGCGCGTTCTTCACGTCCGTGCCGCCGTTCTGCAGGTACTCCAGCGCCTTGAGCGCCGAGCCCTTCACAAACGGAATATCGTCCGCCGGGAACTCGTACTGCGCCAGCAGCTCGCGGATTTCCATCTCCACCAGCTCCAGCAGCTCCGGGTCGTCCATCATGTCCGTCTTGTTCATGAACACCACGATGTAGGGCACGCCCACCTGACGCGCCAGCACGATGTGCTCGCGGGTCTGCGGCATCGGGCCGTCCGGCGCCGATACCACCAGAATCGCGCCGTCCATCTGCGCCGCGCCGGTGATCATGTTCTTGACATAGTCGGCGTGGCCCGGGCAGTCCACGTGCGCGTAGTGACGCTTGGGCGTCTCGTACTCCACGTGCGCCGTGTTGATGGTGATTCCGCGCGCCTTCTCCTCCGGTGCCTTATCGATGTCCTCGTAGCGCATCGCCTTCGCTTCGCCCAGCTGCGCCAGCGTCATCGTGATCGCCGCCGTCAGCGTCGTCTTGCCGTGATCCACGTGGCCGATCGTGCCGATGTTTACGTGCGGCTTGGTGCGTTCAAAATGTGCCTTGGCCATGGTGTAAATTCCTCCTTATCGTTTCCGATATTGTCGGTACGTTGCATGCGGTTGGAGCGGGTGATGGGAATCGAACCCACGTAACCAGCTTGGGAAGCTGGAACTCTGCCATTGAGTTACACCCGCATGTCCGCACGGCCTCGCCCAGACAAAGCCTATTTTATCGATTTTCCCCCGTGTTGTCAACTTCTTTTTCGAATCTCCCGCGGCCGGGGCGGCGCCGGTGTTCAATCGCCGTTCGCCGCTTCCGTCCAGCCGATTCCCCCGGCGGTGAGCGCGGCCCGCGCGTCCGAAAGGCACTCGGCCTTCACCAGCACGTAATCCGTATCGAAGGTGGATACGGCGAACACCGGCACCCCCGCCTCCGCCAGCAGCCCCGTGAGGCGGCTGAGCACCCCGGTGAGGGTAAAGGGCATGCTGCCCTTTACCCGAAAGGCGCGCCAGCCGTCCTCGCGGGCCAGCGCCCCGGCGGGCGCGCGCTCCGTCGGGCAGACCAGCGAAACTTCCGCGTCGGTCCTGCCCGCGAAACAAAACGGGGCGGACAGGTCGGCCTGCGACAGCTCCGCCACCTTGCACACGGTAAACGAACGGGGCAGCACTTCGACGGTCACGCGCGTTCCCTCCCATCCTTCCGCGCCCGTTTCGGGCACGGGGCATTGCTTGCCCGTTTACAGCACCTTCACCCGCGCGGCGTCGAAAAAGCCGCGCCGGGCGGGGCTTTCGTCCGCGACGCCTACGAGGATCAGGGAAAAGGGCGTCGAGCTCACGTTAAGCAGCCTGGCGATCGCCTCGGCGCGCGCCTTGTCCGGGTAAACGCCGCACCAGCAGGTGCCGTAGCCCAGCTCCGTCGCCTGCAAAAGTATGTTTTCCGTCGCCGCCGCGCAGTCCTGCGGCCAGAAGCCCTCGCAGGGCGCGTTGGGCAGGGCCCCGGGCAGGCCGCACACTACGATGCCCATGGCCGCGTCCGGCAGCGACCGGCAGTAGGGGTGCACTTTAGCGATTTCCCCGCGCAGCGCCGCGTCCTTCACCACGACGAACTCCCAGGGACGGGAGTTGCAGGCGCTGGGCGCGCACATGGCGGCCTCCATCAGCTGATGCACGTGTTCCTCGGGGATGGTTTGCCCCGGCTTGTATTTGCGGATGCTTCTGCGCGCGCGGATCGCTTCGGTCGTATTCATCGCTTGTTCTCCTTTCGGGTTGTCGCGTTCATTCGCCGTACCTTGATGATACCACAACCGTCAAGGGTGCGGCGCGCGCGAAAAGGCGGCGCAGGCCGTAGCCTGCGCCGCCTTTTCATCAATTGCCGGATTACTTCGCGGCGAAAATCCGCTCCGCGATCTGGTCGGCGCACAGGCCGTACTCGCGCAGCACGTCCATGGGCTTGCCGGACTGGCCGAAGCGATCCTCCACGCCGATCTTATCAAACGTAAAGGCGCCCTTGCCCGCCAGAGCGGCGGCTACCGCGTCGCCCAGCCCGCCGATGACGCTGTGCTCCTCGACGGTGAACACCTTGCCGCACTTGTTGGCATACGCGAGGGTCAGCTCCTCGTCCAGGGGCTTGATGGTCGCCATGTTCACCACGGCCACGTCCATGCCCTTGTCGGCCAGCAGTTTGGCCGCGTCCAGCGAAACCTCCACCATCGTGCCGTAGGTGAAGATCACCGCGTCCTTGCCTTCGCGCATCACGTGACCCTTGCCGACGGTGAAGGGCATATCGTCGAAGATCGCGGTGGGCAGGCGCGCCAGGCGCAGGTACACGGGGCCGTCGATCTCGGCGGCGGCCGCGACGGCCTTGCGGGTCTCGTTGACGTCGCAGGGGGCGATCACCGTCATGCCGGGCAGCACGCGCATCAGCGCCACGTCCTCGATGGCCTGGTGGCTGCCGCCGTCTTCGCCCACGGTGAGCCCCGCGTGGGTGAAGGCGAGCTTCACGTTGTTGTGCGGGTAGCATACGGAGTTGCGAATCTGCTCGAAGCAACGCCCCGCGAACACCGCGAACGTGGAGCAGAAGGGCGTGAGGCCCATCGTGCTCATGCCCACGCTCAGGTCCACCAGGTCGGCCTCGGCGATGCCGCATTCGAAATGGCGGTCGGGATAGGCGTCCTTAAAATACTTGGTCATGGTGGCGGACGCCAGGTCGGCGTCCAGAACGACGATCTTTTCGTTCGTCTTGCCCAATTCTACAAGCGCTTCGCCGTAGGCGACGCGGGTGGCTTTCTTTTCGCTCATGGTTACGCCTCCAATTCCTTCAGCGCCTGCGCGCGCTGTTCTTCGTTCGGGGCCTTGCCGTGCCAGCCTACCTGGTTTTCCATAAAGGAAACGCCCTTGCCCTTCACGGTATGGCAGACGATGCAGGTGGGCTTGCCTTCCTCGGCGGGCTGATCCAGCGCGGAAAGCACCTGGCTGATGTCGTTGCCGTCCTTCACCTCGATCACGTGGAAGCCGAAGGCGGCAAACTTGCCGGGCAAATCGCCCAGGCTCATCACCTGGCAGTTGCTGCCGTCGATCTGCAGGCCGTTGTAATCCACGAGGAAGGTGAGGTTATCCAGCTTATAGTGCGCGGCCGCCATGGAGGCTTCCCAGATCAGCCCTTCCTGGCATTCGCCGTCGCCCAGCACCGCGTACACGTGGCAAGGGTTGCCGATGTGCTTGGCGCCCAGCGCCATGCCGGTGGCGATGGAAGCGCCCTGTCCCAGCGAGCCGGTGGAGGCGTCCACGCCGGTGCACTTCCTCATATCGGGGTGGCCCTGCAGGGGGCTGTGCAGCTGGCGGAAGGTCGGGAACAGGTCCGGGGAAAAATAGCCCCTGCGGCCGAGCACCCCGTAAAGCGCGGGCGTCGCGTGCCCCTTGGAAAGCACCATGCGGTCGCGGCCCGGATCGCCGGGGTTCTTCGGGTCGACGTTCATTTTGGCAAAGTACAGGGCGACGAGGATCTCCGTAACGGACAGGGAGCCGCCGGGATGGCCGCTGGCCGCGTCGGCGGTCATGTTGATGATATCGCGCCGAACCTGCTTGCACGTAGCCTCAAGCTCTTGGATAGTCATGTCGATCTCTCCTTATTCCTTTGCGGATGAGTGCGGCCGTTCACGACCGCCGTTCTCCGCGCCGCGTCGCCGCCGGGGCGTGCGCCTTTCCCCTCGGCCGCCTCGGCGGCGCCCGGCGAAAAAACGCACCCGCGTGCCGCGCCGCTTGACTGGCGCAAGCTTCGCAGGCGCAGGCGGTTGCAAATGTTCGTACCTATTATAAAAGCCGCTTTACGCGATGTCAAGCCAATTTGCTTGGAAATCGCCCCGTCCGCGGCCTTTCGGAGGGCTTCGCGCCCGGTTTGCGTTCGCGGCGCCACCCTTGACAAGCGCGCGGCGACACGGTATGATGCTATGGTCCAAACGTTTGCACATCCGGACGGCCGACCGCCCGCGATGCCGCCGTTTGGCCGCGCACCCGCACCGTCGACCAGAAGGAGGAGGACTATGGCCGCGAAAGCAACCATCAAAGACGTCGCGAGGCTGGCGGAGGTTTCCCCCTCCACGGTCAGCCGCGCCCTGCGCGACAACCCGCGCATCTCCCTGGAAGTTCGCCAGCGCGTGCGCCAGGTGGCCAAGGCGCTGGACTTTCACCCCAATCAGATGGCGCGCAGCCTGGTCAAGCAGGAAACGCGCATCGTGGGCGTGCTGTTCGCGGAATCGGCCGCGGCCAGCATGGGCCACCCGTTCTACCCGGCGGTGTTGCAGGGGCTGGGCAAGGTGGCGGGCGAGCGCCGCTACCACATGCTTTTGAGCACCGGCGCGGAAAACATGAGCGAGGCCGACGCCATGCGCGATATGGCCGACAGCGGCTTCGCCTCGGGGCTCATCTGCCTGTCCACCCTCACCGCGCCGCAGGGCCAGAACGGCGGCATATCGCTCCCGATGGTGGAGATCGGCCACCCGCTGGACCCGGAGCACAGCTACTACGTCGATAACGACAACGTCCGGGCCGGGTACGAGGCGTCGCGCTATCTGCTCTCCCGCGGGCACAGGCGTATCCTGTTCCTGGGGTACGACAACCGCTTCATCATGATGGACAGCCGCCTGCGGGGCTTCCGCCAGGCCATGGCCGAATTCGGCGCGCCCGTGCGGGAGGATTGGATCGTTCCCACGAGGATGATCGAAAACATGCCGGACTTTACCCATCTGGGCGAAATCTTCCGCGATCCCGACCGCCCCACCGCCGTGGTCAGCATGGACGATCCGCTTTCCATCGGGCTCAACGGCTTTCTGCTCACGCTCGGCCTGAGCGTGCCCCAGGACGTAAGCATCGTGAGCTTCAACAACACCCAGGCCGGCCAGTACCACACCCCGGCGCTGACCACCATCGACGTGCATCCGCGGGAGCTGGGCATGCACGCGATGACGCTTCTGCTCAACGTGATCAAAGGCACGGTGGAAACCCCGACGCACATCGACGTACCCTTTACGCTCATCGAGCGGGATTCGGTCGCCGCCATTCCCCTGCCCTGACGGCGGGGGCTTCTGAGGAGGACTTTTTCTTGAAACAGCTGTCTCTCGGTTCCATTTACCATATGCCGTGGCTGGAGTACCGGCATGCGACGCCGGAAGGCGACGTGGTGCTGCGTCTGCGCACGGGCCGGGGCGAGTTTACGCGCGTCGCGGCGCGCGTCGCCCACCCCTACACCTTCCCCGATCCCTTCGCCGGCGCGCAGGAGTACGACATGGCCGTGGCCTACCGCGACGACCTGTACGATTTTTACGAGGTACGCTTCCACTGGGACGATCCGCGGTTGAAATACCTGTTTCTGCTCTACGCCGACGGCGGCCGCTCCTTCAAGCTGGACGGGGCGGGCCTGCGCGCCGGGTGCGACTGTGCCGACGACATCAGCGAGAGCTTTGCCTTCGCCTACGCCTATCCGACCGACCCCATGCCGGAATGGGCGCGCGGCGGCGTGGGCTATCAGATCTTCCCCGATCGCTTCCGCCGCGAGGGCGAGGCGGAGGAAGGGCTGGAGCCGTGGAACAGCGATCGCGTGCAGAGCGAGTACCGCTTCGGCGGCAACTTGAGCGGCATCCGCGCCGCCGTGCCGTACTTAAAGGAGCTCGGCGTGACCCTGATTTATACTACCCCAATCTTCCAAAGCGACAGCGCGCACCGCTACAACACTTTCGACTATTTCCAGATCGACCCCCTGCTGGGTACCACGGAAGACCTGAAGGCGCTTTGCGACGAGCTGCACCAAAACGGTATGAAGATCGTGCTGGACGGGGTTTTCAACCATTGCGGGCTGGGCTTCGCGCCCTTCGTGGATGCCCGGGACAAGGGCGAAAAGAGCAAGTACCGCGGCTGGTTCTTCTTCGACCAAACGGAGGCCTGCGGCTACCGCACCTTCAGCCACGAGCCCTACATGCCCAAGCTCAACCTGCGCAACGAAGCCTGCGCCGACTATTTTTTGAAGGTCGGCAAGTACTGGATGGACACCTGCGGCATCGACGGCTGGCGGCTGGACGTGAGCCCCGAGGTCTGGCCGGGCTTCTGGCGCAAGTATCACGCCATGATGAAGAAGGTCAACCCCGAAAGCCTCATGATCGCCGAATGCTGGGACGACAGCCGCGAATGGCTGACCCAGGGCGACATGTTCGACTCCACCATGCATTACGTGCTCAGCCGCAACCTGTGGAAGCGCTTCTGCTACCAGTCCCTGTCGCTGCCCGCCTTCGACGCCGCCGTCAACGACGCCGCCATGCTCTACCCCAAGCGCACGCAGGATGTGCTGTGGACGTTTTTGGGCTCGCACGATACCGAGCGTATGCTGACCCGCGCCGGCGGGGACGTGCGCATGCTGCACGCCGCGTCGTTCTTCCAGTTTACGTTCCTGGGCGCGCCCATCATCTACTACGGCGACGAGCTGGCCATGGAGGGCGGCGCCGACCCGGACAACCGCCGACCCATGCGCTGGGATAACGTGGAAAACAACATGACGCGCGCACATTACCAGAAGCTTGCGTTGCTGCGCGCCCATAACGAGGCGCTGCGCGTGGGCGAATTTCGCACCTGGCGGGCGGAGGCGAGCGGCCTGTACGCTTACGAGCGCTTCGCCGGCGAGGAACGGCTGCTGTGCGTGCTCAACACCGCCAAAGAGCCGATCGTCGCAAGTCTCCCGCTGCCGGAAGCCTTCGCCGCCAAGGCCGCCGTGCACGACCTGTACGCCGGCAAAACCCTGCCCGTATGGAGCGGCACGGTCGAGGTGAAGCTGGAAGCGGGAGAAGGGATGATCCTCTCGTAACGCAACGACCGGTATGCCTGTAAAACGAGATATTTCAACAGCCCGGCCGCCTTTCGGCGGCCGGGCCTTTTTACGGGTGTAAGGGATCACTCGCCGCGAAGCCGTATCGCCTCGCTCATCAGTTCGGCCGTGCCCGGCCCGTACCCGTCCAGCGTCTTGCGGAAGCGCTCGTCGGCCGCGTACATCTGCCCCAGTCCCGCGAGGATCTCGTCCGTGCAGGGGTAGAAGCGCCTGCTGATGTGATCCTGCCATTTTTGAAGCGCGTCCCGCACCTCGGGGCTTTTGGGGTCGCGCCCCACCAGCCCGGCAAGGGCCCGCAGGATCGCCGCGCCCTCCTCGTTGATTTCGTTCCATTCCGCCGTACCGTAGCTTCCGGTCCGCCTTTCGCTCTCGCGGTAGGCGTCGGTATGCCCCCAGCGCTCCTTCGCTTCCCGGGC
Organism: uncultured Oscillospiraceae bacterium; assembly: GCA_964640955.1. GTDB lineage: Bacteria > Bacillota > Clostridia > Christensenellales > Aristaeellaceae > CAXXOK01. The sequence goes on along the minus strand of CAZXJI010000006.1, from coordinate 41,358 downwards.
GTAACGCTCGCGCTCGCGCTCGACGGCCGAACCGTCGAATTCCCGTACGCTCATTTTGTCCTCTCCTTTTGCCACGCGGTCGCACAGGTCGATCAAGCCCTGCAGCCGCCGCATTCTGGTTTCCAGCAGCTCGCGATGCCGCTTCACGGCCAGCCTCCGGTCGCGCGCCTCCGCCGCGAGCATCGGCGCGATTTCCTTGAGCGGAAAATCCAATTCCCGAAGAAAGAGGATCTGCTGCAAGCGTTCGAGGTTGTTTTCGTCGTATAGACGGTAGCCCGCCTCGCTCGCCGCGGCGGGCCTGAGCAGGCCGATGCGGTCGTAGTAGCGCAGCGTCCGTTCGCTGACGCCCGCGAGCGCCGCCACCTCGTGTACGGTCATCACGGCGGTTTCCCCCTTTCGGTATTGCGTTTCTTTAGCCGCAAACAGAGTATAGACCTTGACGTTGCGTCAAGGTCAAGCGTTTTCTTTAATTCTTTTGACCAATGGAATATGGGGCGGCCTTCGCGGTTTACAGCAGGCTACCCATCGAACCGATCAGCGTGGTCACGGCGTGCACGGCGGCGTTCGCCAACGCTCCGCCCACCAGCCAGATCATGATCACCTTGAGCGTTTCCGCCGCGCCGATCACGACGATTTTCGTGGGCACCGTCTGGTAGCGCGGCATACCCGTAATCCACACCAGCAACTCGCAGAGCAGCACGTAGCTCGCCACCGCGCCCAGCGCGACCATCAGCGCCCCCAGCACCGGCGAAAGGAGGCTGAACGCCATGCACAGGATGGACGCGGCGATCGTGGGCAGGGTGACGATCGCCACGAAATTGGACGCCAGCAGAAAAGAGAAGCGGACCTTTTTCACCGCGCAAAGGTACGTAAGCGCCACCGCCGCGGGAAACGCCAGCGCGATCAGCTGGCAGAGCGCCGCGATGCCGCCCACGGACATGGCCATTTTCCCCGCGATGTAGTTAATGCCCTGGTTCAGGCTCGCCTCGTCCCCCGCCAGTGAAACGCCCGTCAGCCCCGACACGCCCGAAAAGGCGGCCGCGAGGGCGCTGCGGGACATGAGGATCGCCACCAGAAAAGTAAGCAACAGCGACAGCCCCGCGACGACCGCGCCGGTGTAGCGGTCGTTTCGCTCCATCATGCCGCGCAGCGTTTCGCCCGGATCGCCGATCAGCCCGCGAATCACGCGGGGCAGGTTGCTCATCGCTCCCAGAAACTCGCTTCCGCGCACGGGCGGGGCGCTGTAGCGACCGTATACCTGCCGGTAACCCGAAGGATACCCGTCGTACCCCTGCGCGTAGCCGCCCGGATTGCCGGCGGTGGGATCAAATCCGTGCTGCTGCCCGCCGCTTTGGGCATAGGGGGACTGGCCGTAGCTCTGCGGTCCCGCCGCGCCGTATGCCGTAGGATCAAAACCCTGCGCAAAACCGCCGCCCTGGCGCGCGTAGCCGGCCTGCCCCCGCGTATTTTGCATGGGCACGCCGCAAACGGGGCAGGTTTGCGTGCCTTCGGGCAGCGAGGTTCCGCAATTGGGACAGTTCATGTCTTGGCCTCCTCGATTAACGCGCCGCGACCGTACGGTTTCGGCGTGCGAACATCATACCACGCGGCCGGGCCGATGCGCAACCCGCCCGCGCAGGCGGTGCGAACGCGGCGGCCGCGTGGGGCACGGTTTCGGCGCGCACGTCTCTTGCGGCGTGAATTGTTACAAGATGGATTTTCGATTCTTTTCGGGCAACGGCGTCGGCATCCGCAGGCGCGGCCGTTCGGTTTTCTATTCCGTGTTTTCCCGGCGTACGGTCAGCCTGCCGGTAAGCGTTGCGTCCAGCAGGTAGACGCGCATGTGCCCGTCGTCCACAATCTGGTCGGCCGGCAGGGCGCTGAGGTACTCGCTCAGGGTGGAAAGCGCATAGTAGCGCTCATCCCAGAAATCCGGCTCGGTGCACAGCGCCGCCACGTTCATCTCCTTAAGCGCCGCGCCGATCTCCGACAGCGGCAGGTTCATGAGCGTCACGATGGGGTTGCTGGTCAGCACATAGCCCCGGGCGCGCAGCGCGTACTGGTAACCCGGCCGCGTGACGAGGATCTTCTCGTCCTGCGGCACCAGGTCGTTCAGCTGCAAAAGCAGGTCGTAGCGCTTCAGGAACCCCGTATCCTGCGCCATGTCCCCGTCGGTGAGCATCGGCCGCCCGTAGCGGTAGAAGCTGTTGGCGTAGCCGCTTTCCTTTGTGCCCTGTATGAACGCGAGCGCGCACAGAAGCGCCCCCAGCGCCGCCGGAATCCGCCGCGTCCACAGCCCCGCCGCGGGCAGGCGCCCGCGCAGGGCAGCCACGGCCCGGCTCCCGGCGCGCCTGCCCCATTTAAGGAACGTCGGCCATTCCGCCTCCGCCGCCGCGAGCGTCGCCGCAATCGCGGCGCACGCCAGCATGAACCATTGCAGGGTGTAGCGCTGCAGGGTCAGAAACGCGCCGCTGAAGCTGTACAGGCTCGTGTCCAGCAGCCCCGCCATCGGTGCGAGGGTCAGAAGCGTAAACAGCGAGGCGGCCAGCACCCCGCCCGCCCGCTCGGCGCGCTCCTTCTGCGCCCCGCTCTGGCGGATGATCACGCCCACCGCACCCGCCGCCTTGCCCTCCGGCAGCAGCGCGCGAACCTCCCGGCGAAGTCGCACGCGGCGGACAATCAGTACGATCAGCGCCGCCAAAAGTCCGGCAACCGCCAGCCGCAGCCCCCAGATGCCCACGGGCGTCGCGTAGGCCATGACGATGTCGTAGCGATCCTTCCAGAAGTTCAGGTGCGTCGTCGTTTCTTCCAATTTATACTCGGTCTGCATGTACTGCGCGTACCACGGGGCGTCGGTGAAGGTGGTCATCAGCCGCCACGGGCTCATCTGCCCCCACTGGAAATAGCACCACAGGTTGCCCGCGTACGCCGCGAGCGTTCCCGCCGCGCCGCCCAGCGCCAGTCCCACGGCGCGCGCGAGCGTCCGAAGCGCGCCCTTTTCGCCGCGGTAGAGCGCCGTAAGCCAGCAGAGCAGCACCCAGCCCACGATCAGGAAAGGCACCACCACGAAGCTCACCACGTGGGTGCTCATGGCCGTAAAGCACAGCACCGTGACCAGCGCAAGCTTGCCCAGGTAGCGCCTCCACCGGCCGTCGGGCCGAAGCTCGCACAGCGCCACCGCCAGTACGAGGATCGCCAGGCAGCGCCAGCTGTCCCGCACGGCGACGGAAAGGGAGAACACATAGTTGGGCACGAGGTTGAACAGCAGAAGCCCCAGCAGAATCCACCGCTTTTTGCCGCGCGTCACCTGAATGAGCAGCGCCGCGAACGCCGAAAGCAGGTAGAACACCAGCAGACCCAGCCCCGTGATCATGGGCTTGTCGTAGGGATAGCCGTAGGCGTCGCCCGTATGCATCAGCCCGTAAGCCATGTACAGCTCCATCGAGGGGAAATGCGAATTGCCGCGGAAATGGCCGGTCGCGTCGTTCTTATCCAGCAGCTCGCCCAGGTCGCGGTCCTCGCAGTAGCGCAGGCCCAGCGCCATGTACTCCCCCGCGTCCGCCTGCGCAACGTTTGCGCTGGTGGCGGCGCGGATGCACACGGGCAGAAGCAGAATCGCCATCGCCGCGGCGAAGCACAGCGACACGAGCGCCGCCCGGTCGAAGGCCACGAGGCGTTTGCTCCACGCCCAGCCCCGGCGCGCCAGCGGGACGATCCGCCGGATGCGCCTGAGCGCCGTCCACAGCAGATACGCGCCGCCCGCGAGCGGCAAAACGCCGATGTACACCCATTTGGACGCCTGCGGCCACACCAGCGCCAAAAGCAGCGTCCACAGGTATTGGATCAGCGGCGTAACCGACGCGCCCGCCAGAAACGCGCCCAACCGGCTGCGCTTTACCCACAGCCGCCTTTGCGCGAAAAACGTCCCCAGCGCGACCGCCTGCACCAGGGAGCTCAGCAGGTAGAGGTTGCGCCATCCGTTGCCGATCGCGTTCCAGTCCAGCATCAGCCTTTCCTCCCGACCCTCGCCAGCCGGTCCATTTCGGCGATATAAAAATCGTTGATGTCCGTCTTTTCCGAAAGGAGCTTCGCCCGCTTCGCCTGCCCTTCCCGGATCAGGTCGGGGTCGCCGAGGAGCTCCAGCGCTTTGGCCAGCGCCCGTTCGTAGCGGTCGTCGCCCTCGTTGAAATTGTACAGCAGGTGGTAGCGCTCGCTCTGCTCCCGGGTGCTGCCGCTTTGGATGACGTTCACGTACAGCGCGTGCACGCCCAGCACCGCCGCCTCGCTGGCCATGGTCGCGCCCTCGCTGTACACCAGCCGGGCGAAAGCCAGCACGTGGTGCGCCAGGGCGAACGGCGTGCGCAGGCGGTAGGGCTCCAGTTCCGCGGAGAGGGGCTTTTCGCTGCTGACCCACACCCGCACGCCCGCGGCCGAAAGCCTTTCGACCAGCGAAAGCTGCTCCCTGTCGCTCAGGCCGTGCTTGCCCACGTCGTGGCTGGCGTTCCAGGCCACGAAGCGCACCAGCACGTACGGCTCGTCCGCGTCGAAGCCCACGGATCTCAGCAGGGCCTCATCGGGCGTAAACACGCTCGGATGCAGGTAAAAAAGCTCCTTGTAGGTATCCACCCGCTCCTGCCGCGGGCCCAGATCGGTCAGAAACGTGCGCGGGGTGAGAATCTTGGTGCTCAGCCGTTTGCAGATGCGCAGGCTGAAGCGGCTGACTTCCGTATCCTCGTAAATCAGGTGGGGTTTGCGGCACACCCAGGCGGCCACGGCCATCATGGGCGAGGCGCGTCCGATGAGGATGTCCGGGCGGAAGCGCAGGGCGCGGCGGGTATAGCTCACGCACAGGCGCAAAAACAGCCAGCCCTTCTCCCACACGTTTTTCCCCGTGCCGCCGGCGCACAATACGTAGGGAATGCCGTAGCTTTGCAAAAGCTCCGTCGCCCCGTCCTTTTCCACCAGCAGCGTCAGCACCTCGTCGCCGCGGGCGCGCAGCCTTTCCACGATGGGGTGGAACTGGTGCGCCCACGCGGGATGGTTGACCGAAACCATGACCTTCATGCAATCGTCCTCTCGCAATTCAATCCGCGGCCCCGCTCACGCGGCCGGCTTCTTTACGCGCCCGCCGCGCCGGCCGGAGAACAGCGCCTGCGAAAGAAGCGTAAGCAGCAGCGGCGCGGCGAAATACAGCGGCACGGCGTAGCGGAAGTACCCGTTGACCGCCGAAAACAGGCACCCGGCCAGCGTCATAAGCGCCGGCAGCACGACGATCGCGTTCCAGCGCCGCCGGCAGCCCAGGATGCCCGCCAGCGCGAACAGCGCAAGCCACCCGTACAGCCCCGGCGCGGTCAAAAGCCGGAAGGGAACGTAGTCAAACAGGGATCGCAGCGCGGTTTTCAGGGTTTCCGCCGCCGGATTGACGGTAAAGTCGAACAGACCGTCGATCAGCGTGGTGCGGCCCTCCATGCCCATGAGGAACGTCGGCTTGATCGTGCTTACGTAGCCGGGCAGCAGGTAGCCGTAGCTGTTGTGGAAAAAGGCGCTCAGGTACGTGGCCGGGTGCTTCGCGCCCAAGCGGATCCAGGTGGCGAGAAACGCGGCCTTGTCCTCGGCGCTCGCCGTGTCCCGCCACAGGTTTTTGACCGGGTCGGACAGCTCGCCGTTGTAGGCCCGTTTGATGCCGTCCATTTCCAGCACCTTGTCGAGCGCCGCGTACTCCTCGTCGGTCAGCTCCCCGCCCGCGGCGACCCGCGCCACCTGCTGCAGGGGCACCGACCAGTTTTCGGTGCCCGCGGCGGCCTGCGCCCCCAGGCCCGGCACCGCCACGGCGTACGTGAGCACGAGCGCCGCGGCGATCGACCCCAGCGCCAGCACCGGCGCGCGCCATTGCCGGGTGAGCACCGTAAAGGAGCGTATCAGCAATACGAGCAGCGTAACGCCCGCCAGCACAGCCCCGGCGTTGCGCAAAAGCGCGCAGGCCGCGGCGCTCAGGCAAAGCCCCAGCACCGTTCTGAAAGGCGGCCATTTGCTTTCCGTAATCCGCCACACCATGAGCGAAAACCACACCACCGCCATGGCGAAAACCGTGTCCTTGCCCACGCAGAAGGCGAATACCGGGAAGATCGGGCAAAAGGCGTAAAACGCGAACGAAAGCCAGGTGAGCCACCTCGGCGCGCGGGCCTCGGCCATGCGCCGCAGCGTGTAGCCGAACAGCCACGCCATCAGCGCCGCCTGCACGCACACGTAGATCGCCACTGCGGCGTCCGCCGAATGGAAAAGGCCGGTCCCGGCGCGCACCGCCAGCCACAGAAGCCCCGTCTGCGCCAGCGGATTGCCGTTCTCCAGCGCCTTGACGCCGAATATCTCGGCCAGCTGGGTAATGCTGTCGTTGCTCACGGTGCCGGGCCATACGGCGAACAGGTAGGGAAGCCAGCAGACCAGCAGGATCAGCGCCAGCACGAACGTGGAGAGCCCCTCCCGCCGTTTGGCCGCCGCGGCCGGCCGGGCCGCTCGCGTGGGCGTCGTATCGGGGCGGGGCGCCCACGCGCCGCGCGCGGTATCCGCCGCGGGGCAGCGGTAGCGCGCTTCCCTCTCCTCCGGCGGCCCTGCGGACTCGGGCGGTTCGGCGGCGGACGTCCGCTCGCCCAGCGTCGCCAGCGGCACCGGATCGATGCTCTGCTTTTCCGGCGTCCATACGGCAGGCGCGTTCTGCGCGGCCCATGCCGGTTTGGGCGGGGCGTATCCGCCCGCGGGCGGCGGCGCGGCCGGAGCCTTGAGGGCTTCCTGCTCCGCGCGGATCGCCCACGCGGGCCTGGGCCGCACCAGGCCGTTGCCCTGCGCGGTCGCCGCGCCTTGTTCCCCGGCGGCCGGACGGCGACGCGAAAGCGCCTCCGAAAGCAGCGCCATGCCCATGTACGCGGCGGGCACGCGGCCCGCGAAGTAAAGCAGCGCAAGCGTCTTCTGCCCCGTCACCAGCCCGGCTGTACTCATCTGGGCAAAGCTCTCCCCCAGCGTCATCACGGCCGCGAAAAAGACCGACAACAGCCACAGCCGGGGTTGCCACAGCGCGCGGGGCAGTCCGCCCAGGTACCGGTAGCCCAGCCCCAGCGCGACCGTCGCCGCAAGCCACACGCCCGCGTAGGGCAGGGTGCGCGTCCAGGTCACGGCCGAATCGCCGCCGGTCGCCGCCACGCCGGTAAGCGTTACGCAAAACGCCGCCGTGGACAGCGCCCAGAACAGCGTTAGCAGCAGCGTTCGTAAACCGGCGCGGTTCGGACGCACAGCCGTTTCCCCCTTTGCATCTTTAGGTAACCGCTGAACAAATACCCTTCACGTCTGCCTTTGCGGAGCACCGCACCTTTGGACTCAAAAAGCCTTGAAATAGCCCCACTATTCCTTCGGCTTTTCTCACCCGAATCTGCAGCGCTCTGCTTTGGCAACCGCAAAGTCATTTATTCAGCGGTTACTTAGCATTCGCAACGTTCGATTCGGTTGTATCTTATCTTTTTTTCCATAGCCTGTCAAGGCGGCCGGGCGCGCCGGAAAGCCGCCCGGAGCGGACGCGCAAGCGCCGGGCGGCCGCGTGTGGCACGGCCGCCCGGCGTCGGGTTTTCGCTACTGCTTCTGCTTCGGTTCGGCAGGCTTTTCCGGCCCGTCCGCCAGGTAATCCAGCTTGCGGACGCGGAACTGGATATCCTCCAGAATCTTGCGGTTGGCGGCGGTGATATCCGCCAGCAGCCCCACCACCCAGGTGAGCACGCCCATCAGCAGCAGGATGCTCGTCAATATCAGGGATTGCACGTGCCCGGCCCCGGAGCCCTGCAGGTAAAACACCAGAAAGCGGATGCCCAGCAGCAGGCCCAGCCCGAACAGCACCCCGCCCACGGCCCCGAAGAACTTGAGCGGGTTGTACATCATGAACGAACGCAGGATGGTGACCATCGAGCGCTTGATGTAGGCGGACACGCTTTTGATGAGCCGCGATTCGCGCAGCTCCGGGTTGGTGCGGATGGGCACCGAGCGCACCGCCATGCGGCTGTTGCCGGCCTGCACGATGGTCTCCAGCGTATAGGTATAGTTGTTGATGACGTTCACGCTCATGGCCGCCTCGCGCGAGTAGGCGCGAAAGCCGCTGGGGGCGTCGGCCACGTCCGTGCGGGAAGCCTTGCGCACGACATAGCTGCCGAAATGCTGCAGCTTTTTTTTGACGGGCGAGAAATGCTCGATATCGTCGATGGGGCGTTCGCCGATCACGATATCCGCCTCGTGGTTCAGGATGGGCCTGACCAGCTTTTCGATGTCCCGGCCGCAGTACTGGTTGTCCGCGTCGGTATTCACGATGATGTCGGCCCCGTTGCGCAGGCACGCGTCCAGCCCCGCCATGAATCCCTTGGAGAGCCCCTTGTTGCGCGTGAAGCTCACGACGTGGTTAACGCCCCATTCCCGGGCGACCCTCACCGTGTCGTCTGCGCTTCCGTCGTTGATGATCAGCGTTTCGATTTCGTCGATTCCGTCGATGTGTTTGGGCAGGTCGTCCAGCGCGACGGTCAGGGTCGCCGCCTCGTTGTAGCAGGGAATCTGGATGATCAGCTTCACGGTCGTTCTCCTTTATCGGCACGGCGCGGCCGCCGCGCGGGAACGCGGCGGAAAGCGCGCCGTTTCCGGCGTTTGCGTCGTTTTGAATACGCCGTATTATACCATAGGCGACCGGGCTTGGCAATCGCGCCCCGGGCGGCGAAAAAAGGGCGAAAAAACCTGCGCCTCCGGTTGACAGATCGGCCCCGGCACGCTATGATAACAGTAGGAGAAGAGCCTCTTCTCCTCAATTCCATGCGACAAGGAGGAGCGCACGTGGACGCGGACCCGTACAGTCGAAGCACTTTTTCGACCTACCGCACCCGACAATTGCATATGCTCCGAGAGGCCGCGCGGAAAGGGCACGCGCGGTAGGGCTGCCCACGCTGAAAACAGCATAACCCAAGGCCTGCTCGGAAGCAACGTCGTGCGCAAGCGCGGCGAACGGAAGGGCAGGTTTTTGTGATGAAGAAGATTTTTCTGACGGTGGACGACCATCTGACCCAGATCAACACCTTTGAAAAGGGCTGCTGGATCCACCTGCAGAACCCCACCCGGGAGGAGATCGAGGGCCTCAACGCGCGCTTCGCGCTGGACCCCACCTACCTCATGGCGGCGCTGGACGAGGAGGAAAGCGCGCGCATCGAGCGGGACAACGACCAGACGCTCATCATCGTGGACGTTCCCTACGTGGAGCCGGAGGACAACGGCTTCAGCTATTCCACGATCCCGATGGGCATCATCGTGGTGGACGACGTGATCATCACGGTGGCAACGCGCGAAAGCGCCATTATCAACGATTTCACCGAGGAGCGCATTCGCGGCTTCTGGACGTTCAAACGCACGCGGTTCATCCTGCAACTGCTCAACCGCAACGCCAGCCGCTATCTTTCCTACTTAAAACAGATCGACAAGGCCAGCACCTTCGTGCACAAGCGCCTGCAGGAAAGCCTGCGCAACCGCGAGCTGATCCAGATGATGCAGCTGGAAAAATCGCTGGTCTATTTCTCCACCTCCCTCAAGGGCAACGAGATGGTGCTGGAGAAAATGATGCGCATGGATATGCTGCGCAAATACCCCGACGACGCCGACCTGCTGGACGACGTCATCATCGAAAACAAACAGGCCATCGAGATGTGCGCCATCTACCGCGACATTATGAGCGGCATGATGGACGCCTACGCCTCCATCATCTCCAACAACCTGAACATCGTCATGAAAATCCTCACCAGCCTGACGGTCATCATGGCCATCCCCACGCTGTTCGCCTCCTATTGGGGCATGAACACCAACGTTCCCTTTCAGGGAACGGCCTGGGGCTTCTGGGCGGTGGTGGGCATCAGCGTAGCCGCCGCGCTGGCCGCGTTCTGGGTGTTCTGGAAGAAGAAAATGTTTTAGCAGGCGGCTTTCCGGGCCGCCGACAGAAGGATCGAAGGAGGAACGCCGGATGCGCACCCTACTTGTCACGGGCGGAAGCCGCGGCATCGGCGCGGCCTGCGTGCGAGCTTTCGCACAGGCCGGCTGGCGCGTGGCGTTCCTCTATCGGGTCTCCGACTCCGACGCAAAGGCGCTCGTTACGGCAACGGGCGCCCTTGCGCTGAAGGCGGACGTTTCCCAAAGCGATCAGGTCGATGCCGCCGTGAAGGAGGCGCTGCAAAGCCTGCGCCACATCGACGCGCTGATCAACAACGCGGGCGTCGCGCTGAGCAAACAGGTGCAGTACACCACCGACGAGGAATGGCGGCACGTGATGGACACAAACCTCACCGGCGCCTTTTACGTCACCCGCGCCGTTCTGCCGGGGATGATCTCCCGGGGCACCGGCGCCATCGTGAACGTTTCCAGCATCTGGGGCATGGTGGGCGGCAGCATGGAGGTCGCCTACTCGGCCTCCAAGGCCGGGCTTTTGGGCTTTACCAAGGCGCTGGCGCAGGAGGTGGGCCCCAGCGGCATCACCGTAAACGCCATCGCCCCCGGCGCCACCCACACCGACATGCTTGACGAATACGACGAGGACGCCCTGCACCGCATCGAAAAGCAGACGCCGCTGGGCCGCCTGTGCGAGCCCATGGAGATCGCCCGCTGCGCCCTGTGGCTGTGCGGCGAGGACGCCGCCATGATGACCGGGCAGGTCATCAGCATCAGCGGAGGCATGGTGATTGCCTGAAAGGCAACGGGTTGAGGGGGTTGGGCTCCCCTCGGCGCAGGGGTGCGGGGTTCCGTGCCTGCGGGTGCGGGCAGGGGCTTTCCGCTCGCCCCTTTCCATCGGTTTGATCGTCGTGCAGGGCACTACCGTACCCTGCACTCGTCAAACCTCACACCTGCGGGTCGCTCGTTGCTTCGCAACGGTGCCCACTGGGCACACGCTTCCCTGCGGTGCCTTCGGGTCGCCTGATTAGACGGCGGGCTAAGCACGAGGGATCACGCTTGAAGCACAGGATAGTCGTCCGGCCGCACTGCGTTCGTCCGCACAGCCCTTCGGGCGTGCGTACGCGCAGTACGGCCGCCCGACAAGCCTGCTGCTCCGGCGCCGCGATCCCTCGCACTCCCCGCCTGCTGGTGCGCAGGCGACAAAAGAGCTACCCGGCTTGGGTAGCTACTTTCATATTGGTGCCACCGTTTCTCTTACTCCATGTAAGCGCATAACGAAGTAAGATGCAAACAAGTTTCGATAGCCTTTTTTCTTTGCTTGCGCATTGTTGCTGGAGGGGCGCAGTGTTTCTCGGAAGGAGGCACAGGCTTGTCGGACGGCGGACCGCTTGTGCGTGCGCCCGCAGGCGCGCGCACTATCGCGGTCCGGCCGGACGACTATCCTGTACTCCGGAGAGAAATTCTGCGCCCCTTTGACGAGCGCAAGCCCGAAGGTTCCCAAAGGGCGAGCGGAAAGCCCTTTGGTCGCACCCACAGGTGCGATCCCCCTGGGATTCCAAAGGGATTTTCCCTTTGGTCGCACCCGCAGGTGCGATCCCCCAGGGATTCCAAAGGGATTCTCCCTTTGGTCGCGCCCGCTGGCGCGATCCCCCAGGATTCCAAAGGACATTTCGTCCTTTGGTCGCGTTCCCGGGCGCGAAACCAATCCCGGGCTTTATTTCCTGTGCTTGTGAAACAACAAATCCTGATAGTGCTCCAGATCCGCCTCGCGCACCATCACTTCCAACTCCTCGTCGCCCATGACGGTGTTGCGGCCCTCGGCGTACAGCGCGTCCACCATGGCCTTCACGGCCAGCACGGTCTTGTCCTGCTTGTCGACGGTGTTTTCGCCCTGCAGGCGGAAAAAGCTGTTCATCCAGTGCGCGACGCCGGCCAGGCCGCTGTGGCTGTCCACGGCCACGGAAGCGGGGCGGTTGAGGATTTTGGTGGTGTCGAAAATGTTGTAGATTTCCTCGTCCTTGAGCATTCCGTCGGCGTGGATGCCCGCGCGGGTCACGTTGAAGTGACGGCCCACGAACGGCTGCCGCGGGCTGATCTCGATGCCGATCTCCCGCTCCATGTATTCGGCGATCTCGGTGACGACGGTCAGGTCCATGCCGTCGGTGGTGCCGCGCAGCGCCTGGTATTCGATGGCCATGGCCTCCAGCGGGCAGTTGCCCGTGCGCTCGCCGATGCCCAGCAACGAACAGTTGACGCTGGAGCAGCCGTACAGCCACGCCGTGCCCGCGTTGTTGACGACCTTGTAAAAATCGTTGTGCCCGTGCCATTCCAGCTGCTCGCTGGGAATCTGCGCGTAGTGGTTGAGGCCGTAGATGATGCCCGCCACGCTGCGGGGCAGCGCCGCGCCGGGGTAGCTTACGCCGTAGCCCATGGTATCGCACGCGCGCACCTTGATGGGCGCGCCGCTTTCCTTGGCCAGCTTCATCAGCTGCTCGGCGAAGGGCAGCACGAAACCGTAGAAGTCGGCGCGCGTGATATCCTCGAAGTGGCAGCGGGGCACGATATCCTCCGCCAGGGCGGCCTTCACGATGCCCAGGTACTTGTCCATCGCCTGGGCGCGGGTCAGGTGCATCTTTTTGAAGATATGGTAGTCGCTGCAGGACACGAGGATGCCCGTTTCCTTCACACCCGCGGCCTTGACCAGCTTAAAGTCGCCCTCGTTGGCGCGGATCCACGTGGTGATCTCGGGAAACTCCAGCCCCAGCTCCTGGCAGCGCTCCAGCGCCTCGCGGTCCTTGTCGGTGTACAGGAAAAACTCGCTCTGGCGCACCAGCCCCTTGGGGCCGCCCATGCGGCTGAGCAGCGAAAACAGATGCGCGATCTGCCTGGGCGTAAAGGGGCTTACGCTCTGCTGGCCGTCGCGGAAAGTGGTGTCCGTCATCCAGATGTTTTCCGGCATGTTGATGGGCACCAGACGGTTGTTGAAGGCGATCTTGGGCACGCTCTGATAATCGTAGATCTCGCGGTAGAGGTTGGGCTCCGCCACGTCCTGCAGATCGTACTGGTACTGGGACTGAATCAACTGGTTGGTTTTCGGGCTGAAAACAAGCATGGGGCTATCTCCTTCCCTGTGGGCGGCGCGGCGGACAGCTTAATGATTCTGTTTCAGAACGGTTCCGCTCCTGCCCGCATCCCGGAAAACGTTCTGACGGAGGCTTTTCAGGGCGATATGTGGAAAACGTAAGGGTAAACGACATTTGTTGTGGAAAATATGTGCGAAAACTGTGGACAGGCCCCGCGGCACACCCGAGGGGTGCGCCGGCCACCCGCGGGCCGGTTCTATTCCAGCGATTTCACGAACGCCTCGATGCGCTTGAGCCCCTCCACGACGTTGGCCATGGAGGTTGCGTAGCTGAGGCGGCAGAAGCCCTCCGCCATAAAGGCGTTGCCGGGCACCACCACCACCTTGCCGTGGCTGAGCAGCGCCTCGGCAAAGGCCGCGGAGTCGTTGAGCGTCACGCCGTCGATGCGCCGGCCCATCAGCCCGGTCACGTTCATCATCACGTAAAACGCGCCCTCGGGCTTGCGGCAGCTTACGCCCGGGATGGCGTTGATGCCCTTCACCAGCACGTCCCGGCGCTTTTCAAACTCGTGGCGCATGTCCGCCACGCAGTCCTGCGGCATGGTAAGCGCCACGGCGGCGGCGTGCATCGCGGCGGTGTTGGGCGCGGAGGTCGACTGGCTCTGCGCGTTGGTCATGGCTTTGATCACGTCCGCGGGCCCCGCGGCGTAGCCGATGCGGAAGCCCGTCATGGCGTAGGTCTTGCTGACGCCGTTGATGACGATCGAACGCGCCTTGATCTCCTCGCCCAGGGAAGCGATGCTCACGTGCTTCTGCGTTCCGTAGATCAAATGCTCGTAAATCTCGTCGGAAACAATGTAAAAGTCGTGCTCCACCGCCATCTTCGCCAGCGCGCCAAGCATCGCTTCCGACCAGATGCAGCCGTTGGGGTTGTTGGGGGAGTTGAGGATGAACGCCTTGGTTTTCGGGGTGATCGCCGCGGCGATGGCCGCGGGCGCGGGTATGAAGTTGTCCTTTTCGCACGCGGGCACAAAAACGGGCACGCCCCCCGCCATTCTGACCATTTCGGGGTAGCTGACCCAGCAGGGCGTGGGGACGATCACCTCGTCGCCGTCGTTCAAAAGCGTAAAAAAGGCGTTGTACAGCGAATGCTTGGCGCCGTTGGAAACGATGATCTGGCTTGCGTCGTAGCAAAGCCCGTTGTCCTTTTGCAGTTTCGCGGCGATCGCCTTGCGCAGTTCCGGCGTGCCGGCCACGGGCGCGTAGCGGGTCATGCCCTCGTCCATGGCGGCCTTCATGGCGTCGCGGATCAGAACGGGCGTATCGAAGTCCGGCTCGCCCGCGGCAAAGCCGACCACGTCTTCCCCGGCGGCCTTCATCGCTTTGGCTTTGGCGTCCATGGCGAACGTGGCGGACGGGGCGATATTCAACGCTTTTTCGGATAAACCCAGCGGCATGGTGCATTCCTCCTGCAACGGCGCGCCATTGCGTGCCTCGAAATTCATGCAAATGGCGGATGCGCCATTGCATCTTGCAAGCCGCACGGGCTCTTCCCGCAAACGGGCAGTCCTGCGCGAACTGTTATGCATTATAGCACATGCGTCTCTCCGCGTAAAGGGCGAAATGCGACGTTTTGCGCACAAATTCGACAAAATGAATTTTCAGATACACGAAATTGCATTTTTGTCCACATTGTAAACTCACTCCCCGGGTGGTTTCGCTTCGCGCTTTTCCGTTTAACCCATAGCGGGAGGTTGATAAGCTATGAAAACGAATCTGCGCCGGTTCCTGGTGGTGCTTCTGGTTCTCGCCCTGATTCCCTTTGCGTCGCTTGCGGAAAGTACGGCCGGGGACGGCGAAACCGCCGATACCGCGCCCGCGGCGACCAACGCCGCCGGGCTGCCCTACGTGCTGAACTATTTCGCGGATACGCCGCTGGACGTGAGCCTTTATCAGGGCAAAGCGCTGTTTTTGAATTTCTTCACGGGCTGGTGTTACTACTGCATGCAGGAAATGCCCGAGATCAAGGAAATCTACGATACCTACGACCCCGACGACGTGGCGATCGTCCTGGTGCACGTGTGGAGCGGCGAGGACGCGACCGATTCGGCCGCCGTGGTGGAGCAGTACGGCCTGCAGGAGCTGAATCTGATCGAGGACGATCAGCTCGTCCTCACCAATATGATCGGGCTGACCGGGTTCCCCACCAGCCTTTTCATCGATAAGGACGGCTATCTCAGCGCCTATCAGCCCGGCGCGCTCAGCTACGACAACATGGCCTCCGTGCTGGAAGGCATGGGCGTGGGCAAGCGGGTCGACGCGGCCGCGGCCGACGATACCCTGCAAACGGACGTCGCAGCCGACACGGAGGTAAAGCAGTGAACCTGGCGTCGGTCGCCGCCCTGCCGCAGGCCACGCTGTGGGCCATGTTCGCGGGCGGTCTGGTGGCGTTCCTCTCCCCCTGCGTGTTGCCGATGCTGCCCGTGTACACCCTCTACCTCGTGGGCGAAGGCTCCGAGTCCGTCGACAAGCGCGTGGCGTGGCTGGGGGTGCTCAGGCGCAGCCTGGGGCTGCTATTGGGGTTCGTTACGCTGTTCACCCTCATCGGCGCGGCCGCGGGGCTTCTGGGCGAGGCGTTTCGGAACATCGACCGCGGTACGCTCAACATCATTACCGGCGTGCTGATGATGGTGTTTGGCCTGTGGACGGCGGACATCCTCCACTGGCGGGGCGTGCGCGCGCCCGCGTGGACGGATAAGGTGGTTATCAAACCCGACGGCTTTTTCAGCGCCGCCCTGTTCGGCATCGTCATCGCGCTCAGCTGGACGCCGTGCCTTACGCCGATCCTCGCCAACGCGCTCATTCTGGCCGCCTCCAGCGACACGGTCGCGCAGGGCATGGTTTCGCTGGCGGTTTTCGCGCTGGGCCTGAGCCTGCCGATGCTTCTGCTCATGGTGCTCTATCAGGGCGTGAAGGACGTGTTCCGGTGGCTTCGGGATCATCAGCCGCTGCTCCGGCGCATCGGCGGCCTGCTGATGATCGCCTACGGCCTGTACCTGCTGATTTCGACGCTGATTTAAACACAGACGGAATCCCATAAAAAGGGCCGCGGGCGATCCTTGCCGATCGTCCGTGGCCCTTTTGCAGATGGTTACAGAACGATTTCCGAGCGGAAGAACTTCTCCACAAAGGCCGTCTGCGCGCGGATCGCCTCGGCCGTGGGCTTCTCGCCGACGGGGACGACCACCCACTTGTCCTCCACGTCGTCCAGGCGGTGAATGACGGCCGCCACCTCGCCCTCGAAGCATTCCACCGGCTCCGAAACACCCAGAATGTAGGCGTCCTGCCACTCGTTGTCCGCGGCGAGGACGTCGGCCACGTAGCCGTAGTTGAGCGGATAGACGACATCCTTATGATCCGGGTGACGGCTGCCGATCGGCCTGTCCACCGTTACGCGCACGCGCCGCCCCAGCACGCTTCGCAGGTCGGGCGCGCTTTTGACCGTCGTCTGCGGCGCCGTTTCCCGCCGCTGCGCCTGCATCGGCTTGAGGGCGATCAGCCGCTCCGGTATGGCGGCGGGCACACGGCCGAGCTCCGCGCACAGGTCGGTCGCCAGCACCCCGCGCTCGCCGAAGCGGTCGGCGGCGGCCAGGCCCGCCAGTCCGTGCAGGGCGCAGGCGACCTGCAAAAGGCGCACGCCGCGCAGGCCGTACGTTTCCCGTCCGGCCAGCAGCGCGCCCAGCACGCCGGAAAGCGCGTCGCCGCTGCCGCCCTTGGCCATGGCGGGCGTGCCGTACACGTTCAGCGCCTCGCCGTCCGGGGCGATCAGCACGCTGGCCGCGCCCTTGAGCACCGCCGCGCCGCCGTAGCGCCTGCGAAGTTCCCTCGCGGCGGCGGGCGCGTCCGCCGTGATCTGCGAAACGGGCCGGCGCAGCAGCCGTGCCGCTTCGCCGGGATGGGGCGTGAGGATCACGTCCTCCGGCAGGGGTTTCCCGTCGGGCAGGCCCTCCGCGCCGCGTGCCGCCATCAGGTTGAGGGCATCGGCGTCCAGCACCGCGGGCAGGCGGTGCTCGTACAGCCAGGGAATCAGCCGCTTCATCAGCCCCGCCGCGAGCGCTTCCCGGCCCAGGCCGCAGCCCGCGATCAGCGCGTCCGCCTTTTCCAGCACCTCCGTGAGGCGCGCCCACGCGGCGTCCACGTCCGTTTCGGGCAGGGGCAGGCAGGTGGCGCAGGGGCACAGCGCCTGCACCGTCGGCACGACCGTGTCGGGACAGGCGACGGTGACCAGCCCCGCACCCGCGCGCAGCGCCGCCGTGGCGCACACGGCCGCGGCCCCCGCCATGCCCCGCGAGCCGGCCAGCGCCAGCACGCGCCCGTAGGTGCCCTTATGGGTGTTGTGCCTGCGCGGCGTAAGCAGCGCGTCGCCCGGCGCAAGCAGCGCCATGCCACCCGCGTCGTCCCACGCGGAGGGGATGCCGATGTCCGCCACCGCCACGCGCCCGCAGTAGTCCGGCCCGTCGCCCAGGAACAGCCCGGGCTTGGGCCGGTGGAAGGTCACGGTCACGTCCGCGCGCACGACCGGGCTTTCTTCTTCGGCCTCGGGCGCGAAGCCCGTTTCGCCGCTCAGGCCGCTGGGAATGTCCACGGCGACCACGGGCAGGCCGGACGCGTTCACCGCCTGCACCATTGCCCGCGCGGCCCCGGTCAGCGGGCGGTTGAGCCCCGTGCCGAACAGCGCGTCGATGGCCAGCGCCGCGCCGGCGGGCGCTGCGAGCGGCTCGCCGGGCTTCACGGTCGTCACGCGCCCGGCGAAGGGCTTGAGCTTCTCCCATTGGGCGGCGGTCTCGGCCGTGGGCTCGCCCGCCAGCCGCCACACGGTCGCCCGCAGGGCGGGCAGGCGCGAAAGCAACAGCCGCGTGGCGGCCAGGCCGTCGCCGCCGTTGTTGCCCGTTCCGCAGGCCACCAGCAGCGTGCCGCCGCCCCGCAGGTACGGCAGCGCCGCGTCCGCCACGTGCGCGGCCGCGCGCTCCATGAGGGTCTGCGAAGGCGTGCCCGTTTTGTCCATCACGCGGCGCTCGACGCGCCTCATCTCCGAAGGTGTAACGGTGTACAGCATAACCCCGCCTCCTTCCTTTATTCCAGCACGCAGACCGCCGCGGCCACGCCCGCGTCGTGCGTCAGGCTCAGGTGTGCCGCGTTCGCGCCGGCCTCCGCCATGCGCTCAAGCGCCCTGCCGGTCAGCCGGTAGGCGGGGCAGCCGCGCTCGTCGTGCCACACGCCGACCTCCGCCATGCTCACCCCGCCGGAAAGCCCCACGCCCAGCGCCTTGAGGAACGCCTCCTTGGCCGCGAACATCGCCGCCGCGCTCTGGTCGGCCGCTTTGCCCCGCGCTTCCAGGTAGGCGCGCTCCTCCGCCGTGTAATACCGCAGCAGAAAGCCGTCGTTGGCCAGGATGGCCGCTTTGATGCGCTTCACCTCGCACAGGTCGATGCCCAGCCCCGTCACGCGCGCTCCCCCGTGCACACCGCGTTGGCGATGGCCCGCGCCGTCACCTCGGCGACGGCCGCGCACAATTGCACCATGTTCACGTCCGCGTCCACCCGCCCGGTCGCCAGCGCGAAAGCCGTGTCCCCGTCCATCTGGGTGTGCACGGGGCGGATGGCGCGGGCGAAGCCGTCGTGCGCGCAGGTCGCCAGCCGGTTGACCTGCGGCTTGGTCAGCGCCGCGTCCGTCGCCACGACCGCGAGGGTGGTGTTGGACGATTTGGGGATCTTTAGGAGCTCCGCCATGGGCTGCGTGCCGTAGAGCAGGCTTTCGCACAGCACCGGGCGGCCGTCGGGCAGGCGGCCGCAGGCCAGCGCCTTGCCCGTTTCGGGGTCGAACACGTCCCCGGCGGCGTTTACGCAGACGATGGCGCCGACCGTCACTCCGCAGGCCAGCGTAAGGCTCGCGCTGCCGGTGCCGCCCGGCGCGGGAATCGCCCCCGGCACCAGCTTGCCGACCGTCGCGCCCGTGCCCGCGCCGTACGCGCCCTGTTTGACGCCCTTGGCGGCCAGGTGGCAGGCCTCGTAGCCCATGGCTTCGTCCGGGCGCACGTTTTTGTCGCCCACGCCCAGGTCGAACAGCACCGCCGCGGGCACGATGGGCACTTTGCACACGCCCGTGTCCACGCCCACGTCCGCTTCCTCCAGAAAGCGCATGACGCCCGCCGCCGCGTTCAGTCCGAAGGCGCTGCCCCCGGCCAGCAGCACGGCGTTGGCGCGCTCCACGGTGTTCTCGCTGCGCGTAAGCGCAATTTCGCGGGTGCCGGGCGCCGCGCCGCGCACGTCCGCGCCGACGGTCGCGCCGTCGCGGGAGCACAGCACCACAGTCACCCCCGTGAGCGCCTTGCGGTTTTCCGTCTGCCCCACGCGGATGCCGTGCACGTCGGTAATGCAGCCACCATACAACGGTTTAGACATAACCCATCACTCCTCTGACCGATACGTCCCCGCTGAGGACGCGCCTGAGCCCGCCTTCGTCCGCGCGTACGTAGAGCGCGCCGGACTCGTCGATGCTCTCGGCCGTCCCCGTAAAGCTCTCCGCGGCGCTTTCGACCTTCACGCGGCTGCGAAGCGTTACCGACCGGGCGGCGTACGCCGGGTACAGCGCCGCCCAGCCTTCGGTTTCCAACAGGTACGCCGCGCGCTCCAGCTCCAGCAGATACCGGCACAAAAACGTCCGGCGGTCGGTTTGACGCCCGCTCTCCCGGTACAGCGAGGTCGCCTTCGCCTCCAGCTCCCCCGCAAAGGCGCGCTGGTTGACGTTGAAGCCCGCGCCCGCGACCACGCAGGTTTCCCCCGCGGGGTCGCGCACGGCCTCGCACAGGATGCCCACGCATTTGCGAACGCCGATCACCACGTCGTTGGGCCATTTGATGCCCGCCGCAGGCCCGAACGCGCCGATGGCCTCCGCCGCGGCGACGGCCACCACCAGCGTATACAGCGGCACCTTTTCGGGCGGCAGCTTCGGCCGGATCAGCACCGAGCAGGCCAGGCTCTCCGCCGCGCCCGCGTCCGTCCACGCCCGCGCGAGGCGGCCCCGGCCGCCGGTCTGCCGGTCGCACACGGAAAGGCTCCCTTCCGCAAGCGCCTCCGCCGCGGCCGCGCGCTTGAGCTCCGTATTGGTGGAGCCCACCTCCGGCGCGTAGAGGATCGTTCCCCGGCCCATGCGCTCCGTTTTAAGCTCGGTCAGGATATCGCCGGGCAGCAGGCTCCCCCATGCGGGCGACAGGCGCAGCCCGCCTTCGTCACGGATGCGGTAGCCCTGCGCGGTCAGCTCGTCGAGCCTTGCGGCCAGCTCTTCCCGCGTCAGCTTCAGCCGTCGGCAAAGCTCGCCCTCCCCTGCCGGCCCGTTCCCGGAAAGCCATCGGAGCAGTTCGTCCATCGCTTTCGTTCTCCCAGCCGTTCCGCACGCCGCGGAACCTTACTATCCAATTTCTGCGTCGGTTTCGCGATTCCTGCCCAGCAGCAGTTCAGCGGCGTCGGCAAGCGTATCGCACACCGGCGCGCCGGCGGTCAGCAGCGTTTCCCGGCTCTGATGCCCGCGCGAAACGAGCACGCACCGACAGCCCAGCGCCGCGGCCACGTCCGCGTCGTGCAAAGTATCGCCCAGCATCGCGCAGTCCTCGGGGCGCAGGCGCTGTTTTTTGAGGTATGCGCGGCCGACGTCGGTCTTGTCGGTCGCGTAGATGTGGCTTAAGCCCAGCACGTCGCAGAAGCGGTCGAGGATGCCCGCAAATTCCAGCTGCATCCGGAGCGTATCCAGCTTGCTGGCGGAGAGCACCGCCTGCCGGCAGCCCGCCCCGGCAAAGGCGTTGAGCGTCGTGACGGCGTCGCCGAAAAGCGGCACGCCTTCGCAGCCGCGCAGGTATTCCGCCATCCACGCGTGCGCGACCGCGACGAAGTTCTCCTCCGTGACGCCCGCGCGCGTGTAGTAGGTTTTGACCGGAAAGGTGAACTGCTCGTAGTATTCCACAAGGCTTTCGACCCTCGGCAGGCCGAAACGCGGAAACACGCGGTTGCGCACGCCCACGGCGTAGTTCACGTCGTCGAGCAGCGTTCCGTTCCAGTCCCACAGGATCAGCGCGGGCGCTTCACCCGCCGTTTTGAAACGCGTATCCGGGTTCGCCAAAGAACCGCCTCCTTGTATCCTGCTATGGAAACGCGGAACGCGCGTTTGTCCGCGCGTTCCGCGTAGGTTCGGCGCCGGTCAGTACGCCTTGGCGAAATAAATGAGGTGCTTCGCTTTTTTGCCGCAGCACACGCAGGTGTCGCCGATGGGCGTCTGGTCGAAGGGCATGTTGCGGCTGGAGGCGCTGAAACGTTCCTTGATCGTGTTTTCGCATTCGGGTTCGCCGCACCACATGGCCTTGGCAAAGCCCGTATCCACCGCTTTGCCCAGCTCCTCCATGGTGTGGACTTCGGTGATATGGCTGTCGCGGAAGGCTTTGGCCTGCTCGTAGAGGCCCTTCTGGATATCGTCCAGCAGCCCCCCGAGCTCCGTTTCCAGCGCGTCCAGCGCCATGGGCGCCTTTTCGCACGTGTCGCGGCGGAACACCGTCGCCACGCCGTTTTCGATATCCCGGGGGCCGATCTCCAACCGCACGGGCACGCCTTTCAGCTCCCAGTCGTTGAACTTGTAGCCGGGGGAAACGGTGTCCCGGTCGTCGAGCTTCACACGGAAGCCCGCGGCCTTGAGACGGTCGAGCACCTCGCCGCATTTTTCCATCACGCCGCCCTTGTGCGCGGCGACGGGGACGATCACCGCCTGAATGGGCGCGATGCGGGGCGGCAGGCGCAACCCGCGCTCGTCCCCGTGCGTCATGATGATCGCGCCGATCAGCCGGGTGCTGACGCCCCAGCTGGTTTCGTGCACGTATTCCAGCCTGCCCTCGCGGCTCAGGTACTGGATGTTGAACGCTTCGGCGAAATTGGTGCCGAAGTTGTGGCTGGTGCCCGCCTGCAGCGCCTTGCCGTCCTGCATCATGGCCTCCATGCTGTAGGTGGCGCGGGCGCCGGCGAACTTCTCCTTTTCGCTCTTGCGGCCGCAGAGCACCGGCAGGGCCATCTCCGTCTCGGCCACCTCGCGGTAGACGTTCAGCATCTGCATGGTCTCGGCCTGGGCTTCCTCGGCCGTTTCGTGGATGGTGTGACCCTCCTGCCAGAGGAACTCGCTGGTGCGCAGGAAGGGGCGCGTGCTCTTTTCCCAGCGCATAACGGAGCACCACTGGTTGTACTTCATGGGCAGGTCGCGGTAGCTGCCCACCCACTTGGAGTACATGGCGCAGAAGATGGTCTCGCTCGTGGGGCGGATGGCGAGGCGCTCGGGCAGCACCTCGTTGCCGCCCTGGGTAACCCACGCCACTTCCGGCGCGAAGCCCTCCACGTGCTCGGCTTCCTTAAGCAGCAGGCTTTCCGGGATCAGCATGGGCATGTAGACGTTCTCGTGCCCCGTTTCCTTGAAACGCTTGTCCATCTCCTGCTGGATGCGCTCCCATACGGCGTAGCCGTAGGGCCGCACCACCATGCAGCCGCGCACCGGCGCGTAGTCCACCAACTCGCTTTGCAGAATGACGTCGGTGTACCATTGCGAAAAGTCCTCGCTACGGGGCGTGATGTGCTCGACGAACTTGGCTTCGTCCTTTTTGGCCATGGTTCCCTCTCCTTCGCAACTATAAAAATAAGGCGTCCCGCTCCCAGACGCGGCCGTATCGCCGCCGTTGGGACGAAGGGAGCCTTCGCGGTACCACCCGACTTAAAGCGCTTATCACGCTTTCACTTTCGCGGCCGGATAACGGCGGCCCGCCGTCGGGGATTAGCCGAGCGTTCGGATGCGGGGAACCGGGCCCTGCGCTTATGGTCGTCCTTTCAGCCTGTGGGACGGCTCTCTTTGCGGCGGCGGGCGGCGGCGTTCATCCGGGCTCCCTGCGAGGGAGTGTACGTATCATAGCACAGGCGGGGAGGCTTGTCAAAGGGGATTCACCCCACCAGGCCCAGCGATTTGAACAGGAAGATCCACAAAAACACGCTGATGCCGGACAGCGCGGTGGTCAGCACCACCTGCGCGGCCGCGAAGTCCGTATCCCCGCCCAGCTGCTGGGCCATGGGATAGCTGCTTACGGCGGTGGGCGAGGCGAACACGGCGATCAGCGTCGCCAGGCTCACCCCGCGGATGCCGATGGCCACCGCCGCCGACAGGCCGATCAGCGGCAGCACGACCAGCCTCCCCAGCACCCCCATGGTCAGCAGCCGCGCGTTGGCCTTCACCTTGCCGAAGTCCAGCGACGCCCCCAGCAGGAACAGCGCAAGCGGCGTGGCGACGCTCCCCAGCTGGGAAAGCGGCTTGCCGATCAGCGGCGGGAACTGCCAGTGCAAAAGCCAAAGCGCGAAACCCGCCAGCGTCCCGATGATGAGCGGGTTCGTAAGCACGCCCTTCACGATGCCCCACGCGCTTACGCGCTGCCCGCCGTACTTCATCAGCGCGACGGTGGCGGCGACGTTGAAAACCGGCACCACGGCCACCACCATCAGCGCCGATACGGAGGTGTCCGCGTCCGGGTACATCATCAGCACCAGCGGAATGCCGAAAATGGCATAGTTGCTGCGGGCCACGCCCTGTATGAACACCCCGCGCGTCTGCGGTTCGGCGCACAGGCGCGGCGCCAGTGCGAACATGAGCGCAAAAGAGCCCACCACCGCCGCGATGGCGAAGATCAGCGTGCGGTAATCCGGCGTCACATCCAGCGGCGTATCCATGATGTTCAGGCCCAGCAGCAGCGGCAGGAAAACGAAAAAGACCGCCTTGTTGGCCTGTTTAACCCCCGTTTCCCCGATCACGCCGAAGCGCCGCGCGACCACCCCGACCCCCATGATCAGCAGAAGCGGGAAAACCGTGTCGATGGAAAACAGCAAGTCGTTCCACATACGTCCTTCACATCCGTCCCCGGGCGGCGCCGCGTCGCCGATCCCGTTCCTTTATGATACGCACCGTCCAAAACCGTGTCAATGCGGACCGGCGCGGAAAAACCGACGGAAAACACCGCCTTTTACGGCATGCGTGCCCGCCGGTCGGACGTAAAGCGTCTTGCATGTTTACCATAAGTATTATAAAATTCCATCATTTACCTTTCGTCTGTCCGAGAGAAACCGCCCGGCGTCATTCGTTTTCGTAATGATCCTTCATATACTTGAAGATCGTTGCGGCGATCGGCGCGGCGACGCTGCCGCCGCTGCCGCCGTCCTCCACCAGCACGCAGCAGGCATAGGGCAGCGAATCGTCCGCGATGTAGCCCGCGAACCAGGCGTTGGTCACGTCCTCGCCGTCCACGGAGGCCTCGGCGCTGCCGGTTTTGCCGGCGATGGTCAGCCCGCTGACCCTCGCGGCGGAGCCGGTGCCGGAGGCGACCACGTTTTGCATGTAGCTCTGCAGCGTCTTTGCGATCGTCTCGGGCACGGCGCGGCGGTATTCCTTGCGGGTAAAACGCAGGCGAACCGTCCCGGAGGGGCTTTGCACTTTCAGAAGCAGGCGCGGTTCCATCATCACGCCGTCGTTGGCCACGGCGGCGGCCACCATGCACATGTGCAGCGGCGTCGCGGCGATCTGGCTTTGCCCCGCGCCGCTCCAGGCGATTTCCACCAGGTTGCGGCCGGTGGTGGGATACACGCTGTTTTCCACCACCAGATCGCGGAAGAGGAAATTGTCGTTAAAGCCGAAATCCTCCGCGGTTTTGCGAAGGGCGCTGTCGCCCAGCAGCAGGGCGCACTGGGCGAAGGCGTTGTTGCAGCTGACGGTGAAAGCCTTCTCCAGCGTAAGCGTCCCGTGCTGCTCCATGTTGTAGTCGTGAATATACTGGTCCAACACCTTGGTCGCGCCCGTGCAGGTGAAGGTATAATCGGCGATGCCGCTCAGGTTTTCCAGCGCCGACGCGGCGGTGATGATCTTAAAGGTGGAGCCGGGCGCGAGTGTGCTTTGCAGCGCACGATCCCAGAAGGGATGCTGCGCGTTTTCCTTGTCCGCCTCGGTGATGTCGGAGGGGTCGAACACCGGAAGGCTCACCAGCGCCAGCACCTCGCCGGTCTTATAGTTCATCACCACGGCCGCGCCGCTTTTGCCCTTGGTTTTGGAGCCCGTTTCAAAGGCGTTGACGATCGCGGTGCACAGCGCGCTGTCCGCGGTGACGGTGACGTTGTCGCCGTGGCGGGTTTCGCCGCTCAGCAGCGCCGCGACGCGCTCGCTCAGCGACGTTTCAAAGCCCAGCAGATACTTGGCCTGAAAGGAGTCCACGCCGTTGGCCACGTTGCCGTCGCGGTCGCCGATCAGGTGCACGGTCGCGCGGCGGGCCTTGATGTTGCTTTGATAGACGCGGTTGCCGTCCTCGTCGGTGGTTGCCATCACCACACCGTTACGGTCGATGATGTCCCCGGCGATTACGGATTTCTTGGCCGACTGGTAGCGGGTGTTCTTGCTGCTGGACGACCAGCGGGTGCCGTACGTATCGACGCTGTAAACGCCGTAGAGACCGGCAACCAGAATCAGCCCGATCACGATCAGCGTGAGCGCGCGAAAGCGGGTGCGCATTTGTTTCAACGGCGTTTCCCTCCTGTCGGAAGCGAATCTGCGAACGGCGGCGCGCGTCGTCAGGCCCGGTCGGCGCGCGGGAGGCGCTCCTCCTCCCGCAGGCTGTGGCTGATCTCGTAATCGTATTCCCAATCGTCCTGATTGACGCTCGCCACGCCCTGCAACAGCCCGATCAGCCCCATGCAGCTGACCAGCGACGTGCCGCCGTAGCTGACGAACGGCATGGTGACGCCGGTCAGGGGGATGAGCTTCAGCACCCCGCCGATGATCACGAACGTCTGGATGCCCAAAAGCGTCGTGGCGCCCATGGCCAGCAGAGCCAGGAAGCTGTGCCGGGCACCCGCGGCGATGGAAACGCCCCGGATGATGAGGATGACGTACATCACCAGCACCAGGATGCCGAAAAGAATGCCGAACTGCTCGCAGATAACCGCGAAAATACAGTCCGTGTAGTATACGGGAATCACGCGCGGCGCGCCCAGCCCCAGCCCCACGCCGAACAGCCCGCCGGACGCGACGGCCATGAGAATCTGCACGATCTGGTACCCGGTGCTCTCGTAATACATCCAGGGGTTTTGCCAGATCGCCACGCGAACCTTGACGTGGCTGAACATTTTATAGCCCAGCACCGCCGCGCCCGCGCCGCCGAGGATGCCAAGCCCCGTGAGCGGCAGGTTGCCGGTGGAGGCAAAGAACAGGAACAGCGTGGTGACGTAATAGATGAGCGCGGTGCCCAGGTCCTTTTGCAGCATCAGCATCCCCAGGCAGAAGCCCGCGAAGATCAGCCACGGCCAGAAGCGGCGGCGGCTCATGGAGTAGCTCAATACCAGTAAAAGCGACAGCTTGACCAGCTCGCTGGGCTGCAAGCTGGTGCCGCCGATGCGGATCCAGTTGGTGGCGCCGTTCTGCTCGGTGCCGATCAGAAGCGGCAGCACCATCAGCCCCATCGAGCCCAGCGCGATGATCTTGATGAGCAGGTTCCAGCGCCGGACGTAGCGCACCAGCAGGATGCAAAAGAGCATCGCCGCGATGCCGACGCCGTAGGCGACGGTCTGCTGCAGCCCGCGCGAGGTGCCCGCGTCCAGATCGGTGGAATACAGCACCAGCACGCCCAGGCCGCACAGGAAATTCGCGACCGCCAGCAGCAGCTTGTCCGCCGGGAAGAAGCGCGGCAGCCACATCGTGGCGATGTAGATCAGCGCGGGCACCGCCACCGCCAGCGCGAAGCCCTGCCAGCGCAGTTCGCCCTTGAGTGCGATCAGCAGAAAAGCGCTGAAGAAAAACAGCATCATCGCCGATACCAGCCGGCGGTCGGGCCGGCGGCGCGAAGGCGGCCGGAGGAGTTTGCGCCTCTTTTGGCCCATCAGCGGTGCCCCCCCTTCAGGTACTTGTCCCACAGGCGGCGCTTGGCCTCGGCGGCCTCGTCCGGATCCAGGTAGAGGCTGCGGGGAGGCTCGTCCCCGTCCGTGCCAGAGTCAGGACCGACGTCCGGCGGCTCGACGTATTCGGGGTAGGTGTAGCCGCCGTTTTCAAAGCGTGCGTCGCTCTGCGGGAAAGGCGCGTAGGGCCACGCGTCGTCCGGCTCGGCGGGCTCCCGGAGGAGCTCGTCGTCCTCAACCGGCGGGTAGAAGCCGTCGTCGGCGGGGATGTCATCCTCCGTAAACGCGTCCTCCGCGCCGCGCGCGTCCGCCCGCCGAATACCGGCGGGCGTCTCCGCCGCCAACGGCGGCAGAGGGGCGCGGCGCAGCCGCGCCGACGCGCGCGGGGGCTGCTCGGGCGACGGCGGCAGGTCCGGCGTATCGCCGTACCCGTCCTCCAGCTCCGTTTCTTCATCCTCATCCAGGATCGCGCCGCGGTTCGCCGTTTTGGGCGGCGCAGCAAAATCGCCCGCGGCGGTTGAAAGCACATTGCCGGAAGCGGCCGTCCGCTGCTGCGCCTGCCAGGCCTCCCATTGCATCCGCTGCAACGCGGCCACCTGCTCGGCGGTAAAGGTGACGGGCGCGGCGGCGGGCGTCTCTGGCGCCACGGCGGCGGCTCGGGTCGCACCCTGCGGCATCTCCTCTTCCTGCTCCTGTACAAGGGGCGCATAGCGCGCGCCCGCCTGCTCGAAGCCCGCGAACATCCTAAGCCTCAGCACCGCGTCGCCTACCGAAAGCCGCGAGCCGTGCGTCAGATACGCGTGGCTCCGCCCGCCGGTCAGGCTTTTCTCGTCCACCTCAACGCCGCAGTGCCGGTAGGGTTGCACGCGGATCCCGTTTTCCTCGTCGTATTCGTACCACAGGTGCCGTTTCGCCACGCCGCGCACCGGCACGTACACGTCGTCGCCGCGCAGGCAGCCCAGCACCCCTTCGCCGGATATGGGCAGCGCCAGCCCTTCGGGCAGCTCGTCGCTGCCGCGCAGCACCACCAGCTCGCCCACGTACCCGGCGTCGGGCAGAAGCCGCTGGCGCTTTTTCCGCTGCCTGCGGTCGCGCCTCAGCCAGCGGAAGCTGCGCCACACGATCAGCGCCATGAGGAACAAAAACCAGTAGCGCGCGGCCTGCGATACGACCTCGTACACCTCGTCGGGCAAGCTTACGCACCTCCCGTTTCGTTCTGCGTTCCCCCAAGATGAGAGACAAGCCCGCGATCAATCGTCGTCGTGGGCTTTGGATTCCTCCATGAACTTTTCCAGCTTGCGCTTCACGCGCTGCAACGCGTTGTCGATGGATTTGACGTGCCGACCCAGCTTATCGGCGATCTCCTGATAGCTTTTCCCGTCCAGGTAGGCGGAGAGTACCTCCTGCTCCAGAGAACTCAGCACCTCGTCCACCCGGTCGCGGATGCTCATGATGTCCTCGCGCCCGATGATGAGCTCCTCCGGATTTTGGGCGTGACATTCCACGATCACGTCCATCAGCGTCCGGTCGCTCTCCTCGTCGTAAATGGGCTTATTGAGGCTCACGTAGCTGTTGAGCGGCACGTGCTTCTGCCGCGTGGCGGTCTTGATGGCGGTGATGATCTGGCGGGTGATGCACAGTTCCGCAAACGCGCGGAAGCTGGAGAGGCGCTCCGCCTGATAATCCCGGATCGCCTTGAAAAGCCCGATCATCCCTTCCTGGACGATATCCTCGTGGTCGGCCCCGATGAGGAAATAACTGCGCGCCTTGGAACGAACGAAGTTCTTGTACTTCCCCAGCAGATATTCCAGCGCGACGCTGTCGCCCTCCTGCGCGAAGGCGACGATCTCCTCGTCGGTCTTGTCCCCGAAGCGGATCTTCAGGGATTCTTCCCAGGTCGGGTCGTCCACGGGCTGCGCGTCCTCCTCGTCCGGTTCGGCGTCGCGTTCGCCGGCCTCCTCCTCCCGGGCGTGGAAGAGCTGCGCCATGTCCTCGGCCGCGTTGAGGATGGGGTCGCGTTCGTCGTCCGGATACGCCCCGGGTTTTCGTTCCCGTTTGGGTTGGGTGGTCATCACTGTTTCCTGCCTTGTCGTTGTTTTCTGTGCCTGCGCGCGAAGGGCCGCTACCTGCGCCTGCGCAGTTCCTCCAGCCGCGCCCGCTGCTCCGCGCTCAGCGTGCTGAACAGCTTGGCGCGACCATCCGGGGCGGCGGCGTGCTTCTGGCGTCCGCTCAGGCGGATCTGGTTCAGTTCCCGGAGCAGTTCGCGGGAGCTGAGGCGCGTCGCGCCGCGGCCCAGGATCATCGTCTGTTCCAGATGGTCGCTGGTGGCCACGCGCGCCTCGCGGTAGGCGGGCAGTCGGCCGCAGGCGTATTCGATGTACTGGTCGGCGGTCTGGCCGTGCCCGGTGTACACCACCGTGACCGCCTCCCGCTTCTCCACCGTGGCCGTCGGGCGCTCGCCGTGGTGGCCGTCGAACACCAGCACCACCTCCTGCCCGGAGTAGCCCGCGTAGTCCTCCATCAGGCGGGTCAGCCGGTCGCGGCTTTCCGGCAGCGGCCAGCCTTCCCGCTGCGCCTCCGGCCACGCGCCGATCACGTTGTACCCGTCCACATACAGGATCGGTCTCACGGCTCAGCGGAAACGCAGTACCGCGTACAAAAGAATTCCCGCCGCGACGGAGGCGTTGAGGCTGTCCAGCTTCCCGCGCACCGGCAGGGCCACGCGCCGGTCACACTTCTCCAGCACCAGCCGGCCCACACCCTCGCCCTCCGCGCCGATCACCAGCGCCACGCCGCCGGAAAAGTCGACCGTCGCGTAATCCTCGCCGGCCATATCGGCCGCGTAAATCCAGATATTCTGCTGCTTGAGCGTTTCCAGGGTGGACGCCAGGTTGGTGACGCGGGCGACCATCAGGTGTTCCACCGCACCCGCGCTGGCCTTGACCGCCGCGGGCGTCAGCCCCACGGCACGGCGCTCCTGTACGATTACCCCGTGCGCGCCCGCGCACTCGGCGGTGCGGATAATCGCGCCCAGATTGTGCGGGTCGGTGATGCCGTCCAGGATCACCAGAAACGGCGCTTCGCCGCGCTCCTTGGCGAGGGCGAGCATATCCTCCACGGTATGGTACTGATAGGCGGAGGCGAAGGCGAGCATCCCCTGATGATGGGGGGTAATCGCGTCCAGCCGCGCGCGGTCAACCTCCTGCACGGGCACGCGCTGCTCCTTGGCCATGGCGACGATCTCGCGTGCCGAGCCGCTCAGCTCGCCGCGCGCCACCAGCAGCTTTTCGATGTCGCGGCCGCTTTTGAGCGCCTCGCGAATGGGGTTGCGACCGCTCAAAAGGTTCTCGGGCGGCATGGCCTCCTCCGCGGCGGGGGCGTACTCGTCCCGGCGCGGCGCGGGGGCGGGGGCGTCGTAGCGGAAAGTCTCGTAATCGCGGGGTTCGCGCCGGGGTGCGCCGTACGGTTTGGGCGCGCTGTCGCGGCGATCGCCGCGCGGTTCGCCGTAAGGCCGGGGCGGCCGGGGCGGCCGGGGCGGGGCGCTTCGACGGTCGCCGCGCGGTTCGCCATAGGGTCGCGGCCCGCCGCCGCGGCGGTCGCTCCGCGGTTCGCCGTAAGGCCGGGGCGCGCCTTCGCGGCGCGGTTCGCCGTAGGCTGTGGGTGCTCCGTCCCGGCGGTCGCGGCGCTGCTCGTCGTACGAGCGGGGCGTGGCGCCCGTGCCGCGGCCGCGGTAGGGCTCCTGTCCGCTCTTGACGAAGCGGAAATCCCCTTCTTTGGTGGAATAGCGGGTATTGCCCTGCCCGCTGCGGCTGGGGCGGTCGCCCCCGCGGGGCCGCACGCCGTCCTGCGGGCCGCCGCGCCGGGCGTTGCCGCGCGCGCCGCCGCCCTCGCGGGAACCTCCGCCGTAACGGGTGCCTTCGTCCTCGAATCCCCCGCGCTGGCTGGCGCTGCGGCGCTTCTCCTCGCGCGTCCTCTTATCGTTGAAATCCTTATAATAGGGCATATGGTTTCCTTTCTCCTATCAAGGCCCGCCGGCGTTTTGCCGGGCGCGGCCGCGTTGGGTTTCCGCGCGGGGCCGTCCGCCCCGCCCCGAACTGGTTTATGCTTTCCGATCGGCGTGCCCGCGCAGGAACGCCGCGCGCTCGGCGCGTTTTTCCATCGCTTTTCCGCAGGATTTCTCCCCCTCGGGACAGGGGCCGCGCAGGCAGCCGGGCCCCGCGTCCTCGAACAGCTCCGGGGTCTGTTCCCAGCAAAGCGCGAACATTTTCTCCGCCATCGCGCGAATCTCCCACTGCGCGCGCTCGCACATGCGAAGTGCGAAAAAATGCCGCAGTTCCCGCGCGTTCATCGTGACCATCAGCCGGGTCTCGCAGGCGTTGGGCAGCACGAAGCGCGCATCCTCGTTAGTGCCAAGCTTCGTTTGCCAGCCTTCGTACCAGCGCTGCATCTGCGCCATCTGCGCGGCGTACTCGCCTTCCGCCTCCGGCCCCAGCGCGCTCACCGCGGGCGGCACGACGTAGCCGAAACCCTTGGCGTAACTTACATACCGCTGGCTCTGTACGCTGAAACTGGCAATTCGGTGCCGCGTCAGCTGCGCCAGCAGCGAACGGCTGACCCCTTCCGCCAGAAAAGTGAAGGAAACGTGCTCCAGCACGCTTTCGTGTCCCATCTCGCGAATCTTTCGCAAAAACGCGCGCTGGTCGCCGGCCGCGATCTTCTCCAGAAGCGAATCCAGATCGCCGCCCGCGTAGCAGAGCTTGGCGGCCAGCGCGACCACGGCCTCGCCGTCCACGGTATGGCGGATGAGTTCAACCCGTTGGCATACTTGCGGCATGAGAACCTCCCGTATCGTCAGCTTTCGGCGCGCCCCCATCCGGGCAGGCAGCCTCGAACAGCTCGCGGATGCGCGTTTGCCGTCCGCACAGGTACAGCCAGCCGACCAGCGCCTCCAGCCCCGTCGCCCTGCGGTAATCCACGGGGTCCTGGTTGCGGGGCGCCAGGTGCCCGCAGTGGGCGTTCGTCCCCCGGCGCACCACGTCCCGTTCCGGCTCGGTCAGCAGGGGTTCGATGCGCCCGAGCGCCCCCGCCTGCGCGCCGGCGTTGACCAGCGTGATCGCCCGCCGGTGCAGGGCGTTCACCCGTGCGGCGCCGCCCAGCAGGCGCTGACGGACGAGCAGGTCCCACACCGTGTCGCCGATGAACGCCAGCGCCAGCGGATTTTTCATATCCGCTTCCTTCTCGCTCACCGGTTCGCCGGCAATGCCCCACTCTTCCACCCGCAGGCCGCCTTTCGCTGTTTTTCCATCGTCATCATAGCATGAACCGCCCTGCGATTCAAGCGCGCGGCCCGCATTTTTGCAAACGCGCCGCCCGCGCGGGTTTCAGCCCCGACGGGCGGCGGAAGGGCGTTCGCCGCGCGGCGAAAACGCCCGGAAAAGTTTGCGTTTCCCCTTGACAATCCGCAAAGACGCGCTATACTGTACATGAAGGTCAAAGTTAGTCAAACTAACGAGATCGAGCGCCGCGCGGCCTTTCGCCGCCGGCCGCCGTGAAGGCCTTCCTTTTCGAGCGAACGCGCGCGAGCGCCGGTTCGGGCGCGGCCGCGCCCACGGGCCGGTGCGGCAGGTTTTCCCGTCCGCGCCGTTTCGCGGCAGCCCTTTCACCGCTGTCCGGCCGTCTCGACGCGTCCCGCTCCTAAATCTTCCCCGTTTCGCATTCATCCCCATTCGGCAGGCGGGCCTGCCCGCCCAAGGAGGTTTTACTCATGACGAACGAACAATTCACCGAAAAAAGCCGCGCCGCGCTGGCCGCCGCCCAGCAGATGACCGTCGAATACCAGAACCAGGAGGTCTCTCAGGAGCACCTGGTCCGCGCGCTGCTCTCCGACCCGCAGGGGCTGATTCCCCAGCTGCTCACCAAAATGGGCAAGGATACGGAAATGATCAACGCGCGGCTGGAAACGCTGATCGCGCGCATCCCCAAGGTGACCGGCTCCGGCCGCGAGCCCGACAAAATCTACATCGGCAACGACGTGGAACGCGCCTTGCTGGCCGCGCAGGAAGCCGCCAAGCAGATGAAGGACGAGTTCATCAGCGTCGAGCACCTGTTTTTGGGCCTTATCCGCAAGCCCAGCCCGTCCCTAAAGCAGCTGTGGCACGACCTCGGCGTGGACGACAAGGCGTTCCTCACGGCGCTGCAGACGGTTCGGGGCAACACCCGCGTCACCAGCGAGACCCCGGAGGATACCTACGACGTGCTGACCAAGTACGGCCAGGACCTGGTGGAGCTGGCCCGTAACCAGAAGCTCGACCCGGTCATCGGCCGCGACAACGAAATCCGCAGCGTCATCCGCATCCTGACCCGGAAAACGAAAAACAACCCCGTGCTCATCGGCGAGCCCGGCGTGGGCAAAACCGCCATCGCCGAGGGCCTTGCCTTGCGCATCGTGCGCGGCGACGTGCCCGAAAGCCTGCGCGACCGCAAGGTGTTCAGCCTCGACATGGGCGCGCTGATCGCGGGCGCCAAGTACCGCGGCGAGTTTGAGGAACGGCTCAAGGCCGTGCTCGGGGAAATCAAGAAATCCGAAGGCAAGATACTCCTGTTCATCGACGAGCTGCACAACATCGTGGGCGCGGGGCGCACCGAAGGCAGCATGGACGCCGGCAACCTCCTAAAGCCCATGCTGGCGCGGGGCGAACTGCACCTGATCGGCGCGACGACCCTGGACGAGTACCGCAAGTACATCGAAAAGGACGCGGCGCTGGAGCGGCGCTTCCAGCCCGTAATGGTCAACGAGCCCAGCGTGGAGGACACCATCAGCATCCTGCGCGGCCTCAAGGAGCGTTACGAGGTGTTCCACGGCGTGAAGATCACCGACTCGGCGCTGGTCGCCGCCGCGGTGCTCTCCAACCGTTACATCAGCGACCGGTTCCTGCCGGACAAGGCCATCGACCTGGTGGACGAGGCCTGCGCCATGATCCGCACCGAAATCGATTCCCTGCCCGCGGAGCTGGACGAAAAGCAGCGGCGCATCATGCAGCTGGAAATCGAGCAGATGAGTCTGAAAAAGGAAAAGGACGAGGCGACCGCCCGCCGTCGCGAGGCGTTGGAAACCGAGCTGGCCCAGCTGCGCGAGGAATTCGCCGCCATGAAGGCCCGCTGGGAGAACGAAAAGGCCGCCATTGTCAAGGTCGGCAAGCTCCGCGAGGAGATCGAGCAGGTCAACGCTCAGATTCAGAAGGCGCAGCGCGAATACGACCTCAATAAGGCCGCCGAGCTGCAGTACGGCCGCCTGCCCGAGTTGCAAAAGCAGCTGGCCGCCGAGGAGGAGATCGCCGAGAAGGGCCGGGGCGAGAACTCGCTTCTGCGCGACAAGGTGACCGAGGAGGAAATCAACCGCATCATCAGCCGCTGGACGGGCATCCCCGTAACGCGGCTAAGGGAAAGCGACCGCGAAAAGCTCCTGCGCCTCCCGGACGAGCTTCACAAGCGCGTCGTGGGGCAGGACGAGGCCGTGCAGGCCGTAAGCGAAGCCATCCTGCGTTCCCGCGCGGGTATCGCGGACGAGAACCGCCCCATCGGCAGCTTCCTGTTCCTGGGCCCGACGGGCGTAGGCAAAACGGAGCTGGCCAAGGCGCTGGCGCAGAACCTGTTCGACGACGAGAAGAACATGGTGCGTCTGGACATGAGCGAATATATGGAGAAATTCTCCGTTAGCCGTCTGGTCGGCGCCCCTCCGGGATACGTCGGCTACGACGAGGGCGGCCAGCTGACCGAAGCCGTGCGCCGTAAGCCCTACTGCGTGGTGCTTTTGGACGAGATCGAAAAAGCGCACCCGGACGTGTTCAACATCCTTTTGCAGGTGCTGGACGACGGCCGTATCACCGACAGCCAGGGCCGCACGGTGGACTTCAAGAACACCATCATCATCATGACCAGCAACCTGGGCAGCCAGCTGCTTCTGGAAGGGCTTGAGGACGGTCGCATCAGCGACGAGGCGCGCGAGGGCGTGCTTAGGATGCTCAAAACCAGCTTCCGTCCGGAGTTCCTCAACCGGATCGACGACATCGTATTCTACAAGCCTCTCGAGCGCGACGAGATCGTGCAGATCGTGCGCCTGCAGGCGCGGCATCTGGCCGACCGGCTGGAGCACCAGGACATCCACATGGAGCTGACCGACAAGGCCGTGGACGCCATCGTGGACGCGGCGTTTGACCCCGCCTACGGCGCGCGCCCGCTGAAGCGCTACATCCAGAGCCATCTGGAAACGCTGATCGCGCGCAAGCTGGTGGCCGGGGAGATCTTCCCCAGCGAGGTCATCACCGTGGACGCGGATGCCGAAGGCCGCCTGTACGTGAGCGACGGAACGCCCCGCGTGGACGAACCCGTGCAGACGGAGGGCATCGTAAGCTAAGGAACCGAATACCGTTCACAAAACCGGGCGTGCGTTCCCGCGAGGAGGCGCGCGCCCGGTTTTTTTTGTTCCTTTTGTTATTATTGTGCTTCCCCGCGCGTTATGGTACAATAAACCCACTTTCGCGGGAAGGAGTGGTGGTTTATGAAAAAATCGTCTCGGCCGGAGATCGTCGCACCAAGGGAGGTGCGGGTACACTAAGCTCCCCCGCCGCCTCCCATACGCCTCTGTGGAAACCACAAACAGTATGGAGGGTGAACCGAATTGAACATCATGGTACGATACGGCGCCGACGAGCGCCTTGTTTCCCTGTCGCAATCCTTTCCCGGGCTGATCCTCGCAAGGGTAACGGCCCAGCACCGCAACCGCTACGCAATCATGACCGATTCCGGCCCCTTCGCGGCCGAAGTATCCGGAAAACTGATGCACCTGGCCGCCTCCGGCGAGGGATACCCCGCTGTGGGGGATTTTGTGCTGGTCCGCGCGCCCGAAGCGGACGGCCCCGCCGTGATCGCCCAAACGCTGCCGCGCAAAAGCGCCTTCGTTCGCAAGGCCGCCGGCAGCGCGCACGGGACGCAGGTGGTCGCCGCCAATATCGACGTCGCCTTTCTGTGCATGTCGCTCAACGAAAATTACAACGAAAGCCGTCTGGAACGCTACCTGGCCGTCGCCTGGGAAAGCGGCGCGACGCCGGTGGTGCTTCTGACCAAGGCCGACCTGTGCCCGGATCCGCAGGGCGCGCTGGCGCGGGTCGGCGCGCTGGCCGCGGGTGCGGAGGCGCTTGCGCTGTCCGTGCGGGAGGAAGGCGCGCGCAGCGAGCTGCTTCGCCGCGTGCCCGCGGGCGCCACCGCCGTGTTCCTGGGCTCCTCGGGCGTGGGCAAATCGTCCCTTATCAACCTGCTGACCGGGGAAGCGGACATGGCGACCTCCGCAATCCGTGCGGACGGCAAGGGCCGGCACACGACCACGCACCGTCAGCTGCTCGCCGTACCCGGCGGCGGCGTGGTGATCGATACCCCCGGCATGCGTACGCTGGGCGTGGAAGCCGCGGATCTGGAAGCGTCCTTTGCGGATATCGAGGCGCTGGCCGAAAGCTGCCGCTTCCGCGACTGCCGCCATCGGGACGAGCCGGACTGCGCGGTTCGCGAGGCGCTGGAATCGGGTGTGCTCACCGCGCGACGGCTGGAGAGCTATCGCAAGCTTCAGCGCGAAACCGCCGGCGACGGCCTGAGCGCGCGAAAACGGGAGGAGCGGAAGATAGGCTTCCTGTTCGGCGGCAAGAGGGCCATGAAGCGCATGATGGACGAAGCCGAACGGAAAAACGGCCGGCCGTGAACCGGGCGCGCCCGGAAGCCGAAACGGACGGATCGAGCCCTGCCCGGCCGGAAGGGCTGCCTTCCGTTCTCCCGAAGCCGGCCAGGCGGATCGGGAATGGGCGGAAGGCCCGGGCGCGCCTCCTCGCGGGCGCGCGCCTTCCTTTTTAAATCGCCCTGTGCGTCCCGGCGCGCGATCCGCTCCCCAGCCCCCCGATACGGGTTCCATAACGGCTCTACGGCGGCGGGGATTCCCGGAGCGCACCTACGGAAAACGCGGAAAAAAACAGGTGCGCGTACCCGGCGGCATCCGCCCGCGTCGCGACTCGGCGCCCGCCCGCCGCCAATGTTCACTGAAATTTAACATTCTGCGGGGCTTCGCGCGCCTTTGCCGTAGCTCCGGCGCAAAGCCTTGTTTTTCTTGCTTCTTCACCCTTTTTCCCTCCGACGCTCGCCGCCTGCCGCCTCCGGTCCGCGCGCGGGATATGGAAACGGTTTCCGGCCTTTGGTCGCCTTGCGCGGGGCCTTGCTTCCCCCTTCCCGCTTCCCTTGACTTTTGCGGCTCAAGTTCCTATAATATATGGATGTTGGAAACATCCGTTTGTTTCGGCCGCACGTCGCCGTAAAGGCGTGCGCAAGGACGTCCGCCCTTCGGCGGGGAGGCCGCGCTGCGGCCAAGGACAAACGGTTTTCAATGATATGTTTTATTGAAGGAGGAACAACCCATGTCCATCAAAATGACCGTAGACGGTAATACCGCCGTAAGTCACGTCGCATACGCGTTCAGCGACGTGGCGGCTATTTACCCCATCACCCCCTCCTCGCCGATGGCCGAGGTCGTGGACGAGTGGGCGGCGAAGGGCCAGAAGAACCTGTTCGGCCAGACCGTACACGTGCAGGAGATGCAAAGCGAGGCCGGCGCGGCCGGCGCCGTGCACGGCAGCCTGGCTGCCGGCGCGCTGACCACCACCTTCACCGCCAGCCAGGGCCTGCTGTTGATGATCCCCAATATGTACAAAATCAGCGGCGAGGTGCTCCCCGGCGTGTTCCATGTCAGCGCCCGTTCGCTGGCCGCCCATGCCCTGAGCATCTTCGGCGACCATGCCGACGTCATGGCCTGCCGCCAGACCGGTTTTGCGATGCTGTCCAGCAACAGCGTTCAAGAAGCCGCGGACATGGCGTTGATCGCCCACCTCTCCGCCCTGGAGAGCAGCGTTCCGTTCCTTCATTTCTTCGACGGTTTCCGCACCAGCCACGAGGTGCAGAAGATCGACGCCATCGAGTATAAGGACGTCGAACCTCTCGTGCCCTGGGACAAGGTGAAGGCCTTCCGCGCCCGCGCCCTCAACCCCGATCATCCCCACCAGGCCGGCACGGCGCAGAACCCGGACATCTACTTCCAGAACCGTGAAGGCGCCAACAAGTACTATGACGCGGTTCCCGGCATCGTGGAAACGGTAATGGAGAAGGTCAGCAAGCTCGTCGGCCGCGAATACAAGCCCTTCAACTACGTCGGCGCCCCCGACGCGGACAAGGTGATCGTCGCCATGGGCAGCGGTTGCGAGACCATCGAAGAGACCATCAACTACCTCAACAAGAAGGGCGCCAAGCTCGGCCTGATCAAGGTCCGCCTGTACCGTCCGTTCTGCTCCGAGCGCTTCCTGGCCGCGATTCCCAAGACCTGCAAAAAGCTGGCCGTGCTGGACCGCACCAAGGAGCCCGGTTCCCTGGGCGAGCCCCTCTACACCGACGTGTGCACCGCGCTGCTTGAAAACGGCGTTTGCGACGTGCAGGTGCTGGGCGGCCGCTACGGCCTGGGCAGCAAGGAGTTCACCCCCACCATGGTCAAGGCCGTGTTCGACAATTTCGACGGCGAGAAGAAGAACCACTTCACCGTCGGCATCATCGACGACGTGACCCACCTGAGCCTGCCCATGGGCGAGCAGATCGTCACCGCGCCGGAAGGCACCATCTGCTGCAAGTTCTACGGCCTGGGCTCCGACGGCACCGTGGGCGCCAACAAGAACTCCATCAAGATCATCGGCGACCATACCGATATGTACGCGCAGGGCTACTTCGCCTACGACTCCAAGAAGTCCGGCGGCCTGACCGTAAGCCACCTGCGCTTTGGTAAAAAGCCCATCCAGAGCACCTACCTCATCGACGCGGCCGACTTCGTGGCCTGCCACAATCCCAGCTACGTGACCAAGTACGACATGGTCACCTCGCTCAAGGACGGCGGCGTGTTCCTGCTCAACAGCCCCTGGACAGCCGAGGAGATGGACAGCCACCTGCCCGCGAGCATGAAGCGCCTGCTGGCCAAGAAGCACATCCGCTTCTGGAACATCGACGGCATCGACCTGGCGCTGAAGGTGGGCATGGGCAACCGCATCAACACAATCATGCAGGCCGCGTTCTTCAAGCTCGCCGAGGTCATCCCCTACGACAAGGCCGACGAGTACATGAAGGCCTATGCCAAGAAGACCTACGGCAAGAAGGGCGACGCCATCGTCAAGAAGAACTGGGACGCCATCGACATCGCCATCAGCGGCCTCAAGGAGATCCAGGTGCCCGCCGAGTGGGCCAACGCCACCACCGGCGCGGAGCCCGTCAAAATCAAGTCCACCCCGTACTTCGAAAAGGTCGTGGAGCCCATCCTCGCGCAGGAGGGCGATAGCCTGCCGGTGAGCGCCTTCAGCCCCGACGGCTTCGTGCCCACCGCCACCACCAAGTTCGAGAAGCGCGGCGTAGCCGTTACCGTGCCGGAATGGGACATCGACAAGTGCATCCAGTGCGGCACCTGCTCGCTGGTGTGCCCGCACGCCGCCATCCGCTCCACGTACGTGACCGACGAAAAGATGAAGGACGCCCCCGCGGCCTTCAAAACCAAGAACGCCACCGGCAAGGAGTTCGTCGGCCTGCAGTTCCGTATGCAGGTGAGCCCGCTGGACTGCACCGGCTGCGGCAACTGCGCCGACGTCTGCCCTGCCAAGGGCAAGGCCCTGGTCATGAAGCCGCTGGAAACCCAGACCGAGCAGGAAGCCAACTGGGAGTTCGCCGTGAGCGTACCGCAGGTGCGGCCTGAGAAGATCACCTCCATCAAAACCAGCCAGGCGCTGCGCCCGCTGTTTGAGTTCTCCGGCGCGTGCGCGGGCTGCGGCGAGACCCCCTACGTCAAGCTCGCCACCCAGCTCTTCGGCGATCGCATGATCATCGCCAACGCCACGGGCTGCTCCTCCATCTACGGCGGCAGCGCCCCGACCTGCCCCTACACCGTCAACGAGGAAGGCCACGGCCCCGCCTGGGCCAATAGCCTCTTCGAGGACAACGCCGAGTTCGGCTTCGGCATGAACCTGGCCTATACCCAGCGCCGCGCCAAGCTGGCCGATACGGTCAAGGCGCTGATCGCGGTGGATTACGCGGTCGAGCCCATCAAGGAAGCCGGCAAGGCCTGGCTTGAGGGCATGGAAGACGCGACCGTTTCCAAGCAGGCCGGCGAGCAGCTGCTGGCCGCCTGCAAGGACGGCATCGAGGAAGGCTGCACCTGCGAGGCCTGCACCCTGGCCCGCGAAGTGGTGGCGGACGCCGACCTGCTGACCAAGAAATCCGTATGGATCGTCGGCGGCGACGGCTGGGCCTACGACATCGGCTACGGCGGAGTGGACCACGTGCTGGCGCAGAACGAGGACGTCAACATCCTCGTGCTGGACACCGAGGTGTACTCCAACACCGGCGGCCAGTCCTCCAAGGCGACGCCCACCGGCTCCGTGGCCAAGTTCGCCGCGGCCGGCAAGCGCACCAAGAAGAAGGACCTGGGCATGATGGCCATGAGCTACGGCTACGTGTACGTCGCGTCCGTTGCCATGAGCGCCAATCCCCAGCAGCTCATCAAGGCCATGCAGGAGGCCGAGGCCTATCACGGCCCGTCCCTCATCATCGCCTACTCGCCCTGCATCAACCACGGCATCAACATGGGCACCTCCCAGGAGGAGATCAAGAAGGCCGTGGACTGCGGCTACTGGACGCTGTACCGCTACAATCCCGAGCTGACCGCGGAGGGCAAGAACCCCCTGACGCTGGACAGCAAGGAGCCCAAGGGCGGCTATCAGGACTTCCTCAAGAGCGAGATTCGCTACGCGTCTCTGGCCAAGCAGTTCCCCGCCGTCGCGCAGGGCCTGTTCAAGCAGAACGAGGAAGACGCCATGGAGCGTTACGCCAAGTACAAGAACCTGGCGGAGTAAAGGGCAGAGGAAAAGCTGCTTTCAGCTAGCCAAATCAAGGGGAGAGCCCCTTGCGACCCCCTTTCGGCGCAGGCCGGAAGGGGGTTTTGCATGCTTTGACGCGGGAGAGGTATCAAAGCATGAGGAGGTTGGGCTCCCCTCGGCGCAGGGAGCGCAGGGGGATCGCTCCTGCGGGTGTGGGCGCGTAGAGAACTGCCTCTGCGGAGGCAGGCAGGGGCTTTCCGCTCGCCCCTGCACCCTTCGGATCGCCTGATTAGACGGCGGGCTAAGCACGAGGGATCACGCTTGAAGCACAGGATAGTCGTCCGGCCGCACTGCGTTCGTCCGCACAGCCCTTCGGGCGTGCGTACGCGCAGTACGGCCG
>CAZXJI010000005.1:0-158430 GCA_964640955.1 uncultured Oscillospiraceae bacterium | reverse complement strand
AGGTTCCCAAAGGGCGAGCGGAAAGCCCTTTGGTCGCACCCGCAGGTGCGAAATCTCCTTCTGCGTGCGCCCACAGGCGCATCCTCCCTGCGCCCGCGCGCCCGCAGGCGCGCTCCCCCAGGATTCCAAAGGGCTTCTCCCTTTGGTCGCACCCGCAGGTGCGATCCCCCCCCTTTCCCCTTGTGCCTGCACAAAAGAGGAGCCCCTACGGTATAAGGGGCTCCTCTTCTTCCTCTTCCTCCTCTGGTTCAGGGAGCGGCGGCAGCTCCCGAATGTCGGTGATGCCGAAATGCTCCAGAAACTTGTCCGTCGTCGCGTAGAGAATAGGCCTGCCCAGCGCCTCCTTGCGGCCGACTTCCCGTATCAGCCCCTTGCGCATCAGCGACTGCACCGAATAGTCGCACTTCACGCCCCGCACCAGCTCCACGTCACCCTTGGTGGCGGGCTGGCGGTAGGCGATCACCGCGAGGGTTTCCAGCGCGGCCTGCGAAAGGGACTGCTTCTGCACGGGCTGGAGCATCCGCTCCACGTAGGGGCCGTATTCGGCGCGCGTCTCCAGGCGCAGGTGATCACCGTAGCGGCGCAGGGCGATCCCCCTCGCCGCGCTCTCGTACTCCCGCTGTAAAGCCTCCACGGCGGTCAGGGTTTCCAGTTCGCTTAGGTCCAGCGCCCGGGCGAGCTCCGGCACGGTTACGGCGTCGCCCGCCACGAACAGGATGGCCTCGATGGC
Organism: uncultured Oscillospiraceae bacterium; assembly: GCA_964640955.1. GTDB lineage: Bacteria > Bacillota > Clostridia > Christensenellales > Aristaeellaceae > CAXXOK01. The sequence goes on along the minus strand of CAZXJI010000005.1, from coordinate 157,700 downwards.
GTGGGCCGCGTCATTCGGCTGCAACGCGTTTCCTCCTCCCGGGATGCAATACGATGGGGTCGAACGTGCCGTCCTGCGTAACGTGCGCCTTGCCCAGCTTGAGCAGCTCCAAAAGCGCGATGAAAAGGGTTACGATCTCTTCGCGGTCGGGCGTGCCGCCGAACAGCTCGTCGAAGCGGGCCGCACCGGCGCGCAGGCGGCGCTGAATGGTCTTCATGCAGCTTTCCACCGTGTAGTTGTCGCGGCGGATGTCGCGCAGGCGGTGATCCCCCTCCCGATCCTCCCGCGGAGCGCGTTCGGCCACGCGCTGGAGTGCCTGCCACAGCGCGTCCAGCGTCAGCCCGTCTATTTCCAGCGTCGGCGGGGGGAGAGGGATTTCCTCGGGCAGCTTTCCGAAGGCGCGCATGGCGCTTTCCTCGAAGGCGGCCATGGCCCCGGCGCTTTCCTTGAACTGCTTGTAGGCGGTCAGGCGCGCGATCAGCATCTGCTCGGGGTCCTCCTCGTCGGGGCGGGGCGGCTTGGGCAGCAGCGCGCGGCTCTTGATTTCCACCAGCGTCGCCGCCATGGCGATAAACTCGCTGGCTTCCTCGGGGTCGAAGTCCGGCGCGTTCTGCACGATCCGGATGAACTGCTCCGTGATCTGACTGACGAAGATATCCCGGATGTCGATCTTCGCCTTGCCGATCAAATGCAAGAGCAGGTCCAGCGGGCCGTCGAACTGCTTGAGCCGGACGTGTACGGCCATTACGCCGCCCCCTCCAACAGCAGGAACAGGTGCAGCACGCCGCCCTCGATGGCGCCCGTCACGGTGGTCAGCACCGTGGTCAGCGCGCCGGAAAACACCAGAATCAGCAGCACGACCTGCGCGATCTGGAAAAACGAGCGGTTCATGGTCAGCTTGCCCTTTAAAATCAGGTCGTTGAGCACGTGAAAGCCGTCCAACGGCGGGATGGGCAGGAGGTTGAACACGGCGATGGCGAGGTTCATGGTGGAGAACAGCAAAAGAAAGCGCTGCACGTGCATCAGCCACGGGTGAAGCATGTACTGGCTGAAGTCCGCGCCCGAGCCGCTCAGCAGGATGGCGTACCCGACGCCGCTTGAGGAGATGAGCTCCGCCGCGCCGCCGTTGGCGGTAATCACTTCCGGCTTCCACAAAAGCGGGTTGACCAGCGTCGCCAGAAACAGCGAGATAATGAACAGCGTAAGGTTTGTGGCCACGCCCGCCACGGACACCAGAAAATCGTCCCGGCGGTAGTTGCCGCGGAAGTTGCGCGGGTTGACCGGCACGGGCTTGGCCCAGCCGAAGCCCAGCAGCACCAGGCAGATGGTGCCCAGCGGATCCAGATGCTTACGGGGGTCCAGCGTCAGCCGTCCCAGCATCTTGGCGGTGGGGTCGCCGCAGCGATACGCCACGTAGCCGTGGGCGATCTCGTGCAGCATCAGGGTCAGCAGCACCGCCACGGCGAAATACGCCATGTAAACGATAAAACCGACCGGGTCGGTGGTCAGCCAGGTCCACCAGTTTTGCAAACGGGTTAAAATGCCCACGGAGGCACCTCGCTTCATTCATGATCGGAGGGGAAAGGGGACGGTCTATTATAGCGTGCCGGAGGTCAAAACACAAGCGGGAACGGCTTGCGCCGCTCCCGTACGCAAAGGTTCGCGCGCGCCCGCCGGCAGGGTGCCGGCGGGCGCGCGATTCAATTCCGAAAAACCGTTTACGCATGCCCGGCCCGTACGGCTGTGCCGCGTTGCCGAAACGCAAAGCGTTTACATCTCTTCGATGACCCCGTCCAGAAGCCTGCGGAAGGTGCCCTTCACCTTCTCACCCATGGCGATGACGTCCTCGTGGTTGAGGGGCTCGTCCAAAACCCCCGCGGCCATGTTGGTGACGCAGCTGATGCCCAGCGCGCGCATGCCGCCGTGCCGCGCCACGATGATCTCCGGCACCGTGCTCATGCCCACGGCGTCGCCGCCCAGCGTGCGCACCATGCGAATCTCGGCGGGGGTCTCGAAGGTGGGGCCGTTGAGCCAGCAGTACACGCCCTGCTGAAGCGGTATGCCCAGTCTGCCGGCCGTGGTCAGCGTCAGCTTGATCAGGTCGCGGTCCATGGCGCGGCTCATGTCGGGGAAGCGCGGGCCGAACGCGTCCAGGTTGGGGCCGGTCAGGGGGTTTTTACCGGAAAGGTTGATAAAATCGGTGATCAGCATCAGGTCGCCGGCGTTGAAGGCCAGGTTCACGCCGCCGGAGGCGTTGGTGGCGATGAAGGTTTTCACCCCCAGCTTCTGCATGACGCGCACGGGCAGGGTGACGTCCAGAAGATCGTAGCCCTCGTAGGCGTGGAAGCGCCCCTGCATCATGCACACGCGCTTGCCGTGCAGCGTGCCCGTGTGCCAGCGGCCCTTGTGGCCGGGCACGGTGGATACGGGGAAGTAGGGAATGTCCTTATAGTCGATGGATCTGGCGTCGGTCAGCGCCTCGGCGTAGTCCCCCAGGCCGCTGCCCAGCACCACGGCGATATCGGCGCGGCCGCAGGCGCGCTCCACGGCCTCGGCCGCCGTTTCGATCTTTTGCAGGTAAGTCGTTTCCGCCATGGGTATTCCTCCTTTATCGTTTCAAGAGCGCCGCGAACGATTCCGCCCCGAAGCGGTCGGGAAGCCCGAACCATTCGGCGATGGTCGCGGCGATATCGGCGTAGGTTTTGCGGGTGCCCAGGTCGGTGAAGCCCGTCATTTGGGGCGTCCAGGCAACCACGGGGATGTACTCGCGCGTGTGGTCGGTGCCGGCGAAGGTGGGGTCGCAGCCGTGATCGGCGTCGATCAGAATCAGGTCGTCCGGCCGGGCCAGCTTCATCGCCTCGCCGAGCTTCTCATCGAAAGCCTGCAACGCGTCGGCGTAGCCCTGCACGTCGCGGCGGTGGCCGTAAACCATGTCGAAATCCACGAGGTTGACGAACACCAGACCCTCGAAATCCTTTCGCATGGTGCGCAGCCATTCGTCGATGCAGGCGGGGTTCCCGGCGGTGTGCACGCTTTCGGCCAGTCCGCGCCCGCAGAAGATATCGCCGATTTTGCCGATGCCTTTGGTATAGATGCCCGCCTCGTAAAGCGCGTCCAGCACCGTGCGGCCCGTGGGCTCCAGGCTGAAGTCCTCCCGGCGCGGGGTGCGGGTGAACGCGCCCTTTCGGTCGCCCGTAAACGGCCGGGCGATGACGCGCCCCACGCCGTACTCGCCCTGCAGGATGGCGCGGGCCTTGCGGCACCAGTCGTACAGCGTTTCCACCGGCACGATCCGCTCGTTCGTGGCAATCTGGAACACGCTGTCCGCCGAGGTATAAACGATGGGGTACCCGGTGCGCAGGTGTTCCTCGCCGAGCACGTCCAGGATCACGGTGCCGCTGGAGGCGTAATTGCCCAGGCATTTCCGGCCGATGGCCGCCTCGAACGCCTCGATGACCTCTTGGGGGAAGCCGTCGGGGAAGGTGGGAAAGGGCTTTGAGAGGATGACTCCGCTCATTTCCCAGTGGCCGGTGGTCGTATCCTTGCCGGCGCTGCGTTCCGCGGCGCGGCCCGCCGCGCCGCAGGCGCCAGCCGGGCGGCCGCAGGGCACGTCCGGGATGTACCCCATACCCATGTTCGCGAGGTTCGCAAGCTTCGGGTGCGCGGCTTCGATGGTATGCTTCAGCGTGCTCGCGCCCACGTCGCCGTAGGCCGCGGCGTCGGGCAGTTCGCCCGCGCCCACGCTGTCCAACACGATTAGAAAGACACGTTTCATACGCAATGCCTCCTTGGCTCTATTGTACACGAATCGGCCGCGTTTGCAAAGCTATTTACTTTTCGCGTTTCCCCGCTTACAATCGTTAAAGACGGGAGGAACAATGCATGTCGTACACGTTGATCGCCACGGCGGCCTTCGGGCTGGAAGGTGTCGTGGCTTCGGAGCTCAAACATATGGGGTTCGCCGCCAAAGCGGAGGCGGGCGGCGCGCGCTTCGCGGGCGAGGCGGCGGACGCCTTTTCGGCCAACCTGCGGCTGCGGGCGGCGGACCGGGTGCTGATGGTGCTTTACGAGGGCGAGGCCAAGACGTTCGAGGCGCTCTATCAGGCGGTTGCCTCCGTGCCGTGGGAAACGCTGGTCACGAAGGACGCGCGGGTCGACGTGAGCGGCAAGTGCGTTCGCAGCCAGCTGATGAGCGTGCGGGACTGCCAGGCCGTGGCCAAAAAGGCGATCGTCGACCGCCTGATGGCGCGCATGCGGGTGGCGCGTCTGCCCGAAACCGGCGCAGGCTACCCGGTGGAGGTCGCCCTCCGGCAGGATCGCCTCCGCGTCACGCTGGACATGAGCGGCGAAGCGCTCAACCGGCGCGGCTACCGCACCTGGAACGGCGAGGCGCCGCTTCGGGAAACGCTGGCGGCGGCGCTGGTTTCGCTTTCGCCGTGGCGGCCGGGCATGCCGCTGTACGACCCCTGCTGCGGCACGGGAACACTGCTAATCGAGGCGGCGATGATCGCCGTGAACCGCGCGCCGGGCGTAAACCGCGCGTTCGCCTGCGAACGGTACGCCTTCATGCCCGAGGAGGAGATGCGGACCCTCCGCGAAAAGGCCCGCGCCGCCGAAACGCCGGACGCGTCCTTTTCCATTTCCGGGAGCGACATCGACCCCGAGGCGCTCACCCTGTGCGGGCGGCACATCGAGCAGGCGGGGTTCGCGGGGCGCATCCCCGTTTCGCAGGCCGACCTGCGCACGCTCACGCTGCCTGAGGAATACGGCGTGTTCCTCTGCAACCCGCCCTACGGCGAGCGCCTCGGCGACCGGGAAGGCTGCCGGGCGCTGTACCGGGAGCTTGGGCTGCTGCTAAAGCGCCACCCCACGTGGAAGATGGGCGTCATCTCCGCCGATCCGGGGTTCGAGCGCGCGTTCGGCCGCCGCGCCGCGCACAAGCGCCGCCTGTACAACGGTCGGCTGGAATGCGAGTTTTTCCTTTACGGCTGAGCGGGCGCGGGTTGACCGGCCGGCTTACGCAATGCGCAAATAATAGTTGACTTCGTCCAATATTTCGGCTATCCTCAAACAGTGGACTCAGTCCATCGTTTGAGGAGGTTTCCGTTATGAGCCAAAACGGCGCCGCCGTCGCCGGCATCCGCAGTTTCAACCGCTTTTACACCAACGTGCTGGGGCTTTTGGACAACCACATCCTGGGTTCCGATTTTTCCCTCACCGAGGCGCGGGTGCTTTTGGAGATCGCGAAAAGTCCGAACGTCAAGGCGCGGGAGATCGGCCTCCGGCTGCGGATCGACCCGAGCTATTTAAGCCGTATCCTGCGCCGGTTCGAGGCCCGCGGGCTGATGATCAAATCGCCCTGCGCGCAGGATGGCCGCTACAACGACCTGCGCCTGACCGACGCGGGCGAAAGGCTGCTTGACGACCTGAGCGCCCGCTCCGACGCACAGGTATCCTCGCTGCTGAACGGCTTGTCGCCCGCGGAAACCGGCGAGGTGCTTTCCGCCATGGCGCTCATCCGCGACAAGTTTGCCAAGACCGCCTTTCCGGCGGTTATCCGCCCCTGGCGGGAAGGCGACGCGGCTTACATCATCCGCCGCCACGAGGAGCTGTACCTGAAGGAATACGGACTGTCCGCCGTGTTCGCCTCCTACGTGAAACGGCTGGTCGGCGATATGGCCGCGCATTTCGACCCGGAACGCGAATGCGTGCTGATTCCGGAGCTCGACGGCCGCAGGCTGGGCAGCGTCGCCATCGTCAAGCACGACGGGCAGACCGCGCAGTTCCGTTTCTTTCTGCTGGAACCGGAAGCGCGCGGCTACGGGCTGGGCCTCCGGCTGATGGAGGAGGCGCTCGCCTTTTGCCGCAGGGCCGGTTACCGGCGCGTGTTTCTGGAAACCATCAGCATCCTGACCGCCGCACGCTCCATTTACCGTCGCGCGGGTTTCACCGTTACGCAAACGCACCCCCACGCCGACTGGGGGCGGGAGGTGCTGGAGGAACGGTGGGAGAAAGAGCTGTAGGCTCCCCGCCGAAGCGAAGCGGCCGCACAAAACGCCCGCGTCGCCGGCCAGTCGCGAAATACGCGATCAGCCGACGGCGCGGGGTTTTATTCGCCGCCGTTCTCCGGCGGCGTTTCCGCAAAATCGTCCTGTACGGGAGGCATCTTGTCGCACACCATCAGCAGCGCGTCCTCGCCGTTGTCCTCGTAGTAGCGCTTGCGCACCCCCAGCGGCTGAAAACCGAAGCTTTCGTACAGCCCGCGGGCGACCGCATTGCTTTTGCGCACTTCCAGCGTCAGGTACTGCACGCCGAGGTTGGCGGCGTACTGCATCAGCGCCGCGAGCAGCGCCTTGCCGATTCCCCTGCCGCGGTAAGCTTCGTCCACCGCGATGTTGGTAATGTGCCCTTCCTCCAGAATCATCCACGCGCCGCCGTAGGCGACGATCCGCCCGTCCTCCTCCGCCACCAGGTAGCGGGCGCAGGCGTTCTTTTCCATCTCGTCCCGGAAGCTTTGCAGCGACCAGGGCGTTTTGAACGTCGCCAGCTCGATTTCATGCACCCGTTCGACGTCCGCGACGGTCATGCGCCGCAGGTTCATGCTTTTTCCGCCGCGAGCTTCGCCGCGCGGGCGCGCTCGGCCTGCGGCGCGCGCAGGTACCGGGGCTGAAGGCCCAGGTAATCCGTTTGTTCGTCCCGGTGGCATTCGGCCAGCAACGCGACCGCCGCGGGCCGCAGGTAAGCAAGATGCGCGGGTGGGAAAATTGCCCGCGTGCCGAGCCTGGCCGCGATCGCCTCACGGAAGGCCGCCGCGCCGTCGCCCACGAAGCACATTTCCCGCGTCTCTCCGGCGATCGCCAGCGCCTGATCCAAAAACAGCTCCAGCTTGGCCGCCGTATCCGGCAGTTTCCGCTCGGGCGGCAGCCCCGCCTCAAAGGCCGCGCCGTACACCTGCCCGGCGCGCGCATCCTGCAGGGGGCAAATCAGCGCCGGGGTTTCCCCCGCGCCCGCGGCCAGCGCCTCCAGCGCGTCCACGCCCACGCAGGGGATGTTCAGCCCGTGCGCCAGCCCCTTCACGGTGCTCACCCCGATGCGCACCCCCGTAAAGGAACCGGGGCCGACCACCGCGGCCAGCAGGCCGAGCCCCGCCGGGGCCAGTCCCGCGCGGGTCAGCGCCTCCTGCACCATGGGCATGAGGTTGACGGAATGCGTCATTCTGTTGACGGCCGCGCCCTCGTAGCACACGCGCCCGTCCCGCGTCACCGCCACGCCGCAGACCGGTCCGGACGTATCCACCGCCAGCACGTTCATGTTTCCGCCTCCAATGCCGCTTCGTCCGGCGCGGGAAACCCGCCCACAGGTAAAAGAGTCAGCCTGCGTCCGTTTTCCCCCGTCGTCTCCAGCGTGATTGCCAGGTGCCTTTCGGGGATCGCCTCGGGTGCCCTGTCCGGCCATTCCACCACGGCCACGCCGTCGCCGTAAAGGTATTCGTCCAGCGAAAGCTCGTAAAGCTCCTCAACGTCCGAAAGGCGGTACCAGTCGAAGTGGTACAGCGGCAGCCGCCCCCCGGCGTGCACCTGCAGAATGGTAAAGCTGGGGCTGGTTACGTAGCCGGTCACGCCCAGCCCGCGCGCGATGCCGCGGGCCAGTTCGCTCTTGCCAGTGCCCAGCTCGCCCCGCAGCAGCAGCACGTCCCCGGCCCGAAGCCCGCGCGCCAGCCGCGCGCCGAAGGCGCGCGTCTGCGCGGGGCTGTGGGATTCCCATTGCATGGCCGCATCCCCTTTGACTGATGAATAACCGCCTTTATGCCTGCCCGCCGTCCGACGATTGATCCGCGTCCCGACCGGGGACGTTTTCGCGCACCGTGCGGCGCCTGCCGTGCAGAAGCGGCGAAAGCGGCTTGTAGATCAGCCCGCCCAGCACGCTGATGGCCGTCCATTTCAGGATGTTGAAAGGCGCGGTGATGGCGAAAACGAACTTCCATACGGTGTCCAGGCTCGGAATCAGGCTCTGCCCCATGGCGATGATCTGTTCGACCGGCATGTGGTACGCCGCCCCGTAGAAGGGGATGAGAATGTAGACGTTGGCCAGCACCCCGGCGACCGTGGCGCACACGCCGCCCACCGCCATGCCGATCAGCGCGCTTCGGCGGCTCTTGTGCGCGCGGTAGATGAAGCCCGCGGGCAGCACCATCGCCAGGCCCACCAGAAAATCGGCCAGTTCCCCCACGCCCTGCGACGTGGTGTGCAAAAGCCCCAGCGCGCTTTTCAGAAACAGGATCGCCGTACCCGCCGCGGGCCCCATGGCGAACGTCCCCAGCAGCACCGGAAGGTTGCTGAAGTCCAGTTTGTAGAACAGGACGATCGGAATTTCCAGCAGGAACAGCAGGCTCGCCACCGCGGCCAGGATGGCGATGGTCGTGAGCTTGCGGGTGTCGGGACGCCGGGCATTGGATTGAGTCATGGTTTTCCCCTCCGCATCATACGTAAATTGCCCCCGATGGTTTCAGCATCAGGGGCAACGCTCTCGATGGGAGGCTGCTCTTCTCTCGTCCGGACTGCGCGGCGTGCGCCGCTCACCGTCGGCTCCGGAATTACACCGGATCGGCCCCGCGCAAAGCACGGGGTTCGCGGGCTGTGACCGCCGGTAGGGATTCTCACCCTGCCCCGAAGAAGCCATCTATGGGTCTATGGGCCCGGCGTCCGTCCCGCTTCGGGGAAGAAGCCGCCGGGTTACGGGAGCATCATAGCACGGTCCCGCGCGCTTGTCAACGGCGTTCGCTGCGTGTTAGTACCCGTTTTCCCCGCCGATCAAATCCACGACCGCCGCGCCCTCGGGGCGGATGTCCAGCACCTCGCAGCTGTACTCGCCAAACACCGCGTTCATGTCCGCGACGAAACCCGCCAGCTCCTTCTGCGGCACGAAGTTGAGCGTCGTGCCCGCGAAGCCGCCGCCGTGCACGCGCCAGGCGCCCTTGCCCGAAAGCTTGCGGTCGGCCAGCATCAGCGCTAGGGCGACCTCCTCCCGTCCCCCGTCGGCGAAGATGTTCTGCAGATAGGTCTCGCTGCTCAGGCCCGATTCCAGTACGTTTTTGAGGAACGTGGGCAGGTCGTCGCGGCGCAGCGCATCGGCCATTTCGTCCACGCGGCGATTCTCCTCAAAGTAGTGGGCCGCGCGCAGGATGGCCCTGTCCCCCTTGGTGCCGAGCTTTTCCCGAATCATGGGGATGCTTCGCATAAACTGTTCCGGCCGCACGCGCCGAAGCACCGTCTCGCCGAAGCAGGCGGCCACCTCGCCCATTTCCTTTGGGATGGCGGAGTACAGGTCGGTCAGGTCGTCGTGGCTGCCGCCGGTGTTGACCACGGTGATCGCGTAGCCCTTGGCGGCAAAATCGTACGCGATGGCCTCGATCTTCGGCTCCGCGTCCTTAAAATCGATGTAGGTCAGCCCGCCGACGCTGGACGCCATCTGGTCCATCAGCCCGCTGGGCTTGCCGAAATACACGTTCTCGGCGTACTGCGCGTATTTCGCGCGGTTCACGGCGTTGATCCGCCAGCCGTTGTAGAGCTTGTCGAAAATCGCGCAGACCAGCACCTCGAAGGCGGCCGAAGAGCTCAGCCCACTCCCGGAGCGCACGGCGGAGGTGACCGCCGCGTCGAAGCCGCCGACGGTGAAGCCTTCGTCCGTCAGCTTCTTGGCCACGCCCCGCACCAGCGCCGCCGTGGTGCCCTTTTCCGCCTCCACGACGGAAAGCTCGCTAAGCGACATGGTCAGGGGCGCGTAGCCCTCGCTGAAGATGCGCACCTTGTGGTCCCGGCGTTTGGTGACGGCGGCCAGCGTATCCAGGTTGACCGCGGCCGCCAGCACCTTGCCGCGGTTGTGGTCGGTGTGGTTGCCGCCGATCTCCGTGCGGCCGGGAGCGCTGATCATCAGCACCGGGCCGTCGGCGTTGAACGCCTCCTCATGCTTTTTGAGCATATGAGTGTACCGCATGGTCTGCTGCACCAGTATCCCGTCCCGCTGCCCGTACAGATGCGTCAGCCGCTTCATGACGTCGGGGGTTTTGAGGAGACGGATCATTTGCGCGTATTGATTCATGAGCCTTCTGCCATCCTTCGCGTTTTATTGGGATCGTTGCGGTTGCGTCGTTCTATTGCAGTTGGTCGGCGATTCCCTGCCAGAAGGCGAGGAACGCGTCCAGTCCGTTCTCCCTGAGGCCCTCGCGGTAAGCCGCGATCGCCGCGTCGGAACCGGCGTCCCACTCGCCCAGCACGAAGCGGGCCAGGCTTTCGTCCACATACAGGCCCAGCGCGTTTTGCAGAGGGCCGATCGTATCCTCCTGGTCGGGGGTGAGGGTATAGGTCGTGGGGAAGGGCGTAACGACAAAGGTTTGCAGGGTCTGGAGCTGGCTGTTGACCGATTGGATATCGGCATTGTCGTAACGGCCGTAAAAATCCAGCGGGAACAGCCACGGCATGGTGCCGGTGTCGTACAGGCTCAAATCATAAAGAATGTGGGAGGAAGAGGAGGAATCGTCCTTGTACGTCCAGGTGCCGTCGTCGTTGACCGTGTAATCCGTGCCTTCGATGCCGGCCAGGGCCTCCACGGCGCCCTCCTCGGTGTACAGGATGTCCGCCCACGCAAGCAGCGCGCCCGGGTCGTCGCAGGCCGAGGTGATGGCGAACGCGCCGCGCAGCACCGCGCCGTCCAGATCGCGGTAAATCTGTTTGCCTTCACAGGTCAGCGGCTCCAGAAGCTCGTACTGCTCCCCGAGCGTGTAAGGCAGCAGGTTCATGGGGTTGGGGCCGAACATGACGCCGTAGGTCACGTCCGCATCATCGTCGGTGACCATGCGCAGGCTGTCGGCGGTGGTAAAGCCGTCCGGGTCGATCAGGCCGGCCACGTTGAGGGCCGAGAGCTTTTGAAGCAGGTCCACGTAGCCGTCCTCGTCGGGCATGAAGCGCACGGTTCCGCCCTCGTCCAGATAGACGTTGTAATCGTTGGCGACCAGTCCCACCGCGTGGGAGAGGAATTTCAGGTCCCACGGGCCCAGGAACGCCAGCGGAATTTCATCCGCCTTGCCGTTCTGGTTGGGGTCGCCGGTCTTGAAGGCGGTCAGCACGCTCACCAGCTCGTCCCAGTTCGTGGGCGCGGAAAGGCCGAGCGCGTCCAGCCACGTGCGGTTGATCCACATGGCGTTTTGCGTGGGCAGCTCCGTAAGCGACGGCAGCGCAACGATCTTGCCGTCCGGCAGGGTGACGGAGGCGAGCCAGTCCGGGTGCGCCGTAAGAAGCGCCCACAGGCTGGGGGCGTACTCGGCCAGCAGCGGCTTTAAGTCGATCAGCATTCCGTTTTGTGCATATTCGATCTGCTCGCGGGTCGAAAGCTCCGCCTTAAACAGCACGTCCGGCAGGTCGCCGGAAGAAAACATGGTTTGCTTGGCGGTCTCCCACTTGTCGTAATCGGTGTATTCGTCAAATTCGAAGGCGATCCCGGTGCGCGCCTGCATGCGCGTGAAAAAATCGTTGTCGGACCAGACGTGATTGCTGTCGTCCCCGTCGAAGCCGGCCAACCGGTAGGTGTCCGCCGCAAGCGCGCCCAGCGGGAGGCTTACGGCAAGCGCGGCGCAGCAAAGCGCGGCGAGCATCCGTTTCAGCATGGCAAAACCTCCCCTGCTTTTGCGCTTGCGCATCCCTTCGGTTCGGAAAGAAACGCTATGATTGATTATACCCTATTCCCCCGCCCAAGGACAACCGGTAATTTCGCCCGTTTGCGCACGGGGGTGCGAAAAGCCTTGCGCGGCGGGCGCTCGGGGGCGCGTGTTTTTTTCGCGGGCGCGGGTCAGGCGTGGGCGCGCGCCGCCTCGTGCCCGTTCATCTGCTCGTTGAGCTGGTTGATGTTGCCGCAGCCCATGGTCAGCACCAGGTCGCCGGGCTGCCAGTGCGCGCGCAGATAGGCTTCCGTATCGTCGAAGGAAGGCGTGAGCACCGCGTCTACGCCGTTTCGCCGCATGCCTTCCACGATCTGCGCGGCGTTGATGTCGCCGGGGTCTTTCTCGCGGGCGGCGTAGATATCGGTGACCAGCGTGATATCCGCGTCCCGCGTGCAGGTGAGATAGTCGTTGAACAGGCGCTTGACGCGGCTGTAGGTGTGCGGCTGCATGACCGCCCACAGGCGGTTGTGCGGCTGCAGCCTGGCCACGGAAAGAACGTTTTTCATTTCGGCGGGGTTGTGGCCGTAATCATGGTAAAGCTTCACGCCGTCGATGACGCCCGTCAGCTCGAACCGCCGGTGCGCGCCCGCAAACGCGCACAGCGCCGCGCAGACCGCGGCGGGATCGGCCCCCTGCGCATGGGCGCAGGCCACGGCCGCCAGCGCGTTGTACATATGAAAGAAGCCCGCCACCCTGAGCGACACGTGCCCCATGGCCCTGCCGTGGAGCGCCGCGTCGAATTCGGCGCGGCCCTCTCCGTCGTAGCGCAGGTTGAGCGGCCGCCAGTCGCAGCGTTCACCCTGGCCGAAGGTGACCGTGCGGCAGGAAAGGGCGTTAAGCAGCGCAACGACCCGCTCGTCGTCCCCGTTGCCCACGGCGCAGCCCTCCGGCGGCAGAAGCGACAGAAAGCGGCCGAACGCGTTTTGGATGTCGTCGATATCCTTATAAAAGTCGAGGTGATCCTCGTCGATGTTGGTAATCACCGCCACGGTGGGCCGAAGGTGCAGAAAGCTCGCGTTGAACTCGCAGGCCTCGGTTAAAAACACGTCGCCCTTGCCGATGCGCGTATTGCCCCCGATGTAGTCCAGCGTACCCCCGATGTGCACGGTCGGGTCGGCCCCGGTCGCCACCAGCGCCTGGGCGAGCATGGAGGTGGTGGAGGTTTTGCCGTGCGTGCCGCACACGCCGATGGCCGTTTTGCAGCCCTCCATCAATTGGCCCAGCAGCGTCGCCCGCTCAAGCGTGGGCAAGCCCAGCCGCGCGGCCTCCACCCGTTCGGGGTTGTCCGGCAAAACGGCGACGGTGTACACCAAAAGCTCCGCGCCGTGCACGTTCTCCGCCTTATGGCCGATGGTCACGGGCACGCCCTGCTTGCGAAGCTCGCGGGTGGCGTAGGTCTCCAGATTATCGCTGCCGGTCAGCACGCAGCCGCGGGCAAGCAGCATCCGCGCCAGCCCGCTCATGCTGCTGCCGCCGATGCCCACCATGTGCACGCGCCTGCCGCAATAATCCCGTATGTGCGTTTCCGCCATCCGTATCACGCTCCCGTCCGCTTGTACCCGCGTTATTATACCTCCTTCCCCCGAAAAGAATCAATAGCGTAAGGCCCGGATGAACAATGCGTGAATCCTTGGAAAAGTCCTTGCCGATCGAAGGGGAATGGGTTATAATGGTTGGAGCTTCGGCAATGAATAGGAACGATAAGGGGAGACCAACCATGCGTAAGCGTATTTTTCTGGCGGTCCTTTTGGTCGCGGCGCTCGTGCTGAGCACGAGCTGCAGCCTCATTGTAAAGGACGAGGCGGTCGACGCGCAAACCACCATTATCGAGGTCGCGGGGAAAACGTACACCAAGGCGGAGGTGCAGACGGCCGTCGACAATACGCTGAGCTATCAGCAATACATCTACAGCATGTACGGCATGACCTACGACACGACCGACGAAGACCACATCTCCTCCGCGCAGGATTCGGCGATCGACGCGCTCATCCAGCAGGCCGTCATCGATCAGAAGGCGACGGAGCTGGGCTTCTATACCTTCACCGACGACGAGCTCAGCGAGATGCAGCAGAGCGTCGACACGACCTACGACGGCTATATCAGCAGCGTCAAAACCAACTACTTTGCCGACACGGAGCTGACCGGCGACGAGCTGGAAACCGCGGTGATCGACAAGATGACCGAGCTGGGCTACCCGGACAAGGACAGCCTGCTGGACAGCCAGAAGGCCACCAAGGCGGAAGAAAAGCTCAAGGCGTCCGTCGTCAAGGACGTGGCCGTGACCGACGACGAAATTCAGACCGAGTACGACTCCCGCGTGGCGAGCGCGCAGAGCTCCTACGCCGACGACCTTTCCCAGTTCGGCACGGACGTGAACAACGGCTCCACCATCTACTACCGTCCCGCCGGCTACCGCTACGTCAAGAATATCCTGCGCAAGCTGAGCGACGAGGACAGCTCCACCATCAGCGATCTGGAAAGCCAGATCAGCGACCAGCAGGACGCCCTGGACACCAACACCACCTCCCTGGCCGCGCTGCCCGAGGACGCGAGCACCGATACCGAGGATCAGGCCAACAGCCGCACGGAGCTGACCGCCGAGAAGGCCGACCTGGAATCTGCGATCGCCGACCTGCAAACGCAGCTGGACGCCGCCAAGGAAGCCGCCTACGCCGCCATCCAGCCCACGGTGGACGAGATTGTCGCCAAGCTTGATGCCGGCGAGAATTTCGACGCCCTGATGACCGAATACGGCGAGGATACCGGCATGCAGAGCGATCCCGCCAAGACCGACGGCTATCCCGTCTGCGCGGGCGACACCAACTGGGTGGACGCCTTCACCGAGGCCGCCATGTCGCTGGTCAAGGTGGGCGACGTGTCCGCGCCGTTCCGCACGGACTACGGCATCCACATCGTCAAGTACGTAAGCGACATCACCGAGGGCGCGGTGGCGCTTGAGGACGTGAAGGACGTTATCAGCGCCGATCTTCTCTCCTCCAAGCAGGACGACCTGTACGACACCACCGTAAGCGGCTGGGTCACCGACGCCAACGCCAAGGTGTACAAGGATCGGCTCAACTGACCGGGCCGGGATTCCATTTACAGATTCATTTAACCGGGGGCGGCCGCGTCGCGGCCGCCCCCGAACCTTGCGCCGGGTGTTTGTCAACCGCTTTCGGGTGTGATACAATGCCCGCGGAAGCTTTGGGGGGAGGGATGCGGCTTTGCGCAGACGAAGGTTTTACAAGTGGCACACCGGCAGGCTGAGCCGGCCCGTGCGGCTTATGGTGGTCAGCGACCTGCACAACGCGGGCTACGCCGATCTGATGCCCCTTCTTTCGGACGCGGACGTGCTGCTGATGCCCGGCGACGCGGCCGACCGCTACCGCCAGGGCTTCGGCCGGGCGCTGCGCTTCATCGAAAGGGCGTCGCAGCGGATACCCACGTTCGTGGGCGTGGGCAACCACGAGGTGCGGCTTAGGGATTTCGACGATTTTCTGACGGCCGTCGGGCGCACGGACGCCCATTTTCTGTTCAACCATTACGTTCGCCACGGCGAACTGGTCATCGGCTGCTGGTACCGGCCGGAAAAGTACGGCCATCGAGACATGCTCCCCGCCATGGAAAGCGAGGAGGGCGTGAAGATCCTCCTCTGCCACCGCCCGGAGGATTACATGAACCGCCTGCGCCAAAGCAAGGTCGACCTGGTGCTGGCCGGGCACGCCCACGGCGGGCAGATTCGGGTGGGGCGGCAGGGGCTGTACGCGCCGGGGCAGGGGTTTTTCCCCAAATACACGCGCGGCGTGATCGACAACCGGATGATCATCAGCGCCGGAGCGAGCAACCCCGTGTACCTGCCCCGCATCGGCAACCCCTGCGAGGTATTGATGATCGATCTGGACTAGCGGCGGGCGCCGCCGCGAGCAGCCTGATTTCTACGCTTTGGGAGGCAGAGGCATGAACCCCATCCGCACCGTTCCCGCTTCCGCGATTACCGATTGCGTCGCCCGCCTTTGCGTGCGCGCCTGCACGGCGCTGCCCGGGCAGGTGGGCGCGCTGCTGCAGGCCGCGGACGAGGCCGAGCCCTTCGCCCCCGCGCGGGAAGCGCTCCGGCTGATCCGCCAGAACGCCGTGATCGCCCGGACCGAGGCCGTGCCCATCTGCCAGGACACCGGCATGGCGGTGGTGTTCGCCGAGGTCGGGCAGGACGCGCACATCGAGGGAGCCTCGCTGGAGGACGCCGTGAACGCCGGGGTGGCGCGCGGCTACGAGGAAGGCTACCTGCGCAAGTCCGTCGTCGCCGATCCCCTGCGCCGCCGGAACACCGGCGACAACACCCCGGCCGTGCTGCACGTGCGCCTGGTGCCAGGCGACCGCGTCCGGCTGACGGTGTCGCCCAAGGGCTTCGGCAGCGAGAACATGAGCCGGCTTTGCATGCTCACGCCGGCCGACGGCGCGGAGGGCGTAAAGCGCTTCGTGGTGGAGACCGTCCGCCTGGCGGGGGCCAACCCCTGCCCGCCGGTCATGCTGGGCGTGGGCATCGGCGGAACGTTCGAGCAGGTGGCGCTCCTGGCCAAGGAGGCGCTGGTGGAGCTCCGGCCCGGCCCGCACCCCGATCCGTACTACGCGGCGATGGAGGACGAGCTGCTCGCCTCAATCAACCAGCTTGGCATCGGCCCGCAGGGCTTCGGCGGATGGACGACGGCGCTTTCCGTGCGCATCAAGGCGGCGCCCACGCACATCGCGGGGCTGCCCGTGGCGGTCAATATGGGCTGCCACGTGACCCGCCACGCCGAAGAGACGCTGTAGCGCGTCCCGGGGCTTAGGGCACCTCCGCCCGGTTTGAATGAATATTCACGCATATGCGGTATCCGCACGCGCGCGTCGGCGCGGCGAACCGCCACGGAAAGGAAGCGCGTCCCATGCCCCTTTCGCTGGTCTCCCCCTTTACGCCGGAAACGCTCGCTTCCCTGCGCGCCGGCGACAGCGTGCTGCTCAGCGGCGTGGTGTACACCGCGCGGGACGCGGCGCACGCGCGCTTCTGCGCGGCGCTCGCCGCGGGCGAACCCCTGCCGGTCGACCTGCGCGGGCAGACGGTTTTTTATGCAGGGCCGACGCCCACGCCGCCGGGCCGCCCCTCCGGGGCCATCGGGCCCACCACCAGCGTGCGCATGGATCCCTACACCCCGCAGATGCTGCGCTACGGGGTGAAGGCCGTCATCGGCAAGGGCGAGCGCGGCGAGGCGACCCGGGAGGCTTTCGTTCGCCACGGCGCGGTCTACTTCGTGGCGATCGGGGGCTGCGCGGCCTATCTGGCCGACTGCGTGAAGAGCGTCACGGTCGTGGCCTACCCGGATCTGGGCACCGAATCGGTGAAAAGGCTGGTGGTCGAAAACCTGCCGCTGACCGTCGCCGTGGACGCTCACGGCAACGACTTTTACGTCGAAGGGCGGAAGCGCTACCTGGAAAGCGTCCGAAAGCAAGCAAAAAAAGATTGAATATTTATGCATTATTTCCTTGACAAGCAGGCAGCACGGATGTATACTATGCGCATTCCAAAAATACTTGCGTTTTAGGAGGCCCCCACTCATGAAGAAATTCCTTGCCTTGCTGGTATCCGTTCTACTGACCCTGTCCTGCGCCGCCGCCCTCGCCGAGACCACCGTGCTCAAGGCCGGCACCAGCCCCGACTTTCCGCCCTTCGAGTCCATGGACGACGACGGCAACGTGATCGGCTTCGACGCCGACCTGGCCGCCGAAATCTCCAAGGACATCGGCATGGAGATCGTCTTTGAGGCCACAAGCTTCGACAGCATTGTGACCGGCGTGCAGACCGGCCTTTACGACCTGGGCATCTCCGGCTTCTACATCACCGAGGAGCGCCAGATGAACGTGGACTTCTCCATCCCCTACCTGCAGGACGGCCAGAGCTGCATCGTGAAGGTCGACAGCGACATCACCGATAACGCCAGCCTCATGGGCAAGAAGATCGGCTCCCAGACCGGCACCACCGGCATGGACGCCGCCGAGGCCAGCACGGACATGAACAACGTGTTCGCCTACACCAAGGCGCTGGACGCCGTTATGGACCTGCAGGGCAACAAGCTGGACGCGGTCATCACCGACACGCCCGTGGCCAAGCGCATCCTTAAGGAACTGGGCGACGACACGCTGACCATCAGCGACACGGTGGTGTTCGACGCCGAGTACTACGGCATCGCCATCCCCAAGGGCAACGCCGACCTCAAGGCCAAAATCGACGCTTCCATCGAGCGCATGCAGGCCGACGGCACCATCGACGCGCTGGTCGTGAAGTGGGACATCTACGGCGAGAACGCCGGGGACGACACAGCGGAATAAACGGACTTCCCTGAACGGCAAAGCGGCTCCGCCGCCTTGCCGTTCGCCTGTGCGGGAGGGTGGCGTAACGCCTTCCCGCTTTATTTCGTTTCGGGCGGCGCACGCCCGGAACCCCACCGGAGGAAAGCCATGTTTTCAGCCCTCTTGCTCGGCGCCGCCGAGGTGACCGGCTCGACGATCTTCGACCAGTGGTGGCTCGCCATCAAGGACAAGGCGCTGGCCGGCAATCTGGACTTCTGGGAGAATATCTACAAGGAAATCTACCAGAACGTTCTGTACAACAACCGCTGGATGAACTACCTGCGCGGCCTGGGCATCACGCTGGAGGTGTCGCTGTTCGCGGCGATCGCGGGCCTGATGCTGGGTACGCTGCTGGCGCTGATGCGCCTGAGCGGCGTAAAGCCCCTGCAGAAAATCGCGGGGGTGTACGTGGGCATCATCCGCGGCACGCCGATGCTGTTGCAGGTGCTCATCATCAACTTCGGCCTGTTCGGCTCCATCGCCATCGACCGGGTCATCATCGGGGTCATCGCCTGCGGCCTCAACAGCGCCGCCTACGTCAGCGAGATCATCCGAAGCGGCATCCTGAGCGTGGACAAGGGCCAGACCGAGGCCGGGCGCTCGCTGGGCCTGGGCCAGTGGCAGACGATGAAGCTGATCATCTTCCCGCAGGCGCTGAAAACGGCACTGCCGGCGCTGTGCAACGAGTTCATCACGCTCATCAAGGAAACGTCCATCCTGGCCTACATCGCGCTTACGGAGCTGACCAAGGCGGGCGACTACATCCGCAGCAAAACCTACAGCGCCTTTACGCCCTACATCGTTTCCGGCATCCTCTACCTGATCGTCACGGGGGTGCTGACCAAGCTGCTGGGAAGGCTGGAAAGGAGGCTGCGTCAGGGTGATAACCGTTAAAAACCTGCATAAGCACTTCGGCGACCTGGAGGTGCTGCGCGGCATCGACCAGCACATCAAACCGCAGGAGAAGGTCGTAATCATCGGGCCCTCCGGCAGCGGCAAGAGCACCTTCCTTCGGTGCCTGAACCTGCTGGAAATGCCCACGAGCGGGCAGATTTTCTTCGAAGGTACGGAAATCACCGCGCCCCGCGCGAATATCGACGCCCTGCGCCGCCGCATGGGCATGGTGTTCCAGCAGTTTAACCTCTTTCCCCACCTGAACGTGATGGACAACATCACCCTCGCGCCCATCACGCTTAAGCTGATGACCAGGGAGCAGGCGCGGGAAAGGGCCATGCAGCTTCTGACCCGCGTGGGGCTTGCCGAGAAGGCGTCCGTTTTCCCCAAGCAGCTTTCCGGCGGTCAGCAGCAGCGCATCGCCATCGTGCGGGCGCTGGCGATGAACCCCGACGTGATGCTGTTTGACGAGCCGACCAGCGCGCTGGACCCCGAAATGGTCGGCGAGGTGCTGGACGTGATGAAACGGCTGGCCGAGGACGGCATGACCATGGTGGTGGTCACCCACGAAATGGGCTTCGCCCGCGAGGTGGGCGACCGCGTGCTGTTCATGGACGAGGGCGTGGTGCTGGAGGAAGGCACGCCTACGGAGATTTTCGAACATCCGCAGCAGGCGCGCACGCAGGACTTCCTCAAGAAGGTCCTGTAAACCCCAAGCGAAAAGCCGGCATGACCGCCGGCTTTTTGGCTGTACGTTTTGGCGGCTTCAAAAATGTCCGGTTGTGTGGTAAAATGGTCGAAGCGGCCCGACGGCCGTCGGGAGGAGAAGGCATGGACGTACGGGCAAAACTCGCCCCCATCCGGGGATTTCTGCTGGATATGGACGGCACGCTCTACCTGGGCGAACGGATGCTGGAAGGTTCGCTGGCGTTTCTGGACAAGCTCAGGCAGACCGGGCGTACGGCTTTGTTTTTAACCAACAATTCCAGCAAATCCGCCGAGGCGTACGTACAAAAGCTCCGGCGTCTGGGGGTCACGGAGCCGTTTTTGAACGTGCTCACCTCCGGGCAGGCCGCCGGACGCTACGTGCTGGAACGGTTCCCCGGCAAGCGCGCCTACGTGCTGGGCAACGGTTTTCTGCGGGACGAGCTGACCCGGATGGGCGTGACGATCGACGACGCTCACCCCGACTACGTGCTGATCGGGTACGATACGACCCTGGATTACCCGAAGATGACGCGGGTATGCGACCTGGTGCGCGCGGGCCTGCCCTACGTAGCCACCCACCCGGATTTCAACTGCCCCACGGAAACGGGCTTCGCGCCGGACATCGGGGCGATTATCGCGTTTATCGAAGCCAGCGCGGGCCGCAGGCCGGACGTGGTGATCGGCAAACCCAACGCGGGCATCGTTACGGAGGCGCTTCGGGTGACGGGCCTTAAAAAGGAGGAGCTCGCCATGGTCGGCGACCGCCTCTACACCGATATCGCCACCGGCGTGCGCTTCGGCATGACGAGCATCCTGGTGCTGACCGGCGAGGCGACGATGGAGGACGAGCGGGCGGCACCCGAAAAACCCGACCTGATCTTCAATCGTTTATCCGACATGATCGAATACCTGTAAATTCTTTCCGGCCGCGCAAACCGGGCAGGGAAACCCGTTTTTCCGGACGAAACAGCCTGTAGATGACGGATGAGGTGTAGGCTATGAAACGGTATCTGGCTGTGCTATTGACGCTCGCGCTGGTGTTGGCGGCGCTTCCGCAGGCCGCCGGAAGCTATTCACTGGGGGAATCGGCGGACGGCTACGCGCCCCTGCAATACGGCGACAGCGGCGACACCGTGCTCGCCGTGCAGCAGCGTTTAAAGGACCTGGGCTACTACAGCGGCAAGGTCAGCGGCAATTTTCTGGACGGTACCCGCGCCGCGGTGCGCCAGTTCCAGGCGGATTACGGGCTTGAGGAAACCGGCGCGGTGGACGGCGAGACCGAAGCGATGCTGATGAACGCCGAGTACCGGTCGCTGACGACCGGCGACAGCGGCGAGGATGTTGAGCGCCTTCAGGAAGCGCTTCAAACGCTGGGTTACTACACGGGCAAGCTCAGCGGCAATTATCTGGAGGGCACCACCGCCGCCATCGAAAGCTTCCAGACGAAAAACGGGCTGGAGAGCACCGGCACCGCGGACGTCAAAACCCAGCGCCTGCTGTTCAGCGCCTCCGCCCTGTCCAAGGACGGCCCCGAGGCGACCGCCGCGCCCGATTCGACCGGCGACCTGGGCGATATCAACGACGTGGTGATCGCCGCCGACGGCGACGAGGATACGGCCGCCATCGACGTGGAATACACCAAAAAGCTCTCCCGCGGTTCCCAGGGCGAGCAGGTGAAGCTCGTGCAGAAGCGGCTGACGGCGCTGGGCTATTTCGACGGCCCCATCAGCGGCTATTACATGAACCAGACGCAGGCCGCCGTGAAGGCGTTTCAGGAGAACAACGGACTTTCGGTGGACGGCGTGACGGGCGAGGAGACCTGGAGCGTGCTGTTTGACGACGAGCAGGCGCTG
The DNA here is from genome assembly GCA_964640955.1 of uncultured Oscillospiraceae bacterium. Classification (GTDB taxonomy): domain Bacteria; phylum Bacillota; class Clostridia; order Christensenellales; family Aristaeellaceae; genus CAXXOK01. The sequence goes on along the minus strand of CAZXJI010000005.1, from coordinate 136,151 downwards.
GACGCAAGCGCCACGCCGCGGCCCACGCCCGAACCCACGCCCATTCCCTACGCTATCACCGTGGACGTGCAAAACCAGGCCGTGATCGTATACGGGCTGGACGACGAAGGGGCTTACACCGTGCCCGTGCGCACCATGGTCTGCTCCACCGGCATGGTGGCCACCCCCAGCGACGTGGGCGAATGGGTGCTCAACGGCCGCAAGGCCCGCTGGTGTTACTTCAGCCTCTATGGCAGCTACGCCCAGTACTGGACGCGCATCAACGCCTACATTGCCTTCCATTCCGTCATCTATAACTCCGTGGACTTGGATGCCATGAGCACCAAAAGCTACAATCTGCTGGGGTCGCGCGCCTCGCACGGATGCATCCGCCTGCTGAACGCCGACGCCAAATGGATATACGACAACGTCGGCGAGGGCACGGTGGTTACGATCACCGAGGATCTGCCCAACGACCCGGAACTGCGCTCCGCCCTGAAGCCCGCGCCCCTCATCAAAGGCAGCAAGACCCCCGTCACCACCCCGGAGCCCACCGCAACCCCCGCCTACTCCAGCACCGGCACGCCGCCCCAGCCGTTCCGCACGCTCAAAAAAGGCAGCGAGGGCGAGGACGTGTTCTGGATGCAGATGAAGCTCAAGGAGCTCGGGTATTACACCGGCACGGTCACGGGCACGTTCCTCAACGGCACGAAGAACGCGGTCAAAGCCTTCCAGAAGGCTAACGGCATCTACGCCACCGGCGAAGCGAACGAAAAGACGCTCAACGCCCTGTACGCGGACGTGCTCAATACGCCGACCCCCACCCCGGCCCCGACGCCCGCGCCGACCTATACCCCCACGCCGACGCCGACCCCTTCCCCCACGCCCGCGCCGACGTTCGCCCCCTCGCCCACGCCGGCTCCCGCGAACCCGTGAGCCGTTCCATGTGGATTTCGCCAAAAAGCGCCTGTCGGGGGCGCTTCTTGGCGGAATCGGCGGAGCGGGAAAGCCTCGTTTGCCTCCGGCAACTGTTACAGCGTGTTGATTGACACCCGATTTTTTGAAATGTTATAATTCAAAAGCACGCAGGGGTGCAATTTAACGCATGTGTAGATCGTTTAGTAACCACAAAGATTGGGGAGGATAGTTACGTGAAGAAGATCATCGGGGTGATTCTGGTATTATCACTGCTTATGAGCGTCGCCGTGCCCGCGGTTGCGGCGACGAAGGCAAATACGTACAGCCTGCCGCTGGAAGGCACGGTGCTGCAAAACGAGGCCGACCGCAAGATTGAAAACAAAACGCCCGCCGACCGCAACCCCATCATCCCGGGCGAGAGTCCCACCACGGGTCTGGAGTGGAGCGGCGTGTATCTGCCGATGCTCGTGCAGATCAGCAACCCCCAGGGATCGGTCAAGTACAACGGCACCACCGTCAAGTCCGCGGGCGTGGGCAACCGGGCGCCGTGGGGCGGCCAGTACGCCGACATTGTCTACGAAGGCATCCTCTACCGCACGGGCGAGACCCGTATCTCCTTCCTCTTCAGCGACCGGCTGGACGAGGGCATCCCCACGTCGGTGGGCCCCGTTCGCTCGGCGCGTATCGGGCACGTGCTGCTGCGCGAGGAGTGGCAGAGCGGCTTTATCTACGCGGGCGGCCCCCACGAGGATGAGAACAATATCGCCGCCATGTTCGCGGAGCTCGGCGCCAGCGACAAGGGCGTATTGTTCAACCTGCTCACCAACAAGTGGAACGACTACCGCCAGCGCGTGAAGGGCCTCAAAAACCCCGACAACCTCGACGTCAACGTCGTGGGCCTGCGCGACACCATCCCCACCAACTATTCCGCCAGCGCGCACGCCTTCCTTTTCTCCGATTCCAGCCCCTACGTGGACGGCTACGACCTGGCCTACAACATCAACCTCGACTGGGGCCATGAAAAGTGGGTTTCCCACTTCGTGTACGACGAGACCGAGAACCTCTACTACCGCTACTCGGGCGACGCTCCGTACATGACCTACCTGAGCGCCGAGGAAGCCGGCAACGTGGACGACACCAACTCCGTCTGGATGAGCTTCTCCAACGTCATTATCCAGCGCGTTTCCTACGAGTATACCAACAACAGCAAGATCATGCCCGTCATGCAGAGCGTGGGCAAGGGCAACGCGGACATCTTCATCGGCGGCCGCTACATTCCCGGCTACTGGGTGCGCGATTCCGTGGAAAGCCCCACCGTGTATTACGACGATCAGGGCAACGAGCTGCAGTTTACCCGCGGCAAGACCTTCATCGCCGATTTCCCGCCGGAGAGCCTGCTGACCTACACCGGCATGGAATAAGCGAGCCGAAGGCCATCGCAAAGGGAGAGGACGCAGGCGTCCTCTCCCTTTGCGATTTGCCTCTCCGCCGGGCTTTTCGTATTATTTGGCCATCTGGATGGCGCCCATCGGGCAGTAGCGGACGCACTTGCCGCAATCCACGCACTTCTCCTGGTCGACGATCGGCAGCGAAAAGGGGCTTTTCTGACTGATCGCCTGCTTGGGGCACACGTAAACGGCCGGGCAGCGGTGGTTCTGCGGGCACCTTCCGGGGTTGATGGACAGTTTCATGGTTTTTCGTTCCTCCTGCTTTTCACGCCGGCCTGTTTGCGCCGGGGCGGCCCTGCGGGGCCGTTTTTGAGTTTCCGTTATTCTTCCGGGTCACGACGTCCAGTCGCAATAGGTGTGCTTGAGCGCCGCGATCAGTTCGGTCACCCGGGGATCCGCGATGGAGTAGATCACGTTCTGCCCCGTCTTGTGATCCTGCACGATGCCGTGCGCCTTCAGCAGCGCCAGGTGCTGGGAGAGCGCGGACTGCGATATGCCGTCGACCCTCGCGCCCAGCGCGCCGACGGTCTTGGGCCCGTCGATCAGCTCGCAGAGGAGCCGGAGGCGGTTTTCGTTGGCCAGCACCTTGAGCATGCCGGTGACCTGTTTGGCGTCCTGCCGCATGGCTGCGCGCTCCCTTCCGTTTCGATCCGGCACGGAACGGCGTCGCCGCCTTCCCGTATATTAGCATATTCTAATATACTCATATTCTATCGTTTGTCAACCCGACTATCCGGGCATATTTCGGCCTTTTTCGCCCGGCGCGCGCCCTGCGCCGGGCGGCTTCCAATCCTTCCCAATGTACCGTAATGCTTCCATAAGGAGGAACTCCGGCCCGCGCGCAGAATACTGGGAATAGACGATTGTAAAATCTCCGTAAAGGAGGTCAACCGTGAGCACGCTCAGAGAGGATGCCCGGCTTGTGATCGAAACGGCTGTGGCGGCTGCCCAGCCGAAAAAAGCGGTTACCGCCGCGCTCAACCGCCTCTCCTTCGGACCCGGAAGGCTACTGGTGCTCGCCATCGGCAAAGCGGCTTGGGGCATGGCGCAGGCCGCCTGCGACGCGCTCGGCGAGCGTATCGAGCAGGGGCTGATCATCACTCCCTACGGCCACGGCCGCGGGCCGCTGCCCCGCTTTGCCGTCATGGAGGCGGGTCACCCGGTGCCGGACATAAACAGCGTTTGCGCGACCGAGGCGGCCATCGCCATGGTGCAGGGGCTCTCGGCGGAGGACACGGTGCTCATGCTCATTTCGGGCGGCGGCTCCGCTCAGTTTGAAAAGCCGCTGATCCCTCTGCCGATGTACGCCACGGCGACCAGCGCGCTGTTCCATTGTGGCGCGGACATCACGGAGATGAACATCATCCGCCGCCGCCTGTCCGCGGTGAAGGGCGGGCGCTTTGCCAAGCTGTGCGCCCCCGCGCGCGTGGTGGGTTTGCTTTTGTCCGATGTTTTGGGCGATGCGCCGGAGACGGTCGCATCCGGGCCCATCTCGCCCGATCCCGTAACCGCCGCCGACGCCGAAAAGACGCTTGCCCGGGTCTTTCCGGATGCGCCGGAGATCATTCGCGCGCTGATGCGCCGCGAAACGCCCAAGGAACTGCCCAACGCCGAAACGCAGCTGATCGGCAACGTGCAGCTGCTGGTGCGCTCCGCCGCGCGGACGCTAAGGCGGCTTGGCTACGATACGGTCATCCTCACCGACCGGCTCAACTGCGAGGCGCGGGAGGCCGGACGGTTTTTAAGCTCCATCGCGCTGACCCACCAGGGCGAAACGCATTCCGTGGCATACCTGGCGGGTGGGGAGACGGTCGTGCACGTTAACGGCAGGGGCCTGGGCGGCCGCAACCAGGAGCTGGCGCTGGCCGCCGCGCCGGCGCTGGAAGATACGCGCGACACGGCGCTGTTCAGCTTCGGGAGCGACGGCATCGACGGCCCCACCGATGCCGCCGGCGGGTACGTGGACCACCGTTCGGCGGGCAAGCTGCGCTGGGCGAACGTGGACGTCGCCGCCGCGCTTGCGGACAACGACAGCTATCACGCCCTCCAGGCCTGCGACGGGCTGATCGTCACCGGGCCGACGGGCACCAACGTAAACGATATCGCCGCCGTCCTGATCCGGCGGTAAGGCATCAAAAAAGGTCGGGCTTGTTTGCAAGCCCGCCCTTTTTTGATGTTGTTCTATTCCATGCGGAACGGCGCCAGCGGCAGCCCGTTTTCGCCGAACACGTTCACCACGCCGTAGTTGACCCAGGCGTATCGCGCCGCGGTCGGTTCCGCCATGCCTTCGGCGGAAAGCCGCAGCGTGTCCCCCTCGACGGTAACCTGCGCGGGCACGTAGAGGCCGCCCTCGTCCGCCACTTCGAACAGCGCCGGCTCCCCCTTCGCCGTTACCGGCGCGGACAGGGCGACGACCAGCTCGCTTTCGTCCCGGTACAGGCTCACGGCGCGGGGACTCCGCGGGGCGTCCCCGCGGCCGTACACCGTACGCAGGGCCTCGTAAAACAACCGCTCGCCCACCGTTTTTTTATCCGTGGGGTGCACGTTGTCCAGTTCGCCCCCGTCGATCATCACGGCCATGCCGGCGTTCCGTACGCTCCGGTACGCCTTTTCCTGCGCCTCCCGGAGCACCGCCCACAGGCCGTCGTCGCGCTGGGCGCTGTCCCGGTACATGGGGAGCTGCACGAACAGGAAGGGCAGCGTATCGTCCCTGAACAGCTCGCGCCAGCAGCCGATCAGCGAGGTCATCAGCGCGCGGTACAGCCCCGGGTGCTTGGTATCCTCCTCGCCCTGGTAGTACAGGAAACCCGTCAGCGTATAGGGAGCCGCCCGTTTGAGCATCGTTTCCACCAGCCCGGCGGGGCGGAAAGCGCTCCTCGGGCTGTGCGGCGGTGCCCAGGGGCAGGGCCCGGCCAGCCGGGCGACCTCCGTCCACCCCATGTCGGGGTGTTCGGCGCGCAGGGCGGCGATCCGGTTGTTCCACACTTCCATCGCGGCGTCGTGCGCGCGGACGTCCGCGTCGCACTCCGCCTCGGTTTTGGCCGCGATGCTCGCCTCGTAGCTTCTCAGCAGCGCCGCGCCTTCCGGGGTTGAGTGCAGGCAGCGCTCGGTCATCCAGCAGACGGCCGAGGTGCCGCCCCAGTAACAGTCGATGATGCCGACCGGCACGTTCAGCTTCGCCTGCAGCAGCCGGGCGAAGTGGTAGGCCACGCCGCTCATGTCGCCGCATTCGCCGGGCGCGACCGGCTTCCAGCGGGCCTGCCGCTCGTCCTTCAGCGCCTGTTCGGTCAGCAGCGGCTGTTTGGGCACCTCGTAATAGCGGATCAGGGGGTTGTCCGCCGCGGCGACCGTTTCCGCCCCGCCCGCCGCGTCCCTCAGCGGCCACTCCATGTTGCTCTGCCCGCCCGCCAGGTATACCTCGCCGAAAAACACGTCCGCATAGGCAAAGGTCGTCTCCCCGTCGGTGAGCGTCAGCGTGTGCGGTCCGCCGGCCGGCATGGGCGGCAGCCGAAGGAAAAACGCGCCTTCCCGCGCCGTGGCGGCGCAGGCGCGGCCGTCCAGCGTCGCCGTGATCCGCGCGCCTTCCGCAGCCTCGCCGAAGATCGCCGCGGGCCGGTCTCGGCGCAGCACCATATGTTCCCCGAAAATCGCCGCGGGGCGAAACGCCGTTTTCATTTCCCTTCGCTCTCCATCCATTTCAGATTCCGTTCGATCAGTTCGCAGCGCTGCTTCACGCAGTCGGCCGAGCGCAGCGGATCGGGCGGGGTGTTGAACACGTAATCCGCAAGCCGGTTCAGATCCGTGTGCGCTACGTACAGCCGCGTGTCGCTCGCCGCGTAGTAGACGTACACGTCCCCGTTTTCGTTGACCGCCGCGCCGTTGGTGAACAGCACGTTGCCGACGTCCCCCACCCGCTCGTGTCCCAGCGGGCCCATGAACATCCCGCCCGGCTCGGCCACGACGCGCGAAGGATCGTCAAGGTCGGTCGCGAAGGCGTAAAGCACGTACCTCAGCCCCGCCGCGGTGTTGCGCACGCCGTGCGCGATGTGTATCCACCCGCGGGGCGTTTTGATGGGCACGGCGCCCGCGCCGTTTTTCGCCTCGGTCACGGTATGGTAGCGGCGCGGGGAGATGATCTTCTCCTCGTCGATCACCGCCCGGGTGACGTCGTCGCACAGCCCGAAGCCGATGCCGCCGCCGGAGCCCGTTTGAATAAAGCCGTCCATCGGCCGGGTGTAGAAGGCGTACCGGCCGCGGATGAACTCCGGGTGCAGCACCACGTTGCGCTGCTGGGGCGAGCGCAAGGTAACGAGGTTGGGCAGCCGCTCCCAGGTTTTGAGGTCGCGCGTGCGCACGATGCCCGCCGCCGCGACCGCCGCCGTGGGGTCGGGATCGGCCGGGTCCTTGCTTTCGGAGCAGAACACGCCGTATATCCACCCGTCCTCGTGGAGGGTGAGGCGCATGTCGTACACGTTGGTTTCCACCGCGTCGCCGTCGGGCAGACGCACGGGATAATCCCAGTAGCGGAAGCCCTCGGTCGGGCTTCCGCTCTCCGCCACGGCAAAGAAGCTCTTGCGATCGGCGCCTTCCACGCGCGCGACGAGGTAGTACCGGCCGTTCAGGTACAGCGCGCCGCTGTTGAAGGCGCCGTTCACGTCCAGGCGCTTCATGCCGTAGGGGTTGGTTACGGGGCTCAGGTCGTACATCCAGAAGGGGGGCGTGTGCTCGCGGGTGAGCACGGGGTAGCGGTAGCGTTCCAGCAGTCCGTTGTAAAACCGGGGGTTGACCTCGTTGGGGCGCGTCACGAGCGCCTCGTACTCGGCCGTCAGCTCGGTAAAGGTTTTGGTTTTCATGCCGTTTACGGTTCTCCTTCGGCTCAGCGCACGCCCGACTCGGTATCGGCGGGGGTCAGCGCGCTGTGGGTTTTGATGTAGTCCACCGCCAGTTGCACGGTGGTGAAGGCCAGACATACGCAGGTGTCCGCCGCGCCGTAGTACAGCGCGATGCGGCCCGTGTCCGCGTCCTGCAGGGTGGCGCAGGGGAAGCACACGTTGGGCACGAAGCCCCGCTCCTCGTACGCCTCCTCCGGGGTCAGCAGAAAGGTACGGCAGCGGTACAATACGCGGCTGGGCTCGTCCCGGTCCAGTATCGCCCCGCCGATGGAGTACACAAAGCCGTTGCACGTGCCGGCGACTCCGTGGTAGAACAAAAGCCATCCCTCGCTGGTCTCGATGGGGGCCGCGCCGCCACCGATCTTCACGCTTTCCCACCAGGCGGAGCCCTTGCCCATCACGTGGCGGTGCTTGCCCCAGTGAACCATATCCGGGCTTTCGGATACGAAAATGTCCCCGAAGGGCGTGTGCCCACCGTCGCTGGGGCGGCTCAGCAGCCGGTACGTGCCGCCGATTCTGCGGGGAAAGAGCACGGCGTTGCGGTTGAAGGGGAGAAAGGGGTTCTCCACGCGGGTGAAGGTTTTGAAATCCGCGGTTTTCGCCGCCCCGATGGCCGCGCCGTAAAAATCGGTGCACCAGAGGATGTAGTAGGTGTCTTCCACCTTCACCAGCCGGGGGTCGTAGGCGTAGCCCGGCATAAAGGGCGCGCCGTTCTCGTCCGTAAAGGGGATCGGCGCCGGGTCGATGGCCCAGCGCACGCCGTCGGCGCTTCGACCCAGATAGATCTGCGGCACGCCGTCCGTCTGTTCGCCGCGCAGCACGGCGACATACCCGTCTCCCCAGGGCGCGACCGCGCTGTTGAACACCCGGGCCACGCCGGGCGCGGGGTTACGGCCGATGATCGGGTTTCGGCTGCTGCGCCACAGCGGCGCGTCGTGTGGGTCGCCGGCGGGGCGTTCTTCCCAAGGGATGCCGGGCAGGCTGCCGCCCGCCGTGAGGGTGACCGGTCGGTTCATGGTCGTTCTCCTTCGTCGTTCCCCGGCGAAGCCCGAAGGCCCGCCGCGGCTATTCGTCCCGGGCGTCCGCGGGGCGCAGGTCGCGCACGCTGTCGCGGTAGACCATGTGCCCGCCCGTCACCACGCGGCCCATGCGCTCGCCGCGTCCCTGCATCTTCTGAATGATCATCTCCGCCGCCTCGCGGGCCAGCGCGTCCTGATCCACGGCGAAGGTGGTGAGCGCGGGCTTGCCGGGAGGCGTATCCACGAAGTCGTCGAAGCCGACGACCGACACATCCCCCGGCACGCCGATCCCCATGCCCTCCAGCCTGTGGATGAACCGGGTGGCAAGCTGGTCGCAGTTGCACACGAAGGCCGTGGGCAGCGGATCGGGCAGCGGGAATTCCTTATACACGCCGTGCTCGTCGCGGTCGGGGACGATCCACTCGGGCGCGATGGGCAGGTCATGCTGGAGCATGCTGCGGTAGTAGCCCAGATAGCGGTCCATAATGGAGCTGGTCGCCCTGATGGAGCCCACGAAGCCGATGCGCGTATGCCCCATGTGGATCAGGTGGCTGGCCAGCCGGTAACCGCCGTAGAGACCGTCGCTGACGACCGCGTCGGCGTTGGCGCGCTCGTCGTAAAAATCCATGAAAATATAGGGGACGTTCGTTCCCACCGATTCGAGCATGCGGATATAATCCCGGTGCACCTGCCCCAGAATCACCAGCCCGTTCACCCGGCCGCCGCCCAGAATATCCGGGTAGCCGCCGGTCAGCTCCTCCTCCTCGCTGAGGATGCTCAGCACCCCGTAGCAGCTGCGCTCGCCCAGCTGTTGCACCAGCTTTTTGCACAGCGACGCATAAAAGCTGTTGCCCTGTCCCAGGAAGTGGTCGGCGATCAGGATACCCACGTCCCCCCGGCTTTCCCGCGGGGCCTTGGCAACCAGATCGTAGCGGTAGCCCATCTCCTGCGCCTTGCGCACGATGCGCTCCCGCACGGCTTCGCTTACGCCGCTGCGGCCCGCAAGCGCCTTGCTGACCGTTACGGCGCTTACGCCCAGCGCTCGCCCGATGGCCCTCATGTTGACGTTTTGTTTCATGCCGCACTCTCCGTTGCTGAACTGGGGATGTCCCCGCGGTTACGCAAGCCAGCCGCGCGCGTCCGCCTCCATGGCGTCGAGCGCCTCCTCGGCCTGCGCGGCCGTCCGGCCCGGCGCGGACAGATAGACCTTCACCTTGGGCTCCGTGCCCGACGGCCGCACGATCGCCTTGCCCCGTTCACACGCGAAGGTCAGCACGTCCGCGGGCGGCAGGCCGTCCAGGCCCGGTCGGTAGTCCTTGCGCCCGGTCACGGGCGCGCCCGCGAGGGTCTCGGGCGGAACCGCGCGCAGCTTTTCCATGGACCGGCGCATGTCTGCCATGGGGTCGGTCCCGGTCAGGTCGAAACTGAGCAGCCGCGTTTCCAGCCGCCCGAAGCGCGCGTACAGATCGTTCAGCAGGTCGAGCAGCGTGCGGCCCTCCGCCGCGGCCGCCTGCGCCAACTCGCATACCAGCACCGCCGCCAGCACGCCGTCCTTGTCGCGCACGTGCGTGCCGCACAGATATCCGCAGCTCTCCTCAAAGCCGAACACGAAGCGCCCCGCCTCGCCCCGCTTCTCCAGCCGGCCGATCTCCTCGCCGATATACTTGAAGCCGGTCAGCGTTTCCCTGACCACAGCGCCGTACGCCGCCGCGACGGAGAACGCCAGGTCGCTGGTCACGATGGTCTTGACCACTTCGGGCGACGCGGGCAATGTGCCCGCGTCCCGCCGGGCCTTGAGGATGGATTCGAGAAGCAGCAGGCCCACCTCGTTGCCCGTCAGGCGGACGAACTCCCCCCGGTCGTCCCGCACGGCCACGCCGATGCGGTCGCTGTCCGGGTCGGTGGCGATCACCAGATCGGCGCCGGCCTCCTTTGCCGTACGAATGGCCAGCGCCAGCGTGGGCAGCAGTTCCGGATTGGGCTTGGGGCAGGTGGGAAAGTCCCCGTCCGGCGCGGCCTGCGCTTCCACGACGGCCACGGTTACGCCGCGCATCGACCCAAGCGCCTCGCGCACCGGCACAAGGCCCGCGCCGTTGAGCGGGGTGTAGCACACCGTGACCGGCGCGCAGGCGTCCGGGTGCACCCGGCAGGCGAGCGTCTTTTGCAGGTATGCTTCCGTCACCGAAGCGGGCACGTCCGCAAGCAGGCCCGCCGCGCGCGCCTCGGCCTCGGAAAGCCACGAAAGCCCGGCGTAGTCCCGCTTTTCGATCGCCGCGGTAATCTCCTCCGCCGCCGCGTCGGTAATCTGGCAGCCGTCCGCGCCGTATACCTTGTAGCCGTTGTATTCGGCGGGGTTGTGGCTGGCGGTGATCATTACCCCCGCGTCCGCGCGAAGCGTCCGCGTCGCGAAGGAGAGCACGGGCGTGGGCATGAGCCGGTCGAACAGGTAGGCCCGCAGGCCGCAGGCCGCCAGCGTCCCCGCCGCGATCCCCGCGAAGGCCGCGGAGCCGTGGCGTGAATCGTACGAAATGGCGACGCTCCGGCCGCCCCGCGCGCGCAGCGTATCCGCGAGCCCCGCCGTCGCCCGCGCGACGGTATAGGCGTTCATGCGGTTGGTGCCCGTTCCCAGCACCCCGCGCAGCCCGCCGGTGCCGAAGGAAAGCTCGCTTCCAAAGGCGCGGGCCAGTTCCTCCGGGTCGTTTGCAATCCGCGCCGCCTCGGCGCGCGTCTCCGCGTCGAAGCGCGCAAGCGTCGCCCACTCGGCCGCCCGTTTCTGAGCCGTCATCCGCTCCGTTCCCTCCCATGCGCCCGTCAGAGGCGCGTCATCAGTTCCATGCACATGCGCCCGTTGTGATAAGGGCATTTCCACGGCTCCACGATCGGCCGCGCGCACACCTCCCCGCCCGGGGTGAGGCACCAGTACCACTCGCCGCCCTCGCGGGGGTCGACCAGCCGGGCCATGATGAACGCCCACGTGTCCTCCATGGCGCTCCGCCAGCGGGCGTCGCCCGTTTTTTGCCACAGGTTGCAAAGCCCCACCATCGTCTCCGCCTGCACCCACCACACGCGGGTCCCGTCGTCCTCGCCCTCCGTGCGCTCATTGAGCAGGCTGTGCTCCCGCCAGGCGCGCTCCATGACGCCCTCGGCCAGCGCCGTGGTGACCGCTTCCGTGTGGGCGCGCTCGGCGGGGTTCCGGGCCGTTTGCGCCGCCAGGTCGATCAACCAGGAGGCTTCGATATCGTGCCCGTAGCTCTGCATGTCGAAAATCGAGCGCATCCGCGCGTCGAAAAAGACTTCCAGCCGGTTTGCTTCCCGATTATACACCATTTGCATAAGCGTCAGCAAGAGCGCGCGCAGGCTCGCCAGCACGCGTGCGTCCCGCCCGACCCGGTAGAGCAGGGTGTACGCTTCCAGTACGTGTAGAAGCGTGTTCATCGTCTTTTCGGCGATCACCCCGCGGGCGGTCAGCTTGGGGTTGTCGCTGAGCTTCGCGTTGGTAAACGGCCGAAACGCGCGGTCGAACGCTTCCAGATAGCCGTTCTCGTCCCGCATGCGGGTTTCGATCAGCTCGTAAAGTGCCGTCGCCTCCGCAAGCGCCCGTTCGTCCCCCGAGGCCGACGCGTAGGCGGCGAGGCCGTAGATGGCGAACGCCTGGGCGTAGGTGTGCTTCTGCGTGTCCAGCGGCGTTCCGTCGAAGGCGACCGACCAGTACAGCCCGCCGTTTTCCCCGTCGCGGAAGCGGGCGAGAAAATCGTAGGCGTGCCGCGCGCAGTTCAGCAGCTCCCGGTCGCCGAGCAGCTCGTAGGCGCGGGCGAAAAACCACAGGATGCGGCTGTTCAGGATGCATCCCTTGGGCGCCCGGGGGTCGACCGTCAGGTCGAAGTCCACCCGGCCGTAATATCCGCCGTTCTCCCCGTCGCGCAGCGCCTGCCAGAAGGGGATCAGCTTCTGCTCCAAATGCGCCCGCGCTTCCCGTTTCAGGTCCATCCGCATCCGTCCTTTCCGCCTCCGGGGCCGCCTACCCCTTCACCGCGCCGTTGGTCATGCCGCTGTACACTTCCCGCTGGAACACCAGAAAAATCAGCAGGATCGGCACGATGCAGATGAGCACGCCCGCGCAGATCATTTCGTACTGGCTCTTGGTGGGGCCCAGGTACACGTACAGCGCGGTGGAAACGGTCTTGTACTTGTCCTTGCTTTGCAGGTACAGGTTGGCGTTGTAATACTCGTTGTAGATCATCACGCCCTTGAGGATCATGCAGGTGACCACCGCGGGCTTGAGCAGGGGCAGCAGGATTTTGAAAAACACGCCGTAATACGTGCACCCTTCCAGGATCGCCGATTCGTCCAGCGATATGGACAGATTTTCGAAATACTGCAAAAGAATGTAGATGGAGATGACGTCCGTCCCCGTCTGCAGGATGATGTAGCCGACCAGCGTATCCACCAGCTTTAAGGTGATCATCAGCTTGTAGATGGTCACCTGCATGGTGATGGTCGGCACGAGCGCCGCCAGCAGGAAGGCGTTGCGAATCAGGTGGTTGCCGGGAAAGCGGAAGCGGTTGAGGACGTAGGCCAGCATCGCGCCCATCATCACCGAAAGCGTGATGGTCACCAGCATCACCAATAGCGACGTCGCGAAGCCCTGCCCGATGCCGCTTTCGTTCCAGAACTTGACGAAGTTGTCCAGGTTCGCCCAGTTCTGCGGAAAGGCGATCTTGCTGGAGGTGGCGAACTCCTCCTTGGTTTTGAACGCGCCAATCACGCAGGAGGCCACCGGCAGGATGCACGTAAGCGACATGAACAGAAGGGAAAGGTGCTTGAAGAACTTCAGCACGTAATCCTTAAACGACCGTTCCACACCCATCCTATTTCGCCTCCCTGGCCGCGCGCGCGGCCGAACGGCCCACGCCGTCGGTGTTCGCGTCGCGGAAAGCGTACTTGAACAGCAGCTTCTGCACGACCGTCACCAGGATGATGATGAGGATCAGCACCACCGCCATGGCCGAGGCGAGCCCGACCTTGTGCAGGGTGTGCGCCGTTTCGTGCATTTTGATGAAATAGGTCGCCGTGCCGTTGCCCCCCATGGAGGTGATGACGTAGGGCGGCTCGAACGCGCTCAGCGAGCCCGTGATGGAAAGGATCACGTTGAGCACCAGCACCGTGGAGATGCTCGGCAGGATGATGTTTTTGAACTGATGCCATTTATTCGCACCGTCGATGGCGGCGGCTTCGTACAAATTCGGGTCGACGCTCATAATCGCGCCGGAAAAGAGCACCATGTTCTGCCCCATGTATTTCCACACGGACGTCCCCACCAGCGACCAGTTGTTGATGCTCTGGTCGCGCAGCCAGTAGGGCAGGCTGTCCAGCGGAATGCCGAAAAGGCCCAAAACGGAGTCCAGCACATAGCCGCGGGTATAGAAGTATTTGAAAATGAAGCCGATGGCGATGCCGTTGATGAGGTAGGGAAAGAACATCGCGCCCTTGTAAAACCCCTTGCCCCGGGTCTTGAAGCTCAGCACCGTGGCGAAGTACAGCGCCAGCGCGATCTGCACGATCGCCCCCGCCATGTAGTAGAGGCTGATGCGGAAGGTGGCCAGCAGCTCCGGCTTGCTGAAGATGTCCCGGTAGTTGTCAAGCCCCACGAAGCCCCGCACCTTGGTGTAGCTCATCTTGAAAAAGCTGTACTGCACCATCTTCACGAAGGGGTAATAGGTGAACATCGCCAGCAGAAACACCGGCACCACCGCGAAGGTGAAGATGACCAGGCCCTTCTGGGTGGCCGGCCTGCGCAACCATACGCTGAAACCGCCCCGCCGGGCGTCCGCGGGCGTGGGGGGATGGATTGCGTTCATATCCCGCCGCTCCTTTCCGGTCCGTTCTGGGAAAACAGGCCGGGGGGAAGCCCCCCGGCCTCTGCTTTCGATCGCGTATTGTCGGTTCGCGGGTCGGTTATTCCGTCACGGTCACGCCCAGGCTTTCCTGCGCGTCGCTCCACAGCGCGTTCCAGGAAGCCATGATGTCGTCGTAGCTCATGTCGCCGTTGAACGCATGCTCGATGATCTTCTGAATCTTCTCGTTGCCGCTTTTGGCGAACATCAGCGTGGAATCGGCGTTGATGTCGTCCACCAGCTGCGCCTGCTCGCCGTCCACCATGGTGTCGGAAAGCATGGTCACGCCCTCGAAGGAGGAAGCGAAATCCGGGAAGGATTCGCCGATCAGCACGGGAGAGCCGCCCTCGTTGACGTTAAAGCCGCTCTTTTCCACCATGAACTTCACGAACAGCATGGAGGCGATCTGGTGATCGGTATCGGTCTTGGCGTTGATGCCGTAGCAGTAGTCCGCGGCGGAGAGCGCATACTGCTGGCCGTCCACCGTCAGCGGGAAGGGCATGTAGGCCACGTCCTCGGGATGCTCGCCGCCCACGGCATCGCGCATCTGCACGTACGCCCAGGAGCCCAGCATCATGGTGGCGATCTGGCCGTTGTTGAGCATCGCCTTGCAGCCTTCCCAGTCGGTGGTGGTGTAGTCGTCCTCGATCAGGCCCTGCGCGGTCGCGTCGTAGAGGATCTTGTACACGGCGTAGGGGCCCGCGCCGTCCTCGCGCGCGGCGAAAGGATCCTTCATGGAGATCATGTCGATGTTGACGAAGTCCGGGTCGCCGGTGGCGCCCACGCCCGCGTAGAAGTCCCACGCGCCCATCGTCCAGCCGGCGGCGTAGTTGGTATACAGCGGGATGGCGTCGGTGTTGTCTTTAACCTTCTGAAGCGCTTCCAGGAAGGCTTCGGGGGTGCGGGGAATGTCGGTGACGCCGGCGGCCTCAAAGACGGCTTTGTTGTAAAGCACGCCCTGGAAGTTGGCGGTCGTGGGGATGCCGTAGCACAGGCCGTCGAACTGCTTGGCGTCGGCGAAGTTGATGTAGGCGCTCATGTCCGCCACCGTGCCGTAGGGCAGGAAGTAGGTGCCGAACTCGCTGTTTTCCACCTGGGGGATGTTCATCACGTCGCCCCAGTCGTCCGAGCCGGTCAGGCGCACGAGCGCGTCCTGCGCGAAATCGGTAACGGCTTCCAGCTCCACGGTGATGCCCGGATAGAGCTTGTTGAACTCGGCGATGTAGAGATCCTGATAGGTGGTGCTGCTGGTAACCAGGTCGGTGCGGTGGGTGATGTACTTGATGGTGACGTTCAGGTCGGTGTAATCCTCGCCGACCGTCAGGTCGAGGAAGTTGGGCAGCGACGCTTCCGCGGTCGCGAAGGTCGCCATGGTGAACAGGAGCGCGACGCTCAGCAGGATTCCCAGGAGCTTCTTCATGTTTTTCCCTCCGTTTGTTAGTTTGTTAAGCTTACGATTAGCTTTACTAATCCTAACATCCGGAAGAAGCGTTTGTCAAGCAAAATCTGCGCATTTTTGCATTGTCTGTTCTTTGTTTTTCCATTCGTTCCATGAAAACGGTCTTTACGGGGGCAGAAAAGCGCCGCGTTTTCGGTCGTGTTTCGTCCGAAAATACGCGCTTTTCGCTCCCGTTTTCGGTTTTTGCCCATTTTGTTAGCTTTTTGTTAGCTTGTGCGAAAGGCTGCGGCTAAAGGTTCTCCCGGAGGATTTCCAGCAGTTCGTCCGGCGAAAACGCCACGGGATTGTTGTCCATGCGCCCCGGCGTGCTCGCCAGGTCGCGGATCGCGGGCAGGTCGCCCTCGGCGATGCCGAAGGCGGACAGCCTAAGCGGGCGCACGCCCCGCGCCGCGCGCTCCATCCACGCGTCAAAGCCCTCGTACTCGTCAAAAAGCGCGTCCAGCCGGTTTAGCTCCGGCACGGCCGCGCGGTTGCGGCGCAACACCGAGGAAAGGGCCATCGCCGCGGCGAAGCCGTGCGGCACGCCGAAAAGCAAAGTGAGCGGATAGCTGATGCTGTGGCAGGCGGTCGTGCGCGTGCGGGAAAAGGCCAGCCCCGCCAGCAGTGACCCCATCGCCAGCTCGCGGCGCGGCGCGGGGGCGTCCGCGTCGGCCAGCGAAAGCGGCAGGGCATCCCGTATTTTCGCGACGGCCGCAAGCGCAAGCTCCTGGGAAAGCGGCTCCCGCGCCGCGGCCCAGTACGCCTCCATCGCGTGGGAGAGCGCGTCCAGCCCGGTGGCCAGCGTAAGCTCCGCGCCCATGCCGCGCATCCACGCCGGCACCAGCAGCGCGGCTTTGGGAAAGCCGCCCGCATAATCCAGCGAAAGCTTTTTATTCTCCTCAGGGTCCCACAGCGTGGCCCAGCGCGTTACCTCGCTGCCCGTGCCCGCGGTGGTGGGCAGGGCGTACAGGCCGGGGCGCGCGTGCGGCCGCTCGTAAGCGTGCGTTCGCAGCGCCTCCCGCACCGCGGCCGAAGTATGCGCAGGCGGCAGGCCGCACAGCGCGCAGGCGGCCTTGCCCAGATCGATGCAGCTGCCTCCGCCCGCCGCGACGACCGCCGTGGGCACAAAGGCGTTGGCCGACAAGAAAGAAAGCAGCTTTGCCACGTCGGCAAGCGCGGGGTTGGGGGTGATATCCGCGTACCGAAGCACCCTGTGGCCGTCCTCCTGCAGCGCGTTCACGAACAGGTCCAGCCTGAGCGCCTCAAAACGGCCGTCGGAAGCCAAAAACAGGATATCCTGATTCGGGTTCAGCCGCGCCCGCAGGGCGGCCGCGGCGGCGTTCCCGTCGGCGAGGATTTGTACGTCCACCGGGCAGAAAGGCATCAGCATGGCGTTCCTCCGTATGCGAAAAATGAAAGCCCGTTGCCACGGCCGTTTTTACCGCGGCTCTTACCTTATTTCTCCGTGGGGATCAGCGAGAGGATGTCGCGGATGGGCATGCACAGCCCGTCCGCTTCCAGCGTGCGGCCGTTGCGCAGCGTGAGCTCCGCCGTCTTTTCCATGGCGGGGAAGGCGCTGCGCAGCAGGTGGTTGGCGTGAATGACGATGTTCGCACCCCGGGCGCACAGTTCCGCCTCGGTGGCCGTATTGTAGGTGGTGGGCACCACCACCACGGGCGCGGCGGGGTTCGTTTCGCGGAAAAGACGCAGAAACTCGTACACCTCGTCCGGGGTTTTGCGGCAGCTGTGGATCATCACGCCGTCGGCGCCGGCCTCGACGTACGCGCGGCAGCGGGCCAGCGCGTCCTCCATGCCTTTTTGTAGGATCAGGCTTTCGCAGCGCGCGAAGATCATAAAATCCCTGCTGCGCTGCGCCTTCTTACCCGCGGCGATCTTTTCGCAGAAGGTCTCCGGGTCGGCCTGCGTCTGCCCCGCGTCGGCGCCGAACAGCGAGTTGCGCTTCAGCCCCACCTTGTCCTCGATGATCACGGCGCTCACGCCCAGTCGTTCCAGCGTGCGCAGGTTGTACACGAAATGTTCCGTCTGCCCGCCCGTGTCCCCGTCCAGGATGATGGGCTTGGAGGTGACCTCCATGATCTCCTCCAGGGTATGGATGCGGCTGGTGATGTCCACCAGTTCGATATCCGGGCGGCCCTTGACGGTCGAATCGCACAGGCTGCTCACCCACATGGCGTCGAAGGTCTTGACGCCCTCCGGCGTATCCACGCGCGCGTTTTCCACAATCAGCCCGGTCAGGCCGTTGTGGGCCTCCATCACGCTCAGGCAGGGCTTGAGCTGCATGAGGCGCTTGAGCCTGCCGCGCCGGTACTCCGGCATGTTGAGGCGGGAGTCGAGCGCTGCGGCGGCCTCCTCGGCCGCGCCGTGCGTGTAGGGAAACTCGACCAGTTCCCCGCCGTAGGCAGCCAGCAGCGCCTTCACCTCGGCGCGCACGCCGCTTTGCACGCCGGTGCGCCAGTCGTCGCCGTGCACCACGATATCCGGCTTAAGCGCCTCGATCGCGCCCCGGTAGCTGAGCGTATCCTGCGTCACCACCCGGCTCACGCCGCCGATGCTTTCAAACAGCGCGATGCGGTCGGCCAGCGGTACGAGCGGATAGCGCTTGTAGGTGGCGATGGCCTCGTCCGTCAGCACCCCCACGGTCAGCTCCCCCAGCGCCGCGGCGCGGCGGAGGATGGCGACGTGCCCGCTGTGCAGAATATCGGTGCTGAAGCACATGTAAACGGTTTTCATGAAATCCCTGCCTTTTGCGCGGCACGGGCCTTACGGCTCGGCCGCGAGCGTTTGAAGGAAGCGCGCGCCCACCGCGCGCAGGTCGTCCGTGTCGTCGATCTCGGCGCAGAGGCGGCCGTTCAGTTCCAGCGGGTACAGCGGCAGCGCGCCGTTCAGCGCGTTGAAGGCGTTTTCGGCATACACGCCGGTTTCGCCGCGGGCGACGAACGCCCGCATGGCGTCCAGCCACGTTTCGAAATCCGCCCGCCGCCAGCGGTAGGCCGGCTGGCAGGCCGCGCAGTCGGCCCCGAAAAACGCCACGCCCACCGCCGTCACCCGGCCGTCCGCGATGCGCGCCTTAAAGTCCTTTTTCGGCAGGGGCAACGCGCGGTCGACGGCCACCGCGTTGTTTTCCGCCCGCATCAGGTCGGCCAGCACGCCGCCCTCCAGCACCAGATCGCCGTGGAACAAAAGCAGGTCGTCCCCGGTCAAAAGCGGCGCGGCGCAGCAGATGCTCACGATGTAGTTGGTGGTTTCGTAATCGGGGTTATGTCCGTACCGGAGGGTCAGGGGCAGTCCAAGCCCCTCCGCGTGGGCGCGGAGCTTTTCGCAAAACGGCCCGGTGGTGATCGTCACGTCCCGGACGCCCGCGCGCGCAAGCTGGGTGAGCAGGCGGCTCAGGATGGTATACCCCCCGCCGATCTCCACCATGCCCTTGGGGCTGTGTTTCGTCGTCTCTCCCATGCGCCGCCCGACGCCGGAGTTGAGGATCAGCGCCTGCATCCCTTACGCCTCCCCGCCGAGTTCGTCCATCAGAGCGCGCAGGTTCTCTTTGGGCGTCTGCCCGGGTCGTCCCAGGTCGGCGCGGGAGCCCTGGCGCAGCAGCGCCTCCACAAAGCAGGGGCCCCCGGTCGCCGCTTCGCGCGCCTCCCGCGCCGCATCGGCCAGCCCGGCCGCCGTTTCGGCGGTGAACACGTTTGGATAGCCCGCGGCCCGCGCCACCGGCGCAAAGCGAAACGAGCCCCCCGCCACCGGCATGCCGCCCACGCTCTCGTGCGCGCCGTTGTTGAGCACCACGTGGATCAGGTTTCGACAGTCCTGCTGCACCTCCACGGCCAGCCCGCCCAGGTGCATCAGCGCCGCACCGTCCCCGTCCAGACACCAGAAAAGGCGCTCCGGCCGGGCCTTGGCCATGCCCAGCGCGATCATGTTCGCGTGGCCCATGGAGCCGACGGTCAGAAAATCGTGCGCATGGCCCTGCCCGAGCGCCTCGCGCAGCTCGTACACCTCGCGGGAGGTTTTGCCCGTGGTGGACACCGCGATATCCGACGGTCCCATGGCGGCCAGCAGAGTTTTAAGCGCCTCTTCCCTCAGCAGGGCGCGCCCGTTTATGGGCGGCGGATCGGTTGGCCCCGCGAGGCCGCCCTTGTGCACCAGAAACGCCACGCTCCGGCCCGAGGCCAGCAGCGGCGCGCAATCCGCGAGCATCACGTCGAACGCGGCCGCGTCGGTTTGGGTGGACAGCTCGAACACGGCGATTTCCAAAAGCGCCAGCTGTTCCCGCGTTATCTCACCCTGAAAGGCGTGCTGGGGCTCGTCGCCGGCGCCCGGCTCGCCGCGCCAGCCGACCACGAACACGCAGGGGATGCCGTACACCCGGCCGTTGAGCAGCGAGCACACGGGGTTCACGGCGTTGCCCAGGCCGCTGTTTTGCATATACACCAGCGCGGGCCGGCCCGTGGCGATATAGTGCCCCGCCGCCAGCGCCACCGCGCCGCCCTCGTCCGCCGCCACGACGTGCGCGCCCCCAAGCCCGTAATCGCCGGCCAGCGCGTCGTTCAGCGGGCGCAGGAGCGAATCCGGCACGCCGGTATAAAAATCCACCCCGAGCCGGGAAAGACCGCCAAGAAACACCCTCGCATCCATTCTGCGCACCTCTTGATCCGCTTTCGATACGGTTATCATACTATGAATACCGCGAAAAATCAAAACGAAGTTCCCCCGCGGTTTTTTCCTGCCAGAGGGATGGAAATCCGCCCAGCCCTTGCATTTTTCTTGTTTCGGGACTATGATGAAATAGTTAGAACGTGAACGTCATACGGATCCCATTGAAAAGGAAAATGAAGGTGATCGAATGCAGGTCTTTTTTCTCGTATTGAGCAAAACGGAATGCCTGGAACCGCTTCTGGAAAGGCTGCTGGAATGCGGCGCGCACGGCGCGACCATTCTGGAGAGCACCGGCATGATGCGCGTGCTCGACCAGCGGGGCGACGACGCGCCCATGTTCGGCGCGCTGCGCCACCTGTTCGACCCGGAGCGCCGCAGCAGCAAAACGCTGATGATGGTGCTGGAGGACGATCAGGCCCAGAAGGTGCGCGATATCGTAAACGAAGTGACCGGCGGGCTTGACAGGCCCGACACCGGGGTTATGTTCGCCATGCCGGTTTTATACGCCGAGGGGATGGAGGGCTGCCACCAATGAACACCCTCCTCGCGCTGGCCCTCGCCATCGGCGTGGGCCTGCTTTTCAGCCGCTTCGCCAAGCTCATCCATCTGCCCAACGTAACCGGATTCCTGATCGGCGGTTTGGTGGTCGGCCCGTCCGTGCTGGGTCTGATCCCCCAGGGGACCGCCGATTCCTTCGCCATCATCACGGAAGTCGCCCTGGGCTTCATCGCCTATTCCATCGGGGCCGAGTTCAAGCTGAGCTACATTCGCAAAATCGGCGCCAAGCCCCTGACCATCACGGCTTTCGAGTCCCTGACCGCCGTGCTTTTCGTGGACGTGACGCTGATCCTGTGCACCGTTCTGGGCGTGCCCGGCTTTTCGCTGCCCATGTCCGTGGCGCTGGGCTCCATCGCCGCCGCCACCGCCCCGGCCGCGACCCTGATGGTGATCCGCCAGTACAAGGCCAAGGGTCCCGTAAGCGAAATGCTCCTGCCCGTGGTCGCCATGGACGACGCCGTAGGGCTGATCGCCTTCGCGGTGTCCATGAACATCGCCCAGGCCTTCGCCAGCGGCGGGCCCCTGACCTTCATGAGCATGTTTCTGGATCCGCTTCTGGAGATTACCGGCTCGCTGGCGCTGGGCGCGGCGTTCGGCTTTCTGTTGAGCTTCTTCGCCCGGTTCTTCGCCTCGCGCGGCAACAAACTGGCGCTGACGATCGCTTTCATCTTCCTGTCTCTGGCGCTGTGCATCCGCTGGAACCTGTCCAGCCTTCTGTGCATGATGATGCTGGGTGCGGTGATGACCAACGTTTCCCATGCTTCCAACGTCATCATCGAGCAGACCGACCGTTTCACCCCGCCGGTGTTCCTGCTGTTCTTCGTCATCTCCGGCATGGACCTCAACCTGAGCGTGCTGCCCACGGTGGGCATCGTGGGGATTTGCTACATCATCATGCGCGTTTTGGGCAAGTGGACCGGCGCGATGGTCGGCTCCCGCCTGGTGAAGGCGCACCCCAACGTGCAGAAATACCTGGGCCTTACGCTGATCCCGCAGGCCGGCGTCGCCATCGGCATGGCGCAGCTGGCCATTATCCGCCTTCCGGCCTACGGCCACCAGATACAGGCGATCGTCCTGGCCGGAACGCTGATCTACGAGCTGGTCGGCCCCGTGATTACCAAATACGCCCTCACCAAATCCGGCGAGATCGGGCAGGCCATGCCTCCGCCGTCCAGCTGCCCGGTGCCGCGTAAATAATCCTGCCGCTATCCGTTTGACCCTCTCCACGGGCGCGCCGCACTTTTCCGGCGCGCCCGCGATCGTTTCGGGCACCCCGCGCCGGCTCGACCGGCGTAAAAGTCGATGGATTCGTTATTGACGAAACAGGGGGGGTTTGATAGAATATAGTTTGTTTGATTTCACGAAGGAGGCGGAACTTCGTATGGACACGAAATTTATTTTTGTCACGGGCGGCGTGGTTTCCTCGCTGGGCAAGGGCATCACGGCCGCGTCGCTGGGGCGGCTGCTCAAAAGCCGGGGGCTAAGGGTCTCCATCCAGAAGTTCGACCCCTACCTGAACGTCGACCCCGGCACCATGAACCCCTACCAGCACGGGGAGGTGTTCGTCACCGACGACGGCGCCGAAACCGACCTCGACCTGGGCCACTACGAGCGCTTCATCGACGAAAGCCTGACGCAGGCCAGCAACGTGACCAGCGGCCGCGTGTACAAGACCGTTATCGACCGCGAACGCCGCGGCGAATACCTGGGCGCCACCATACAGGTGATTCCGCACATCACCAACGAAATCAAACGAAACATACTGGCCGTCAGCCGCACCGAGAACGCACCGGACGTCGTGATTACCGAAATCGGCGGCACGGTGGGCGACATCGAAAGCCTTCCTTTTCTGGAGGCCATCCGCCAGATGCGCGCCGAGGTCGGCCGCGAAAACTGCCTCTATCTGCACGTGACCCTCGTGCCGTACCTAAACGCCGCCGGGGAGCTGAAAACCAAGCCCACGCAGCACAGCGTGAAGGAGTTGAGCGGCATCGGCATCGCGCCGGATATTCTGGTGTGCCGCGCCGACCACGAGCTGCCCTACGAGCTGCGCGCCAAGATCAGTATGTTCTGCAACCTGCCCGTGGAGCGCGTTTTTCAAAACCTGAACGCCCGCTGCCTGTACGAAGTGCCCCTGCTTTTGCATAACGAGGGGCTGGACGAGCAGGTGGTGAAGCTTTTGAACCTCCCCGCCCGGGAAGCCGACCTGACCGAGTGGAAAGCCATGGTTCAGCGGCAGATGGAAAGCGAGACCAGCGTGACCGTCGCGCTGGTGGGCAAATACGTGGAGCTTCCCGACGCCTACCTGAGCGTGGTGGAAGCGCTGACCCACGGGGGCATCCACCACGGCGTGAAGGTGAAAGTCAACTGGGTGCCCGCCGAGGACGTGACCCCCGAAAACGTGGAGGAGATTCTCTCCGGCGTCAACGGCCTGGTCGTGCCCGGCGGCTTCGGCGCCCGCGGGCTGGAAGGCAAGATGACCGCCATACAGTACGCGCGGGAGAACGGGCTGCCCTTCCTGGGCCTGTGCCTGGGCATGCAGATGGCGGTGATCGAGTTTGCCCGCCACGTGCTGGAAATGCGGGACGCGCACACCACCGAGGTCGACCCCCACACCACCTATCCCGTCATCGACCTGATGGCCGATCAGGACCTGGGCAACCTGGGCGGCACCATGCGCCTGGGCAAGTACCGCTGCCTCATCGCGCCGGGCACGGTGAGTGAGCGCGCCTACGGCGTAAACGATATCTGGGAGCGCCACCGCCACCGCTACGAGTTCAACAACGAGTATCTCGACCGCTTCATGGCGGGGGGCATGGTGATTGCCGGGCGCAACCCCGACCGCAACCTGGTGGAGATCGTGGAGATGCCGGGCCATCCCTTCTTCGTGGGCGTGCAGTTCCACCCGGAACTCAAAAGCCGCCCCAACCGCCCGCATCCGCTGTTTAGGGAGTTCGTGGGCGCGGCGGTGAAAAACCGGGACGGCAAAGCGTAAAGGACTTATTGAATACCGATTTTCTCGTTATAAACACCCAACCACCTGCGGGCGGCCGCCCGCAGGTGGTTTTTCATCCCCCGTTGTGGTTCCGGTTCGGCCCGCGCAGCAGGTCGCCCGCCTCGACGGCGAACGGAAACCGGAGCAGCAGCCGCGTGCCCGCGACGCTTGCGGTATCGACCGTCTCGCCCGTATCCGCAAGCGTGATGCCCTCCACCGTAAAGGCTTTGCTGCCCGTCGGCGTGAGCGTCTCCAGCGTATCGCCCACATAGAAGCGGTTCTTGAGCTCCACCTCGGCGGGCTCGCCCGTGGCTGCGCCCTTCGTTACCCTGCCCACGTATTCCATAGTCTGCGTAAAACCTTCCGCACCCGCGGGCGGCGTGGGCGGGCCGAAATAAAAGCCGGTGTCGGACGCGCGGTGGCTGGCCTTGGCAAGCTCCGCCGTCCATTCCGGCACGCGCGCCTCAAAGGCGGCCTCGCCCTGCGAAAGCAGCGTATCCAGCGCGTGGCGGTAGGCCGACACGACCGTTGCCACGTAGTAGGCCGTTTTCATGCGGCCTTCAATCTTCAAACTCGAAACCCCCGCGGCAAGCAGCGCCGGCAAATGAGGCAGCATGCACAGGTCGTACGCCGAAAACAGCGCCGTGCCCCGCTCCTCCGCCGTAACGGGCAGCCATTGGCCGGGGCGCTTCTCTTCCTGCACGCGGTAATGCCAGCGGCAGGGCTGGGCGCATTCGCCCCGGTTGCCGCTGCGGCCGGTGAGCGCCGCGCTGAGCAGGCAGCGGCCGCTGTAGGCCACGCACATCGCGCCGTGCACGAACGCCTCCAGTTCCAGCTCCCCGGGCAGGCGCGCGCGCATGGTCCGGATGTCCTCAAGGCTCATTTCCCGCGAAAGCACGATGCGCTTTGCGCCGATTGCCTCGTAATAATGGCGCGCCGTTCGGGCGTTGAGTACGTTCGCCTGGGTGCTGATGTGCATTTCCATCCCCGGCAACGCCTCGCGCACCAGAAGCGCCGCGCCCAGGTCGCTTACGATCAGTGCGTCCGCGCCCGCCTCCGCCGCCTGCAGGGCCGCCCACGCGAAGCCTTCCATGTCGCGGTCGAAGGGCAGCAGGTTGAGGGTGACGTAGAATCGTCCGCCCTGCCGGTGCGTTTCCGCGACCGCCGCGGGCAGCGTTTCCGGCGTAAAGTTGGCCGCGGCGGCGCGCAGCCCGTACGCCGGCAGGCCGCCGTACACCGCGTCCGCGCCGTAGCGCAACGCGGCCGAAAGCTGCTCCGGGCCCCCCGCGGGCGCCAGCAGTTCCGGCATGCGCTTTTTGACCGGCTGCGTCATTGCAGGCCGCGCTCCTCGTCGAACTGCTTCCACAGCGGCGCGTAGATCGCCACGGCGGCGTTGTGCTCCTCCAGGGTCTTGCTGAACGCCAATTCGCCGGTATTGGGGTCTTTGCTGCAGAAGTAGAGGTAATTCTCGGCCACGAAGCTTTCGTCCGGGTAGAGCGCCGCCTCGATGGCGTTGGGCGACGGGTTGCAGATGGGCCCCAGCGGCAGCCCCTTATAAAGGTAGGTGTTGTAGGGCGAATCGATCGCCAGGTCGCTGTCGCGAAGTGACATGCGCCTTTCGCCCGTAATGTAGTGGATGGTCACGTCGCTGCCCAGCGCCATGCCCGCCTTGAGGCGGTTGTGGAATACGGCCGATACCTTGGCGAAATCGGCGGTTTTGGCCTCTTTTTCAATCAGGGACGCCAGCGCCAGCACCTGATCCATCGTCATGCCGATGTCGCCGGCCCGCTCCTGCCAGGCGTAGGTCAGCACCACGTCGGTCTGGCTCAGGAGCTTGCCCAGGATATCGGCGGCCGAGGCGCTGGTGTAGATTTCGTAGGTGTTGGGGGCCAGGTAGCCCTCCAGCAGGTATTTGCGCTCGCTCACGCGGTCGGTGGTCAGCTCGTCCTGAATGAAGTAATACCCGGTCAGGCCCTCGCCGGTGCGGCAGAGCTGCAAAAACTCGCTGGAATCCTTGAACACGCCCTGCTCCACCAGATAAGCCGCCACGTCCTCCACCGTCCAGCCGGGGATCACGGTGATGTTCATGGTGATGGGCTTGCCGTCGCCGCTGGTCAAAAGGCTCGCGATCTGGAAGATGTCCATGCTCTTGGTCAGCTGGTAGTCGCCCGCCTGAATCTTTTGCCCCATGCCGGCAAAATCGCAGTAATACTTGAACACCGAACGGTTGCGGATGATGCCCTGCTCCTCCAGGTTGTTGGACACGCGCGTCAGGCTCTGGCCGCTCGCGACGCTGAAGGGGATTTCCGTCTGGTCGTTCGGGTCAACGGCGCTTAGGTAATTCTCGTCGATCGCGTTGTATACGGTCGTTCCCAGCCCGAACAGCAGCACCAGCGCGGTCAGCAGCACCAATACCGGCCTGAGGATGCGCCAAAGGCCGCTGTACCAGTAAAAACCGTACTGCCGCTCGTCTCGCAACGATTCGTGGTCGTAATGCACGTTCCGCCCGGCCATCGTTCCGCCTCCCGTAATCTCCTTCGCGCCGGCGTCACATGCCGGGCAAATCCATTTCCAGCTCCGCCGCGTGCGCCACGCTTTGGAACACCTCGCCCGTCAGCTGCTGCAGGCGCATCTGGGCCATCAGGTACTGCGCCACGTCGGCGTTCATATACAATAACGCGCTGAGCCTGTTAAACCGTTCCACGTCGTCCGCGCTGGCGTCGCTGCCCGCCACGGCGGCCATCTGCAGCCGGGTTTGGGTGCGCTGGTACTCCTTGAGCAGCGTGCGGTTGGTTTCGTTTTCCATCACCGCGTCCCGCAGCGTCTTGTATTGCCGGTACTCGTCGCTTGCGCGGATCGCCGCGGCCAGCTGTTCCGTCGCCGCTCGCACGGCAGCGTTATCCATCATGTTTTCTAACTCCTTTTGCGGCGGGCGCGCTCGCGCGTCCGGCGTCGCTTCGTCCCCCCGGCCGTCTTGCCGGACGGGGAACGCTACCAGTATACCGCATCCGCCGGAAAAATGCACCGGCGTTTTCCGTGCGGCCGCGCCCGTCCGCGCGCAGAGGCGGCAAAGCCCGCCGCTTTTCGTTTCGCGACGGGCTTTGCGGTGAAAAGTAAAACTTTCGTTTACGCCTTGGTCAGCCTGACCACGTTCCAGCTGAGGCTGGGCATGGTAACGGTCAGCCTGCCGTTTTCCAGCACGCCGGGCGTGCCCGCGGCGGGAACCACGGTATCCGGCGCGGCCTCGGTGTTGACGGCCTTCACGTCGTCGTGGTGCAGCACGCTGTGCTCCGCAAACCGCAGGGCGCCGAACGCGCGCAGGTCCACCGACAGCGTAATGTCCTCCTTCAGGTCGCGGTTCACGGCGAAGATCGTGACCGATCCGTCCTCGCCGAGCGTCGCCGTCGCGTCCAGAAGCGGTACGGCGTCGAAATCCCGGCAGTCGTACACGGGGCTTTCCACCACCGGCCGCAGCGCCGTGCCGCGGCCGTACCGGGACGCCTGCATCAGCGGCCAGTAGATGGTCTGCGCCCACACGCCGCCGCCGTTGCGGGTCATGATCGGGGCGATGACGTTCACCAGCTGCGCCAGGCAGGCGACCTTCACGCGGTCGGCGTTGCGCAGGAAGGTGATGAGCATCGAGCCCACCAGCAGCGCGTCCTCGAAGTTGTACACGTCCTCCAACAGCGGCAGCGCGCGGTTCCACTTGTCCTGTTTGATAATCTCGCCGTCCTGCTCGTTGGAGTGGTACCACACGTTCCATTCGTCGAAGGACAGCCCGAGCTTCTTCTTGCTGCGCTTTTTGGCGCCCACCGCGTCGCAGATGGAAGCCACCTCGCGGATGAAATAGTCCAGGTCCACGCTGCGCGCGAGGAACGCGGGGGTATCGTTCTCCCGGTTGCCGTAGTAGCGGTGGAGGCTCACGTAGTCGATCTCGTCGTAGCATTCGTTCAGCATCTCGTACTCCCACGCGCCGTAGGTCTGCATTTCACGGGAGGAGGAGCCGCACGCCACCAGCTCGATGGAGGGATCGACCCATTTCATGAGCTTGGCGGCCTCGTTGGCCGTGCGCCCGTACTCCACGGCGGTCTTGTGGCAGATCTGCCAGGGGCCGTCCATTTCGTTGCCCAGGCACCACAGCTTGATGCCGAAGGGGTCTTTGGCGCCGTTTTTTACGCGCAGGTCGCTATAGTAGCTGCCGGAGGGGTGATTGGCGTATTCCACCACGTTTCGCGCCTCGTCCGGCCCGCGGGTACCGAGGTTGACCGCGTACATCACCTGCGAGTCCACCTGCTTGATCCATTCGGCAAACTCGTGCAGGCCGACCTCGTTGGTTTCGGTGGTCATCCAGGCCAGGTCCAGCCGGTGGGGCCGCCTGTCGCGGGGCCCTACGCTGTCCTCCCAGTTGAAGCCGGAAACGAAATTGCCGCCCGGATAGCGGATGACCGGCACGCCCAGTTTGCGGATCATCTCCGCCACGTCGCGACGGAAGCCGTTTTCGTCGGCCGTAGGGTGGCCGGGCTCGTAAATGCCGCCGTACACCGCGCGGCCCAGGTGCTCGATAAAGGAACCATAAATGCGCTTGTCGACGGTTCCGATGGCGTAATCCCGATCCAGGATCATGGTGGCGGTCTTCATGCAATCTCTCCTCGCGTGTGGCGGTCCGGCCTCAGCCCTTTACGGAGCCCGCCGTCATGCCTTCGATAATAAACTTCTGCGCCGCTAGAAACAATATCAGCAACGGTAGGATCGCGAAGCACGATCCGGTGATCATCAGGTCGTAGTTATTGCCGTAGGGCGACCACAGGGTGTTCAGCCCGATGGGCACCGTGTATTTCTTCATGTCGGCAATCACCAGCATCGGCCACAGGAGGTTATTCCACGCGGCCATGCCCACCAGCACCGCCATGGACGCGTACGCGGGCTTGAGGATTGGCATGATGATGCGCAGGAAGATGCCGTACTCCGTGCAGCCGTCCACGCGCCCGGCGTCCACCAGGTCGGGCGGCACGCCGACGAGGAACTGCCGGAAGAAGAAGATGGCGGACATGTTGGCCAGGAAGGGCAGGATGATCGCCCAGTAGGAATTGCGCATGCCCATGGCGTTGATCTGGGTGTACATGGGCAGCATCAGAATCTCGAAGGGGATCATCATCACCAGCAGCACGCAGAAGAACAGCAGGTTCTTGCCCTTGAAGCGGTACATCGCAAACCCGTAGGCCACCCAGGAGGAAACCAGCAGCGTCAGCGACCCCTGCACCAGGACGATAAACAGGCTGTTGCGGTACCAGATGAAGTAATCGTGCGGCTCGTACACCCCGTCGCTCATGACGCCGGTAAACAGGTAGCGCCAGGCGAGGGTATGCAGCTGGCTGGGGTCGAACGTCAGGTTCAGCCCGCTGATGAACAGCTGCGCGCCGCCCTTGAAGGTGCCCAGCACCAGCGCATACAGGGGAATGAGCACGAAGATCGACAAAACGGAGAAGCAAACCACCAAAGCGACGCGCGCGGCCGGGCTGTAGCCGAGCTTGCTTTTCTTTTGGGCGGGAGCCGTTTGACTGACCACGATTATTCCCCCTTCCTTTTGCCGATCACGCCGGTGATGCGCAGCTGCAGGAGGTTGATGATCATCGCGCCCAGCAGCAGCACCAGGCCGACCGCGGAGGCGAAGCCGAACTTGTCGACCTTTTCAAAGCCGTAGCGGTACAGATAGCCGACGATCGTCAGGCCGTAGTTCTTGGGCGAGGAGTTGTTGCCGAAAATCATGTAGCTTTCGGTGAACATCGCAAGGCCCGCGTAGATGGAAATGGTCAGCACGTAGATGGTCGTGGGCTTGAGCAGCGGCCAGCCGATGTGCCAGAACTTCTGCACGGCGTTGGCGCCGTCGATATCCGCGGCCTCGTACAGGTCGTTGGGGATGGACTTGAGCCCCGCCATGTAGTAGAGGATGTTCATACCCGTCCAGCGCCAGCAGCACAACAGCACCATGGCGAACATGGCCGTCCATTCGCCCTTGAGCCAGATGATGGGCGAAAGCCCGAAGAGGCCCCGCACCTGGTTCATCAGCGCGCCGTCCAGCTCGCTGAACATCATGCGGAAAATAATACCGGCCACCACCACGGAGCTCAGGACCGGCACGAACAGAATGGCCTTGAACATGCCCCCGAGCTTCATGGATTTGGCGTTGAGCATATAGGCGAACAACAACGGAAACGGTATCAGCAGCGCGCAGGTGATCACCGTGTACCTCAGGGAGTTGGTGACCGCGGTGTAGAACGTTTTGTTGTTGAAAAGATCGTTGTAGTTTTTAAGCCCGATCCATTCCGACGAGCTGGACTTGATGGACTGGAAGCTCATCACGGTCGTGGAGACGAGCGGATAGATAAAGAAGATAACGAACGTCAGGATGAAGGGAAGCACGAACACGTAGGGCGCGATCGACTTGGAATAGAGCAGCGAGCGGTTGACGAGCACGTACAGAAGGATCAGTATAAGTCCGCCCAGCATCCACGCGTTGCGCGTGCGCGCCATAAACAGCCAGAAGGCCTGCAGCGGTGAAAAGCTCTGCCCTTCCCCAAGGCTTCCGAACAGAAAGGCGCCAACGTCCCCGTTCGCGTCGTAAGCGGCGTCGAACTTCGTGCCCTTGCCGCCCAGGCTCAGGAACGCAGCGACGCCGACCAGCAGGATCAGCGCCCCGACGACGAACAAAAAGAGGGTTTTGCGCTGCCGGGTCCGTTCCCTAAGTACCATGGATGCCGAGCTCATGAACATCACCCGCAATCTTTGGAATCGACCGGGAAGAGGTCGCCCTCTTCCCGGTCCGTACAGGGGAGGTCAGGTTAGAACAGTTCGTCCTCGATGGCGGTCTGCGCCTCTTCCAAAGCGGTGGCGGCATCCGCGCCGTCCACGTACACTTCGTTCCAAAGCGTGGTGTCCAGATAGGTGTTGATGGTCGGGCTGATGGAGGTGGAGGCAACGCCCTTGATTTCGTTGATCGCCAGCAGCGTGTCGAAGGCGTTGGTCAGGAAGTACTGGTTGAACTTGTTGGTCGGATCGTGCGTGACGGCCGTATCGGTCCACACTTCCATGTTGCAGGGATCGAAGCCCAGCTCGCTCCAGATCTTCTCCGCGGCGGCCTTGGTGGCCTTGGCGTACACGTCGAACTGCGCGGCGAGGTCGTAATTCTCGTTGTCCTTCACGACCACGGTGCCGGTGCCGCCCAGACCCACGGACTGGCTCTGGCCCTCTTCGAACACGGGGCAGGTGGAGATGGCGTAGATGCCCTTGCAGGCGTCGCCGATCTCATCGGTGAAGCGGCTCATGTACCACAGCGGCATGGTGACGGAGGCGCACACGTTGGTGGCCAGCCAAGCCTTGCCTTCTTCGGTATCCACCTGGCCGCCCGGGCAAACCATGGCGATCCCGGCGTTGAGCCAGCTCTGCTGGGTCTCAACGGCCTTGAGCATTTCGGGCGTGTTGATGGTAGCCACGGGGTTGTCCTCGTCGGTATTGTCCACGAAGTCGACGCCCTGCTGGGTGATCATCAGAGCGGTCTGCCACTGGGTGCTGGTTTCCACATTGCCCATGTACACGTCGGGATTGCTTTCCTTCAGCTTCAGGCCGGCGTTGTACCAGTCGTCCCAGGTCTTGATGGTGGTGTAGTCGATGCCGGCGGCCTCCAGCATGGGCACGTTGTAGAACGTCACGGTCGCGCCGATGTGGTAGGGGATGCCGTAGAGGTGGCCGCCTTTGGAATAGAGATCCAGGCGGGACTTCACCAGTTCGCTCATGTAGTCACCCATGTAGCTTTCCAGCTCGACCAGATGATCGCTGTAAGCCAGGATGTTGGGGAACTGGCCGACTTCCACGTCGCAGATGTCGGGCGCGCCCTCGCCGGACTGCAGCGCGACCTTCAGTTTGTTGTGCATTTCGTCGTAGCCCAGCGTCACGCACTCAAGGTCGATCTGCTGGTCGGGATGTTCGGCGTTCCAGGAATCGGCCAGGCTGTAATAGTAGGCGTCATGTTGGCTGATGAACGTCCACAGCGTCAGCTTGGTGGGGGTTGCCTCGGCCGAAGCGAAGCTCATCAATCCGAGCAGCATGCACACGGCCAGTACCAGAGCGAGAAACTTTTTCATGGATTTCCCTCCTTCTATATTGGAAGCGCACGTGCGCCTCAGGTACGGATATAAATGGAGATTTTGTACGTACAAATTATTCGTTGACAAGAGAACCTACGCACATCTCCCCATGTCGTGGTCGTTACATTAACGTTAATGTATTCTCTAAATAGAAATATACCACATCCTGTCGGATTTGTCAACACTAAATTGACAAATGTCCGAACATATGGTAGACTTGGAAAAAACTCGGAACGAGGGATGCCTATGGGGCGTCAGGCAGGGCCGAAACGCGTGCTGTTGCAGGATATCGCGGCCGCGACGGGCTACACCGTCAACACCGTTTCCAGAGCCCTCCAGAACAAACCCGACATCGCCAAAAGCACGTGCGCCTACATCCAGAAGGTCGCCGACGAAATGGGCTACGTGCGCAACAACATTGCCAGCTCCCTGCGTTCGGGGCGTTCCCGCACCCTGGCGGTGATCGTCGGCGCGGCCTCCAATCCCTTTTACGCCATCATGATCGACACCATACACGATATCGCCGAAGAGAACGGCTATACCGTGCTTGTTTTATGTTCGCGCGATAAGGCCGCCCAGGAGCGCCAGGCGATCATCACCGCCATCGGCCGCCAGGTGGACGGCGTATTGCTGTTCCCCAGCCCCCACGACGAGGATAACGTCGCGCTGCTCAGGCAGGCCGGCATCCCCCTCGTGCTGGTGAGCCGCCACATGGAAAACCCGGCCTGCGATTACGTCGTCTGCGACGAGGAGACCGGCGGCTATCTGGCCGGCCGGCACCTCCTTGAGGCGGGTCACCGCAAGCTGGCCTTCGTATACGCCTTCGAGGTCAGCTACAGCAGCGAGCGGCGCATCCACGGGTTTCTGCGCGCCGCGCGGGAGGCGGGCATTCCCGAGGCGGACGTACGCTTTTTCCAGAGCGGAACACCCGCCGAAACCACCGGGCAGCTGGTTCGCTGGAAGGACGAGGGCGTGACCGGGCTTTTCGTTTTCTGCGATATCGAGGCGTGGCAACTGTACGAATACATTCGTTCCCGCAGCCTGCAGGGCGATTTCGGCCTGGTGGGGTTTGATAATATTCAGGGCGTCATCGGCTTTCCCTCTCCGCTTTGCACCATCGACGGAAACATGCGGGAGCTGGCGCGGGAGGCCTTCGCACTGTTGAACCGCCGTATTCTGGGGGACGATTCGCCCCCGCGGGAGGTCGTGTTCCCGGTGCGGCTGGTGTGCCGCGGCAGCTGCCGCCTGCCCGACCGGGCATAAACGCCGCCGCGCCGCGGAAAGCGGGCCGACGACCGCATGATGAACAAGCAGAAGGAGCACTTCGGATGGATACGCTGAACCGCTTTACCTCCCTCCCCGGCTTTATGAACCGCTATGAGGATCTCGTGATCCGCGAGGTGATCCCCTACCAGGAAGCGATCCTGTGGGACAGGGTCGAAGGTGCGGACAAGAGCCACGCGTTTGAAAACTTCCAGATGGCCGCGCAGAAGCTGGCCACCGGAAGCTGCGAGGGTACCTTTTACGGCATGGTGTTCCAGGACAGCGACGTGGCCAAGTGGCTGGAAGCCGCCGCCTACTCCCTGCGTATCCGGCCGGATGCCCGACTGGACAGGCGCGTGGACGAAGCCGTCGTCCTCATCGGGCGGGCGCAGCACCCGGACGGTTACCTGAACACCTACTTCACCGTCAAGGATCCCGGCAAGCGCTGGACGAACCTGGAGGAGGCGCACGAGCTGTACTGCGCCGGGCATATGATCGAAGCGGCCGTGGCTTTCGCCGAATGCACGGGCAAAACCGAACTGCTGAACGTAATGCGACGAATGGCCGACCATATGGTGCGCCATTTCATCACCGAGGACCGCGACGGCTTCCCCGGCCATCCCGAGGTGGAGCTGGCGCTGATGCGTCTCTACCGCCTGACGGGGGAAAAGGACTATTATCTGTTGGCGAAGCGCTTCGTCGACCGGCGCGGTTCGGATTTTTTCGTGCACGAGCGGGAGCTGGCGCCCTGGAGCGTGTGGAACACGGACCCCACCCACCGCGAATACGCGCAGACCCACCTGCCCGTGCGCGAGCAGCGCGACGCCGTGGGCCACGCGGTGCGCGCGGTGTACCTGTATTCCGGCATGGCGGACGTGGCGCTGGAAACCGGCGACGAATCGCTCAAGGCGTCCTGCCGGGCGCTTTTTAACAGCATCGCGCATCGCAGGATGTACGTGACGGGCGCCATCGGCTCGGCCTACGAGGGCGAGGCGTTCACCAGGGACTACCATCTGCCCAACGATACCGCCTACGCCGAGACCTGCGCGGCGGTGGGCCTCGTCTTTTTCGCGCGGCGGATGCTGGAGATGGAAGCGCGCGGCGAATACGCCGACGTGATGGAACGCGCGCTGTACAACTGCGTGCTAGCGGGCATCCAGCTGGATGGCAAACGCTTCTTCTACGTTAATCCCCTCGAAGCCGTGCCGGGCGTCTCCGGCGAGGCGGCGCCCCTGCGCCACGCCCTGCCCCAGCGCCCCAAGTGGTTCACCTGCGCCTGCTGCCCGCCCAACGCGGCGCGGCTGTTAACCTCGCTGGGCCGCTACGCCTGGGGGATGGATGCGGATACCGTTTACGCGCACCTGTTCGCGGCCGGGCGGCTGATGCTGGACGGCGGCGCGTCGGTTACGCTCACGACCGATTACCCCGCCGGAGGAACGCTGCGCCTCCGCTTCGAAGCGCCGAACGGGCCGATCGACAGGGCGTTCGCCCTTCGCCTGCCCGCCTGGAGCGAGCATACCGAGATCCTGCGAAACGGCGCGCCGGCCGCCCGTGAGGACCGCGACGGCTACGCCTATCTCCCCGGCCCGTTCGCGGACGGGGACGAGGTGACCGCGACCCTTTCCATGGCGCCGCGCCGCGTGTACCCCTCCACCCGCGTCGGCGCGGACAGCCACAGAGTCGCTTTTACGCGCGGGCCGCTGGTCTACTGCGCCGAGGGTGCGGACAACGGCGGCCGGGTGCTCGACCTGCTCGCGGAGCCGGACGCGGAGGTCGCCGCCGCGCCTTCCGATATCCTCGGCGGGATAACGCTCCTTACGGTGAAAGGCCGCCGGGTACGGGACGACGGGGAGCTGTACACCTATCGCCGCCCCGAAACCGAACCCTGCGCCATCACCCTGATCCCCTACTACGCGTGGAGCAACCGGGGCCTCAACGAGATGCGCGTATGGCTTCCCGAGGCCTAGGGAAAGCAAAACGAACAAGTCTTCCATATCGTCGCGAAGCGGCCCGCAGGGCGGGCCGCTTCGCGCATTTCAAGGTCTCTCCGTCCGGTTTTCTCCGCCGCGCATTCGCCGCCCGGAAAACCGGTTGCCTTCTTTCCCCTTTTGTGCTATCATGACGAAAAGAACATTTTCATACATTTTAACCATTTTTCTCCTCCCCCGCCTTTCGCACCGCGTTCGCCCCGACCGACCGACCATCGCGAGAGGGAAACCGCCATGCTCAGATTCATCCGCATCGCAGCCGCGCTGCTCCTTTGCGCGCTGTTCGCGCTGGGCGGCCTCGCCGCGACTCCGTGCGGCGCCCCCGCCGCAGCCGCGGAGGAAGCCGGGGAAACGGAAGCCGTTCCCTATTACCTGACCGGTTCGGCGCTCGTCTACATTACGGCGACGGGCAAGCGTTACCACGCCAAGTCCGACTGCGGCAACACGCAGACCGCCTACCTCGTTTCGCTGGAGGAAGCCTGCCGCCTCGGCTACACCCCCTGCGGCCGCTGCCACCCGGGCGCCTTCGTGGAACCGGAAAGCTTCACGCTTCCCGAAGGCTCGGTGATCGTGTATATCTCCGTCGGAGACGAGTGCTACCACAAAACGGCGGCTTGCTGCGGCATGAAGGACGCCGTCGCCGTAACGCTCGAGGAGGCGCTCTACCTGGGCCGCCGCCCCTGCGAGAAGTGCGATCCGCCGCAGTAGCGGCCTCGCCGCATTCCCCAAAACAAAACATGGAAAAGCCGGGCTTCGCCGAAAGAGGGAGGGGTTCCCTTTCGGCAAAGCCCGGCTTTTGTTTAGAAAACAGAAGAAATCAATCGCTCAGCAGCATCCGGTCGTTGTCCAGCTGCCGGCCCTGCCGACCGGAATACCGCTTGAGCAGGTCTTCCACGCGCATGCCGGCGCGTTCCTCCCCGGCGATATCCAGAATGATCTCGCCCTGCTCCATCATGATCGTGCGGTTGCCCAGCGCCAGGGCGTTTTTCATGTTGTGCGTGATCATCATGGTGGGCACGTGCTGATCGTTCACGATCTGCACCGTGATTGAAAGCACCTTTTCCGCCGTCGCGGGGTCGAGCGCCGCGGTGTGCTCGTCCAGCAGCAGCAGCTTCGGGTTGGCGACCGTCGCCATCAAAAGCGTCATGGCCTGCCGCTGCCCGCCGGACAAAAGCCCGACCTTCATTTTCATCCGGTCCTCCAGCCCCATGCCGAAGGCCGCCAGCCGGTCGCGCAGGGTATCGATATCCCGCCTGCGCAGCGCACGGGACAGCGGGAAGCGGTGGCCGTGGGTATAGGCCAGCGCAAGGTTTTCCGCGATGGTCATGTCTGGCGCGGTGCCCTTCATGGGGTCCTGAAACAGCACGCCGATCTTGCGGGCGCGCCTGTGCTCCGGCTGGTAGGTGATGTCCTCCCCGTCCAGCACCACGTGCCCCGTATCCGGCCAGAAGGTGCCCGCGATGGCCCCGAACAGCGTGCTTTTCCCCGCGCCGTTGGAGCCCAGGATGGTCACGAAATCCCCGTTCAGGAGCGTAAAATCGATGTTTTTCAACGCCGTATGTTCGTTTACGGTGCCTCTGGCAAAGGTCTTGCCCAGTCCTTTCAGTTCAAGCACGGTTCCTGCCCTCCCTGCGTATCTTCCGCTTCGCAAGCCCTTCCCTGACCGTAGGAATGCTCAGCGCCACCGCGACGATCACCGCGGAGATCAGCTTGAGGAAGTAGGTCGGGAACACGTTGGTGGAGAGCGCCAGCGAAATGATGAGGCGGTAGACCAGCGACCCGACGATGGCCGACACCAGCCCGACGGTCACGCTGCGGCGGCCGAACAGGGCCTCGCCGATGATGACCGACGCAAGCCCCACTACCAGAATGCCGATGCCGCTGGAAATGTCGGCGTAGCCTTGGTACTGCGCCACGATCGCGCCGGAAAGCGCGATGCACCCGTTGGACACCGCGAGCCCCGCGATCTTCATGGCGGAAGCGTTGATGGAGGAGGAGCGCACCATGGCCTCGTTGTTGCCGGTCGCGCGGATGCACAGGCCCATATGCGTCTTGAAAAACCAGATGAGCAGCAGCAGCACCGCCCCCGCCAGCACCGCGCCCACCAGCAGCTTCACCCCGTCCTTGCCAAGCGGGGCCAGCTGTTTGTACAGCCGCTGGTAGAGGGTATCAAAGCCGATCAGCGTCACGTTGGAGCGCGCGCCCATCACCGCGAGGTTCACGGTGTACAGCGCGCTCATTGTAAGGATGCCCGCCAGTATCGGGTGGATGCCCACCTTCGTCTGCAAAAGCCCCGTCACCGCCCCGGCGGCCATGCCGCAGACGAACGCGGCCACAAGCCCCAGGTACGGCTCGCCCGCCAGCGTCACCACCGCGGACACGGCCACGCCGAGGGTAAAGCTGCCCTCGGCGGTCAGATCGGGGATGTTGAGGATGCGAAAGCTGATGAAAATGCCCATCGCGAGCAGCCCGTACATCAGCCCCAGCTGCAAGGAACCCAGGATCAGCGTCATAGCGCGGCCTCTTTCTTTACGGAAAATGACAAAACGCACGTACCCGCCCTTTCCGCGCCGGGAGGTGTCGGCGCGGAAAGGGCGGGGTTTGGATAAGGAGGGTTATTCGATCAGGGTGGCCTGGGCAAGCACGTCGTCGCTCAGGGTGACGCCGATGGCGTCGGCGGTCGTCTTGTTGATGACCATGGTAAAGTCGCTGACCACCACGGCGGGGATATCCGCGATCGGGGTGCCGGTGAGGAATTCGTTGCTCATGTCGGCGGTCATGCTGCCGATTTCGGTATCGCTGATGGAGATGGTCGCAAACGCGCCGGAGGCAACCATGACGGCGGAGGAGCCGTACACGGGAATCTTGGCGTCCTTGGCCACCTCGGCCACGGCGGTCAGCGCCGTCTGCACCACGCTGTCGTTGGGGATGAACATCGCGTCCACGCGCCCCACCAGCGACTGGGCAGCCTGCTGCACCTCGCCGGAGTTGGTGACCACCGCCTCGACGTACTTGAGGCCGTTGGCGTCCATGTACGCCTTGGCGTTTTCGATGGTGGTCACGGAGTTGACTTCGCTGGTGCAGTAGATGAGGCCGTAGGTCTCGCACCCGGGGGTGAGCTGGTCGGAAAGCTTGAACATCTCATCCACGGGGATGGCGTTGCTGGTGCCGGTGCAGCCCTTGTCGGGGTGCGCCATTTCGGTGATGATGCCCGCGCCCACGGGGTTGGACACGGAGATGAAGAACTGGGGAATGCCGCTGTCCATGTTGAGGAAAGCCTGAGAGGGTGGCGTGGCGATGGTGACGACGTAATCCACGTTGGCGGCGATCATCGCCTGGCAGATGGAGGCCAGGTTGGTCATGTCTCCCTGGGCGTTCTGATAGTCGAAGGTCATGACGTCCTCGCCGTAGCCCAGCTCGCGCATGCGGGCGATGTAGCCCTCGCGCATGTCGGTGAAGGCGCCGTTGTCGGCCATCTGAATGATGCCCACGGTGTAGGTTTTGGCCGTCTCGGCGTTGGCGCACACGGCAAAGGACAATACCAGCATCATTGCGGAAACC
This sequence comes from uncultured Oscillospiraceae bacterium, assembly GCA_964640955.1. Lineage (GTDB taxonomy): Bacteria > Bacillota > Clostridia > Christensenellales > Aristaeellaceae > CAXXOK01. Next base: position 97,380 of record CAZXJI010000005.1, on the reverse strand, counting down.
AGAGCGATCAGTTTTTTCATGGGAATCCGTCCTTTCTTTTTTCCGGTGTGGTGTGTAACGTCGGTTTGCCATTGCGGTACGGTACGAAAAAACGCACCTGTCCTTTTCTCAAGGACAGATGCGGTTACATCTGCGGTACCACCTTGCTTGACGGTTTCCCGTCCGCCTCTCTCGGATGCCGACACATCCTCAACCTCGTAACGCTGGTTCTGCGTCGCGCCATACTCGGGTGTTGCCACCCTTTCAACGCGCCCTCGGCGGTCCATTTGCCGATCCGCTTCCTGCCGGTTTTCAGCTGCCCCGGCTCTCTGAAAGTGCGCTTTCGGTGTGATCTCCGCTTCAACGGTTTTGATTATTAAAGCACGGATAAGCGGGTTTGTCAACCCCCGGCGGCGGATTTTTCAGCGAGCATCGGCACGGTGCTCGACCCGTGCGGCATCACGTACACGCTCTTTTCCCCAAAATCCAGCAGCGTTTGCAGCTCCTCCGGCGACCCGTGCCCGGTGATGCGCATGGGTCTGAGCGTTTCCGGGGGGATGGAGGTGAGCATGTGCAGGTCGGTGTGCGCGGCGATCTCGCAGCAGACGTAGAAAATGTAACCCGCGATGGTGAAGCGCGCCCGCAGCTCCCTGTCCAGCGTGCCTTCCTTCTGGGCGTGGCTCCAGTCGAAGAACGCGGCGGGGCCGCCGCCCTCGCGGCACTCGCTCAAAAAGACGAGCGTGCCGCCTTCCCGGATGGCCTGATAGGCGTTAATCATGGTTTTGGAGGACTGGTAAAGGTTGATATCCTTGGGGAAGCCCCCGCAGGTCGCCACCACCACGTCCGCCTTCTGTTCGATGGGCACGCCGTTAAAGCGGTCCACCAGCCGGCAGCTTTCCCGCCACGCCGCTTCCGGGTCGCCGCTGGGCAGGGCGATCAGCGCGCCGTTTCCGTCCACCACCAGGTTGATGCCGAATGCCGGGGCGACCATCGCCTGCGCTTCGAGCATGTCCTCGTTTACGGGGTTGCCGGTCAGCATGCCGCAGCCGACGCTGTCGCTGGAGCGCGGCTGGTCGGGGTGCAGGGCGTGGATGTGGTTCTGGCGGATGGTCTCCCGCCCCGCCACGCCGGGCACGAGGCTCTTGCGGCCGCCGCCGTAGCCCGCCAGCAGGTGGTGCACGGTGCCGCCCATCAGAATCACCTTGCGCCCGAACACCAGCGGGCTCAGCCGTACCTCCGTGCCGAAGGAGGTGACGCCCGCCAAGCGCAGGGGTCCGTCGATGCGGTGGTTGACCACCTTCACCCGATCGTACACCGCATCGGTGGTCAGCCTTCGCAGCTCTTCCTCCGTCTGTTCCCGGTGCGTGCCCAGCGCCACCAGAAAAACGATGTTCCCGTCCGGCACGCCGATCACGTCGTGCAGATAATCCAGCAAAAGCGGGCAGACGCGCTCCTGGTGCATCCAGGCCCGCGTCAGGTCGCTGATGACGACCGTCACCTCGTCCCCGGGGCCGACGGCGCCCTTCAGCGTCCCCCCGCCCACGGCGTTCTCCTCCACGGCGGCGCGGAACGCCTTCTTCAAATCGCCGAGCGGCGGCGGCGTAACCGCGTCCAGCACCGTAATTTCTCCCCCGCGGATCGTAAGCGGAAGGTTCCCGTCCCCATAGCCGAAGGTAAACTGCCGTTCCATGTCGCATCTCCCGGTTTACGTTTCTTCCGCCCCATCATAGCACAATCCGGGGCAGGAAGAAAGGTTCGCCGCGAAGTATCTTACAGGGAGAGCGCTTCGCAAGAAAAAGGAGGATGAGCCTTGCCTTACATACACATTTCCACTTCCCGCGCCCTGACGGACGGGGAAAAGCAGAGCCTGAAGGCCTGCGCGCTGAACGCCGCGGCGCTGCTTCATAAAAACCGCGTCCACGTGATGGTGCACATTCAGGACGGTCAGACGCTCACCAAAGGCGACGCGCCGGGCGGCTGCGCCTTTTGCGACGTACGGGTAATGGGCGCGGCCACCGCGGACGACTGCGACCGCTTTTCCTGCGCGCTCAGCACCGATATCGCCCGCATCGCCCAAACCGCGCCCGGCTGCGTGTATCTGTCGCTGTCGGAATTGACGCTGTGCTACACGGATGGCAAGCTGCCGCCGGGCCACGGCCATCCGAAAGCCTGAGCTTCCCGCCACGCAAAGCACCGCCGCGGCGGGTTTGCAGGCCCGCCGCGGCGGCATAGGGAGTTGTAGGGAGGGGGTTTGGCCGTCGCCGGCCGCCGTGCCTTGCATACCGGCCTGCTTTGGTTACAGGCTCCTGCCGGTGCCGTTGCCCGAGCTGCTGCGGCCGTACTGGTTGCCGTCGCCCTCTTCGTCGCAGGTGCCGCTGCCTTCCCCGTCGCAATCGCCGGAGCCGCAGTTGTTCTGCGCGTCGTTGTCGCTGTAGCGGGCATTCTTGCCCTGTCCGGTCGTCACGTCGGTGCGGCGGTTTTTTCCCTGGCCGTCCATGCAGGTTTCGGCGTTGCCGCTGTTGCCCGAGCCCTGGCCGTTGCCGTCGTTCTGGCCGTTGCCGTCGTTCTGGCCGTTGCCGTCGTTCTGGCCGTTGCCGTTACCATTGCCGTCGCCGTTTTGCCGGGTTTCGTCGTTCGCGCCGTTGCGCATGCCGTTGCCGTCCTTCTCAACGTTGCGGGTGAAGGCGGTCAGGTGGCTTTCGGAAGCGTTTTGCAGGTCCGTGAACACGTCGCGCACGTCGGTCGGCAGGTCGGTCTGCGCAAGGAAGTTCTGGTACATGGCGATGTTGGCGTTCTCGGCGCTCACGCCGGTCTGGTAGGCTTCCTCAAGGGTCGCGGGGAGCGAAACGCGTTCGGCGGCGTCGTTCGCCGGGAGAGCGTAGCCGTAAGCCGCGAACAGGGCGGTCAGTTCCTCGATGTGCGTCGCTTCCGCGTCGAGGATGTTGGCGAAGGCGTTGTTCTCGCCGTAGGCTGCCAGAATCAGCCGGTATTCGGCCTGGGCCGCGTACTCGTCCTGAATGGCGAAGTTCAGCATCTGTTCCAGGGTGTAGGTCTGTCCTTCCGCCACCGCGGCGGAGCCGTACGCGTCTTCCGCCATCGCCAGGGCGGGGAGGGTCGCCATCATCAGGATCATGGTCAGGATAGCCGTTATCTTCTTGAGCTTCATGGGGTAAGCACCTCTTCTTTCATTCTCCGGCAATCCCTTGCCGTGACTATAAGATAGCCGACATCCGTGGCGAAATTGTGTCTTTTCCGCATCGTATTCGTGGCATTTTCACCCCGGCGAAAAACGCCGCTTCCCCGCCGCTTCAAACGGGTATCCTTTTACCCGTAAAGCACCCGACCGAAAAGGAGGCGCCTATGGCAACCGTACTGGTCGCGGACGACAATCGGCAGATCGCGTCCGTATTGGAGGAATATCTGAAAAAGGAAGGGCATACCCCGGCGGTCGCGGCCGACGGGGAGGAGGCGCTGCGGCTGTTTAACAGCCTCAAGCCCGACGCGGTGCTGCTGGACGTGATGATGCCCAAAATCGACGGCTTCTCCGTCTGCCGGGAGATACGGCGCACGTCCGCCGTGCCCGTCATCATGATCACCGCGAAGGGCGAGGATTACGAAAAGATCATGGGGCTGGACATCGGCGCGGACGATTACATCGTCAAGCCCTTCTCCCCCGGCGAGGTGATGGCGCGGCTGCGCGCGGTGCTCAGGCGGCTTGAGCAGAGCAAGCCCGCGCCGCAGGGTGCGATTGCGATGGGCAACCTGACGGTGCGGCTTTCGGATTACGCCGCGCAGGTGGGCGGGCAGCCCGTGGCGCTGACCAAAAAGGAGCTGGAAATCCTCTACACCCTGGCCTCGCACCCCGGCAAAGTCTTTTCCCGGGACAACCTGCTGGAAAGCCTGTGGGGATACGACTACTTCGGCGACACGCGCACGGTGGACTCCCACATCAAACGCCTGCGCGCCAAGCTGGACGCGCACGGGCCGGAGGGCTGGACCATCCGCACCCTCTGGGGCGTGGGGTACAAGTTCGAGGTGGGCTCCGATGAAGAATAAGATCGCCCTCAAGCTGCTGGCCTACTTCGCCGCGGCGCTGCTGGCGTTCGCGCTGGTCAGCGGCATCCTGTTCAACGCGTTTTTCACGCGTTGGACGGTGGAAACCAAAAAGGACGAAATGCTCGCCCGCGCCACGGCCCTCGCGCAGACCCTGTCGGACGCGATGGGCGAAAACGGCGGGCGCATGTCCGGCGCGCAGGGGTCGGGGTACGGCTCCTACGTGCGCATCCTGAGCCTGGTGGAAACGAACGTGTGGGTGCTGGACGAGAACCTGACCTTTCTCACCGCCGGACACATGATGGGCAACACCCTGACCTACGACGATCTGCCCGCCGACGCCGAAACCCTCGTCAAAGCCGTGTACGAGGGAAACGCGGCCTTCAGCGAGGGCTTCAGCGAGCTTTTGGGGACGCCCACGCTCACCGTGGGCGCGCCCATCTACGACGGGGACGCGGTCGCGGGCGCGCTGCTGCTCAACGACGCGGTTTCCGGCATTCAGTCCGCGGCGGCGCAGGGCGTGAAGATTCTTCTGTACAGCGGCGCGGCGGCCCTGGCGGTCGCGGTGCTTTTGTCGGTGCTCCTCTCCTACGGTTTCGCCCGGCCGCTCAACCGCATGCAGGCCGCCGCGGCCCGCCTTTCGGAGGGGGACTACGACGTCCGCACCGGCGTTACGCAAAACGACGAGATCGGCAAGCTCGCGCAGGTGATGGACGGCCTCGGCGGGCGGCTGAAAGCCTCCCGGGAAGCCGACGAGCGGCAGGAGCAGCGGCGGCGGGACTTCCTTTCCAACGTAAGCCACGAGCTGCGCACGCCCGTGACCGTGCTGCGCGGTTCGCTGGAGGCGCTGTGCGACGGGGTGGTGGCCCGGCCGGAGCAGGTGGACGAGTACCACCGGCAGATGCTTGGGGAAACGCTCGCCCTGCAGCGGCTGGTCAACGACCTGATGGACCTCTCCCGCCTGCAGAACGCGGACTTTCCCATCGAGCGCGCCCCGCTTTCCCTAAACGAAGTGCTGGGCGACGCGCTGCGCGGCGCGGGGCAATTGGCGCGCGAAAAAAAGATCCGCCTCGCGCAGGTTTTTCCCGACGAGGCGGTGGAGCTGAACGGCGACTACGGCCGTCTTCGGCAGATGTTTTTGATCATTCTGGACAACGCGGTCAAGTTCTCCCCGGAGGGAAGCGCCGTAACCGTTACGCTCACGCAAAACGCCGTTTCCATCCGCGACGAGGGTCGGGGCATCGCCCCGGAGGAGTTGCCGCTGATCTTCGACCGGTTCCACAAGGCGCGCACGGAGGACAACCGGCAGGGCAGCGGGCTTGGCCTCGCGATCGCCAGACAGATCGCGCAGCGCCACGGCATGCGCGTGACGGTGCAAAGCGAACTGGACCGCGGCACCGAATTCCGTTTTGTCTGGGACGGCGGGGGTCAGTCCGCGTAATAGCAGCGGACGATCTTCCCCAGGAAGAACGCGTGCATGTCCCCGTCGGCGTAGCAGCGGCTGCGCACCTCCGGGGTCAGCAACTCGGCGTTCATTTCCACCCGTCCCAGCGGCGTGCATTCGATTTGCAGTTCGCATTCCTTGACAATCGGCACCTCCACGGCCTGCGCGGGCGCGGCCGTCATGCCGTGGCCGGAAAACTTGTCCACGTCGCGGCCGCTTTTGCTGCCGGCGAAGGCCAGTTCCCTGCGCATGTCGTGCAGCGGAACGCTGACGGTGAACGTTCCGTTCTTCCGGATGATGCCGTAGGAGTAGCGGCTGCGCCGCACCGGCGCCAGAAAGCAGGGCGCGCCGAAAAACGTATTCACGCCGCCCCAGCCGATGGTCATCACGTTTTTGCGTTCGCCGTCGGACACGGTTAGGAACACGCCTCCGTTGGCCATTTTCTCGGTTACGATGTTCGCCACTTCGGTTACGGGAATTTCTCGCATACGACAGGCTCCTTTCCACAGTCGGGCGCGGCCGCCTCCGTCCGCGTTTCGGGCGTTGCGGCTTGAATTTCCGCCAAAATAGTGTATGCTATTCATACGGCTTTTTGGCCGTGACCATCATAGCACATCGACTGCCTTTTGTGGAGGTTTGGGCATGTTTTATATGGATTGGACGATCGTGCTGCTCCTGCCCGGTCTGCTGTTGGGCCTTTGGGCGCAGTTCAAGGTGAAATCCGCCTACGCCAAATATGGAAGAATCCGCACTTCGCGCGGCGTGACCGCCGAGGCCGTCTCCCGCGACCTGCTCGCCCGCGACGGCAACGCGGGCGTCGCCATCGAGCCCATCGAGGGGGAGCTGACCGACAACTACGACCCCCGCTCCAACGTGCTTCATCTTTCGCAGGGCGTGTACGGCTCCGACAGCATCGCGGCCGTGGGCATCGCCGCGCACGAATGCGGCCACGCCATGCAGAAGCGGCACGATTACGGGCCGCTGAAGCTGCGCAGCGCTTTCGTGCCGGTGGTCAACATCGGCAGCAACCTCTATTTCCCCATCTTTATCCTGGGGATCATCTTCTCCTGGGAGCCGCTGATCACGGTCGGCATCCTGTGCTTCTCGCTGACGCTCGTCTTTTCGCTCATCACCCTGCCGGTGGAGTTCAACGCCAGCCACCGCGCGATGGAAGCGCTCGCCGAGGGCGGGTACCTGAATGAGGAGGAGCTCTCCGGCGTGCGCGCGGTGCTCTCCGCCGCGGCGCTGACCTACGTGGCGGCGGCCATCAGCAGCCTTTTGCAGCTGCTGAGGCTTTTGCTGATCTCCCGCAACCGCCGCAGCTGAGCGCGGAACCATGAGCGACGCTTTGCGGGTGTCCGTACGCGACCTGGTAGCCTTCACCTATTTTCCGCCGGATATCACACCCGGCGGCGGCCCGGCGGAAATGCAGGCCGGCACGAAGGCCCATCAGGCGCGGGAGCGCGCGCAGGCGGAGGATTTCGAAACCGAAAAACCGCTGAGCGCGGAGCTTACGCGGGACGGCGAGGCCGTAACGGTGTTCGGCCGCATGGACGCCTACCGGGCGGGCGACCTTCCCTGCGTGGAGGAGATCAAGCTGTGCGCCCGTCCGCCGCAATGCCCCCTGCCCGAGCACCGCGCGCAGGCGCTGCTCTACGGCGCGATGCTCGCCCTCGCGGACGAATCGCTGCAGACGGCGGAGATCAGCGTGGTGTACGTCGACACGGCGGGCGAGCCCGTACGCGCGTTTCCCAAACGCGTAACCCGTGCGGCGCTCCTGCAAACGCTGGATGCGCTTCTCGCGCCGTGGCTGGCCTTCGCCGTAGCGGAGCGCAACCGTGCCCGTAAGCGGGACGAAAGCCTCGCGGCCCTGCCCTTCCCCTACCCCGCTTACCGGCAGGGGCAGCGGGAGCTGGCGGCGCAGGTGTACACCGCCATTACGCGCAGGAAGCGGCTGTTCGCTTCGCTGCCCACCGGCACGGGCAAAAGCGCGGCGGTGCTCTTTCCGGCGCTCAAGGCGCTGGGCGAGGGGAAAACGCGCAAGATCGTCTACCTCACGGCGCGCACCACCGCCCGGCAGAGCCCGCTGAACGCGCTGGAATTGATGCGCCGGGACGGCATGAAGGCGCGGGTTTCCACCCTGCTGGCCAGGGAAAAGCTTTGCCCCGCCCCGGCCCGATGCCACCCGGACGACTGTCCGCGCGCGAAGGGGCACTATCTCCGCCAGCCGGAAGCCGTGCAAAAGCTTCTGCGGACGGACGGCGTCTGGTCGGAGGAAGTGATCGCCGCCGTCGCCGACGAGTTCCACATCTGCCCCTTCGAGCTGGCGCTGAAGCTGACCGAGCTCGCCGACGTGGTGCTGATGGACATCAACTATGCCTTCGATCCGTTCGCCCAGCTGGAACGCCTGTTTCAGCGCCGCGGCTTTACCCTGCTCACGGACGAGGCGCACCACCTGCTTTCCCGCGTGCGGGACAACCTCACCGGGTCGCTCGACAGCCGGGAACTGCGCGCGCTGCGCACGGACGCGGGCAAGGCGCTGGGGCGAAAGCACCCTTTCTACAAGCGGCTGTCGGCGCTGATCACCACGCTGAGGGAAGCGCAGCCGCAAGGCGGCGCCGAAGCGGACGCCCCGGCGGAGCCGGATGCCGAAGCCTTCCGCGAACCCCGGGAATACCGCCTGTCCGCGCCGCCGGAAGCGGCGGTGCAGGCGGCGCGGGAGCTGTGCGAGGCGACCGGGGAACTGCTGGCCGGGCCGATGCCCGGTGCGGAACTGCGCTCCAAGGCAGGGCAATTGCTCAGGGCGCTGATGACCTTCGGTTACGCCGCGGAGCAGGACGGGGAGCATTACGCCACGCTGCTCACCCTGCACGGCCGGGAGCGCGAACTGACGCTTTTCTGCCTTTCTCCGGCGGAGATGATCGCCGCGGCCACCAAAGGGCTTCGCGGATCGGTGTTCTTCTCGGCCACGCTCGCGCCGCTGCCCGCCATGCGCGCGCTGCTGGGCGGCACGGAGGAGGACGCGTGCTTTTCCCTCCCCTCCCCCTTCCCCGCCGAAAGGCTCGCGGTGGTGCGCACGCGCGTGCAGACGCGCTACGCCTACCGGGAGGCGACCGCCGCGCGGATCGCCGAAAGCATCGAGCAGGCGGTCACCATGCGGCCGGGCAAGTACATCGCTTATTTCCCCAGCTACGCCTACCTGCGGCTGGTGCTTGCGCAGCTCGTCGCCCGGCCGCTGCCCCCGCTGCTGGTGCAGGAAAGCGAGATGACCGAGGAGGCGCGCAGCCGCTTCCTTAACGCCTTCACACAGGGCGAAGGCCCGAGGCTGGGGCTGTGCGTGCTGGGCGGCCTGTTTTCCGAGGGGGTCGATCTGCCCGGCGAGCAACTGATCGGCGCGCTGATCGTGGGCGTGGGCCTGCCGACGCCCTCCCTGCGCCTTAAGACCCTGCAAGGGTACTACGAGGAGCGCTTCGGCGACGGCTTCCTCTACGCGTGGATGATCCCCGCCATGCAGAAGGTGGCGCAGGCGGCGGGCCGCGTAATCCGCACGGAGAGCGACCGGGGGCTGGTGCTGCTGATGGACGACCGCTATTACGACCCGCGCTACGTGCGCCTGCTGCCGGCGGAGTGGCAATGGCGCAACGAAAACGTGCCCGCAGCGGTGCGGGCGCTGGAAAGCCTGGAGGAAACGTGAGGAAACGAAGGTGGCTGTGGGTGCTCGCCGCCGCGGCCGCGATCGCGGCGGGGGCGCTTGCCTGGACGCTTGCGCATCCGGCCGCGGGGAGCCGGGGCATTCTGTACCGGGTGACCGGGGAGCAGGGGCGGATGTACCTGCTGGGCTCCATCCACATCGGTTCCCGGGACATGTATCCCTTCGGCGGGGACATCCGGCAGGCGATGGCCGGGGCGGATACGTTCGTGTTCGAGTGCGACACCACCTCGGCGGAGGCCGTGGCGGCGGTGAAGGCCCGCATGGCGCTGCCGCAGGGGCGGACGCTGGAAGGCGAGATCGGCGCCGATCTGTACGCGGAGCTTGCGAAGGTCTGCGATACGCTGGGCATTTCCCCAAGCGCACTGGACAATCTGCGGCCCTGGGCGGTCGTCAACACCCTCGCGGTCTATTCCACCGCGGCGGAGCTGGGCGTATCCGACGTGAGCGAGGCGATCTCGCTGGGCGTGGAGGAGCAGGTGCGGGCCTACGCCGATCAGAGCGGCAAGGCGGTCGCCTATCTGGAAACGGCGACGGAGCAGACGGATCTGCTGGAGGGCTTCAGCGACGCGCTGACGCGTTACCTGCTTCAAAGCGAGTGCGACGCCATTGCCGACCCCGCGAGCGTGACCGGCATGGACGCGAGCATCCGCAGCTGGCCGGACTGGTGGCGGGACGGCGACGCGGACGCCTTCGCCGATCAGTACCTGACCACCTACCTCGCGCCGGGGCACGAGGACGTCTGCGCGGAATACCACTTAAAGCTGGTGACCGAGCGAAACAGGCGTATGGCCGAACGGCTTGCCGCGATGCTTGAGGACGGCGGCACGTATTTCGTGACGGTGGGGCTTTTGCACCTGGCGCTCCCGGAGGACAGCGTGCTGAACGATCTGGAGGCGCTGGGCTATACGGTTGAGCGCGTCGGCGGTGCGTAAACGCCCGGGAAGAGAGGAACGCAAGCATGAAGGATCAACGTTTCAACGGGTACACCCTCAGCTGCAGACGCCGGAGGTTCCGGCTCGGCGCGGTGGAAAAGCTGCTCAAGCTCACCTACTGGGCCAAGGACCGCGACCGGCGCACCTCGCGCGTGAGCCTGCGCCACTCCCATCCCTACGGCGTGTTCGATCCCGCGGGAAAGCTGGTGGGCTTCCTGCGCGTTACCTCCGACCTGGCGACGGTGTACTACATTGCCGACGTCGTGGTGGCCGAGGAGGAGCGCGGCAAGGGGCTGGGGCTCGCGCTGGTGCGCTATGCCCTTACGGATACGCGCGTCTGCCGGGGCAAGGGGATGCTGCTTACGCAGACGGCCGTGGGCCTGTACGCCAAGGTCGGCTTTTATCAGGTGAGCGACCGGCTGATGGTGCGCGATCCGGTGCACAGGTACACCGATCCGCAATCCAGATAGATGGACGCACAAAACGGCGGAGCCGCGTATGGCTCCGCCGTTTTTTTCATATTCCCAGATTACTTGAACACCTGATAGATGCCGCATTTCAGGTACTCCGTCTCCGGCGACGAAGGCAGGATGGGGTGGTCGCGCCCCTGCGTGCGGAACTCCACCTGCCTGAGCTGCACCCGCGCGTCCTGCTGGGCGGAAAGCAGCATCTGCCTGAACATTTCCGGCAGCACGTGCTGGCTGCACGAGCAGGTGACCAGGTATCCGCCGTCTTTGACCAGCTTCATGCCGCGCAGGTTGATCTCCTTATAGCCGCGCAACGCCCCCGGTACGGCGGAGCGCGTTTTGGTAAAGGCGGGCGGGTCGAGCACCACCAGGTCGTACTGCTCGTGCCGGTCCTGCGCGGCGCGCAGGTAGTCGAAGGCGTTGGCGCACTCGAAGCGCACGCGGTCGCCGACGCCGTTGAGGCGCGCGTTTTCCGTAGCGCAGTCGCAGGCGAACTGGCTGATGTCCACACCCGTCACATCGCCCGCGCCGTAATGCGCGGCGTGCAGGGCGAAGCTGCCCGTGTGGGTAAAGCAGTCCAGCGTTCGCGCGCCCTGCGCGAAAGGCGCGATGGCGGCGCGGTTCTCCTTCTGGTCCAGAAAATAACCGGTCTTCTGCCCTTCCTTCACGTCCACCAGGAAGCGCACGCCGTTTTCGACGATCTCCACCCGCTCGGGCACCGTGCCGTACAGGAGGCCGGTCTGCTGGGCGAGACCCTCCAGCTCGCGCACGGGCACGTCGTTGCGCTCGTAGATGCCCGCCGGATGCAGCTGTTCGACCAGCGCGTCCACGATGTCCCGTTTGAAGGCCTCCATGCCCAGGCACAGCACCTGCAGGACGATCACGTCGCCGAACGCGTCCGCGATGACCGCGGGCAGGCCGTCGCTCTCGGCGAAGACCAGCCGGCAGCACCTGAGATCGGCAAACCGGCGGCGGTACGCCAGCGCGCGCTCCACGCGCCCGAAGATGAATGCGCGATCGACGGACTCCTCGCGGCGGCTTACGATTCGCAGGGCGATCTGCGAACGGGGGTTGTACACCGCCATGGCCAGGAACCGCCCCCGGTCGCTGACCACCTTCACCACGCCGCCCGCGGCGTTCTCGCCCTCCACGCGGTCGATATCGCTCAAAAACACCCACGGGTGGCCCCCGTATACGCGCTTTTCCTTCCCCTTGTGCAAGAACGCCGTCGCCATAACAAACCTCCCGGTTTTGATGCACCCATTATAGCATATCCGGGCGTTCCGCGGACGCGAACGCGCGGGTTTATCTCCTGCGCCTTCCCGGCCGCGCGGCGGCGGCGGAACGGCGAGAAACAAAAAAGCAGCGGAACCCTGCCGCTTTCCCACGGACGTTGAGAACGCGGCGCCGTTATGGTATCATATCTCCATCAGAGCGCGCCGGGGAAAAGGACCCGGGAACCGCAAACGGCTTCCCGCCGGCGATTTTCGGGAAACGGCGCGCAATCCGCCGGGCAAAGAAAGAAGGGTTATACGTGAAAAAGGAATACTCCGCCGTGCCGCCGTCCATGGCGGGCATGGAGACCTACGGCTTTTCGTGGATGGACTTCGTTACGGCGATACCGTCGCCGCTGTTCGTGGCTACCTCCTTCAAATCCAACGGCAAACCCAACGCCTGCCTGCAATCCTGGGCGTGCTTCAGCGGAACGGATCGGTGCCTGTACGCGTTTCTCTCCAGCGTGAGCCTGTCGGGGCACCTGTACGCAAGCGTCCGCGAAACGGGCGAATGCGTGCTCAACTTCCCGTCGGCCGACGTCTACGAGCGCTGCCTGCGCACCATTGCCAACAACCAGTGGGAGACGGACGAAATCACCGCCTCCGGCCTGACGGTGGAGGCGGCCGTCCGGGTGAACGCGCCCCGCATACGGGAGTGCTTTCTCGCGCTGGAATGCCGCTACGCGTGGGATCGCGAGATCGCCGAGGGCAGCGGCCACGCGTTGATGTGCCTGGAGGTCGTCCACGTCGGCATGGACGAGGCCCATCTGGACGAAGCGGCGCAGGGCCGCTACGGCGAGAGCGGATACCTGTACAACGTGCATTATCCCGTCGATCCCGAGACGTTTAACGGAAAATCACTTGATTCCATCGCCGTCCTGCGCAAGCTCCGCGACGGGGACGAGTACTAAAGCCGGCCCCGAAGGGCCGGCCTTAGTCCGTTGACAAACCTCCCGCAAGCACCCAAGCGCAGCTTGCTCAAAAAGGTCCGGATGCGCGAAGCCAAGCCGCATACGGGCGGTCACGTACGTCCGTGTACGCTCCCGCCCGTATGCGGCGCCGACGACAAAGCAGATGGGCCTTTTTCAGCAAGTTGAGGCCGGCCCCGAAGGGCCGGCCTCTTCACTTGTGATTCGTTTTCTTACTCGAAGTAAGCGTAGGTCCAGATCACGTCGCCGGTATCCAGGCAGATGAGGTTCTTCACATTCGGCTTGGTCATCTGCGGCTGCGTGTAGTAGTACATCGGCGCCACGGCACCGGTCGCCATCAGCACCTGCTCGGCCTGTGCGGCGAGCTCGGCGCGCTTGGTCAGGTCGGTCTCGGCCTTGATCTCGGTTACCACGGAATCAAAGGCGTCCGCCCAGGTCTGGTTGCCGTCGAGGCCCCAGTAGGCGCCCATGCCGGCATCCTTGGTCACGTCGGTAGCCTTGGTGTAGTCGCCCAGGTCGCGGCCCAGACGCGGGTAGTTGTTGCCGCTGGCGCTGATGAAGATCTCAAGGAAGTTCACCACGTCGTTGAAGTCGGCGATCCAGCCCATACGAGCGGACTCGGCGTCACCGGCCTTCAGCTTCTGCTGCAGGGTCGCCCACGCTTCGGTGTTGATGGTGCTGGAGATGCCGAACTTGTTCCAGGTCTCCTGCACGTACTGGATCACCAGCGCGTTGGAGCCGGCGTTGTTGAAGGCGAAGTCGATGCCCGGGAAGTCGGTGAAGGTCAGGTCGCCGCCCTCAAGAGAGCCGGTGTAGGCGTAGCCCAGATCGATCAGGGTCTGCGCGGCGGTCACCTGGTCCTTGGTGTAGTTCTCGTTCACGTCGGACACTTCGGCGGTCTCCGTGTACCAGGCGCCGTAGGTGTCGGAAGCGCGGACGTTGGCGTTGAGCGCATCGGACAGGCCCTGCGGATAGAAGCCGGTCGCGGGGATCTGACCGCCCTGGGTCACGTAGGTGACGAGGTCATAACGGTTGACCATCTGGCCCAGCGCGAAGCGGGCTTTGCTCTGCTCCTGCTCGGTCAGCTGCTTGCCGGTCGGGGAAACGTCCTTATGGACGTTGAACAGCAGGTACCAGGTGCCCAGGTTGTCGGCAAAAACCAACTCGCCCGGATAGGTGGACTGCAGGCGCGCGTATTCGGTCGGATCGATGGACTGGATATACTGCACGGTGTCGTTCTCATACGCGGTCAGAATGGCCACGTTGTCCTCGGACAGGTAGCAGTTCAGGCCGTCGAGCTTCACACTGTCGGCATCCCAGTAGTAGGGGTTCTTCGCAAAGGTAATCACGTCGTCCACGGCATACTTCGTCATCACGAAGGGACCGGTGCCGATGTAGGTGGCGGGATCGGTCGCCCACACGCCCTGCGAATCCGCCAGTTCCACCTTGACGGGATAGAAGGTGGTGAAAGCGCACAGGTCGAGGAAGTACGCGCAGGGGTTCGCAAGCGTAACCACCACGGTGCCGGCCTCGTCGTCCGTCACAACGTTGAGCGTGCCGTCGTCGTTCTTGGCAATGTAATCGAACAGGAAACCGTAGTCGGCGCCCAGATCAGGGCTGGCGGCGCGGTTCCAGCTGCTGGCCACTTCGCTGGCTTTGAAATCGCTGCCGTCGCTCCACTTCAGGCCCTGGCGAAGGGTGAAGGTGTAGGTCAGGCCGTCGTCGGACATGTCTACCTTCTCCGCCAGTTCGGGAGAAAGAACGACGTTGCCGTCGGCGTCGTAGGAATGGCCCATCAGGCCTACGAAGGCATTACGGATGTAGTTACCGCTCACGGACGCGCTGTTGAGCGCCGGGTCCATGGTCAGGGGCGTGCCGCCACCGAACATGGTGCTTGCCACCTGGCCGCCTTCCGCGCTCGCGAAAGACGCCATGCCGAGCACCAACATCAGCGCCAGCATCATAGCGACGATCTTTTTCATGGTTTTCCTCCTCATGTTTTTATTACACTCCTCGTGTAGCGCTATCGTAACACGGGAATTTGTGAACGTCAATAACATAACCTGTTCTTTCGGCGTTTATATGTGGTGGCAGGCCGCGAAATGGTGGGGTGCCACCTCCTTGAACTCGGGGGTCACGCGCGTGCAGATTTCGGTGCACCGGTCGCACCGGGTATGGAAGGAGCAGCCGCTGGGCGCGTGCAGGGGGCTGGGGATATCGCCCTTGAGCACGATGCGCTTCTGCTTTTTGGCCTTGTCGGGGTCCGGCGCGGGCACGGCGCTGAGCAGCGAAATGGTATAGGGATGCAGGGGGTTGTGGTGCAGCTCGGTGGAGGAAGCCAGTTCCACCATGCGGCCCAGGTACATGACCGCGATGCGGTCGGAAATATGCTTAACCACGCTCAGGTCGTGCGCGATGAACAGGTATGTAAGCCCCAGCTGGCTTTGCAGGTCCTCCATCATGTTCAGCACCTGCGCCTGGATGCTTACGTCCAGCGCGGACACGGGCTCGTCGCAGACGATAAACTCCGGGTTGCTGGCCAGGGCCCGCGCGATGCCGATGCGCTGGCGCTGCCCGCCGGAAAACTCGTGCGCGTAACGGGTGGCCTGCTCGCTGGAAAGGCCCACCATGGAAAGCAGGGACTGGATGCGCTCGCTGCGCTCCTTTTTGTTGGCGCACAGATGGTGCACGTCGATGGGCTCGGCCACGATGTCGCCCACCGTCATGCGGGGGTTCAGCGACGAGTAGGGATCCTGAAACACAAGCTGCGCCTTTTTGCGGAATTCCGTCATAACGGGGCCCTTTTCCACCTTCTTGCCGCCAAACCAGATCTCGCCGGCCGTCGGCTTGTACAGGTGCAGCATCGTGCGCCCGACCGTGGTCTTGCCGCACCCGCTTTCGCCCACCAGGCCCAGCGTCTCGCCTTTTTTGATGTCGAAGCTTACGTCGTCCACCGCCTTGAGCATGGTGACCTGCGCAAAGCCGGTGGAAATGGGAAAATACTCCTTCAGCCCCCGCACCTGCACCAGGTACTGCGGGTCGGGCTGGAAAACCTTCTGTTCGCTCATTTCGCCGCCTCCTCTTCCCCGGTTGCCAGGCCCTGCGCCGCGTCCTGCCCGCCGATGTCGGCCAGCGGCACGCCCACGTTTTCCAGCGCGTTGACCCAGCAGCTGGAAATGTGATCCTTGGCGACCCAGTATTCGGAGGGAAAATCGCGCAGGCACACCTTCATCGCGCGCTCGCAGCGGGGCGCGAAAGGGCAGCCTTCGGGGAGGTTCAGCAGGTCGACCGGCGTCCCGGCAATCGGGATCAGGCGGCTCTTGTCGTCGTTGTCGATGCTGGGAATGGAGCGCAGCAGCCCGCGGGTGTACTCGTGGCGCGGGTTGTAGAAAATCTCCGGCGCGGTGCCGCGTTCGCACACGCGGCCCGCGTACATGACGATCACCTCGTCGCACATGTTGGCGATCACGCCCAGGTCGTGCGTAATCATGATGATGGCCATGCCCATGTTCTTCTGCAGGTCCATCATCAGTTCCAGAATCTGCGCCTGAATGGTCACGTCCAGCGCCGTGGTGGGCTCGTCCGCGATCAGTATATCCGGCTCGCAGGCCAGCGCCATGGCGATCATCGCGCGCTGGCGCATGCCGCCGCTGAGCTCGTAGGCGTACTGATGGATGCGCTTTTCCGGCTCGCTGATGCCCACCAGCTGGAGCATCTCCACGGCGCGGCTCCTGGCCTCCTCCCGGTTGCGGCTGGTGTGCAGCAGAATGGCCTCCATCAACTGGTTGCCGATGGTGAACACCGGGTTCAGGCTCGTCATGGGGTCCTGAAAGATCATGCTGATCTTGTTGCCGCGCACCTTGCGCATTTCATCCTCGGAAAGGCCGATCAGCTCCCGGCCGCGGAACTTCACGCTGCCGCCCACGATGCGGCCCGGATGGGTCAGAATCTGCAAAATGGAGTAGGCGGTAACGCTTTTACCGCTTCCGCTCTCACCCACGATGCCGAGCACCTTGCCCTTGTCGAGGTTAAAGCTGACGCCTCCGACCGCCTTCACCTCCCCGTTGGGGGTGAAAAAGGACGTTCGAAGGTCTTTCACTTCAAGCATATGCTGCATATCGGGGCCTCCTTAAGAGCGAAGCTTGGGGTCGAAAGCGTCGCGCAAACCGTTGCCCAGGAGGTTAAACGACAGCACGATCAGGAAAATGGACATCGCCGGGAAAATGAGCAGGAAAGGATAGCTGTTGAGGCCCGCACGGGCGTCGGACGCCAGCGAGCCCAGCGAAGGCATCGGTATGGACACGCCCAGCCCCAGGAAGGAAAGGAAGCTTTCCGTAAAGATGGCGCTGGGAATCTGCATGGCGGCGACGATGATGATCACGGAAACGCAGTTGGGAATCATGTGCTTGCGGATGATGCGCGCCGGGGAAGCGCCGATGGAGCGGGACGCGAGCACGTATTCCTGCTCTTTAATGGAAAGAATCTGGCCGCGCACCTGGCGCGCCATGCTCACCCAGTATAAAAGCCCGAACACGATGAAAATGCTCACCATCCCGGCTCCCAGCTTCGTGATGAGCACACTTCGGGAATCGCTTACCATGTCTTTGATGGCGACGGACAGAAGGATCACGATCAGCACGTCCGGCAGGGCGTAGATAATATCGACGATGCGCATCATGATGTTGTCGATCCTGCCTCCGAAGTAGCCGGAGATGGAACCGTATATGATGCCCACCACCACCACGATCAGCGCGCTGAAAATGCCGACCAGCAGCGAAATGCGCGTGCCGTAGATGACGCGGATCGCGTAGTCGCGGCCCAGCGCGTCGGTGCCCATGATATGCGGGAACACCGTCTCGCCCTTGTCGATCTTGGCCTGTTCCTTGGCGGAGTATTCGAACGGATGCAGGTATTTGGCGGCTACGTCCTGCTTGGTGTAAGTGTAGGGGTAAATCTGGGGCACGAGGAAGGCGATCATCGCGACTAAAACGATGATGGCCAGGCAGGCCATCGCCATACGGTTGTGGCCCAGCCGGCGCAGCGCGTCCTTCATGAAGGAGACGGACTCGCGGGTGCGAACCTGCTGCGCCTTTTCCTCCTCGGTGGCGGGTTTGAACAGCTCCGGATCGATCTGGAGGCTAAAAGGGTTTTTAAACGTGGTCTTCGTTTCGGACATTTACTTTCTCTCCTCCGTCAGGCCAGATCGATGCGGGGATCCATGACCTTGTATAGCATGTCGCTCAAAAAGTTCATCAGGATGATCATCGTCGCCAGAAAAATCGTCACGCCCATGATCATCATATAATCGGTGCGAAGCATGCTGTTGGTGAACAGGCGCCCCAGCCCCGGAACGGAAAAGATGTTTTCCACCACCATACTGCCTGTGAGAATATAGGCCATCATCGGTCCGGCGTAGGTGATGACGGGGGAAAGCGCGTTTTTCAGCGCGTGTTTGTAGATGACCTTGTTGGATTTGACGCCCTTGGCGCGCGCCGTGCGGATGTAATCCGCGCCGAGCACGTCCAGCATGCTGGAACGCTGCAGGCGCGTGATGTAGGCCATGGGGTAAAGGCTCAGGGACACGATGGGCAGCACCATGCCCCCCGGCTGGTTGCCCAGCGACGGCAGCCATCCCAGCCGGTAGGAAAACAGCAACAGCAAAAGCGTCGCCACAACGAAGGACGGCATCGACACCAATGCCGTCGTAACGATCTGTATGATCTTGTCCATCCATTTGCCACGGTTCAGCGCGGCAAGGCAGCCGAAAATCACACCCAGGAAAATGGCGATGAGCGCCGCCGAGAAACCGATGAGCGCCGAATAGGAAAACGCGTTCACGATCAGTTCGCTGACGGTGAAACCGACCCACGCGGTAGACAGACCGAAATCAAAATGAATGACTCCCCACAAATAATTCACAAATTGTATGCCCAGCGGTTTGTCGAAACCGTACTTTATTTCCAACGCCTTGATCACCGCGTCGCTCTTCGCCTTTTCACTGCTGAAAGGGCTGGCGGGTATGGCGTGCATAACGAGAAAAGTGATCGAAATCACTAAAAGAATCGTCAGTAGCGCCATGCCCAAACGTTTGAACATGTACACAAGCAGCTTCGAGTTCATCATAATCCTCCCAGTGGAAACAATTGGAATCCGTAAAGATAATACATTTCATTATAGCCGCGGGCCGGATAAATGTCAATTCCGCCGCCGGCAGCCTCAGACCCGCGCACCGGCTCGCGTTTCCGGCCCGGCGCGCCTTCCGGGCGGAGGAAATGCGCCGGTTTTGGGCCGGCCGCCCGGCGATGCCAAATGGAAAGCGGCGCGATGTTTCCCCGGGGAGGGCACCGGTCCCATCCAGCGCCGCGCGCCCCGGCGGCATTCGGCCGCCGGGGCGCGCGGTTATCGGTTGTCGCCGCGTCAGTCGGCTTTCGCCGCCTCGGGCAGTTCGCTGGTGCAATGCGGGCAGCGGGTCGCCTTTTCCTCGACGGGCTGCAGGCAGAAGGGGCACTTGCGCGTCGGCGGGGCCGGTTTTTTGGGCATCAGCTTGGCCATGAAACGCACCACGAGGAACACGCACACCGCCATCAGCAGAAAATCGATCACCTTTTGGATGAACATGCCGTAGTTGAGCGTTCCCACGCCCGCCGCGGCCGCCGCCTCCTGGGAAGCGTAGGTGTTTCCGTCCAGCGCCAGGAACGCGCCGGAAACGTTGAAACCGCCCGTAATCAGCCCGATCACCGGCATGAAGATATCGTTGACCAGCGAGCTTACGATGCTGCCGAAAGCGCCGCCGATCATCACGCCGACGGCGAGATCGAGTATGCTGCCGCGCATGACGAACGTCTTGAAATCCTGGAAGAACTTTTTCATCCGTATCATTCCTTTATGCATCTTTTACGGTTTTTTTATTGTACCCGAAAAACCGCCCTCATGCAAGTCGTGTTGCGCAAAAATTCATCCGCGGCTATAATGAAAAAGAATCTTGTATTAACATTAACGGGGGTAAACGCATGTTCACCGTCATGATCGTGGAGGACGATCCGACCATCGCCCGCCTGCTGACCGCCGGGCTTACGAAGTGGGGGTACAACGCCTTCGTCTGCGACGATATCGGCGACGTGGAGGGCGTGTTTCGCCGCACATCGCCGCAGCTTACACTGATGGACGTCTCCCTGCCCCGTTACAGCGGCTACTACTGGTGCGAGCGCATCCGCCGCTTTTCCACCGCACCCATCGTGTTCATCTCCTCCCATACGGCCAGCATGGACATGGTCATGGCCATGTCCATGGGCGGGGACGACTACATCGCAAAGCCCTTCGACATGGACGTGGTGATCGCCAAAATCGGCGCGCTCCTGCGCCGCACGTACGCCTTCCCGGGCGCCGCGAACGCGCTTACGCACCGCGGGGCGACGCTGGACGCGGGGCAGAGCGTGCTGTTGTATGAAGGCAAAAAGCTGGAACTGACCAAAAACGAGTGCCGGATACTGCTTACGCTGATGGAGCACCGGGGCGCGGCGGTCGGCCGCGACACGCTCATGCAGCGGCTGTGGGACAGCGATTGCTTCATCGACGACAACACCCTGACCGTCAACGTCGCCCGCCTGCGCAAAAAGCTGGACGAAATCGGCCTGACCGGTTTCATCGTCACGCGCAAGGGGTTGGGCTACCTGGTGGAGGAAACATGAAGGCCGCGCGCAGAACTCTGCGCTTTCTCGCCGCCTGGCTTTCCACCGTGCGGGGCGCGGCGCTGTGCGCGGTGCTGATCCCGGCGGCGTTCGTCGGCATGAACGCGCTGGGGCGGGGCACGGTAATGGAACTGGGTTACACGCTTACGCTTACCGGCGCGGGCCTCGCCGTCGCGGCGGCCGTGTCGCTGTATCGTTACGCCGGGCGGCGGCGGGCGCTTGACAAGGTGCTCGCCAACCTGCCGCAGGACGCCTCCGCGCTGCCGCAGGCCCGAAACGACACGGAGGAGGGCTTCCGGGCGCTCGCCAACGCCTACCGCGAGGCCCGCAACGGGGACGCCGCCGCGGCCTCCGCCGCCGAACGGGAACGGCTGGACTACTTTACCCTCTGGGTGCACCAAATCAAAACGCCGATCGCCGCGCTGGACCTGATGGCCCAGAGCGATGATCCCGTCGACCGCGCGCTTCTGCGCCAGGAGGTGTTCCAGATCGGCCAGTACGCGGACGCGGCGCTGAGCTACCAGCGCCTGCAAAGCCTGACGGGCGACCTGGTGCTGACCGCCGTACCGCTCTATCCGCTGTGCTGTTCCGTGGTCAAACAGCTGCGCCCGCTCTTTTTGTACCGGAAGATTTCGCTGCGCATGGAGCCCTTCGATGGCGAGGCGCTCTCCGACGCGAAGTGGCTGGGCATGGCGGTCACCCAGGTGATGACCAACGCGCTCAAGTACACGCCGCCGGGCGGCACCGTGACCGTGACGACGGACGGGCCTCTGAGGCTGACCATCCGGGACACGGGCGCGGGCATCCCCGCGGAGGACCTGCCCCGGGTGTTCGACCGCGGCTTCACCGGCCGGCTTGGCCGCGCGGAACGCGACGGGGAAAAGAGCACCGGCATCGGCCTGTACCTGTGCCGCGAAGCCTGCGAAAAGCTGGGGCACCGCGTCTCCATCGCCTCTCACCCGGGCGAGGGCACGGCCGTCACCTTCGACCTGCGCCGCGAACGCTTTGAATCCTTCTCCTGAGCCTTTCCCCTTTTCCGCCCGCCGCACCTTACAAAACGGTAAGGCGGGCGTAAGCCGCAGCTATGGCACGCGGCGCGCCGGCGCGCTATGCTTGGGCTGCGCCCGGTAAGAGGCGCGAAAGGGATGAAAACATGGCGCTTTTGGAAGTCAAAAACCTGCAGAAGGTCTATACCACGCGCTTCGGCGCGCAGAGGGTGCAGGCCCTTTCCAACGTGACCTTCACGGTGGAAAAGGGCGAGTTCGTCGCCGTGATGGGCGAAAGCGGCAGCGGCAAAACCACGCTGCTCAACCTCCTGGCGGCGCTGGATAAACCCACGGGCGGCGAGATTCGCCTGGAAGGCAAGCCGATGGCCGACGTGAAGGAAGCCGAGAAGGCCGCCTTCCGCCGCGATAACCTGGGTTTCGTCTTTCAGGATTTTAACCTTCTGGACACCTTCTCCGTCCGGGACAATATCCTGCTGCCGCTGGTGCTGCAAAACCGTCCGCTGGCCGAAATGGAGGCACGGCTTACGCCGCTGGTCGCCCACCTGGGCCTGAGCGGGCTGGAAACCAAGTTCCCCTACGAGATTTCCGGCGGGCAGAAGCAGCGCGCCGCTGTGGCGCGCGCGCTGATCACCAACCCCCGTCTGCTGCTGGCCGACGAGCCGACCGGCGCGCTGGATAGCAAGGCTTCCGCGCGGCTGATGCAGATGTTCACGGACATTCATCAGGCCGGACAGACGGTGGTGATGGTCACCCACAGCGCGCAGGCCGCCGGCTACGCCTCCCGGGTGCTGTTCATCAAGGACGGGGAAGTGCAAAACCAGCTCTACGCGGGCGACGCGTCGCGCGAGGCTTTCCGCCGCAAGATTATCGCGGCGCTCACGGCGCTGACCGACGGGGGGAACCCCGATGAGTAGACTGACGTACCTGCGCCTGGCGCTGACCAACCTGCGCAGCAACCGCCGCACCTACCTGCCTTTCCTGTTCGCCTCGGTGCTGCTGACCTACACGGTGTACAGCTTTCTGACGATCTGCTTCAACCCCGGCATGAGCAAAGTATCCGGCGGGGTGCAGTTCCTGGCGGTGCTCGAATTCGGCGCGGTGGTGGTGGGGCTGTTCGCGGCCGTCTTTCTTTTCTACGCCAACAGCTTCCTCATCAAGCGGCGCAAAAAGGAGATGGCGCTGTACGCGGTTCTCGGCATGGAGAAAAGGCACGTCGCCCGGGTGCTGACGCACGAGCTGAGCCTGACCTGGCTGCTTTCCATGCTCGCCGGGCTGGGACTGGGCGTGCTGCTGACGCGGCTGCTGTTCCTGCTCATCCGGCTGATGATGCAGGTGGACGTCCCCCTGGTGGGGACGGTCAACCTTTCGGCGCTGACGACGACCCTGATTCTGTTCGCGGCGCTGTTTCTGCTGTTGATTCTCTACGATATCTGGCAGGTGCGCGCCGTAAGCCCCGCGGAGCTGCTGCGCGGCGGGCAGGTGGGCGAGCGGGAGCCCAGGGCCCGGTGGTTGCCGGCCGTGCTGGGCATCGCGACCACGGGCGCCGGGTACTGGATCGCCCAGAGCGTGTCCAATCCGCTTTCGGCGCTGGCGCTTTTCTTCGTGGCGGTGGTGCTGGTCATCGCGGGCACGTATCTGCTGTTCATGTCCGGGAGCATCGCGGTGCTCAAACTGCTCAAGCGCCGCAAGCGCTATTACTACCGCGCCGAGCACTTCGTAACGGTGTCGGGGCTGTTGTACCGCATGAAGCAGAATGCCGCGGGGCTGGCGAGCATCGCCATCCTGTGCACGATGGCCATGGTCACCCTGGGCACGACCGCCGCGCTCTACAACGGAACGGAAAAAGCCATCAACGCCGTCGCCCCCCTCGACCTGCGCGTCACCGCGGGCAGCGCCGACGAGCAGACGCAGCTCGAGGCGGCCAACGCCCAGCTGGCGGCCGACACGGGCGTCACCCTGGTTAACGAGAGCGCCTTCCGGTGCTACGAGACCGAAGCGTTCATCCGCGACGGCGTGCTGACCCCCGCCGCGTCCCTGCGGAACGTAACGATGGGCGACTACACCTACCGGCACAGCCTGACGTTGCTGACGCAGGCCCAGTACGCCGCGCTGGAGGGCGAGGAGCTGAACCTCGGCCCCGGGGAAATCGCCTGCTGCACCACGGCCAAAACCATGGCCGACACGCTTGCGATCGGCGGCACGGCCTACACCCTGCGCCGCATCGCCTCCCTGCCGGTGCCGGTTTCCGGCATCGACGGCATGTCGCTGATCAACACCTGCCTGGTCGTAACGGACGACGCGGCCGCCGAGGCCGTCGCAGCCGCGTGCGGCGAGGACGACCCGACGCTAATCTACGTACTGCAATGGAACACGGAAGGAACACAGCAGCAGCTTTCGGCGTACCGCGCGCAGCTGAAGGGCAGCCTGTCGGAAGCCGGCGGCTACAGCTACGTCGACAAGGCCGAAATTCACGACGAATGGTACGCGCTCTACGGCGGCTTCCTGTTCGTGGGCGTCTTTCTGGGGCTGATCTTCCTGATGGGCACGGCGATGATCCTCTATTTCAAGCAAATCAGCGAAGGAATACAGGATCACGACCGGTTCATCATCCTCCAGCAGGTGGGCATGAGCCCGGAGGAAGTGAAGGGCACGGTGCGCAGGCAGATCATGCTGGTGTTCTTCCTGCCGCTGCTGGTGGCGGTATGCCACGTGGCCGGTTCCCTGCACATGATGATCCAGATGCTGCGCATCTTCGGCTTGTCGGACGTGCCCTACATCGCGGCCAACACGTTCCTCTCGGCGCTGGGCATCGCGGCCCTGTACGGGCTGTTCTACCTGCGCACGGCGCGCACCTACTACAACCTCGTCAAGTTCTGATCGCCGGATATGCAAAAGAACCTGTACCGCAAAAAGGGCGGTACAGGTTCTTTTGCGTTTCGGGACGCTACAGCGCGTTTAACGTCGTAGCCAGATAGACGATGTAATAGATGCCGGCGGCCAAGTGCCACATTAGCAGCCCGCCGCCCACGCCCAGCGGCACCGCTTCGGCGCGGGGCTCCTCCTCCAGGTAGGGCCTGCCCTGCGCGGCCGCCCGCCGCCGGATAAGCCATCCCCGCGCGGCGCGCAGGTAGGCGGGCAGGGTGAGCGCCCACAGCATCAGCGCCGAGCCCATCATCGCCCAGCCGAAATTGCCGTCGGAGGCGCGGCGGCCCGTTTCCGAGAACAGCAGCAGTTCCAGTACGCTCATCGCGTCCATGAGCAGCGACAGCCGGTACAGGGGCGTGCGCCGCGTTTCCCGCGGCACGAAGGCGAAAAGCGCGAACAGCGGGAAGGCGCGCAGGAGGACGGCCTTGAGCGCCACCTCGCCGGTCTTCTGCCAGGTGACCATCAGCGTCATGCTGCCCTGCGTATCGGGGAACAGCAGAAAATAGTACAGAAACTGCAGGATCATCAGCACGACCGCCGGCGCGGCCACCAGCATCATGCGCAGAAAAAACGGGGAGTTGCGGGGCCTGCGGATCCACAGAACCAGAAAATACAGGCACGCCGCGGGCAGGAACGCCTGCAGGAAGGTGGGCTTGGCCAGCAGGCTCACCGCCAGCAGCACCGAAAGCGTGATGGCCTCGCGCGGGGGCACGTTGGCCTTCTCCCCCTCCGCGGGCAGGCGGCGCTTGAAGTCCGTAACGATCGCGGCGGTCCTGGGCACGCACAAAAGCATCATCGCCAGCGCGGCGATCTGCGTGGGGCTGTGCCAGGGGTTGGGCGAGCCCGCGCCCACGTACACCGTCGGGTTGACGCCCGGCACGAGAATCGCGGACACCACGCCGCCGACGAGCCCGCAAAGCGCCACGAGCCAGCCGCGCTCCCCCGTGAGCCGTGACGCCAGCTCGATCATAAGCCAGACCTCCGCCGCCTTCCACAGCGCCGTGATCAGCGCCGCGCTCACGTTGAGCGACGGGCCCAGCAGCATCAGCGCGGCCACCATCATATGCCACAACGGGTGCGCGGCGTGGTGCACGAAGGACGTCGGATCGGCGAAGTTCCCCTCGGACGCCCATGCGGCATGAATGCTCAGGTCGCTGGCGGGCCGCTGAACGAGCGCGTAAAACAGGAGGAAGGAGCCCCCCAGCGCCAGCGCCGTCACCAGCCACTGGCTCCAATGCCTGCGTTTCGTCATACCGCCCTCCCCGCCCGCGAACGGGCTACCCGTCAAGGTTTCGCTCCTACGGCGAACCGTACCAGTATACCACGGCGGCACGGGAGACGGCAAGCGGGCGGAGCCGGGCAAAAAAACCGCTTGCTTGTGAGACGGCTTTGAAATATGCTATACTTTCGTGACCGAACATTTTTTGTTTTTGCGATAAGGAGAGATTCGTTTGACCTACGGGGCGCAGAACATACAGGTGCTGGAAGGGCTGGACGCGGTGCGCATGCGTCCGGGCATGTACATCGGCTCCACCGGCTCGCGCGGGCTGCACCACATGCTGTGGGAGATCGTCGACAACGCCGTGGACGAAGCCATGGGCGGCTTTGCCCACGACATCCGCGTGACGCTGCACAAGGACGGCTCCGCGAGCGTCTGGGACGACGGCCGCGGCGTGCCCGTGGACGAGCACCCCACTCTCAAGCTGTCCGGCGTGGAAGTGATCTACACCCGGCTGCACGCGGGCGGCAAGTTCAACAACGAAAACTACCGCTATTCCGGCGGTTTGCACGGCGTGGGCGGCAGCGTGGTCAACGCGCTTTCCGCCTGGATGACGGTGGACGTGTTCCGCGACTTCCGCCATTACCAGATGCGCTTTGAAAGCCGCTTCGACCCGGATCAAAAGAAGGTCGTCGCGGGGCGGCCCGTAGGGCCCCTCGTCACGGTGGGCAACACGCGCAAGCGCGGAACGCTGGTGCGCTTCCTGCCGGACGACAAGGTGTTCGAGACCACGGTGTTCAACGGCGAGGCCGTGGCGCGGCGTCTGCGTGAGCTTGCCTACTTGAACCGCGGCGTGTCCATCACCTTCACCGACGAGCGGGAAAACGCGCCCGTTCAGACCGTGGCGGACGCCTCCGACGAGCTGGACGAAAGCGACGAGGATGTCTCCTCCGGGCAGGCCGCGCCGGAGCACACCCACGCCGGAACGCAGACGTTCCGCTTCGACGGGGGCATCGTGGACTACGTGAAGTATCTGGACGCCGACAAGACTCCCCTGTTCGACGAGCCGATCTACCTGGAAGGCGCGCGCGACGACATCCTGTTCTCCATCGCTATCCAGTACACCGACAGCTACACCGAAAACGTGTTTTCCTACGTCAACAACATCCCCACCGGCGAGGGCGGCACGCACGAAACGGGCTTCCGCGCCGCCTACACCCGCGTCATGAACGATTTTGCCCGCCGACTGGGCGCGCTTAAGGACAAGGACAACAACCTGGGCGGCGACGATTTCCGCGAGGGCATGACGGCGGTCATGCTCGCCATGGTCAAAAACCCGCAGTTCGAGGGGCAGACCAAGGGCAAGCTGGGCAACACCGAGGTACGGCCCGCCGTGGAGGCGATCGTCACCCAG
Organism: uncultured Oscillospiraceae bacterium; assembly: GCA_964640955.1. GTDB lineage: Bacteria > Bacillota > Clostridia > Christensenellales > Aristaeellaceae > CAXXOK01. The sequence continues at coordinate 70,337 of CAZXJI010000005.1, read as the reverse complement.
CAGCTGACCGCCTATTTCGAAGACCTCAAGCATCAGGAGCTGGCCCAGCAGCTGGTCGAGAAGGCCGTGCGCGCGGCGCACGTGCGCGAGGCGGCCCGCAAGGCGCGGGACGTGGCGCGCACCAAGTCGGCGCTGGAAGCGGCGCCGCTGGTGGGCAAGCTTTCCAGCTGCACGGGGCGCACGCCGGAAAAGAACGAGCTGTTCATCGTCGAGGGGGACAGCGCGGGCGGCAGCGCCAAGCAGGGGCGCGACCGGCGCTTTCAGGCCATACTGCCGCTTCGGGGCAAGCCCTTAAACGCCGAAAAGAAGCGGCTGGATCAGGTGCTGTCCAACGAGGAGTTCCGCTCCATCATCACGGCGCTGGGCACCAACATCGACGAGAGCTTCAGCCTCAAGGGCCTCAAGTACCACAAGGTGATCATTCTAAGCGACGCCGATCAGGACGGGGCGCACATCCGCGCGATCCTCCTCACGTTCTTCTATCGCTACATGCGCGAGCTGATCACCGAGGGGCACGTGTACATCGGCATGCCGCCGCTGTACCGCGTGGCCCGCGGCAATAAGGTGGAATACGTCTACGACGACGCGGAGCTCAAAGCCCTGACGCGGGGCATCAAGAACTACACCATCCAGCGCTATAAGGGCCTGGGCGAGATGAACCCGGAGCAGCTCTGGGCCACCACCATGGACCCCGAGGCGCGCAAGCTGTTGCAGGTCACCATCGAGGACGCGGCGCTGGTGGAAAAGCGCGTGACCGTCCTCATGGGCGACAAGGTGGAGCCGCGGCGCGAATACATCAGCCAGAACGCCAACTTCAGCCGCGAGGACAGCTTCACCGAATTGAGCGACACCCTGAAAGCGAGGGACGACCGTGCCTGATACGACCCACCTCACGCCCGACATCATCCAGATGCCCATGGAGGAGGTCATGCACAACAGCATGATCCCCTACGCCGAGCACATCATCATGGAGCGCGCCATCCCCCGCGTGGAGGACGGATTGAAGCCCGTGCAGCGCCGCATTTTATACACCATGATGGAGTTGAACCTCCTGCCCCAGAACCCGCACCGCAAATGCGCCCGCATCGTGGGCGACTGCCTGGGCAAGTACCACCCCCACGGCGACAGCAGCGTGTACGACGCGCTGGTGCGCATGGCGCAGGACTTCAGCATGCGGGGGCAGCTGGTGGACGGGCACGGCAACTTCGGCTCCATCGACGGCGACAGCGCCGCCGCCATGCGCTACACCGAGGCACGCATGACGCCGCTGGCGACCCAGATGCTGCGCGACATCGAAAAGGATACCGTCTCCTTCCGGCTCAACTTCGACGACACCTTAAAGGAGCCGGACATGCTCCCCGCCCGCTTCCCCAACCTCCTCGTCAACGGCGCCAGCGGCATCGCCATCGGGCTTGCGACCAACATCCCCCCGCATAACCTGCGCGAGTGCGTCAACGCCATCGTCGCGCAGATCGACAACCCCGACATCTCCGTGGACGACCTGATGAAATTCATACCCGCGCCGGATTTTCCCACCGGCGGGGTGCTTTTGGACACGGAGGAGATTCGGCAGGCCTACGTTACCGGGCGGGGCAAGCTGACGCTGCGCGCCCGCACCCACATCGAAAACGGCCCCTCCGGGCGCAAGCTGATTGTGATCACCGAGGTGCCCTATCAGGTCAACAAGGCCGCCATGCTGGAAAAAATCCTCAAGCTCAGCGAGGAGAAGAAGGCCGCGCTGGGCGGCATCTACGATATCCGCGACGAGAGCGACCGCACCGGCATGCGCGCCGTGGTGGAGGTGCGCAGGGAGGCCGACGCGGAGAAGGTGCTGGGGTACCTGTTCAAGTACAGCGACCTGCAGGTGACCTTCGGCGTCAACATGGTCGCCATTGCCGACGGCAAGCCCCGGCTGATGAGCCTTCGGCGCGTGCTGCGCCACTACATCCGCCACCAGCGAAACGTGGTGGAGGCGCGCACCCGCTACGAGCTGGAACGCGCCAAAGCCCGCGCGCATATCCTAGCCGGGCTGATGATCGCGGTGGACAACCTGGACGCGGTCATCGCGCTGATCCGCGCGAGCAAAACCCCCAAGGAAGCCAAGGCAGGGCTGATGGACCGGTTCAGCCTGGACGACGTGCAGGCCCAGGCGGTGCTCGACCTGCGGCTGCAGCGGCTGACGGGGCTGGAAATCGAGACCCTGCGCAAGGAATACGCCGAGCTGCTCGCCCTGATCAAAAAGCTGGAGGCCATCCTCGCGGACGAGCGCAAGCTGATGAAGGTCGTCAAGGACGAGCTGAAACAGGTTGCCGCCGAGTACGGCGACGACCGCCGCACGACCGTCGAACACCCGAACAACGTCGTGGAGGCCGCCAGCGTCGAACAGGAACGGGTGGCGGAGCTCGCCACCGTCACCTTCACCCGCGCCGGGTACCTCAGGCGCACCTACCCGAAGTTCTACCAGAAGCTGCCGCCGGTCAGCGTGGAAAACAACAACCTCGACGACCTGCCCCTGTGGCGCTTCGAAACGGACACCGATCGCACCCTGTACCTGTTTACCAATCTGGGCAACTGCCACACCCTCGGGGTGGAGCTGCTCGGCGAAAGCAACAAGCCGACCCAGCGGGGGCTGATGCTGACCGGCGTCCTCAAGGAGATCGAGGAAAACGAGACGCCCGTGCAGCTGTTCTGCCTCACCGAAAAGGAGCTTGCCGCCATGCCCGACCTGCTCTTCGTGACCCGCGGGGGGCAGCTCAAGCGCACCGCCGCCGCGGAGTACGACGTGCGACGGCAGAAATTCGCCGCCGTCAACCTGCGCGACGGCGACAGCCTGCTCACCGTGCTCCCCGTGGACCCGGCGCTCGATCTGCTGCTCATTACCCGGCTGGGTATGAGCATCCGCGTCCATACGGATCAGATTTCCGTCATGGGCCGCGCCACCGCGGGCGTGCGCGGCGTGCAGCTGGATCGCGGCGACGAGGTGATCTTCGCCGCGCAGCCGACGACCGGCGGGCAGGTGCTGCTGATCAGCGAGCGCGGCTATGCCAAACGCATCCTGTTTATGGATTTCGAACCCCAGTCGCGCGGCGGCAAGGGCGTCAAAGCCTTCTATTTCAACAAATCCGGTTCCAACGGCGCCTACATCGCGGGCGCGCTGGCCGTGGCCGCCCAGCCGGGCGACGCGCTGGTGACCCAGCGCAAGAGCGCGCCCACCGTGCTGCCCGCGGGCGAGGTGCCCCTGCAGGGCAAGCAGGACAAGGGCCGCGCCTGCGTCATGGCGATCCTGGACGACGTGGTGACGGGCGTGCTGCCCTTCGCGCCGGGCGTGCCGGGCGGGGACGAGGAATAACCGCCTTCCGCAGCATGCACAACAGGACGGCAAAAGCCCGGCGGTCTGACGGCCGCCGGGCTTTGCGCGTGATTTCTTTATTACGGTATTACGGTTCGTTGTTACGGTTCGATCCAGTACCGCTCGAAGGTCGCGCCCTTCTCCGGGGCGTAGACCGTGTTTTCCAGTTTTCCGCCGTTTGCGAGGATCGTGCGGCGGCTCGCCTCATTTTCGGTCAGGCAGGTCACCAGCACGCGCGTAAGGCCCCGCTCCCGGCATTTGGCAAGGCAGGCGGCCAGCATCCGCTTTGCATAGCCTTTGCGCCTTTCCGAAGGCCGCACCGAATAGCCGATGTGCCCGCCGTGGCTCGCCAGCGCGGCGTTGAGCGTATGCCGGAACTGAATCATGCCCACCACGCGGCCGTCCGCCTCCCGCACGTACAGGTACTGCTCGGCGGTTACCGTGTCCGGCGGGAGCATCTCCTCGTTTTCCATCCGGCGGCAGTCCTGGAGCCACTGCGCGTAGCTTACCATGTCCCGAAGCGTGCCCATGCCGTTTAAGACGCTTGCGGCCGCGAGCATCTCGCCGCGGTAGACAAGCGCCTCCGCCTCGTGCTCCGGGCCGGGCTTGATCAGCGTCAGGCGTTCCATGCGGCTCGCCGCCTTTCCGTTTCCCTTTGATTTTTGGGTAAAGAAATAGGAAGGCTTTCGCCTTCCGACTTTCTTGTTGGGCTGCCTTGCGTTACTGCGCGGCGTTGGCCAGCTGCTTTGCCAGACGGGCCTTCTTGCGGTTCGCGGTGTTCTTGTGCATGACGCCCTTGGCGGCGGCCTTATCGATAGCGGAGGCGGTTGCGCTGTACTGCGCGCCGGCGTTCGCGGGGTTGGCCGCGATCTCCGCGTCAAACTTCTTCATCGCGGTTTTCACCTTCGTCTTGACGATCCGGTTGCGAAGGTTCTTCTTCTCGCTGACCTTGACGCGCTTAATGGCGGATTTGATGTTGGGCAACGTTTGTCACCTCCTTGGCTTTCATAAATCGCGAAGTTGATTGTACCATGGGGCGAGCGAAAATGCAAGGTTTTTTTCAGATTTCTTTTCCCGCCCGCGGCACGCCCCCCGCTCCGTTCCCCGGAAACGGCGGCCGCAAATTTTCCCGCCCGCCCCCTTGACAGCCGCGCCGGTCTCCCGTATTATATGTAGTTGAGTATGCGGAATCCGCATCGACGGGCGGAAGGGGAGCATCGTATTGAACGGGTTGCTCAAAGGCGCGACGGTCTACCGGCAGGGCACGCTCTGCAAGGCCGATATCGCGATCGTAAACGGTCAGATCGCCGAGGGTTCCGCTTCGGCGTTCCCGAACGGGTTTCCCGTTATTCCCATCGGCTCGTCCGGCAATTGCATCGTTTCTCCCGGTTTCGCAGATGTTCACGTTCATCTGCGGGAACCGGGTTTTTCGTATAAGGAGACCGTCGCCGCAGGCACGCGCGCGGCGGCGCACGGCGGCTACACCGTCGTGTGCGCCATGCCCAACCTGAACCCCGTGCCCGACACTGTGGAGCACTTGAACGAGGAGCTCGCCATCATCCGGCGGGACGCCTGCATCCCGGTGCTCCCCTACGCCTCCGTGACCGTCGGGCGCAGGGGCGGCGGCGATATCGTGGATATGGCGACGCTGTGGCCGCTGGTCTGCGGGTTTTCGGACGACGGCAGCGGGGTGCAGACTGAGGACGACATGCGAAAGGCCATGCGGCTCGCCGCCGAATGCGGCGCGCTGATCGCCGCGCACTGCGAGCAGAACGACCTGCTGAACGGCGGCTACATCCACGACGGGGCATACGCCCGCGCGCACGGCCACCGGGGCATCCCCAGCGAGAGCGAATGGCGGCCCATCGAGCGCGACCTGCGCCTGGCCAAGGAGACCGGCTGCCGCTACCACGTGTGCCACGTGTCCTGCCGGGAAAGCGTCGACCTCATCCGAAAGGCCAAGGCCGAGGGCGTGGACGTCACCTGCGAAACGGCCCCGCACTACCTGCTTTTGTGCGACGGGGACCTCCAGGAGGACGGCCGCTTCAAGATGAACCCGCCGCTTCGCTCCCCCGCCGACCGGGACGCGCTCGTCGAAGCCGCGCTGGACGGCACCATCGACCTGATCGCCACCGACCATGCCCCCCACACCGCCGGGGAGAAATCCCGCGGCCTTGCCGGCAGCGCCATGGGCGTAACGGGGCTGGAATGCGCCTTCGCCGCGCTCTACACGGGGCTGGTGCGAAGCGGCCGGATGCCGCTGGAGCGGCTGCTATATATGCTCACCGACGCGCCCCGCAAACGGTTCGGCCTTCCGGCAGTCACCCTGTCGCCGGGCGAGCCCGCCGACCTGACCGTGTGGGACCTTTCCAGGCGATGGACGGTCGACCCGGCGCAGTTCCTCTCCATGGGCAAAGCGACGCCGTTTGCGGGCGCGCAGGTCTATGGCGAAAACAGACTCACTTTGGCAGGAGGCAAGACCGTATGGCAACGCTGAACCGCAAGCTGGTCATGGAAAACGGTTCCGAGTTTCTGGGAACGGGCTTCGGCGCCGATACCGAAGCCCTTTGCGAAATGGTGTTCAACACCTCCATGGTCGGCTATCAGGAGATCGTCACCGACCCCAGCTACACCGGGCAGATGGTGGTCATGACCTACCCCCTCATCGGCAACTACGGCATCACCGACGAAGACAGCGAAACCCGCACGCCCACCATGGGCGCGCTGGTCGTGCGCGAATATAACGATCTGCCCAGCAACTTCCGCTCCACCAAGACCCTCGGGGAGCTGCTCGGCGAGAACGGCATCCCCGGCATACAGGGCGTGGACACCCGCAAGATCAACCGCATGATCCGCGACGAGGGCAGCCAGTGCGCGCTTCTGTGCGCGCCGGAAACCACCCGCGAGGAAGCGCTTCAAAAGCTGCGCGCCTACCGCTACCCGCACGACGTGGTCGCCCGCGTCAGCAGCCGCCAGAAGTGGTACGCCCGCACGCCCAACGCGCGCTACAACGTGGTGTGCGTGGACTGCGGGGTCAAGCTCAACATCATCCGCAAGCTGCGCGAGCACGGCTGCAACGTGCTGGTCGTCCCCTACGACACGCCCGCCGAAACCATCCTGAGCTTCCAGCCGGACGGGCTTTTCCTCTCCAACGGGCCGGGCGACCCGGAGGACGTGACGCCGGTCATCCGGACGGTTAAAGACCTGCGCGGCAGGCTGCCCATCTTCGGCATCTGCCTGGGCCACCAGATGATCGCCCTGGCCTACGGCGCCAGAACCTACAAAATGAAGTTCGGCCACCGCGGCGGCAACCACCCGGTCATGGACCTGCGCACGGGGAAAATCGAAATCACCAGCCAGAACCACTCCTTCGCGGTGGACGTGGACAGTCTCGCGGGCACGGGCCTCACGCTTACGCACCGAAACCTGCTGGATCAGACGGCCGAGGGCATGGAATGCCGGAAGGATCGCCTCTTCTCGGTGCAGTACCACCCGGAAAGCGCCCCCGGCCCGCAGGACAGCGCCTACCTGTTCGACCGCTTTATCGACCTGATGAACGAAGCGAAGGAGGAAAACGTCCATGCCTAAACGCACAGACCTCCGGCGCATCCTGGTCATCGGCTCGGGCCCGATCGTCATCGGGCAGGCGGCGGAATTCGACTACGCGGGCACGCAGGCCTGCCTGGCGCTGCGCGAGGAAGGGTACGAGGTGATCCTCGTCAACTCCAACCCCGCCACCATCATGACCGACACCCACATCGCCGATAAGGTGTACATGGAGCCCCTCACCCTGGAATACGTCGCCAAGATCCTGCGCTTCGAGCGTCCGGACGCCATTTTGCCGGGGCTGGGCGGACAGACGGGCCTGAACCTGGCCATGCAGCTTTCCCGCAAGGGCGTCATGGACGAGTGCCAGGTGGAAATTCTGGGCACCAGCTTCAACTCCATCGAAATGGCCGAGGACCGCGAGAAGTTCAAGGAGCTCTGCCAGAGCCTGGGCGAGCCGGTGCTCCCCTCCCATATCGCCAACACCCTTTCGGAGGGCATGGCCGCGGCGCTGGAGATCGGCTACCCGGTGGTGCTCCGGCCCGCCTTCACGCTGGGCGGCACGGGCGGCGGCTTCGCCGACGACGAAAGCGAACTGGTTCCCCTCATGGAAAATGCCCTCCGGCTCTCCCCCGTGCACCAGGTGCTGGTGGAGAAGAGCATCAAGGGCTATAAGGAAATCGAATACGAGGTCATGCGCGACCGGAACGATACCGCCATCACCGTGTGCAACATGGAAAACGTCGATCCCGTGGGCGTGCACACCGGCGATTCCGTGGTCGTCTGCCCCAGCCAGACCCTGACCAACAAGGAATACCACATGCTTCGGGACAGCGCCCTTCGCATCATCCGCGCGCTGAAGATCGAAGGCGGGTGCAACGTGCAGTTCGCGCTGGACCCCTTCAGCTTCCAATACTACGTCATCGAGGTCAACCCGCGCGTCAGCCGCTCCTCGGCGCTGGCCAGCAAGGCCAGCGGCTACCCCATCGCCCGCGTGTCCGCCAAGGTCGCCGTGGGCATGCTGCTCAACGAGATTCCGCTGGCCAACACCCCCGCCTGCTTCGAGCCGGCGCTGGATTACGTGGTCACCAAAATCGCCCGCTTCCCCTTCGACAAGCTCGAAGGCGCCAGCAACCTGCTTTCCACGCAGATGAAGGCGACCGGCGAGGTGATGAGCATCGGCCGCACCTTTGAAGAAAGCCTGCTCAAGGCCATCCGGTCGCTGGAGATCGGCGCCAGCCACCTGCACCTGCCCAAGTTCGACGAGTGGGACGCGGACGCGCTGCTGACCTACATCCACAGCGCCACGGACGACCGGCTGTTCGCCATCGCCCAGCTCATCCGCCTGGGGGTCGACCTGAGCCTGATCTACAACCAGACGATGATCGACATGTTCTTCCTGGAGAAGATCAAAAACATCGTGGAATTCGAGGGCACGCTCAAAACCGCCAGGGGCGACGCGGACGTGCTCAAAGCCGCCAAGCGCATGGGCGTGAGCGACCGCTACATCGGCTCCCTCTGGGCGCTCAACGAGCGCGAGGTGTTCCGCCTGCGCGAAAAGGCCGGGCTTATGCCCGTGTACAAGATGATCGACACCTGCGCAAGCGAGTTCGACAGCTACGTGCCCTACTTCTACTCCACCTACGAGGAGGAAAACGAGTCCAAGGTCTCCGAAAAGAAGAAGATCGTGGTGCTGGGCTCCGGGCCCATCCGCATCGGGCAGGGCGTGGAGTTCGACTACTCCACCGTGCACGCCATCTGGACCATCCGGGACGCGGGGTACGAGGCCATCATCATCAACAACAACCCCGAGACCGTCTCCACCGACTACACCACCAGCGACAAGCTCTACTTTGAGCCCCTCACGGTCGAGGACGTCATGAACATCCTCACGCTGGAAAAGCCGGAGGGGGTCGTGGTGAGCCTGGGCGGCCAGACGGCCATCAACCTGGCGGAACGGCTGCACCTGATGGGCGTTACGATCATCGGCACCGACGTCACCGCCATCAACCGCGCCGAGAACCGCGACGCCTTTGAAAAGATCATGCGCACGCTGGACATTCCCCAGCCGGACGGCGAAGCCGTGACCGACATCGAAGCCGGCGTGGCGGCGGCGGCGCGCATCGGCTACCCGGTGCTGGTGCGCCCCAGCTACGTGCTCGGCGGGCGGGCCATGCAGATCGTCAACAACGAAAAGGCCCTGCGCCACTACCTGCGCACTGCGGTGCTGCTGGACGAGGACGAGCCGGTGCTGGTGGACAAGTACATCGTGGGCAAGGAGCTGGAAACCGACGCCGTATGCGACGGGGAGAACGTCTTTATCCCCGGCATCATGGAGCACGTGGAGCGCACCGGCATCCACAGCGGCGACTCCATCAGCGTCTACCCCACCTTCAGCGTAAGCGAGCAGGCGCGGCAGACCATCGTGGATTATACGGTGCGCCTGGGCCGCGGCATCGGGATCGTGGGGTTGTACAACATCCAGTTCATCGTCGATCCCAGCGACCGGGTGTACGTCATCGAGGTCAACCCCCGTTCCAGCCGCACCGTGCCGTTTTTAAGCAAGGCCACGGGCGTGCCGCTGGCGGACATCGGCACCCGGGTGATGCTCGGGCACAGCCTGCGCTCGCAGGGCATCGACACGGTGCTGGCGCCGGAGAAAAAGCGCTGGTACGTCAAGGCCCCGGCCTTCAGCTTCAGCAAGCTGCGCGGCATGGACGCCTATCTGAGCCCGGAAATGAAATCCACGGGCGAGGCCATCGGCTACGACAACAGCCTCAACCGCGCGCTGTACAAGGCCATGCTGTCCAGCGGCATGAACGTGAGCAACTACGGCACCCTGTTCGTGACCATCGCCGATCAGGACAAGGAAGAGGCTCTGCCGCTCATCCACCGCTTTTACAACCTGGGCTTCAACATCGAAGCCACGCACGGCACCGCCGCGTACCTGCGGGAAAACGGCATCCGCACCCGCGTGCGGCGCAAGCTCAGCGAGGGCAGCGAGGAAATCCTCGAGTCCCTCCGGCAGGGCCACGTGAACTACGTCATCAACACCCGCACGCCGGGCAGCGACAGCCACGAGACCGACGGCGCGAAGATCCGCCGCTGCGCCGTGGAAAACAATGTGACCATCTTCACCGCGCTGGATACGGTGCGCGTGCTGCTCAACGTTCTGGAGGAGATCACCATCTGCGTTTCCACCATCGACGCGGAATGACCGAAGCGACGGGAGAGGACGACCCCATGCAAATGACCGTAACGGAAAACGCCGCGCTGCGGGCGGACGTGTTTCGCATGTCGCTTTCGGGCGACACGCTGGCGCTGACCCGGCCCGGCCAGTTCGTGCAGGTGCAGCTGCCGGGCTTCTACCTGCGCCGTCCCCTGTCGGTGTACGACTGGACGCCGGCGGAAAGCGGAAGCCTGACGCTGGTGTACAAGTGCGTCGGCCGCGGCACCGAGGCGATGAGCCGCATCCCCGAAGGCACGGAGCTGGACGTGCTGACCGGCCTTGGCAACGGGTTTGACGTAAACGATTCGCAGGCCGCCCGAAAGAGCCGCGCGCCGCTTTTGATCGGCGGCGGGGTAGGCACGCCGCCCCTGTACGGGCTGGCGAAAAAGCTGCTGGCCGCCGGCAAGGCGCCCGCGGCGGTGCTGGGCTTCAACTGCGAGGGCGAGATCATCCTCCGGGAGGCTTTCGAGGCGCTGGATATTCCCGTGCTGGTGTCCACGGTGGACGGAAGCGCCTGCGTGCGCGGCTTCGCCACCGACGCGGCGGAGACGCTGGCGGGTTCGTTCGACTACGTGTACGCCTGTGGGCCGGAGCCGATGCTCAGGGCCGTGTACGCGCTGACCGGCCGCCACGGCGTGGGCGGGCAGTTCAGCTTCGAGGAGCGCATGGGCTGCGGCTTCGGCGCGTGCCTGGGCTGCACCATCATGACCCGGAACGGCCCCAGGCGCGTCTGCAAGGACGGGCCCGTGTTTTACAGGGAGGAGATCGCATGGTAGATACGAGCGTCACCCTCTCCGGCATCCGGCTGGATAACCCCGTCATCCCCGCCAGCGGCACGTTCGGCTTCGGGCGGGAGTTCGCGGACTATTACGACATTAACGTCCTGGGCACGTTCTCCTTCAAGGGCACGACGCTGGAAGCGCGCTTCGGCAACCCCACGCCCCGCATCGCGGAGTGCTCCTGCGGCATGCTCAACGCCGTGGGGCTGCAAAACCCCGGCGTGCGGCACGTGATCGACCATGAACTCAAGGAGCTTTCCTCCTACTTCCGCAAGCCCGTCATGGCAAACGTCAACGGCTTCTCCGTGGAGGAGTACGCGACCGTGGCGCACCTGCTGGACGCGCAGCTGCAGGTGGGGTGGCTGGAGATCAACGTGAGCTGCCCCAACGTCCACGGCGGGGGCATGGCCTTCGGCACCGACCCCGCGAACGCCGCGGCGGTCACCCGCGCGGTGAAGGCCGTGACCCAGAAACCCGTCTACATCAAGTTGAGCCCCAACGTAACGGACATTGCCGCCGTCGCGCGCGCCTGCGAGGACGCGGGCGCGGACGGCCTGAGCCTCATCAACACGCTGCTGGGCATGCGCATCGACCTGCGCAGGGGCAAGCCCCTGCTCGCCAACGTGACCGGCGGGCTGTCCGGCCCGGCGGTGTTCCCGGTGGCGCTCCGCATGGTGTGGCAGGTCTCGCAGGCCGTGCGCATCCCCGTCATCGGCATGGGCGGCGTGGCCTGCGCCGAGGACGTGCTGGAAATGATGCTCGCGGGCGCGACCGCCGTGGAGGTGGGCGCCCAGAACCTGATCGACCCCCTCGCCTGCAAGCGGATCGTGGACGATCTGCCGCGGGCGATGGAAAAGTACCGCATGAAGGCCCTGAACGACATTATCGGAGGTGCGTGGAAATGAAGGATTCCCTGAAACGCGACGTGATCGTGGCGCTGGACTTTCCCACGGCGGAGGAGACGTACGCTTTCCTGGACCGCTTCCCGGACGAAAAGCCGTTCGTCAAGGTCGGTATGGAGCTGTTCTACGCGCAGGGCCCGCAGATTGTGCGGGAGATCAAGGCGCGGGGGCACAAAATCTTTCTGGACCTGAAGCTTTACGACATCCCCAATACCGTCGGGCGCGCCATGCGGGCGCTTTCGGCGCTGAACGTGGACATGGTCAACCTGCACGCGGCGGGCGCGGGCGAAATGATGAAAGCCGCGCTGGAAGGGCTCACGCGGCCGGACGGCACGCGGCCCCTGCTGATTGCGGTGACGCAGCTGACCTCCACGTCGGACGAACAGCTGAAAAACGAGCTGCTCATCGACGTACCCATGGCCGAAACGGTGATGCGCTACGCCCAAAACGCGCGCCGCTCGGGGCTGGACGGCGTGGTGTGCTCGCCGCTTGAGGCCGCGAAGGTCAAGGAGGTCTGCGGCGCGGATTTCCTGACCGTCACCCCCGGCATCCGCTTCGCCGATTCCGTGGCGGACGACCAGACCCGCATCACCACCCCGGCCAAGGCGCGCGAGGGCCAAAGCGACTTTATCGTCGTGGGCCGCCCCGTGACCCGCGCCGCCGACCCCGTAGCCGCCTACCGCCGCTGCGTGGCCGATTTTCTGAAATAGAAGACGCAAATAAAAGCTACGCGAAGGATGCGCCTTCGCGGAAAGGAGTCCGTATGTCCGTCGAACTGAAACGGGAGATCGCCAAAGCCCTGCTCTCCATCCGGGCCGTGTTCCTGCGCCCGCAGGAGCCCTTCACCTGGGCCAGCGGCATCAAAAGCCCCATCTACTGCGACAACCGCCTCACCCTCAGCGTTCCCGCCGTGCGCACGCAGATCGAAAACGGCCTGGCGGAGGTCGTGCGCACGGAGTATCCCGCCTGCGAGGTGCTGATGGGCACGAGTACCGCGGGCATCGCGCACGCGGCGATCGTCGCCCACCTGATGGGCCTGCCCATGGGGTACGTGCGCTCCGGCGCCAAGGACCACGGCCGCGGCAACCAGATCGAAGGGAAGCTGGTGCCGGGGCAGAAGGTGGTGGTGATCGAGGACCTGATTTCCACCGGCGGAAGCGTATTGGACACGGTGGAGGTGCTCCGCGCCGCCGGCGCGCAGGTGCTGGGCGTGGCGAGCATCTTTACCTACGGCATGGAAAAGGGCGTGCGGCGCCTTGCCGAGGCGGACGTGAAAAACGTGAGCCTCTCCAACCTCGACGTCCTCTCCCAGGTCGCGGTGGAGACCGGCTACATCTCCCCCGACGAGCAGCAGGCGCTTTTGCGCTTCCGCGACAATCCCGCCGACGAAAGCTGGATGACCGTCCGCTGAACCCGGAAAGGCCCCCTATCGGGTTTCCGATTTTCACACAGGAAGGATGACGAACCATGCGCCACATGCTGGATGTGACCGACTGGAGCGTGGAGGATCTGGAGTGGCTGATGAACACGGCCGACGACATCATCGCGCATCCCGGCGATTACGCGCGCGCGATGGAGCGCAAAAAGCTGGCGACGCTGTTTTACGAGCCCAGTACCCGCACGCGGCTGAGCTTCGAGGCGGCGATGCTGGAACTGGGCGGCTCGGTGCTCGGGTTTTCGGACGCGGCCAGCTCCTCCGCCTCCAAGGGCGAGAGCGTCAGCGACACGGTGCGCGTGGTGGGCTGCTACGCCGACATCATCGCCATGCGGCACCCCAAGGAAGGCGCGCCCACCGTGGCCGCGCGCTTCTCTCCCGTGCCCGTCATCAACGCCGGCGACGGCGGCCACAACCACCCCACCCAGACGCTTGCGGACCTGTTGACCATTCGCCGGGAAAAAGGGAAGCTCGGCGGGCTTACGCTGGGCATGTGCGGCGATCTGCAGTTCGGCCGCACCGTGCACAGCCTGATGAACGCCGTCAGCCGCTACCCGGGCGTGCGCTTCGTGCTCATTTCGCCCGACGAGCTGTGCATACCCGGCTACCTCAAGGAAAACATGCACAAGGCGGGCGTGCCCTTTACCGAGGTGCGCCGGCTGGAGGACGTCATCGGGACGCTGGACATCCTCTACATGACGCGCGTGCAGAAGGAGCGCTTCTTCAACGAGGCCGACTACGTGCGTTTGAAGGACAGCTACATACTCGACCCCGGCAAGCTCCGGCTCGCCCGCCGGGACCTGACCATCCTGCATCCCCTGCCCCGCGTCAACGAGATCAGCCAAACCGTGGACAGCGATCCGCGCGCCTGCTACTTCAAGCAGGTGCTCTACGGCAAGTTCATGCGCGAGGCCCTGATCCTCAAGCTATTGGAGGCGAAGGTATGAACATCGACGGTATCCAGAACGGCTACGTGATCGACCATATCCGCGCGGGCAAGGCCATGTCCATCTATCGGTACCTCCGGCTGGACAAGCTGGACTGCAGCGTGGCCATCATCAAAAACGCCAAGTCCAAGCGCATGGGGCGCAAGGACATCATCAAGATCGACGAGCTGATCCCCATCGATCTGGATATCCTGGGCTATATCGACCCGGACGTGACGGTGAACATCATCCGGGACGAGAAGCTGGCCGAGAAAAAGCACATCGCCCTGCCGCAGCGCGTGGTGAACGTGATCCGCTGCAAAAACCCGCGCTGCATCACCCAGATCGAGCAGGAGATCGAGCACGTGTTCGTGCTGGCCGACCGCGAGAAGGGCACCTACCGCTGCCTCTACTGCGAAACGGCGCACAAGAACGACGAGGCGTCGGAGTTTTAGGCGGTCCGATCAAGCAAAACCCGGGGGCCCCGCATCCGTGGGGCCCCCGGGTTTTTAAGTTTTCTCACAGGTACTTGCTCGCTTCCTTCACGCTCAGCGCGGACAGCTCGCCCCGATACCGCGCAAGAAAGCCGCGCACCCATTCGGGATCGACCTTGCTGTACTCCCGCAGGCTCCACCCGACCGCCTTGTTGATGAAAAACTCACGCGTTCCGAGATTGTTGCGGATGATCTCCTCCAGCAGGGCCGTATCCGTTTTTTCCTTATACCGCTGCTGGAAGTCGATCGCCGCGCGGCGCAGCCAGATATTCTCGCACGTGGACCACCGGAGCATCTCCGCTTTCAGCTGCGGGTATTTCATCACGAGGGTTCCCGCGACGGAATCCAGGCCGTCCACCGTTTCCCACCAGGACTTTTCGGTCATCAGCTCGCGGATGCCGCCGATATCGGCATCCGTAAGCTTTTTTTCGTGCATCAGGACGTACTCCACCGCGACGTACTGCGCCTCCCGGTAGGGTTTGGCCCAGCACAGGCGGACGAACGCCCAGTCGAACGCAAGCTTGCGGCTCTTTTGCAGGTACGGTTTCACGCACTGCATCAGGGCCGGTTTCGGTATGCCCAGAAACGGAAAGCGGTCTTGCATGTAGGCGGACATCTTTTGCGCCTGCCCGTCGTTTCGCATGCTTTCCAGCTGTTCGAACATGCCCTGGTACCACAAAATCCACGCGCCTCCCTTCGGGGTGTCCGGCATCGCCTGTTCCCTGCCCGCGCCCTATTCCTCCGTCAGCACCGTGTCGAACGCGAAGGGGAAGGTTCGAGCGGTTTGGTTTCGGAAATCCATCTGGTAGCCCGTGCCGTTCAGGTGGAAAAAGCCGGTTTCCGGGTCGATGCGCAGATAGTGCATGCCCTCGTCCGCCTCGTCGTTATGCCGGAAATACCAGGGTTTGAACGCCTCGATGAGCTTTATGCGGATCGCCTGGTTTTCGGGCTTCAGGGGATGGCCGATGTCGTAAGCCTTGCCCGAAAAGGCGTACATCCGGCGGCTGCACAACGCCACGCTCGGGTTCAGGGCGATCTCCATCGCCTTGCGGCTTTTCCGGTGCGTAACGACGTAAAAACTGCCGCCGTCGCAGTACGTGTCCACGAAGCGCAGGGAGGGCACGTCGTCCCGCGTCGTCGCCAGCGCGAACTGGTAGTCCCGCCCGAACAGCGCCGCCATCACCCCGAGGCCCTTTTCATAGTCGTTCATTTCTTTTCCCCCCATATCGGTCGTGCGAACGGATGCCCGTCGTTCTCATTTACGTCGAGTATACCAGCGCAAACGAAAACCGGCAAGCGGAACCTCCGCCTGCCGGTACGAGCCGCGGGGCGCGCCGGCTTCACACCGGCAGCGTCTCCTCGATAAAATAGCTCCTGAACTCGGAAAACAGCCGGGGGCTCAGCCTGCGGATGTTGCCGTACAGGTGCCGCCGCATCAGCGGCTCGATCTGCTCCACGGCGGCCGCGTCGATGATGCGGAGCATTTCGCGGTGGTCGTCCAGCACGTCCTTCACGTTGCCCCCGGCGTTGATGTCCAGCGTCAGGAACCGGGAATAGCTCGCGTCCATCCTGTCCATGGAGGTGGCGAGGGTCTCCTTGTTGATGGCGCGGAAATAGACGTTGTGCATTGCCAGATCGCTGTCCAGAAAGCGATACACGTCAAAATCCCCGCTGCCGTCGAAATACTTGCGGCCCTCGGCTTCCAGCTTGGTGAGCGCGAAGCGGAGCGCCTCAAGGTCGGCGGGGCTGTGGGCGTTGATAAAATCCCGGAGCACCATGCTTTCGATGGCGACGCGGGCGTAGATGTCCTGCTCGATGACGTGATAATCCAGCAGGGTCACAAAGCTTCCCTTATAGGGCGCGATGCTCACGAAGCCCTTGTTTTCCAGACGCTGCAGCACCGTGCGGATCGGCGTGCGGGAAACGCCGAAACGCTTGCACAGGCCGTTTTCGCTCAGTTCTTCTCCGGGTTTGATGGCCAGCGAAATGATCTCGCTTTGTAGCACCGTATAAATATCGTCGGTAGTGCGTGCGTTTTCCATCGCGATCCCCTTTAATCGGTTGATATGCTCCCATCATAGTGTCACGGCCTTCAAAAGTCAAGCGATTTCGCCGTTTTTTTCAAAGCTTGTATACAATATTGCGTCCCCGTAATTATTTGTGATAAAAAAGTTTTCCAGAAACCTGTAAAATACTGTTGCAAACTTGTATACGCTATGATAATATGTGTATACAAGTTTGGAAGCAGGCCGGCCGCTATCCGCACCGGATGCCTTTCCAAATCAAAAACTGAATCGGGAGGGTTTCTCAATGAAGATGAAGAAGTATCTGGCACTGCTGGTCGCGCTGGCGATGACGCTTACGGTCGTCTGCGCGCTGGCCGACGACGATCCCTACGCGTCGTACGGCACCTTCGAAATGGTGGTCGGGCACGCGCAACCGGAAACGAACCCCCGCGATATATCGCTCAATCAGTTCGCCGCGGACGTAGCGGAAAAAACCAACGGCCACGTGACCGTCACCGTGTTTAACAACGGCCAGCTCGGCACCGAAAAGGAGATGCTCGAGCAGGTCGTGTATGGCACCATTCAGGGCATGCGCGGCGGCCAGTACGACTTCAGCCCCCGTCTGCTGATGTTCACCGCCCCCTTCCTGACCAACACCCGCGCCGAAGTGACCGCGCTGCTCAAGAGCGACCTGGCCAAGAAGGTCTGCATGGAGGCCGAGGAAGCCACGGGCACCGTGATCATCAACCTGTGCGACGCCGGCGGCTACCGCCAGTATTCCAACAACGTGCATCCCATCACCAAGCCGGAAGACCTGGTGGGGCTCAAGATGCGCACCAACGGCATGAAAACCATCGACCTGACCTTCAAGGCGCTGGGCGCCACCACCACCTCCATCCCCTACGCCGATCTGTACATGGGGCTTAAAACCGGCGTGGCCGACGGCCAGGAGAACCCCTGGGTCAACGTGGCCGGCATGAAGTTCTACGAGGTGCAGAAGTACTTCACCGAAGTTAACTACCAGTTCCATCCCGATCCCTTCTACGTCAACGCCGACTGGTGGAACGCCCTGCCCGAGGAGTTCCAGACCATCATCCTGGCCTGCGCCGGCGACATGGGCGACTACAACGACCAGCTCATCGACGAAAACAGCGACGCCGCCAAGCAGATCGTCATCGATTACGGCTGCGAGGTGTACGAGCCTACCGCCGAGGAGCTGACCGCCTTCCAGGAAGCCTGCCAGCCCGTGTACCAGCAGATGATCGACGAGGGCATCTGCACGCAGGAAGAAATGGACGAAATGCTCTCCATCGTGGCCTCCGTTCGCGGAAACTGACGACGCGAAAGGCAAAGCGGGAGAGCGATCTCCCGCTTTGCCTGTTTTACGGCCGAAACGACCTTCGCTAAAGGGGCGTGACCCGCATGAAGAAGCTTGGCAAACTGGCCTTCGACCTTTATTTCGGCATCGGCGTCGTCGCCATGGGCATCCTGGCGTTCAACGTCATCGCCACGGTGATCCTGCGGTATTGCTTCTCGCTCAACTGGAAGGAGCTTTCCGAGTTCAACGTCTTTCTTTTCGCCTTTACCACCTTCTGGGGCATGGGCATCAACGTGCTCAAAAACGAGCACGTCGTCATCGACATCTTCTACGACCGCATCAAGCCCGCCGTCAAGCGCTGGGTGGCGGTGTTCAATTATCTGGTGGTGCTCGGGGTCGATCTCCTGTTCACGTACTATGGCGTCATCTACGTGCAGAAGGCCGGAAAGCAGCTCAGCATGGGCATGGAGATCCCCATGAAATATATGTACGGCGTCATGCCGGTCGCGGGCGTGCTGTGCGCGCTGTGCGTGATCCTCAAGATCATCGGCTTCCTGACCGCTCCGGTCGAAGCGTTCGAACCCCAGAACGTGCCGCTGGCCCCAGAGAACGGAGGCGAAAAGTAAATGGCCATGGTCTATCTGCTGGGCGCGCTGCTGGTGTTCGCGCTGCTCGGCATTCCGCTGGCGTTCTCCATCGGCGCGTCCAGCATCACCTACATGTTCGCCCAGGCGCCCAACTTTTTGCAGATGCTTCCCCAGCGGGTGTGGAACGGCGTTTTCAGCGAGCTGATGATCGCCATGCCGCTGTTCATGCTCGCGGGCGAGCTGATGAACGGCGGGGGCATCACCCAGCGCATCATCAACTTCTGCCGCCAGCTGCTCCGGCCCATCAACGGCGGCATGGGCGAGATCAACGTGCTGGCGTCCATGATCTTCGGGGGCATTTCCGGCTCCTCCGTCGCCGACACCTCGGCCCTGGGCTCCATCGAGATTCCCGCCATGGAAAAGGAGGGCTATCCCTCCGGGGTCGCCGCGGGCGTTACGGTCGCCACGTCCACCATGGGGATGATCATCCCCCCGTCCACGCCGATGATCGTCTACGCCATGATCTCCGGGGGCTCGGTGGGCGCGCTGTTCATGGCGGGGGCCATTCCGGGGCTCCTGATCGGCATTACGCAGCTGGTGCTGGTGTACATTAAGAGCGTCCGCCACGGCTGGCACCCCAAACGCACGCCGTTTGACCGCAGGGTGTTCTGGCACGACGTGCTCGCCGGCATCCCGGCGCTGCTCATGCCGGTGGCGATCGTCCTGTCCGTGTCCTTCGGCGTCTGCACCGCGTCCGAAAGCGCCGGCATCGCCGTGCTCTACGCGCTGCTGGTGGGCTTCCTGGTCTACCGGGAGCTGAGCTGGAAGCACGTGTGGGAGGCACTCAAAAAGACGCTCATCTCCTCCTCCGCCGTCATGCTCATCATCGGCTTTACGACCATCTTCACCTGGATCCTCACCATGCAGAAGGTGCCCCAGATCATCGCGGCGTTTTTTATGAACATGAACCTGCCGGTGTGGGGAATCATGCTGATCTTCGACCTGCTCATCCTGTTCATCGGCACGTTTATCGACGTGAGTCCCGCCATCCTGCTGCTGACGCCCATCCTGCTGCCCGTGATGCAGAACTACGGCGTGTCGGTCCTGCAGTTCGGCGCCATGATGATCGCCGGCATGGCCATCGGCCTGGTGACCCCGCCGGTGGGCATGTGCCTGAACGCCTGCAACAAGATCAACCGCATGCCCGTCATGGACATTTTCCGCGCGGCGGCGCCCTTTGTAATGTGCAACGTGCTGGTGCTGATCCTGATCAGCCTGTGGAGCCCGCTTACCATGTGGCTACCGGGACTACTGGGATACTGACGGGTTTTGCTCCGGTCAGGTTCGGCTTTCGAGCGTCCTCCAAGCCCTCCTGATTGTCTATGGTTTCACGACCCGTACGCGCAGGCGCACGGGTCGTTTCATATCCTGCGGCGAGCGGACGGGGTTACGTATGTAACTATCCAAATTGTCAAGAACGGGTTAAAAAAAAGCGGAAAAGCTGTTGACATTCAAAACGAAATCTCCTACAATATCTATTGCACACTTCTTGGCTGACCAACTATATATAGTGGTGTCGAGCAAAAGGCCTCACCCTTCGGCAGGAGGCCTCACAGTGATCTGAAAGCGGGGAATATTCATGCTAAACCTGATCATCAAGCGGGATCGCACCTACGTACCCTTCCAGAAGGAGAAGATATCGCTGGCCATTTTCAAGGCCGCCAACGCCGTGGGCGGGGACGATTACGAAACCTCCGAGCGTCTGGCCGACCAGGTGGTCTCGATGGCCGAGGAGCGCTATCCCGACGGGATCGCGGAAGTCGAGGGCATCCAGGATATCGTGGAGAAAGTGCTCATCGAGGAAGGTCACGCCAAGACCGCGAAGGCCTACATCCTCTACCGCGAAAAGCGCCGTTCCGCGCGCGAATCCAACGCGCTTATCGGCGCCACGATCAACATGTTCTCCGAATACCTGAACGATCAGGATTGGCGCATCAACGAAAACGCCAATACTCAGAAATCCATCAACGGCCTGAACAACTACGTGCGCGAGGTGTTCACCAAAAACTACTGGCTGCACGAGATCTACCCCGAGGAAATCCGCAGCGCGCACATGTCCGGCGAGATCCACATCCACGACCTGGGCTTCTTCGGCCCCTACTGCGCGGGCTGGGACCTTCGCCAGATTCTCACCAAGGGCTTCGGCGGCGTGCCCGGCAAGGTGGAAAGCAAGCCCCCCAAACACCTGCGCACGGTGCTGGGGCAGATTGTCAACTCCACCTTCACCACCCAGGGCGAAAGCGCAGGCGCACAGGCCTGGTCGTCCTTCGACACGTACTGCGCCCCCTTCATCCGCTACGACCATATGGAGTATTCGCAGGTCAAGCAGGCGCTGCAGGAGTTTATTTTCAACCTCAACGTCCCCACCCGCGTGGGCTTCCAGTGCCCGTTCTCCAACCTGACGTTCGATATCGTCCCCCCGCGCACGCTCAAGGACCAGAGCGTGATCATCGGCGGGCAGCTGATGCCGGAAACGTACGGCGACTTCCGCGAGGAAATGGACCTGTTCAACATGGCCTTCTGCGACGTGATGATGGAGGGCGACGCCAAGGGCCGCGTGTTCACCTTCCCCATCCCCACCATCAACATCACCAAGGAGTTCGACTGGGACAGCGCCGTCACCGACCGCTTCATGGAGATCACCTCCAAGTACGGCATCCCCTACTTCTCCAACTACGTCAACTCCGACCTCTCCCCCGAGGACGCGCTTTCCATGTGCTGCCGCCTCAGGCTCAACACGTCGGAGCTGCGCAAGCGCGGCGGCGGCCTGTTCGGCTCCAACCCGCTCACCGGCTCCATCGGCGTGGTGACCATCAACCTGCCCCGCATCGGCTACCTGGCCAAGAACGAGGCGCAGTTCCAAAGCCTGCTGGAGCAGCGCATGAGCACCGCCAGCAAAAGCCTGGAGATCAAGCGCAAGGTCATCGAGGAGCAGACCTCCAAGGGCCTGTATCCCTACTCGGCCGAATACCTCCGGGACGTGAAGGAGCGCACCGGTTCCTACTGGTACAACCACTTCAACACCATCGGCCTTCTGGGCATGAACGAGGCGTGCCTCAACCTCCTGGGCCCGGATCACGACATCACCACCCCGGAGGGGCAGGCCCTCGCCATCCGCACGCTGGAATTCATGCGCGCCTATATCCAGGGCCTGCAGGAGCAGACCGGCCACGTGTACAACCTGGAAGCCACCCCGGCGGAGGGCACCAGCTACCGTCTGGCCAAGAAGGATAAGGAGCGCTTCGCCGATATCATCACCGCCGGCGAGAACGTCCCCTACTACACCAACTCCACCCAGCTGCCCGTCAACTACACCGACGATATCTTCGAGACGCTGGATCTGCAGGACGAGCTACAGTCCCTCTACACGGGCGGCACGGTGCTGCATTTGTACCTGGGCGAGGAAATCAAGGATATCCGCATTACCAAGCGGCTGATCCAGAAGGTGTTTACGAACTACAAACTGCCCTACATCTCCATCACGCCGACTTTCTCCATCTGCAACACGCACGGCTACATCGCGGGCGAGCACTTCGAGTGCCCCACGTGCGGCGCGGCCACCGAGGTCTGGAGCCGCGTGGTAGGTTACCTGCGCCCGGTGCAGAACTTCAACACCG
The DNA here is from genome assembly GCA_964640955.1 of uncultured Oscillospiraceae bacterium. GTDB lineage: Bacteria > Bacillota > Clostridia > Christensenellales > Aristaeellaceae > CAXXOK01. Next base: position 48,089 of record CAZXJI010000005.1, on the reverse strand, counting down.
GCAAGCGGGAGGAGTACGCAGAGCGTAAGAAATACGTCGTCGGGGAGTGAGACCCCGTGAAGATTGCAGGAATCGTTAAAAACTCCTTCGTGGATTATCCCGGCAAGGTCGCCTGCGTGGTGTTCGTGCCGCTGTGCAACTACGATTGCTTCTACTGTCACAACCGCCACCTGATACGCCAGGCGCCCGCGGGCCTCGCCGAGGAAAAGGTGCTCGCCTTTCTCCAGAAGCGCGCCGGGATGCTGGACGGGGTGGTGGTCACCGGGGGCGAGCCCACATTGCAGAACGACCTGATCCCGTTTCTGCAGAAGGTGAAGGCGCTGGGCTACAGCCTGAAGCTGGACACCAACGGCTCCCGCCCCGAGGCCGTTCAAAAGGTACTGGGCACGGGCCTGTGCGATTATTTCGCGGTGGATTACAAGGCGCCCTTCCGCCGTTACCCCGAAGAGTGCGGCGAGGGCGCGGACGCGGGCAAGGTGCTGGAAACGATCGATCTGCTGCTGGCGGCCGGCGCGGCTTTCGAGGTGCGTACCACCGTGTTCCCCCAGCTGACGAAGGACGATCTGTTGACCATGGCGCGCGAAATGCCCCGACTGCCCCGTTACGTGCTCAACCGCTACCGCAAGCCCGACACCTGCCGCCCCGGGGACGAGGCGCGCATCGCCGCCAGGCCCTACTCGCAGAAGGAAATCCGGGAACTGGCCCTGGCCCTGCGGGAGGTACAGCCGAACACGACCGCTTAGAACGACGAAACCGTGCTGCCGGAAAAGCGAAATTCGCTTTTCCGGCAGCGCGGTCTTTTTTTCAGTCCTCTTTGATCCCGAAGCCCAGCCAGCGGCCGTCGATATCCTCGACGACGAACTCCCGGTTATGGTAATCGGTCTCCCGAAGCGGCCGGACGACGTTCGCTCCTTTTCCGGCGAACTCCTCCTGCAACTCAGGCTGCGCATCGGTGATGAAATAGGCGTCGTAGCCGTAACCGTACAGCTCCCGGTTGGGGTACACCCGCGCGGCCGCGGCTTTCGTGAGGATGATTTCGGTATCGTCCCGGTACAGGCAGATGTGCGGCCCGGCCGCGTCCGGATACGCAACGGCGCGAAACCCGAGCACGCGGCGGTAGTAATCCGCCGTTTTTTCGATGTCGGGCGCGGGGAAAACGCAATGGGACTGGTACAGCTTCATACCCCTCGGCCCCTTTCGTTCATTTGGTCGCGGATACGGTCAGGCCGAAAAAGTTCTTTTCGACCGTATAACGCTCAAAAGCGGTGTTCCGCATCACTTCCGTCATCTCCCCCACGGTATAGGCGGCGTTCAGGGAAGACAGGTAACCGGGTCTGATCGCCCGCGGCTGGACGGTAGCGTAGATGCCCCATTTCAGCAGCGGGTTCACGTCCCGGCGCATGTCCGCGACGCAAACCGTGCCGCCCGGCTTCAGCACCCGCCATAGCTCGTTGAAAACGGCGACCGGCTTTTCCCATTCGTGAAGCGAACCGTTCGAAAACGCGGCGTCGAAGGTTTCGTCGGCAAAAGGCATCGCCATCCCGTTGCCTTGCACGTAGTTCGCTTTCCCCTCCAAACCGTAGGCTTTCGCGTTCCTTTCGGCCGTGCGGATCATCGCCTCGCTGATCTCCAGCCCCGTCAGCTTTGCGCCGGGCGCTTTTTTGAGCCATTCCAGCCCCACGTAGCCCGGCCCCGGCCCGACTTCCAGCACGTTTCCTTCGCGGATGCTCGCACGCAGGAAGGCATCCACGTTGTTCCACCCCTTGTCGCGCATCGTCCGGGCGAAGACGTCGAACACTTCCACCGTCAACTGATCCTGTATGCCTTCGTTGGTTTCGATGACCCGGTTTTTCATATCGCTCTCTCCTTATACGCGTTCAAATTCTTAACATTCGGATTACCGTATCCTTTGAAGCGCTTCCAGCGCCCAGTCCCGCTCGGCGCGGTAGTGCGCCGCGTGGTGGGAAAAGAGAATGTCCGCGCACAGGCGGGCATCCTGAGGAATGTAGCGGTTCACCTCGTCCCGGTGCCGTTCGATGATCGCGAGGCTTTTCTCCAGCTCGGCCGCGTAGGCTTCCAGGTGCTCCCGTATCCGTTCCGGCTCCAGATATTCCGCGAAGTAGAACACCGCGTCCGCGTCAAAATCGGGGCGGAACCGGAAGTTCAATTGGCCGCGCAGCGCTTTCAGGAATGCCGCCTTCCCTTTTTCGGTCACGCTGTAGACCGTTTTTTCCGGGCGCGCGCCGTCCTGCTCGCGCGCGGCGCTCAGCAACCCTTCCCGTTCCATCTTTTCCAGGTGGTAGTAGATCGTCGGCAGCTTGATCTGCGCGAAATCCGCCACGTTTTCCGTGATCGTTTTTTTGATCTGGTAGCCGTGCTGCGGCCCGAAGCGGAGCAAGAGCCCGAGAATATAGAGAGGGACCATCGGCGCGCTCCTTTCTTAGTCAGTCCTGACTATTCTGATTATAGTCAGAACTGACTATATTGTCAAGTCTTTTTGGCCCCCTACGCCGCAAAACTCGGCGAAAAAACAGCCACAGGATTCTCCCCGCCTTCGAAACCGGAGTGTGCAATTGCGCAAGCCCTTACATTGCAAGCGTTTTGGGCCGTATGCAGATTTCTTGGCCGTCGAACGCAAAAAAACACTTGACAGGTTTGATATAATGAATTTGCAAATGAGAATCGTTTGCAATAACGAAACGGAGGCATCTCATGAAAACCGTATTCAAACGCATCGCCGCCCTCACCCTCGCGCTCGTCCTGCTTGGAACGTGCGCGGCCATTCCCGCCCTGGCCGAGGACACGGCGGTCACCGTAGCCGTTACCATCTTGCCCCAGCAGACGTTCGTTAACGCCGTCGCGGGCGACCTGGCCGACATCGTGGTGATGGTACCCGCGGGCGGCAGCCCCGGCAACTACGAGCCGACCCCCATGGAAATGGAAACCTTCAGCACGGCCGACGTGTACTTCACCATCGGCGTTCCCACCGAGTCGGCCAACATCCTGCCGCAGGCCGAGGAAGCGGGAATGAACATCGTCGATCTGGCTTCGATCGTCGCCGAGCAGTACCCGGAGCGCACGTTCGCCTCCGGCGGCCGCGACCCGCACATCTGGCTTTCGCCCAAGCGGGTGATGGTCATGGTGCAGACCATCGCGGACACGCTCGCCTCCCTCGATCCCGCGAACGCGGACACCTACGCGGCCAACGCGCAGGCGTATATCGCGCAGCTCACCGAGCTTGACAGCTACATGACCGAAACGTTCGACGGCATGGCGAAAAAGGAGTTCGTCGTCTTCCACCCCGCCTACGGCTATCTGGCCGAGGACTACGGGCTTACGATGTACGCGCTGCAAAACGACGGCAAGGAAGCGACCGCCCAGGCGTTCGCGGAGCTGGTCGACCTTGCGAAGGCGGACGGCATCAACACGATCTTCTCCCAGGCCGAAATCGACAGCGAGCAGCCCGACGCCTTCGCCGAGGAGATCGGCGGGCAGAAGGTGATGCTCGCCCCGCTGGCGGAGGATTACATTCCCAACATGCGCGCCATGGCGGACGCCATCGCCGCTTCGGTGCAATGACGGCGCGCAGCGACGCGCACCCTCTCGCCGTGGAGGCGGATCGCCTCACCGTGAACTACGGACGGACGCCCGGTATCCGGGACGTCCGTCTCGCGGTTCCGGCGGGCGAATACCTGGGCATCATCGGGCCCAACGGCGGCGGCAAAACCACACTGCTCAAAGCCATTTTAGGCCTGGTGCCCGTCACGGAGGGCCGCGTGTCCATTTTCGGAACGCCCGCCGCAAAGGGCCGCGGGCGCGTGGGGTACGTACCCCAGTTTTCTACGGTCAACCGTACCTTTCCCATTACGGTGGAGGATGCGGTGCTCACGGGGCGGGTGCACGCCGGGCTCACGCCTTTTTTTCGCTACGGCAGGCACGACCGGGCCGTGGCGCTGGAAACGATGGCGCGCGTGGGTGTCGCTCCGCTTCGGCGGCGGCAGGTGGCCGAGCTTTCCGGCGGCGAGTTTCAAAAGGTGCTCATCGCCCGCGCCCTGGCCACGACGCCGGACATCCTTCTGCTGGACGAACCCACCGCCAGCGTGGACGCGGCTTCCCGCGGACAGATTTTCACGTTGCTGAAAGAGCTGAACCGGGAGATGACCATCCTGCTCGTTACGCACGATCTGCTCGCCGTTTCCTCGCAGGTTACGGCCCTGGCCTGCCTGAGCGGCACGCTGCTCTACTACGGCAAGCCCGACCTGAGCCCGGAGGTGCTTGTACGCATCTTCGGCTCCGCGGACGTCGGTATCGCCATGTCGGGGGAGGCGGAGCATGCTTAACGCGATATTCACCTATCAGTTCATGCGCAACGCCGCGCTCGCGGCGCTGCTGGCCAGCGTGGTCTGCGGCGTGATGGGCGTGATCATCATCGAAAAAAAGCTGGTCATGATGACCGGCGGCATTGCCCACACCTCCTACGGGGGCGTGGGGCTGGGATACCTGCTCGGGTTCGAGCCCATCTGGGGGGCGTTTTTCTTCGCGGTGGCGGCGGCGCTGGGCATCGGGGCGCTTCGGCGGCGCGGCATGGCGCGCACGGATATCATGATCAGCCTGTTCTGGTCGCTGGGCATGGCGCTGGGCATCCTGTTCATGGCCATGATGGCGGGGTACCCGCCAGACATCAGCTCCTATCTGTTCGGCAGCATCCTGTCGGTTACGCGGCTCGACCTTGTTTTTATCGCGGTATTGACGTTCGCGGTGGTGCTGACCTTCATCGCGCTGTACGCCGATTGGACGGCCTACCTGTTCGACGACGAGTTTGCCGCGATCGCCGGGGTCAACGTTCGTGCGCTGGAAAACCTGCTGATGGCGCTGATCGCCGTGACGGTAGTGGTGCTCATCCGCGTGGTGGGGATCATTCTGGTGCTTGCGCTGCTCACCGCGCCGGCGGCGACCGCGGCGCTGTTCACCGCACGGCTCAGGCCGCGCGTATGGCTGTCGATGGGCATCTCCGCCGTATACAGCTTCGGGGGGCTGTGGCTCTCCTACCGGTTGAACATCGCCTCCGGCGCGGCCATCGTCATGCTGTCGGTGGCGGGGTACCTGCTGGCGTTTTTGTCCAAAAGGCTGTCCATTCGCCGGCGCGGGCCGCAGGCGGCGGTAGAATAGCGCGTAGTGTTCCGCGTTTCCCGTGTGCCGCATACAGAAAGCCAAAAGGGAAGCCGTCCGTTGGGGCGGCTTCCCTTTTGGCTTTTCGTTGGTCAGTTCGCCTGCTCCGCGCGCCGGTCACGCTCCCGGCGGCAGTCGGGGCACAGGCCGTAGATGTCCAGCCGGTGGCCCTGTATCTCGAAACCCGTCTCGTCCGCCAGCGCCTTTTCGTACGCGCCCAGCGGGCACTGGGGAATCGGCAGGACCTTGTTGCAGCCGGAGCAGACCAGGTAATGGCGGTGGGCGTTTCGGTCCAGAACGTAGGCCATCCTGTCGTTGCCGGAGAGGGTCACGCGCTGCAGCACGCCCTTTCGGCTCAGCGTTTCCAGCGCCCGGTACACCGTGGACATGCTGATGTCCGTCTTTTGGGCCTTCAATTGCAGAAAAACCTCTTCCACCGTCAGCGGGCGGGCGCGGGCGGTCATCATATCCAGTATCGCCTTGCGCTGGCGCGTGTTTTTCAGTCCGCACGCCTTGAGGCGTTCCCCGTAATCGCGCTCGTTCGTCATATCGGCTCCCCATTTCACCCGGCATCGCTCATCGTGTGCAAGCGTTCGTCTTTTCACCGCAAGAATAGCACATTCCGGGAAAAATGGCAAACGCCGCGCATCCGCGCGCGCGGGCCGCATTCCCCCGTTTTTCTCCGGCGCGCGGAGCGGCCCCCGCATACAGACCGCATTGCAACCGCCGCGGGAATGTGATACGATTGACACGCGAAACATCCGTTCTTTTCCACCTACCGCGCGGCGCACGCACGGCTCTCTTGTCGCGCGTCCCGCGGCCCTGCCGGAAGGAGGCGCTTTCGCCGTGCGTAAGGATTCCCTCGTCAAAAAGATCATCACCTATCTCGCGGTGCTCATCGTGCTGCTGGGCTGCGTGCTGGCCACCTACGCCTACTCCTCCTACGCGGTGCTCAGCGACGAGCTGCAGAAAGAGGCGGAAAGCATCCTGCAAGTGTACGGCGGGACGCTCAAAAGCCGTCTTGCCCAGACCGACGCGGCGCTGCAGAACATGCTTTTGCAAAACTACGACGAGCTGCAACTGCTCAAGAGCGCGAGCGAAACCAACCGTTTCTACGCGCTTCAGGACATCCACAACTACATCGGCGACGCCATCCTGAACGACGGCGGCATCGGCTGCTTTGTGGTGGCGGATACGGCGTACGACCTGTGCGTGGACGCGCAGGCTTCCTCCGTCAACTACTGGGACCGCACGGCGTTGCGGCAATACACAATAGAGGTCGCAGGGCAAAGCGACGTGCCCAAAACATGGCGCTTCGTCACCCTCAACGACCGCGTGTACCTTTGCAAGCTGTATGTGTACAACGGCCGCGCGGCGGGGGTTTTTACCGCGGCGGACGTGTTTCTTGCCAACGTTCCGGGCGGCGGCGACCGGGAGCAGACCCTCGCGTTGACCGGCGCGGACGGGGTGATCGCCGCGTACGCGGGCGACGCGCTCAGCGACGGCCAGATCGGTCAGGAACTGGCCGGTCAACCGGACTGGGGCACGCACACGGCGGTGTACGCCGTGGCGGACGGACAGGTGTCGCTGCATCTGCGCCTGCGCAACGTGATCGTTTGGAGCCAGACGCGCATCCTTATGGCCGTGGCGCTTGCGGTGATCGTCGCCACGCTCCTGTCCGGCGCGCTGATCGTGCGCTACGTGCGCCGCGAGGTGGTGCGCCCCCTAAACCGCATCACCGAGGACATGCGCCGCATCGACGCGGGCAACATGGCGCTGCGCATCGGAGGCGAGTACGGCACCCGCGAGTTCACCCAGCTCCGGGACACCTTTAACCGCCTGATGGACGTCATCGTGCATCTGCGCATACAGTCCTACGAAAAGCGCATCGAACTTCGCGACATGGAGCTGCGCAGCGTCCGCCTGCAGTTGCGCCCCCACTTTTTCCTGAACGCCATCACCACCCTGGCCAGCCTGAGCAGCCAGGGCCGCAACGACGAGATTAAAACCTACGTGGACGCGCTTTCCAAGAACATCCGCTACATGTTCAAGTCCGGCCTGCACACCGTGCCGGTGGTGGAGGAGATGCGCCACATCGAAAACTACTTCGCCATGCAGGAGTGCAAGTATCCGGGCTGCCTGTTCCACTTCGTCGACCTGCCCGCGGAGCTGGAGGGCTGGCCCATTCCGCAGATGCTGGTGCAGACGTTTGTGGAGAACGAATACAAGTACGCCGTCTCCATGGACGACGTGCTGACGCTGATCATCCACGTTTCCCGCGAAACGTTCAAGGGCGAGGAAATGCTGCTCATCCGCATCGAGGACGACGGCAAGGGCTACCCCGAGGACGTGCTCAGCTACATGAACGGCGACGCCCCCCGCCCGCTCAACGACGGGGAGCGCGTGGGGCTGTGGAGCGTCAAGCGCATGATGGCGCTGATGTACGACCGCGACGATCTGATCGCCCTGCGCAACGTGGAGCCCCACGGCTGCGAAAACCTCCTGCGCGTGCCCGAGCGGCCGGTGCACGAATACCGGGAGCAGCCGTTCAACCTCTAGCGGTCTTCGCCGTTCCGCTCTAAAACATCGGGGAGGGGGTGCGCCTATGCGACTTTTGATCGTGGACGACGACGCGGCGACCGTCGAGGCCATCCGCGGCGCCATCGACTGGCAAAGCGTCGGCGTGGACGCGGTGGACGCGGCCTACAACGCCGCGCAGGCGCGCCGCGTGCTCAAGCACCGGGATACGGACATCGTGATCAGCGATATCGAGATGCCGCAGGGTTCGGGGCTGGACCTGCTTTCCTGGGCGCGCGCGCAGGGCGTGGAGGTGGAGTTTCTGTTTTTAACCTGCCACGAGCGGTTCGACTATGCCAAGAGCGCCATCAAGCTGGACGCCGCCGAATACCTGCTCAAGCCTTTCAACGCGCGGCTCATGGCCCTTTCCCTGCAAAAGACGGTTGCAAAGATCCGCGAAAGGAAACGCCTGCAGGAAGCCGGGCGCTACGGCGCCTGGCGCTCGGAAAACCCCCGGCAGGAAGAACGCAGCTTCTGGCTGACGCTGCTCAGCGGCGTCACCCTGCGCAACCGCGAGCAGATCCGCCGGGAGATCGAGGCCCGGGGCCTTGCGGCGGACGCCGACGCGCGCTACCGGCTGATCGCCACGCGCGTGGCGGAGTTTGAAGCGCCCATGCAGGAGCTGGGGCAGGAACTGCTGTTTTACATTCTGGAGGATACGCACGGCCGCATGCTCTGCGGCGGGGCCGGCGGCCGCGCGGTGTTGCGCTTCGACGCGGGCGGCCTGTGGCTGTGGACGGCCGTGCCGGACGCGTCCGACGGCGATCTGCGCGGCCGGTGCGCGGAAGTGATCGCCGCCTGCCGGGAGGCGGCGGGCGTCCGGGCCACCTGCTGCGTGGGGGACGCCGTGCCCATCGAGGCCCTGGCCGACCAGCCCGCCGCGCTGCAAAGGCTGATCGAGCGCAACGTGGCCTTTTACGGGCAGGCGTTCACCGCCGGGGAAGCGGTCGCGGCCGGCACGGAGACGCAGGTATTGCAGATGGACGGGCTTGCGGCGCTGCTCGTTGCGCACGACAAGCGCCAGCTGCTCAACCGGGTCAAGCAGGCGCTGGCCGGGCGCGCGGCCGCCAGAACGCTCAGCGAGCGTACCCTGTACCTGATTAAGCAGGAGCTTTTGCAGGCGGTGTACGCCCACCTTTCGGAGGCGGGCGTACAGGCGACCCTGCTGTTCGCCGACGAGGACAGCGTACGCCTTTCCGAAGCGGCCTGCCGCTCCTCCGTGGATATGATCCGCTGGGCCAGCTACCTGCTGGAGCGCACCTTCGACTACGAGGACGAACTGCGCAAGGCCGGCACGCTGGTGGAGCGCATACACGCCTACATCCGTGAGCATTACCACGAGGACATCGGCCGCCACGAGCTGGCCGCCGAGTTCCACCTGTCGCCGGAGTACCTGGCCAAGCTCTACAAAAAGAAAACCGCCCAGTCCCTCAAGGACGCCATCCGCGAGCAGCGGGTGGAGGCGGCCAAGCGCCTGCTGCTCAACCCCGAGGTGCGCGTAGGCGACGTGGCCGGGGCCGTGGGCATGGACAACTTTTCCTACTTCACCACCGTTTTCAAAAAAGCGGTCGGCGTTACCCCGCAGGAATACCGCCGGGACGGGCTGGGCGACCGGCGGCAGGACGATTAGCCTGATCTGGTCAAATACCTCCCAAAATCGAAAAAAGAACGCCTGAAATTGATAGAACCCCCTTTGTCTGCGCGGTATACTGAGCCTAGAAAAGGAGGTTGTTTCCATGAAAACAACACGTAAACTCACCCGGATCGCGCTGGCGGCCCTGCTGATTGTCGGGCTGACGCTGGGCACGGTCGGCTTCTCCCTGGCGGACACGACATACGACAAGGTCGTGTACGCCTACGCCACCTTCAACAACATCCCTTCCGACGAAACCCTCGCGACCGTGGAAGACGCCATCAACGCCATCACGCGCGACAAGATCGGCGTGGAAGTGGAACTGATGCCCATCGCCATCTGGGACTACTCCTCCACCGTCAGCCTCGCGCTGCAGGGCGGCGAAAAAATCGACGTGTTCCAGACGCTGGGCGACCTGAACACCGCCATCAGCACCGGCATGGCGCAGGACATCACGGATATCATGTCCTCCTGCGCCCCCGAGACCGAAACGCTGATCGGCGACAACTGGCTCGCGGCCTGCAGTCAGGCGGGACGCCTGTACGGCATTCCGACGCTCAAGCCCATCGCGCTCACCCCGATGCTCGTCTACCGGCAGGATATCGCCGATGCGCTGGGCCTGGATATGTCCGCGGTCAACAGCGTTTCGGATATCACGGCGGTGCTGCAGGCCGTCAAGGACGCCTATCCGGACATGACCCCCATGGCGGCCGTCAACACCGGCAACATCGGCCTCGGGCTGACCGTGCCGGATGTGGACTACCTGACGGACAACTACTACTCCCCCAAGGGCGTTCTGATGAACGACGAGCTGACGGTGGTGGACTTCTACGCCTCCGACGCCTTCCGGGACCTTTGCAACCTTGCCCGCACCTGGTACACGAACGGGCTGGTGATGAAGGACGCGGCCACCACCTCCAGCACCGCGGCGGAGCTGATGTCCTCCGGCAACTACTTCTGCTACCTCGCTTCCTACAGCTATCCCGAGGCGGATACCGCCGCAAGCCTGGAAGCCCAGTGCGGCGGCTACGACCTGGGCGCCAAGATCGTGGGCAGCGCCTTCCTGGATACCACGTCCATCAACGCGCTCACCTGGTGCGTGGCCTCCACCTCCTCCGTGCCCGAAGCGGCGCTTAAGTTCTTAAACCTCACCTTTACCGACACCGACGTGTGCAACCTGATCATCTACGGCCTGGAAGGCCGCGACTACGTCAAAAACGACGACGGCACCGTCAGCTACCCCGAGGGTCAGGAAGCGGCCACCGTGCCTTACACGGCGCAGCTCTCCTGCGGGACGCTGGGCAACTTCTTCATCATGTATCCCATGGCGGGCACCGATCCGGCGTCGCTGACGTGGGAGCTGGAGCAGAACCAGAGCGCCAAAACCTCGGTCGCGATGGGCTTCACGTTTGACAGCAGCAGCGTAAAGACCGAGTACACCGCCGTCACCAACGTGATCGACCAGTATCTGGCCGGCCTCATCTGCGGCAGCGTGGATCCGGCCACCGAGATTCCCGTGTTCCTGGAGCGGCTTTCCGAAGCCGGCTTAAGCGACATCATCGCCGCCAAGCAGGCTCAGCTGGACGCGTGGGTCGCCGCCAACCCATAAAACAACCTCCTGTCCCCGATCCGGCGCGGGGCGGTCATCCGCCCCGCGCCACGGTTTGTCACCATTTTGGAAAGATTTGAGGAATGCGCATGGGAAAGCGTCCAAAAAAGCGCCTCGCCAAAACCGGCCCGCTGTTGCTGATCGCCGCGCCGGGCATCCTGTACCTGCTCATCAACAACTATCTGCCGATGTTCGGCGTTTTTCTGGCCTTCAAGGACTTCAATTACTTCAAGGGCATTTTCGGCAGCGACTGGTGCGGTTTTGACAACTTCCGCTTTTTGTTCAAAACGCGGGACGCGTGGATTATGACCCGCAACACTCTGCTTTACAACGCCGCTTTCATCGTCGTGGGTACGGTGGCGGCCATTTTCGTCGCCGTCCTGATCTACGAGCTGGGCCAGCACCGCCGTGTCAAGCTGTTCCAGGCCTCGCTGATGCTGCCCAACCTGTTTTCCTGGGTGGTCATCGGCTTTATCGTCTACGCGTATCTCAACGCCGACACCGGCTTTGTGAACAACACGGTCTACGGCTGGCTGGGGCTCAGCCCCGTCAGCTGGTATTCCACGCCGGGGCCGTGGCCGTTCGTGCTGATGCTGGTTTACCTGTGGAAATACACGGGGTACTTCTCGGTCGTCTACATCGCCAGCATCGCCGGTATCGACCAGGGCGTGTACGAGGCCGCGCAGCTGGACGGTGCCAGCAAGTGGCAGCAGATCATGCGCATCACCGTGCCGCTGCTTCGGCCCACCGTGACCATCATGGTGCTGATGGCCGTAGGGCGCATCTTCTTTTCGGACTTCGGGCTGTTTTACCAGGTGCCTCAGAATTCCGGACGGCTGTTCGACGTTACGCAGACCATCGACACCTACGTGTACCGCGGCCTGATGGAGCTAAACGACGTGGGCATGTCCGCGGCCGCCGCGCTGTACCAGTCCGTGATCGGCTTCCTCCTCGTACTGGGCGCCAACGCGCTCGTGCGCAGGCTGGATGCCGAAAACGCGCTGTTTTAGAAAGGAGCGGATATTGCGATGCAACACCCCCGCAACGACGTGATCCGCTTCCGGCGCTTCGCCACCGTGATGCTCGCGGTGCTGGCGGCGCTGGCGCTGCTGCCCATCCTCCTGATCGCCGTGGCGTCGGTGACGGACGAAAGCGTGCTGGTCTCCTCCGGCTACACCTATTTCCCAGCCAGGCTGAGCCTGGATTCGTATTACTATATGGTTAAACAGAGCGCGATGATCTTCCGTGCCTACGGCATCACCATCCTGGTGACGGCGCTGGGGACGCTGGGCAGCGTAGTGCTCACCACCACGCTCGCCTACCCCATGTCCCGCCGCGACTTCCGCTACCGCAACGCGCTGGCGTTCTTCGTATTCTTCACCATGCTCTTCAACGGCGGCGTGGTGTCCTCCTACATCATGTGGACGCGCATCTTCAACATCAAAAACACCCTCTGGGCGCTGATCGTGCCCAACTACCTCGTGACGGCGTTCAACGTCCTGCTGGTGCGCAACTACTACGTGCACGGCATCCCCCACGAGATGATCGAATCGGCGCAGATCGACGGGGCCACCGAGTTCACGATCTTCGTGAAGATCATGCTGCCGCTGGCCATCCCCACGGTGGCCACCATCAGCCTGTTCACGGGCATCATCTACTGGAACGACTGGGTCAACTGCCTGTACTACGTCACCGATTCCAAGCTCTACGGGCTGCAGAACCTGCTCATCCGCATCATGAACAACATCCAGTTCCTGAAAATCAGCACCAACGCCTCGCTGCTGGGCACCCAGAACATCGACCTGCCGGGCTCCTCGGTACGCATGGCGATGGCGGTCATCGGCATATTGCCGATTCTGGTCATCTTCCCCTTCGTACAGAAATACTTCATCAAGGGCGTCGTGCTGGGCGCCGTAAAAGGGTAACAGGGGAATCATCGCCACGGGATCGAGGCGTTACGGTTTGTAATGGTATAAAGGAGGCGTTTTCAATCATGACGGTCAGGGAGATCGTGGACGGCATCATTCAAAAGACACAGGTGGGCCCGCTGCCGCCGGAAAAAACCTGCGACCATCTGATGGCCGGGAGCTTCGATACCGAGGTCACCCACATCGCCGTCACCTTCATGGCGACGGTTGAGGTAATCCGCAAAGCGGCGGAGATCGGGGCCAACCTGATCATCACACACGAACCCACGTGGTTCACCGGCCGGGACGACACCGGGTGGCTGGAGGGCGACGAGGTCTATCTGCGCAAAAAGGCGCTGATCGAGGAAACGGGCGTCGCCATCTGGCGCTTCCACGACCATATGCATTTCGGCCCGGAGGACGGCATCTACCGCGGCTTCGACGAGGACGTGGGCTGGGCGGACTACCGCCTGCCGCCGTCGGAAACGATTCCCTTCTTCCACAAGGGCAAGCACTTCGACGGCTGCTACGAGCTGCCCGAGACGACGCTTCAGGGGCTTGCGGATTTCTTCCGGGAACGCTTCGACATGAAGAAGGTGCGCGTCATCGGCGACCCGGCCATGAAGGTGCGCCGCGTGGCGCTTCTGCCCGGCGGCGGCAGCCTAGGACTGGGCTCGGAGCACATGCCCATGGAGTTGATGCGCCTGCGCAACCTGGACGTGATCCTCTGCGGCGAGGTGACGGAATGGACGCTGCCCGCCTACGTGCGCGACGCCTGGCAGCTGGGGCTGTGCAAGGCCATCCTGATTCTGGGGCACGAGCGCAGCGAGGAGCCGGGCATGAAGCACCTGGGCCCGTGGCTCAAAAGCGTCACGGGGAACATCCCCGTGACGTTCGTGGACGCGCGCGAGCCCTTCACGTACCTGTGAGCGCCGGCCGCGCCGAAAATGAAATATCGGGAATGAAAATGAAAACGGAGGGATATGAATGGCAATCCTGACCTGCGATTTTTACTCCAAAGCCCGGGTGGGCATGCAGACCTTCACGGCGATCCTGCCGGTGGACCCCCCGCCGGAAGGCATGACGCCCCGCCCTTACGACGGCGGCCCCTGGTCGACGATCTACCTGTTGCACGGCTACAGCGGCAATCAGGTGGACTGGCTCTACCGTTCCGGCATCGAGGGCTGGGCCGTGCAGCGCGGCTGGGCGGTGGTCATGCCCGGCGGCGCCAACCGCTTCTACCTGGATAACGACGATACGGGCGAAAAGTACGGCGCTTACGTCGGCGAGGAACTGGTGGAGGTCACCCGCAAGATGTTCGCCCTCTCGCACCGCCGGGAGGACACGGCGATCGGCGGGCTGTCCATGGGCGGCTTCGGCGCCATACGAAACGGCCTGTACTACGCGGACACGTTCGGGGCGATCATCGCGCTTTCCTCCGCCCTCATCACCGAGGAGGTCGCCGCCATGACCCCGGAGAGCGGCGGCAACATGATGGCCCCCTACGGCTATTACCGCCACACCTTCGGCGATCCCGCCAAACTCCTGGGCAGCGATAAGGACCCCAAATCGCTGGCGAAAAAGCGGCTGTCGGCGGGCCGGTTCCCGCGGCTGTTCCTGGCCTGCGGCTCGGAGGATTTTCTCTACGAGCCGAACCTGGCCTATCACCATTACCTCGATGATATCGGCTATCCGCACGAATGGTGGGTGCGTCCCGGCGTGCACGATTTTGCTTTCTGGAATCAGGCGATGCCCGCGGGCATGGACTGGCTGAAGAAGGAGTAACCCCAGCGTTCCTTTCGCCCGCATTGCGCCCCCGCCCCGCTCGCTTCATTCGCGGCAGGCCGGGGGCGCAATGACGTGTTTCTGTTAAGCGCTTGACAAGGAAAGGGCGCTATGCTATGGTGATTCCAACGCTACGGCTTCCTTTCGGCGCAGGAAGGGAAGCGCGTCGCGGCGCGAGGGAGGAAGTAAATCATGGCGACGCTCAAGGAGGTTGCGCAGCTGGCGGGCGTTACGGTGACGACCGTTTCCCGCATGCTCAACAAGCCCGAAAAGGTCAGCCCCGCGACCATCAAGCGCATCCGTCAGGCGATGAGCGAGCTGGATTACCAGCCCAACGAGCTGGCGCGTTCGCTGTCCAAAAAAACCAGCAATTTCATCGGTCTCATCGTGCCTTCGGCGCGCAACGCCTTTTTCGCCAAGGTCATCGAGCGGATGGAGCGCCACATTTCCGCCAACGGCTACAAGCTGCTGTTGTGCATCTCCAACCACGAGCGCAAGAAGGAAATCGAATACTTCTCCATGCTCCGGGCCAACAAGGTGGCCGGGGTGATCATCGCCAGCCACACGCAGGACATCGCCGAAAGCGTGTCCTTTGACGCCCCCATCGTCTCCATCGACCGCGTGATCTCCCCCCAGATTTCGGCGGTCTGCTCGGACAACTTCAGCGGCGGCCGGATGGCGGCGGAGCTGCTGGTTAAAAAGGGCTGCCGGCACATCGCCTATTTCAGCGGCGGCGTGATGCTTCGGGGCATGAGCGCGTCGCTTCGCCAGCAGGGGTTCGAGCAGGCGATCCGCGCGGCGGGCATGGAGCCCATCGTGCAGGTGCACCAGGAAGACCGTTTCATCTCCATGAAATATCAGGACATCATCGCCTCGTTTTTCGAAACCCACGGCGACATCGACGGCGCGGTATGCAGCAACGACATCCTCGCCGCCGAGATCATCCGCTACGCGATCGGCCACGGGGTGAACGTGCCGGGGCAGCTCAAGGTGATCGGCTACGACGACATCGACCTGGCCGCGCTGTACACTCCTTCCATTACGACCGTGCACCAGCCCGTGAACGACATCAGCCGTTTCGCGGTGGAAAGCATCGTTCACTTCGGGGAGCGGGCCATGCCCTCCTCCACGGTGTTCCCGGTGCGCCTGGTGGAGCGTGAAAGCACGTGAGGTCTACCTTGATGTAAAACGGTTGTCGTTCGGCACGGATCGCCGGACCGACTTGGGTTTCAACGCGTCTCTCTCCTTCCGTCTTGCGGCGGGAGGTTTTTTTGACTAAAATGATGTCATACGGTTGACATCCTCCATTTCACCGCTTATACTGATAGCACAGAGTTCCCAACACCGTGGGACGAAAACCAGTTTAAGGAGGATATCCCCATGAAGAAAACCCGGTTTCTCGCGCTTGTGATGGCGCTGCTCATGCTGGCCGCCCTGCTGCCGGCGGCGGCGGTCGCCGAGGACGAGGTGAAGCTCACCTATTACAGCACCTCGGCCGAAGTCAACTCCATGTTTGAGGAAATGTTCGCCCGTTACCACGAGCTCAACCCCAACGTGACCATCGAGCTGATCCCCACGGGCGTCGGCCAGGGGCAGCAGGAGCAGCTGGCTTCGCTCTACGCGTCCGGCAACGCCCCCACCTTTATGAACATCGACCCCTCCACGGCGCTGGATTACGAGGACAAGCTCTACGTGTTCGACCCGAACACCGACTGGTTCCAGTATTATAACGAGGGCGCGCTGGAAGCCGGCAAGTTCGGCGGCAACATCTACGGCATCCCCTTCTCCACGCAGGGCTACGCGCTGTGCTACAACAAGGCCGTCGTGGAAAGCGTCATTCCCGACTTTGACCCCTCCACCATCAACACCCAGGACGCCCTGCGTTCCTTCTTTGAGACGCTGGATGCCGCGGGCGTGCCGCCCACGATGATCCACGGGGCCAACTGGTCGGTCGGCTGCCATTACCTGGGCCTGGTGTACGCCGTGCACGGCCGCGACACCGCCGCGGGCGACGCCTTCATCGAAAGCCTGATCGACGGCAGCGCGGACATCGCGGACGACGCGCTCTTCCAGGGTTACATGGACACCTTCGACATGCTCATCCAGTACAACTACCGCAAGGACGATCCGCTCGTGGGCGACATCAACGCCGACGACCAGGCTTTCGCCGAGGGCAAGTGCGCCACGTTCTTCATGGGCGACTGGATGTGGTCCATCATCGGCGCGCTGGAAAACAAGGACCTCGATTACGGCTTCATCCCCGTGCCGTGGAGCAACGATCCCGAAGCGTACGGCAACAGCGAAGTGGTCGTTTCCATGCCCAAGGTCATGTGCATCGACGCTTCCCAGAGCACGCCCGAGCAGCAGGCCGCCGCGCTTGAAATGCTCAAATGGATGCTCACCACCGAGGAAGGCCAGGAGTACTTCATCGGCTCCGGCTTCTCCATGCCGTTTAACAACGTGCGTGCCGACGCCGAGTTCAACTCCATGACCGAGGCCATCGCGAAGTATGCCGTCGCAGGCAAGACCATCAACATCGGCTGCTTTACCTACATGACCGGCGACGCCTGGGCCACGACCGGCGACCTGATGCTGCGCTACATGGTGGGCGATCTGGACCGTGCGGGGCTGGCCGAGGGCATCAACGCCTTCTGGAAGACCCAGACCAAGCACTGATAAGCCGCCTAACGCATACGCAAACCACTTACGCGGCGCCGGCGCATACGCGTCGGCGCCGCGTGTACAATCGAGGGAGGCTGCCCCGATGCGAGAGAAAAGCTTACTGAAACGGAGCGGGTATTTTTTGGCGTTCAACGGCGCGACGCTGTTCACGTTTTTCTGCGTCCTGATCCTGCCGTTTCTCTACGGCATCTACCTGACGTTCACGGACTGGAACGCCATCTCCGACACCTATCACTTCGTGGGGCTTCAAAACTACGCCACGGTTTTCACCGACAAGGAGTTTTTGAAGCAGTTTCTGATCACCTTCAAATACGTGATCGTCTCGGCCCTGCTGGTTAACCTCCTCGCCTTCACCCTGGCGTATTTCCTGACCAGCGGCATGCGGGGGCAGAACTTTCTGCGCGGCGGCTTTTTCATCCCCAACCTGATCGGCGGCATCATATTGGGTTATATCTGGAAATTCATCTTTGCCAACGTCCTGACCCAGCTGGGCAAAACGCTGGACATCGCGTGGCTCAAAACTTCGTTTTTAACCAACCCCGACCGCGCGGTGTGGGCGCTGATCATCGTAACGGTTTGGCAGTACGCCGGCTACCTGATGATGATCTACATCGCGGGCTTCGTGGGCATTCCCAGGGACGTGCAGGAGGCCGCCGACATCGACGGCGCTTACGGGCTTAAAAAGCTCTGGCGCGTGACCATCCCCATGATGATCCCTTCCTTCAACATCTGCCTTTTCATCACCCTGTCCCGCGGCTTTATGGCCTACGACCTCAACCTTTCGCTTACCAACGGCGGGCCGTACGGCTCCACGCGGCTGGCGGCCATGCACGTGTACCAGAAGGCCTTCCAGTCCCGGCAGTACGGCGTGGGCCAGGCGGAGGCGATCGTGCTGTTCGTGGTGGTGGCGATCCTCTCGGTTACGCAGGTCCTGCTGAATAAAAAACGGGAGGTGGAAGTATGAGCGTGCGCCTGAACAAGCGGCACCTGCCGCGGACGATCTTCATTTCGTTGCTGCTCGTTTTGTTCCTGATCCCGTTTTATCTGGTGCTCAACAACTCCTTCCGCACCACCGAGCTGTTTGTCAATTCGCCGTTTCAGCTCACCGACAGCCTCGACCCCAAGAACTACGTGGACGCCTTCAACAAAATGAACTTCTTAAGCGCCATCCAGAACTCGCTGCTGGTGACGGTGGTGAGCGTGGCGGGCATCCTGATCACGGCGGCGATGTCGGCGCATTATCTGGTGCGCAACCCCGGCAAGGTCAGCAACGCGATCTTCGGCGTGATGGTCGCCTCCATGATCGTGCCTTTTCAGGCCGTGATGATTCCGTTGGCGAAAATTTACGGCTCTTTGGACATGTACAACAACACCTGGACGCTGGTATTCTTTTATCTGGGGTTCGGGCAGGCGTTCGCAGCGTTCATCTTCCACGGGTTTATCAAGAGCATTCCGGTGGAGCTGGAGGAAGCGGCGCTGATCGACGGATGCGGACGGCTGAAAAACTTCTTCAGCATCGTGCTGCCCAACCTGAAGCCCGTCATGGTCACGGTGCTGATCCTGGACGTGCTCTGGATCTGGAACGATTACCTCCTGCCCAGCATGGTGCTGCTCTCCCCCGGTCTGCGCACGCTGCCGCTGTCCACGTACGGCTTTTTCACCACCTACAGCGTGGACTACGCGCCGCTCATGGCCGGGCTGGTGTTGACCATCATCCCGGTGATCCTTTTGTACCTGATCGGGCAAAAGCAGATCATCAAAGGCGTGGTGCAGGGCGCGATCAAATAAACGGAAACGGGCGAAACGCCCGGTTGGGTAAAAAGGAGCGGTGACGAACATGGAACTCCGCATCACGCCGGAGGGAAAGGTGCCTTTCTTTTTCGGCCGGACTTTATACGATCCGCAATACGAGGCGATGTTTTGCAACTGGACGGCCTCCGGCTTTGCGCTGGCGTTCACGGGCGGGCGCGTGGAAATGGAGGCCACGGCGATCGGCGACGGCTTCCCCGGCGAGGTGGACAACCTCCCCAGGATCGCGGTTTTCACGGACGGGAACAGCGAGCCCAGGGTAATCCGCCTTGAGGAAGGCCGTCATACCTACGCGCTGTTTGAAGGCGGCACGCCGGGCGAGCACGTGCTGCGGGTGGTCAAGCGCACCGAAAACTCCAAGGGCCGCATGGGCGTGCACCGACTGACGCTTATGGGCGAAGCGCGCCCCTATACGCCGCCCGCGCCGCGCCGCCGGCTGGAGTTCGTGGGCGATTCCATCACCTGCGGCTTCGGCAACGACATGCGCCCGGAAGAGACGGCGTTCTCCCCCGAAAAGGAAGACGGGCTGACCGCCTACCCGGCCGTCGCCGCGAAGCTGCTGGACGCCGAATACCAGAGCCTGTGCATTTCCGGCATCCCGCTTTGCTGGGCGTCCGACCCCGATTACCGCATTCGGCTGCCCGAGTTCCCGGATTTCACGCCGCCACCGCGCTCCATGGAGAAGCTCTACCCCTATGCCGATCGCGACCATCAGGCGGCCGAAGGAATGACCGAGGGCTTCACTCCGTGGGATTTCGGGCGTTTCCGTCCGGACGCGATCGTGATCAACCTGGGCACCAACGACGCCTTCCGCATCAGCGTGACCGGCAACGACCCGGCCGAGGAGGCCCATTTCCGCACGCGCTACACGGCGTTCCTCAAAACGGTTCGCAGCCTCAACGGCCCCGGGCCCGTTATCGCCTGCACCATCGGCCCCATGAACTATTTCCTCTACGACACCATCGAGAAGGCGGCGGCCGACTATGGGCGGGAAACCGGCGATCCGCGGGTGTTCTGCCTCAAGTTCGGCGCCATCGACCCCTGGGGCGAGGGGTACGGCGGGCTGATGCACCCCAACGTAAAGACGCACGCGCGCATGGGCCGTGAGCTGGCCGCGGCGCTCGCGCCCTGGCTTTCGTAAAAACGCACTGGAGGCATTTTATGAGCGGTTTCCTTTTACAGCCCGGCGTCCCCTGGACGCCCCCGGCCGTTCCGGAAAACATCCCTCAGGGGGATATGCCCGGCGACAGCATCCAGATCGGCGAGCATCACATCGCCAAGGCCAACGTCATCTTTCCCGAACTGGTCCGGCTGCTCGCGCCCGTCGTGGAAAGCAGCCCGCACCGGCGCGCCGTGGTCGCGGTGTGCGGCGGCTCGGGCGTGGGTAAGTCGGAAACGGCATCGCTCCTAAGCTTTTATTTCCGGCAGGCGGGGCTTGGGAGCTATACCCTTTCCGGCGACAACTACCCCCGCCGCATTCCCCGGTACAACGACGCGGAGCGCATGCGCATCTTCCGGACGGGCGGCATGCGGGGCCTTGTGCAAAACGGGCTGTACACTCACGAGCGCGGGGAGATCGCCCGCGTCCTGCAGGCAGAGGACAAAGACGCCGATCCGGCCCTGCGGGATACGCACCCGTGGCTTGCGGTCTACCAGCGCGAAGGCCGCGCCGCGCTCGCGGGCTACCTGGGCTCCAAAGACGAGATCGACTTTGATGAGCTCAGCGGCATCGTGTCGCAGTTCAAGAACGGGGCGGAGACGATCTTTCTCAAACGGATGGGCCGCGAGGAAACCGCGCTGTGGTATGAGCCGGTGGATTTCCGGGGCACGTCGATCCTGGTCATCGAGTGGACGCACGGCAACAGCGACCGTTTGCGCGGCGTGGACGTGCCGGTGCTGCTCAATTCCACCCCCGCCGAGACGCTCGCCCACCGCCGGGCGCGCCACCGCGACGGCGGCGTGGACAGCCCCTTCACCACCATGGTACTGGCGCTGGAGCAGAAAATGCTGGAATCGCAGGCCGAAAAGGCGAAGCTGATCGTATCCAAGTCCGGCGAGCTGCTGTCGTACGCCGCCTACCGCCGCCTGATGGCGCAGGAGGAAGCATGAAAGCGGAAACAACGCCGGCGCTCAACGCGGGGCCGATGCTCAACGCCTACCCGGACAGCATGGGCGGGACGCTCGGGGATATCGCGGGTTTTCTCGGGGCCGAAGGGGCGCGGGGCGCGTTTTCTACGGTCTACGTGCTGCCCAGCCTGTTCAATACCGATTTGGACCGCGGCTTTTCGGTGATCGACTACGGCCTGAACGAGCTGTACGCGACCCCCGGCGACCTGGAAACGCTCCGCGCCCTCGGCGTGGGGCTGAAGCTGGATATGATCCTGAACCACGCCTCGGTGCTCTCCCCGCAGTTTCAGGACATTCTGAAAAACGGGGACGCCTCCTCTTACCGCGACTTTTTCATCGACTGGAACCGCTTCTGGGACGGGCACGGCCGGATGACGGCGGAGGGGTACGTGCAGCCGGACGAGGCGGAGATCAGGCACATGTTCTTCCGCAAGCCGGGCCTGCCGCTGCTGATGGTGCGCTTCCCCGACGGGCGCAGCGTGCCCTACTGGAACACCTTTTATCAGGAGGTGCGCTACCCCCGCCCGGACGCACAGGACGTGATGCGCCTGACCGGGCTGCAATACGCCTCCGCCGAGGCGCTGGCGTCCCTGGTCAACGCCGGGCTTGACGCGGGCCGGCTTCCCGCGGCGATCGATTTCGGCCGCTGGGAAGGCGCGCGCGCGGCCGTGACGGAGTACCTGGAATCCAACCGCAAGTATCTGGGGCAGATGGATTTGAACATACAGTCCCCGCTCGTGTGGGATTTTTACGAATGCACGCTTTCCACGCTTTCCGCCTACGGCGCCGAACTCATCCGGCTGGACGCCTTCGCCTACGCGCCCAAGGCGCCCGGCAGGCACAACTTCCTCAACGAGCCGGACACGTGGGAGGTGCTCGGCCGCCTGCGCGGCATCGCCGACCGCTTCGGGCTTGCGCTGCTGCCCGAGATTCATTCCAGCTACGCCGAAAAGACGTACGAAAAGCTTGCCGAACAGGGTTATCCGGCGTACGACTTCTTCCTGCCGGGCCTCGTGATCGACGCGCTGGAACGCGGCGAGGGCGACCTGCTTCTGCGCTGGGCCAACGAGCTGACCGGCAGGGGCATCCGCGCGGTGAACATGCTGGGCTGCCACGACGGCATTCCGCTGCTGGACCTGAAGGGCCTGCTGCCGGAAAGCCGCATCGAAAAGCTGGTCGAGACCGTCGTCGCCCGCGGTGGCATGGTGAAGGACCTGCACGGCCAGAAGAACGTGTACTACCAGGTGAACGCCACCTACTTCAGCGCCCTGGGCGCGGACGAGCGCAAGCTGCTTCTGGCGCGCGCGATCCAGCTGTTTATGCCCGGCAAGCCGCAGGTGTGGTACCTCGACCTGTTCGCGGGCGAGAACGACGTGGAGGCCGTCCGCCGCGCGGGCGCGGGCGGGCACAAGGAGATCAACCGTACCAGCCTGACCCGCGCGCAGGTCGCCGAAGGGCTTGCCTGGCCCGTGGTGCGGGATCAGCTTTCGCTGCTGCGTTTCCGCAATGCCTGCCCGGCCTTCGGCTTCGACGCGGAGCTGGCCGTGTCGCAGCCGGAAGAGCACGCGCTGACCTTCGTCTGGCGCAAGAACGGCGCAACGGCCCGGCTTATCGCCGACCTGCTCACGGCGGCCTTCACCGTCGCCGGGACGGACGCCGCGGGACGCGAGACCTTCCGTTACCGGCAGGACTGAAGCTCAAAGTAGATAACGCGACCCATTTCCATTGTAAGCACATCAGAAACCGCCGGCCAGCAGGCCGGCGGTTTCTGATCTGTTTTCCCTGTGAGCCGTCTCGCGGCCTTCCTATTCCAGCCGCACGCGCATCGTGTCGGCGGCGAAGCGTACGTCGATCACGAACACCCCGTTTTCCGCGCGGCAGTCCGCCTCGCCGCCCCAGGCCTGCGCGCGGCCCTTCGCTTTGGGCGCGTAGACCGTATAGCGGCACCGGAGCCCCGCAAAGCCGCTCAGCTCCAGTTCCAGCCCGTCTCCGATCGGTTCGGCCGAGCGGACGCTGACCACGTCCATGCTCACGTGGCGATCGCTGCCCACCAGCCGGGCGGCGCCGTCCGCTATATCGAACAGCCCCCATACCGTCGTGTCGCCCAGTTCGAGCGCAGGCAGGGCAAGCGTCCCTTCCCGGACCTCGAAGCCGGTCTGGTTCCAGAAGTCGAAGGCGTAGTACCGTCTGTCGTCGTCAAGCCCCAGCGCCTTTACGGAAAGCTTTGTCTCCGGCAGCGGCGTGACCGCGCAGCGCTGCATCACGCACCAGCGGCGGCCGTTCTGCTCGAAATGGGTGCACCACAGGGAGGAGAAGGGAACCGGATCGTCCTTTTGGAAGTGGCCGAGGTCGTAGCTGTTCTTTTCCACGTCCACGGGGCCGCGCACACTGTAGCAGGCGGGCGTATCGTAGGAGACGGGGCCGGTCTCCGCCGTGCGCACGACGGTGCCGGGCAGGGTTTTGCGAATCAGCGACAGCCGGTCGTCGTCGTAGGTTTCCGGCTGGTCGGAAATCATGTACAGACCGCCGGTCAGCGCGACCAGCGAAAGCATCATGCGCACCCAGGGCAGCTTGCCCCGCACGCAGACATGATCCGGGTCGACGGTGAACAGCACCCGCTGGGCAAAAAACCAGCGCGCCGTCTCCCGAAGCTGCATGCTGTAGGCGTGCCAGTTGGCGTTGGCGTCGGTGGCGACGCGCATGGCGTCGCACACGCCGATGGACTGGCTGAGCACCCCCCAGCAGGACAGGTAGTACGCATCCTCGCCGATGCCTTTGCGTGCGGCCCGCATGTACGCGCACATCCGCTCGTCCGCGTCCTCGTCGGTCAGCAGGCCCAGGCGCACCGCCTCCTGCAGGCCGTCGAAGATCAGGTGGCGGATGGAATCGGACTTGAAGTAATCGTACCCCGCTTCCCGAAGGCCGCGGTAGTACGGAGTGATTTCCGCTTCGAGGATCTCGGGCGTGCAGTCGATCACGTACTGGATCCAGTCGCCGTAGAGCAGGTCGCCGTCCGCCTTGTGTATCAGGTGCGGGCGCGTAAGACAGGCGTCGCGGTTGGTGAGCGTGGCGTTCGTCCAGATGCCTGCCGTAAAGCCGTTTCCGCGCATGGCGCCTACGATGCCCGCGTGCCCGTCGGGGAATTTCTCGTTGGGCGTAAGCCAGCTATCGCCGATGGACTTGCCCGCCTCCGGCGGCACCAGCGCGTTTTGGTAGCCGTCGTCCAGCTGCAGGGTGGTCAGGCCGTACTTCCGCAGCGGTTTTAAGGCGCTGGCGGCATCCTCGACGTTTTGCTGGGTCACCTTGTCGTGGTACGCCTCCCAGGAGCACCAGCCGGATACCGCCTCTTCCTTGGGCCGACGCTCCCACGGGCGGTGGCCCGCATACCCCAGGTGCATGCCGTAGTAGCGGGGTTTCAAAAGCAGGATCAGCGGCTTTGCGCCCAGCGTCAGCGTGAAGGTCGCCGAATACACGCCGTCCTCTTCCTTTACGGCTCCGCCCTGCCAGCGGAAATCCTCATAGCCGTGCCAGGAGACGAGATAATCCCACACGAGGGAGTACAGGCCGTTGACCCCGTCGATCAGCGGGTGTCCCCACTGCCCGAGGATCGCCTCGCCTTCCCCGGCCCGCCGGGGGCGCATGACGACCGTCTCGTTGGGGAAGGCCACCGTTACGCTCAGGGCCGTTTCCCGATCCGCGGCGATCAGAAACTGCTGGATAAACGGCAGGGACTGAAAATCCCCGTCGGAATGGAAGCGGATCACCGGCTTGCAGTCCTGCAGAAGGCGCAGGGTGACGATGTCGAATCCGTTGTAGGTCAGTATGAACGTCATCGTGTCCGGATCGCCGGAGAGGCGCGCGTGGCAGACCGGAGGAACGTCGAGTACGGGGTATTTCCGCTTTTGAAGCATGCTTTGCAGGCTGGGCATCGTCATGGCAGCAGACTCCTTTACCATTACTGACTGGGACACCTTGCCGAGTTGATTATGCATTTTTCGGATACTCCTTAGCCCTTTACGGCGCCTAATGTGATGCCGCCGACGAAATACCGCTGGAAGAACGGATAGATGAACAGAATGGGCACCACGACCACCACCGTCGTCGCCGCCCGCACCGTTTGCGGCTGAATGCTGCGCATGCTGGTGTAGAGCTGCTGCTGGTTCTTGATCTCCGCCAGCGCCGTCGCCTGGTTCAGCAGCCGGTAGAGGATGATCTGCAGGTTATCCCATTGTCCGTTCTTGGAGTACAGCGACACGTCGAACCAACTGTTCCACTGGGACACGCCGATATAGATGGCGATACAGGCGAGCATCGGCATCGCCAGGGGCACGGCTACCTTGACGAACGTCCTCAGCTCGCTCGCCCCGTCGATGCGGGCCGATTCGAAAAGCGAATCCGGGATGCTCTGGATATAGCTGGCTGCCAGGAGCATGTAATAACAGGAAAACAGGTTTGGAATGATGTAGACGGAGAAGGTGTTCTGGAACCCCAGCCGCATCATCAAAAGGTAGGTGGGGATCAGCCCGCCGCTGAAATACATGGTCACGATGAACAACAGCCGCATAAACCGCCGCCCCGCGAACGTCCGGCAGGAGACGATGTAACCCAGCAGCGCGTTGCACAGCACGCCCAGCGACGTGCCCACCACCACGCGCAGCACCGACACCCACGCGCCGTGGAGCAGATCCTTGTTTTTGAACACGTATTCGAAGTTGGACAGCGAAAACTTGCGCGGCCAGAAGTAAAGCCTGCCCAGCACCGCGTCGCTGCCGTCGTTGAACGAAAAGACCAGCACGTTCCAGAACGGGTAGATCATCACGAACATGAGCAACGCGATCAGGATGCCGTTCACCAGGTCGAACGTGCGGCCCGCGTGGGTCTGCTTGATGTAAAACGCTTTTTTCATCTTGACTCCCTCTCCGGGCAGGCGCCGGGCGAAAACCGGCGCGCCGCTCGGGACCGTTATTTCGGCGGCTGGTCGACTTAGAACAGCGCGATATCGCTGACCTTGCGGGAGATGGAGTTGGTAATCACCACCAGCGCGAAGCCGACGACGGATTTCATCAGGGTGACGGCCGTGGCCATGGAGTAGAACCCTTCCTGCACGCCGTAGCGGTAGGTGTAGGTATCCAGCACGTCCCAGTATTTCTGGGTCAGGGGATTACCGATGATCAGGTGCTGGTCGAAGCCCGCGTTGAGGATGCCGCCGACCCCCATGATCCACAGCAGCACGATCGTGGGCAGGATGGCCGGGAAGGTGATGTGCCGGGCCATGCCCAGGCGCCCCAGGCCGTCGATGGCCCCCGCCTGGTAAAGCTCCTCGTCCACGCTGGACATGGCGCTTAAGTAGATGATCGCCGACCAGCCCAGCCCTTTCCAGATGTTGATGAGGGTGATGATGGCCCAGTACCATTCGCCCTTATTGAGCAGGTTGGTGGCTTTATCGAAGACACCCAGGCTTACCAGCAGATCGCTGACCACTCCGTCGGAGTTGAGCAGCGCCTTGAACATGGCACCCGCCACCACCCAGCTGATGAAATGCGGCAGGTAACTGGCGGTCTGGATGAATTTCTTGGTTCTCAGTCCCCCGATTTCGTTGAGGGAAAAGGCGAAAAGAATAGGGGCGACAAACCCCACCGTGATGCCCAGTATGCTCATCACCAGGGTGTTGCGCAAAAGCTGCAAAAACACCCTGTTTTGCAGAAACGACGTGAAGTACTTGAGTCCCACCCAGTCGCACTGCCATATGTCGCGGCCGGGAACGTAGTTGACAAACGCCATGGAGAGGCCGTACATGGGATAATAACAGAATATCAGTGCCCAAATGATGATGGGGACGCACAAAAGCCACATTTCCCACTGGCTCTTGAAACTGTGGATCAGCGTTTTCCTGCGCTGCAACCGCCTCAGTCGCTTCGCTTCCCGCATATGCCCTGTTCCTCCTTACTCGACATGAGCATTTGGAATTTTCGCCCCCGAGGGCCGGCCGCCGTTTAAAGGGGCTCCCCGGCCCCGTCCGCCCGCCGAAGCGGACGAAGCGGAGCCAGGGAGACGGTTTGCGGTTGCCGGGCGGTGGCGAGGCGCACGCGCAGGGTGCGCCCGGCCCGCGCCGCTACCGCCGATGGGGTTTTGGGATTCGCTCCGCGCCGGACTGAACGCCGCGCGGCTTCCCTTTCGGCAACGTGAAGCTTTCGCTTATTTGCCCATCAGCGCCAGGTTGTGCTGGTAGTTAGCCTGCCATTCCTGCGTCATCAGTTCGACGTTGGCGTTGAGCAGCGCATCCTGCAGGGCGCTCCACGCGGCCTCGAAGCTGTCGTCGTCCTCGGTCATGCAGACCAGCGGGAAGTACTGCTTCCAGGCATCCTTCACGGCGGCCTCCGCCATGGTCAGCTCTTCGGATTTGCTGCTCATGGCCAGGAGCGCGGTATCGTCCACGATGGTGCCCTTCATGTTCTCAAACATGATCTGCTTCCACTTGTTCTCGCTGTACCACATCTGGTTGGGCCAGATGCAGCTCTCGCCGTCTTCCCAGCGGCCCTGGTAGGTGCACCAGGCCATGATGCCGGTGTTGGCGCCGAAAACGCCTTCCTCGTTGTAGTCCCAGGTCTCGGAAAGCAGCTGCTGCTTGGACGTCGCATCGAACGCCCAGTCGGTGGGGCTGTTGATGGTCCAGATGCAATCGGTCGTGGAAGGATCCTTGTAGGACGTTACTTCGCCGGGGATGCCCCAGTTGAACAGCGCCATGCCGGCGTCGGTCTGCATGAAGTCGATGAGCTTCATGACTTCCTCGGGATTCTGGCACTTGTCGGTGATGATCGTCCAGGAGGAGCCGAGGTTGTTCTTGCAGGTGACGTAAGCCTGATCCACTTCGGGATCCTTAAAGCTGACCTGGATGTAGCGCTTGTTCTCCGTCCAGGTGGGGTCGGTCAGCGACCAGATCTCGTGGCCGGCGTTGTAGCCGATCCACCAGCCGGCCATCATGCCCACCACGCGCTCCTGGCTGATCTTGGTGCGCAGGTCGTCCCAGGCGTTGGTGAAGGAATCGGGGTCCATGGTGCCGGAGCGCCAGAACTTGTTGATGAACTGCGCCATGCGCTTGCCGTTGTCGGTAAAGGCCCAGTAGGTGAGGGTATTGTCCTCGTCGTTGACCAGCCAGCCGCGCTGGAGGCCGAAGTAGCCGCCCAGATAGTACTCGGGGTAGCCCTGGTTGTACAGGCTCAGCGAGTAGCGGGTCTCGCCGCTGGGCGTGGTGGGATACATTTCGAGGATGTCCATGATGGCGTTGTAGTAATCGTCCGGCGTCTTAATCTCGGGGCTGCCGATGGCCAGCCACTCGTCGTAACGGATGTGGGCGCTGTAGTCGGGCAGGTCCATGAGGTTGCCGTAATACGTGGGCAGATAATAGTACTTGCCCTCGCTGTCGGCGTACATCGGCAGATACTCGCCCAGGCGGGAAGTCAGGTTGGTGGAATTTTCGATATAGGAGGTCAGATCGACCGCGCGGCCCTGATCCACAAATTTCTGGCGGGCGGCGGTGCTCAGGTTGGTGATGACGTCCGGGTATTCGCCGGAGGCGAGCATCAGGTTGACGGCTTCCTCGGCGTCCCCGTCGGTCGTCTCGTAGTTCATTTCAATGTTGAAATTGTCCAGCAGGTACGCCTTCATGTTGGCGATTCCCTGCTTCTGCTCCTCCAGCTCCGTCCAGTTGTCGCTGGCGACAAAGACGGTCACCTTCAGCGTTTCGTCCGGTACGTCCCAGCCGAACTTGTTGGTTTCGGCTGTGGCGGCGCCCACCAAGGACATGAGCATCGCAATAGCCAAGAGCAACCCCAATGCCTTTTTCATTTTTCTGCCTCCTCTATGATTTGAACATTTGATAGACGGGTATACGGATGCTTTTATGCAACCGATACACATCCGCTGTTCATTGTATGTACATGATAGCCAATGACGATCCGGTAAGTAAATGGACATATGGTAGGGGTACATGGAGAAATGTTAGTTGTTTCGCCTATTTTTCCGTTCCGCGTCCGGCGGGCTCCTGCTGTTCCCGGGTGGAGCGGTACTCGCGCGGGGCCACGCCGTAGCGTTCCTTAAACAACCGGGAGTAATACAGCGGGTCGTTAAAGCCGCACTCCAGCGCCGACTGCTTCACCGTATAATTCGCTCGCTGAAGCCTCAGGATGCTCTGCTGAAGGCGGAACTCGATCAGGTATTCCTGTATGGACATGCCCGTGTGTTCCTTAAAGAGCATGGTCAGGTAGCTGCGGTTGAGGCCCATGCTGGCGGCCATTTCGCTGACGCTGATCCGCTCGCGGTAAGACGTCTCGATAATGGAGGTCACGATGCGCACGTACTCGTTGCCCAGGGGATTGTGGCGGCGCTTGGCGCTGTCCATGCGCTCCTCCATGTTGGTGGGGCGGGTGATGAGGTGGTGGAGACTCTGCTGCAGAAGCCCGGAAAAATAGAGCGCATTCTCGGCCCGCATGCCCAGGTCGATGCCCTGCTGCAAAAGCGCGAACAACCGCTCCTCCTCGACGATCGGGCGCACGATCAGCTCGTGGGAAAAGCCCGCCTGGCGCATCAGGTCCACGCTCCACGCGCCCTCGAACCCCAGCCAGTAATACGTCCAGGGGTCCTGATGGTCCGACTCGTAATAGGCGATCTGGTGGGGAAAAATCGCGAAGCACTCCCCCGCCCTGACCTGGTATTCCATATCGCTGGCCAGCACCCGCCCCGTTCCGCTGCGGATGAAATGAATCAGGCAGTGGTCGCGCACCATCGGGCCGTAGCCGTAGCCGCTGGTGGTGTGGTGCCAGCCGAACTGCACCAGCGAAAGCGGCGCGTCCCCGCCCTGATGGGAAAAATGGATGTAGCGCTCGTTTTCCTTCTGCGTGGCTTCCGCCACGGTCAGAAACGGATAGGGCATTTCTTTCGCCTCGCTTCCTATCGTAAAAAGAGGAGTGCGCCGTGACGGTGCACGCGCACTTCCGGCGCTTTTCTGCTTCCAGCGTAGCATCCGCGCGCGGGCCTGTCAATGGAGAGAAGTGTAACAACGCCGCCGGGAAAGACCCCCTTGCTTTTCGGGTAAACGCCCGTTATAATGGTCTCACCAAGAGCGCCCCACCCCCTTTTTCAGCCTCTTCGCCAAGGATTACGAAGGGGGTTTTGTTATGCGTTCAGGCGTCCAATTCCATTCCAGCTCGCCCCTGCTCAACGACCGCTTCGACTGGGCGCGCCGCCAGGCGCTGGATTACGTTCACGACCGTTCGCCCATCGGCCCCGTGTACGAGGCGGCCCTGCCCGGCCGGGAGTCGTTCTGCATGCGGGACGTGGCGCACCACGCGGCGGGCGCGCAGGCGCTGGGGCTTTCCGAGCACAACTTCAACATGCTGCGCCGCTTCGCCCTGAGCGTGAGCGAAAGCCGCGATTACTGCGGCTATTGGGAAATCATGTTCAGCGGCGAACCCTGCCCCGTGGATTATACCGACGATACGGACTTCTGGTACAACCTCCCCGCGAATTTCGATATTATGGACGCATGTTTACGCATGTTCCAGTGGACGGGCGACACCCGCTATTATCGGCCGGAGGAGTTCCGCAATTTCTACCGCGTTTCGGTGGAGGAGTACATCCGCCGGTGGGACCGCGACGGCGACGGCGTGATGGAACGCAGGCCCGGCGCGGGGCGGCGCGGGCTGGCCTCCTACGACGAGAGCGACCGCCAGCAGGGCTACAAGGTGGCCGCCGATCTGCTGGCCGCCCAGTACCGGGGGCTTAAGGACTACGCGCGCATGCTCGCCGTCGCCGGGGAGGCCGCGCGCGCGGCGGAGTACGAGCAAAAGGCGAAAAAACTGCAGGACTGGTTCGAGGAGGCCTGGTGGTCGGACGCCGAGGAGGCCTACGCGGCCGTATGGCACGGCGACGACCGGTTTGCCTGGGAGTACATGGGCACCGTGGCCGGCATGCCCCTGTATTACGATCTGATCCGGGATCCGCAGCGAAGGCAAAAACAGCTGAACTATATCCTCAGCCGCACGGCGGACTGCGTGGAGGAAATGAGCTACCACGCGGAAATCTACTGGCGCAACGGGCTGGACGACGCGGGCCGCAGGGCCTTCCTCGCCATGACGAACCCGGACCTGAAACGCAAGGAATACCCGGAGGTTTCCTTCGCGGCGATCGGCGCGGTGGTCACGGGCCTGATGGGCGTCACGCCCGACGCGGCAGAGGGAACGCTTGCGACCCGCGCGGCGCTGAACCCCGGCGAGTTCGCCCAGCTCAACGACCTGCCCCTGTGGGGCGGGGAAATATCGCTTCTGTGCGAGGGCCGCGGCTACACGGAGCTCGTGAACCGCACGGCCAGGCCCCTGTTGTGGAAGCCGGCGGGCGCGAAGGTTCCCGTGCCGGTGCCGGCGGGCGAAGAGCGCGCCTTCCGGGCCGAAGGGGAGGCGGACGGGCAATGAAACGCATCGATCTGGCCGAACAGGGCGTGCGTCCGGGGGAGGACGTTTCCGCGAGGATCAACGAACTGCTCGCCCAAAACCCGCGGGATACGGAGTTCGTGCTGGCGCCCGGAACATACCTGCTCAACGCTTTCGCGGCGGCGGGCTTTTCCGTGTCCCTGTCCAATTCGGACCAGCGGCCGGTGCTTCGCGCCGGACTGCTTTTGCAAAACATGCGAAACGTGCGCCTCTCGGGCGGAGGCGCAACGCTGCTGTGCCGCGGGCAGCTTTCCGCGCTGGCGGTGCTTGCCTGTGAAAACGTGACGGTGGAAAACCTGACGGTCGATTACGCGCCTTCCCACAACGGCGAAGGCGTGGTGCTCGCGGCCTCGTCCACGCAGGCGGACGTGGCGATCGACCGCGCCCGGTACCCTTACGAGGTGCGCAAGGGGCGGCTGTACTTCGACAACGGCGAGGAGTACACCCCCTATTTCGGTGCCATCGAGTTCGACGCCCTCACCCGGCGCACCGCCTACCGCACGGGCGACCGCTTCCGTTCCGCCCGGCAGGAGGAGCTCTCCCCCGGCGTGGTGCGCTTCCACGGCCGGTTCGATCCCGTCCCCACGGTCGGAAACCTGCTGACCCTGCGCTACAGCCCGCGCATCCATCCGGGTGTCCTGGTGCACGACTGCAAAGACGTGACGCTCGACGGCATAACGCTGCACAACACCTGCGGGCTGGGGGTTTTAAGCCAGTTCAGCCGCGACCTGCGCTACCGCCGCGTGGTGATGCGCCCCAACGAGGCCGTCGGGCGCAGGGTGGTCTCCTGCCACGACGACGGCCTGCACTTCTCCAACGACGCCGGGAGCATCCTGGTGGACGAGTGCTACTTCCATGGCCTGATGGACGACCCCGTGAATGTCCACGGCACGGCGCTGCGCATCCGCTCGATTGACGACGGCCGAGGCGTGACCGCGGAGTTCGCCCACGAGCAGTCCTCGGCGTTCCCGCTGTGGGCGCGGGCCGGGCACACCGTTTCGTTCATCGAGCGGAACAGCATGGCTTCGCTGGGCACGGCCGCGGTCGAAAGCTTCTCCCTGCTTGCGGGCAACGGCTGCGCCGTACGCTTCCGGGACGACCTGCCCGCGGCCCTTAGGCCCGGCGACGCGCTGGAAAACCTGTCCAACACGCCGCAGGTTACCGTTCAAAACAGCTTCTTCGGCGCCTGCCGCGCCCGCGGCGTGCTGGTTTCCACCCCCCGGCCCGTGGTGATTCGCCATAACGTGTTCGAATCCGCGGGCAGCGCCGTGCTCATCCCCGGGGACGCCAACAACTGGTACGAATCCGGCGCCTGCACGGACGTGCGGATCGAGGAAAACCACTTCACCGACGGGTGCCTTACGTCCATGTACCAGTTCTGCGAAGGGGTCGTGAGCATCTGCCCGGAAGTGCCCAGGCCCGATCCGGCCAGACCCTTCCACCGCAACATCCGTATAACCGGCAACACGTTCCACGTTTTCGACGCGCCCGTGCTTTACGCCCTGTGCACGAAGAGCCTGCGCTTCACGGACAACACGGTCGTCCGCAGCCGCGCCTACGCCCCGTGGCACCCGCGTCGGGCCATGGCGACGCTTGCCGCCTGCACGGACGTGACGGTTGCGGACAACCGGTTCGTGGGGGACGTGCTTTCCACCGAAGTCGTTACGGAGGCGTGAGCTTCTCGCCGGGCGCGGAGCGCCGGGAAGCAGGCTTCCCGGCAGCCGGCCTCTGCTTTCGCCACTGCTTGGGGGACATGCCGTAGGTCTGCCGGAACATCCGGGCGAACTGCGCGCCGCCCGAAAGGCCCAGCGAGGCGGCCATTTCCTCCTGGCGCAGGTCGCCGGCCTCCACCAGCGCCAGCGCCTTCTGCATGCGCAGTTCCGTCAGGCTCGCCTTGGGGGACACCCCGCACACCTCCACGAACACCCGAAACAGCTGCGAGCGGCTCAGCCCCACGAAGTCCGCCACGTCGCTGATCAGGATGGGGCGGTCGTAATTACCCTCCATATACCAGCGCGCCTTCTCGTAGTACTGGTGGTGCGGGTCCTGATCCGACTGCGGCCTGCTTTCGGCAATCAGGGACAAAAAGCGGTACAGCCCGCCCAGCGCCGCGAGGTTGCCCATGCGCAGGCGGGACACGTCGCCGACCATGGCGGCGAGGATGCCGTACAGCGCCTCGGCCGGGCCGGCGGTGAACACGGGCGCTTCCCGCGTCAGCCCCGTCTGCCGCGTGAGCGCGGCGGCGTCGTGCCCGAAGTACCCCACCCAGCCGTACGACCACGGCCTTTTGTCGTCCGCCCGATAGGTGGTAATCTCCCCCGGAAAGATGATGAAGCCCTGCCCCGCCCGCACCGGGAAGGCGCCCTGATCGGAGTAGAACACGCCCTCGCCGGAGACGACGTAGTGGATCAGGGTATGGTCGCGCATCGCCGGGCCGAACTGATGCCCCGGCGCGCAGGGCTCCAGCCCGCATTGTTTGACCCGGATCCGCCCGTAGGGCAGCCCCTGGCTGGCTACCTTGATCAGTTCCATACGCGTTCCCTTCCTTGAAACATTTTGCTCGGTTTTTGCAACAAAAACGCCCTGTATATCCGCAACGGTTGTGCTATACTCGCATCATTCTCACAAGAATTATAAAGCGTTTAAGGAGGAATCTCAAGTGCCTAAAATTACGTTTATGGGCGCGGGCAGCACGGTATTCGCCAAAAATGTCCTGGGCGACAGCATGCTCTCCCCCGCCCTGGCCGAGTCCGTGATCGCACTGTACGATATCGACGGCCAGCGTCTGAGCGAATCGCAGTCCATGCTGGAAGCCATCAACAGCAACGTCGGCGGCAAGGCGCGCATCGAGGCCTACCTGGGCGTGGAAAACCGCAAGGCCGCGCTTACGGGCGCGAACTACGTGGTTAACGCCATCCAGGTGGGGCTCTACGAGCCCTGCACCGTCACCGACTTCGAAGTGCCCAAGAAATATGGCCTTCGCCAGACCATCGCGGATACGCTGGGCATCGGCGGCATCTTCCGCGCGCTGCGCACCATCCCCGTGATGTTCGATTTTGCCCGCGACATGCAGGAGGTCTGTCCGGACGCGTGGCTGCTCAACTACACCAACCCCATGGCCATGCTCGCCGGCGCCATGCAGCGGCTGACGGACGTGAAAACCGTCGGGCTCTGCCACAGCGTGCAGGTGTGCGTGCCCCATCTGCTCAAGGGGTTGGGCATGGAGTACGACAGTCAGGTGGAGTGGAAGATCGCCGGCATCAACCACCAGGGGTGGCTGCTCGAGGTAAAGAAGAACGGTGTCGATCTGTACCCCGAAATCAAAAAACGGGCTGCCGAGCGCACCGAGAAGCACGACGACATGGTGCGCTACGAAATCATGAAGCGCTTCGGCTACTACGTGACCGAATCCAGCGAGCATACCTCCGAATACACGCCCTACTTCATCAAGAGCCGGTACCCCGAGCTCATCGACCGCTTCAACATCCCGCTGGACGAGTATCCCCGCCGTTGCGTGCACCAGATCGAGGATTGGAAGAAGCGCCGCGACGAGCTGACCCGCGACCCCCACCTGAGCCACACGCGCACGCAGGAATACGCCAGCTACATCATGGAGGCAATGGAGACCAACGTGCCCTACAAGATCGGCGGCAACGTGCTCAACACCGGCCTGATTACCAACCTGCCGCAAAACGCCTGCGTGGAAGTGGCCTGCATGGTGGACAAGAGCGGCGTGAACCCCTGCGTGGTGGGCGCCCTGCCCGAGCAGTGCGCGGCCCTGAACCGCACGAACATCAACGTGCAGCTGCTGACCATCGAGGCGGCGCGGACGCTGAAGAAGGAATACATCTACCAGGCCGCCATGATGGACCCGCACACGTCGGCCGAGCTCTCCATCGACGATATCGTCGCCCTGTGCGACGACCTGATCGCCGCGCACGGCGACTGGCTGCCGAAGTACAACTAGAACTGGATTTCGAAACAGGGACGCCGCGGTTTTTTGCCGCGGCGTCCCTGTTTGTTTATGCGTTTCGTTTTCCCGCCGCCGCTTCGATTACCGGTACAGGTGCCTCACCAGCCCGTCGATGTAGAAGGGCGGGAGCTCGGCCTGGATCAGCGGACGGGCGTATTGCAAAAAGGCGTCCCGCATGTCCGTGTGCGTATCGTTGATCCAGTCCAGCGGCACCTTTTTCTCCAGGTTGGCCACGCGGCGCACGTCCACCGTTTCGGTCACGTACTGGTAGGGGTCGTTGGAGATGCGGCGGATGCCCACCATCTCCCCGGTGTGCCCCTCGAAGGCCGCCTTGACCGCCGCGCCGCCCACCTGATAGGCCTCGGTGATGTCCGTGCGGCTGGACACGTGCGCGGCGCAGCGCTGGAGCGTGGAAAGCTCGATGCAGCGGGTCTTGGTGGGCAGGGCCTGCGCCACGCGGTTGGCCAGGTAGCGCGCCGTGCCGGTCAGGTTGGTGTGCCCGAAGGCGTCCACCCGGCGTTCGTCGTCGGACAGGAGGCAGACGTAGCGCCCGTCGGCCAGCTTGACGCCCTCGGACACGGCGATTACGATGGACTTGCGCTTCTCCTGCATCCGCTCCACCTTCTCGATGAAGCGCTCGACGTTGAAAGGAATCTCCGGCAGGCAGATCATATCCACGCCTTCGCAGTCGTCCCCGCGCGCCAGCGCCGCCGCGGCGGTCAGCCACCCCGCGTTGCGGCCCATGATCTCCACGATCGTCACATATTTGGTGCCGTACACCGTCGCGTCGCGGATGAGTTCCTTCATGACCACGGCAATGTACTTGGCGGCCGAACCGTAGCCGGGGGTGTGGTCGGTCTCGAACAGGTCGTTGTCGATGGTCTTGGGCACGCCCATGAAGCGTACGGGGCTCCCTACGGCCCTGGCGTAATCCGACAGCTTGAGGATCGTATCCATGCTGTCGTTACCGCCGATATAGAAAAACAGGCCGACGTCCATCTCGGAGAGCCGCCTGAAAATGCGCCGGTAAACCTCCTCGTCGTCTTTCGCGTCCGGAAGCTTGAAGCGGCAGGAGCCCAGGTACGACGAGGGCGTGCGCTTGAGCAGCTCGATTTCCAGATTGCCCTTCAGGCGCTCGTTCAAGTCCACCGTCCGCCCGTCCAGAAACCCCGCGATGCCGTTGACCATGCCGTACACGTGCCCGACGCCGCGGCGCTGCGCCGCCTGGAACACCCCCGCGAGGCTGGAATTGATAACGGCCGTGGGGCCGCCGGACTGCCCGACCAAAACGTTCATTTTCCTCACCCTTCCGGGCGGACGCGCGTCCGCCGCTGTGATCGTTTGCCGCGCACGGCGGCACTGCCAAACAGTTTCGCTCTGTTTCGCCCGTTCCCCTGCCCGGCGCGCAAAAAAGCGGAGCCGTCCGCGCACAGGCGCGGACGGCTCCGCAGGCAGGCGCGGACGGCTCCGCAGGCAGGGTTTTCAGCTTTTGTAAGCCTCGCGGCCCACGCCTACCGGCCCAGTTCCGCGACGCTTGTCACGGTCAGGTTGGCGTTCAGGTCCGCGAGGCGCACGTTGCGCGCGACGACCGTGCGGGTTTCGCCCGGCAGCAGGAAAAACGCGTTGTCGTCGAACCGCACGTCGATCGCTTCGGTGTCGAGCCACACGCCCCACGCAAACGCATCGCACGTCAGGCGGATGACGCAGTCGTCGCCGTCCTGTACGGCTTCCCAGCGGACGGCCGGCGGCACGAACGCAAAGAACTTCGGCTCGGTGAACAGTTCGCAGTTTTCCGATACCCTCCGCCCGTTTTCATCGGTCAGCCTCACGACCATCGCGAGGCGATCCTCGGGGTGCAGGCCGCCGCCCGGAGGCGTTATGGTTTCCTCGCGCACCCATACGGCGGTCAGCGGCGGCGCCTCCACCGGCATCGTGCTGCGCCCGATCGTCCGCCCTTCCGGGTCGATCAGCCGCGTTTCCAGCGTGCCCTTAAAGGGCGCAAGCCGGTCGTTGACCACGCTGAGCCGGACGGCACATCCTCGGCGGTCGATGGATGCCAGCACCGGCGCGAAGAACTTCTTGGCCGCGTAATGCAGCTGCTTCCAGCGGCCGAGGCTGTCCACGCTGGCCCAGCTCGCCACCGGCCAGCAGTCGTTCAGCTGCCAGTAGACGGCCCCCATGCAGCGGCCGCGGTTACGCCGCCAGTGCTCCACCCCCGTGCGGATCGCCTCCGCCTGCAGGCGTTGGGAAGCGTACAGCACGTGAGCGAAAGTCGTGGGGTAGCGGTAGTTCTGCGAGAGGTAGTACATGATCTTCCCGTTGCCGCCGACACACTTCTGGTGGCTTTCCATCACGCGTGAGAAAATGTTCCGGTCCTGTGGCAGGGTGAAGGCCGCCACCGTTTTCATGTCGGGGAAGGATTCGAAGCCGAACTCGCTGCAGAAGCGGGGGTACTTTTCCCGGTAGTCGCTGAAGGGCCTGAGCCCGTGCCACACGTCCCAGTAATGCACGTCGCCGCGGTCGTAGCTGTTGGGATCGTCGAAGCTCCCGCCGGAGGAAGGCGAGGAGGGCCAGTACTCGGTCTGCGGCGCGCAGGCGGCGCATTCCTTTTTCAGCACGTACTCGAACTGCTTGATGTAGTCCGCTTTCAGCGCGGGGCTGTGCTGCTTCACGGCAGGCCAGTCCTGCCAGCCCGTTTCCATTTCGTTGTTGCCGCAGATCAGCCCGAGGCACGCGTGGTGGCGGATGCGGCGGAGGTTGTCGCGCGTTTCGGCGACGATGCTCCGCTCGAACGCGTCCGTCAGCTTGTACACGTTGCAGGCGTACATTAAATCCATCCACACGATCAGCCCCAGCTCGTCGCACAGGTCGAAAAACCAGTCCTCGGGGTAGTAGCCGCCGCCCCATACGCGCACGACGTTGAAGTGGGCCTCGGCGCAGGCGGTGAGC
Organism: uncultured Oscillospiraceae bacterium; assembly: GCA_964640955.1. Taxonomy (GTDB): domain Bacteria; phylum Bacillota; class Clostridia; order Christensenellales; family Aristaeellaceae; genus CAXXOK01. Next base: position 9,385 of record CAZXJI010000005.1, on the reverse strand, counting down.
AGCCCGCGCGTGCGCTCCGGCGAGGTGCGGCCGATCAGGTTATCCTCGGGGATGTAGTCCGCGCCCATGGCGAACAGCTTGTTGCCGTTGACCTTGAAGCAGAACTCGCGCCCGTGTTCGTCCGCCTCCTGCGAAAGGGAAACGGTGCGAAGGCCCACGCGCCTTTCCGTCTCGTCCAGCACCGTGCCCTTCCCGTCCAGGCATTGCAAAGTGAGCGTGTACAGCGGCTGCTCTCCCCAGCCGTTGGGCTGCCAGAGGGCGGGTTGCTCCACGGGGATGGTCAGCTCGCTTCCGGCGCTCTCGTATGCGGTCTGCCGGCCGTCCGGCGCCGTGAGCACCGCACGCAGGGCCGTGGGAGCCGCGCCCTCCGCCGCCACCCGCGCCGTGAGGTGCACGCGGCCGGCCTCATGGCTTTGCAGAATCAGGACTTCCGTTATGCGGAGTTCGTCGAATCCCTCCAGCCCGCAGGGCCGCCAGATGCCCGCGTCCGGCAGCGAGGGGCCCCAGTCCCAGCCGAACATGCAGTGCGCCTTGCGCAGGAAGCTGGAGCCGACGCCGGTATCCGCGCCGTAATAGGTCACGTCCGGGTTCTGCGCGGCGGCTTCGGCAATGAAGCGGTTGGGCGAACGCAGGCACACCTCGATCCGGTTGTCCTTTTCGGTCAGAAGCGCCTTGACGTCCGCGCGCCAGGTGCGGTGCATGTTGTCGGCCGTCAGCACGGTTCGCCCGTTCAGGCGCACGTCGGCCAGCGTATCCAGCCCGTAGAACACCAGGTCGATCTTCCCGTGTTTCAGCATCGACGCCGGGGCGTCGAACGACCGGAAATAGGTATAATCCCGGTCGAACAGGCCGCGCGCTTCGTATTCGTTCTCCCGGTAGAAAGGATCGTCGATCAGGTCGTTCGTCAGCAGGTCGCCCAGCACCGAGCCGGGCACGCGCGCGGGAATGTTCCTGCGGCCCGCGGCTTCGGCAAGCGTCCAGTCCCCGTCCAGGGTGAAAAACTCTCTCATGCTGCGTTATCCTCTTGCGTGTTCGCGCTCCCCTTGCGGGGAGCGCGAACGATTTGTTTTGCGCAGAATCGCGGACCGCGCGCGGTCAGCGGTTCCCGTTCAATTGGTCGATCGTCTCGTTGAGCTGCTCGTAGGTCACCTTGCCGTCGGCGAAGCTCAGCAGCGCGCGCAGGGGCATGTAGCCCAGCATCGCCTGCTCCATCTCCGGGGTCACGGCCTCCTCCTGCGAGGATTCGTCCCCCTCGCCGCGGAAAATGCCCATCGCGCTGTCGATCAGGGGGCGGAGCAGCTTTTCCGATTCGGGGTCGGCCATCAGATCCGTAAAAATGGAGTTGAGCGTCACGCGGCGGGGCAGGGCGACGGTGGAAACCACCGTAACGTCCTTCTCCAGCACGATGTCCCGGCTGGAGCGCCCGATCTGGATGCCGAAAGCGCCGCTCTCCACATGCCAGTCGTGAATCGGCGTGTTCCAGTAGGCGAAGGCGCGCTTGTCCAGCGCGAAGCGGACGGTCTTCGTTTCGCCGGGGGCGAGGGCGACCTTTTCGAAGCCCTTGAGCTCCCGCACGGGGCGGATCACGGTGCTTTCGCGGTCGGCCACGTACAGCTGCACGACCTCCTTGCCCGCCTTATCGCCCGTGTTGGTTACGTCCACCTCGACCGTAACCGTTTCCGTATCCCGGATGCTTTCCGCGCTCAGGCGCAGGTTCTGGTAGGCAAACTCGGTGTAGCTCAGGCCGTAGCCGAAGGGGAACAGCACCGGCAGGTTCTTTTTGTCGTACCAGCGGTAGCCTACGAACACGCCCTCGCGGTATTCCACGGTGTCCGTTTCCCCGCCGTACCAGGGGAAGGAGGGGTTGTCCTCCAAATGGAGGGGGAAGGTTTCCGGCAGGCGCCCGCAGGGGTTGACCGCGCCGGTCAGCACGTCCGCCGTCGCGCCGCCCACGGCCTGCCCGCCCAGATAGGCTTCCAGCACCGCGGGCACGTGGCCGATCCAGGGCATTTCCACGGGCGCGCCGTTGTGCAGCACCACGACGGTGTTGGGGTTGGCGGCCGCCACGCGGCGGATGAGCTCCTCCTGCGCGTGGGGCATGCGCAGGTGCGTGCGGTCGTATCCCTCGCTTTCGTAGCGGTCGGGCAGGCCCGCGAACACCACCGCCACCTCCGCGGCGCGCGCGGCGGCCTCGGCCTGGGCGAGCAGCTCCTCGTTCGCCTCGTCGTCGTCGATGTCGTATCCGTCGGCGTAGGTCGTGTGCGGCCACTTCTCCATGATCTCCCACGCCCCGGTGAACCGGGTCACGTTGATGTGGGAGCTGCCGCCGCCCTGGAAGCGCGGAAGCTTGGCAAACTTGCCGATCACGGCGATCCTGCGCTCCGTGTTCAGCGGCAGCAGGCCGCCTTCGTTCTTCAAAAGCACCATGCATTCCGCCGCCAGCCTGCGCGCCAGCGCGTGCTGGGCTTCCTTGTCCCAGGGGGTGTCGGGTCTGGCGTTTTGCAGGTAGCGCTCGTTGACGGTCAGTATCCGCTCGCAGCACAGGTCGACCAGTTCCTCGGACAGGCGGCCTTCCTGAACGGCCTTCACCACGAGCCGGTCGTTTTGGCCCGCGGAAGCGGGCATTTCCAGGTCCAGCCCCGCCTTGACGGAATCCACGCGGTCGTCCACGGCGCCCCAGTCGCTCATCACATAGCCGCCAAAGCCCCATTCCCTACGGAGCAGGTCGGTCAGCAGCCAGCGGTTTTCGCAGGCATAGGTGCCGTTTAAGCGGTTGTAGCTGCACATGACCGTCCACACGTCGGCGTGCTTGACCGCCGCTTCAAAGGCGGGCAGGTAGATTTCACGCAGCGTACGTTCGTCCACGACGCTGTTGCTGGACATGCGGCGGTGCTCCTGGCTGTTGCAGGCGAAGTGCTTGACGCTGGTGCCGACGTTGCGGCTCTGTACGCCCCGGATAAACCCGACCGCCGTCTCGCCCGCCAGGTAGGGGTCCTCGCTGTAGTACTCGAAGTTGCGGCCGCAAAGCGGCGAACGCTTGATGTTCACCGCGGGGCCCAGCACCACGGAAAGCTTCTCGTGCTGGCAGGCGTCGCCGACGGCTTCGCCGACGGTGCGCAGCAGGTCGCGGTCGAAGGAAGCGGCGGTGGCGCACCCGGCCGGGAAGCAGACGGCCTTGATGGCTTCGTTCACGCCCAGGTGATCCACGCTCTGGTCCTGCTTGCGCAGGCCGTGCGGGCCGTCGCTGACCATGCAGCGCTCAACCCCCAGGCGTTCGACCGCCTTGGTGTGCCAGAAGTCCGCCCCCGACAGCAGCCCCGCCTTTTCTTCCAGCGTCATTTGGGATACCACCTGTTTGACATCCATAGTTCGTTCTCCTTTGCTTAATCAGGACACGGTGCTCAGGTCCCACGGCTCGTAGATCTTGGGCACGTCGCTGATGAGGCGCTTGGTGTACTCCGACTTGGGGGAAAGGATCACCTCGTCGGCGGTGCCGTGCTCCACGAACCTTCCGTGTTCCATAATGTAAACGCTGTCCGAGATGTAGTACGATAGCCCGATGTCATGCGTAATGAAGATGATCGTCATGCCGATCTCGTCCCGGAGCTGCAGGAGCATATCCAGGATCGTCGCGCGCGAGCAGGCGTCGATCATGCTGGTGGGCTCGTCCGCCAGCAGTATTTTGGGTTTGAGCAGAAACACCCGGGCGATCATCAGCCGCTGCATCTGCCCGCCGGAAAGCTCGAAAGGATATTTGTTGGTCAGCTCTGCAAACTTGAGGTTGACGAAGCTGCAGGCCTCCGTCATCATTTCGATCTTTTTCTCTTTGGGCAGGTGCCTGCCGCCGCTCATGCGGATGCAGTCCAACAGCACCGTGTCGATCTTGTTGAAAACGTTGAAGGAGCTGAAGGGGTCCTGGAAGATTGCCTGAATGTTTTTCCAGTACGCGCGTTTCTTGCGCTGGTTTCCGATGTCCCGCGGCTTGCCCAGGTAGCTGATCTCCCCTTCGGTCACGCTCAGCAGCCCCAGAAGCATTTTGGAAAGCGTGGTTTTTCCACTGCCGCTTTCCCCCACGATGGACACCAGCTCGCCCTCGTGAAAGTCGAAGTCCACATGGTCGACCGCCACCGTGCGGTTCTCGCCCGCGCCGAATACCTTGGTCACGCCCCGCCCGCTCAGGCACGGGGCCGTTTCCGCCCGATTCTCATTGGGCTTCATGCTCGTACACCTCCCGTAAGTGCGATACGGAGTGCCCGCAGCGGTACGCCCGCCCGCCGTCGAACTCGATCATCGGCAGGGCGTTGTAGCGGCATTGCGGCACCACGTACGGGCAGCGCTCCGCGAAGCGGCACCCCTGCGGCGGTTTTTTGAGGTTGGGGGGCGTGCCGGGGATGGCCGTCAGCTTCCGGCCGCGCGTCCCCTCCTCCGGCACGAGAATGGAGTGCATCAGCCCGCGCGAATAGGGGTGGACGGGATCGAACACCATCTGCCTGGCGCTCCCCCGTTCCACGATCTGCCCGGCGTACATGACCATAATGTCGTCCGTCACATTATACAACAGCGGCAGTTCGTGCGTAATGAACAGCATGGCGCGGATGTAGCCCAGTTCCATCAGGTTGCGCAGCATCTTGATGACCATCTTCTGGCTGGTCACGTCCAGCGCGCTGGACGGCTCGTCCGCGATGAGCACCTTGGGCTTGAGGATGGTGGAGATCGCGATGACCGTGCGCTGTTTCATGCCGCCGGACAGTTCCACCGGGTAACGGTTCAGCACGCTCGGCGGCAGGCCCAGCCGGGCGAAGCGCTCCTCCGCCATGGCGAAAATCTCCTTGGCGTCGGCGTGCGGGTCGTGCGCGCGAATCACGTCCTCGATGAATTTGCGAATCTTGCGCGTGGGGTTCAGGGCGTTCATGGCGGCCTGCGGGATGTAGGCGATCTCGGTGCCCAATACCGTCCGGCGCACGGTATCGGGGTCCATGCCGGAGATGTTCTTGCCGTCGATGACGATGTCGCCGCTGATGTAGTGGAGCGGCGGGAAGTAGTAGCCCATCAGGCTCAGCGCGAGGGTGGATTTGCCGCAGCCGCTCTCCCCCGCGATGCCCAGCGACTTGCCCTCCTCAATGGAGAGGGAAACGTGGTCCACGGCGTATACGTCCTCGCGGAAGCGGGTGACGTATTTGGTGGTCAGCCCACGGACTTCCAGCATTGCTTTGCTCATGTTCGACCTCCTAATCTCTCAGGGTGGGATTGAACACCTGGTCCAGGCCCGTGTTCATCAGGTTCAGGGAGAACGAGATGAACGCGATGACCAGTATGACCGGGAAGTACGCCCACCAGGAGCCGTTGAGGTGCGCGGAATACAGCATGGCCCAGTTCATCATAAGCCCCAGGGTCGGCACTTCGGTGGTTTTGGGGCCCAGGCCCAGAAGCGACAGCTGCGCCTCCGCCAGAATGCCGGAGCTGACCTGAAGAATGAACGCCATGACGACGTAGGAGGCGATGTAGGGCAGGATGTCCGTGAGGATGATGCGGAAAAGCGAGTGGCCGGAGAGGCGGCTCAGGTTCACGTGGTCGCGGTTGCGCAGGCTGATGACCTGCGAACGCACCGAACGGGTCGTCCATACCCAGCTCGTAAGCCCGATCACCAGGGCGACCGTCGTGGCACCGCGCTGATCCTGGTTGATGGAGTAGTTGATGAGGATCAGCAGCACGAACGAGGGAATGACGGTGAAAATGTTGGTGAAGAACATCACGATGTCGTCCGTAACGCCGCCCAGATACCCGGCCAGCAGCCCCAGCAGGAGGCCGATGAACGTGGCCACGGCACCGGCGATCAGCCCGATGCGGATGGAGGTGCCGCAGGCGGACACCAGCTCCTTGAGGGTGTCGCGGCCGAAGTTGTCGGTGCCCAGCGGCAGGGTTTTGACGTTGGCGACGTCGCCGACGTTGACGTAATCGTTTTTGTTGATCTCCGCCTTTTCCGACGTTTCGCCCGTCTCCTCGTCGGTCTCGGTCACGGTGAGGGTGTCGGACTTCGCGGCGCTGTTGATATTGTTGTTCAGGCGCACGTAGTAGTTGCGAAGCGCCTTGGTCATGCCCTGCGGCTTGACGGAGGGATCGTAGTTCTCCTTCCATAACGCCAGCAGCGCGTCCGTGTCGGTGATGTCCAGGTTGCTGATGTCCACGCCCACGGCGGTGAACCAGTTGAGCATCTTCACCCGATCCTCGTCGCTCAGCAACTGCGCAAGCCGTTTGTCGTCGGCGTCGGCGAGCTTGAAGGTGCTGGTTTCGGTGGTCACCGAGTCATACAGCGATACGTAGGTGCCGGGCTCCGCGAACGTCCCCAGTCCGATCATCTCCAGCGGATTGCCGGGGTTGATGAGCGGGTAGATCAGCATGGTCAGCAGAATGGCCGCGAATATGGCGAAGCCGACCACGAACTTGGGCGAATGGAAAACCTGCCGGATCGTATTTCTCATGCCATCGCCCCCTACTCAAACTGCGCGGCTTTCACGCGCGGGTCGATGAAGCCGTAGATGATATCCAGCACGAAGGTGGCGATCAGCACCATGACGGTTACGATGAGGGTCGTTCCCGAGATGAGCGGGTAATCCGCCATGGTGATGCCCTGGTAGATGGTCGTGCCGAGCCCCGGGTAGCTGAAGATGATCTCCGCCACCAGCGCGCCGCCGACCATGGTGCCGATGGACAGCGCAAGCCCCGTCACCTGCGGAAGCATGGCGTTGCGGAACACGTAGCCGACGACCTTCTTGTCCTTGATGCCCAGGAACCGGGCGTACTTGACGTAATCGGCGTTCAGTTCGTAGATCGACATGGAGCGCATGCCGATGGCCTGCCCGCCGATGGCGATCAGCACGATCGACCAGAACGGCAGCTGGTAATGCTCGATGACGGACTTGACGAAATTCCAGCTGAGATTGGGAATCATGTCGAAACCGTATCCGCCGGAGATGGGCGCGACTTTCAGGTTGATGGCGAAAATCACCAGCAGCACCACCGCCATGCCGAACGCCGGAACGCTGCTGAAGAACAGCATCAGCGGCATCAGCACCTTGTCGAACCCCTTGCGGATATAGGCGGCCAGCGCTCCAAGCAGGTTGCCCAGCAGCCAGCCGATGATAATCGCGGGAAACTGCAGGCACAGCGTCCAGCCGATGGCGCTTCCGATAATATCGCCCACCTTGCGCGGATACTGGCTGAACGACGTGCCCATGTCGCCCCGGAGAAGATTGCCCATGTAAGTGAAAAACTGTTCCGTGATCGGTTTGTCGGTGCCGAACTCGCGGGCGTAGTTATCGTAGATCGCTTTGACCGCGGAGGCTTCGGAAAGTCCCTGCGCCTGTTTGGCCGTCATGGCCGCCACGGGGTCGCCGGGCATCAGGCGCGGCAGAATGAAATTTAAGAGCAGCGCGACGATAAAGGTGATAATAAACCAAAATATCTTCTTACCGAAATACTTGCGATAGCCCTTCATGGTCCCCACCCCCCATAATCGGGAGGCGGCTGCGCCTCGCCATTGAACGGGTCGCAGCCGCCTCGTGATAGAATGACCGTTTACGGGTTGACCAGTTCCAGGTCGTAAAGCGCGGCAATACCGTAGCCGTCGGTGCAATCCGAAGGCGGAATGTTGCGCCCGTCGGTCGAATCGGGGAAGTTGGTCCATACGGACTCGTTGACCGCGTGGAACTTGTCCGGGCGGTACATGAGGGAGAAGCTGGGCACGTCGGTCAGGTAGAGCTCAACCGCCTCGGTGTAAAGGCCCTTGAGGGCGGTCTCGTCGGTGGTGACGGGGATCTCCTTGATGATCTCGTCGATGCGGGCGTTGCTGTAGTGGCCCCAGTTGCCGCTCCAGTTGCCTTCGACGCCGTTGAACTCGCTGCTCATGAGCATGCGGATGCGGCCCCAGGGCTGGGCGGGCGTGGCGGAATCCGTCCACATCATGAAGATGTCGTAATCCGTCTGGGTGGCGGCGGTCACGACCGTCTGATACACGGACCATTCGGGGAACTCGGTGGTGATTTCAATGCCGATCTTCTGGCCGGCGGCGGCGACGATTTCCATGGCCGCCATCCAGTCCGTCCAGCCGTTGGGGCAGCAGGAGTTCAGCGAAATCTTCTGGCCGTCGAACTCGCGCCAGCCGTCGCCGTCGGTATCCACGATGCCGGCCTCGTCCAAGAGCGCCTTGGCGCCTTCGATGTCGTTGCCCGCCCACTGGAGGTCGGCGACCGCGTCATGGTCGAAGGTTGCCTGCTCGCCGGCGGTGGGGTTCATGCAGGAGCGCGGCACTTCGGTGAAGGTCGGGCTCTGGCCGGTCATGGCGTTCTGGTTGATGGCGTCGTAATCCACGGCCATGGCGATGGCCTTGCGCACGGCGCTGTTCTGCAGCACGGGGATATCCAGGTTGTACCAGGCGGTGGGCATGTTGACGCAGATGCCCCAGGGCGCCTCGTCCAGATAGGTGCTGATGGGCAGGCCGTCCTTCAGCCACAGGTCCTGAATGTTGGCGATGAACTGCTGGCATACGTCCACTTCGCCGGCCTTCAGCGCCGTCTCGCCCGCGGGGTTATCGGCGTAAATGACGTGGGCGATGTACTTGGGCACGGGCAGCTTGCCCCACATGGAGGCGTCCTGGCCCCAGTAGTTGTCGTCGCGCACGAGCACGACCTTCTGGTCGTCGGCGTAGTACTTGGTGTAGGGGCCCGACCATACGACGTCCTCGGCCGCGTCCTTCTTCATGGCGGCCGCGTCGCCGTCGCAGCGGGCTTCCAGGGTCTGTATCCAGGCCTTCTGCACCACGTAGCACTCCTCGACGAAGCACACCAGCTGCAGGGGGTTGACGGCCGTGCCTTCGTCGGTCAGCTTCGCCTTGATGAGCACGGTCTGGTCGTCCACGGCGGTCACGCTGTCCACGTAGGGCTTGTAGCCGTTGCCCTTGGCGTTTCCGAGCTTGACGTTGGTTTCGAACGTATACGCCACGTCCTCGGCGGTGATGGGCGTGCCGTCGCTCCACTTGGCGGCGGGCTTGATTTTCACGGTAATCTCGGTGTGAGCATCGTTCCATACGTAATCGCCGTCCGCGATCAGCGGGGTCAGCGATCCGTCCAGCATGTTATACATGTACAGCGTCTCGAACATGATCGTGCGGGAGCCGCCGGCCGACTGGGTAACGGCCATGGCGTTGTTCATGTCGTCGCTCAACGGGTTCCAGCCGTTGATGGAGCCCCACTGCTGGCCGGCGAAATACAGCGTTTCGTTGCGCGGCAGTTCGACGGTTTCCGCGGAGGCGGAGACGAGGGTCAGGCTGCAGGCCAACGTCAGGGCCAACAGCAGGCTGAGCAGTTTCCGAGAGTGTTTCATTACCGAT